>NZ_LNYR01000050.1 GCF_001467955.1 Legionella quateirensis | reverse complement strand
ACTGCGGTTGACGAAGGCAGCACGGTGGTCGTGGACAACGGCACAGTGCTCTTGAATGGCGACGGCACTTTAAGCTTTACTCCAACCGCCAATTACAATGGCAGTACCAGCTTTACCTATACGGTGACTTCCGGCGGAGTTACGGAAACGGCTACAGTGAACGTCACAGTCAATCCGGTTAATGATGCCCCAACTAACAGCGTTCCTGGCGCTCAAACGACGAATGAGGACACGGCTCGAGTCTTTAGCTCTGCTAATGGCAATGCCATCAGCCTTACTGACATTGACAGCGCATCTGTGACCACCACGATTTCTGTGGCACACGGCAGTTTAACGGCACTGGCAACAGCAGGTGTTACCATTACGAATAACGGAACGGGCAGTGTGACCTTAACGGGATCTCCTGCTGCAATTACCACGGCTTTGGATGGTTTAAGTTACCAACCTATTGCCGATTACAACGGTGCTGACAACTTAACCATAGTCACCAATGATGGCGCCTTAAGCGATACGGACAACATTGCCATCACAGTCAATCCAGTCGTGGATATTGCCAACGATGCAATAACCATGAATGAAGACACGGTGGCTACTTATGATGTGAATGCCAATGATACCTTTGAAAACGCAGGCCATACCATCACTGCGATTGATGGTACAGCTATTACCGCAGGCAACACCGTAACGGTAGCCAACGGCACAGTGCTGTTAAATAATGACGGCACTTTAAACTTTACCCCAACCGCTAATTACAATGGCAGCACCAGTTTTACCTACACAGTGACTTCCGGCGGAGTTACGGAAACGGCGACAGTGAACGTCACAGTCAATCCGGTTATTGATGCCCCAACCAACAGCGTCCCTGGTGCTCAAACCACGAATGAGGACACCGCTCAGGTCTTTAGCTCTGCTAATGGCAATGCGATAAGCCTTACCGATATAGACAGTGCTTCTGTGGCCACCACGATTTCTGTGGCACACGGCAGCTTAACGGCACTGGCAACAGCAGGGGTTACGATTACGAATAACGGTACGGGCAGTGTGACCTTAACGGGATCTCCTGCTGCAATTACCACCGCTTTGGATGGTTTAAGTTACCAACCTGTTGCCGATTACAACGGTGCTGACAGCTTAACTATAGTCACCAGTGATGGCACCTTAAGTGATACGGACAATATTGCCATTACAGTCAATCCAGTCGTGGATATTGCCAACGATGCCATAACCCTGAATGAAGACACGGTGGCTACTTATGATGTCAATAATAATGATACTTTTGAGAATGCAGGTCATATCATCACTGCGATTGATGGTACAGCTATTACCGCAGGCAACACCGTAACGGTAGCCAACGGCACAGTGCTGTTAAATAATG
>NZ_LNYR01000049.1:244862-245391 GCF_001467955.1 Legionella quateirensis | reverse complement strand
GTTAATGATGCCCCAACCAACAGCGTCCCTGGCGCTCAAACGACGAATGAAGACACCGCTCAGGTCTTTAGCTCTGCCAATGGCAATGCGATAAGCCTCACCGACATAGATAGTGCTTCTGTGACCACCACGATTTCCGTGGCACACGGCAGTTTAACGGCACTGGCAACAGCAGGGGTTACCATTACGAATAACGGTACGGGCAGTGTGACCTTAACGGGATCTCCTGCTGCAATTACCACTGCTTTGGATGGTTTAAGCTATACCCCGGTTGCCGATTACAACGGTGCTGACAACTTAACCATAGTCACCAATGATGGCGCCTTAAGCGATACGGACAGCATTGCCATCACAGTCAATCCAGTTGTGGATATTGCCAACGATGTCATAACCCTGAATGAAGACACGGTGGCTACTTATGATGTGAATAATAATGATACCTTTGAAAACGCAGGCCATACCATTACTGCGATTGATGGCACGGCCATTGCCGTGGGCGGCACAGTGGCTGTAGCCAACGGCACAGTGT
>NZ_LNYR01000049.1:244520-244720 GCF_001467955.1 Legionella quateirensis | reverse complement strand
ACGGTGACTTCCGGCGGAGTTACGGAAACGGCTACAGTGAACGTCACAGTCAATCCGGTTAATGATGCCCCAATCAACAGCGTCCCTGGCGCTCAAACCACGAATGAAGACACCGCTCAGGTCTTTAGCTCTGCCAACGGCAATGCGATTAGTCTTACCGATATAGATAGCGCTTCTGTGACCACCACGATTTCTGTGGC
>NZ_LNYR01000049.1:244210-244510 GCF_001467955.1 Legionella quateirensis | reverse complement strand
ACGAATGAAGACACCGCTCAAGTCTTTAGCTCTGCTAATGGCAATGCCATCAGCCTGACTGACATTGACAGTGCTTCTGTGACCACCACGATTTCTGTAGCACACGGCAGTTTAACGGCTCTGGCAACAGCTGGGGTTACCATTACGAATAACGGAACGGGCAGTGTGACCTTAACAGGATCTCCTGCTGCAATTACCACCGCTTTGGATGGTTTATCTTACACTCCTGTTGCCGATTACAACGGTGCAGACAGCTTAACTATAGTCACCAGTGATGGCGCCTTAAGTGATACGGACAAT
>NZ_LNYR01000049.1:243400-244200 GCF_001467955.1 Legionella quateirensis | reverse complement strand
GATGGTTTAAGTTACCAACCTATTGCCGATTACAACGGTGCTGACAGCTTAACTATAGTCACCAGTGATGGCGCCTTAAGCGATACGGACAATATTGCCATTACGGTGACACCCGTTGTGGATATTGCCAACGATGTCATAATCCTGAATGAAGACACGGTGGCTACTTATGATGTGAATAATAACGATACCTTTGAAAACGCAGGTCATACCATCACTGCGATTGATGGTACAGCCATTACCACAGGCAACACCGTAACGGTAGCCAACGGCACAGTGCTGTTAAATAATGACGGCACTTTAAGCTTTACCCCAACCGCCAATTACAATGGCAGTACCAGCTTTACCTACACAGTGACTTCCGGCGGAGTTACGGAAACGGCTACAGTGAACGTCACGGTCAATCCGGTTAATGATGCCCCAACTAACAGCGTCCCTGGCGCTCAAACCACGAATGAAGACACCGCTCAGGTCTTTAGCTCTGCCAACGGCAATGCGATTAGCCTTACCGATATAGACAGCGCTTCTGTGACCACCACGATTTCTGTGGCACACGGCAGCTTAACGGCTCTGGCAACAGCAGGGGTGACCATTACGAATAACGGAACGGGCAGTGTGACCTTAACGGGATCTCCTGCTGCAATTACCACCGCTTTGGATGGTTTAAGTTACCAACCTGTTGCCGATTACAACGGCGCTGACAGCTTAACTATAGTCACCAGTGACGGCACCTTAAGTGATACGGACAATATTGCCATTACAGTCAATCCCGTTGTGGATATTGCCAATGATGTCATAAC
>NZ_LNYR01000049.1:242892-243390 GCF_001467955.1 Legionella quateirensis | reverse complement strand
ACCACCGCTTTGGATGGTTTAAGTTACCAACCTGTTGCCGATTACAACGGTGCTGACAGCTTAACTATAGTCACCAGTGACGGCACCTTAAGTGATACGGACAACATTGCCATTACGGTGACACCCGTTGTGGATATTGCCAACGATGCCATAACCCTGAATGAAGACACGGTGGCTAATCTTGACGTGAATGCCAATGATACCTTTGAAAATGCAGGTCATACCATTACTGCAATTAACGGTACGGCCATTGCCGTAGGCGGCACAGTGGCTGTGGCCAACGGCACAGTGTTGTTAAATGCTAACGGTACCTTAAGCTTTACGCCAGCTGCCAATTACAACGGCAGTACCAGTTTTACCTACACGGTGACTTCCGGTGGGGTTACGGAAACCGCTACAGTGAACCTGACGGTGAACCCGGTTAATGATGCCCCAATCAACAGCGTCCCTGGCGCCCAAACTACGAATGAGGATACAGCTCAGGTCTTTAGCTCTGCC
>NZ_LNYR01000049.1:242765-242882 GCF_001467955.1 Legionella quateirensis | reverse complement strand
GCTGCCAATTACAACGGCAGTACCAGTTTTACCTACACGGTGACTTCCGGTGGGGTTACTGAAACCGCTACAGTGAACCTCACGGTGAACCCGGTTAATGACGCCCCAACCAACAGC
>NZ_LNYR01000049.1:242480-242755 GCF_001467955.1 Legionella quateirensis | reverse complement strand
TGGCTAATCTTGACGTGAATGCCAATGATACCTTTGAAAATGCAGGCCATACCATCACTGCCATTAATGGCACGGCCATTGCCGTGGGCGGCACAGTGGCTGTGGCCAACGGTACGGTACTATTGAATGCTAACGGTACCTTAAGCTTTACCCCAGCTGCGAATTACAACGGCAGTACCAGCTTTACCTATACGGTGACTTCTGGTGGGGTTACGGAAACTGCTACAGTGAACCTGACGGTGAATCCGGTTAATGATGCTCCAACCAACAGCGTC
>NZ_LNYR01000049.1:241648-242470 GCF_001467955.1 Legionella quateirensis | reverse complement strand
ACGAATAACGGAACGGGCAGTGTGACCTTAACGGGATCTCCTGCTGCAATTACCACCGCTTTGGATGGTTTAAGTTACCATCCTATTGCCGATTACAACGGCGCTGACAACTTAACTATAGTCACCAGTGATGGCGCCTTAAGTGATACGGATAACATTGCCATTACGGTGACACCCGTTGTGGATATTGCCAACGATGTCATAATCCTGAATGAAGACACGGTGGCAAATTATGATGTCAATAATAATGATACCTTTGAAAACGCAGGCCATACCATTACTGCAATTAATGGTACGGCCATTGCCGTGGGCGGCACAGTGGCTGTGGCCAACGGCACGGTGCTCTTGAATGCTAACGGTACCTTAAGCTTTACCCCAACCGCCAATTACAATGGCAGTACCAGCTTTACCTACACGGTGACTTCTGGTGGGGTTACGGAAACGGCTACGGTGAATCTGACAGTCAATCCGGTTAATGATGCCCCAACTAACAACGTCCCCGGCGCTCAAACGGCGAATGAAGACACCGCTCAGGTCTTTAGCTCTGCCAATGGCAATGCGATAAGCCTGACTGACATTGACAGTGCTTCTGTGACCACCACGATTTCTGTAGCACACGGCAGCTTAACGGCTCTGGCAACAGCTGGGGTTACCATTACGAATAACGGAACAGGAACGGTGACTCTGGTAGGATCTCCAGCCAACATCACCACCGCTTTGAATGGTTTATCGTATACTCCGGTTGCCGATTACAACGGTGCAGACAGCTTAACTATAGTCACCAGTGACGGCACCTTAAGCGATACGGATAATATTGCCATC
>NZ_LNYR01000049.1:212412-241638 GCF_001467955.1 Legionella quateirensis | reverse complement strand
TCGTATACTCCGGTTGCCGATTACAACGGTGCAGACAGCTTAACTATAGTCACCAGTGACGGCACCTTAAGCGATACGGACAGCATCGCCATCACAGTCAATCCAGTTGTCGATATTGCCAACGATGCGGCTACCTTCAATGAAGACACGGTGGCTAATCTTGACGTGAATGCCAATGATACCTTTGAAAACGCAGGCCATACCATTACTGCGATTAACGGTACAGCGATTGCCGTGGGCGGCACAGTGGCTGTGGCCAACGGCACAGTGTTGTTAAATGCTAACGGTACCTTAAGCTTTACCCCAACCGCCAATTACAACGGCAGTACCAGCTTTACCTACACGGTGACTTCCGGCGGAGTTACGGAAACTGCTACGGTGAATCTGACCGTGAACCCGGTCAACGACGCCCCAACCAACAGCGTCCCTGGCGCCCAAACGATTAATGAAGATGCGACTCGTGTCTTTAGCTCTGCTAATGGCAATGCGATAAGCCTCACCGATATAGACAGTGCTTCTGTGACCACCACGATTTCTGTGGCACACGGCAGCTTAACGGCACTGGCAACAGCTGGGGTGACCATTACGAATAACGGAACAGGAACGGTGACTCTGGTAGGATCTCCAGCCAACATCACCACCGCCTTGAATGGTTTAACTTATACTCCGGTTGCTGATTACAACGGTGCAGACAGCTTAACTGTAGTCACCAGTGACGGGACTTTAAGCGATACGGACAGCATCGCCATCACGGTTACACCGGTGGCTGATATTGTCAATGATACAGTAACTACTAATGAAGATAGTGCGGTGACCATCAATGTCAATACCAATGATACCTTTGAAAACGCAGGCCATATCATCACTGCAATTAACGGCACAGCCATAGCCGTGGGCGGTACAGTGGCCGTTGACAATGGCACGGTACTCTTGAATGCAAATGGCACCTTAAACTTTACGCCAGCCACCAATTACAATGGCAGTACCAGCTTTACCTACACAGTGACTTCCGGTGGGGTTACAGAAACAGCTACGGTTAATGTAACGGTGAACTCGGTCAATGATGCTCCATTCGGAATAAATAGTAGTGTAACTACTTTGGAAGATACTGCTAAAGTATTCACTACTGCCAATTTTGGATTTTCAGATTCTTCTGACAGTCCAGCAAATACGTTACTAGCAGTAAAAATTAGTTCCTTGCCTGCTACTGGCTCATTGACTTTAAATGGCACTGCGGTAACTGTAGGCCAAACTATATTAGCAACCGATATTGCTGCTGGTTTGTTGGTATTTACTCCAGCCATTGATCTTCATGGTTCAGTCACTTTTGGATTCCAGGTTCAGGACACTGGCGGTACTGCCAATGGTGGTTTTGATTTGGATCCAACTCCTAACGTTATGACCGTCAACGTAACGGCAGTGGCAGATGCACCTGTAATTTATGCCCATTTAAGCTTACCTACATTGGTAGCGGGTACAGAAGTTATTGCTGCTAATTTTTCAAACAATAGTAATGAAAATAATTTTAGTAATTGGAGTAAAGTTGCTTTGTTCAGCAATACATTTGCTGAAATACAGGGTGGAAATGGCAAAACATCGAGTGAAGCCGCTTTGTTTAGTGATATTTCATGGGCAGGTGAAACAGGTACTAATGCCACAGAGGTTAATAATTTTAATAACAGATGGATTAAATCAGGTGGAGCTATTGTTTATAACACTAATGACCTTAACGATGATGCCCAAGGACTTCTAGTGTTAAATAGCAATCAGCTGTCTGCTGCTGAACGTGCTTTAACAAATTATGTTATTTCTGCTGATATCTTTGCTGATGCAGATGCACCGCGAGTAAATGGAGTAGGTGTTGTTTTTGGCTATCAAAATTCTTCAAATTATTTTTTGGTTCGTTGGGAAAACCCAAGCATTGAATATTCTCCGGGTGGAATTTTCTATAACATGCATCCGGGCCAGTATCAGGAATTCACCTTGGTTCAAATTGTAAATAACGTTCCAATAGATCTGGCACGAGCTACTTTCAATGCTGATGATTGGTTTCACATAGTGATTAATGTCAGTAATATTGGTATATCTGTTTCTGCAGTAGATACAAGTGATCCTACCGTTGCGGTAAATCTTGATTATATTTATGGTAGTGTAAGTGGTGCAGCGGTTGCTGCTCCCACCTTAAATACTGTAGGGCTGTATTCCTTTGATAATGATTCAGAAGTGCAATGGGATAATATTAATATTAATCAGGCATCAAGTTATCAATATACCTTGCAGACGGAAGCATACCTTAAAGATATTGATGGCAGTGAGACTCTTGGCAATATATCACTAAAAGGCATACCTGCCGGAGTTAGTTTATTCGATACAGTGACCAATACCTCAATTCCAGTAAGTGCAAGTTCTGCAACTGTAATTCCTGGACATGATATTAGAATAACATCAACGACAGCACTGACTAACGCACAGATCAATGCTATAACAGCCAGTATAAGCGCTACTGAGTCCAGTAATGCCGATTCAGCATTACAAACAACTACAGTTCAATTGGATATCGTTGGTACTTATCTTCCTGATACCCTTACTGGTACCGGCGCTGATGAATGGCTGGAAGGTAATGATGGGAATGACATAATCAATGCTGGTAGCGGTAATGATGTGATCATAGGTGGGTTAGGAAATGATACTATTACCACTGGAGCAGGTAATGATCAGATTGTTCTGCTCAAAGGACAGGGTGGATCCAGTGCAGCAGCAGCTCCAATAGATACAGTTACTGATTTTACGGTTAATGTAGATTCTATAGTGATAAAAGGTACTAATATCATAGGTGTGGCTGTCTCTACGGCAGTATCCAATACCTATACTATTACCGTAAATTATTCCGGAGGTGCTCCTACTGAGTACTTTAAAGTGACTTTATCAAATGGCGCTACCTTGAACGATTCCGGAGATACTCATCTTACTGGTGTTGTTGTCAGTGGTGGAACTGCCACTATTGATGGAACTATTGTGGGCGCCATCCTTTATCTGGATATTAATGCAAACAATCAGGAAGATGCAGGTGAGCGCCTTGGTATTACTGATCAATACGGTCATGTAGAATGGGTATTGGATCTGACCAAACTGGATGTGAATGGTGATGGTCAATATACATTGGGCGAAGCTCGAGCAGTCCAAACAGGCGGCTTTGATATTGATACAGGTCTGAGTTATGACATTAATCTCTTTGGCCCAGTAGGATCTGCAGTTGTTTCACCTCTTACCAGCCTCTTGCAGGCTCAGTTGGAATCAGGATTTGATTATAAAACAGCGAATGCCAATATCGTATCTCATTTGGGATTACCGGAAGGTACTGAATTAATCAGTCTCAATCCAATTATGGGTACCAATGAAATTCTTGCTCAAAATGCTTCAGTAATGACTGCTGCTGTTCAGTTTGCAGAAATTGCTGCCGTTCGTTATTCTACTGATGAAGGTCATGTTTCCTTCTCCGTATTTGATGCGATCAGCAAGGCTTTGCTTGATCTTCCCGAAGGTGTAGTTGCTGATTTCACCGATAAAGCCTTTTTGCAGAATATTGCCCTGCATCTTGATTTGGGCGATCTGGTCAATCAGGATGTCATTGATTTTATGGCTGCAAGTCAACGGGCATTGCAAACCAGTATTGATACACTGGTTCCAGGTGAGAATGCGCTTGCTGCAATCAGTGAAGTACAGCATCTGACTCAAGGAAGCTATGCTCAAACTCTTGAATCCTATATGAACGGTTATTTGCCTTCACATGTGTTAAGCGATATCAGTGTTATCATTCTTGCTTTCAGTAGTTCAATCATTACTTATCAAGAACTGAAAGACTTTAATGACCAATTTACTGATGTGGTAAATCAATGGATAAACACTCCTTCAGAAACTCCATTAGATGGCTCAGATCATAATTACACGCATGATTATGTTCAGGAAATAGATACTTTAGTGAATAATTTTATCTCCACTCATGATCTCGCTGTACCTAACACACTGGATTATCAACAACCTGTAGATGATCAACATGTTAATACATTAACTGATTTGAATTCAGGGGATGAAGGCGTGCTTGCTCATGAGGTTAACACCAATGAAATCACTCACGATCTGTCCTCATCAATGGGCGGTTTGGAACTTCATGGCAGTGCTGGAAATGACTTCATTTATGGTGGTGATGGCAATGATCTTATCTTTGGTAATGAAGGTAATGATCATCTTTATGGTGGTAAAGGTGATGATACGATTATTGGTGGTACTGGAGATGACGTGATTCGTGGGGGTATGGGTAATGACACGATGTCAGGCGGCGGTGGAAACGATATCTTCGTATTCGATAAAGCCGATATCGGCAATGAACCTGCAATTGATACCATAACTGATTTTAAATTAAATAGCGAAGGAGATGCTTCCGGAGATAAAAGTACTTTGGACTTAACTGATCTGTTTAAAGATTCTACTTTAAGTTCAAACTCTTTGGATAGCTTGCTGCAAATTAGCACAGTTCATAATGAGACTACGAATCAAACAGATACGGTGATCAAAACTGATCCAACTGGAGGCGCTCAATTTAATGCGTCACCAGAAACAATAGTATTAAGTGGTGTTGATGTGGTCTCTGTCTATGGAACGTCAGACTCAGCAGAGCTTATAAATCATATGCTTGCTGCTAATGTACTGGTAATGGGACACTAAACCGTTTTGACTTTGCAGGTTAACCAACGTGCAGAGTCTTTTTTGTTTTCTGGGAACAGTAAATGTTCTCGCCTAGCTTTTCTACCTGCTATATACTTCGTGAACAAAAATCCTGTGGAGTTACTCAATGTCAGAACCCTATATCCTGGTTTTATATTATTCCCGAACAGGTTCTACTGCTCAATTGGCTCAATACATTGCTCGGGGTGTTGAGAGTGTGGCGGGGATTGAAGCCAGATTACGTACCGTTCCTCCTGTTTCTACTACTTGTGAAGCAACAGATAAGCCGATCCCTGACAGTGGGGCTCCTTATGCTACTTTGGATGATTTACGACATTGTCATGGTCTGGCTCTGGGTAGTCCTACTCGTTTTGGCAATATGGCTGCTCCTTTAAAATATTTTCTGGACGGAACTTCTGCTTTATGGCTGGCTGGTGATTTGGTAGACAGACCAGCTTGTGTGTTTTCTTCTTCTGCCAGTATGCATGGAGGACAGGAAAGTACTTTGATTTCCATGATGCTGCCTCTCATGCATCATGGCATGTTAATTTTGGGAGTTCCTTATACTGAGCCTGCACTGAATAATACAGTTACAGGCGGGACTCCTTATGGGGTGACACATGTCTCTGGTGTCGCAAACGAGCATCCGCTGAGCCAGGATGAAATCACTTTGGCACGTCATTTGGGTGAACGATTGGGACGAGTTGCTTTAAATATTGAAAAGAAGTGAATTTACCAGGGTGTGTAGACAATTCCGATTTCGACGTCCCGCGACTTGTTCGCGGGACGTTGGGAATAATTTAATGAATTGTCAATACACCCTGATTGTTCAAATTTTTGAATTAAGAACCCTTGATGAACTATAGGTTCCGGGATTGAATATGATGTAAGTGAAGGGAATTACATTATGGCGATTAGGAGTGAAAGACAGTATGAAGGTAATCAGTTTTAATGCGAATGGTATTCGTGCTTCAGCACGTAACGGATTTTATGAGTGGCTTACTGGACAAGATGCTGATTTTGTCTGTATCCAGGAAACAAAAGCACAAGTCGATCAGTTATTACCCGAAGAACTCTATTATCCAAGAGATTATTTTTGTGATTATTTTGACGCCCAAAAGAAAGGTTATAGTGGTGTAGCCATTTATGCCAGGAAAAAACCGAATCGCATTATTAAAGGCATGGGGTTTGATTACTGTGATAATGAAGGGCGTTACATTCAGTTTGATTACCCCAAATTAAGCGTAGTGTCTCTTTATTTGCCTTCGGGTACCAGCGGGGATGGACGTCAGGAAGTTAAATATGATTTTCTGGAGAAATTCGCCAAGCATTTAATCAATTTAAAAAATGAAGGACGAGAATTAATTATTTGTGGGGATTACAATATAGCCCATAAGAAAATTGATTTAAAAAACTGGCGGGGAAATCAAAAAAATTCAGGATTTCTGCCCGAAGAGCGTGCCTGGATGGATGAACTGTTTGGAACTATGGGGTTTATTGACGCATTTCGAGTTCATAATCAGGAAGAAGAACAATATACCTGGTGGTCTTATCGTAGTCGAGCATGGGAAAAAAATGTAGGGTGGAGAATTGATTATCAGGTTATTACCCCAGGACTAACAGAACATGTAATTGACAGTCGAATTTTTCGGGAAGCCCGTTTGTCGGATCACGCTCCTTTAATGATTGAATACAAGGGGGATTGGTGTGTTTAAATTGGCGAGTTGGAATGTAAATTCATTGAAAGTCAGGTTGGAACAGGTTTTGGATTGGCTTGAGTCAACTCAAACGGATGTTCTTGCCATGCAGGAAACTAAATTAATTGATGAGAATTTTCCTGCGGCCGCCTTTCTTGAAAAAGGCTACCATGTCGTTTTTTCAGGACAGAAAACCTATAACGGAGTTGCAGTAGTAAGCCGTCAACCAATAACCGAAGTGATGACTGATATACCCGGTTTTGAAGATCCTCAAAGAAGAATTCTGGCTGTTACTATTGGTGAACTCAGGTTAATTAATTTATATGTTCCCAATGGAGCGGATCTTACTTCTGATAAATATCAATACAAACTCGGCTGGCTGGAGAAAGTGACCTCGTTTATTCAACAACAGTTGCTCCTTTATCCTAAAATGGCCGTAGTTGGAGACTTTAATATTGCGCCAGAAGATAGAGACGTGCATGATCCTGTTGAGTGGGAGGGATGTGTGTTGGTCAGCCCTGCGGAACGACAGGCATTTTCAGAACTGTTAGCCTCCGGATTGCATGATAGTTTTAGAAATTTCGAACAGGAAGAGAACGTGTTCAGCTGGTGGGACTATCGGGCTGCCGGATTTAGACGAAATCGTGGCTTGCGTATTGATCATGTACTGTTGAGCCATGAGTTAAATCAATTGTGCAGGCAATCCAGAATCGATAAAGAACCAAGAAAAGCAGAACGACCCTCAGATCATGCTCCAGTTTGGGTGGAGTTGGAATTATAACAGTTGGCAGGGTGCATTAAACTGCACCCGGAATTTATTCGGCAGAGCGAATTGTGATGGCTTGTCTGTCACTACTCACTACCGCGATTGTATTGTCTCCCGGTGCAAGTTTATAAGGTGTTGGAAAAAAATCACCAAGTTCAATAATTACCGTTTTATTCGATCTATTATAAATAAATTGCAAACCACCGCTTAATGAATTAACGGCCGATTCAGAAGCAATTTTGGGTACATTAGTATAGACATCATCAGCGAATACATTGGTACTTAATAAGCAAAAAAAAGCAATTGATACGGTTTTAAAGTAGTTCATAGTCTCTCCAAAAAAAATACAATTGTATCAAAAATAATCTTGTGTTGCAAAATAGCAACACTTTGTGCTATTGTTTAGATTGTTTTTAATCCTGAAATCTGTATTATTTATATCATTATGCAGAAACAAAAAGGCTGAAAAACAGGCGCAATGATTTAAATTGGTGTGCTATCCCTTAAAGTGATACTTCCAGAATAAATTGATTTATAAATTCATTTCTGCTATTGTTTTGCGTCATTTGTGTAGAGTATGGTGCTTGGCAGTGAGTCCAGGTGGCGATATTCATTTAGAACTATAAGAGAGTGGTATTATGAAAGCATCTGTTCATCCTGATTATCAAACAGTTAAAGTTACTTGCAGCTGCGGTGAAGTATTTGAGACCCGTTCAACCTTATGTAAAGATCTGAGCATTGAAGTATGTTCACAATGCCATCCTTTTTATACTGGTAAACAAAAATTAGTCGATACCGGAGGTCGTGTTCAGAAATTCCGTGATCGTTATAATATGCGTTCCGCGCAAGCAACATCAAAAGAATAATATAAGTGGTTTGTTGTTAAGTTCGTTTGAAAAGGCACAGTATTGATGTGCCTTTTTAGTAAATAACCAGGGTTTGTTTACAATGGCTCTATAACCTCTACGTACCGCGCATAAACCGCAGTATGCAGACGATTGCGGTTAATTGAACAAGTGAATTGGCAACAGATCCTGTTAAAATCATTTTTTTAGATGAAATTTATATTTCGTGTGGTCTGATATAGAGAGAAGCACTTTGGATAATGACGTATTAAAGCAGCGTGCGTTGGACTATCATGAATTTCCTGTTCCAGGAAAACTTGGTGTACACGTTACAAAACCAACAAATTCCCAGGATGATTTATCCCTGGCTTATACGCCTGGTGTGGCTGCGCCAGTGCTAGCTATTGAAGAAACACCTGAGGATGCCTATCGTTATACTAATAAAGGCAACCTGATTGCTGTTATTACAAATGGTACTGCAGTACTTGGTCTGGGAGATGTCGGTCCTCTGGCCAGTAAACCGGTAATGGAAGGTAAAGCCGTATTATTTAAACAGTTTGCAGATCTTGATGTGTTTGATATTGAAATTGATGCAGATGATTCGCAAGAATTTATAGCTACTACCAAACGCATATCACCCACTTTTGGTGGCATCAATCTGGAAGATATTAAAGCGCCTGAGTGTTTTGAGATTGAACAAGCATTGATAGAGCAGCTTAACATTCCTGTGTTTCATGATGATCAGCATGGCACTGCTATAGTAGTTGCTGCAGGTCTGCTCAACGCACTTGAGTTGCAAAAAAAACAATTATCAGATGTTAAAATTGTCTGTATCGGTGCAGGAGCTGCCGGAATTGCATCCATGCGGCTGCTTGTAGCTTTAGGTGCTGACAAGAGAAATATGTTGCTTCTGGATACTAAAGGAGTGATCCATTCCGGTCGCGAAGATTTAAATGCATATAAATTCGCATTTGCCCGTACTACGCATTGTCGCACACTGGAAGATGCTCTTGCTGATGCTGATGTATTTATCGGAGTTGCCAAACCTGATTTATTAAATGCAGATTTATTAAAATTAATGGCACCAAATCCTGTGATTTTTGCTCTATCGAATCCTGATCCTGAAATCAGACCAGAGCACGCTCATCAGGTACGTAATGATCTGGTAATAGCCACAGGACGAAGTGACTATCCAAATCAGGTTAATAATGTGTTATGTTTCCCCTATATTTTTCGCGGCGCGTTAGATGTACGTGCCACGTGTATTAATCAAGCAATGCAGATTGCGGCTGTTGAAGCAATTCGTCAACTGGTGCATGAAGCGGTTCCTCAGGTAGTGAAGGATAATTACCCCGGAGTTACAAATTGGGAATTTGGTCCTGACTACATCATTCCTAAGCCAATAGATCCTCGTTTGAAAGAGAGGGTTCCTGCTGCTGTTGCGAAAGCTGCAATAGCCAGTGGTGTGAGTCAAATAAATAATTTAAAGTAAAAAGAGTCGCAGGTTACCTCTTTTATTAGAGGTGTGTGCTCTTGCTTAACCCGATCGTTAAGGAGATAACTTTGCATTCAGAAAACCGTAATCATTACGCAATCATTGGATGGCTTATTTGTGGACTAGGTGCTGTTTTTTACAGCTATGAATATTTATTGCGCATAGCCCCCAGTGTCATGGAACATTCATTGCGTGCTCATTTTAATTTATCCGCTTCAGGATTCGGCCTGCTTTCTTCAGTATATTATTTTGCCTATGTGCCCATGCAATTACCTGTAGGGGTAATGCTGGATAGATATGGTCCCAAACGCTTATTGACTGTTGCTTGTTTGATTTGTGTTGTTGGTACTTTCCTGTTTACGGGTACTTCAATATTTTGGGTTGCTGCATTAGGACGATTTTTCGTTGGATTTGGTTCAGCGTTTGCTTTTGTGGGCGTATTGAAACTTGCCACTATTTGGTTACCAGAAAACAGGCTGGCATTGGTATCGGGCATGACTTCAGCGCTTGGCCCCATAGGTGCCATGCTGGGTGATAATTTTCTCGAGATATTCGTAGAACAGATGGGCTGGATTAAAACTCTGAACGTTACAGCGTTATTCGGTATCGCCTTGACATTTGTACTATGGTTTGGGATTCATGATAGAAAAGGTCATCATAGAAACAGTGGTACTGTTTCCAGCTTTAAGAAAGGGATGATCGACTTGGGAATTATCATCAGAAATAAACAAATCTGGGTCAATGGGATGTATGGATGTCTGGTTTATCTACCTACGACAGTTTTTGCTGAACTGTGGGGTATACCCTATTTAAGACATGCGCATGGGTTATCTGCTCAGGGAGCTGGCCTTGCCAATTCATTACTCTTTTTAGGCTTTATTCTGGGCGCTCCGTTAATGGGTTACATTTCGGACAGATTGTATCGTCGTAAATTTCCAATGTTAATCGGCGCTGGCGGCGCAGCAATTGTTATGATGATGATTCTGTATCTTCCTGGCTTAAATGAAACAAACATACAATCTTTGATGTTTTTATTGGGTTTGTTATACAGTTCTCAAGCTATTGTATTCGCGGTAGGCAGGGAATTAAGTCCTGGGGAAGCCGCGGGTACTGCAATGGCAGTTACTAACATGATTGTGATGTTGGGTGCAATGCTGTTGCAGCCTTTAGTAGGGCATCTTTTGGACTTTAGTTTATCAGCTCATATTGGGGATGCTGCAATGACAGGAGTAGCAGTAGATAATTTACAGAAGATGTACACAGTGGATGACTATCAATTTGCATTGTCTATTATACCTTTAGGCATACTTATTGCGGCCATATTGACCTTCTTTTTAAAAGAAACGCACGCTCATGCTCACAAATAAAATGATTAATAGAAAACAAATGATGTTCGGTATTCTGGTCTGTTTTGTCGGAGCTATATTTTACTGTTATGAGTTTATACTCCGAATTATTCCAGGTGCCCTGCAGACTGAGTTGAGTACTGCTCTGGGACATATTTCTGCAACTACTTTTGGTCAGATTTCGGCATTGTATTACTTTGCCTATTCGCCAATGCAGATGCCCGTAGGTATGTTGATGGATAGATTTGGTCCCAGAAGGTTGTTAACTTTTGCCTGCCTTTGTTGCACTTTAGGCTCCTGGATGTTTACGCTGACTTCGTCCATGTTTCTGGTAGGATGTGGCCGATTTTTGGTAGGGTTTGGATCATCATTTGCTTTTGTGGGTGTTTTATCCCTGACATTACATTGGTTACCAAGACGCTATTTTTCATTAGTCGCAGGACTGATTACCACTCTTGGAATGCTAGGGTTGGTATACGGCGAGGTAAAAATAACCGAATGGTCCATGAGCATGGGTTGGGAACATGTTCTAATCTTAATCGCTGTTATAGGTTCAGCTCTAAGTCTACTCATGTTTTTTGTTGTTAGAGATGGCCCCGAAGGATTCCAGCCCAATAAATATCCTTTACCTGAGTTTTTTCATAACGTCTTGAAAGTGTTAATGTCTCCAGAGGTATGGTTAATTGGTTTTGTTGGTGCATGTCTTTATACCTCGTTATCCGTTTTCGGTGAGTTGTGGGGTAAAACCTATTTGGAACAAGCGCATCATTTAACCAAAGTTGAGGCAGCTAAGACGGTATCTGCTGTATTCCTGGGTTGGGCAGTAGGTGCACCCATTGCCGGTTATTTATCAGACAGCACTGGCAGACGGGTTTTACCATTGGTTATCGGCGCAATTTTATCTTTGATTTGTATTAGTCTGGTACTGTATTGTCCTGGATTATCCTATCTGAGTTTAAATATCTTATTGTTTTTATACGGTGTGTTTAGCGCTACAGAAATCATTGTCTTCATTATGGCAAAAGAATGTAGTGGAGCTAAATTATCTGGAACTGTATTTGCCGCAACCAACATGATCGTTACTTTAGGTGGTGTTGTATTTCAACCTTTAGTGGGTAAATTGTTGGATACTTTTGGCGATAGTGGCATAGTAGGTGGTGAACATATATATACTGTGGAAGATTATCAGGTTGCTTTATCGATACTGCCTATCTCGTTATTGTTAGTGACCATCCTTGCTTTTTTCATTAAAGATCATTCAGTAAATTCGTAAAGGCCTAGCCTCTCAATAATTTTTGAGAACAACGTTAATCCCGAACGAATATCGTGAGGGATTATCTTTTAAATGGCAATTAATTCAAATCTCTGCCACATTCAGGAGATCCCTCGTTTCACTCGGGATGACGAATAATGCATAGTCATCCGGAATAGTGCCTCGTCATCCGGAATAGTGCCTCGTCATCCGGAATAGTGCCTCGTCATCGGGAATAGTGCCTCGTCATCCGGAATAGTGCCTCGTCATCCGGAATAGTGTTTCGTCATCCGGAATAGTGCCTCGTTATCCGGAACAGTGCCTCGTCATCCGGAATAGTGCCTCGTCATCCGGAATAGTGCTTCGTCATCCGGAATAGTGCTTCGTCATCCGGAATAGTGCCTCGTCATCCGGAATAGTGCCTCGTCATCCGGAATAGTGCCTCGTCATCCGGAATAGTGCCTCGTCATCCGGAATAGTGCTTCGTCATCCGGAATAGTGCTTCGTCATCCGGAATAGTGTCTCGTCATCCCGAGTAGTGCCTCGTCATCCCGAGTAGTGCCTCGTCATCCCGAGTAGTGCCTCGTCATCCCGAGTAGTGCCTCGTCATCCCGAGTAGTGCCTCGTCATCCCGAGTGAAACGAGGGATCTCCTGAACCAGGCGTTGAGCCAGTTCAGGGCGTATCTTCAAAGCTGATTCTGCTGTACCAATCAGTCACTTAAAAACAGCAATCAACTCATTGACAGGTCGTCGCAGGTTAGACTGGCAATTTATCCATCTTGAGACGGGAAAACTTCTAATTTGAGCCTCTCGGTACTGTTTACGGGTAAATTCAGTATCATGGTTGGAAATAATAACTGGAATGCCCCTTGATGCAGTTTCTATGGCTAATTCAGCCAGTTCAATCTGATCATCATTAGAAAATTTTCTTTGAGTATAAGGTAGTGGTTTGGTGTATTCGGTTACTGGCACATAGGGTGGGTCACAATATATGACATCTCCTTTTTCGGCAAGCTCGAAGGTTTTTCTAAAGTCATTATGAATAAAATGCGCTTGATAGCTTTTTTTATGAAATAGAAGCATTTCTTCACATGGAAAATAGGGCTTCGTATAGAGTCCAAAGGGAACATTATATATTCCTTTAGAATTGTATCGACAAAGGCCGTTGTATCCATGACGATTGAGATACAGAAACATCGCGGATTTTTTTTGAGAATTATTGAGTTTATTAAAGTCTTCACGAAGTTCGTAATACTTTTCTTTACAATTCATTTCGGGTTTAAAGTACTTTCTGCAATATTCAATAAATAATTCGCCTTTTTTTTGCAGGGTTGTAAATAGATGAACAAGATCCGGATTGCTTTCGGCTAAAACATAGGATGAGTAATTCGTATTCATAAAAATAACTCCCGATCCGGAAAATGGCTCAATTAAACGTCTGCCGGATGGGAGAGAATGGATAACTTGATCAAGGCAATTGTATTTGCTTCCAGCCCATTTAAGAAAGGGTCTTATTTTTGTCATGGAGTTTATTCATATTTATTTGCTTGAAGTATCGCTTATTTTTAAGCTAAAAAACAGAAAAAAGTCTGATTTTAAATTCGGTACTTTAACCATTCATTTCAGCGCTGTGGAAGCCATGGAGGATGAATGGTTAAGACACCTTGGTGAACAACAGAGTTTGCCTGCGATATTAATACATAATGGCAATGATAAGTAATCCTATAGCGATAAATCCAATGAGGCTTAAGGCTGAATTACCACCGGGTACCATATGTCCTTCACTGGGAGCTAATATACAGGTTTGGCGACCTCTCCAAGCCATTATAGCGGGTAGAAGGAGTAATAAGATGACGCAGCAGATGCCAGCATAGTTTAAAGCATGCAGATAAATACCAGGATTGATTAAAACAACTGCCAAAGGTGGAAGAAAAGTAAGGGCCAGAGTGTATTTGCCCTGATTTCCCGATTTTTTAAGTTTCAAACCATCTGCCAGGAAATCGAACAAACCTAAAGAGACTCCCAAGAATGCAGTAATCATGCAGATGGAGGTAAAAAAGCCAAAAAAGCCGCTAATCCACTGATTCTGAATGGACTGATTTAGCGCTTCAGTCAAGCCACTTGTGGCATGTTCGGAACTCATTAAGGCTATTAAACCATTATCGCCTTCACGAGAAACTACTCCCATGATTACAGCATCCCATACGATGTAGCAAAACAAAGGAATTAATGAGCCGAATAATATGACCTTTCTTAGAGTTTGAATATCATCTTCAAAATAATCACGTAAGCTGGGTACTATGGATGCAAAACCAAAAGACGCCACCAGTATCATCAATGTACCGGTAAAGGCACGTGCAGAACCACCACTTAAACCGACTGCAGAGACATGGGGACTAATAATGGCTACCAGCAAAACATAGACACCGAGTTTGCCAAACATTAACCCTCGATTCACGTAATCAACTGAACGTATCCCGTTATATACGACCAGACTAAATAAAGCTGTAAAAATAACGGATGTAAGCCAGTTGGGTAAATCAATGTGTATTTTATGCAACAGATTGTTGAATACATCACTGCCCCCGGAGATGTATGCAGCGAGTAGAGTGTATAAAAGAAACAGGTAGGTTATCCAGGCAATGATCTGTCCTGGTAAACCCAAGGTCGATTTGGCCATGGAAATCATATTACTGCCAGCAGGAAGACGCATATTTACTTCAAGTACTAATAATGCTCCTGCAGTCATCACTAACCAACAAAACAAGAGGAAGAAAATGGAGTTTCCAAAACCTACTTCAGCTGTCGATACAGGCAAAGCAAGCATTCCACCGCCAATGGACGTTCCAACAATGAGTAATATACCACCTATTAATTTTGAATTTAGCACTTAATTACTACCCAAATCAGTACAAATATAGAACACAATGATACTTTATTTTTCAATAAAAGTCAATCAGTTTTATGTTTGATGAAGTTCATTTTTAAACCAGGAGCCCCCAAATTTCATGCATCAATAATGCTATTGATACAAGAATAATGGCACATTGAGATATTTTACCACCTGGTACCATAAATTTCGCACTAAAATGCTTCCTGCCAAAATAACACATTAGCGCAGGCAAAAGTAGTAGTAAAATAATGCAGAAAATCCCTGCATAACTCAAGGCATGCATGTATGCGCCAGGATAAAATATGACAATAAGTAATGGTGGTATAAACGTTAATAGAAACAAGCCAATTCCATGAGTTCCTTTTTCACGCAATTTCAATCCGTCAGCAAGAAAGCTGTACAAGCATAGTGATACACCAAGAAATGCAGTGAGCATGCATATGGACGTGAAAAAATTAAAAAAGGCGCTAATGGTTGAATTGTGCACTTTGTCTGACAATAAACTGGCCAGAGCACTTGTTGTATGGGGATTTTGCATTAAGTTCTCAAGACCCTGACTTCCTTCAGAGGGCAGAGTACCAATAATAACTGCATCCCAGGCTAAATAGCAGATCAATGGTATTAAAGAACCGATAAAAATCACTTTTTTCAATGTTTTGATGTCATCATCAAAATATTCTCTTAAATTCGGGACAATAATGGCAAAGCCAAAAGAGGTAATCAAAATCATAATTGACCCCTCAATATATCGCAGTTCCCCATGTTGAAAATGCTGCACCTCGATATGGGGCGCTATCAGGACAATCAGCAAAAAATAGACGGCTAATTTACCAAACATGAGCGCTCTATTAGCTAAATCAACATAATGAATGCCACCATAAACGATCAAACCAAAAATTAAGGTAAATAAGGTACTGGCTTGCCATTCATTGAGATGAAGCCCGACTTTAAAGAGCAAACTATTGAGTACATCAGCTCCTCCAGAAACGTAGGCGGAGAGCAGGGTATATAATAAAAACAGATAACTTATCCAGGCTGCTAGTAAACCATAGTTTCCCAATGTGGCTGCTGCCATGGAGACCATGTGTTTCCCTCTGGGTAAATAGAGATTTGCTTCAAGGATAAAAAATGCACCAAGAGTCATAAATGCCCAGCAGACAAACAGAACTAGAGACGACTGCCAAAATCCAGTAGCAGCATTGGCAACTGGCAGGGCAAGCATGCCCCCGCCTATGGACGTACCAACAATTAAAAGGATGCCTCCTATAAATCTCGAACGCATTAATCAGCCTTATTTTATATACATCATCGGAGGTTGGGCTTGTGCAACTAATCCATTAAACCATTGAATCTCAATGCGTCTGTTCTGTGCGCTTCCATGTATCAGTTTATTATCTGAGACGGCATTTTTGTCTCCATAACCTTCAGCTTTGAGTCGACTTGCAGGTATATTATTTGCCCATAGAAAAGTGAGCATGGTTTCTGCCTGCGCCTGGGAAAGCATTCTTTTATGGTAACGAGACCCGACATTGTCAGTAAATCCTGCTACATAAATACGGCTTTTCGGATAGAATTTTAATAACCGGATGATGTTATTTAAACCGGGGTAGCATAGTTCATTAATTCGTGGACTATTGAACATAAAATATTTATCAGTGGGGACGATCAATAATTTAGTATCGCCGTACTCGATAAATTCAATATCCTGCTTTTTTAAGTCCTTGATAATTTTAGGTTTGGAATCTTTATAGAGGCCAGTGGCCGCGCCGATTGCGCCGCCAATACCCGCGCCAAGCAGCGTTCCCGATACCGTTCCACTGGCTACAGCGCCAATTGCAGCACCAGCTGTTGCTCCTCCGGCAGTTTTACGAGCGGTGCGTGGATCTGGCCGAAAATTATTAAATGGCGGATGAAAGCAACTACTTAATAAGCAAATCATTAATCCAATGCTGAGGACTCGTGTTTTAGTTGCGTTGAGTGACATTTCCACTCCTTAGATCAGTAATTTAATCATTATTAAGCATCTGGTTAATTTTCGCAATGCAACTTGAAGGTAATCTTGCAACTTAATTTCTTTGACAGAGGCAGAATGTAAAAACTTATATAATATTTAATAGGTTAAACGTCATAAACGTAACCTCATAATAACCCCGGGAGAAACCAAGCTCCCGACGTCCCGCGGACAGGGTGTGACTTCGCATTAACGTAAGAATAGTTCTGAACACTCTTTTTGTTGGGCAATTTAAATTCATATAGCTCTTTTTATTTTCAATTGATTCACGTATAATTCTTTCTTAAATTATCCCAAGTGAATAGAATTAAAGTGAAAGTATGCAAGACAAATTTGAGATGTTTGATGAATTACCAGCAGAACTTAAAATTGAAACTGCACAAAGTTTATCAAACCGTGATTTAGTAAACTTAGCTCAGACATCAAAATATTATTTGGCTTTGTTTAAACCAGTGATTGATGTTCGTAAATTATTGCATCATGTGACACGCGGGGAACATGATGTGGTTAAAGCGATGTTAAAGCAGGACATAAGTTTAATTTTTAAACGGGGCAAAGTGACGGATTGTTCTGGGCGAGAATTTGAGAACATAAGCGGCTTTGAATATGCACTGTGGGCTCTGGATAAGCATATGTGGGCAACAATGATTGAGTGCATTCCAAGTAATGAAGAAGGCAAAGAAGTATTTGCACAATTGATTGCTCAATACAACAAAGTCAACACAGACGGAGTCACTTATAAGCTTAATGGAAGAACAATCACTGAACAGCATTTTGATTTCGAAAACACCATTATTAAAGAGCTGCAAACACAGGTAGATTCGCTAAACGCGCTTGGGGAAAAGAAGTGGGATGCCATTGATAAGCAGTGGCGAGAAGGTGTTGGTGGTGCACAAAAACTGCTACCTATGCATATTGTTGATGAATACTGCTCTAATGAGCGGTTTTATCCTGTTCCTAAGTTTATCTCACTGCCAAAATCATCGAAACAATTTTATAATAGGGCTACTAACAAGCATAAAAATTGGTTTAGTCTTGATTCTAAGTTGTCGGTTGATTTTGCAATATATAAGACTCCTAGCGGCCGCGGTGCCCACGTCGCGCGACGCGGCCAGACCGGGCGGGCTGCGCGCGATTTGAATGCCATGACGGCATTATGTAAAGTAAGAACAAACGATTTTATCAATCTCAAATCGCAACTTGAAGACCAAATGACGCTAGATAATCATCACCAAGTGTCTCAGATTTGACCGAATTGACATCGTGCCGGTAAAGAAGATCGGCGGCGAAAGCCGCCACGTGCTCATCCCGGCATGAGTCCAAAAACCATAAAAACAAGTCCTGGTATAACCAGTGTGCTGCTGTTCTCACCCACCACATACACCATCGATGCAAGTAACTGATGATGCGCCGGGGAGAAACCCCATCTTTGACCATCCATTTAACTTGCTCCGTTGCATACTTTACCCCGCTTGGCCTATGAAGATGATAACAATTAGGGTTCATGTCAAAATGAAATGTGGGTTTTAATTGGTGAAGCAAAACATGTTGCAGAATACGGTCGGAAAGATGGAGTTGGTCAATCATTTCGTCTGGAAAATAACAACGCTTAAGAAATCGTGGTGTATATCTGCTATCGATAAGGGCATGAACTCCTTCAACTAACCAATCATCTAATTCTCGTGCTAAAAAATGAATGTCATGGTTATGGTGGGCTTGATGTTTTTGTTTATGGATCTTGGCAAACAGTTTCCGGCCTATATCCAGCATTGAAGTCAGATCTCAGCGTTTCATACTTTATTTCTATCCTTGCATCATCCAAGATCATTTCTGTTTTTATTCATGGAACACCTAATAACGAGACTCTAACTTGACTGCCAAATCAGGTGTTATATCATCGGCATTTTAAACCATACTTTCATCTTCTGTTTCTGATTCAATTCAGCTCTATGAAATATTAATCCCTTTAAGTCAGCAGATATAAATCCTCCATAAATCTATTGATATGGATTGGTTGTTGTATCAATCCGATGTATTTATCTGGCCTTACTAAAATAAGTGAGGGCTTTTTTAGACCAAAATGTTGATGAACACGTTGTTGCTCATCAATCCAAAGAGTAATTGAATCATCGGGTTGTACTGATTTAGTGGAACTTACCCAATGAACTTTTAGTGAGTTGGGATATTTTTGAACCAGAGTTTTAGCCATGTGCCGCAACTCAGTCAATTTTTTATTCTTCAATCCTTCAAATAGAAACACGTGATGCATTACTCCCTGAGTAATCACGGTACTGCTTGTGGCTTGTTGGGTTTCATTATGTATTAATTGAAAAGCAGGTAAGTAATCACCTGCTGCGAGATGTTTGGCGCTTCCTGACTGATGCACTATCGGACTTTTGGCATAGGATATTGCAAGTTCAGCGATATTCTTAGCCATGTAATTCATAATTGGCGTTATTGAGCTTATTAAACGAATGAATAAATTACGAAGTGCCACCAGTACTGGATTGGTGATTAACATGAGTTTGGTCATTTTATCGGTCGTATTAATGACTTCCTGACCAACAGGAAAACGCTCCTCATGATAGCTGTTTAATAAATCAGGTTTTGCTTTTCCTTTATCTACCAGAGCCAATTTCCATATCAAATTATAAATGTCTTGAATTCCTGTGTTCAAACCTTGACCACCCATTGGACTATGAATGTGAGCAGCGTCTCCTGCGAAAAAAATTCTATCGTAGCGATATTCTTGAATTTGACGATGATGGATATTGAATTGGCTGATCCATACAGGATTTGAAAGGATAGCGGGATCCGAGGCGCGTAGATTGAATTCTCGTGTTACATCGTGGAGGGTTGGTTCGGTCGTGCCTTTTTGTGGCGCTGTTAAAACAAGACGATAGCGTTTGTTTCCCATAGGGAAACAGGCTAAAGGTCCCCGATCACTGATGTAGACAGTCATATGAGTGTCCAGGATATCCCAATCGATTAATAAATCAGCCAACCACCAGGCTTGTTTGTATTCGGAGCCTTTGAATTCAGCATTAACTTGTTTTCTTACCGTACTATGAGCCCCATCACAGGCAATGAGCCAGGTTGCGTTGAGCAATTCAATTTTATTGTCAGGTTTATTGATAGTGGCTGTGATCTCTGTGGGCGATTGAATGACATGAGTTAATTCTGTATCCCATTCGACGTTAACACCTTTTTGCTCTAGGCTTTGATAAAAAATGGTTTCGGTCTGGTTCTGGGGAAGATCAATTAAGTAATGTCTGTTGGCTTCAATTCCGGCAAATGACGTGGATACCAGTATTGTTCCATTGGATTTAAACACAACTCCTTCGATTGGAAGTCCTTGTTTCATGACTTCATCCAGAAGGCCACAGTCCTCCAAAACATCGAGGGTTCGAATATGAAGACCCAGCGCTTTGGAGCGTACACTCAAGGAGCTTTTTTTATCGATTATTCTACAAGTCAATCCATGTCGCGTGAGTTCATTGGCACAAAATAGCCCTACAGGTCCTGCTCCAATAATAAGAACATCAATGTTATCCTGAATCACGATTTTCTATTCCTTATCAAATGGTTGCATTAATTTCTGTATCTTCCAGCGAGTGTTTATTGTCTAACGTTTGGGTTTCATTGCTTGCCCTGGATGGATTAAAAAATGAGATCAGGCTTTTCTCTCGATCCGACTCTTTATTCACTCGATCAAAAGTTTTAAACTCTTCAAAGCAATTAAATGCGTTATTTATTGAAGCCGTCATTAACAGGGTAGAACTAATAGAAACAATTAATCCATAGATTGGTTCACAGAAAAGTAATGGAATTCCAACAGAAACACAGGAAATATAGAGTACAGCGGATGCTGCTGCCCAGAAAAGTAATTCGCAGACATTGATTAAATTATGGGCAATAATTTTTATCTGTCTGATTTCAGTCAATTCGTCAATTCTGTCAAATGCTTGTTCAGGAGACAGTTCTCCAGCACTGACCGAGGCCAGAATTATAATTAAATTTTGATAGTGTTCAATGACACTGATTTTCGCTGATTTACATTCTGCCTTATTATATTGTCGATTATAGAACGATTTAACCCGTCGCAATTGTACTTCAATGGATTGATTTAATTCAAAATTCGCAAACATAGTGTCGAGCCATTGATTGCAATTGTCCATATGAATTTTAAGATCAATTGGATTCTTCTTATAAGGCATAATTCATCTCTAAATAAAAAAGTAGGTATCATTACTTTAGTGTAACGACGTTATAAGCTCGGGATGACCTGTCTCGAATTTTTTGAGTCGTTACCAAAGTGGGAGTATATTATTATCAGGTCTTATGAAACAATATAATCTTGAAGGCTTTGATTAACCCCATCACTGAGCGTTGTCAATTCATAAGAAGATCCCAAAGTTGCTCTTAATCGCGTGATGTCCAGTCGTTTTGATCCCTTTATAAACTCCCGTTTCATTGGACTGGCTTTTTCCCAGATTTGTTCCCATGATTCATAAGGCGCTTCTTCTACGCCCAGGGATTGTGCAACCAATTGTTGTAAACTGCCCATAGGCTTGGGATCACCATCAGCAACGTTATAGAGGGTATGAGGCACTTTGTTTTGGCCGAACAGCGATGCAATTTTTGCTAAATCCTTGACAAAAATATGGTTAGTGTGAGGCGCCTTATTTAATTCCATGACGGCTGTTTTAGTTTTAGCTGCGTCAATGGGTAAACGATTCGGACCATATATTCCTGCAATTCTTAGCAGTACAGCTTCAATTTCTTGATGCGCGCAAAAGGAGAGCCACTGTTGTTCGGCATCAAGACGACGTAGTTGACGAGAATAATTGATGAGGCAGGGTGAGTCCTCATTTACCCATGCTCCTTGATGATTACCGTATACCCCGCTGGATCCAAAATAGAGTACCTTCCTGGCTTTTATTAAACTGTGACCAAGAAATTGCTTTAGAAAAACATCATGGTCTCCTTGAGCGGGTGGTGGAATCAGGTAATACAAAATTGTATCTGGTTCAGTCCAGTCAAAGGGTTGATTTAAATCAATCGCTAAATGGTTTAAGCCTGGAAGTGCCATCTCGTGATTTAGATGTCGGGACAGAGCCGTAACGTTTTGTTGGTTTTTTAATAGCTCCTGTGCTAAATAATAGCCGCAATAGCCGTATCCAAGAATTAGATGATGCATGGATGATTCCTGCCTGGTTTATTAAATTATAGGGTATGTTGCCAATACAGACTCACTTTGTATCATTGCCAGTTTTAATTGGAACTATCAGTCGCTCTGAATCGGCAGAGATTTTGGAAATCACATTGTTCACAGAGTGCCGCGTTTGCAGGCTGGGGTAAACAGAACCCTCGTTGAAACTCCTCTGCCAGATCAGTTAATTGCTTGTGCCACTCGTTACGGCGATGCTCCCAGGACTCTTCTGCTTTTAATGCACTGATACCTTTTATATCCAGTTTATTCTCGCTTAAACCGCTGCAGAGTATTTTACCCGTTTTTAATTGGATTAATAATAAAGTATTAATTTCATTATCAAGAAGTGTATAGAGTAATAATTGGGGTTCAGTAGGTCTTTCTTCATTCCATGGTTTGCTGGCAGGCAGACTGCTTTTATAGTCGATGATCCATTTGGAACCTTCAACGTGATCCAGACGATCTACTCGTACGGTAAAATTCAGCCCAGCAAGATTCAGTGTGTATGACTCTTCCAAGGCAGCTATCTCAAATTCAGGGCGTTGCTTTTCCCATTCTAATATTGAATGAACCAGTCGCTTTAGGCGAACGAACTCTACATCCTTTATCAGATCAGGCACAGCTTCGGCATGGACTTGTCTCATGTTCGACAGGGCTGATTGAATGGATTGATCAATGTATTGGTCCAGGATTTTTTTATTCAATTGAATTAATTCTTTTTGACTTCCCAGATGACGCCAGAGTAATTCCATGACTTTATGAACAATAATTCCTTTATCCTTAGCATCCAGTCCTTCTGAAGTGGGTTGAGACGGTTTTGCTTTCAGCCGGTGCTCTGCAAAGGCTTTAAAGGGGCATTTGGCTTGATAGGCAAGTAACGCTGTGCCCCCGGATATTGTTTCTGTTGCTAAAAGCGGGACTATGTACGATTCATCTTGAGGGACTAATTCATTTTGATATTGTGGTTCAACCGGAATGGACATGCAGTCATACGGGGGAAAATCAAGGATTAAGGAACAGGGTAAATTGGGCGTATCGCCCTGAAATCGTGCATAACTGAATACCGTTTCAGCACTTCCCTGTCTCAGTCGTTGCAGGGTTTGTTTTGCAAAGAGTAACTCACGGGCAGGAAGACTATGAGGCATCAGGAGTTTACGTTGCATGTCCGGTGGAATAAAGGCAGACAATCGCGGTTTTTGCGGTAAACACTGGTCTGTTAAACCCATGACCCATAAGCTGTCAAATTCACATCCGGATGCTTCCAACAAACCCGATATTTGAATTGGAGCATGGATTTTTTGAGCCTGGAAAATGGTGTTATCGGCAAGCTGCATCAAGGCATCAAGTGCTTCATTTTGACTCAGATTAGTACTGATTAAATGCAGTTGCCTGAATTCATCGAAAAGAGAAGAAAAACGATTATAGCACTGATAATTTTCTGAGTTTAATCCATAATCCCCTGGAAACCCAAGCGCGTTTAATCGGTTTTGGAACAGGTTTATCCATTGTTGCGTCGATGCGATTTCAGGATATACGTTAACAGTCTTTAAACGGTCCGCTAATTGAGGTGCCAAGTGAGTTACTTCCTTGATAAAGGACTGTAACTGAAATGATTGACTTTGTAATAACGTGCTGTCTTGCAGTACTTGTGAGCGGTTTATAAATTCTTCTTTTGCATTGCCAAGATAAGGAGATTGAAGCAATAAAGCGGCCTGGAACTGACTTAGATGGTCAGGTTTCAGATTCAACCAGACCAGGGCATGAGCCACTAGAGGAAATTCGCTTAATGGCTGGCCCAGGGAAATATTAACTAACTGGGGTTCAAAATGCTGCTGAATAATTCTTTTTAAGGAGCGTGATTCCTGTTGTAAATTGGGAATGACAACCCCAATTTTTTGTTCTCCTTTGTCTATTTTTAATTTCAGCCATGATATGAGCTGTTGATATTCTTCTTTAATGTCTTTGGCAGCAAAAACTCGAGTTGTATCTGTTTGCTGTTTCAAATCATAACGGTATTGAGCTATTTTGTTGTTGCGCAGATGGTTTTGCAGAGCCAATTGTTGGGGATTAAAATCATCAAAACAGACCCAAATAACCGGTTGTGTGAATAAAATATCAGGTGCTTGCAGGATGTACGGAATTAATTGATGTTCATTAATGGCATTCAACACTTCCAACTGTTTATTAAAATGCAGCCACCATTGTTGAAACGTTCGAGTTTGTGGGGTGTACTGAAACTCAGGGTTTTTAGGATCAATTTGCCATTGTTGGCATTGTTCCCAGGCTTGCATTACGGCGCTTAGCAAGCCTTCGCTATAAGTTATTCCTGGTTCGGATTTAATTATTTTACGCCATAAATGTTGGCACTGGGCTTCATTTAATAACACAGGATGCGGTAGATCAGGGCGTTGCATGATGAGATGATTATAGGTTTTTATCAATGCGGTATTGTATGGATAACATTTGGGTTTGGTTACGGTTTTCGTATGGCAATAGCTGAAGTATTCTTGCAGTAATGCGCCACTTAATCGATTGTTAGGGGTTATAACCGTCGCGCCTTGACCTAATAAATCAAGCAGTGAATTTTTATTATTTAAATCCTGCATTGGCTAAACCATATTGATTTTACAGTTATAAAGTGAGCATCTTCTTAAAAATTCCGTTAAAAATTTCATCCGAACTTCTTGGGAAGTCACTCAAGTTGTTTATTTTAAGTTTAACGATGCGTCGTATGTACCTTATGTGGATGTGCAACTTTTGCTTTTACCGGAGTTGGTTTAGTCACCCGTTTGCGTCGTTCTTGTGTATGCAGGATATCGTATACTAATTGGCCTCGTAAATACATAGCGGCGAAACCTGCAATAACTGCCAGAACAATTCCAAATAAAATATAACTGTAGGCTAGAATGACTAAATAGAAGTAAACCAGGTCATGAAATTTGGCTATTGAAAATAATTTGGCATTTTCTTCACTCATAAATAACAGGATACCCAGATCAAATATCGGTAATGAGGCGATTACCATACTAAATCCGAGCCAAAATGTTTTAGATTTATAGGGTTTTTTGCAATGCACAATACTTTCACCAAATACAGCTCCAGAACAAGCAGCAACGACTATGCCTAAAACTACCGCTTGAAAAACAGGTATTATTTGATCAACACCAATAGAATCCAGAAACGCGTTAATAATAATAGTACCAACCACAGACAATAAACCGAAGTATATCGCAGCCAGTAAACGTGGGTTGGGCATGGAGAGGGCAGGATCCTGTTTTTTCATGTTGCACCTGAATATTGGATTATCCTATATGTATAATTTTAGTACATTTATCCGATTTTTGGAGATGTTTAGGTGTATTTATTTTAATCCTTTCTTTTTAGTTTTTCTAAACCAAGTTGATGCATTTTGGCAATATTATGTTCTGGAATTTGTGCAGTATCGCCATAGGCCAAAATCGCTTTTTCCAGCAAGTCTTCTCTGAGCAGATGAACCATGGGATATGGGGAGCGATTGGTGTAGTTGGATACATCATCGGGATCGGTATCTGCAAAAAAATAATCAGGATGAAAGCTGGCGATTTGATAAATACCTTCATAACCCTGAAGTATGATGAGCTGTTCTGCCAAATCAATAAAATCCAGGTAATTAAAAAAATCTTTAAATGAGTCAGGGTAGACAAGCAATGTGGTTTCTATAGTTGGATTTTCATCTAATAAACGAATTTCTGACATTAAATCTTCAAGCGAGTCAGCTTTTTTTGTCGAGTGCGAGACACTGATTCTTAAGCGATCTTTATTAACGGCTCCTTTAGCAAAGGGGCATATATTATGTTCTATGATAAAAGAACGTACCCAATTCAAGGTCTCTTCGCTAATTCGGTTGTGATTATTCGACATAGTGGTTTATTTTCTTATAGTTGAGTTGGATAGTGTACCGCTCAGAGCATAAATTGCAATGTTCTCCAGAGCTGTGAATCAGTGCTCTACGTACAGCGGACAAGCCGTGGTACGTAGGCGTTTGAGCAGGATGATGTGTAACAAGTGAGGATAATGATCTACTGTTCACTATGAGCTAACGTCCGCTCAGACTAAAACAAATTGATTGGGATTGATCATCGTTCTGCTTTGGTTGGGAAAAAAAAGTGAGCAGATTTGATTCTTGAGAGCGTAAGTACCAAAATTTGCCAATGATGCAAAACTGATTCCTATCCTTTAAATCGCCAATACCGAGTTGTCCGTTAATATTTCTTCCGCATGCAGCTAATACTGGTTGATTGGTTCTGGATCGCCCTATTATTATAGAGTGCCTTTCTCCTGCCACGACATCATCTACGGTTACCATTTCTGGAGGCAGATTAATAACCGTTAATTCGGATTGATTGATGTTATCTCCTGTTCCCAGTTGACCAAATTCATTATATCCACATAAGGCTACCATCGGTTGGTTATTTTGTTTTCTGCCGCAAATCAGGGTGTGATAACCTCCTGCCTCTATATTATTGACAGTCTGCATACCCTCAGGCAATGGAATAGGGGTAAATCGATTAGTATTCAGTAAATTGCCGGTACCCAGTTGCCCCAGATTATTTGCTCCGCAAGTTAATACTATAGGTCTGTTGTCTTGATTCAGACCTAAAATAACGCTGTGACGAATACCTGCTTGTATATCCACAATTTTTTTTATGTCTTCTGGCAATTGAATCAAGGTGAATTGATGACGGTTAAGTTCATCCTTGGTACCCAGTTGGCCATGAACATTTGCACCACATGCTGCCAGTATTAATTGATTATTTTTGTCCCGACCACTAATCAGGCTATGGTATCCACCAGCACAGATTTTTTCGATGCAGATCATTTCTGTTGGCACAGTTATCGGGGTGAAATAATTTCTTCGAACAGTGTCACCGGTACCTAATTGACCATATTCATTATAGCCACAGACTGCCACAATCAACTGGTTTTCTTTATTACGTCCGTAGAGTATCGAATGAAGACTTCCGGTGACCAGATCTTCAACTGTCGTCATTTGTTCCGGTAATTTGATTGGCGTGAACAGTGGCGTATTGAATGAATTACTGGTGTCAAGTTGTCCCTGAATATTTGTTCCATAAGCAATCACCATAGGGTGATTGTCCTTGTCACGACCGCAAATCACACTTAGGAAATGACTTGCCCGTACACTTTGAACACAGACCATTTCATCGGGTAATGTGATAGGAATGTATTGTTTTTGGTTTCTATTCTGTTGTGAACCCAGCTGATAGTACTCATTTTTTCCTGTTCCAAGCAGTAACGATTTTCCCTGTACCAGGGTCAATAGGAACGTAGCATCACCACCGCAGAATACTTGCAAGGAACTTAATTTTCTTTTGTTTAATTCACTATGAAAAATTTCATCTTTAAGTAGTTCTGCTGTGAGCTTGTTCAGGATTAAGACTTTATAGCAATCCTGTGGCGAGGTGCAGTTTAATGCGATTTCCAGCCAAATGTCTTTTGGGAGAGAAACAGAGTGAAGCACTTTAGAGGAACAATGTTCATTTAATTCTTTACTAAACATGATGACACACTCCTTTGTAAGCTCTATCCAGATTCGTTCTCAAGATGTCGGAAAATTGTAGAGTTGTCAATCAATTGTTGTCTAATCAGGTAAGGGTGGCTATGTTATGATCACTTTTTTGAATGTAGTTCGGTCAGAACAGTAAAAAGTACCAGGTAAAAATAGCATTTCTGTCGAAATTATAATTGAAAGAAATATTAAAATGATCCCTATTTTGTATATACTGAAATAAAAACAAAAATGGATTTTTGTCATGCAGAGATTGTGCAAATTAATATACAAAATAATGGGTTGGACTATTATTGGAGAATTACCAAAGGATAAAAAATATTTGGTAATCGTTGCTCCTCATACCAGTAACTGGGATTTTTTTATCTGTTTGTGCGCGCGTTTTATTGTTGGTGTCAAGGTTAATTTTTTGGCTAAAAGCCAATTGTTCTTTTTTCCTTTTGGACTTTTTTTAAGAGCTGTTGGAGGAGCACCTGTTGATCGTTCTAAAAAAGGAAATCAGGTAGAGAAAGTTGTTGAATTGTTTCGTACCAGTGATGAACTCCGGTTAGGCTTGGCTCCGGAGGGAACGCGTAGTCCAGTTACACGATGGAAAGAGGGTTTTTATCACATTGCCTGTCAGGCACATATACCCATTGTTATGATAGGCCCAGATTATTCAACCCGGGAAATTCGGATACATGAACCTTTTTGGCCGACAGGAGATATTAACCGTGATTTCCCTAAAATTATTGAATTTTTTAGAACGATAAAAGGGTATAGACCTAAAGAGATACCGGATTATCATCCAAAAGTTGAATAATCGCATCAACCTGTTACTCCGCAGCAGAAAAAAATAGTACCCTCCGCAAGAACGGTCATTTGTCGCCCCCCGTCACACTCTGCCGCTTCGTCGTTTTCTGCCACTACGCCACTCTCCAACACCTCGTTACCCTCCGCCGCTTCGTCACTCTCTGCCACTACGCCACTCTCCAACGCCTCGTCACCCTCTGCTGCTTCGCCACTCTCTGCCACTACGCCACTCTCCAACACCTCGTCATCCTCTGCTGCATCGTCACTCTCTTTCACTACGCCACTCTCCAACACCTCGTCACCCTCCGCGAAGGCGGAGGGTCCATTCTTTGGCTATATTCTTTTGCTCCCCAACCCCTTTATATAAGATTTACTGTTATTACGCCCCTTTTTGTTATTAGTTACAAATTACACTTAAGAATATAGTTATATGTTTTTTTTCTTTTGGACGCACTATTCATGGACCCTCCGCCTTCGCGGAGGGTGACGGAATGCGGAGGGTGACGGAGTGCGGAGGGTGACGGAGTTTGGAGGGTGACGGAGTGTGGGGGGTGACGGAGTGTGGGGGGTTACGGATGCTTCGTCACTCTCTGCCGTTTCGTCGTTCTCTTCCACTACGCCACTT
>NZ_LNYR01000049.1:114068-212402 GCF_001467955.1 Legionella quateirensis | reverse complement strand
TTAAGAATATAGTTATATGTTTTTTCTCTTTTGGACGCACTATTCATGGACCCTCCGCCTTCGCGGAGGGTGACGGAGTGTGGAGGGTTACGGAGTGCGGAGGGTGACGGATGCTTCGTCACACTCTGCCGTTTCGTCATTCTCTTCCACTACGCCACCCTCCAACACCTCGTCACCCTCCGCGAAGGCGGAGGGTCCATTCTTTGGCTATATTCTTTTGCTCCCCAACCCCTTTATATAAGATTTACTGTTATTACGCCCCTTTTTGTTATTAGTTACAAAATACCCTTAAGAATATAGTTATATGTTTTTTCTCTTTTGGACGCACTATTCATGGACCCTCCGCCTTCGCGGAGGGTGACGGAGTGCGGTGGGAGTGCGGAGGGTGACGGAGTGTGGAGGGTGACGGAGTGTGGAGGGTGACGGAGTGTGGAGGGTGACGGAGTGCGGAGGGTGACGGAGTTCGGAGGGTGATGGAGTGCGGGGGATGACGTGGCGGTGGATGGGGAGGTGGTTGTGTTAGCTTAGGAAGATAACCCGTATTAAAAGTGAAATAATACGGGTAGATGATGAAACTATTTTAATTAAAAATGTTTTCGTAATATATCCAGTTCATTCTGCATTTTTTCAATTTTTTCTAACAGCTCAAGTGCCAGCGCTACGCCCGGTAGATTAATTTCCAAATCTCTGTGTAAACGGAATGCGGATTCAATGCGTCGAAGGGCTTTTTGATCCATCATGATGTTTTTGGGATCCGTTGGTTGATTTGGAAACAATCCATATTCTATCATCTCAATGAGCAAGTCTTCAGGAATATGGTATCGATGACATACTTCTACGAAGGTATAAGTAGTTGTTTCTTCAATAAGCATGCCGGTTAAAAGATTATTTTTACTCATGCTATGCTCCCATTTTCTCGCGTGGATTGAAAGGCATTACTTCCGCCATTTTTTTATACATCTCTTTTGCTGCTTCTGAGGTAGCTGGTGGAGTAATTATTTTTAAAAGTACGTATTGGTTGCCAGGGGTTGCTCCTGGTAATCCACGGTTCTTGATTCTTAGTTTTTGTCCACCTTGGGAGCCTGGGGGAATTTTTAAATCAATTTTTCCGCTCAATGTGGGTACTACTACTGTAGTGCCTAGAGCGGCTTCCCAGGGAGCAATGGGCAGAGTGAGATAAATGTCATTTTCCATTACATCAAAAAGTGAGTGTTTCATTACATCTATAGTTAAATACAGATCGCCTCTGGATCCGCCATTAATGCCTGCTCCGCCTTGGCCTGCCAGACGTATTTGCTGACCGGATTTTATTCCTGCTGGAATTTTAACATTTAAAGTCTGTAATTTGGTTTCCGAGCCTTGATCCACTGGAACCTGCACACTTTTTACCGCACCATTAAAGGCTTCTTCCAGACTGATTGTGATCTTACCTTGATAATTCTGTCCCGTCATTGGTTGATGTTGGTATCGAGAATGGCCAAATAAAGATTCAAAGAAATCACTATCAAATTGAACATCCTGGTATTGATGTTGCCTTCCCGTTCCAGCGTGTCCAGCGGACTGATATGCCTTTTGGTTGAATTCACGATTTTTAACGTACTGATCGTATTCAGCTCTTTTAATGGGATCTTTCAGGATTTCATAGGCTTCACCCATCTCTTTAAATTTTTCTTCAGCATCAGCTTCTTTACTGATGTCAGGGTGGTATTTACGAGCTAATTTTCGGTACGCTGTTTTGATGTCTTTATCAGAGGCATCAGGGCTTACACCCATAATTTTGTAATAGTCTTTATCCATATTATTGTTCTCTTTACTTACATTGTACGCAAGAGTTCTAATGCATGCATAGCCATCATTTTCTCTTCATTTGCCGGAATAATCAGGACAGAAAAAGGTCGCAGAACTTCGAGTCGAGCAAGGATATTCGTTCTAATTATTTCTGAATTTTCACCTATTCCACCAGTGAATACAATACCATCAACACCACCAAGGGAAATTGCCATCATTCCCATAAATTGAGCTGCTTTAAGACAAAAATAATCCAGCGCGAATTGAGCTTGTTTATCCTGACTTTCTTGTAATTCCCTGACGTTATTGGTTAATCCGGATAATCCAAGAAGACCTGAATCATTATAAAGTATTTGTTCAACTTCAGAAGGAGATAAACCTAATTCCCTGATCATGTAGGTAATTGCGCCAGGATCCAGGCTGCCGCATCGTGTGCCCATGGGTAGCCCATCCAGTGCGGTTAATCCCATAGTGGTATCAATACTGATACCGTTATGCATGGCACATAAGCTGGCACCATTACCCAAATGTGCTGTGATAATCCGACCCTGAGCCAAACCGGGATGTTTCTTTTTTAAGGTATGGGCTATCCATTCATAAGAAAGCCCATGAAATCCATACCGTCTGATCCCTTGTTTCCGGAGATATTGAGGCAGGGCATATACTGTAAATAAAGGACTGTGCTGAGCGTGAAACGCGGTATCAAAACAAGCGATTTGAGGTAATTGGGGAAATATATTATGGATAATTTCTATAGCGACCAGGTTATGTGGTTGATGCAGCGGCGCCAAAGGATTTAGTTTTTTTAATTGAAAGAATACATCGTCTGTAACCAAAACACTTTGAGAGAATTGAACACCACCATGCACCACTCGGTGCGCCACAGCACTGACTTTCCAATTGTTTTGGTGATTTATCCAGTCGAGTATTTCCTGAATTGATTGTATGTGATTAAAATCTATCGCAAGTGATTTAACTGTTTTTTGCTCGGATTGAGTTTCATTGCAAGCGGAAAATTGGGGTTCTGTACCCAAGTCGGATATTTTACCATGGGCCAGTGAAGTCAGTTCTGCCGTATTGGTAAATACTTGGAATTTTACGCTGGAAGATCCTGAGTTAAGGATTAATAAAACAGAATCCGTCATTTTATTTTTCCTGCTTTTCTGGCTGCGGAAATTTTCACCGCTACCGCGCAAGATAACAGCCGAGTCCTTAAGGAGTCAGCCCTGCTTGCTAAAATGATCGGGACGCGCGCTCCCAATACAATACCCGCGGCATCGGCGTGCCCCAGAAAGGACAGTTGTTTCGCAAGAATGTTTCCAGATTCAATTTCAGGTACCAGCAATATATCAGCATCACCCGCTACAGGGGATATTATCTCTTTTTCGATAGCCGCTTGTTTGTTTATCGCATTATCAAAAGCCAGGGGCCCATCTAAAATACCGTCACAAATTTGTCGTCGATCTGCCATTTTACAAAGAATAGCTGCATCTACAGTTGCTTGCATTTTAGGATTCACGGTTTCAACTGCAGCAAGTATGGCGACTTTGGGCTTATGTTCATCTCCAAACAAAATCCGCCAGAGATTGATGGCATTTTGACAAATATCCGCTTTATCTGCTGCATTAGGAGATATGTTGATTGCAGCGTCGGTAATCAGAAGTGGTTTATGATAGGTAGGAACATCCATCACATAAACATGGCTGATTCGATACTTGGTACGTAATCCGGATGATACAGGAACTATAGCGGACATTAATTCATCAGTATGCAGCGCTCCTTTCATTATTGCATCGACCTTACATGATGAAGCAAGCTCTACAGCTTTAACAGCCGCAGCATTACTGTGCTCTGTATTAATAATCTCCCATTGGGATATGTCGATGTGGGCTTCCTTTGCAGCGGATTTTATTTTTTTAATAGGGCCGATTAAAACAGGAGTGATCAACCCCGCTTTGACGGAATCATCGACTGCTTCCAATACATTGGCAGTTACCGGGTGAACTACAGCCGTCTTGATAGGAGGTAGATCGCGACAGGATTCTATGGTGGCGTTAAAATGATCGTGATTCAGGATTTCAACATGGGGCAAGGAGATACGAGGTACTCTCAACTTTTTAACAGGAGCAATCACTTTAGCTAGTCCTTCAACGCTAATTTCTCCTTTTTGATTGATGCCCGTACAGTCAAAATTGACAATTTTTGTTGCGTCATCCTTGTCTCGAACTACTACAGTCAGGGTTAATTCATCACCTATATGTACCGGGTTTTTAAATTTGATGTCCTGCTCCAGATAAATTGTTCCTGGCCCTGGTAATACTGTGCCCAATAACGTGGATATAAGTGCTCCAGCCCACATACCGTGTCCCACTACACCATGAAAAATATCACTTTGAGCGTAATTGGGATCCATGTGAGCGGGATTCACATCTCCGGACATCGCCGCAAATAAGTTGATGTCATTTTCTGTTAAAGTTCTCACTAATGTCGCTTTTCGTCCTAAAGTGAGTTCATCAAAGGTGACATTATCAAGAAATTCGTTATCCATTTTATCCTCTATCATTTCTGTAAGACATATTCTCCTGGAGCATCAGGGAGTTTTTTATCGAGTTTGGGAGGAGTCACGAGTTGAGGCGATGAATGTTGCATTAACCACTTATGCCATGCCATCCACCATGAGCCTGTTTCCGTTGCCGCTTCTTTTAACCAGGTTGTCGGATCAAGATAGGTTGAATCTTTTTTCCTTTCGCGAATCAGATAGGATCGGCCTTCATGCCCCGGCTCACTGACGATTCCAGCATTGTGACCGCCATTGGTCAAGACAAAGGTAATGTCGCTATTAATAAGCAGATGGGTTTTATACACAGATTTCCAAGGTGCCACATGATCTTTTTCTGTGCTGACGACAAAGGCGGGTAAATGAATGTTTTCAGCGACTATATGTTTCCCTTCAATTGAAAATCGTCCTTCAGCAAAATCATTGTTAAGAAATAATTGTTCCAGATATTCGCTGTGCATTTTATAAGGCATTCGGGTCGCATCCGCATTCCAGGCAAGCAGGGCTATCATTCCTCTTTGAGTACCATGCATGTAATCTTGAACCATTTTAGACCAAATCAAATCATAGGATCGTAGCATCTGAAAAGTTCCGGACATTTGTTTTGTATCCAGATAGCCTTGATCCCACATCATGCTCTTTAAGAACGATACTTCACTTTTAGTGATAAAAAGAAGCAATTCGCCTGCTTCAGTAAAATCTCCCTGAGCCGCGAGAAGTGTCAGGCTTTTTAGACGGGCATCATGATTTTTTGCCATGGCTGCGGCTGTAATCATTGCCAGAGTGCCACCCAGACAATATCCCATTAGATGAATCTTGCTATCGGTTCTGGTCTTTGATACCGCATCAATTGCCGCCATCGCACCCAGACGGTAGTAGTCTTCCAGTCCAAGATTTCTATCTTCTTTGGTTGGATTTCGCCATGAAACGATAAAAACAGTATGACCTTGTTGGGTGAGCCAGTTCACCAGAGAATTATCTGGAAGCAGATCAAGGATGTAATATTTCATGATCCAGGCAGGTAAAATAAGAATCGGTTCTTTATATACTTTCTCTGTCTGAGCCTCATACTGAATTAACTCAATCAGATGATTTTTAAACACTACCTTTCCTTTAGTGACAGCAACCTGTTTGCCAGGAATGAAGTTTTCAACCCCGGCTGGAGGAGAGCCTGTCAGTTTTTCTGTAAAATCCTGAATGGCCAGTTCGGTTCCACGAATCAGATTTTTTCCCTGAGTCCGAAATGTTTCCAGAAGTAAATCAGGATTGGTCAGTACAAAGTTAGATGGTGATAAAGCATCAAGAATTTGCCTCATGCGAAATGATACGGTGCGTTTAACGTGGGCCGGCAATCCAGGCACACTGGTGGTAGATTGTAAACTCCATTCTTCCAGTTGAAGAAATAGTTCTGCCCACAAGCGCCACGGATAATGACTCCAATTTTCTGTATGAAATCGAACGTCTTTCCCATTTTCCGGTTTATCTTGGGTGACAAGATTAGAGATCATATCCTGAGCATGAAGCAGGGGGAAGAGAGTCAGTTGGGTCATTGTTCCAGGGGATTGTAAGAGCTGGGCAATCCATGAAAAATGGGCTGTCATTAATGCAGCAGGACTGATTCCTGCGGTGAGTTTCCCTAATTTTGCCTGGTAGAGTTTATCAATGATGCTAAAAACTGAATCTGGCTCCTTGGACTCACCATGGGTATCCTGTTGTTGATTGGGATCTGATTTGGTGATTTTCTTCTCTTTTTTCATACACTACATCCTGTAGGGGCTGATTTATAAAAAGTAGTATAGCAGTATTCCATTATAACTACCTTACTGTAGAATTATTGACAAATGTGTTACTATTCCTTCAAATAAGTACAGGACTTACGAAAAAAACCAATCTCTTCGTTAAAAGAAATTTTTAATTCAGTCATTTAGTTTATCTAAACTCCTTCATTAAAAATTCCTTTTGCCTCGACCTTGGGGTTTTTCGTAAGTCCTGAAGTAAACTCATGAGTTGATGCGTTCTAACCAGAATAAGAGACTGTTATGCCATGGATTAAACCAGATAAACTTCAAACCAGAGGTGAAGAAATCGGAAATGCGACGACTCATGCCATGGGCGCATTACTGAGTCTTGCCGCTATTACTTTACTCATTGTTTTTTCTGCAACTCAAAATGACGGATTCAAATTGTTATCCGGGATTGTTTTTGGTTGCACCCTGATTTTGATGTATGTCAGTTCTACTATATACCACAGCATCACAAATCCCAGATTAAAACATTTTTTTCGTATCGTTGACCATGCATCCATATATTTACTGATTGCTGGCAGCTATACCCCATTCATGTTAGTCACTCTGAGGGGCCCCTGGGGCTGGACCATGTTTACTATTATATGGTCTCTTGCCGTTGCAGGTGTGATCTTTAAGCTTTTTTTTGTACATAGATTTGAACTCTTATCGACATTACTCTATTTATTGATGGGGTGGATGAGTCTGGTTGTTATCAAGCCAATTTATCAATTATTGCCCTCTGGTGGTTTGGCATGTATTGTTGCTGGTGGATTATGCTACACTGTCGGCGTTATTTTTTATGCATGGGAACGATTAAAGTACAGTCATGTGCTTTGGCATCTATTCGTTTTAGCCGGAAGTATTTTTCATTTCTTTGCAGTGTTGTGTTATGTGGTTATAGAATAAGTCTGGTTTGAGGGCTTATCGGGTTGTATATCAAGATGTTCAGGATGGACTGTACTTACTCTCTATTGGAGAATCTAATGCAAAAATATTTAGTAAATGGCGTTTTGGCAGGCTTGTTTCTTTTATTGACTGGATGTATGAATAATACGGGCAGCAGCACTATGTTCAGCCCTTATCAGTCCAGTATGACTTTGGCGCAATCAGTACAGGATGCATTAATGCGTAATCCCGATCCTCTGATAGCACAGGTTCATGTTGTGACCAATCAAAACACAGTTATCTTAAGTGGATATGTTAAGAAAATTCGCCAAAGCGATACCGCGGAGCAAATAGCACGTCAAGTTCCCGGGGTACAGACTGTAGAAAATAATATTATTGTGCGTCAATAAAACCGTTCCAGACTCAAGTTCATAAGGCCGCATTGGCCTTATGAACTTGATGTAACTTCTCAGTACTTCCGAACATGTCATCCCGAATGCAATGAGGGATCTTCTTGAAGTGGCTGGATGTCTGCGATTGGAGATCCTTCACTGTGTTCAGGATGACGACGAATGAACCGTCATCCCGAGTGAAACGAGGGATCTCCTGAATGTGGCTGGATCATGAGTTCGGTGCCACTTAGAAGGAGATTCTTTACTGCGTTCAGTATGACGAACCTTCAAGAGTTCCTGTGCAGGGATCTATTGATTCATTAAGCCTTTGTTTCTTCTTTGCTTTTCATACCGCAACAGCTGCATTTACAGCAACTGAATTTATTGTACAGCCAGGCAATAAGAAAACCCGTAATAAACGCATTAATAAATCCCAAGATACCACCAATGATGCTCCCTTTTATGGAAGGTTCATAGCCTAAATATAAAGTTGCTACTGCTTCAACGAAGGGTTTGCCATAGCTGTAATGATAAGCAGATAAGCCCAGGAATAACATGGATAATCCCCAAAGAACACCTATAGACAGGCCTAGTCCAACCGGGCTTAGTTTGCAACCGTTCATGACAATCTCCTTATAAAATTGATGTGTAATAGTCCAGGGTATTTAGAGTATTCATCTATCCAGCGATGACACTCCAATCATTCTTATATTGACATATAAATTAATTGTTCGGTACTATATTTTTTCTGTAGAAACAGGTGATTACAACTATTCTCGATTCCTCCCGAGTTGTGACGACAATCCTGTTTTCAGGACGAGGGATACTTTAATTTATTTTTTATTAAGGTGTCTCTATGTCTGATTTTAACCCCTATCTGAATAAACCTTCTGTCGCTATAGAACTATCCGATTTTCCAGGAGGTGTAGCTGCCTGGGGGGCTTTGCCTGCTGTGTTTGATAGCCATGATCAAGCCTTTGATCGAGGAGTTCATATTCATGCCCGATTAACTGAGATCGGAAAAAAAGTAATTGATAAATCGTTTTCTGAAATCGAAGTGATATGGCAGGGAAAAAGCATGCTGCTAACCGAAGATAGTGCCGTGAGTTATACCATGAGTTCTATTTTTGATTTTGCCATTGTCAGCATTGACTGTGATCATTGCGGAGCTGAATTGCTGGATAAAGGCTGGTCAGCTGTACGTCCATCAAGCGAACATTATTGCAGTCAATGTGGTGGGTTAACAGCTACAGCTCAACCTTGTGTTGCTAATCCAATTATTCGGTTTAAAGAATGGCTTGGAGACCTTCAGGTACAAAGACCTTCAATACGTCCCGCTAGAACAATAAGATTGGAGCGCGATCGATATCCGGGCGGATTTCAGATTTGGGGATCAAATCCATCAATTATCTGGACAGCCAAACGTCCTGAAGAAAGTGCCATACATGTTCATGCTTATTCCAGTGAAAACAAACGGGTGGTTGATAATACCTACAGTGAAGTGTGGGTAGATGACGTGCTTTTGGATATTGAAATGGTGCGCGTGCTGCAGATTCAAAGGGCGATTCCAGAGCTTCGCCATGATTTATTCAGCTTTAATTGCCCTCATTGTAATCATCCTCATTTTGATAAAGGACTTCACTCGGTACTTCCTCATCAACATCACCAATGCGAGTTTTGCCAGAATGTTTTTAGTACGCCTGAGAGCATCAGTAATCCTTGTATTGCCATTTTGGACAAATTAACAGCAACTAATTATGGAGTTTTAGAAAATGAATCAATTCAATTTGCCGACCATTTATAAAGCTGGAGCTTTAATATTTGACCCTTATAAACGCGTTTTAGCAGTTCATAAGCGTGGAAAACCAGCCAGGGAACTTATAGTTCCTGGAGGCAAAATTGAACGGGATGAAACGGATGAACAGACATTAACGCGTGAGTTGTATGAAGAGTTGAATGTAGAAGTTCTTTCTGTTTATCCTTATGGAGTATTTCAGGCTAAAGCGATTTATGAAGATGCTCTGTTAGTGATGCGTACTTATATTGTGAACATAAAGGGTATCCCAGTTCCTGGAAGTGAAATTGATCGACTGGTTTGGTTGGATGCCAATTATGGTGACAGTGGGTATGAATTCGCCTCCATTCTGGGGCAACAGATTATGCCGCGATTATTTGCAGAAGGATTACTGGGAAACTTGAAAGAGGCAATGGGTATTAGGATTGATTAATTCGTTATGCAATGTGCGTTTTCGGAGTCTACAATTAAATCATATTCATTAATTGTGATGAAATGATGAATCCTGTTATTGGTTGGTTCCTGGGTATATTCATGGCAATGAATTGTTATGCTGATTTATCAAGTTCAACGCTTCCAGAAAATGTAGTTAAGGTAACCAAGGAAAATAATTCAAACTGCATGGTGTATCTTACTTATAAAGGAGAGCTGTATTGCAGTCTTGTCGCATTACAAGACGATGCAGCATCCCCTGAAATAGTGACCTACGATAAACAGAATGTTCATTTCGATAACAGGGTATGGAAACCTGCCTGGGGACAAAAAACCAATGCTGTATGGACCGTGGAGTATATCCCCGCAGGAGATAATATTAATCAATGGAATGAGCTGGTTACATCACAGTTTTTGCCGGGCATGGAAGAAGTGACCCCCACTCAATTTAAAAATAAATTTGTAGACAGCTTGAATAAAACGGGTGTTACGTATTCGATTAATACGATTGATGATCAACCCAATCAACTGATTTTTGAGTTTAAGGTGACAGTACCTGAAAACCTGCAACAAGATGAAATTCAAAAGATTACCCGAGGTAAAGACGGCATCTATGTACTGCATTATGCCATTAAAAAAACAGATATGAGCAAAGCGAATCGACAGAAATGGATTGAGAATATAAAGAAAAGCTCTATTAAGGAGTAGGATGTAATGGCACGTTAATGAGTTAATATTCACAGGCCTTACGAAAAACGCCCAATCTCTTTGTTAAATGGAATTTTTAATTCAGTCAGGAGACGTCATCTCGAACGAAGTGAGAGATCTCCTGAAAGAGGCATGGTGCCTGCTTCTGGAGATCCTTCACTGCGTTCAGGATGACGTATAAAACAACCGTCATCCCGAGTGAAACGAGGGATCTCCTGAATGTGGCTGGAACACGAGTACAGTGCTACTTTGAAGGAGAGTACTGCGTTCTGGATGACGAAATTTCCGCGGTAATTGAGTAGTTACAAAAATTCCTTTTGCCTCGACTTTGGGTTTTTCGTAAGTACTGATTCAGTTCGTTGCAGATAGTTCTGACTTGAAAAGAAATACGAAAGGCGAGGCATTAATTTCCGGATAGGTTCTGCACAGAATAAATATCATAAAAAACTGTTCCTACTGATCTTATCTGCTTTATAATCAACTCATTATAAAAAAGGAATTATTATGAAATTGACCTTTATGGGTGCCACAGGTACGGTGACAGGTTCCAAATATCTAATGGAATTAAATGATAAAAAAATTCTGGTGGATTGCGGATTGTTTCAAGGGTTAAAAGAACTGAGGTTACGAAACTGGGCTCCTTTTCCAGTATCGCCCAAATCGATTGATGCCGTTGTATTAACCCATGCCCATATAGATCACTGCGGCTATATTCCTTTACTGGTAAAGCAGGGCTTTAAGGGAAGAATTTATGCGACCAAGGCTACAAAAGAGCTTTGTTCCATTCTTTTGCCTGATAGTGGTTTTTTACAAGAAGAAGATGCGCGAAGAGCAAATAAATACGGGTACAGTAAACATAATCCAGCAGTACCCTTGTATACTCAAGAGGATGCCTATAATTCCTTAAAGCATTTTGAGGAAGTCGAGTACGATACTCCTTATCCCATGCCAGGTGATTTTGAAATAAGCTGGCATCGCGCTGGTCATATTCTTGGATCGGCATTCCTACAATTTCAATACAACCAAAAGAAAGTATTGTTCAGTGGGGATATCGGCAGATTAAATGATCCGATCATGCGACCTTCAGAACTCATGAAGAATGCGGATTATTTGATTCTTGAGTCCACATACGGAGATAGACTGCATGATAAATCGGATCCGCTTAAGGTTATCGCCGATATTATTAATACCACATACAATCGAGGCGGTACTGTATTAATACCCGCTTTTGCAGTGGGACGTTCCCAATCGATTCTCTACTATATTTATCTCTTAAAACACAATAAATTAATTCCGGATATCCCGGTATATCTGGATAGTCCTATGGCCATTGACGCGACTGAGCTGCTGTTGAAAAACAGCAATGAACACAAGCTTAGCCCTGAGTTATGCCGTGCTGTGTGTCATGTGGCGAGTTACGTCCAGACTTCTGAGGAATCCATGGCGATTGACCGTGATCACCAACCTAAAATCATTATTTCCGCCAGTGGAATGATGACTGGCGGCAGAGTGCTTCATCATTTGAAAGTGTATGTGACTAATCCTCTAAACACTATTTTGATGACCGGATTCCAGGCATCAGGTACCCGGGGTGATAGAATGTTAAGACATGAGCCTACAGTCAAAATTCATGGCGATCAATATCCCGTTAATGCCCAATTGGAAGTATTAACCAATGCTTCGGCACATGCAGATTATGAGGAGATTCTGACCTGGTTAAGCCATTTCGAAAAAGCGCCTAAAAAAGTGTTTATCACTCATGGTGAACCCTCGGCTTCCCTGGCATTGAAAGAGCATATTGAAAACACATTGAAATGGACTTGTGAGCTGCCAACTTATTTGCAAAAGGTGGAGCTCAGTTAACGCTAGGGATAATATATGCGTCGCAAGATTGCCTGGTCTCGAATAAAAGACTCTACCTCTACTGAGTGGAGTCTTGATAATGAGGATGTGCTAAGACGCCGAAATCAATATGGACTTAACGATATTGCTGGCATAAAGGTAAATGTCTGGTATGAATTAATCATCAATACCATGACTGATCCCATGATTTGGTTTTTGTTAATTACCAGTATGTTGTTTGCCAGTTTGAACAATTATCGTGAAGCCATCATTCTGGGTTTAGCCATCATTCCATTGATTGGTATGGATGCATTTTTACATTGGCGCACGCAATCATCGACTCAAAGCCTGATTGGGCAATTGGCGACATCAGTGAGCGTGATTCGTTCCGGAAAAGTAATTCACATACCCTCTATTGAATTGGTACCAGGCGATTTGGTTCTCATTCAGTCTGGGGAGCCAATTCCTGCAGATGGATTAATTCTTGCTGCAGATAATATTCAAATAGAGGAATCCTCATTAACTGGTGAATCAATTCCAGTGACTAAAAACACTGGATTATCTCTGCAAGTAACGTATAAGGATAGTCCTGTTGACTCCAGTTATTGGGGTTTTGCGGGAACTAAAATTCTGACAGGGCACGGTCTTTTAAGAGTGGTTTTTACAGGTAAGGAAACGCTTTATGGACAAATCGTTCATTCTGCTTTAGCGACTGCGAAAGAGAAAACTCCATTACAGGCTGCACTCAGTAAACTGGTTTTTAATCTAATATTTGTTGCTGGTTTTTTGTGTGTTTTATTAGCCGTGGTTCGTATTGTTCAGGGATTTGGAGTAATTGATGCAATCCTAAGTGCGGCTACACTCGCAGTAGCAGCATTACCTGATGAGTTTCCTATAGTACTTACTTTTTACCTTGGTGTCGGTGTATATCGATTAGCACGGAAAAAAGCATTGGTACGACGTGCGGTCTCCGTTGAAAATTTAGGCCGTATTACCGTGATTTGTTCCGATAAAACCGGAACAATTACAGAGGGACATTTTAAAGTAGCCGAGTATTTTCCCACCGCGATTACAGATGCCAAAACACTGTTGTATTTAGCTGCCATTGCTTCTCGTAAAGACAGTTATGATCTTCTCGATATAGCCATCATGGATGAAGTAGATAAGGCTCAACTTTATGTTGAACCAAGATTAAAGACTTATCCCTTCACCGAGGACAGAAAAAGGGAAACGTCGGTTATAGCAAAAGATTCTAAGTGGTTGATCGTTACCAAAGGTGCACCTGAAACAATTATGGCGCTATCCACTTTGAATTTTGAGGAAAAAGCAGCATGGAAGGAGAAAATAAAGGAACTCGCGGCACTCCGCTTTAAAGTGATAGCCTGTGCCAAAATCGAGATGGCTGAGGATTCCGATTTAAGTGAACCCACACAGTATTATGAATGGATGGGGCTGCTCGCATTTTCAGATCCGGTACGTCCGGGAGTCATTGAGGCAATCGCGGAATGTCAGGCGTCACATATTCATGTATTGATGATAACCGGGGATCATCCCTCGACTGCTCAAGCCATTGCCCGGCAGATAGGCTTAGGCGCTGGTAACCCGACTGTTATTCGTGCTGAAGAGTTGAATGACTATATTGGAGAGAGAGCCAATAAAAATTTACTTGATATTGATGTAATCGCCAGAGCGATTCCTATTCAAAAACTGGATGTAGTCAAGGCTTTGCAGAGTCAGGGCGAATTGGTTGCGGTGACTGGTGATGGAGTCAATGATGTGCCTGCACTTAAAGCCGGAAATATAGGGATTGCCATGGGGGAGAGGGGATCTCAAAGTGCTCGTGAGGTTTCGGATATAGTATTGTTGGATGATAATTTTGACAGTATTGTGAATGCCATTTCTGAAGGGCGGCAATTATTTAAAAACATCAGGCACGCTTTTAATTATTTATTAATGCTCCACTTTCCATTTATACTATCAGCAGCTTTGATTCCTTTGATGGGCTATCCATTACCTTTTTATCCCATTCATGTTGTTCTTTTAGAGTTGATTATCCATCCAACTGCTTTGCTGGTATTTCAGGACATACCTGAAGATAACGAACTTGGACCTATAGAGCGCAATAAAAATTATAATTTCTTTAGTCCTCGCGATTGGCAAAAAATAATAGTCACTGGAGTAGTTACGACGATTATTATCACCATGAGCTTTATATTATCTTTGAAGCTGGGATATACAGACAATTATGCCAGAGCATTAATTCTGGCAATGCTCAGCTCAATCAGTATTGGGATAACCATCGCTTTAAATGGTCTGAGCATTAGAGGAAAACGAATAATAATTTATATTATTGCTTTATTTACTGTCCTATTGATTCAGCTGCCAGTTGCTGCGGCATTTCTGGATCTAGTACCTCTTAATTTTTTAAGTTGGCTTTTGATTCTAATGACGGGGTTAATAACCTGGATTATGGTGAGAGTGAGTTGATGACGCACTGCAGTCATCAACACGGTTTGGTACAAGGCGCATTTGTCTTTAGTGCCGCAGCACGTTTTAATTTATGCATCCGGTATTTTATAGACATCTTACCTGATTAAAGTCGGGTTGAATGATTCAATAGTTCCTTCCTGGGCCATTTTTCTTAGCTCAGAAACATGGCTTGATCGAAAAAAGCCCGATAGTCCTAATTGGGATGATAATGAACCACTGTCTTGCTTTAAACTGTTCTCTATCATTGTTTTAAAATCTGTATAAGAGATGTAGGGGGTATTTGATTTATCAATTTCTTTTAGAACTTTGGCAATGCTGTGCGGGAGGGTATAGCCTCTGTACAAGGTTCCACCAGAAGTAACTTTGCTTTGCCAGAATAGCATTTGCTTATGCTCATAAAAATTTAGATTTAATTTATTGAGCAGTCTATTGATGCTTCTTGGGTCATTGGATGGTTTTAACGTTGTGACAGGAATCTCTGCTCGTCGTGAGGGATTTGGGACGGCTTTCTTAGGTTGAAGTGCTGAAAATTGGCTCAAATCACCACTTTGTTCCCAATCGGATTGAGCTCCATTTCGTTTAAAAATTCCAGCAAGTGCCTGTCCATTTTGGTATAAAGCTGCTTTAGTGGCCAATGCAGGATTAGCGTTATTGTATATCCAGTCAAGTTGTGACATGGACACGAATGCTTGATTGGTTATCGGGGCATTATATATTATATCTCTAAACTTGTTTAAATGATCTGATTTTTTCCATTCAGTATGGGTCTTATCTCTAAAAATACCGATAATAACGGTGCCTTTTGAAATGTATGCAGCTCGATTCTGGCCCTGGCTACAAACCCAGTATCCAGAGTGTTGAGAAGTGGGGAATTGAGCTTGACTTATTTGAGGGGCTGCATGAGTAACAGAGAGTTGATTTTGTTGCGGTTCCAGAATGTCATGGGATAATTGATGACGATGAGATTTTTGTAATGCAGAATATGCTCCTCGTGGATCAGCGATCGTGAGTGAGTAGCCATGTTCCGCAAGCAATCGATTGCCTTCTTCCAGAATTAATATACCTAACATATTCAAACCAGAGCCGTCAGGACCAGATGCCCAATTGTAGTCATGGCGACTGACTTCTATAGGTAAAATTCCTTCACCGGCCAATTGCATTACCATGTGTTTCAGGTTGGGGTTTGCATCCAATTTAAGACGAAGAACAGTCCTCATAAATTCGAGGGTGTAAGGTTCCTGTGTGAGTGGATTACTGCCACCTGCAGGATTATATTTTACATGAAAATGTGCATCACAGAGGCGATCAAAATCTTTTTTAGTCTCTCCAAAATGCCATGGATAATTTTGTGTTAACTCATCAACAATATTTTTGTAATCTTCAGGTAAAAAACTATTCTTTCCTGAAAAATTGTGAATTGACCAAAGAGCGGTGGTTAATAGTTGTTGTCTTGCATCGTTAGCGCTCAGTTTGCTTTTTAAATGCAGTATTTTTTGAGCGTGATAGGCTTGTTCTGATGAGTTCCAAATAAAAATCAAAACCTCGTCATTGATTCGAACGGTTTGAGGTACACGGAATTTACCCAGAGGAGTTGTGTTGATTAAGGGACCATAGAAATAATCAAAATGTTTGAAAAGAGCAATTTTTTGGTTGTTGATTAGTACGTGTGGTAAAGGCATGTAATTCTCAGAGTTGAATTGATAGTGCTTATCATAATCTAACAAGCTCTAAATGTAAACATAGTTGTCATTAATTGAACTACTAATGACATTGAAGGCTAGACTTTAATTAAACCTACACACTGGATATTTTACAAAATTGATATGTTTCACAGCCTCTTACGGTCGCGGCTCGGTTCTTATGCATTATTGATATTCAATTAATTGCAAACGCGGTGAGTAATGTTCATGTTGGCTTGACAATTTTTAAGTTCACTCTCTAGAATGATGTGGGCAAAAATTTTTATTTTGTCTGGCTTAAAATAATTTTAACTTAATATATAAAGGGAACTTTAATGAACAAATTACAATTAACTGGTGCTGCTTTGGCAGTAGGTGCTGCTTCTATGTTTGCTTTAGCTCCTGCTTTTGCGGTAGAAACTACGACAGCACCTATGGTTCAATGCCAAGGCGGCAACGCATGTAAAGGTCAAAGCGCTTGCAAAACCGCTGACAACGCATGCAAAGGTCAAAACGCGTGCAAAGGAAAAGGCGTTGTTCAAATGACTAAAGAAGATTGTGATAAAGCTGGTGGTACTGTAGCTCAATAAGCCAGGTATCGCAGCAGGAATTACTCCAGGCATGTCACGCATGCCTGGTTTTATACGTTATATAGGGAATATATGGAATTATCAGAACGTGTCAACATTCCCAAAATGCCTTTCCTGGGGTTTGGTTTAGGATTGCGTCCCAATTATTATGAAGAAATAGTATCACGTAAACCTGATTTGGACTGGTTCGAAATATTAAGTGAAAATTATTTGGTTCCAGGTGGTAAGCCTTTGTATTACCTTGATAAAATACGTCAAGATTATTCTATAGTCATGCATGGCGTATCGCTGTCTTTGGGTAGCAGTGACGCACTTGATATGGACTATATGCATGAATTGAAAAATCTGGCAAACCGTATTGAACCTGTCTGGATTTCGGATCATTTGTGTTGGACTGGAGTCGATAGCCTAAATGTACATGATTTGCTTCCTGTTCCTTATACGAATGAAGCAATAAATCATATTGTTTCTCGAATTCAGCAAATACAAGAGTTTTTGGGACGTCCACTATTAATAGAAAACGTCTCCAGTTATCTCACTTTCAAGCAATCTGAAATGACCGAATGGGCATTTTTATCTGAGATAGTTAAGAAATCGGGTTGTTATATTTTATTGGACGTGAACAATATTTATGTCAGTTCAGTGAATCACCAATTTAACCCTCTGGATTATATCCATTCTGTTCCTGCAGACCGTGTCGCGCAAATTCATTTAGCAGGTCATTCCAATCATGGAGATTATATCATTGATACACATGATGCTCCGGTTATTCAACCAGTTTGGGATTTGTATGCTGATACGATTCAAAGATTAGGGCCGGTTTCTACAATGATTGAACGGGATGACAATATGCCTCCTTTTGATGAGCTGTTACATGAACTTAATCATGCCAGGCTTATCGTTGAACAGGTGTTAGTAGAGGAGGTTCTGGTATGACTGAGCTTCTTAATTTACAGAGTCAGTTTCAAAAATTTTTGTTAACAGGTCATCCTGATATCAAACATTCTATCGAGCAAACGGAACGAGTTTTAATGGATACTCGTCTTGGAATTTATCGTGATGCTTATAAATTGAGATTGATTGAGAGTTTAACAACGAGTTATCCCGCATTACATGCTTATTTAGGTACCGAGGAATTTAATAAACTCTGCAGCAGTTATATCGATGCTCATCCTTCAACCTATCGCTCCATCAGATGGTATGGTGATGCTTTAGCCGATTACGTACAACATTACTATGATAAACCCTATGCTTATCTGGCTGAACTTGCAGATTTTGAATGGAAAATGACTCTGGCGTTTGACGCAGCTGATGATCAGGTTTTAATGATTCAGGACATGGGTAATGTCCCCGCTGAATCCTGGGCAGGGTTGCAGTTTATGCTTCATCCATCAGTACAACGATTGAATTATTTTTGGAATGCGATTCCTGTTTGGCACACTCTAATCAACGATCAGGATTTGCCGGAATGGAATAAAAGTGCTAATGCAGTTTCATGGGTGGTTTGGCGAACACAGGACTATCTGATTCAATATTACAGTTTATCTGAAGAGGAGGCCTGGGCTTTGGACGCGGTGCGCCAGGGTTTATCATTCGGAGAACTTTGTGAAGGATTGTGTCAATGGATTGCAGTAGATGAAGTGGGGATGAGAGCGGCTTCTTTTTTAAAAAGCTGGATTCAAAACGGAATTCTGTCACGTTTATTAATTTCTGATTAGGTTCTGTTCGCGAACTTCAGGTAGTTCAAGGTGTGGGTTGTGTTTTTGCGAAAACATCTTTGACAGGGTACACTCACATATCATTCTCCTTCAAATTAAAAAGCAATTTAAAACATAAGGATATGTCATGCTGAAGTCTAGAGAAGTTCATTCTATTGAAGATGCAAAACGCATTGTTGAAGAAAGACAACTGACTCATGTCAAAGTAGGGATATTTGATATTGATGGAGTAATGCTTGGAAAATATATGAGTCGTGAAAAGTTTTTTTCCGCTCTGGAACATGGTTTTGCTTTTTGTGATGTCATTTTAGGTTGGGACTCAAAAGACAAACTGTATGATAACGTACAATACACTGGATGGCATACGGGTTATCCTGATGCGCATGTCCGTATTATCCCTTCCACCTGCCGCGATATTGTCTTCGAAGACAATCAATTGTTGTTTATGGCTGAGTTTGACCAACACGCCGAATCAATTTGCCCTCGCGCTGTATTAAGACGTGTGATTAAAAAGGCTGAAGACATGGGCTTTGATGCTTATGCAGCCCTTGAATATGAATTTTTTGTCTTTGATGAAACTCCCGAAAGTGTTCGTGCCAAAGGCTATCGAAATTTAAAACCGATTACTCCGGATAATTTTGGTTATTCAATTATTCGCAATACGGTTCATGCCGAGTTTTATCATCAAATACTCGATATGGCGCAACGAATGGATTTTTCAATTGAGGGACTGCATACAGAAACGGGCCCCGGAGTTCTGGAAGCGGCTATAGCTGTAGATTTGGCTGAAGCAGCAGGAGATAAGGCTGCGTTGTTTAAAACCTTTATGAAAATTCTTGCCCAACGCAATAATAAAATGGCAACTTTTATGGCCAAGTGGTCTCCAAATTACCCAGGGCAGAGTGGTCATATTCATCTGTCTTTAAGAAATAGGGATGGGGGTAAATCTGCTTTTTATGATTCGGGAACTACTCATAACATGAGTAAAATTCAACGTCATTTTCTCGCTGGCCAACAAAAATTAATGCCCGAATTATTGGCTATGTTTTCACCCACTGTGAACAGTTATTCGCGATTAATACCAGGCTATTGGGCACCTACCGATGCAACCTGGGGAGTAGAGAACAGAACTACAGCCTTACGAGTCATTCCTGGAAGCGATAAATCCCAACGCATTGAATATCGATTAGGTTCTGCAGATGCCAACCCTTACCTGGCTCTGGCTGCTGCCATTGGTTCAGGATTGTATGGCATAGAGCAGGAATGGGAACCAGAACCAGAAATAAAGGGGAATTCTTATGAACAGACCCATAATCAAGAATTGGCTTTACCTCGAACTTTATGGGAAGCAGCCCAAAATCTGCGATTTTCAAATGCGGCAGGCCAGTTATTTGGAAGGGAATTTGTTGAGCATTTTGCAGCAACCAGGGAATGGGAAGAACGTGAATTCAGGAAACATATAACGGATTGGGAATTAGACCGCTATTTTGAAATTATTTAACCGAATTCAGGTTTCATTTAATCGAATAACATTGGACTAAAAATGACTGAAATTTTGAGAACTTATTCACCTATAGATAACTCACTCTATGTCGAACGATCTTATGCAAATCAACAGGAAATGGAACAGGCTTTAATTAAGGCACATTCAGCACAACAATTATGGTGTCGTTCTTCCCTGGCAGAACGCGAAGAATACTGTAATGCCGCTGTAGATGTCCTGGTAGCAGAGAAGGAGGCAATAGCCGAGGAACTGTGCTGGCAAATGGGGCGGCCTATCCGTTACGCTCAAGGAGAAATTAAGGGTTTGGAGGAACGGGCACGGTATATGATTGCTGCTGCGCATTCCGCACTGGCTCCCATAGAGTTACCTGAAAAAACAGGTTTTATCCGATATATTAAAAGAGAACCACTAGGTGTGGTTTTTGTAATTGCCCCTTGGAATTATCCTTTTCTCACCGCGGTAAATGCAATTATTCCAGCCATAATGGCGGGTAATGCGGTGATCTTGAAGCATTCCGCGCAAACCCCATTAGTAGCAGAGCGTTTTGATGACGCATTTAAAAAAGCTCGTTTGCCACAAGGAGTATTTCAATTTTTGCATCTTACTCATTCTGATACCGAACAATTAATTCAATCCGAGTTGATTAATTCAATTGCGTTTACTGGTTCTGTATCCGGTGGGGAAATGGTGGAGCGTGCAGTCACTGGTCGCTTCATTAACGTGGGTCTTGAATTAGGAGGCAAAGATCCTGCATACATTCGTGCTGACGCGAATCTGGATCATGCAGTGGAAACAGCAATTGATGGGGCATTTTTTAACTCAGGCCAATCCTGTTGCGGTATAGAGCGTATTTATGTACATCAAGACGTCTATGAAGAATTCGTTAATAAAGCAGTACATCTGGTGAATCAATACCAATTAGGTCGATCTGATGATCCGGAAACGACCTTAGGCCCTCTGGTTCGAGCTGAATCGGCTGATTTTGTTCGTAATCAAATTCAGGAAGCTATAGAGCAAGGCGCTGTGGCTCATATTAACAGCGCTGATTTTAAAATGGATAAACCTGGAACACCCTATATGGCGCCGCAGATTTTGACTCAGGTAAACCACAGCATGCGGATTATGACCGAGGAGACTTTCGGTCCTGCAGTAGGGATTATGTCAGTTAAGAATGATGAAGAAGCAATACGTTTAATGAATGACAGTTCTTTTGGCTTAACAGCGGCAGTATTCACCACGGATATTAAACAGGGAATTAACATCGGTGAACAATTACATACAGGTACTTTTTTCATCAATCGTTGCGATTACCTGGATCCCGCTTTAGCCTGGACTGGAGTGAAGAATTCCGGGCGAGGATGCACCTTGTCTACCCTAGGTTATGAGCATATGACTCGTCCGAAATCTTTTCATATAAAAACCAGTATTTAAAAGTAAAAAGGAATCTATTTTTATGAACAATCAATCGTTAACCGCTAACTGGAATTATCCAACCCGGGTTCGGGTTGGTCCAGGGCGAATTCAGGAGCTGGCCAGCGCGTGTAAAGAATTAGGCATGAAAGCGCCATTATTGGTTACAGACCCGGGTCTTGCTGCCACATTAATGGTAGCCAACATCATGCAAATATGTCGCGCTGCTGATTTACATGTTGGTGTTTTTAGTCAAATTAAAGCAAATCCGACTGGCGAACAGGTTATGGCTGGGGTTAAAGCCTACCAGCTAGGCCAGCACGATGGAGTTATTGCTTTGGGTGGTGGTTCAGGTCTTGATGCGGCCAAGGCAATCGCTTTAATGGTTGGTCAAAACCGGCCACTATGGGATTTTGAAGATGTGGGTGATAATTGGAAGCGTGTTCAGGTTTCTGCCATGGCTCCTGTTGTTGCCATACCTACGACTGCGGGAACTGGCTCAGAAGTAGGGCGAGCATCAGTAATAACGGATACAGAACAACAGATTAAAAAGATAATCTTTCATCCTGGTATGCTCCCAGCGATTGTCATTATGGATCCTGAGTTAACATTGGGTTTACCTCCATCCCTTACTGCGGCTACTGGGATGGACGCTTTATCGCATTGTCTCGAAGCTTATTGTGCCACCTATTATCATCCCATGGCTGAAGGAATTGCTATGGAGGGCGTTCGTTTGATCAAGGACTATTTGATCAGAGCGTATCAAAATGGTAATGATTTGGAGGCTCGAACGAATATGTTAGTGGCTTCTGCGATGGGTGCTACCGCGTTCCAAAGAGGTTTGGGAGCCATGCATGCGCTTGCTCATCCTTTAGGTGCATTATATGACGCTCATCATGGTCGGCTTAATGCGATTTTGATGCCCTATGTTTTGATGGCAAATCGACCAGCGATTGAAAGTAAAATAATTCGTATGGCCAATTATTTATCTTTGGCTAATGGGTTTGACGGGTTTATGGACTGGATTTTTCAAATGCGGTTGGAATTGGGAATTGAACATACTCTGTCGCAACTAGGTATAGATGGCGCTCAATTGGATCGTGTAGCACGCATGGCTACAGAAGATGCGGCGGCTGGTTCTAATCCCATTCTGTTTGATCAGGAACACTATAGAGCTATTCTGGAAGAAGCTAAGGGAAAGTAATGAAAATAGGTATTCTTAAATGTGATAGGGTGAGTGATGTCTTTGTTGAACAGCATGGACACTATCCAGAGATGTTTGCCAATCTTTTGCATCCTGTAGATCCCAATATTGAATTTATAGTTTTTGATGCAGAGAATGAAGTGCTGCCCACCGATATTCATGCAGTGGATGCCTATCTAATTACCGGGAGTCGTCATGGTGTAAATGATGGATATCCATGGATAGCTCAACTTGAAGAATTCATTCGTACTTTGCATGCAGCTCAAAAGAAGGTTATTGGCATTTGTTTTGGTCATCAGTTAATTGCCAAAGCCATGGGGGGAACAGTAATCAAATCACCCAAAGGCTGGGGAGTGGGTATGTCTCAAAATCAAATTGTGCAACAAAAAGATTGGATGAAGCCCTTTAAAAATGAATTTAATATCCTGGTCAGTCATCAAGATCAGGTTGTAGCGTTACCTCAAGATGCTCAGGTACTGGCTGGAAGCGATTTTTGCCCTAATTATCTGATGCAAATTGGAACCCATTTTTTTTCAATTCAAGGCCATCCCGAGTTCACTAAAGAATATTCACGCGATTTAATGATTTCTCGAGAGGATGCGGTTGATGAGCATATATTTGCCCAAGGAATTAAATCATTGGAATTACATGAAGACGACGCCTTGATAGCTCAATGGATTATGAATTTTATAAGTACTGTTTGAGGTGTGCTCATAGGCCAATCCATTGACTACTTTATGATCTTGGAGGATAATATATGATCATTAAATTGATTTTCAGTGCATTCCTTGGGGTGGTTCATGAGTAAAGTAATTGAAGCTACAGGCGATGGAGCTTGTTTATTTAATGCGCTGGCAATTGGGCTGGCTGTTGAAATAAAAAGCGGTCGATTGGACGGTAAAAAAGACACGCCTGGATATCAACGATTCCTGCAGGAGTGTGGTCGACATCATCCACAATTTAGACCCCAAACCTGGGAAAATTTAAAAAAATGGCTGAACTACTATAATAACTCCAGGGATTGGGAACTAATTTTAGCTCCTGTCCTGTTTAAATTAAATCAACAATATCAGGAAAAACTGGAAAATGACGTTTTAAATGAACTGACTCATTTTATTCGAAATAATAAAGAGTCTATTGTTAGTCACGTTGCGCCTTATCATATGAATTACAGTAATTGTCCTAAAATCGATAATTTGAATCTTAAGGACAGGCAGGACTTCATCACAAAACTTATACCATTAATTCAGAATTGGGATCACAATCAGGACTTTAGCACTATTAAAAATTTGGTAAAAGACCAGGCTGGTTTTTATCTGGAATTATTGATGCAATTAATAATGGCTGATCCCAATGCCTTTCAAAGAGGTTACAGTTGCGCAGAATTAAAAGGGATGACCGATGCTCTATCTTTAAATTTAATTGAAAATGGATTAGAACATCCTTCCGAGGAACTTATTCAAATTAGATTACAAAATAGAGAGCAACATTGGAATGTACTGTGTAGTGACGCTGACTTTGAGTCGGTAGTTCAATTCGGTCCACAGAAATTAGGTTTGACTTCACTGGAGGCATTTCATGGAGTAAAATCGGTTGATGCGCCACGAGATCTGCAATTAATATTGGCAGATCAAGAGAACGTAGATGAAGTTCAACTTCACTCCGAAGAAGTTGATAATCCCGGTGCTGGAGATTGTGCTTTTTATGCATTCGCGATTGGATTAATTAATATTATTCAGGAAGAAAACAGTTATAAAAGCAAACTGATGTTCGAACGCTTGGTTGCCTATGATGCATCCTTGCGATATCAATTTGATGCGATTATTAATTTTAACGTTGATTTGCCAAATAATGAATTATTGGATCAATTGCAAACCACATTAAGATTACTAGATTATCATTATCGTCTCAGAGAATTAAAAGAGGCCTGTGCCAATCCTAAAGAAGATTATGCTCAATTAGTGGCAAACAGTAATTTTATAAATTTTGCCGCGCTGTATTACAATGATCCTCAAGATATCGATCCTCATTACAACGAATTTGCCAATTCAGACGTCATACAAATCGCTGTAGCTGATATTGATCGGTCACAGGTAATAGAAAATTTTGAACATTTGACTTTAGTACCATTATTTTTAAACCTGATGTACGGTGAAGATGTTGTTCAGACATCAATAACACAAGATACAATTCCCAGTTCAACTTCACCGATTATTGATTCCATGAGTAATATTACTCAGCAAGCGTATTGGGGAACTCATTTGGATCTGGATTATTTGGCAAGAGCCTTTGAGGTTAATCTTCATATTTATGAGAATGCTCATCCAATTCATGAGTTTCATGATGTACCAGAGCGTCATACAATTACCCTAAGGAACCAGAATAATGCTCATTGGGTGACTGAACTGATTAGCGCCAAAAGGGCGAACACGGCACTTGCCTACGATTCACCAAAATTGAAATCTGAACAGTTACATCATGAAACGATCACTGAAAATAGATTGAACGCCGTGACGGATGATCAAAGTCCAGTTACAGTTTCACAAAGCCCAATAGCTGTTGTACCTTCCACTTCGCAAATAGTAACTGATACTCCTTCTCGTTTAGAACCAAATCGTTCCTCTGAAGCTCAAAAAACGCATGATCTTGTCCCATCTATAAAAAAGAGAGAGAGTTCATCTGCTTTAAAACCAGAAGAAAGCGATGAAAACAAATTGGTCCGTTTAAAACAATCTATTGCGAATGCTACAATCGCCTACACAGACTACAGTGAAAAATATTGTTATTTTTCCTTCTTTCATCGACATGGCAGTACTGGTCGAGCACGAGCTCATCAGTTTAATGAAGAGTTTGCCAAAGTAAGCAATTATAATGATGCGAAAAGAATGTTGGTTAATTTTTTGAAAGACAGTAAGAATGGTAATACTTATGCCCATTCGTATAGAACAATGTTGCTCAATGAACTGCAGATGGACAGACCCAAGCCCTCTTTGGAGAGTACTTCCAAACAGTTTAATACGTTGCTTAAAACGTTAATTACTACTTTAAATGTTACACCTCTGAGTACTACGAATAGAAGATAAATGGTCGGATTTTTTCTAATTAACGTTGAGACTACGAGCGGTGTATCTGTTTAAAATATACGGCGCTCCGGAAGATGGTTTAACTGATACAATTAACCCGGGGTTGAATTGTTAGAGCCCGGGTTTTGTATGTGGGAGTTTCATTATTTTTTAACGGGCAGTACGGTTTTTTTTACCTATAAAAGTAATGATTGGCGGCAATAGTGAAATTAAAATGACTCCATAGATTACCAGTGCAAAATTTTCTTTAACAATGGGAAGTGAGCCTAAAAAGTAGCCAAGGCTTAGAAGACTACCAATCCAAAGCAGAGCGCCAATAAGATTGTAAAGTGAAAAATGCATTACTTCCATAGTACCAATACCAGCAATGAACGGTGCAAAAGTACGGATTATTGGCAGAAAACGAGCAAAAATCAGCGTTTTCCCTCCATGTTTTTCATAAAAAACATGGGTTTCCTGTAAGTGTTTTTTATTGAGTAACCAGGATTTTTTAGAGTTAAAGATATGAGGGCCTAACACTCTGCCGATAAGGAAATTCACCTGATTGCCCAGCACTGAGGCAATGAACAGTACTACCAATAAGACAATGAAACTCAAAGGATTGCCCGGTTGAGCCGCGATACTACCTGCAGCAAATAACAGGGAGTCTCCAGGAAGAATAGGGGTAACAACTAACCCGGTTTCACAGAAAATCACTGCAAATAATGCCAGATAGGTCCAAAATCCATAGGTTGAAACAAAGGTATTCAAATAAATGTCTATATGAAGGATATAATGAATCAGGTCATGTAAATAATGCATTGTCACTCTGGATGTAAGGTTTATATAAAGAGTAGGCTTCACTCTGATTTAATTATCTATTATCACCGAACTTGGAATTTAAACCAATCAATTCAAATAAAATTAAATTTTCTGGCGAAATATGTATTAAGATAATACACTTAAATTAAATTGCAGGCATTAACAAAGGGGATTAAACTGTAGTTCTCAGTGAATATTGGAGGTATTTCGTGGTTCTTACCTGAGATTCTCTTACTGGTTGATGTCACCTATATGTTGGCAGAATAGAGCAATAGAGGGGTTTTAGAAATGAGTAGAAGATTCATTAGTAGAGCCGTCAGTTTGCTCGGCATGACGAGCTAATAAGAAATCTAATTAATACTGATAAAAGAGGACTATTTATGAAAACTTGGACTGAATCAGTATCTTTAATTATATTGTGTCTGGTAATTAATAATGCTCATGCCGATATTACTACGAATAACCCGTTAATTCTCAATTTTACGCAGCTGGTCAAAGCTGTTGAGAGTGGAAATGATGTTAAGGCAATTATTCATCTGGATAGATGCCAGATTACGGATCCGACAATCCAGAGCCAACTTGCGCAAAATCTTATTGGCGCATCTACCCGATTTAACTTTACTCAATACCTGCATTATAATGTACGAGTCAACGGTCAATTAAAGGATACTGTGACCACAACAATGACCAGCTCTGTAGAGTTGCCTGTTCCTGGGGTATTCTGGTCTGTTTTCGGTCGATTGAGTGTTTTTGATGATGATACTGCAACACTATATGTTGACTATTTTGATCCGCTCCATCATCACTCCCATTTGGTTGTAGAATGGCTCTGCGATATTAGCAATGGAAAAGATACTAATGGCCTGGTGCTGATTAATGGTTTTTAGTTTGGACTGGTTACAACCCATTCAGTTTTTATACCCTCCTACTTTGAAATGATTCAATTCGAGTCCTAAGTTGATTTTCAAAAGTTAATTCGCTCTGGTAATCAATAAAAAAAACATGTAATAATGATTCTGGTTATTTAAAAAAGAGTTTTTAAAGCTTCAAGATTTTGTTTTGCATGTCCGTTCCTCAGTAAACGACTCGGAGAATAAAAATGAATTTTTTAAAAAAACTCTATGTGCAGGTTCTTCTTGGCGTTTTATTAGGTGTACTTTTCGGATACATGCTTCCTGATTTTGCCGTACAGTTTAAAGTCCTTTCTGATGTGTTTATTAAAATAATCAAAATGCTGATTTCCCCCATCATTTTTCTCACACTTGTTTCGGGCATAGCGGCGATGAATGATATGAGGCAGGTTGGGCGACTTGCCGGTGGTGCTTTATTATTTTTCATGATTATCACGACAATTGCATTAATGCTTGGATTGGGAGCTGCGGATTATTTCAAACCTGGTGTTGGACTGAATATTGATCCCACCTCACTGAATCTGGATGAAGCCAATTCTTATTTAGGCACAGCACACAAAGCAACCAACATGACTGATTTACTCATGAACATTATTCCCAGAACATTTATCAGCGCATTTGTAGATGGTGAAATGCTTCAAGTACTCTTCATTTCAATACTGTTCGCGATAGGATTAATTCTAACGGGTTCTATTGGAAAACAAGTAGTGAATGGCATGGAAGTGATCGCCAAAGTGTTTTTCAAAATAATACATGTGGTGATGTACATGGCACCGGTGGCTACTTTTGCCGCTATGGCATTCAGTGTAGGCAGGTTTGGCATAGCGCCGTTATTTAACCTGTTTGGTTTGTTGGCTTGCTACTATCTGACGTCAATTTTGTTTATTCTTATGGTGCTGGGAACTATTTTACAATGGTATTGTAAAATTAATATCTGGCATCTTTTACGGTATTTAAAGGATGAATTGGTCATTGTTTGGGCGACTGCATCTTCAGAAACGGTGTTGCCCAGCTTGATGCAAAAACTCGAAAATCTTGGCTGTGAGAAGTCAGTAGTGGGGTTGGTATTACCATTAGGCTATTCATTTAATCTTGCAGGAACAGCCATCTATCTCACATTGGCGGCCATGTTTATCGCTCAGGCAACCAATACTGAATTGACTGTATGGCAGGAACTAGCACTTTTGGGAGTGATGATTATCAGTTCAAAAGGGGCTGCCGGAGTTTCTGGTAGTGGATTTATTGTGCTGGCCAGTTCTCTGGCGACTATTGGTCATATCCCTGCGGCTGGAGTGGTTTTGGTACTGGGTATCGATAAATTTATGAATGAAGGACGCTCAATTATCAATATGACTGGTAATGCGATAGCAACCATCATTATTTCCACCTGGCAACATTCTTTTGATTACAAACAGGCTCAATCCATATTGAAGGAGCAAGACAAACCGGATACTCAAGCAATTTATCTCAGTGAATAGTTTCTGTATTTATTTTAGTCAGATGTGTGTTTTTATAATGAAAAATGTGCTATAATTTTGAGCATATATTTGCGATTAATTATAAGTGAGTTATGAAACTGAATTCAACTGATAAGAACAAACTATTGTCCTCTGCTAATGAGGTTTATTTAGCTTATGCTGCTCTCGACTTTTTCAAATCTCGAACTTTTAAAACAGATAATGGAAAAAAAAGTATTTATGAATTATGTCAACAGGCCATTAAAGATAAACAGTATGAACAAATCGTGTTACTTAATGGTGTTAATTACAAGCTCGAGTTAAAACCCCAAAAAGATAATACGTTTCAAGTACAGTTTTCCAAGCCTTTAGCTACAAAGAGCTCTCCTGTAGTAAAAAAAATAAACAGCTATCTCGATCAGGATGTACTTAATTTATTATCCAGCCAACAATTCATTCTCCAAATTCCTAAAAAGAGTGACGAACCAGTAGTTTCAAACAAAATTAATAATCAAATAGTGATTGGTGGTATTGGCAAAATTGAACTGTATCGAACGCATCTTGTAACCCTTCATAATATTATTGAAAAAATTGAAAGTGAAGAGGACATCAGCAATTTATTAGTCGCTTTGGCTACCGGGACGGGTAAGACTTATGTTCAGGCACTGTGGATGTTAATTTTAACTCTTTCTGAAAATAATGGAGTTTTTGCTGTTCCTGATAGGTTGGCGCATCAGTTTGCCAAGGATTTAAAACGATTATTGCCCGATTCATTTGTCGATTCCATATTTGTCTTACGGGAAAAGGAAAATAATCCTGCTGCTGAAGAAGCACTAAAATCTCTTAAAAATAAAGAGACTTCTGGAACCATTATCATCGGTTCCAGTGAATATCTTCTCGATAAGCATTATCATGATCTTGAAAATGCAGATTCAGAGCATACTTTTTTAGCATTTGATGAACAACATCTAATCATGAAAGCGGAACGTCGTCGGATCCGGTTGATTGAATTGTCACAAAAGAAACTTTCCATGTTTCTCACTGCTACTCCCAATCAGGAGACTTATAAACTCTCCGGAAATAAACCGGTAGCCATCATGTCCAGTGGTCAAAAGATGGAAGCCGGGCAGGGGCAGTTTCCTAAACTGGTTTCTTTTCAGGCGCGAAATATTACGGATCGAAATAAATTAAAAACCTATCAGTTTTGGACGGCTGAATTCTGGAACAATATGTTTAATGGCTTATTGCTGCGTTTAACCAATGCCATTCAGGAAGAGCAAAGTTCAGCAGCTGTCTCTTTGGTCGACGATCTGCTTTATTATCATTTTGATAAAGAAGATGAATCGTCTGCTCGTTGGAGAATGCAGGTACCTGTTGCGCGTAAAATGTTGTGCATTATTGATGACAACGAAACATTAGTTAATTTCTGTAATTCTTTGAAAGACAGTTCATACAACAGAAGAGATGTGTATCGCAATGGTAATCTCGTGGATCGTTCTGATGTTGCCAATTTTTTTCATTTACCTGATGCTGAAGGTTCGGTTATTAGAAATGATTTGAACGATAAACGCAGGGAATATGACGCTTCATTAAAACCTGATGAAAGGCAAGTTAGTATCCTGCAGGGTGAGCCAACACTGGCAAAACAAATTAAAAATACTATTTTTCATAATTTAATCGAGTACGTACTTACTGATATTACCGGACTTGATGAGATAGAGCATAATCGTTTACGCAAGCTTAACATGAACGATTTTCAACAATTGGTTATCGATCGGTTCCAACCAAGAACGGCCATCTATTATCAAAAAAAACTGGCGAAAGAAATTGACGCAGATGGAGCACGTGTTATAGGTGAGTTGCTGGCTGAATTGTCTTCCGTATTGCAGCTCATGATAAACAAACAATTTGACTCGCGACTTACTGAGAATAATAAGGACTTAACCAACTTTATAGATAACTGGCCCTTATATAACCAATTAATCGATAAAATTAAAAGAAATCGATGGGAATTTGGGCGAGCGTTTGAGAACTATGCTGAAAAACATCTGATGATGGGCGTGATGCAGGGTATGAACGATGCTGAAACACCCATTGCAGAATCAAAACCTTTTGCGGGAATGAATCGTCAGATAAATCGTTTGTATGATAGTAATGGAATCCTGGAGAAAGATGCCAAAAAACGCAAACATACTTCTTTGGAAATATTAAATGATACCTCCACTGAGTCCGTATTTGATCCCTCTTATTTAAATATATCGGAAGAAGTTGCTGATAATTATTTTCGATTGGGCTTTGTCGGTATTTACGTTAGTAATAAAAAAACGGAAGGATTTAGCGATAGAAACCTGCATACAGTAATTAATATCGCTGAAGAAACCTTGAGTAATACGAATAGCCCGGATACACAGATACAGGGCATTGGCCGTAATAGAGGTTTGGATTCTACAATTGTGCCGTCATACATACACAGTTTGGGACGAAGCCAAAAAACTGTATTTAATCTAAATAATCTACAGAAGAATGACTATTACCCTGAATTATTTAAAGCTCAAAAAGAATACAACAATCAATACATCCAGGTTTTGGGAAATAAAGTCAGCCAACAAATCATTGATTGGGTGTACGCTAATCTTGATGAAGATGAGACGATTAATCCTGACAGATTAAAGCGGCAGGTATTAAAGTTCATTGCTCTCGCTCTGCGTGATATAAACAATAAAAACAGCCATCAGATCAAATTGAGTCGATCACAATTAGCTGACGTTGTCGATTATGCAATGAAAGGGCTTGATAAAGAAATTGCGCATATCAAGAAACCCTATCGTATATCGGTTTTCCTGCGTGTCTTGAGCCATATATTAAATTTTGTTGCTGAAACCTATTATACTGTGATTCGGATTCCAGTCGCATTTCAAATTTTTTATCATTCATGGTTTGGCAATAGAACGCCTAAAGCGGACAATGCAGATCCGAAACATCCTGATGACGTCTATATAAAAATTCTTAATAGAACCAGTTTTAAAAGTATTATTGGAAATATGTCTACCGCTCTTGAGTTTAAAAACTGGATGGGTAAAAAGACACAGGGCATAACCAAACATATTAATAAAAATATAGTTAATTATTTGAATGAAGATGTTATCAGTACTTATACCACTTATCAAAAGCAGTTGTTGGAGCCTCTGCTGATTAATATGGTCATTGATTCGAAGAAAACTAAAGTAGCAAACGCCTTGTCTGCATGTCCTCAGAGTCTTAACTATTTGCATGCTCATTTACCGTTACTTAGCTCTCTTGTTGCTAAAAATTCAAAGCATCTTGAGCCAACTGTGTTGACTTTTTTACAACAGATTCCTGGGCTTGGTGATTTGCAAACAAGCGATATAGTACATTATCCCAGGAAAATGGAACAATTGGTTTCATTGTTCAATGATACACCTGCTGCCATTTTAGCTGCCGATTCCAAGCTGCAAACTTCGTTCACTAATCAATTGGCTCTCTTTTTACAAAATGACCTTGCGAAGTATCTTTCAGCATTTTTAACTTATCCTGATGTGCGTGCAGTGACCGAAGTATTGAGTCAAAGCAAAAATTCCAGAGCTTTTGCAAAACACCTGATGACTTATTTTATTCAAAAAGGTGAGGAGTTATCTCCGGAATTAGTGTTGGGTGAATTTAGTACCTTTTTCAAGAAACAGGAAATCAGGCCTGTTGATCAAATTATTGAGACTTTGCAAATCAAGATTGATACATTGCAAAATCAGATACAGGGTAATTTGTTCCGGAGTCTTAAGGTTGAAGTTGTTGATCAATTGACTGCAATAGTAAGAACTCAGTTACTCCCTTTATTAGTGAATAACTATCCTTTGGAGTTCCGTGAAGAATTGCTTGAAAAAGCATCAAATGAAGCCAATATAAAGAAATTTCTTGAGGGCCATTATCAGGAATTTATGGCTCTTGATGTACAGGATACTGGTCGGTTGGCTGACACTATTTTTTCCGGATTAATTGATGACCCTTTGCCCGATTTAATTAACCTGGAAGATGAAATTGAAAGTACTACTGATTTTGTTCAGAGAAAATTTGAAGAAATTGGAACTAAAAATGCAGGTAATTTGGTTTTGGGAAAATTACTGGCGCCATCTTCCTGGAGTTTGAAAGCTGAATATTTGTATGACCGACCTATTGCTAACATTTTGCAAAGTGATGAGTTCCTTGATGCAATTTCTTTGTTATTACCTTTTGATCAATGGAAGATGTTAAAGAGTGATATGCAGCAGAATTATCCAGCCTTGATTCAAGTGGCCAGGGAGTTAATTGATACTCAAGTTATGGACGAGCAAGCAATACCCTCACCAGAAGAAATACTTAAGCTATTAAATAAACATCTTAAGAGACAATATCAAAGTTCGGAACAGGCCGCTGAATTAGCAACAAAGCAGTTTAAGGAAGTATCGAGTAAACTGGTGAACAATCCTTTACAGAATATTTCGCCAGAATTACAGGAGCAATTTGTAGCGATTGGTTTTAGTCATTTACTCCCTTTGATGGCACAATTTATTAAAGCAGATGCTAAAAAAGAACAGTTTCTTGCTTTAAAACCAAAGTCTGAAAAACTCTTTGAATTGATGATTCAAAATTCAAATGATCTGGATGGCTTAATGACCGGTAGTGACTCTGAAATTAAGCAAAAAGTCTTACATTTGATAAATCAGTTGGTTCCTGAGAATGATAAATTAACGGAAGCTGATATTCAAAATCCTGTACTTCACGCTCAGAATTCCGCGGAACTGTTACAGATAGATATGGTTAAGCTCTCTTTAAGATCTCTTTTAACAAGCGAACTGTTTCTGGATCTCTTAAAAAACTCATTTAATCCTCAAGATTATGAATCATTAATGGCTACACTGAGTACGGATGAAGGGATTAATGCTTTAGCGTTGAAGATAGTTCCATATGGAATTGAGTCCTTGAATAAAGAGACTCTCGTGGCATGTATTAAATCCCTTAATCCGAGTCTTGTAGACATAGAAACATTAGATGTGCGCTTGAATAATTTCGAAAAATTTATCACAGATGTTGTTGATAATATTGGAGTCAACCTGAATAAAAATAAAACTTCAACATTGATAATGGATACTATGTCTCCTGTTTTATTTCACCCCAAATTTATTAAGGTTATTGATAATATTACGGGATTTTTAAATGAACAGGATTTAACTGTAATCTTTAATGCTTTTGGACGAGAAAATCCAGCACAGGAAGCGAAGCAGTTTCAACGGTTCATTTCTTTAATCAGAAATCAAAATAAGAGCGGATTGATTCAGGAATTCATGTCCATGCCTATTGATAGCAAAGAATTTGATTTTGATCAATTACCCGCAAAAAAAATGCTGGATACCGTTTCTTCTCTAATTGAAGAAGTATTGGATTGTCATTGTTATTATAATGATCACGATAGAAAGGGTTCTATTGGAATTAATGAAACACCTAAACTGGTATCCAAAATATCAGATGAATTAGCGGGTATGCAGATCCCTGATGATTATTCCTTTTTTAGTGGATTCTCCAGAAAAGGATTTTACATACACGGCATAACTCAAGGGTTGAGTGCTGGTGGGGAAATAAGCGCTGATTCGAATAAGCATATAGCGAAGATTTTACAGCAAGTAAAATCTCATATTTTACGTCCAATCTGGTGGAGTACTAACGTTTCTCAATTATCCCACGGTTTTATAATGGGATGCCGAAATCTGTTGCAAAGTATGAAATCAGCATGGTATAGCACGGTTAATGGGGTTAAGTCGGCGCTTAATTGGGTGACTAACAGTCATTATTTCAAGTTGACTTCCCAAAATCCTGACAGTAGCGATTTTAATGATACAGCTTTTGATTTTTCCAAAAGAGTGAATATGCTTGATCCTTTAGCGACCGATCATGTTAAAGAAAAAGATTGTCCAGTGGATGTAGTGACTCATATGGAAGATTTTGTAGCAAAACGTCCCGCAAGACCCGGCTTTTTTGGGGGTAACCTGGGTACTCAAATCAACGCTCCAGAAGAGCCGAAATCACCAGCGAAATCACCAAGGCCAGGTTCGGTTTAATTAGTTGCTGTAATTTCGAAGTCCCACCAATCCCCGTATGAGGAGCTGCTGTAATACGGGATTGATGAAGCTCCGGCTCCCGTATTACGGCTTCGCCTAATACGGGCTACATTGTACACTTAATCGACAATGCTTCAGCTTGTTGATCCATCTTAGTGATTTTAATTGAACTTTGCTGATTAAAGAAACCTCGAGAGACCGTGGATTTACAATCAGCAAGCTGTATTTGTTCAGGTAGCGTATTCATCAGGTAGATGAGTGCTTCATTTGAATCCAAATGTTTAATCCATTCTTTGGAGTTGCCCCGATTATTGATGTGGTTCAGCATGAGATTAAAGAGTTGATTACAGGACGAATTATTTTTTAGTTTGCAACAATGCCCTTCAGCGAAGCGATGTAATTCACCGAACGTATTAAGCAGCAATTCCATTTGTTGTTCTGTATTTTCTGTATTGTCGCTTGGTTTATTCAATTCTTTGATGCATTTAATAATGCGTAATTGGGTTTTATAAACCTGAAGAGTGACATTGTATTTATAACAATCCAGAATACGAGTCGCTGTTAATGCTTTATTTGTACGTGATTGGTGCAAGAAGGCACTGGTATTATCACAGTATTGGGAAATCATTTTGGAAAATTGCCTGCTTCCTTGAGGGTTTAATTCTTGCTCTGAACTGCCATAGGCGAATATTTTAGCCGGACGAGCGCCGGGATTTTGTAAAAATTCGTCAAGATAATAATCTAAAATATCGATTAATTTGAAATTATAGGAGTTATAGGCCACGTCCAGAGTGATAGCCTGGGTAATATTTTCCAATTCAAGGTCTGTAACTATAAACTGATCGCTGTTTTTGTACGTCTTGGAATTTTGGACTTCTTTATTCAATAAAAAGCGCTGATTGGCAAGGTCATCAAAAATGACCTCAGTATCCTGATTAAATCGATTTTTAATAAATCGTTTTATTTTCAATTTTATCTCTGTATTAACCTCTTTATTTTCAGATAAGGAAAGAGTAGACAGCTGTTTTAATAATAACATTCGATAGAGGATAAATTCATCTTTAACTCTGGCGGATTGTTGTAAGGGATCAAGACCTAACCCTGGTGATATTTTATTGCATAAGGACAGTAAAAACGCATAAGAATTATTGAGATAAGCGTCTATGTTATCGGCAGTTACTGATACCCCGTAATCTCCTCGGGAAATCCCTAACATTTGGCGATATTCCGGATCTCCTAAAAAGATAAGCTCGGAAGAGTAACGAGGTTCGTATTTTTTAAATAAATTAAGAGCGGTCGAACATAAATAATTATAGGGATTAGTGTGGTCGTTATTGTTTGAATTTATTGGAGCAAATCGCTTGATATGGTCAAAATCCGATTCATTTCCTCCTAATCCACCTTTGGAAACAGGGGCACAATAAAAATCAAGTAATTTGGGTGGCGTATAATGAGAACCACTAATTACCTCCAATACCTGCTCTTTAATTTTTTGAATTAATTCAAATTCTTTTATCACATCAGCATGCTGGGTTTTGCTTAAATACGATTGAGTTCCAGCAATCCAGTGATTTAATAAACCGGGTTCTTTCTTATTGATAGAGTTAATCAGATGTTCCGTTTGTTTTTTACTTTGAATAATCAAATCTTTGTATTCATGTCCCAGATCTATTTCCACGGCTTTACTGTGTCGGTAACGTGACGCATATTCTCTTAACCAGCCTGAAACTGATCCTCTGGCTACTTTATCGCCCTCAAAGGCGTAGAGGAATTTTTGATTGATGTGTTTGAAATCGCGAGTATTTTCAATATCTTCCGATGAGGTTTCCTTACTTTGAATCAATTCTTTTTTTAAACGCAAATACTCATTATTGATCATGGTTATCGCATGCTGAATCTGATTTCTGTTCTCTGTATTACGTTTATAAGTAATGAAATCGATATTATTAACAAGAAAGTATGCCCCCATACTGGCAAGAAGAAACCCTACTGAGGTAAGGGAACCGATACTCCATAAAAATGCTGCCCCAAGAGTTAGCGTGACGGTTATTGCGAGAACAGTAGCAACAATAAGCCCGGCTATTAGAGAGAAAACCAGAGCATGCTTTGCTAAAAAACCCGGTTGATTCATTTGTTCAAGTAAAAAATCGCGAGAGATGAGCATGAATTTTAATTGAATTTCTTGTGTAAAAGCCTGTCTGACCTTATCTGATTCGGATAATTGATTGATCCATTTAATAAATGGAGATTGAAGCTCTGATTGTATTTCAATGTCATGAACTTGATAAAGCGATTGAAAACCCTTGTTAAAAATTTTGCTTAATTCTCGAGCAAAATACAGTTCTATCGCAAAATTAATAGTATCGGGTGATTTATCCTTAAGTCGCGCTCTTCTGATAAATTCAGTTCGTACATCAGGCTCAATCGCTGTTCGACTTATTTTTCCCAGAAGTAACATTTCTCTGAAATGAAAGAGTTTAATGAGTTCAACAGAAATTTGTTTGCATTCGTATTTAATTAATTCAGATAATTCCTTTTGTTTGTCCAGAGTACTAGCAAATTGTTTTTGAGTATCCTCCTGATTGCCGCTAAATTGGGTTTTGAAATAATCGTATAATACCTCGGTAATGGAGTTTCCCAGAGTTACAGAAAATAATTCTGCGGTAACTGAATTAAACAGAGAGTAGTCGCTTGTTCCAAAACTTAAATCAGAGACAAAATTCCTGAGCTGTTCTGGAATGAGTAGTTTGGCTTTATTGATATAATACCAGAATCCTGAAGATTCATTGGTTAATGACGCTGTGGTCAGTGGAGCCTGTTTATGGATAAGGGTATCCAGGTAATGTTCGGCTAATAAACGTGTATCACCGATCAGTTCTATCCATGAATATATTTTTTCAGGATATTCTGATTGTTCCAGATAGACGCCGTAATGAGTGAGCATCTGATTGTGTAATTGCTGTTGATAATTGCGCTGAATTGCTTTAATGATGCTAAGTTCTCTGGAATCCAAATCTGACATAGTGTGCTCCTGTATCGAGTTCTTACATACAGCGTTTTAATTGGATCTCTTTTGAAACGGCCAGGGAAGAGTTTTTAGATTGATGTATCGGTACGATTAATAGGGATAGTTAGTTCAATTACCCACAAATGTCTACGTACCGCGGCTTGTCCGCGGTATCCATAGATCTTCTGGATGGCGCGGACAAGCACTGAGTGCTCCTCTTTTTTTATACGTCATCCTCGCGAAAGCGGGGATCCATGCGAGAATGTGGCATTGTACTAATGTTTAGGATGGATCCCCGCTTTCGCGAGGATGACAACCTTATATAAGTGCGGATTTATTGAGGACAAGCCGCACCACGTAAGGATTCTAGAGCACTTGTCAACAGCCCCTAGTCAGAAAGCTTGGTTCCATAGAGCCTGTCACCGGCATCACCCAAACCAGGTACTATATATCCTTTTTCATTTAATTGTTTATCTATAGATGCTGTAAATACAGGAACATCAGGGTGTTCCTCATGGAATGACGCTATTCCCTCTGGTGAAGCAAGTAAACAAAGGAATTTTATGGATTTTGGATTTATGGCCTTTATTTCTCGAACTGCTGCAATGGCAGAATTTCCAGTGGCGAGCATGGGATCCACGATAATGACGTCACGATCCTGAGTATGTTCGGGTAGTTTAAAATAATATTCTATGGGTTCAAGCGTCTTAGGGTCTCTATAGAGGCCGATATGGCCAATTCTGGCTGTAGGAACAAGTTGCAACATGCCATCAAGAAGTCCATTTCCTGCACGCAATATGGAAACAAAAACCATTTTTTTCCCTTTTAAAACAGGGGATTGCATTGTTGCCAATGGCGTTTCAATTTCTTCATACTCTACTTCCAGATCACGAGTTACTTCATAAGCCAGAAGCATACTGATTTCATGCATTAGAGTGCGAAACTTGACAGTACTGGTCTCCAATTTTCGCATAATCGTGAGTTTGTGTTGAACCAGCGGGTGATTTATTACAACTACTTGTTTTGTGTTCATTAAAATTCCTTGTTAAAAAACGGTGCCATCACTGATGATTTGTATGGGGGGGGCTCCATGAATGCGTTTTTCTTTAGCAATACGTCGACCAGCCTCCCATGTACCTCCCTGAAGAATTTTTGCCAGAGGTAGAGAATTTACATCTTTATGTAATTGCTTTCTGATAAGGTCGGCCAATTCATCCAACAGAGCTACAGTGAGAGCCCTCCATTCGACTATTGCTTCTGACCCCGGATCTTGTGGTTTTATCAATAATTCTTTATTTTTAACACGCAAAAGTTCCGTATCAATGAGTAATCCCCCATTTCTGTACTCAGGTAGACCAGTAAGATGATCTAAATCAGTTACTTTAATACCGGCTGTTTCCAGCGGTTCAATAAGAGAGTAGGTTAACCATTGAGATAATTTATGAAATGGTACGTATTCAGAGCCGGGTTTATTTGTCTTTAATGCTTTATGGGTCCAAACATCGCCCAGGGAAATACCATGGAACGATAATCTGATGGGCCACACATCATTGAAGGCATTTAATACCGCTTGAAATATTGTTGGTGCAGAAAGGGTCTGTGCAGTTTTTAGTGAGATAACATATGCATAAAAATCACCAAGCCTGCCATTTTTATCAAAATATCTGGGATTTTTTTTCAATAGTTCTCCCAGTCTATTGAGTAATGCTACTCTACCTGATACTCCCTCAAGTGGATTCGTTGCTGAAACTTGAAAACAATCCAGTAAATCCTTTTCTTCAAAGGCTATTAAACGGTCTGCGTCTACGCGATAGGGTGTTTCTGAATTATTGCTGAACACTCCACTTTGATACAGGGCTAAACTCGCCAGCGCAAGTCCTTCAGAACGTGCGTATTCTTCACCAGTCAGTTTATCTTTATAACGCCATAATGAACCAGCACCAGCATCCAGAAAAACACTGATAATGACCAGTTCAAAGAGTATTTTGCCCTGTTCATCTGAAGATATATGGCTTAAATTGTCTTGCAAAGCCTTAACGCGATCTATGCCTCCTGCCTCAAAATGACGCCATCTGCTGTGATAGGGCACATTAAGATCGGGGTAATTCTGCATAATGACATCAATGATGTAAGACGCGGTAGGCATCATTTTTTCAGGATTTACTGCAAAAAAATCCAATTGATCCTGTTTTGCCAAAGCTAATAAACGATGAGCCTGACTGCGAATGGTTGCCGGATCTTTCAGTGTTTGCAGAATTTTATATATTTGTTGTTCTTCGTTATTCATGAAGACCACGCCCCTTAGGTAGAGCTAATTCATTAATATCAATGATGCCATCTGGTGAGTAATAGCCAGCAGCTCTTTTTGCATCCATTTCAACATTGGCATCCGGTGGTATTAGATCATTAGGTATTTTAACGCGTTCAACAATTTCTATTCCCGACTTTTGTAAGGCTTCATACTTCATATTGGACATGGAAACAAAGCGGTGAATTTTGGTAATTCCCAGCCAGTGAATTATATCGGACATTAATTCCTGAAAACGCATGTCCTGTGCGCCTGCTACGCATTCAGTTCGTTCAAAGTATTTAGCAGCCGTATCGCCACCTTTTTGTCTTTTACGTGCGTTATAAACCAGAAATTTGGTGACTTCACCTAATGCTCTTCCTTCTTTGCGATTATACACAATGAGTCCAGCACCGCCTCGTTGGGCCGATTCGATGCATAATTCGATACCATGTGCCAGATAAGGTCGGCAGGTGCATATGTCTGATCCGAATACATCAGAGCCGTTACACTCGTCATGAATACGGCAGGTTAATTCAATTTTGGGATCATGAATGGTGGTTACATCCCCAAAAAAATAAGCAGTTAAACCGCCAATTGGGGGCAGAAAGACATCCAGATCACTACGCGTGATTAATTCTGGGAACATACCTGCAGTTTGTTCAAATAAAGTTCGGCGTAATAAGGATTCTGAAATCTGGAAGCGTTCGGCAATTCCAGGTAAATACCAGACTGGTTCTATAGCAGCTTTAGTCACCACTACATCACCTGATTCACTTAAAATTTTTCCATCGGGTTTAAGTCGGCCTTTTTGAATGGCGGTATGTAGTTCCGGTATATTGATATGGGCTTTGGTTACTGCAATAGTAGGTCTGATGTCGTAACCCGCTTTGATTTCATCCTCAAAAACAGTAGCTACCATATGACCCCAAGGGTCGAGAGAGATTATTTTTCCGGGCTCACTCCATTGTTTATGAGGTCCTATTCCTACTGGTGGAGTCGTGTCGGTTAGGTCCGGTACATGTTCCGGATCGAGTACTCCAGCGGCTACAGCAAGCGCTCTGTAAACAGAATAAGATCCTGAATGAGTTCCTATAACGTTTCTGTTTTTGATGTTGGTCAATGATGCTACAACGGGTCCTCTTTCTTTAGGATTTGCTTCACCCCATTTGATTTTTAATGGTGCAGCAGTATGTCCAGAAGGGTGTGACGATAAAACGATATGACCTTTGGTTTTTTTCTTAATCTCATCGGGTATCATGGTACTAATTCCTTTAGTTTTAACCTGAATCTGGCAATTAAACCGCTACGAGACACTCTATTCATGCCCTTTATTACGATTTAATTGCCTGCTTCAGGTTCAATGAACTGAGAAAAGGCTGATTCCTGGTTCAGTAAAAACAGGACTTACGAAAAACTCCAAGATCGAGGAAATAGAACTGTGTGTTACCTCTCCATTACCTCGAAAATTTTGTCATCCTGAACGAAGTGAGAGATCTCCAAAACCAGGCTCCATGCCTGTTTCAGGAGATCTCTCACTTCGTTCGAGATGACGTCTCTCGAATTGATTAAAAATTCCATTTAACGAAGAGATTGAGTGTTTTTCGTAATTCCTGAAAAATTATCATAGCAGAAGAGATTGTCAGGTAGAAGCCCAATGTTGTCAGGCAAAGAAACCATTTTATCCCCTCTCCACTGCGCGCAGCGTGGGGGAGAGGGTTAAGGTGAGGGGGTTAAAAAATTTATCACGCTAGTGATTCCTCCATTAAAAAATCCTTTTGCTTCGACAATGGGGTTTTTCGTAAGTCTTGAATTGGTGAGAATTGGCGTCTTATACGAAATCGTCCAGCCAATCATAAACCACGGCATTAGCGTACGAAATATTTCCAACCTGACAATGACCTCCAGCTCCTTCAAAATCACTGAATACATGCTTGTCAGCTCCAGTCTGGGAACAAAATTCCTTGAATTGTTTTTCTGGTTCATTCCCTTCGCTCATTCCAAGAAGAGCCAGACATGGAATACTCAGCTGAGTTAATGAATTTCCTACGGTAAACTTTTTTAAATATTCGAACGTTGCTTTAAAAGTATTTTGGCCAAATCTTCTGATGAGCTGTTCCGATTGTGCTTTAAGCTGCGGGGGCATTACTTCATCGGGAATTAACGGAAGATCATTGATTCCAAAATCATCTGAATCCGGCATTTTGCATGGATCCATAGTAACAAAGGAACACATGTATGCGTGCAAATCCAGAATTGGTGAATTGGCGATGAGCGCTTTTACTCGAGGCTCATGGCAGGCCGCACGGGTAGCAAAATAACCACCGAAACTGATACCCATTAAAGCAAGGCTGTTCATGTTAATTTCGTACCGAGACTCAAAATAATCAATGACTCGTTTCACGACCTGCTCAAAATCGGGCTCAAAACAAGTCGCTGGATATTTTCTAAAAACGTCCATTTGACCTGGCCCAGCGAAATGAATGACGTTGTATCCTCTCTCTACAGCAGCTAAACCACGCATTAGAAATTCCTCTTCCAGCGTCCCATCAAACCCACTGACTATCAGTAGGGTATTGCGTTTTACTCCATCGTTAGCAGGAGAGATAAAATAGGCAGGAAGGTTAATCCCCTTGTAGGGAATGGAATGATTTTCAAAATGAAGATCCATGTTGGAAATCGCCGTACAAAAACAATCTGCTGAGTTTAATCCCAAACGTCGGTGATGTTCTGTAGAGCAAGGTGAAAAATATTCCGCTGCACGATAAGAGTTAGAGGCTCTGAACAGTTGCTCTCTGCCACTGATAACATGATTTTTTACCAGCCGTTCCATCCCGTCTTTTTTTTGCCATTCCGCCAGCCGCTCAAATTCTCGTACCCAATCTTCAGGTGTTCCATCCGGTATCTGATGAGCTATGGTCAGGCATTCACCTACAGATGATGCTCTGTACGTACTGGATCCTAACTGCCGGATAAGCTGAAAATCCATTTCAGCATCACTAAATCCCTTGACCCTGATCGCACCACGGCTAATATCACTCACTTTAGTTCTCCATTCATCCCTGAAAATCTGAGTTGTACACAATTAAAACAATTCAGGTGTTTCGATTTTTCTTTATTCTAGGCCATAATTGATAAATTGAACAAGAACCTTAAAGTCGTTATGATATTCCTCTTTTTGAAATCCGTTATTGTTCTGGATGAATATCATTATGACTACCTTGATTATCTGTTTGCTTATTGCCGTTATACTGCCTTATCTGGCTAAAATCCCTGTGGGTTATGCGATGCAAAAAGCAGGTGGTTATAATAATAATTACCCTAGAGAGCAGCAGGCAAAATTGGAGGGCTTTGGTGCCCGGGCATTGGCGGCTCATCAAAATTGTTTTGAATCATTAGCAGTATTTTCAACAGCTGCCCTGACGGCCATCGCAACCAACCATGTTACTTCAAGCATTCAACTTTTAGCTGTAGTGTATATAATTTGCCGAGTAATTTATAACATTCTCTACTTAATGGATTTAGCTGCTTTAAGATCAACAGTATGGTTTATAAGTCTGGTTTCATGTGTTTCCATCTTGTGGTTATGCATTCCTTAATCCTGATAAATAGTTTGACCGGCCATTTTTTTGCATTTATCTGCTGAGTTCATTGTACATTGTGCACGACATGATGCAGGGGAAGCCAAACATATGGATTTGAGGCAGTCGTCCATATTTTCATTAATACAATCCTGCATGTTGATTTTTACAGGAATCATATAGGGATTTGTCAAATCATCCGCATAACTCAGCATGGAGACTAGCAGAAGTATCTGAACCATCAGATGTTTTATTACGAACATGTTCATCATCCAACATAATGTAATTTCTCAATAATCCAGGGAAACTTCATCGCAAATGTAATGAGAGTTCTCCTTAACGTGGTGCTGTGCCAGCATTTGGAGATCCTTCACTGCGTTCAGGATGACGAAAGCTCCAGACTCATGGTGAAATTACAAATCAATCACATAGTTTAATGATAGTACAGTTAGTTTTTATTGTGTCATTTTATGGTTTTTTTATGCAATTCTAGGCAGGAAAAGCTTACTCTTTCAGTCAGCCTTTGGTATGGTATTAAAAGAAGTTCCAGATTTTTTACAAGGATGTGAATATGTCTGACTTACAACGATTACCTAATAAACTTCATCACTTTGTTTGGCATTTCATCAAACAAAGCCCCTTGACTTACGTTCTCTTTTTTATAGCGCCCGTGGCAATGATCCTGGAAAGTAATGTTATTCCATACTCCTTAAAAATGATTGTCGATGGGATCTCAAATCATCAAGGTGGTCGAACAACCATATTTCAGGAGATTGCCCCTGCCTTATGGTTAGGGGGAGGCGCCTGGTTTGGTTTTATACTTATTTTGCGCCTACAGAATTGGTGGCAGGCTTATATTGTTCCACAATTACAAGCCAATATACGTATGACGGTATATGGCTATTTGATTCAACATTCACATCATTTTTTTTCAAATCAGCTAGCAGGGAACCTGGCAAATAAAATTAGTGACTTGCCACGGTCAATAGAAGCGATACGTAAAATCATTTCCTGGAATGTACTGACTACCTTTGCAGCGATAATCGTGTCGATGATTTTTATGTTAACAATAAATAAATGGTTCGCATTGATTTTATTAACCTGGATCGTAGTTCAATTAACAATCAGTTTATATTCCGCAAAGCATATCAACACTTTAGCCAAGCGTAATTCAGAAGATAAAAGTGAATTGAACGGAAAAATAGTTGATTCTTTAAGCAATATAAATACCGTGAAACTCTTTGCCCAAAACGAATATGAAAAAAAGTACATCTGGAATACTCAAAACAAGGAAATTCAGAGTAATAAACGATTGGTTCTGTTCATTAATTTATTTCGACTTCTGGTAGATATACCAGTAAGTATCATGCTCGTTCTCATGATTTATTCAGTAGTCAGTTTTTGGCAAAGACAATTAATCAGTACTGGTGATTTGGTCTTTATCTTCACAACCTCATTTGCCATCATGAATCAAATGTGGAATCTCAGCAATGCCCTGTCCGATCTCTTCATTGAAATCGGAATAGTGAAGCAAGCTTTAGCACTTTTATCATTACCTATAGAAGTTAAAGATAAACCAGATGCAAAAGAATTAAAGATTACCCAGGGAGAAATCAGATTTGAGGACGTAACCTTTCATCATAAAGAAGGGCTCAAGTTATTCAATAACAAATCATTGATTATTCCAGCAAAACAAAAGGTAGGGCTGGTAGGTTATTCAGGTAGCGGCAAAACCACTTTTATTAATTTACTGCTGCGCTATTTCGATATACAAAGCGGGAAAATACTAATCGATAATCAAGACATTAGCCAAGTCACCCAATATTCACTCAGAAAAGCAATAAGTATGATCCCGCAGGATACTCATCTATTTCATCGTACCTTACTAGAAAACATCAAATACGGTAAAGAAGACTCAACAAAAGAAGAGGTATTCACCGCCTCATATATGGCCAATTGCATTGATTTCATTCAAAATCTGTCCAAAGGCTTCGATACCATGGTAGGCGAACGAGGTACCAAGCTATCCGGAGGACAAAGACAAAGGATAGCCATAGCTCGAGCATTCCTGCATCATACCTCAATCCTCGTTCTCGACGAAGCAACATCCCAACTCGACTCACTAACAGAAGAATACATCCAAGAATCATTAAAACCGCTCTGTGAAGATAAAACCACCATAGTAGTAGCCCACAGATTATCAACGCTCCTCAACATGGATAGAATCCTCGTTTTCGATAAAGGAGTAATAGTAGAAGACGGAACGCATGAAGAATTAATCGAGCAAAATGGTCTATATAAATCAATGTGGGATGCGCAGACGGCTGGGTTCTTGCCGGAAGAGTTGAAAGAGGGCATCGTCCGCAACGAGTTTGAACGGCCGTATTTGGCGCATCTTGAACTTTCATAAAGTCAAAAAAATGCTCATGTACTATATGTACACTCCGCTTTTTTTGACTTTAAGAAAGTCCAACCTGCACTCAAATCCGACCGTTCAAATGAGTCTGAAAGTTTTTGGCGCATCTTGAACTTTCTTAACGTCAAAAAAATGCTCATGTACTATATGTACACTCCGCTTTTTTTGTCATTAAGAAAGTACAACCTGCACTCAAATCCGACCGTTCAAATGAGTCTGAAAGTTTTTGGCGCATCTTGAACTTTGATAAAGCCCAACCTGCACTCAAATCCGACCGTTCAAAAGAGTCAGATTGTATTTTGTCTATAGGTAAAAGCTTTAAAAAATGGATACTGGCAGAGCAGGTGGTTGATAACAAAAAACAGTAATCCAATACTCAGTGGCAGAATCAGATTATTGGTTGTTAAACTGAGACTTATACATATTAATACAGAGCGTATAATTTCCAGCCATTGGAATGTACGTTTGCCGTTTGCGACAATTCCCAGAATTAAAAGGGTCAATAATACTATTGCGCCAATGATCCAGGAGTGTATCGAGTAAGGATCATAAGTTAACGATAAATAAGTAAATATAATCACTGCGACTGTTGTATTTAATAGCATATAAAGCATAGGCGACTTGGTATTCAGAGGCATATGAGGTCTTTTGACTGTAGGAGAATGCTCCTTTTCCAGTTGTTTTATGATCCATTCCGGGGGCATAAAAAAGGCACGCAGAAGTGTGAATTTATTATTAAGATTTTTACCGTAATAAAAAAGATCTTTTATTACTTTTATATTGGCGTAAAAGGGATTCCATGAGTCAAGAGGTTCTGTGACCCCATATTCGACCGGAGCACCTTCAGGCTCAAAAGTCCCAAATAATTTGTCCCAGATAATTAAACTGCCCGCATAATTTTTATCGATGTATTGAGGGTTTCTACCATGATGAACACGGTGATGAGAGGGGGAATTAAATATCTTTTCAAACCAGCCCATTTTATTGATCGTTTGGGTGTGAATCCAGAATTGGTATATCGTATTGATACTGGCAACCACGGCAAACATCCAGGTTGGAAAACCAATCAAAGCTAATGGCAAGTAAAATACCCAGGAAGTCAAAGTCTGAAAAAAACCCTGTCTTAAGGCAACTGATAAATTATAATGCTCACTTTGGTGATGAACGGAATGGCCTATCCAAAAAAAGTTATTTCTATGGCTGACTCTGTGAAACCAGTAATAGAAGAAATCCACGCCTATCCATAGTAAAAACCATGAAATGACGGAGTGTGTGTTAATATTAAAAAACGCATAATGTTCGTATAAGTAATAATAACTGTAAATGATTAAGCCTCTGACGGGCAGAGCACCTGTTTCTTCAAGAATCCCGCTACAGAAATTATTCACCGAATCATTTAAGTGATACAGGGATTTTTTTTTATAAAAGGAAATCAAACATTCCAGCCCTATTAGAACCAGGAACATAGGTGTTGCATAAACCATGAAATTGATATCCATAAATACCCCTTGTGTATCCATGAAATTAGGGTCTGTTAACAATTGTTTTATAACCCCTACGTACCGCGGACAAGCCGCGGTACGTGGACCTTTAAGGAGAATTAACACATTGAAATGTCAACAGATTCTAATACGGCTGTTTTTAATTTCTATCTAATTTTTTAGTGAATGTAAATGATGATATTGATATTTATCCATTTTTTTTGTTTAAAGTACCTGCAATAATGGCTCACAGTAGATTGAACTGCTTTTTCTAGTATTAATAATGGAATACCATTTAAAGGATAATTGATGCACCAGGAACAGAATTCTCCAAACATAAATCCAGTCTTGATTTTTATCATCTTATTGATGATGGCATTGATGCAAATGACTACGGATCAGTATGTCCCTTCCTTACCAGCCATGACTCAGTTTTTTAAGAGTAATGAAGCAACCATTCAATTAACGCTGACTTTTTTTATGTTGGGTTTGAGTATTTCTCATGTGTTCTATGGGCCTTTATCTGATCGGATCGGACGCAAGCCGCCACTGATGTTCGGAGTCGGTTTGAGTATTATTGGCAGTATTTTTTGTTTTATGGCACCTTCGACGACGCTATTAATTTGGGGTCGTTTTTTACAGGGTTTTGGTATTGGGTGCTGTAATTCAGTTGGACGATCATTGGTTCGCGATCTGTTTACTGACCGATTGCTGGCGAAAATTGGTTCTTATGTCGGGATAGTAAGCATTTTTATAATGGCTGCTTCTCCCACATTGGGTGGATACATACAAGAGCATGCCGGGTGGCGGGCTAATTTTTTATTTTTAATTGTGTTTGGCATCGTAGTGTGGAGCATGGCACTCATTATTCTTCCAGAAACCAACAAACATCTTAATCCTGATGCAACCAAATTAAGGGTTATGGGTACTAATTATTGTACATTAATCAGTAATAAAGTTTTTTTAGGTTATACACTATGTGCCTGTTTTGCTTGTGCTGGCCTGGTTGCCTATCTCACAATTGCTCCGTTTTTATTTCAGAATAGTTTAGGGTTAAGCCCGCTCGAATTTGGTCAATTAACTTTTTTCATCGCGGGAGCAATTTGTGTCAGTGGTATTATAAACAGTCAATTAGTCATGCTTAAAGGTATCTCCTATATGGTATTTACCGGAGTGCTCTTTATGATTATCGGCGGACTCAGTCTGTTGCTTCTTGCGGTAGCTGGAGTAACGCATGTTTTGAGTGTCATGATTCCTGTTGCACTGTTTAGCATGGGAGCAGGCTTTACCTTCATTAACGCTTTTGCTGGTGCTTTTCATCCTTTTCCACAAATGGCTGGAACAGCGGGGGCATTGTATGCCAGTATGCAGGATTTGAGCGCAGCCGTTACCAGTGGCTGCATCGCTGTGTTTAAAGGGTACGGGCAAATTTCTTTGGCTATAATATTACTGACATTGGGTTTATGTTCATTAGCCGCATGGTATTATTTAGCGATTCGAGACGAGACGCCTTCAAATTAAGAGGACATTATGAAAATAACTGACGCACAATTAAAAGAAATTGTTTGTAAATTATCGGGTGCTAAAGCTGATGAAATTAATGATGACACCGCATTAATAGAAGATTTGCAACTGGATTCTTTGAAAATTGTAGAATTACTGGCGATATTGAGTGAGGATTACCAGATTCCCGTCTCTGAAGAGGACGCGATGAAATTTCACACGTATAAAAATTTATTTGATTTTACGCAACAATAAAATGATCTTATGGTAGATGAAATACTGCTCCAAAGATTATTTCAGTGATTATGTAATACAAAAGTAAACTGTATGAGGATGCTAATAGTTTTCAAGCATTTGTGTTTTATCGTCATCACTGTCGTATAAAAAACACGTCATCCCGAGTGTAACGAGGGATCTCCTGAATGTGGCAGGAAGGTATGTTTCGTGCCATTTTCAGGGGATCCCTCACGATGTTCGGTATGACGTTGTGTTCAGGATGATGTCCTGTTGTGAGTGCATAATAGAATAGAATGTGCGCTATGGTTTAAACAACTTCCAGTAATGCGCAAGCAGCTATTCCTCCGCCTCCGGCAGCGACCAGAAGTACCTTATCTCCAGATTTAATCGGTGAATTCACTCTTAAATCCTCAAGAGCTATTCCTACGCTGGCCCCGGAAGTATTACCTGTTTCTTCAACAGTCTTGATTACTCGTTCATCAGGAAAACCCAATTGTTTTGCAACCGACAGAACCAGATTTTTATTTCCTTGATGAGGAACTAGCCAATCGATATCTGTTGGGCTCATATTCAGTTCTTTAAGAAACATTTTGGCACTGTCAACCATTCCATGAACTGCTTTCACAAACAGAGCGGTACTTTCACGTATGGTGATATAAAATTGATCCGGATTGGTACATAAAGACGCCGGTAACCGTGACCCACCTGCGGGTGTTGAAACGGTATCACTGACTTCACCATCAGCAAATAATGCGGAGGCAATAAAGCGAAATTCAGCTTCTGCCGTATCCTGGGAAACAATACACGCAGCGGCTCCATCTCCAAACAGAACGCTGGTGGCAAAATTATTCTTATTTAAAAATTTGGAGCGAATTTCACTGGCTATCAGTAATATCGCTCCTAAACCAGCTTGTGCAATAGCAGCACTGGTATGCAAACCTACTACAAAACCCGCGCAGGCGGCGCCCACATCAAAAGCGCCTGCACGGTCTAATCCCAACCTATATTGAATCAGGGGGCTTGTAGGAGGCGCTATATAATCTCCAGAGATGGTTGCGAGAATAACCTGGGTTATTTTATTTTTTTCGTCAGGTTTTTCAGAAAACAATCGTTCAGCAGCGCTCACCGCGAGATCACTGCAGGCTTGATCTTCATTGACCCAGCGTCGGTTTCTAATCCCGGTAGAAAATCCAATCAAGGCAGGGTTTTGGCTGCTGTTCATCCAATTCAGGACGTCCTGATTGCTCATTACTCTTTCAGGCAGGGCAATATAAGGGCCTTTAAGATAAATTGGTTTTTCTGCGCGTAAGAAATTCATTATGCCAATCCTTAAAAATCAATGGAATCGTGTATACTCGTGGATGCAACTGCTGAACTCAGGATAATACTCCTTCAGAGCTCATTAAAGGCAAACCCCCGCTTACAGTCACTACTGAACCGGTCATGAATGACGTCAGGGAAAGAAGGGGATCCATCGCTTCAGCAACTTGAGCAGGCTCTCCCATGGTTCCTTGTGGAATAATTTTTGATACTTTTTCCTGATAGACCGGGTTGTTCCAGAACTGTTCTGTTCGGGACGTTTTAATCAAACCCACTCGCAATATATTGGATAATATATTTTTTGCGCTGTAATCTACGGCTAAATTAAGAAACAGTCCTTCCAGAGCAGCTTTTGCCGCGCAATAAGCCGGATATCGGCTTGTTCCTGTTACAGAGGATAGACTTGAAATAAGAACCAGTCGTCCCAATTTATTAAGAAGCATGGACGCAATGACCTTTTGAATCAGCCATATATTGCCATTAATATTAATATCGATGTACGTTCGTACTGCATTGTAAGGCAAGGCATGCAATTTGCGTAATTGAGGTACTCTGGTGAAGGCATTAAGTACTAACCCATCCAGTGGTTGCTGTATTATCTGTTCTAATTCTTTTTCACAACGTTCAGGCTGAGCAAAGTCATAGACAAAACCCGTTACCTTCATTTTTTGAAGCTTATAGTGTTCCAAAGTCTGATTGAGACTCTGCTCATTAGAACAGGTGATAATAATCGTATCGCCCATTTGAATGCGTCTTTTGGCTATGGCCTGGGCAATATCTGAGGAACCTCCGGTAATTAACAGATTCATTTTGCCCCCAAATCTTTAAGGTGTTGTTCTATACTTGCTCTGGTTTCATAATGCTCTTTGATCAAGGGGATGACGGGGATTTTAATTTGAAACTCATGCTCAAGTTCCAGAATTAACAAGGCCAACATTAAACTATCCAGTCCTCCCTGTTCGAGTGGTGCATGCTTGTCTTGAGGAAGATTTCCCAGCCCAATTCGTTCAAAAGCGTTTTGAATTCTATCGCTCAACATGGTGTGATTCCTTCTGATCAAAATTCATAGTGTTTGCCTGCAACGTTTTTCTGTCCAGTTTACCGTGTTGATTTCGTGGTAATGAATCCAGAATACGTGCGCTAATGGGTATTTTTCTGGGGAGTAGATGCTGTTGAATGTGTTCCGTTAACTGCTGCTCAGTCAGACTGGAGGATAGAGTGCCTCGCTCGAAACAGGCGATTAATCGGGTGCCATAAAGTTCATCCTCTACAGGTACCACAATGACTTCTTTAATCTCCTTCATTTGACACAGTTTTTGTTCAATTTCAGCCAGGTTTACTTTTTCGCCGCCAATGTTCACCTGATTATCTCGCCGCCCTTTGATCGCGACTAATCCACTGGGGAGTATCTCGGCAATGTCGCCTGTATGCAGCCAGCCATTGTGTATCTTTTCATTCTCGTCATCCCCCAGATAGCCTAACATCATCTGACTGCCCTGTAGCAATAATTCCTGGTCTTCGGACAGTTTTACTTGCCAGTCCCCTACGGGGTAACCGGCATATTGTTCATAAAAAAGAGGATCCCGACTCGAATAGGTCAGTACACGTGGTGATGCCTCAGTCAAACCGTAATTGTTATAAATTATGGCCTGGGTAAACAGTGCATTTAATTCTGTTCGTAAAGTAGTAGGCAGGGGGGCGCCCGCAGAAACTATAGCTGTAATTTGTTTGGCATGTTCTGGATAAGCAGCTGCCATCCTACTGATGGCTACCCAATGAGACGGTACTCCACTCCACATTTGAGGAATGGGTCCATGTTCAAGAATGTTCTTGAGATCAGTAAATTGTGAGACCAGTTTGGTTGTATGGCCGCACATTAAACCGGGCAGTAATTGCCCTAATAATCCATAGGAATAGGACAGTGGTAAAAAGAGCAATTGACTCTTAACGTTTGGAAAATTCAGGGCCTTAATCACTGCCAGACAATTGGATTCAATATTTTTAGCGGATAACTGGACTGCCTTTACTTGTCCGGTTGTGCCGGACGTGAACAGGATCAACGCGAGCAGTGGATGATGTCTGGTAGTTTTCTTTTCATAAAGTTCCAATAAATTTCCATTGCTGTCCACGGTCATCGCTGTGTCCAGAATGGACAGTCTGTTTTGCAATTCCTGTTCTGATAAAGTAGTGGGACAAAGGGCCACTGGTTTATCACACTGCAAAGCAGCCAGGAGTTGAATCACAAACTGGATGCTGTGGGTCGCTGTAAGCAGGAGTATGCCTTCTGGTAACTTGTGTACTTGATTGGCCAGACGCGTTACTTCCTCGTGCAATTGTGCATAAGAAAGGTGTAACTCTCCTTCTACAAGCGCTGTTTTTTCAAGAAATTTATTGGATATAAGATGCATGTGCTCAATCCTTATTCTTATTTAATTGCCAGGAAGCTATGACTGGCAAAGAATTATCCAATAAATACTTACGACAGAAGTTTCTACGTATTTTTCCGCTGGTAGTATGAGGTATTGCATCAGGTGAAATGAACACGATTCTATTGATTTCCAGTTGATGTATTTGATAGGTGAGTTTGAATATGGCGTTAAATAATTCATCCTGGGCAGCAGCATCCATGTGTTCCTCTCTGAGCTCACATACTACGGTGAGTTCATATTCCTGTTCATTTTGAATCACAAATGCCGCACATTTCCTCAATAGTGAACGTAAGGGCGAATGAAGCAGACTGTACTCTATATCTTGAGGATAATGGTTTTTACCATAAAGAATAATTAAATCTTTGATCCTTCCAGTAACATAGAGATCATCATCGTGGATGAAGCCCAGATCACCAGTCCTTAAATAGGACAGGCCTGTTTCGTCGCCTTTGATTTTACCGTTAAAGGCATGCTCCGTTTCTTCTTTTTGATCCCAGTAACCGAGGGTGACGCTGTCGCCATGAACCCAGATTTCTCCTACTTGATCACGGTCACAGAGTACTAAAGTATCCGGATCAACAATTTTAACGGTTTGAGCCATTGCGCCACAACCAACCAGAACATGGCTGCCAGGGCTATTCTCTGGTGCAAAATGGACACGATGATCGCGGTAGTGTTCTTTATCCAGAGTAAGTGTCTTGAAATGTTGTCCAGGTGTTCCACAAGTAACCACTAAGGTTGCTTCTGCCAAGCCGTAGCAGGGATAAAAGGATTCCATACGAAAACCATAGTCTTTAAAGGCTTGATAAAAATGTTCCATGGTTACTTTACTGACTGGTTCTGCGGCATTTGAAGCGATTTTCCACGAGCTTAAATCCAATCCTTGTTTTTTTTCTTCCTTTATTCGTTTAACGCAGTAATCGTAAGCAAAATTAGGACTTCCGCTAATGGTCACTTTATATTTGGTAATATTGGTTAACCATGAAAGAGGACTTTCTAAAAATGAAAATGGCGACATCATAATGATCGGGAGCATTCTATATATGGGCGTTAAAATATAGCCGATTAAGCCCATATCATGATGCGGTGGCAGCCAGCTGAACAAGACACTCTCGTCATTGACTTGAAAGTGAGTGCACATCAGTTCAAGATTATGGATTAAATTACCGTGACTGACCATCACGCCCTTGGGATGCATGGTTGAACCCGAAGTATACTGAAGAAAGGCAATATCGTTTTTATTTAGTACCGGAGGATCCCAATCAGCGCCTTTATCTGAATTGATGGAGTCGACAGTAATACAGGGAATTTGAGCAAAATGTCCGTTTGAATCCGATCCTGCATCAGAGAATTGTTTCAAGTGTGCCGCTGTCAGTAATACGAAACGCGGTTTGGAATTTTTAATAATACGTTGCGTTTTTTCGAGTAGTTTTTCCTGTGCCGGAGGGTAGATTGGAACCGCTATGCAACCGGCATAAAGGCATCCAAAAAAGGCATGGATCAAAGGGAGTCCCGGAGAGAATAATAACAGCACCCGGTCACCCTTGTTTACTCCTCGCGCTTGTAATGCGGCGGCTATGGCTCTTGCGTGCCCATCCAATTCAGCATAATTCATCGTGTGCTCTATCCCTTTATTGAGAAAGGTACAGATGCTTTTCTGAGGACTGCTTAAGGCTCTAAATCTCAAAACCTCAACCAAAGACTGACATTGTTTCAATTCTATACTCATCATAAGTCCTTAGTGTTCAAATGGTACATCTAAAGTTTATAGATTCGCCGTGCTTCAGTTCTCTGATTTGGTGTAATTGCCATATGGCAATGTTGGGTAGCGTGTTATATTTTTTCATTTAACGATCCTTGTTAAACAGGGTTTTGGTTTGTTACGTTTTGACGTATTGCAGTACTTGTGCAGCATAGGACAATCCGCCACCGACACTCATTAATAGAATTTTTCCTGATCTATCAAATTTATTTTCTTCTACAGCCCGTGCAAGGGTATAGGCTATGGAAGCTCCTCCGATGTTTCCAATGGTATCGGAATCCCATAGTACTGTTGTATTTTTGAATTGATTTTCATCCAGAAGCAGATCGATTAATTTACGATTAACCTGATGTGGAATTACCCAGGTAATTTCATTTCGTTCCTGTTCTGTAGGGAGAATATGGGTAATCATTTCGGTATATCGTTTATAAGCCAGCTCCTTTAACAACGCTTCATCGCCGAGCAAATGATATCCTATATTATCTAATTGCTCCTGAGTTGGTGGGAAGACTCCTTGAGTGGTGAATGCCTCAACATAGGCCCCATCTGTTGAAAAAAAACTTTGTTCTACTGTAAATGAACCCTGGTCTGATTGTTCAAGAAATAATGCTGCGGCGCCATCAGCCAGACCGATCCAGGTTTTTTCATTTTCGGGATCGATTACTTTTGATAAGGTCTCAGCACAACTCACTAAAACATTTTTATAGCCTAATGCCATTAACGCATAAGCTAAATGCAAGGTGGATAATGAAGTAGAACATCCAGTTTTCAAATCATAAGCGGGTGCGTTTAAACCCAGCTCACCTAATACAGCTGCTGCTTGAGATCCAGTAAACCGTTTATTGGTCGTAGAACCTAAAAGGAATGAGGCAATATGTTCGGGTTTATAAGTCTCAATTAACTTTTTTACTGCCCCCGCTGCCAGCGATTCAGCGGTCAGATTTCGTGACGCATCCAGGGATTCCCAGGGTTTGTGACACCAGTAGCGGGTATAAAAACCAAATTCTTCACCTATTTTTTCAGCGAATTTTTCAAGAAAGGCGGGAGATTGTTTTGCCGTCCTCGGAAAATTCTGCAGAATTTCCAAATTGGTAATTGGGTCAGATTCAGGTAAGATTCTTGAAGCAGCGGAAATATTAAATCGAATATTAGGTTTTAAAATATCCATGACTTGTGTTCACCTCTGAACGTATTTGGGTGATGTGATGTTATTGAAACTACACTTTTTTGTAGGACTAGATCAAGTTTATTTTTTTCACTGTATTCAAAATTAGTATGTCATAATTTAATTAAGATTAGTCTATATTTTACTGGTTGATACATATTTGATCAATTTAGGGGGTTAGATGTCTTTACAGTCTTCTGAGAAAGCTTCCATGAAATGGATAGAAAGTTTGATTGATGCCCATAGTTTTCTCCCACTGGGATCAGAATATACTCCTGAACATCAGACTCATTTGAAAGTGGGTGCTGAAGTGATTACCGGATTGGCAAAGGTAAATCATCGGCCCGTTGCTGTATACGCGCACAATACTGGAGAGAATCGAGGTTATGTGACTCGTGAAGGCGCGATAAAAATTGTTCGATTGATGGACAAGGCAAGAGACTTAAAGATTCCTGTAATTGCTTTTCTGGCCTCTCCAGGTATCTCTCTGGATTTGTTAAGTGGCGACGAATACACCCAAATCATCAGTAGAAACATCTCATTATCCGGTTTGGTTCCTCAGCTTGCCGTCATATCTGCGCCTACTCTTGGAGCTCCCGCTTACTCTGCGGTATTAATGGATTTATTGTTTTTTAATAAACATCGCAGTTATCTGATGGTTACAAGTCCAATGGTAGTCCAGCAGGCCATAGGTGAAAAAGTATCGATGAGTGAATTAGGCGGTACTGGAATGCATGCTACGACTACAGGCATAGCGGATTTTGTGGATGACAGCACGGCTGCTCAAATCAATCATGTGAAATTGCTGTTGAATTTTTTACCTTCACATGCCAATGAACTCCCACCTCTGCATTCAGCTCATGAACCGGTACATCCAATGCCTGTGATCCCAGCCAATCCACGCTTACCGTTTAATATTCTGGATTTGATTCACGCTGTTGTTGATAATTCTGAAGTCATTCAATACAAACGATCTTATGGTCAGGCAATGATATGTGCTTTTGTTCATATTAATGGCTATGCCGTTGGCTTGGTTGCCAATCAAAGCATACGTTTTAGTGGAGCGATTGATTCTGACGCTGCACAAAAAACGTCTAAATTCATCCGAATCTGCGATGCCTATTCGATTCCTATATTGACCCTAATCGATGTGCCGGGCTTTATGCCGGGTAAAAGGGAAGAGCATAAGGGATTGCTCCAACATGGAGCCAGGCTGTGCGTGGCCATGCAGACCAGAGTGCCGAGAGTTAGTGTTGTTGTTCGGAAATGCTATGGCGCTGCAGCCTTTTTGATGATGCAAACCAAATCTCAGAATGGAGATTTGGTCCTGGCATTGGAAACCGCAAGTTTAGGAGTAATGGGTAAAGAAACAACCAAAAAAGTGCACACTACGGATGGTCAGGCTCAGGATCACAAAATGGATCCGACATCAGAACATGCATCATCAATCGATGAATCACTCGCCGAAGCCTACTCTTTGGGAATAATTGATGAAATCATTAAACCCATGCAGATACGTGCGCGATTGGCACAACATCTGGAGTTTTTATATAGAAAAATGCACCAAATGCCTGATGCTCGTCATTCAATTGTATAAGGAACATTTATGTCTTCCCTTGATGATTTGGTTCAATTATTAGAGTCCTTCGAAGTCTATCTGGGGAATCCTGAACAACCCCAAACCCCCATTAATTTTAAACAGATAGTACTACATGATGAGCAGGAAACGCTTGACTGGAAGCATTTAAATTACATTCGAGACTGGGGCTTTATGAATTACATTATCCCGCAGAATTGTGACGGAGCATTGAATGGTCTGGATGAGGTTTATTTGCTGAGCAAATTAATTGCCAGAAGAGATATTACTGTCGCTATTGCTCTGGGATTATCTTTTTTTGGTGCTTTGCCTTTTTGGATTTCCGGTACCGCAGATCAGAAAAAATCTTTGGCAGGGCTCATTAAAAAGGGGAGCATTGCAGCTCTGGCTTTAACTGAAGAAACTCATGGATCAGATTTGACCTCAAATGAAGTTATTGCTCAACCAGTGCAAGACGGTTGGGAGCTTTCAGGCCAAAAATGGTGCATTAATTTTGCTACTGAGGGAGATTTGGTTTCAGTCTTGTGTCGAACTCATGAAAAGGGCGGGCTTTTAGGTTTTGGTCTGTTTTTTATTGATAAATCCTTAATTGACACAGGGTTTACACCAATACCGAAACTCCCTACGCATGGAGTCAGAGGCTTGGATATCAGTGGTTTTGTCCTGGATAAGCTCCGATTGCCTAAAGACTCATTAATAGGTACCACACAAAGCGGTTTGGAACTTACCTATAAAACTTTTCAAATTTCGAGAACTTTATGTGCCGGTTTATCGGTAGGCGGAGCCGATACTGCATTGCGGTTGGCTCTTTCTTTTAGTTTGGACAGACAATTATACGGTAAGCCCGCTTATGAAATCCCTGCGGTGAAACAACGATTAGGGGAATTGTTTACCCAATTGTTAATCGCAGATTGTACTTCTCTTTGTGTCCTTAGAGCATGCACTGTGTTTCCTGAAAAGTTAAGTTTTTGGTCGGCGATTATCAAGTTTTTGATTCCTCAACTGTGCGAGGATCTCGTCGAACAATGCGGGATTATTTTGGGAGCCAGAGGTTTTTTAAGAACGACTCCGTGGGCTATATTTCAAAAAATCAGGCGTGATATTCAGGTTGTGGGCTTATTTGATGGAAGTACTCAAGTCAATTTATCCCTGATTGCAGGTAATTTATTACCTCAGGTACGGATGCGTGGTACCAATGCGCTGGTTGACTCGGAACAACTGAAACGGATGTTTCATCTGGAATCCCCCTGTCCTCCATTTGAAGGGGATAATCTGAGTCTTTTTACCCATGAAGAAGACGATGTGTTTGCCGGATTAATGCAACTGGATTGTGAGCCCATCAATCATCTTATTGCTGCTGTTCGAGATGAAATTAAGAACTTGGATCAACAGATTAGCCAACTTAGAGAACAAAAGGTATTTGACGCACGAAGCCTGCCCGCCTTTCGTTTGGCAGAACATTATTGCTGGATATATGCTGCCTGTTGTTGCCTGCAGTTTTGGTATCACAATCACAATGTACTGAGTGATGAATTAAAAGATATAAACTGGCTCAATTTAGCAATACAATTCATCATGAATAAGCTGGACTCATCTCGCCTGATAGAACGTGGTTTACAAGAAAAGATGGCTGATCATTTATGTGCTTATTATCAGCAAAAAAAATTATTTGCTGTAATATCAACGAAGATAGCGGAGTAGTGTGGATGAATTGGAAAAAGATGTTAATTGCTGCAATGACTAAAAATAAGTACAAAGCGTTTCTTAAAGATACCAAGTTCCCTGAGCAGGCAAGAGACCGATTATGGACAAAAGAAATTATTCCTTTACTGCGCCAATCGACTTATTGGCCTCCTGTTCTTGAACATAAGAAATCATTGGATCTAGATGAGTTTGCACTAACTCATTATGAGGATTATGAGGAAGGTCTATTAGCCGCTCAGAACATGCATATTCAGCCTTTCAATGGTGAAGAATTAATTTTTTGGTCAGAGACTTCAGGCACAGCTGGCGCCAGGAAATTTTTTCCGATTACCGCTTCATTTCAAAAACAGTTTCAACGAACCATGCCACCTTATATATACAGCCTGACGCAGCGATTCAAGAATTTGTTCAAGGAAAAATTGGTGTATCTGGTTGCTGTAAATACGAACAAAACAACTCCTGCAGGTACTCCTTCTGGATGGATAAGTAATTTTAACTACCGTCATCTTCCTTCGTTTATAAAGCGATTTTATGCGATGCCGGACGAAGTCTTTGCTAATGATGAAGTCTATGAACAATGGGCTCCCTTGTATGCGCTGGCTTGTGATTTAAGTGCCATGTTTGCGGTAACTCCCATGGTTATTGATACCTTTTACGATCGATGTGTTGAAGGTTTTCATCTTTATCTTCCCTATTTGGTGGGCGAGAAAGCAGTTCCAGCTGGATTGCCTCCAGTTCAAGTAACCCAGGTTCGCCAAGATTATTTAAAGAAATTGGCAGTCAATAAATCTCCTCTGAGTTTTAATGAGTTATGGCCATCTTTGGAACTTGCAGGGTGCTGGACTTCGGGACTTTGTGAATTCCCTGCTCAGCAATTGCAAAAACGCATGGGGGATAAGATAAGTCTGGTTGATGGAACCTATTCCGCTACGGAAGGTTGGCTGACTGTGCCACTGGAAGAGGGGGTGTTGGGAGGAGTATTGCATCCGGGGGCTCATATTGTCGAGTTTATTGAAGAAGGTAAGGAGCTGGATAAAAATAATCTTTTGCAGAGCTGGGAGTTGGAAGTAGGGGTGAATTATGAAGTGTTTTTGACTACAGCTATGGGGTTTGTGCGTTATCGGCTAAAAGACGTAGTACGATGTACTGGTTATTTGAATAAGGCACCCAGATTGGAGTTTTGTTATAAAACCCAATTACTGAAATTGGAAAGTTGCGCTGTAACCGGGCAGGAGTTGCAGTCCATGTTGCAGGAAGCTGATTTTAAAATGGCACCACACTGGTTTTTTGCGCGAAACAGTATTGGGAATCGAATCGTTTTGGTAACGGATAATAAGATGGAACTACCCGAAGCAATCCTGGCAGATTTGCATCATCATTTAATGCAAATCAGTCCAACCTATGCTCATAGTATGGAAACCGGCGAAGTGATTCCTATGACCTTGCTTCAACTACCTGAAGACGAATTATTGGCAGGTGTTCATGCTCAGACAAAACCAAAATTAATTTCACAGCAGGTTATCGCGGAGAGATGATAAGTTGGTACATTGATTCTTGAGCGCGCGGTAACTCAGTAAGCTTTCGTTGCGATTTAAAGAGTAACTGCATGAATAGTACATCCTTGATCCCTCTCCCTCACGCTGCGCCAGGTGGAGAGGGGAACATGTTGGTTTTTTAAAATCTAACAGTTGTTACTGACTAATAGAGATGACTTTATGGTGTTAAGTAGCTGAAGTTTTTTTCTGAATTGTGATTTTTGAGAAAGGGTTGAACTATGAAGGAGGACAGCAAGGGTATATCTTTTCTCATGATGTTTTCAGCACAATAGTGTATGGTGTATTTAGTGAGTCTTTTCGATTCTTCGATATTTAATAAGCCTTGATCGCCACCAATCTCATCGGGGTTACTGTTAATCCGATTGGTGAATCTTTGGATGTAAGCATTGGCGATTGGTTGCCCCTGTTGACACTCTTCCTGGTAATACAACAGGATGACCTGAAAATGAGTTTTAAGTTTCATCAAATCCCCATATAAAGTGGGATATGGACTATCGTTCATCAGTGCGAATAACAAGCGGTTGGCAGTAGTTATCATGGTATCAATAAACTGTTGATTATTGAGTGGTTGATTCGAACCTTGACTCAGATCAATCAGCTGACTGTTGTTCAAGTCAACTAACTGGATAAAATTATAGATATATTGTGGTATGTCCCTTTCAGCGTTTAACTCTTTTAGAATGTTATGAGCTTCAATGCTTGATAAAGGTATTTTAATTTTCGGTTGATCTGGCGTGTTAATTGGCAGCCGATTATTTGGTCCGGTTTTAGAGTGTACAGAAGAATTTTTTTTAGTTTTGAAGAATGTTCCCATAATTTAGCCATCCCTATGCTCGTTTCATTGAGCTACTCGCGCCATTTCAAATGAATCCTGAAATTGGGCATCTAAATAAGCTATCTTCATTCCTTACTTCTATTTTTATCCTACGTGAATTAGGGGGTGTTGACAATTCCGATTTCGACGTCCCGCGACTCGTTCGCGGGATCCAGTTCGATCTTGGTGGATACATAATGTTCGTTAATGATACCGAATCCCTGGATCCTGCGAACGAGTACTGAGAGATGGTCACAAAATTTAAATGTAAGATCATGTTTTTAAATAACAAATGCTAAAGTACCCACGTACCGCGCTTTATGCGCGGTATCCAGAGATGCTTAATCAATGCATCAAAGCTCAAATTAAAATGTGACATGGCACTGGATACCGCGCATAAAGCGCGGTATGTAGGCGGTTTTGGCCTGGTTAAATTTTGTGAGGATCTCTCAGGAACGAGTCGCGGGACGTGGGAATAAATTGATGAATTGTTAACCCACCCTAGTAACAATACTCCATATTTTTAAGTAAAAATAATCCTTTATATTCAACCTTGAGTCAATTTGATTATTAATTTTGTGCAATGTTTATTTTTTGTAATATACTTAAACTCGATAGCTAATTAAAATAAGGTTTATATCATGGACATGAAGAAATATATTTTATCGCTTTCGTTGGTTACTTTAATGAGTTCTCATGTTTTTGCTACGACACAGGAAGGCGAAGAAGCTTATAATCAGAAACGTTATGAAAAGGCATTTATTTTGCTTAGTCCTGAAGCGGAAAAAGGGGATGCCAAGGCACAATATTTGTTAGGTAAAATGTATTACAATGCTCAGGGTGTAGCCTATAATGCGGATAAAACAGAGCAATTATTGCTAGCCTCAGCAAACCAGGGTAATGTCGACGCCCAGGTACTTCTCGCAGGATTTTACTGGTACATGAATACCCCGGAAGGATTTAAAAAGGCTCTGTCCTGGTACCAAAAAGCCGCAGATCAGAATAATCCAGACGGACAATATGGTCTGGGCTATATGTATGATACCGGCTCAGGAGTCCCACAAAGCGCTGAAACAGCCATGATCTGGTATAAAAAAGCTGCTGAACTGGGAAATTCAAACGCCGCTTTAGCTATTGGTTATGATTACGATACTGGAACGGGTGTGAAAAAAGATAAAGCTGAAGCTATAGTATGGTATTCCAAGGCAGCAGATATGGGTAATGCCAGTGCACAGTATAATCTTGGTTTAATGTATGAGCAGGGTGATGGTGTTCCTGTAGATTATAATAAAGCGTCTCAATATTTTGAAAAAGCAGCAGACCAAAATCACGCCAAATCTCAGTTGGAGCTGGGTTATTTATACGATGCAGGAAAACTGGGCAAGTCTGATTTGCAAAAAGCAGCTTATTGGTATCAAAAAAGTGCCGATTTAGGTAATGCTAATGCGCAATATAATCTGGGTGATATGTACTTCTATGGTGATGGAGTAGGTAAAAATCTGGAGCAATCTGTATTGTGGATGCGTAAGGCTGCGGAACAAGGATACGGTAAAGCTCAAAATCAATTGGGTATCTATTATCGAGATGGGATTGGATTAACAGCAGATCCCGTAATGGCCTACGCTTGGTTCAGTGCTGCCGTAAATCATGGCTACGATAAAGCATCAGCAAACCTGAGTGATCTTGAAAAATCACTAACTGCTGATGATTTGGTTAAAGCCAAGATGTTAGGTCAGCAATACAGTGATGATTATAAAGCCAAAACAGAATAACGCACCTCCCGGGTGAGTGATAGCATTCACCCGGAGCACTTTTAGATTCCTCTTATTGATTGTATTATGGATGTCATTACCTGTTACTCAGTGAATAGGGTATAAGTTTTTAAGGAATGCAGTGTCATGACAGAGAAAGCCAAAAATAAAAAAGCCTCCAAAAAAAAGAATCAGTTAACCGTTTCGTCTCTTCTTTTTATTGATTTAATCTCTGTATTCTTAAGCTTGATGCCGGCAGTTTGTGCCATGAGTGTGACTGGTTTGTTTCTATATCACGGCTACTCAAAAACCTGGTTGGTTTTGCCGTTGGCACCATTTATCCTTTTTTTTACCTTAATTGCGATTCTCTTCTTAATCAGAATCAGTTTACCCCGATTAAAACCTGGGCGTTATAAACGGGAATTGAATCGAATGATGATAGCCTGGTTTTGTCATTTTGCCTTGTCCCGAGCTGCAAAAATCACTGGGTTTATTTTTATCATTCAATCGTTCAATGTATTGAAATATTTGTATTGGCGAGCTTTGGGAGCCAAGGTTTCTTTTCAAATTATGAATTCTTTTGATATCGATTTGGTAGATACTCCTCTGATTACAATAGGAAAAAATGTCACTATTGGTAGCGACGTAACCATCAGCTGTCATTCCGATGTGGGCAGCCTTGTTTTTATGTCTCCTGTTATCATTGAGGATGATGTATTTATTGGTATGGCAACAAAAATAGGCCCCGGTACTACGATTAAAAAAGGCGCATGGATAGGATATGGAAATACTTTGGTCAATCAAACAGTGGAAGCACATGCCAAACTTGGAAGTATTCGAGCAGTATCAGAATAAATCTTCAGGATGAGAGTTTTTTTGCAATGCAACCCAGGTTTTTTTTTAGCACTTGATGCAATTGTGGTTGTGAGTTCCCTTTATAACAGGCGAGATAAACAGGCGAACGTAAGGGAGTGAATTCATCCATAATCAAGTATGCCTTGTCTTCTTGCACCAGATGTATCGGGACAATAGCTTTTCCCAACCCCATCTTTACTCCGGCAAGAATCATATGAATATTATCCAGATAAAATGTTCGCCATGTTGATGGCGCAGAGTGTTGAATACGCCAGAAATTTGAAGTTATCGTGTCTTCATTATCATGGTCCAGAAAAACATCATCAGGAGTTGATCGTGTTGCTGATTTGATGAGTACATTCTGCTCGTACCCCAGCAATTCATAGTTAATTGCTGGACGCGGAACTTCATAGCTTGTAATGATAAAATCTACTCTGCCGGTCTCCAATGCAGGTATTAATTCTCTGATTTCCATTGAATGGAGTTCAAGATTTAGCTGGGGAAAATCCTGAAGCATCAATGAGAGTTCAGGAATGATGAGGGACTCCATTACTGTAGAGAATCCGGCGATTCGTATGGTGCCAACCAGTTTATCAAAATCAGCTAATGCAGTATGAATAAGAAATTCCTGCTCCAGAGCGTCTTGAGTCGTACAATAGCGAAGCAGATGCTCCCCGCTACTGGTTAATTTTATTCCTCCTGCTCCTCTTAGAAATAAAGTACTCTTCAGTCGTTCCTCCAGTTTTTGAATTCGTTGCGATAATGCGGATTGAGTAATATGCAACTGTTGTGCTGCCCTGGAAAAATTTAGTGTCCTGGCAGTCACTGCAAAAGCCTCTAATTGCTGTGATGAGAGTTTCATAAATAAAATTAATGAATCAATAAGAATAATTAATTTTACTTATAAGAAGGTTACAAATACAGTGTTTTCATTAAATAAGAGGATGGAACAGAATGAACACATATTTTGTTGGCTTAATGTTAGTTTCTTCGTTGGCTCATGCTCAATGTATGGTTTATATGAATGAACAGCCTTTAGAATCCCGTATGAACGATCCTTTGTTTTTATTGCTATCAAAAGTTTCATCCTGTCCTGTGGATATTCATGAGCTTAAAAAAATAGTTAAAGAACATGGAATGAAAGAGCAGATCAGCATGGTTGCTAATCGAGGAAGAAACAACCCTCACCAAGGGAGTTTCAGTTTTTTTGAATCTGTTTATGGAGGATTACCTACAGGCGATTGGATTGCTCGGGGCGACTTATTTTTGGGTTATTTCACCGATTTACACGATTCTGAAATTATCCTGGATCAACAGCCCGAACCACGTAAATTATTAATAGAGGCTATTGCCTGGGATAAACAAAAAGGCTTATATAATTTTTATGAGCTCAGAGGTATAGATCATAGCTCTGTTCGTTGGTTTTATCGAGGCGACTCGGAGGATGCCTATAAAGACAATAAGTGGTTGTACCGGGATAATCCTAAGGATGAACATCATTTTGGCAATCGCATGCGTTGCTCAGCCTGTCATAACTCAGGCGGTCCCATCCTGAAAGAGTTGAGCAAACCGCATAATGACTGGTGGACGGAACATCGTCCGTTAATTCTGACCCCTAATATTCCAGATCGTGCGGTTAAAGCTCTAATACAGGAAGTAAGCGATGCAGGGTTATTCGCCGATGATGTAAAAGCTGGAATGGAAAAATTAGCCAGAAGCAGGCGTATGACACGGTTTCAAAAGAAATTATCCTTACAGGAACAATTACGTCCATTATTCTGTACTAATGAAATCAATCTTGAGTCCAGTACTGAACTTTCAGAACATCGTGTTGCTATTCCTTCAACTTTTTGGCTTAATCCCTTACTGGGGCAAATCAATTTATCGGTATCTTACCAGGATTATCAGCATGTGCTTCGAGACTTTGATATGCACTTTCCTGAAACTTCATTAAGGGATGCCGATCATGCATGGCTCACTCCGGTTAAAGGACAGGTGGACATCCGGATGATTCGTCAATTGATTCATCAAAACGTAATCAATAAACATTTTGCTGAGTCAGTTTTGATGGTTGATTTTATGCACCCAGTGTTTTCATCGCAACGTTGTGATTTATTAAAGCTATTACCTGAACTAGGTACGGGAGATTGGATGCCCCAGTTTTTAAACAATCTAAGGAAGAACAGCGCTCAGCTTAAAGGAGCCGCATTGTTGGCAGATTATCTAGAAAGTGATGTCTATACTCATCAGGTATTCATGGATCACATCAAACAATACAGCCAAGATCTGAGTCAGTTAATCGTTACTGCTGCTGGCTTAAGAGCCAGCTATCAATACCTGATAGAATTACGTACATTGGTATTGGTCAGCGAACTGTCGCAAAATCCTATGGGACAGATTATGGAGCCTGGATTTAGAGTTATTTTTCCTGTAAGCAGGACTTTCAATGAGGGGTACAGTTAATGTTAGCATCGCCAACTGAATTATATTATTTCAATGAAGTCTGTCATACACTTAATTTTTCCAGAGCCTCGGAACGACTTGGAATCAGTCAACCTTCATTAAGTCAGGCCATCAAACGTTTGGAAACTTTTATAGGAACACCACTGTTCCTGAGAGTAAAAACCGGGGTCAAATTAACGAAAGCCGGTTGCCAGTTGCATAGTCATACCAAAGAATTGTTAACGTTATGGGAACGGGTTAAATCTGAAAGCCTTGCCTCCTGCCAGGAAGTACAGGGCAGTATTACTCTGGGGTGCCATTCCACGGTGGCGCGTCATATTCTTCCCTCTTTATTACCTGATTTTGTAGCGGATTATCCCCATCTGGAAATTGCCTTGATCCATGATCTATCAAGAAAAATAGTTGAGGGGGTCATTAATATGTCAATAGATGTAGGGATAGTAGTGAATCCCATACAGCATCCGGGAATTGTTTTAAAAAAATTATATCGGGATGAAGTTGGTTTTTGGCAGGCAAATGACTATCAGTGGTCCTTTGAGCAAGGAGGAACAATTATTTGTGATCCTGAGTTAATGCAAACACAACAAGTCCTGAGTACTCTTCGTGAACAGGGGCGAAGCAATTATCGATTATTGACCAGCAGTAATCTGGACGTAATCGCCAGTTTGGTTGCAAACGGAACTGGTATCGGGATTTTACCCTATAGTGTTGTTAAAACAGTACGATCAGCTTTAAAGGCTGTACCGGAAATGCCAAGTTATCAGGATGAAATATACCTGGCTTATCGTCCGGAGCAACGAGATATTATGGCTTTAAAAGAATTAATAAAAGCCATTAAAAATACCGTCAAGCTGCTTCATGCAGATGATCTGCAAACCAGTTCCTGAGCACTTCTTCACCCAATACTTCATAAACGTAATTAAGGAATAACGTGAGAGACTCAACGAATTGGGATTCAGAATAGTCCAGAGTTTCTCTCATATTCGGTTCGTGGTGAAGAAAGCGACCGAAATAGTGGTGACAAAAGTCATGATAATCTCGGGTTATTAATATAAATTCATGCCACATATTATCTATGGCGCGCATTTCCTCATGCATCACCGGAATAAAATGCAGAGCCGGATTTTCAGGGGAGCGCTCTGAATCCCATGAATGTTTCTCACATAACCATAAATAACGCAGCATCTCTGTAAACAGGTGCTCGGCCCGCGGAGCTTCTTTGGGAAAATTAGCTGCAAAGCGTTTTATTACGGCTGGATTCTTGTATTCCAGTACGTCATTTAATTGCGGTAGATGATTCATCATATAGTACCTGTATTGGTTTTTAGCGAAACAGTCAGGTCTTAAGAACAACTCCCAATCTCTTCGTTAAAAGGTATTGGTAATTCGTTCGGGAGAAGTCATCTCGAACGAAGTGAGAGATCCCCTGAAACGGGTATGGAGCCTGCTTTTGGAGATCCTTCACTGCGTTCAGGATGTCGAATTTTCAGAGGTAATTGAGACGTTACACCAATTCCCTGTGCCTCGACCTTTGGTGGTTCGTAAGTCCTGACCTTGAGATAAAAACTTAAATTAATTAACCATGCATTCCACGGCAACATTTACAATGGATGATGCCTTTTGCTAATTTTGCTTTGATGATGGTGTCGATTATTTGCTGTCTCATTTTGGGTTCCTTTTAGTTAAATGACGAATTAAGTATAAAAAGAACGAACCCATTCAACCATTAGGAATGTGTTATGATGATGATTACGTTTTGTTATATCTTTAATTGTTGAATTATTCTTCTTGACACTCTGACAAACTTTTAACACAGGTTTCAGTACCGTTGATATAACAACAATAATCATATCCTGTTGAACAGCGAGTTCCATCGGAGCAACGAGCTCCATCATCTTCTGAAAGTTGTAATGAGTGAATCAAAAGTTTATTTTGAGATTGTTGTAACGAGCACCATTGAGTTGAACTGGCTCCGGTATTGGAAGAAAAAGCGAACAAAATCATCAGAGTACTTAATAATTCAGGCTTCATATTTTCTCCATATAATAAAGAATTAACTTGTTCACACTGGACTTTGACACGTGTAACTATCAAAAACCAATGTCTATTTTGCTTATATGGTGAAGCTATCCAGGTAAGCGATTCTGCCAGTACATCACTCTGGATTACTTCGCTAATAGTCGCAAAAATCAGTTCGAGTACTGTTTTACATCACAATCATGTAAATTATAGTCCTGATTCAGCCAAATATCTTTTGCTTTATGCTGTGGTTTTTTTTTAAAGGGTTAAGAATTCCTGACTCCAAACACTGATAATATCGGTTCAACGGGGGGATGGTTAACACCAAGTGTAAAATCTAATGGCAAATAAGGAATATTAAAGAGGAACACACTGATAATAAAAAGTATCGCAGTTCCAATGTTTCCAATATAAATCCATTTTTTTTCTTTTTCAGCGCTAAACCATGCTGTGATGGCGTAATTGATACTAAATAATAATCCAACTAGCAAATAAACACAGAGATTACTATCTAATGAGTATTCATTAGAAATTTTGTAGGTCAAAATCAGGAAGAGAATAAATAAAACGACTCTATAAACGCGCAAAAAGAATTGAATCCAGGCCGGGTACTTAAGCTCAACAGTACCATCTTGATAGCACGCATTAAAAAAGATAATGCCCAGAGAGGTTAATGGTATTAAAACAATAATTGAACTAATAAAGACTTTTTCGCCGTAGAAGCTATGGATGTTGTACATCACGAAATAGATGATGCTGTGTAAGGCTAAAAAAGGGAATAGATAATACATGATACGTAACAGCAAAAAACGTAAATTGTATATCAGTTTAATTTGTTCCTGTCCGATACTTAATCCAATAAAAAATACAGTACTGCTGCTGATTAAATTGAAATGGTGGTTATGAAAATATAATTTCCATAAAAAATCGCTGCCAACTGTTTTGAACAGGACTGCGCCAAGCATAATGATCATATTGGTCAGTGAGCAAAAAATGCTTGCAACAAATATTAATGGAAGAGTATTCCATACAGCAGCAAATAAACTGCTGTACTTGATACGCCAGGTATTGTCATGATGGTAAGCATAGTGGAATGAATGAGCAACATAGACAAAAAATGGAAATCCGAGAAGAAAGGTAAATAAATGCAGGTAATGATTACTGGATAAATCTATTTTAAACGGAATTAGTGGAAGCGATAAAAACAGAGCAACTAATAAACTGGTTCCTGCTAAACGTATTTGATTTTTGCCATTGTAGGCGAATGCATATAATAGACAAAACAGGGTTATTAAACTGTAATAAAAGACAGTGGTACTTGAGTTACGAATCAATAGATCCAGGGTAATCCCAAGAAGGAGACCAATAGTAGTCAAAATATAGGTCCCTTTTTTTGCTGTCATATGTTCTCCTGAAAGGGGACAATAAATAATCGCATTATTAATCAATAAAGTACTGGTATGGCTCAATGCCTTACTCTATCAGGACATTGGAAAAACGCCCAGTCTCTTCGTTAAAAATTCCTTTTGCCTCGACCTTTGGGTTTTGTAAGTCCTGATTATGTCATGAATCATTTAGAAATTCACAAAGTAATCGTTGAAAATGATGAGTACCCTGTTCTTTTGTTGGCGAAAATCGTCCGGTATCGTAATAACGTGATTTAATGCCTTGTTGTACTGATTCTACAACGGCCTCATCTTCAAGTTCCACTTGATCCAGCGCGCCTCCTGCGCCTTTGCCCAATTTTGTTTTATCCAGAACATAGGTCAAAAATGAAACTTTAGTTAACTCAGGACTAATGGGTTGAACTACATTGACTGAGCAACCCCATGGATAGAAATTCAGCATGGTATTAGGGAAAATCCAATAATAATATGCCGCAACTCGTCTTCCATAATCTTGTGACTCTCTTGGCAAATCGAAACATTCTTCATCTTCACGAGCCAGTGCGAGTTGTAAATTACTGTATCGGTACAGCTCAGTGGTATACGTAGTGCAATCGATAACCTGTCTTAATCCAGGATGTACAAAGGGAATGTGTAAGGCTTCCAGATAATTTTCACAATATAAAGCCCAGTGTGCTTTGACCATATAATCTCTGGAACGTTGCATATCAAGATGCATTTGTTCCATAGGAAGCCAGGACAGCCTTTCTTTAATATCAGCAAATACTTCATGAAAGGGTACTGTTGGTGCCAAAGATGCAAAAATGAAGGGTTCCAATATATTGAAAGGGATTGGGGTGAGGTGTTCCCGGGCTGACGGAAAATCGAGGGTTTGTTCAAACTCGGGCATAGAGATGAATTCACCGCAATAATTAAATCGACGTCCATGGTAGGGGCATTTTATTTTTTGAGAGGTACAGGGTCGATCAACCAGAATTTTTCCTCTATGCGTGCAAATATTACTTAAGCAGCGAATAATTCCCTGCTCATCTTTGGTAAAAAGCAAAGGTTCGTTCAGAAAGTCAGGAAGTAGGGTATGCGGTACAAGGGATCCTTTGCTATTCAACGTATCGGTGCCAAGACAGAATTGCCAGGTTTTGCTGAATATTTTCTCTTTGCTGCATTCAAACCAATCCAATGAAGTATAAAATTGCGAGCTAATGGTTGATGCTTTTGCAATATCCGGATCAACAAACAGGGTTTTCATAGAGACATCCTTATTATAATACCAATCCAAAATTCCTTTAAGGGTGTAAAAACTAGAGTAACTCACCACATACTGTCAATAATTTAATGTGTAAGTGAAGGATTAAATAGTAATTCGCCAACATAATGGTTGATTAATTGCCCTAATGATGTAAAATTGTGCATTTATTGAAATAAAGGATCAGCTAATGCGCTATTCCAGAATTATATCGTTCATCAATGGGTTAATGATGTCGGGTAATGTAATTGCACTAACGCTTCCCGCAATACCTACATTCAGCCCTTACGTCGATCTCACCTTGAATACTCATTGGGATTCTCAATCTCAGGATATAGTGCCTATGGATTTGACCACACCAGCACAAACTGAAGGAATAGGCGCCTATCATTTGGCTTTTATAACTGACAGTGGCCGGTGTCAACCCGCTTGGGGAGGTCAACAGGCATACAGTCTGGAAAAGCAATGGGGTAAGCAAGAGGCAGATGCGTTGGCGAACGCCGGAGTGCGGCTGACCGTCTCTTTTGGTGGAGCTAATGGCACTGATATATCACAAAACTGTGATAAAAATCAGTTGAACACTATTTTTCAGCAGGTGATAAAAATTTATCACGCAACTGGTCTGGATTTTGATATTGAAAATGGAAGCGCTGATGTTTCCAAATTAATTGATGCATTGCAGAACATACAACAACAATACCCCGAACTTAAATTAAGTTTTACACTTCCAGTGATGCCTGAAGGATTAACAGGTGATGGCAAAAACGTGATTCATCAAGCGAAAAATGCGGGTCTTCGTTTTCATGTGAATATTATGGCTATGGATTACGGTCCAGCTTATAACGGTGATATGGGGCTTTACGCCATTCAGGCTGCAACCAATGTTCAGTCGTTTTTAAAAGACATTTATCCTGAAAGAATGTCTGCTTCTTTATGGAACCTTATTGAAGTTACTCCCATGATAGGTGTAAATGATGTGAACACTGAACAGTTTACCTTGAGCGATGCAGATCATTTAAAGCGCTTTGCTTATGAGAATCAATTAGGCGGGTTATCCATGTGGTCTTTTACCCGAGACAAGCCTTGTTCCGATCAGTGGGCCAGTCCTGTATGCAGCGGAAATAATCTGCAAAGCAGAGATTATGAATACATCGCTCATTTTAAGTAATTGAGGATGTGACCTTCTTCGTAAGTCCTGGGAGTGTTTTCTCACAAAGAGCACCTGTTGATTATATAAGATTCTAAAATTAAGCTTAATATTCTCGAAATAATCAATTAATATCAATTGAAGTCAGGCAGGACGCAACAGGTAACTGCTCCATAAGTTCGAGAGTCGTCATCCCAAATGCAATGAGGGATCTCCTGAATGTGGTGCGGTGTTTTTGTTGGGAGATCCTTCACTGCATTCAGGATGACGAAAATCAACCGTCATCCCGAATGCAATGAGGGATCTCCTGAATGTGGTGAGGTGTTTTTGTTGGGAGATCCTTCACTACGTTCAGGATGATGTATTCTCGGAGTTTTGATAGAAGTACTTATTAACGGCCAATTAACGGATTTAGGATGATGATGTTGACTAAAAGGGAACGTTTTGAACAATGGCGAGGGACAGAAGCACGTAACGAACAAGGTATTATAGATACCGTCATCATAATAGAAGATTATTTTACTACTCTGGACAGTCTTTCTCCAATAAAACAAGATCTTGCCGATCATAAAACAGATCATTTTGTGAAATTGAACGTATACGGTGGACGTTCCTTTGGTGCTGTGGCTTTTTGCCGATTCGTCATTGAAGAGACAATAGATTTAATGCCTGATACAGAATCCGACGACATACACATTTTAAGGGATTTAAGTAACATCCTGGGCGAGCTTTACGATAACCCCCGAAAAAATACCGTGAATAACGCGAATCGTTTAATTGGTCATATCCAAAAACTATTAGCAAGAACAATAGAGGACGTTACTCAATTAAAACAAACCAAATCATTGTGTTTCTCTCTTTATTATATTCTTAAACTTCTTAAAGTTGGTATTGATAATTTAAGTGATTGGAAAAAAATTGCGCTAAGCGCTTTTATCGATCTGGGAAAAATAATTCAGGATACTACTGATCTTGCTGACCTTACCGAAAAAAAAATCGCGCAAATTGATGTGGCACTGGAACAATTAAAGAGTGAAGAAGCTAAAAAAATTGATGCAGAAAAAACACTGCAAGATTATTTTAATGAACGATTCGTAGCACTTTTTATGGCAGAAGAGCGAGAAGATAAAAAATTTCTGAATTTGCGTTCTTCTCTGGATGAACTGAGCGATGGGATCAGTTCATTAATCGTGGCACGTAACACCCAACATGAAATTTCTGTGAACATGCCCAAGATCCAATCGTTATTAAGTACACTGTTGGAGAATGATCAGAGAGTGACCGGCAGGCAGTATTTTCTGGAATTAATGAAGAACTCACAGGATTCATTTAATGTCTTGATGGAACATACTAAAGGGATAAAAAAAAATCAGTTAATTGAAAAAATTAATCAACTGAAAGATCCTGGAATTCTGCGAAATCTATCTTCTAAATTCTTATACGGTATGAGCTGGGCAACCAGTTTCCTTACTGTTGGTTACCGATTGGTGACTTCCAATTCACTTCAGGATTCCATAGCAAAAAAAATCCCATCAACCCTTGATGCTCAATGTAAAGCGGAACTTAAAGTACTGGCTACGAACTATTTAGCTGATTTGAAGCGACAATCCAGAGACGTTCAAAATCAAATTACGGCTCTTGAAGAACAGTTGTCCAGGGGCGATGCGGATTTAAAAAAAATGATAAATCATGCTTCTAATGAAACATTATCCGATGTTCTGACTGCAAATCACGCTGTAGGTAAAGCATTTAGTGATTACAGACGAATTTCATTTTCATTAGTACAAAACAAGCATTTTTTGAATTCATTTAAAGAAACGCACAGCCAGTTATGTGATTTTATTCAGCAGCATGACGGGTGGATGGTGAAATTATCCAATTTCCTTGCTCAATTTTTTACATTTTTTAAATCAGAAACAGCACTTTTGATCGATCGTGCCCGCGCTCTGAAGCACAATTTAGTGAGTTTTGAAACGGAATATAGAAAAGAGGTTAACAACGGTGTGATTGCCATTCAAAATAATCCTGATTTAACCAAAGAGGTTAAAGATAAATTTGTTAGGGAGTTCGGTATCGTCAAATCCCTGGAATCAGACAGGGTAATTCGTCCTGCGATCAGTAACGAAGAGCTCGATATCCTGATTGATAACACGTCACTATTTTTTAATCGGGGCAGGAGGCATCGTTCACAGAATAAGGGAATAAGAAATGAAGCTACCGCAACTGATGGGGCGGTATTTTCTTTTTAGCTCAATGAGGCATTTGATACAATCAACATCTGTGTCAGATTGAAATGCATTGAGTCTGACTATTAAGTATCATCAGACTCAATGGGTACAATGCAGCGTAGAACAACTACTAATAGCTGCGTTCGTACTGAGAAGGATACTCTTGTTCAATGTTGTATGAATGATCTGCTTTTGAAGAACTAAACAGAGAATTAACCGCACCACCAATTAAATCAATTAAATTAACTAAAGGACTTAAAATAGCTGCAACTAAAAATATGGGAGAGCCAAGTAGTGATTTACCACATTCTTTTAAATTACCTATAGCTGCGGACATCTCGAATTGGAGGATATTTGAAAAAGCCTTTAATAACTCGCTGCCAGCCTCTAAAAGCAGAGCAAGACTTGCTGATGAAAACACAACAGGTGCTGTAGCTACAGATGCTGTTCGAAAACCAAAATCACTGGCAGATTTATACTTCGCAAAAAAGCTCGGTCTGTCAGTATCGTCGATAAGAGGATAAAAAGTTGCTCCAACTAATTTTTCTTTAACACTTCTACTGTCTCTCAAAAGATGCTCCAAAATATATAAATGAAGCCGAATTATAACACAAATTGATAAAATTTAAACACGTTGAGTGTGTTTTTTTCCAAAATGATAGGATTCCATCGACGTTCCTCAGAATCTTTTTGGGGATGGGAGCAAGAATCAGAACGAAGTAAGCGAACTGGAAAGGAATCTTCTGCGGCTGATGGCGGCAATGCTGATTCAGTAAACAAAGAGATTGAATTGGGAACTGATTCGCTCTGTGTTATTTGATAATTATCTGCAAATATAGTAGGGTTTATTAGCAATCATATTAAAGCTTTGGCGTAGCCTTATAGCCAGAAAGTAGCCAGCGATCTCATAGATGTCCCGGGCTAGCCTCGTGAGATCCTTAGTTTAATTGCCAACAAACCCTGATTAATCAGAAATGTACTAAAAGGAGTTTAGTTCAACGTGAATATTTTAATAGCTGGAGCTTCGGGTTTAATTGGTCAGGAACTGATTCATGGTTTATCTCAGGAACATCATTTTACTGTACTTGGCAGACATAAAGATTTATTGCGTCAGGTATTTTCAGGACAATTTGTTTCTGTTTCTTGGGATGAATTGGATAAATTGGATGCCAGCGAATTTGACGCGGTAATTAATTTGTGTGGATTAAATATTTCGGCATCACGTTGGACAACAAAAGTAAAAGAAGAAATAATCACGTCACGTGTAGAGACTACTGAGCGTTTGGTGCGCTGGATTATAAAACAGAAGGCCAATCCTCATTTTTACTGTGCCAATGCAGTCGGAATTTATGGCATGCAGGATAATGATGATCCTGCACTGTTGAGTGAAGATACGGTAATTGATTTTTCCCGTCCTAAAGATTATTTAAGTGAGGTAGGGATCCGTTGGCAACAAGCCTTAAATGAAGCGGAAACAGCTGGACTCGCTGTGACTTCAACTCGATTTGGTGTGGTTTTAAAGAAAGGGAAAGGAATGTTGGGGAAATTATATCCCAGTTTTATCAGCGGATTTGGAAGCGTTATAGGAAACGGAAAACAATTTATATCCTGGGTGGACAGTAAGGATGTCGTTAATGCTTATCGATTTTTGCTTAATCGACCCGAAATTACAGGAGCAGTGAATCTTACTTCTCCTAATCCATGCATGCAAAAGGATTTTGCCAAAGCCTATGCTAAATCCCTGCATCGTCCGTTATTGTTAATGACACCAGCTTTTGTGATTCATCTTTTATTCGGTGAAATGGGCGATTGTTTAATCAATCATGGTCAAAAGGTAATTCCCAAACGATTATTGGATGAAGGATTTACCTTTCAATTCCCTACAATAGACATGGCATTGGAGCATGAAGCAACAGTTTCGGATAGGATTTGAATTTGATGGTGATTGAGATTGGTCAATCAATTTATTGCAGGACAGAATATGAAAGTATTTCGAAAAGGACGTTTAGCGCCACCAGCAAACATGTATCTGCATTTAATCCGTAATTGGTTTATTGGCATCTTCCTTATTGTCGCCGCATTATCTGCCGGTATGCTGGGTTATCATGTATTTGAAGGAATGTCATGGGTCGATTCTTTTTTAAATGCATCAATGATTCTTTCCGGAATGGGGCCTGCAGCTACTTTAACCACTTCATCGGGTAAACTATTCGCTGGAACTTATGCATTATTCAGTGGGCTTGCTTTTATTGCCATTGTTGTCATTATGTTGTCGCCAGTAATACATCGGTTTTTTCGTAAAATTCATATGGAAAGTGGAACAAGCAGGGATCAATAACGGATCAATTTCAGGTGGTGAGCAAAAGTATTGTGATGCGGTGACTCTTTATAATCCGCAAAACGCGATGCGTTTTGCGGGATCATTCAATAGACTATTAATGAGCTCTTTTGAAGAAGTATTTTAGTCTCATTGGGGTAATTTGTTGATTATCATTGATTGCTGCTGCGAATACATCCTGACGACCTGTATCGTAATCGCAAATAACAGCGCCGCCATGTTGCTCAGGAACACCAGGAGCACTCATAGTACTTAAAATTTCATTAGCGCCTTCAATAGCAACTTCAGTTGAGTCTGCTTCTACTGGAGCAATAAGAAATCCCCAGGTAGATTCAGTATTGTAGTTGCTGATATTATAGCTGATATAAATATTAGGCCCAATTTCTTCAGCCATAGATATGCCTTCGGCTTTTATATCATCTATGTTGGGGCATATGCTTTCTTGTCCAGCAAAAGCAGATCCAGCGAGAAGTAATGCACCAGCAAAAGCAGCTAATTTCGATTTCAACATCATGTTCTGTACTCCTGACTTGTTTATTAAAAAAATCAGCAAAAGAGTACCACTTGCTTATAAGATTTACAACAGAGTATTTTTTTGGAATCGAGGGTTAAAAATAAATCATGGATTTTTATTTTTAGCACGGTGAATTATCTAATAGTATTTTAATTCAATTAGTTATGGAATTTTCTATGCTATTGAACATTACTCTTTCTGCCACTGCTTCTTATCCTTATTTGTACCTAATAACTCATACTTGAAGAGCTGGCCTTTGATGTCTGGTGAACTAAATGAGTTCCGATAAGCTCCGCCATTATAGTGATTTGTCGTTCATACATTGCACGATCGTAACCGCCTTCCAAACCCCAATATATGCCTGCTATAAGTTCTTTGTTTTCATTATATAACTGGAATATTTGTTCATAAAAAAAAGTTAAATCCCCATCATTAAAACGGGTTTTGCTTGCTTCTGATTGGGACATCATCCGATCATTGACCCATTTTCCGCAGGGAGCGGTTTCATCTTCGTGGGAATCCCAGCCTGTTGGTAATAAGAGCGCAATTTTATGATGATGAATTTTTGCCTGTGCAATTTGATCTTTTACCTGGGTGAGTGCAAATCGAAGCGCCGGATGGAGATCAATTTTTTTACGGGACGTCAAACTTAAATCTACAGCATAATATTCTAGATTATTGTGCTTCCAACATTTAATTTTTTCGCCAACCGCGGTACCTGCTGAATTGAACTCCTGAGCAATATAGGAATGATCCTGGCCTGGATACACTCTTGAGTCAAAGATATCAATATGGCATATATTCATATGGGATGCTGTTTGGTACAAAATCTGACATAAACCATTATCTCTGTTCACATCACTTCCAACGATAATGTAGTGCACCGGTTCTTCATGAAGAGTCTCCCAAAACCTCATGAGTACAGCCGTCTTGTTGATAAGACAAAAACCACTGCCTTCATCACTAAACGCATGATGAGTGGGTAAACCAAAGGAGAAAATTACTTTTGAAGGATTTAATAATGTAGTTGCGAGATCGGTGATCAGTACTCTAAAAGTTTCTGGAGTGATCACGATGTCTGAATTTAATTCTTTCACTCCTCTTTTTGATGCCTGAATGGAATAATCAATTAATTTCTTCAAGTATTCTTTTGGATGTACTGCGAGCAGGGATTGGAGAATGATGTCGGTTTCAGGAATTTCATCTAGTAGATGAAAAGCTGATAGGCGATCTCCTATGGTGATTTCTCCAAATAACCGAGACCAGTGCTCGGGTACAGTGTCCTGATTGTTGGTAATGATCGGTAATGAATGGTAATTATCCAGTGCTTGAGTCATATGCATAATGCGAGTCTGTTGATCTTCCGTACCACCGGCGGGCATGTGATGCATCTGATCTATCTCATCGTGGGAGGGAATTTGAACGTAACACTCAGATAGATCAAAATCCGGGATGTCATCCTGAACTGAATTTAAAAAACGTATACGTTCATCAATTTGGCGGAAGATGCGTTCCGGTATTATTTTTATATCGTGTTTAAGACTGGCCAAATGAGGGTTTTGAATATAAGAGGTCATTAATTCTTTATATTCAATTAAGCGTTCAATGGTTTGCATCTCCAGGAATTTTTTGTTTTTAAATAATCGATTAAGAGACAGTAACTCAGTTCTAAGACTACCCGGTGATTGCTTATTAAAAAACATTCTTGGCATATATTATCCTGAGAAATTCTGTTCAGCTTATAATTAATATTCTAGTCTATAAAGTTTAGCTGGTGTAGGCTATAGGGTCAGGACGTGGAAAATAATGTGATCAATGGACATGACACCCTGGATAATCCTGACGATATATAATTGGGAGTATGTATCAATGATAACTCATAAAATAGTTCAATTATCACCTAAACCTTATGGCGTACATCTTATTTCCAATGAGATATTAAATAAGGCTGAACTATGTGGATCAGGAATCCTGCATTTGTTTATTCAACATACTTCTGCTGCTTTGGCATTAAATGAAAATGCCTCACCTGATGTGTTAATGGATGTACATCATTTTTTTTGTGATTTTGTTCCTGAAAACAGGCAATACCGACATAAGGAAGAAGGTCCTGATGATATGCCAGCTCATATTAAATCCATAATTTGCGGCGCTTCCTTAAGTATCCCTTTTCTGAATAACACTTTATTATTAGGTGTTTGGCAAGGAATTTACTTAATGGAATTCAGGAGGAACGCAGGCGCAAGGAATATAGTCTTGAGCCTGCTGAGTTAATCCCTGGCGCAATGGAAGGTACTGGTGCACTGCGTTAATTTTTTCTGGCAATTACTGTCGGAAATATTCCCTGACTGTCATAAATAACGTCCAACACTTCAAAGCCCGCGTGATTTAACTGATCCCGGGTTTGACCCTCGGTTCTGTAGGTTTGCCAGTTGGCTTGTATGATGTCGTTAAAAAGAGCATGTTGTTTCAGTGCATCGTCGCTGTTGATATTTGTCCAGGTGGATTCACTGGTCAATTTGGGAGGAGGTGTAATGAAACTGGTTATTAATATACCTTTATTTTTTAATGCGTTATAAAATTGTTTGTACAGTAAAGTGACTTGTTTATCATCAGGTTCGTAAATATTCAGACCATTACTGGTTATCAGGTTAAATTGTGATTCAATTCCCAGGTTCCACGCATCTTTTATCAAAAATGAGATATTTTTAAAATCATATTTAACAGCATTCTGTGCGGCAAGTTCTATAGATGCATTATCCAAATCGATTCCAACCAGATTGATGTTGGTTTTGTTTGAATAATCCAGACTGAGGAGATCATCCATTAATCCACAGGGAATTGAAGCCAGTGTCCAGTTATCCTGTACATGCAATTGCAGTTGTTCCTGAAATATTTTGAAGCGTTCTTTAGTTGCCTTGAATCCAGGTGCTTTATTTAACAGCCAATGTTCCAAAGGGTGCATGGATTCTTTTTTCATGCTGTAAAGAATGACATAGGCAGTCCAATAACCATTGAGCCCTCTATTGGATAACAAAAACCGTCCCAACTCAAATTGTGACAAACCATCAAGTAATTTGAGTTCTTCACTCAGAGGAAGTATTAAGTTATCCGCATTTTTAAGTCTGTTTTGGTGTTCAGATAAATTAATGTTAATGCTGTTGTTATGTGAAATAAGCACGTTCAATTCCATATTGATTCAAGAGGAGCTTAGTATATAACTTCTCTTTACAGCTAATCCAGAGCTGGAAATATTAACTATACTATATATTATTTTGTATTCAGGACGATCTTATGCTACGAGCAGCTAATCAGCAATTTAAAAATTTAGAACTGTTGACCGCATTGATTTTTGTGTTCTTTTCTGAGGGAGTAGTGGCAAACGATACTGCTTTTGGCGGTGAGGGTTCTTTACCTATACCTATTTCACAACCGGATATAAAAATGGTTAATGAAGTCATTATCATCACCGGAACGAATTTAAATAACTCACTGATGAATGGTTCCTGGCATTACAGATGCGATTTTAATTTTAAAAATACCTTGAATGAAACATTGAACGTATCTATGGGGTTCCCCTTTCCAGTATATAACGAAGAGTCAAGCAATATTGCTCTACCTGAAGGGCAGAAGACGGGACAGGGAAAACCTTTGGTTTATGATTTTCAGGTACTGGTTGATGGTAATTCAGTATCTGCTCATAAAGAAAAAATTGCTCCAAACCGGGATAAAGGTTTGTACTATGATGAAGCGTATTTATGGACCACTACTTTTCCGCCCTTGGCATCGGTACATATCCAGCATGATTATGAAACAGGCGCAACCTTTGATGTAATGGGATATCACTGGGTTGCCTATGTTCTCAAGACCGGAGCGCTTTGGCATAATGAAACCATAGGGCATACCCAACTGGAAGTCATTCCGAATACCCCAACTCGATTATGCTCTGAAATTGATGGTAGTGCGGATTATCTGAAGCCGACACCTGCTGGTATGACCATTCAGGGCAGCGGGGCAAGTAGAAAATATATTTGGGATTTGCCACATTTTCATCCTGCAGAGGATCTTTCACTGTGTTTATTTACTCCTAAAAGTTTTGTACGTTATAAAATGATTTATCCTGTTTTAAATGCTGAAAATCCTGTAAATGAGTTATCCAAATTGACTCCCTCGCAACTACGAATCTTGCGTAACACCGTATTTGCTCAATATGGAAGACAATTCAAATCTCCTGATTTGCACAGTTATTTTAATAATCAATGGTGGTATGAGCCTAATCCGACTTATTCAGACAGCATGTTAACCGAAGAAGATAAAAAATTAATTTCGTTCATTAGTCAGGTACATTAATTGGATGGAGAATACTTCATATTCCCACTGTTTATTAAATAAAGTACCGGTTGTACAGTAGTGGGCTAAATCTGCCCACTGGAAGCTATGTATCCCGTTGGTGAGTTTACAGGTTGAGGAGTTTGGTCGATTACTTTATTGTCAGGAACGGATCCAAGATTAAACAGTCCAATACCACCCGTGAGCATGGCCGCGACCCCAAGTCCTCCTGCAACCAGTCCTGCGATTCCTCCCGAGACTGCATGTAACATGGTAAAGGCCAGAGCAACTGCAGCTATTCCTGTGGCAAAAATAAAGCCTGATATAATGTGAAAGTCAAAGCTATCGAACGATGTAGCAGGTAACTGTCTGGCAGTGGTTTTATCTGTTGCGTTGTTTGCTGTGCTGTTCTCTGAATCAATGAATCTATCAGCATGTACCTGAGGTACCACGATTACAGCTGTTTGAGTCCCATCATCATTGTGTACCACTCCATGAGGAAGCATTCCAGTAACACCTTTTTTGCTTGTATCACACAGATCATAGAAATAAGTGCCGTCAGTTTGAACCTTTAATTGATAAATTATGTCGTTCGTTGTTGCTGCGCAATATCCGATGGCATTGAAATAACGTAACCAGGCGTTTAAAAGAGCATCTTGCCATGAGTCCTTTATCCAAGGTTGAAATTCACCATGAGATTTGCTGTTTTGTAGCTCAAATTTCGACCTGATTGCGTTTCGGTTACTCTCATCTGTTTCAATAGTTAATGTGCCATTTGCTTCCTGTTCAGTAAATACTAACCAGAATTGTATGTAATATCTATGTTCAAGATTCGGATAAGGTTGGGAATATTTAGAAATACATGTTGCTGATATGGGCTTCATAAGCTGCTCGTTTTTATAGGCTATATTTAAAATCAAAGACCGATTGTAGAACATTAATTGAACGTTCTAAAGTAAATTGAATTATTCTCATCTTTTTTAATCTCATGTTTCTACGTCCTGATGATGTATTTTTTGTAATTTTAAAATACTATCATGTACTGCGATTTTATTTTGAGGGAATAAATATGAAAACAATAGGTTATTTACAGTCATTGCCCATTGATAATGATCAGGCTTTAGTTGATTTGGATCTGCCCGCTCCTAAAGTTTCCGGGCGTGATATTTTGGTTGCTGTAAAAGCCATTGCAGTTAATCCTATTGATACTAAAATTAGACGAAATGTTCAACCGCAAGGAGATGAACCCAAGGTATTGGGTTGGGATGCCGCTGGTGTGGTCTTGGAAGTGGGACCAGAAGTAACTCTATTTAAGCCTGGTGATGAAGTGTGGTATGCCGGTGATTTAACAAGACCAGGAACTAACAGTGAATTTCATCTGGTCGATGAACGAATTGTTGCAAAAAAACCTGAATCGCTTAGTTTTGAGGAAGCGGCAGCTCTTCCATTAACCAGTTTGACTGCCTGGGAGCTTCTATTTGATCGTTTGGAACTATCACCAACCGAACATGGCAGTTTATTGATTACCGGTGCTGCTGGAGGTGTTGGTTCTGTGCTGGTTCAATTGGCAAGAAAATTAACTCATTTAACCGTAATAGGGACTGCTTCACGTCCTGAGTCTGTCCAATGGATACTTGGTAATGGCGCTCATCATGTTATCGATCACAGTAAAGACATGAAGGCTCAATTACAGGCAATTAATTATCCTGAAGTTGATTATGTCATTAGTCTGACCCACAGTGATGAGCATGCGAAAGCCTTGGTTGATGTATTAAAGCCTCAGGGTAAATTTGCTTTAATTGATGATCCGCAGCATTTGGATTTTAAGATTTTTAAGCTGAAAAGTATCTCCATTCATTGGGAAATGATGTACACCCGATCGATGTTTAAAACCCCCGACATGATCAAACAGCATGAAATTCTGACTAAAATGGCTCAATTGGTCGATGAAGGGCAGATAAAAACTACCGTTGCTGAATGTATGGGGGCTATTAATGCGGCCAATTTGAGAAAAGCTCATGCATTACTTGAAAGTGGTAAGGCCAGAGGAAAAATTGTGTTAAGTGGGTTTTAGTTGATTTTTATCAAGTTATCAGAAGGAGCTTGCTTCAAAAATTCAATAGTCTTTAAGGCCACATACCGTGTATGAGGCCTTAAAGAATACATCAGGCGATGTTGCGCAATGAATTTATTTTGTTTTGATTGTCACCTGATTTAATGTGTTAGCTCCTTAAGGATAATCCCGTTTTATTGTGCTCACAGGCATTGATTAAATCAGTCAGATTATCAATCCGTTTAACGTTCATAGCTTCTCTAAGAGGAGCTTTAAATTCCTGAATGAATTCAGAAATCATTGATCCCAAGCTGCCTTGATTTAAAGCACCTATATCTTTGGCCGTCAAAGCATTGTTTCCACCTTTTAATACATCCAGCAAGTGAGTGACAGCGGTACGTTTTTCTGTTCCGGTGTATTGGGGAAACAGGGAAAAATGATACATCTCCGGTTGTTTTGCTCGTTGCTTATGGTAGTGTTCCAATTGATATATAAGTTTTTCTACGGGATTTTGTTTATTCAGAGCATTAATTAATTGATTCACTGTTTTAATCGGTTTATCTGATTTGAAATGCGATTGAATAGCCAGTTCATGTTCTGCAAGATAGTTTTTGATCGTTTTGTGTAATCGCCCATCATTCAAAACTGCTTTGTCAAAATTATTGATCAGGGACTCTGGATTTTTTAAAGCGTTAATAAAATGCTGAGTGGCATCCAATTTATCTTTTTTTGTATATTGGAATAAAGGGATCCAATAATGAGTGTAGTGTTCTTTTTTCCTGATTTTACCATATTCTTCCACTATCTTGATTAATCCTGATAATGGGTTTGGCTTTTGTGAAGCAGGTTGGTCTTTACTCGGAATGGGTGTATTGCCAGGTGATTGTTGATCTGGTGTTTTATCATGCTGTTTGTTCAACTCTTTTTTCTGTTGCAGTTCTTCCAGAGCTTTTTGGCGTTGTTGCTCTTCCAGATGTTTTTGGCGTTGTTGCTCTTCCAGATCTTTTTGGCGTTGTTGCTCTTCCAGATCTTTTTGGCGTTGTTGCTCTTCCAGATCTTTTTGGCGCTGCTGCTCTTCCAGATCCTTTGGACGTTGCTGCTCTTCCAGATCTTTTTGGCGCTGCTGCTCTTCCAGATCCTTTTGACGTTGCTGCTCTTCCAGATCCTTTTGGCGTTGTTGCTCTTCCAGATCCTTTTGACGTTGCTGCTCTTCCAGATCCTTTTGACGTTGTTGCTCTTCCAGATCTTTTTGGCGTTGTTGCTCTTCCAGATCTTTTTGGCGCTGCTGCTCTTCCAGATCCTTTTGACGTTGTTGTTCTTCCAGAGCTTTTTGGCGTTGTTGCTCTTCGTGATTTTTATCAAAGGCATTCAGGGCATCAAAGGCGCTTTCCAATTCATCTCGCTCATCGAAATATGCAGGTACTAAATTATTAGTATCCATAATGGCTTTGAATTCCCGTATTTGATTCCGATTGACTTCATTTGATAGCAGTTCAATGGGTGAAACTCCTTTATTTCGATCAAAAAACTGTTCAATTTTAGGAATCATTGCTTCCATGGCAGTATTGGCTTTTTTGATGTCGTAATATAAATCAAAGCGATAAAAATGGCTTTTCAGATCGATGTGTTGTTCTTCCATCTGTTTTTGTAGAGACATGATGCTTTCTTGTATCGCTTTTTTTTGTTCTCTGAGAACAACGTTTAAGGCCAGGTCGTTTTTAGAACTTAGGAGTGCATTTAGTTCGTGGCGTGGATCGTTGTGAAGAGACTGTCGTGCTTCAGTTTCGAGAACATGAAATAGCTTACTGTCATGGCTTTTAAGAGTTGTTATTAAGTCCTGGCTTAATCCATCAACAGAACGTCCTTTGAGAAAATGAACAATGAAAGGCCACATTTCTAATTTTACGGCTTTAGATACTACTTGTTCGATATTATAGTGATCGAGAAGTACACTAATAATTAACGGTTTATTAAAATGAGTATTAAAGAGAGAAAGAATCTCCTCATTGATTTCAACTTCGTTTTCTGAGCCGCGTTCCGAATTACTTTGTACCTGTTTAAGTAATGAACTAAGAATAGTTTGATCATTTTCTTCCAATGCTCTGAATATCAGTTTATTTTTCATAGGTTTGGATAAACCTGGATCATCAGTCAGTTCATCGATGGAGTGAAACAGGCTGGAAAATGGCCGGTATTTGTTATGAATAACAAATTCATACAGGCGATTGAGTGCTCGTTTATATATTAAATCGTATGCAGTATGTGCTGTGTTTGTTGATTCTTTTGAATCCATACCAAATAATTTATCAAGCAACTCATACAGTTCTTCTTTATCATCAAAGTCGACATTGGATTTAAGTAATTCATTCACTATATCTGGAGCTTGAGCTAGACAGGCTTGTTTGAATAACTCCTTTGTGTGTGTAGTGAATTGTTCCAGTTTCTGTAACTGTCTAAACAGGACAAGATCATTGTTAGTAATGGCAAAATTGATAAACGCTGCCAAATATTCGTTGATTATATCTTGTTCCGTACTCTGATTCATTTTTTTATAAAAATATAAAACAGCTTCAGGGCTACCATTGCGAAACAAGGTATGCAGAAGTTCATTAGCATGTGATCTAAAAAACTCTGCAAATTGGGGTTTTTGAAACGCAGCTTCCAACAAGCGCTCATTCGATTGTTTTATGGCAAGTGAAAACAATTGACGGGGTGGCATCTCCGCGTCATATTTGATTAAGAGAAGATACCCTTCTTCATTTTTCTCTTGTATCGCCTCATAGAGGGGAGAACCTTCTATTTTATAGGCGGAATTAATATAGGGGGCGAGTAATTGAATCACTGGTTCATGATGTGCTCTGACCGCTTTTTTCAACAGGTTTATAAAAATCGTATGATCCATCGGTCTATTTTTCTTTAATAATAATGCCAGTAAATCAAATTCATTTGATTCCGCAAGTTTTAGATAAAACTCTTTATTGGTTGATAGATTGGGATAATGGTTCAGGAGAAATTCAATGGATTTATAGTTTTTATTGTGATTTGCTGTGACAAACAAATCATATACTTCATCCATTGATAAATGAACTTGTGAACTTAACTCTTCGGCAAAAGAAAAATAGTGATTTTCAATGGCATAAACTAATATGTTACATAAGGGTTGGATGAGTGTGCGTGCTTCTTTACGGAATGTTCTATCAGCATACTCATCATCTTTTGTTGTTCGATCAAATAATTTTTGTTCATACTCACTCAGTTCATCGCGGATGAATTGATACAATGGAGGTGATGGAACATTTTCGCTGAAAGCAGGAAGTGCCATAGCCAGTTTTATTGCGTAGGGGTAGAAAACGGCGTTATCACCATCAATGATCATTTTTATGATTTTCAAAGCCACGTTTGGAACTTCTTTTACAATATGCTCATAAAGCTTTTTATTGTTTTGGGTCACAGCAATCCATAATAAATCAGGCAGTTGCAGATTATTTGCCGTCAACGGTTGTTTATTTTGGGAATCATTTTTGTAGTTATTCCATGATCTGATGATAAAGTCATAGGCGCCCAGCTGAATCAATTCTGTAATTAATTGTTTGTTGGTAGGAGTAAAAAATTGAACGTAATCTATAGAGCTGGAAAGTAACGCTTCAAGTCGTTGATGATCATTTTCCTTTAAAGCATTTTTGAGTTGTTCTACATGAAAATCAGTGGGTACTTTAAATTTTTTCTGGGTAAAAAATTGAACCAGTTCCTTGTTACCGCATTCATAGGCAAATTTAAGTGCTTCAATGCCTGTTTGGGCAGGAACGGCTTCGGGCCAATTTCGTTTAATTAAATTATTTTCCTTGTAACTGATTAATACCTGCAGAACAGTTAAGTTCTGATTTGTACTCAATAAATCAATTGGTTCTTCCAGGGAGTTACTTTTTAATTTCGCCAAGAATTCGTTCCATACGGATGATGGGTTACTGGCAATACTCAGTTCAAAATATTCATGACGATTGCGTTTTAACGTTTCAGCAAACAGAACGGGAGCTACAGTAAAGCCTGATTGAATCAATTGTTGGAAATTTAAAGGAGAGACTTTACTAATCAATTTTTTACTAATTAAAGTATTATTTTCAGTTTTCGGAAGGCGTTCGCGAACTCCAAGCCAAAAGCTTAATGCACCGCGTTTATCATGGTGTGACGCTGTGCTGATTCCTGAGAGGATAACGGATTCAGATAGAACCGGCAGCTCTTGAGTAAAGGCTTTTAATAGTTCCGCATTCCCATTTTTTGTGAGCTGGATGATGATTTTTGTTATGTTCGATTCAGAAATTGAATTTAATGGAATATTATAACTTTTATACAGTTTTAATACTTCCATGATGCACACAGGATTTATTGATTGAGCTGCTCGAAGCAAGCTGAAGTTATTTTGTACCAGGGCTTTAAATGCTATGTGTTCAGCAGGCGTCACTACATGATTTTTTTGGTAGTCTTCAGACATGCGTTGAAACAGTTCAATATTGCCTGACCAGATTGCGTAGTAGATTAATGTTTGTTTGGTTTTTTCATCCAAGGTTTTGGAATAGAGCTGAAAAACCAGTTCATTATTGCTTTCCATCTGCATCAAATAAGGACATTCTTTTATTTCAATTTCACCTTGCTGAAGATGATATTCAACCGTTTGTCTGTCATTGATGTTCGTAGCAAAAAACAAGCTGTTATACTTCCAGTCCTTATCATTTATACCTATATCTCTTTGATAATCCCGTTTGCTTTTAAGGGACTTACTCAACAGCTTATTTTTATCTGGATAAGTGGCGGGGGTTGGGTCGTCTGGATTCGCGTAGACGATTATTCCTAATCCCACATCACTGTTATCCGGATAGCCAAACTGTTGCGATAACTCATTTATTGCTTCATCTGCCGTTAAAAATCGCCGTGTATTGGTTGCCTGGGCATTGGGGTTTTCATCATTATCCTCATCGTAATTGGGATCATAAATTTCATATTCATTATCAACAAAGGATAGCGCTATTGCATGATTATGGGAGCGAATATAACAGGCTCTGCCTTCGTTACGGATTTGATTGAGAAGATTGGACCAATTGGCAGCGCTTTCAACCAGTCCGATACTGAATTCTTTTTTAATGGGTTTACCATTTATAAAAACGGTATGTTCCATATCCCCTTGATAATATTGACCTTTAGTGTAGTTAAATCGATTAAATTCAATTTCAATTTCTCTAATAAACTTATCAATGGCGTTGTTTTGACCAATTTGATACCCTTCAGGTAGATTAGCCAGTTGTTTTGATAATTCGAAAAACTCTCTTTTTTTTCCTTCCAGAGAGTATCGGACGTATAAGCTTGCTACACCACCACATACACCACCTTTGTTAAGTTTTACTGGGGTATCGTTTTTGCTTAGAACCTTATTGACTGAATCAATAATTTTAACTTGTAATGGCATATCAACCTCTAGGTAATATCATTCAATGGTGTAAGTAATAATGAGTTAAATTATAACACATTGCCCTTAAAATATCACTTTCAGAGGTTATGTCTTTATTTGTTTTAAGAATAAATGAAGTATTTGCTTGATTTATTATCTGGATATTCACTAATGTTACTCAACACAGGAACATTAATAAGGATGGGTTGTATGTTTGGAATGTTTAATCAGGACAGTCAATGGAAGAAGGGATTGCAACTATTTAATGTGTTGCTACTGAGCACAGCAACCTATAAGTTGCTTACGGATTCTGATGCAAAGGGCTCTGTGGAAGGATTGGAAATTGCGGTTCATGCAATTAATTTTTTAAGCCTGAGAGAAAATTCCAATGCGCTTAGTGAGATAATGACGATAGGTGTGAATCTTTTTAGTCTGGGTGCGTCTTATAGTCGGATGACCTCAGAAACAACTCACTCATCCCCATTAACTGATGCATTGGGAGTTGTTTCCACTTTATTGAATACGGGGGCTTTAATATCCGGATCTACAACTGCCTATCCTGATAATCCCTCATCCATAACAAGGACTCCTTGATTTTACTTATTCCGTTATCTTAAAAATCAACAAATCATCAGGTTCTCTAATGGTAAAACATAACCCATACTAATCTAAAAGTTTTCTATCAGTATTATTTTAAATGAGTAATCGGGTGTTAATTTGGAAAACGCTTGATTTATTATATGCGCAATGGATAAAATTTTGACATTTTAATACTATGGGGTAATTTATTATGTTTGGTTTTTTTGATAAAGGCTCATCCTGGACACAAGGGATGCAATTGTATAATGTAACAATTATTTCTTTGGCTGCCTATTCCCTGGTGACTAATCCAGAAGGAAAGGTTGCTGAACTGGGTTTGGCTCTCGTTACTCATGCGTACAGTATGTATAGCTTGAATGAGACAAATGGATTTGGAACCAGAATACTGGGGGCAGGGGCAAATTTGTTCAGGATGGGTGCTATTTATGCCGGAATAACCTCTGGTTGCTCTAATGCTTCATGGGCACTACAAGCGATGTGTGCCTGCGGGAATTTATTAAATATGGGAACTCTTTTATTTGATGATAAGAGTGAAGACGATGGAGCCAAGCCTGCAAGCAAGCTCAATTAATGACAACCGATATATTCCTTTCCTTATTAAATCCTCTGGATGTTTCAGAGGATTTCTTCCCGACCCTCCTGTGAGTTCTATGTTAAGATAAACCGAGGATATACAAGCAATAGCACTACACAAATGGATTTTAATAAGGCTAAGGAAGTAGATACTATGACTCACGCTATAGCTGTAAAGAACGGTTTTAATGGATTTCGCTTGCTGTTTGTTACGCTAATTTCGGTTCTTAAAATTAAAGATCATAATCAAGATTTAAATGATTTGAATCTGGTTAAAATCACTAAACTGTGAGCTATCTTGATGATGAATCTGCACCTGATCTGATTGGATTAAGATCCAATCAGATCGTTGCAACAGCATCATGACCAAATTAAGATTTTATAATTTAAAATTTGTGCACTTTGATTGTTTGTGATCTATATTAATTAGTACAGGAATAATAATAATTTAAGATCAATACAATCAAGGAAATGCTATGATTAATATTCTGCTATTGCTATTAGCAGTAACATCATCTGATTTCGCTTTACTACCCTTACCTGTTATAGAAAAACAATTCGCGATGAATGAACACGTTCAGAGCGTGATTCCATCCTATAATTACCAATTGAATGAAATAAAAGAAATGCTTCAAAAGGAAGGGAATACGTTAAGTGAACCGGTCATTAATAAGGTTCTGACAACCATCAAATGTGCAACAGCTTATAATGTAAAACGTAATAATATATTGACCATTATTGATTATTCCTTACCATCGAACGAGAAGCGATTATGGGTATTTGATATCAATGAAAAGAAATTACTTTTTCATACGTATGTCTCTCATGGCATTAGATCAGGAACCTTGTTAACCAATTATTTTTCTAATAAGTATGACAGTAAAGCCAGCAGTATCGGCGTATATAGAACTGACCAGGCTTATTATGGTCGAGAAGGATTGTCTTTAAGATTGGCAGGTCTCGATAAAAATTTTAATGACAATGCCTATAATCGGTCAGTAGTGATGCATGGTGGGTGGTATGTAGAAGAAAATTTTATCAAACGCTACGGTAGGCCCGGTCGCAGTTGGGGATGTCCTGCTCTGCCCCTGGAGCTGTACAAACCTATTATCAATACTATCAAAGATAATTCACTGATGGTCGTTTATTATCCCAGTGATGAATGGTTTGGAAAATCTAAATTTTTAACGTGTAATGCTGTAGATCATTCAGCGAATTCAGATGTACAGATGACCAAGATAGATACAGCACCTAATGATGTTGATCTTCGTGAACCCGTGTTGTTTGCTGACATCAATAAAAACGACAGACGTGAAGAAGAGGAACCGATTATAGTGATGTCTGCTACGGCCTATGAACGCGTGTTTCATACACAGGCACCTTTAGGAAGAATGCTGCGACGTCAAATAAATAATGAAGAGTATATTGCTTTAAGCAGTAATGAATTTAATAAGCTGGTGGTTCAAAATGACAGAGAAGGCTTGGATTCTATTAATTTCGTAATACCGGTCATTATTATGGTTCGTGGGTATTATGAAACACAAATGAAAATAATCAATATGGGAAAAATCAATGGTGTGCATTCAAACGCTAATACTTCAAATAATTTTGATGATGCAATAAAGAGTTATACTATGAACACTGATGTCAAACCAGTGCTTAATTTAAAAACTACAAATCGCTTCATTCGTTGGTTGGGACTTTAATTAGGGTGTAGCCGGTTGGCAGATCAAAAAGGATTTGCCAACTTTGTGTTTATTAAGGTTCAGACAAAAAACTTTTTAATCCAACTGCAAAAACCACTGGTTATAGCGCACAGGATAATTCCCCAAAACCAATCAATCAATGAAATATAAAGAGGCCAATTTTTTAGTACCGATAGATTGGTCATATCATAAATTCCATAGACTATCAGACCTAATAATGCGCCGTAGAGTACACTCTGGGATAATTGGTTCTGTGCCAAAGGAAGGACAACGCACCATATCATGACCGCAAACAGGAGGTAGACTATAAAAGCAGCGGGTAGATTAGGTTTTAATTGATTCCCTTCAATATTTAAGAAGTGACCAAGCTGATTAAAATACAGTGATTTTCCAATCCATCCTATCCATAGAAAATCCAGAAGACAAAATAAAATCATTGTAGGAATAATGCATTTAAGCGCCGTCATGAGTTAATCCTTAATCATTGGGTGAGTTGCCGGGAATAAAAATTTTTGACATAGAAAGGGAAAAAGTAACATCCATATTAATCCAAGAAAAATTGAACTGATAGTGCCTAAATGAAAAATAGCTACATGAAATCCTACTCCGCCAAGATATGCGGCGGGAAAACCTATTAATGCAAGCAGCCAGAGAAAACGACTTAGCAGGCTCAGCATTTCTACCAAACTGATGCATAACACACTAAAATTTATCCATAGACCCAACATCCATGGAGGAGCAACATATGGATAAAAGGGATTGGGTTGAAAATGAATGAGCGATGTTGCGGTAAAAATACTGTCAATCAGGAACCCCAAACACGACAGACTTAACATAAAGAGCATCCAGTTTTTGACTTTGGATAAATCACACCAAAAAAATAATTGAACAGAACTGATGGACAGGGATAAAAGGAGAGGGAGCCAGGCAAAATTGTTCGCGGCCAGGATCAGAGAACCAAACCAGACGATGTAATATGTGTAAATGACTAATATTTTATTCATGTATTGGCCTAAACAGGGGTTGATACTGATCTAAAGGTATTGATTTGAAATATCCTGTTTTCATACAGGCCAAGGTGAGAAGCATCTGGTGTTTGATTAGAGGCGTTTTGCAAAAAGTACCGTGTAACCTGTCTCTTAAAAAACCCATAACACGATTTGATGATTGGAACCAAGGGGTAACAAAACGGCTTGCGGTCTGATAATAATTAAGTTGTGATGTTCTTTTTTCGGTATAAAGGGTCAGAGCTTTTTGAACAGGATATTGGCGCAAACATTCAAAAAGAATTTGAGCATCAATTAAACCCAGATTGGCACCCTGACCTAATTGGGGACTCATGCCATGAGCTGCGTCTCCAATGATCACAATTCTGTTGTCATGCCATGGATGGATGTTCACGTCTGAATAAGAAGCAAATGCAAATTGATCGTGCGAATGAAGATGATCAAATAAAGGCCTTAGTTTGGGCCAAACATTCAGGACTTGATTTTTCCATGTGGGGAAAGGAGTATGCTTCCATTGTGCCAGTTTCGATCGATGTAAACTCCAGAAAAAGCTGATCAACAGGTTTTTGTCCTGATGCCCCATTGGCAAAATACCAGCCATAATTTCGGTATGCCTATAAACCTGTTCGAGAACAGTATTGAATTGATGTTGTGTATCCTGGCATATTGCCCATAATGCACCCCATTCGTAAGGTGTGACTTTTATTTTGCAATTCATACTATGCCGAAGTTGGGATCGTGATCCGTCTGCAATAATGACACAATCATAAGGGCCATAACGATTCCCTTGATTATCTTTAAGATGAACCTGTTCTGCCAGGTTTTCAATCCCCGTAATTTCGCAGGGATTAATTATTTTGATGTTTAATTCAGTCATCTTTTTATAGAGTTCCTCATAGAGGACGGCTCTATGTATGCCTAAACCACTATGGTGTGAAACCAAATCGGCGTAATGCAAATCCAGAACAACTTTATTATTATGATTGGTTCCATGCAGCCCCGAAATGGGAGCTCCTCTGGAAATTAGAGATTGAACAATCCCTAAATGGTTCAGCACATCCAGACCTGCTGGTTGCAACAAGAATCCAGCACCAACAGGTTTTAAATTTTCGACCTTATCAAATACAGTAACTTCAGCATTTAATTGCTTTAAAAAAATGGCGGCAGCAGGGCCAGCAATCCCGCATCCAATTACAGCAATATGTAACATAACCTGATCCCTTTTATGTGCCGAATTATTAAGAATGGGTCACATGAATCGCATAAGGGCCCGTATAGTTATCATTCCCTTTACCGAATAAATTATCCAGATTGAATACATTGGGCATTGAATCATGTCCGTGGACGTAGTTCACAAAAAAGTGTTTGCCCGTTGGTTCGTGATCACGATGTAATATGGTGTAATCCCTGTTCCATAACACCTGCTTTATAGGGCTTTGAGTGTTCGACTTTTTGTGATCCTCATTCAGTTGATTGTAATGAACTGTAAATGTTCGACTCATAATCCACTGGTGTATCTGATGGTTGATACTATCGAAACCCTTGGTTAACTCAGCCAGATTTGAATCGTTATAAGGAGTCTTGAGATCCTTTGCCAACTCAGCAAGAATGCCGAGATCGATTGGTGCATGACTATAAACAGTCAGTTCATTTTTTTGTTTGTTATGGGTATAACCTGGAAACACGAGATGCTTCAGGTAGTGATTCTGAATTATATCCAGTACGTCTTGACGTTCTATAATACCGCGATCGATTATTCGCCCCAAATGGAGCATTGATTGAACGGTAGACTCATTTTCTCCCTCTCCATAAGGATTAAAACTGAATGATTGCTCTGGCCGTTCATAGGCACTGAGGAAAAAATTACCGTGATTGGATAAAACAACATCAAAAGGAACACCGGCCATATCTAATTTTTTGTAGAGTTGTAAGGTGTAATAATCATTCATACCCCGATCACATAAATCATCACCCAGAAATCTGATTTTATGTTGAGAGTTAATTTTAGCAGCATTCAATAGGACCTGAAAATAAGCCAGATCTTTCACTGTAAGATCATCTGGACTTTTTTCATAAATAGAAACAAAGAGGTTATAATCTTCCTTAGTAATTTTTACGACATCATTTCGAATAAGAAAATTGAGCAATTTAAGTGCATTGCCATGTAAATCGCCAATCGTCACTTCAACCCCAGGTTCGTGTACTGTGATGTGTTCAGGATATTTTTTCAGATTTACATGATTTATTTGTAATTCATTATATGGTTTTTGTGCCATTGCATCGGGTTGTGCCAGGATCACATTCAGAACTATAAAGGCGAGGTAGAGTATCGGTTTCATTAACGTAACTTCCTGTAAAATATTGATGTCTTCAGGATTTACAAAATACTTGGGGTGCGTTGACAATTCATCAAATGATTCCCATGTGATCAATACTAATTTGAAATTCCCCAGGATACAAGTTTTGTTAGAAACCAATGCACTTTGCACGTATTTACAGATGAAGCATGGCACTCTGCCATTAAGTTAAGTCATAGTAGTCCGTATAAGACAAAGCCGTGAAACAGGGGGGGGCTAAATAATTATTAACTTGATGGCAGCCATTGTAGCCTGTAATAGCGAAGCGTATTACGGGGAAATAATGGAGTTTCTTGTCACTTCAATCCCGTATTACGCTTCGCTAATACGGGCTACGAAAATAGTCAATCTACAATAAATAATTCTTAACTTGATGGCAGTGAGGTTAAGGCAACGGGGTTATGCTTGTTTAATCGGCCTCGGGATAGAATTAAATAACCCATCAGAGCAATAAAGCTGACCCACACGGGAGCAAGCCAGGTCATGTGGTGGATATGAGCCTGTTCTGCTGCTGGTAAACTGATTGCTCCAAGGCTTGCGGAAATTGCCCAGACAGTGGATACACCACGACAACGGTATTGAGCAGGAAGTTGGAGGTATAAAAAATAGTAGAGTGCGGAGCACAGCAGTCCATTGGCCATTACATATAACACAAGGCCAAGTAATACCCCGATTACCGATCCCGAGGCAGTAAACATAAATAACACAGGTGCTCCCAAAAAAGCGGCGACCATACTGCTTCGTAATAAAAATAAAACTTTGCCTGGAGGTGTATAGCGGGCGATAGGTAATGCCAGCAGGGCAGACAATAATTGAGCGATAGACCCAGCCCAGGCACAGGCAACGGGAGAGCCTATACCTTGATCGGTAGCGTAGGAGACCCAGAATGCATTACAGATATATACCGTAACGCTTACAAAAGCTCCCATGATACTGATATTAATAATTCCAGGCCACTCTTCCCGGATTATCTGCCTTATCGGTGATTTGTTGGCAATAAATTCGGGAGATTCCTTTAATTTTTTCCGTAAGCTACATACCCATAGTGAGAGCAACCCAACTAAAACAAAGATGACGCGCCATAAGTCATCAATTTGCGTTGATTGAACCAAAGCAGCGGTTGCTCCACCCAGAAACATCCCTGCAGCACCGCTGGCAGCGACATAGCTACCGGCAATCAAAGGTCTATGGGATTGATGTTCGACCAGAAACATGGCTGAATTGTTGATTTCTCCACCCAAAGCAAGGCCTTGGGCGATTCGTAACAGGAGCAATCCCCAAGTTGCACTGATACCTATAACTTCATAGCCAGGAAGAAGGGCTATGCCTATAGTCGCCATACCCATTAAAGCAGCAGAAAATATAAGTGGGGTTCGTCGACCATAACCGTCGGCAGATCGACCAAACAACCAGCCACCCAATGGTCTGGCGAGAAAGGCTGTAGCAAACAAGGCAAAGGAAAGCATCAAGCTGTAATCTGATGGCGGGAAAAAATTTTTGGCGAACACTGATTTTGCCAGATAGAGATACAAACTGAAATCCAGCCATTCGAGGAAGACCAGAGCAATGACAACCAGTAATGCTTTTCGATTCATTCTATCATCCAACAACAAGTTAACTTCTCTATAAATACTGAAATTTCGTCATCCTGAACGCAGTGAAGGATCTCCTAATTCAGGCACCGCACCACGTTCGGGAGATCCCTCGTTACACTCGGGATGACGGTTAAGTTTCGTCATCCTGAACGCAGTGAAGGATCTCCCAATTCAGGCACCGCACCACGTTCAGGAGATCCCTCGTTACACTCAGGATGACGGTTAAGTTTCGTCATCCTGAACGCCGTGAATGATCTCCCAATTCAGGCACAGCACCACAATCAGGAGATCCCTCGTTACACTCGGGATGACGGTTAAGTTTCGTCATCCTGAACGCCGTGAAGGATCTCCCAATTCAGGCACCGCACCACATTCAGGAGATCCCTCGTTACACTCGGGATGACGGTTAAGTTTCGTCATCCTGAACGCGTGAAGGATCTCCCAATTCAGGCACAGCACCACGTTCAGGAGATCCCTCATTGCATTCGGGATGACAGTTAAGTTTCGTCAACCTGAACGCTGTGAAAGATCTCCCAATTCAGGCACCGCACCACGTTCGGGAGATCCCTCGTTACATTCGGGATGACGGTTAAGTTTCGTCATCCTGAACGCAGTGAAGGATCTCCCAATTCAGGCACAGCACCACGTTCAGGAGATCCGTCATTACACTAGGGATGACGGTTAAGTTTCGTCATCCTGAACGCAGTGAAG
>NZ_LNYR01000049.1:82558-113959 GCF_001467955.1 Legionella quateirensis | reverse complement strand
GATCCCTCGTTACACTCGGGATGACGGTTAAGTTTCGTCATCCTGAACGCAGTGAAGGATCTCCCAATGCAGGCACCGCAGCACGGTCAGGAGATCCCTCGTTACACTCGGGATGACGGTTAAGTTTCGTCATCCTGAACGCAGTGAAGGATCTCCCAATGCAGGCACCGCACCACAATCAGGAGATCCCTCATTGCATTCGGGATGACGTTTCCTTTGGGGATGACCGTTCCTGAATCTTTTGACAAGTAAACACAAGGATCCTAATTTAACGTATAGTTTTGTGACAATTTCTTTTCACCGATTACGGCATCGTTTACAACGATCAATGATACCGTATAGGTACCATTGGGTATGTCTTTACGCAGAATGGTTCCAGAAAAGCCTGCTAAATTCAGATGCTTGCCATCATGTTTAAATGCAAGGCTAACACTTTGTCTTTGTCGTTTAGTCATACTAAAAAAGTAGGTGTGTTTGCCATCCGTCAATTTCAGATACAGTTCACTAAGCCCTGCATCTTGATTGGGTAAATACGCCCAACCATAGGTAGTAATGTTGTCAGTATTGATGCTGAACTGTTCCAGATCACCATGTGCTGCCAAGGCATGTTTAGGTAGTGTGAGTTGAACCGGTTCGGAATATAATTGAAAATTTGGCATTGGAAAGATTAGATCGCGTTGAACTTTTTCATAGACAATAATATCCGGATGATACAGTTCAATAAGAGTTGATAAACTCCATGCTTTGTTTCCTGGATGAATTCTCACTGTATTATAAAAATCATTATGAAAATAAAAACCCAGAGCCTCAGAGAAACTATCGCCGATTAACAGGCAGGTTTGTTTATGGTTTAGTGCTTTGTTGATCGCTTGATAGGGTGTATTCAGGATATTAGGACTTCCTGCCAGCGGATCAATTTTGATTTCTGATCCGTTGAACTCTTTTCCTATCATATCGATTTTTAGTGCTGACCTATCAGGAAGTGGATTATTTGATTTAATATGGGTAAGTTGAAGAAAATTGGTCAGATCGGAGTAGGTTGTCTGTTGCGGGATAAAATTAAAGTTAATGTGATTAATTTTAATTCCTTTACGTTCCATCTGTTCCGATATGGCTTGATAGGCAACGTAGGCGCCCAGATAATTCCAATGGCTGTCTCCCTTTAGATATAAATCACCGTATTGTCTGCCCAGAGAGTTTTTTGCGGCTAACTCTTTTTGTTTTAAACTGACAAAATCAATTCCATTGGCCAGCATTCCTTCTTCAAGAAGTTCCAGTCGATTTTTATTTGTTCCTTTGTGAATGTTATTCGGTAAATATTCGGGGTAAATCTCGTGCTTATCGGGAGCAAGGACTACCAGAAAGGGAACATCGTACTGACTGGCTATTTTGCTCATGTGTTTTAAAATCGATAATTGGGTATAAATTTCTTCTTCAGTGGGTTGATTTTTTCCAGTGTATTGATCGATGGTTGCAGAAAAATCATTGCCCAAAAAAAGCCAATCCTCTTTACCCAATAAAGCCTGACCAGGTTTTATACTGGTACCTAATTTATAAACAATATTGCTCGTGATTTTGCTAAGTGTTGTAATTAGTAAAGCGCGGTCAATAAACCAGTTTTCAATTCCTTTAAAATCTGTTCGTCCCAGCTTGATAAGATTAAATGGGGGAAAAGGGTAGGGATCACGATTAAACAACGCCCTTATTTCACTCGCCTGTTTTTCAAAAAATAGTCCAATACCGGGTATGGTTATAATTAGAATAAAGACAAAAATTAAAAATCGGTCGGAATATTTGCTAAAAACGTTCATGATCAAAACCTGAAATAAAGAAATGGGTTGTATGAGTTAGTGCTTAAGAACAGGATTGAAACCAGTAATACCGATAAACCCAGGAAACTGCTCAACTGTTTGTAGGCAACAATCATCGTTTTATCGCGATGGAGAATCAGATAATCTTTTATCGAGCGATTAGCGCCCAGAGAAAGGATGATGCCCGTAATAATCGCAAATACGGTCAGAATGTTGACGCAGGTTGATAGCGAGGTTAAATTCAAATCACCGGGAATGAGCATGGTCTTGATAAAACTTAATGCGGAATCCAGATTCTCTTCTCTAAAAAATACCCATCCAATCGTCACAACAAACAGGACGTAGGCATGGCGAATTACATTGGGAAGTCCAGCCATAAACCTGCCAAAACCAGTTCGCTCCAGAATCAGGAATACACCATGATATAATCCCCAAAGTACAAAGGTATAATTGGCTCCGTGCCATAAGCCGCATAAAGTAAATATGATGATTAAATTAAGCTTGGTTCGCATATCGGATTTGTAACTTCCCCCTAAAGGAATGTAGATATAATCTCTAAACCAGCTGGACAAAGAAATGTGCCACTTTCTCCAGAATTCCTGTATTGATAATGAACCGTAAGGGAAATTGAAGTTTTCTTTATATTTAAAGCCGAACATTAAACCAAGACCGATGGCCATATCAGAGTAACCCGAGAAATCAAAATAGATTTGCAGTGCATAAGCGATGGCACCTACCCAGGCTACAGCAAAAGTTAAATCCCCTGGCGGAAGATAAAAAACATAGTCAGCCAGTTTGGCTACTTCATTAGCAATTAATACTTTTTTTGCCAGGCCAAAACAAAATCGTAGAATACCATTTCGTACACCAGTCCGGGTTATATAACGATAATAGAATGAATGTCGGATATCGATATAGCGAACTATTGGACCTGCTACTAATTGAGGGAAGAATGAGACATAACAGACGAAAGTGACAAAATTACGTTCGGCTTTCACTTTGTTCCAATACACATCAACGACATAACTTAAAGCATGGAAGGTATAAAAGCTGATCCCCAGTGGTAATGCAATTCGTTTAAAACCTGAAATGTTCAAGTTAAACGCATCACTCATTGTGTTGAGGAAAAAGTTAAAATATTTGAAATAGATTAACAGAGCCAGTGAAGCTGTAATAGAAGTGATGAGGTACACCTTACGTTGTCTTGCGTTTTTGCTTTCTTCTATAAAAATACCGCAGAGATAATTAACCAGAATACAGCCTAACATAATGAAAATATGATCTTTTTCACCCCAGTAATAAAAGGAAAGACTGAACAACATCAATATAAAATTTTGCCACTTTATTCGTTTTAAACAAATTAAATAGGTTAAATTAAGACTGGGGAGAAATAAAAAAAGAAATGCTAAAGAAGAAAAAACCATTCTATCTCCGTGAAGGTTAGTCGTTAGATTAACCTAACTCATTTAATCGGTTAAAAAGCCCGGGGTTGACTGGATTTGGCATTATAGGGAAGTGTAATTCAGAGTGCAAATTTACGAGATATCCCAAACAGCGATTCAATTCAAATGATTTAAAAAGGCTCAAGAAAGGCGAACGGAGACCATAAGAGGTTGTGGAACCTTTCAATTTTAAAAAAGGTAATTAATCGTTTTCTTGTTTATCAAAATACCCTGTGTAATCGACTTGAGTGGTACTCCGTTTTCCCCTCTCCACCGCGCGCAGCGTGGGGGAGAGGGATCAAGGGTGAGGGGGGTAAATTTGTCGCGTAAGCGACTCCTTCTGAATCTGAACTCTTGCCAGTAAACCATGAAATAAATAAGATGCAGGAACATTGCGATCAAGGAAAATGGATTTTATGAAAAAAAATATAGTGTGTATTGGTGGTGCCAATATTGATTTAAAATTGAAATCCGAAGATCACTTGTTCTTACATACCTCAAACCCAGTGACTTCTAGTACTTCTTTTGGTGGAGTTGCGCGTAATGTTGCCCACAATCTTGCAAAAATAACTACAAATATTCATTTGCAGTGTGTCGTTGGAAATGATGCAAACGGTCATTCTTTACTTGAGCATATGAGGTCATTAGGAGTCAATACATCACAGAGCTTGATACTTGAAGGCAAACGGACTTCTCAGTATCTTGCCGTGTTAAATGGCCAGGGTGAACTCTTCATCGGTTTGGCCGACATGACTGTATATGATGAGATAAATGAAGAGTTCATCACTGCTGCCTGGAATTTATGGACGGAGCATAGTCTGATATTTATCGATACCAATTTGCCAGCAAAGCTGATTGATTTAATTTTAAATCGCGCAGCTTTATTTGATATTCCAGTGTGCATTGATCCTGTATCGGTTGAGAAAGCAAAAAAACTGCCGTATCGACTGGATTCCGTTTTTCTAATGAAACCTGATATGCAGGAAGCCAGCGCGTTAACCAATATGCCGGTTCAATCGATAAACGACTGTCTGATCGCGGGACGTAAGTTAAAGGAGCGAGGTGTAAAAAATACCGTAATCAGTATGGGAAAATCAGGTTATGTACTAATAAATGATGTTCATGAAATTCATGTGCCTGTTTCAGGTGATGTGCGGACTGTTGATGTGAGTGGGGCCGGTGACGCGTTTATTGCCGGAATTTTATATGGTTTACAGCAGAACAAAGAGGTATTGGAAGCGTGTAAAACAGGAGCCAAGGCAGCAGAGTTGACCATTCAGTCCGTAGACACTGTGGTTTAACCTTGAGAGATTCCCACTTATTTTTATATCATTTTCGTGCAGGTGCTGACTTCCAATTAGGCTTAAATTTTTCCTGATAAAATGTTAAATTTTTAATCTAAAAAGTTATCGAAAGCTCATTAGAATAGCCTTCTCCCTCAGCCCGGAGGGAGAAGGCCTTTCTAGGGTGAGCTTTCGATAACTTTTTAGATTAAAAATTTAACATTTTATCAAGAAAAAATTAAGGCTCAATGCAAGAACGCTAAATGACACCTTTTCGAGTCTTAAGAAACCGGAGGAATCGTATTCTTAATACTCTCTTCAAGTAACTTATCCATAGAACCTAGAACTTTATTTACTGTATTTATACTTTCAGTCCGTGCTTCGAATAGTCTCCAGTTGCCACCTCTGAACAGCGCCGTTATTGCGAACAGGACGTTTATAATATCAAGAAATATTTGTTTGTAGCCACGATGTTTCTCCAAAACCGGTTTTGCCTTTTCCAGTGCGTCAGTACAATTTTTCTTAAAGAGAGCGGCATTGTCTTTGGGATTTATTAATAAAGTGTTCACTTCCCCTTTTAACTTATGATAGAGATCGAAGGCAACTCGAGCGGGTTGCTCGTAGTTAGGATTATTCGTCGCCTTGATGGCATGAGACAAGGATTTTAATCTCAACTGTTCAAGAATACAGAGGAATTTATCCTGGATGTTGTTCGACATTAAATTTAATTTAATGGATTCTTTGTGCTCGTCGCGTTTTTGTTCCAACCACTGATTTTTTGTGTTTTCAGACAAAAGATCACCGTGTTTGAGGGCGAGAGCCAGGCTGTCATAGTCGCTTGTGTTATTCAGAGTACTCAGGAGCTGATCTTTAGTTAACCAGATCCACGCTTTAATTGTTCCATTGTATTCTGATTTATTAAATAAACGATCGGCAACAGTACTGTTCATTTGGGGATGATCGAGTAATGTGTCTATCTGCCCTGCATTAAGATGCATTTCGGTAAGCATCCTTAATTCATCCTGGGAAAATTTTTTGTCCAGACTAATTAAAGCATCCAGTTCCTCTTTGTCTGCCTTACGAATAATTGGGAGCAGATCAACATGATCCAGTGCTTTCTTGCCTAAATTCCGTAACAGTCTAAGTGCCAGACTGGGGTTCATGTTGGAAAAATTATTTTCGATAATTTCGCTCATTCGGACAGATGCATCATGGATTTTGGTTTGTTCAATAATTTCATCCAGACATTGCTCCCATAAAGCATCGTGTTTTTTAATGGCGCAAACTTTGGAGGCGACTTCTAATAATAAATTCAGGGGTATCTTATGCCTCAGTATCAGCAATGCGGCCTCTGTATCAAATGATCTATGACCTGTGATCAGGGCTAAGGTTCGGTCATTCGCCAACGGATGCTGAATCATTTTTAAAAGAACTTCATTGCCAATTGCAGGCATGCGCGCTATTTCCTGTAGCATCTCGTTGGTCATAGTCGCCCGATGTTTTAGAAGTAAAAGCAAGTGAGAATCAGGAATGTTGTTTCGTAAAAGAGCCCGAGCGGGTAAGGCTGGATGTAGTAACAGGCTTTGCTGCACCAATTCAGTGGCGGAGGGGTGATTGTAAATAAAATGCATTAAGGGTTCAGTCATTGTACCTTTAAGAAGTTCAGCAAAGTGTTGTTCAGTCAGTGAAAATCGATTGAGTTCTTTATATAACGCAGGGTTTTTGTTAACTACTGGATGTTTAATAATCAGCATTAATTCTTCATCAGTCAGCTGTCCATTATTAAGTATGTCTAATAATCGGGAAGCAGAAAGCAATGGATGTTGTAGTAGACCCTTACGAACCTCTGAATTGGCTGAACGGTGGTTGTAGACCCGTTCTATAGTTTTTTCAGTCTTGCAACGTGAAAGAATTGCCAATAAGTGTTCTGCGTCTAGTTCGCATTTAGTGAGTAATGAGTTCATTACCTCTTCATTACATGCATTGGGATGCTTTAATATCAGTAGAATCTCGCCTTGAGTAAATGAGTTATCTCTTGAAAGGTTCAGAATTGCTTCAGGGGACAGCAATTCGTGCCGTAATACCTGTTCAAAAATCTCAGAGTCAGCTGAGGGATGGTTATATACAAACTCAAGGATTCGGTCATTGTAGCAGTGCTTGAGAATTTCCTTGAAATGTTCTTTATTGAGTTGGGAACGCTGCAGCGCGATCCTTTGAACAGTAAAGTTATGTCCTGATTGATGTTTTAAAATAAGTAACAGTTCATTAGCAGGTAAGTCTTGATTATTAAGAAGAATCAAAAATAGGGAGGAAGTCAGATTGTGATTCGATAAGAGTTGCTCCCGAATTCCGGAGTTTGCGGACGGGTGGTTGTAGATTTTTTTTGCGATTTGATCATTGTTACAATGATTTGCAATGAGCGCCAGTAAAACAGGTTCACTCAGTACATCTGAATTCAGAATGGCGTGAATAACCGTTTCCTTGATCGCCGTCGGATGTTTTAAGAGCAGGAGCAACTGGTCTTCAGAGAGCGTGTTATACTCTAATATATCTTCAATGACATCTACAGTGAGCAAGTGATGCTGTAATACTAGTTTTTGTATCGTTGAATTGGCAGATTGACTATTGTAAACATACTCAAGCGTTTTGGGGGTCTTGAGGTGATTCGTGAGAATGTCACGGTATAGTTCGTCATCAAGTTGTTTTTGATTTTTAAGTACTTCTTGGATGAGCATTTCATCTTTTGCGTATGGATGTTTTAAAACGAATAAAAGCTGATCTTTTGTGAATTGTTTGTTATTTATTAAAAAACCCATAAGGTTTTTATTGAGTAATGGATGGTTCAGTATGGGATCTAAAAGATGTTCAGAACATGATGGATGACTCGCAACCAGGGATACAATATGTTCATTCTGCGCAAGCTTTAATATTGAGCGTAATTGAGATTCAGAAAGGGATTGTAGTTCAAGCAATTTGATGAGCGCTTGATCATCCAGTGCGACTTGATTAAGAATTTGGTCGATTACTGACTCTGTACTACATCTTTTGACAAAGAGTATCGATTGAAGGCTTGTAACATCTTTTCTGGCTTCAAGAATTTCCAGTATTACGGATTCATCATATTTCCAGTTGTTAATGATGTTATAAATCAGTAGGTTTGTAGGAAACTCTGAATGAATTATGGGGCGTAAGTCATCCAGGTTCATTGCACTTTGGGTACACTCACCAAAATATCGATTGAATAGCATTTTGCCTTTAAAGGCAGGAGTACTATTCAATATATTGATAAGATGTATGCTGATATGTGTCATTTCGACAAGATTTTTACCCTCCGGTAGCTCAAATGACAGCGGTGGATCGAAGTGCCGCAATTGGTAAAATTGTTCAAGAGTCATCCCCAGACATTGTTCAAGAGGCTCCTTATCTTCTGGACTCAATAAATTAATAAAGCTCAAAAAAGGAATGTGCGATTGATATTGCTCAAAACGTTGCATTAATCTCCTTAGCGACATAAGGTGGTTTAAATGTTTATCAACATAGATGAGGCTATTCATGGGCAGATTAAACTGGATTTGTAAGTCTTCAAGCCGAATCAATTTTTTATCCCAGTTCTGATTGATATAAACAAAAACTTCCGCTAACTTGCGATACTCTTTTTCTTGTGCGGGGATGATGTTGGGTAGTAAATCAATCCAGTTAAATTCAGTCAGGTCTTCATAGGGATGGTCGGCAATATAAGTATATCCTTCCGCTTTAGCCTGGGTTAGTGCTTCTTTTAGTTGATGAAGACTTGCTTCACATCCGGGGCGATAGGGCATTAAAGTGTTTTCAAAAAAATTGATTTTTTCTTCGGGTTGAGTTTTTAACCATAAGATAGGACTATCCTGGTTTAATAGACCGGAAAATTCTCCATTAAAAAAGCGGATCTGTTCTCGTATATTCTGGTAGCGCTCAGTATGAAGAATCCCGTCCGGACGATTTCCTGCAACGACCGTGTCCAACGTAGTTGAAATCCAGCTTGTTTGGCGATAATTGAGCGCTTTCCTTTCCAGTTCCCGGGCTTCCTGTGGGGTAACGATCATTGCGGTGAGTTGATCTTCATGGAGATGGTACCATATTAAAAATACTGGTTTAATAAATGCGTCTACACATTCAGTTTGTCCACTATAGTTATACGCGTAGTTATTACTGGCCATGAGTTTGTCTGAGAAGAGAGCTGGATGTTTATCTCCACGTGCACATACCGCATTTAAGCTCAATGCCCTTTGGGTAAGCTCTTCTTTATTGTGAAAAAACGAATTAAGGTCGAATATATAGTTCCATGATTGCGCTGGTTTTTCTTTTAATTGGGCATTGTAAAATTCATTTAGGGTTAATATTTCAATCTGAACTTCTTTCTGAACCTCCTTCTGTACTTCAACTTCCGTACTAAAGGAATTGTCAATGGCGTCATATTCAGGCAAACAGAATGGGATCGCTTTATTGATAATGGATTGTAGTTCGCGGGACATCTGTTTAATGTCTTCAGCAAAAGGGGGCATCTCAGCTAATTTTAATCTGGATTCCCAAAGATTTTTCATTTGTTTCTTAAACTGTTTAAGGATTTCTCCTATGGCTTGTTTTTTATTGATACCACCATAGAGGGCAAAGAGATCCAACGATTGAGTCTCTTCAAAAAGTGGTCGGAAGTGTTGCATTAAAGCGGCTTTTTTATCCGCCTGTTCTGATGGTATATCCTGAATAAGGGTAAGGAATTTTCTTCTTATATGATTCCGCATTTGGCCTTGAGCTGCAGCAGGAGCATCCATGACCACAGCCATTGTATCATTGTGCTTGAATTTGGCATCCAGTTGTTCCAATGAGAGTTCTTTCATGCGATTGGGAGTGATCAGTTCATTGGATTGATCTAAATCCAGCTCTCTTTCACGCATTGAACCCTGTAATAATTCTTGCTTGCTTGTTTTATCATCAACTAAAACCAGTGCGTGCGCCTGAGCGAATTGTTTAATATCAATTCCTGTCGTGTGAATTTGATCGTATAAGGTGAAGCGCTCTTCAGGAGTTGAATCAAGCAGACGATTTAATTCATCATTATCCGTTGTACCCAATATTATGGTTTTATCCGGGGCGTTAACGTTCAGAGCACATAAAACCTGGTCTTCATTAAAATACAGAACCTGTTTTAACGGAGTGCTGAACTGATCCGGGTTCGTTCTGATATATCGAGCAATTTCTTTAGCGACTTCCAGATTACTGACACCAGTAAATGTTCCTTTAATATCGATGATGCAGCGTGTTCGATCGCGGGCTTTGGAACGAGAAATGATGTCGTTTATAAATTGAGGGCAATTGTCATAGTCACAACTTGAAACGGAAGTCTTACTCCGTATCACTTCAAATATATATCCGTCAGATCCGAGAGAAGAACTTTTATCGTAATTCAGTCGCTGATGATAAGCCGCTTCATTTAAGGATGGAGTGCCTGATACCCCCTGAACGCTTCGATATTGGTCGGTGTGATTAAAGTTATCGCTGGAAAGAATGGCACTGTCCTGCTTGATTTGTTTTAGAGAATATTCACGTAAAAAATCAAAAACGAGGGGAGTGTTCGATTGAAGGCGTTGATGCAGATCATTCATTTGATCTTCATTTTTACTATCAATCTGGCTTAATCGAAGGCCTAATCCACTGGTTAATAAAGCGAATCCTTGAGCTGTAGGTGTATCATCAATAGAGGGAATCTTGTCTGAATCAGCCGGTGTCTGGAGTTGCAATAATTCCTGACGGGCTAGAGCTCCCCATTCTGATACCCGTTCAATCAATTGTTCTTTGCTGATTCCTTTAAGGAGCATCATTTGAATGGTTTTGTTGATTGCTTCCAGTTCTTCCTTATAGCGATTCCGTTCGTTAGGCGTGTCCACTCCAGCATATGGAATAGCCAGTGTTTTTTCCAAAGGACTTAAATCTTTACGATGTGATTCACCGTAGTTTTTACCCAGTTTTTGGGTCAGGGTCTGTTGCAGCCGTACATTAATTTCCTGTTTAAAAAATGCCAATGTTGCCTGGTCATCTTTGTTTGCGTTACTAACCGCCTCCGGCATAGTAGACGAGCTATTGGTCAGATAGGCAATAAGTTCAGCCTGAACATGCACACCGTATTTGATTTTTGCCTGAGCTACAAAGGTGCTTAATGGGCTTGAGGGATCCGTAATGAGCTTGACTGCCAATTCTGTTTTAAACGGTGTCCAATCATGAGAGTCTTCATATGAAGGCGCTTCACGGATGATGTTCTGATCAATAAAACTGAACAGGGCGATCGCGTTTTTGATTAGCGATGGGCTGATGGGTTTAGACTCACCTAAGGTATAGTTCAGTTTTTTCTTTATAGATAAGCCTTGATGGACTTCATCAATCAGGCAATCGGCGTGATTTCGGAAGAGATTGGTAATTTTATCACACCAATAGACTTGTTTTTTCCATGTTTCATCGTGTTCTACGTTTGAAAGCAAAAGCTCAACGTATTTTAATTCCAGCGATTGGATGGATTCTCCGGTGGTCACCAGATAGCCTCGAGTAGTCATGACCTCTATCAATAACTGGTACATTTGTTCGAAGCGTTCAGGAGAACAGTCACTGTCTCGATTGAATTCAAAACGGTAGGCTCTTTTACCAAACAGACGTTGTGAGGTTCGATTTAAATCAACGTGATTCGTCGCTAACAGTGCTTGGGGGACTTCAATGACCACCAGGTTGTCGCCCTGTGCTTTCTTTTCAGCCAGAATAGGGAGTATTACCTTCGATTTACCGCCGCCCATAATGATTTTTTCAATGGTTTCATTAAAGCGACGTCCTTCTTTAGGTTCCTTGAGTAAGGATTCCAGGGCGCTAACCTGTCGTTTGCGCAATAAGATCTTGTCTTCATGCTGAAGAATTACTATGGATGGGTCATCAAGTCCTGGAATTTCTGTTCGAGCCAGTAGATCAAGAGCTTGAGTCGCGATATTGGGATTACCAGTAGCTAATGATTTACTCAGGTTGGCTTTTACTTTTTCCAGGGACTGATGTTGTATTCCATGCACTAGGGATTGATGGATTAAATCGTGCAGGCGTTGTACGTTTTCAAGACTCAGCCCGGTTTTTTCAACACTGTAAGCAAAATCTGCTCGAGAGTAGAGTGACAGCAGATCAGACTCTGTTAATGAAGCTCGTGCCCTGGATTTTTTTTCAATAGACCATATCCTGCGCTTTTTAGGATCATCAGGACCTTGATTGGCAAGAGCCAGAGCATTAGACCAGGATTTTTTCATTTGTTGAACCAGCAGAGGTTCTGCAGATTCTGCGGCAGCGAGGAGTTGTTGTGTCAACTCAGGAGATTGGATTAATGTCCTTGCTGCCAACCTTTTTTCATGCTCAAGGGCAAAAAGAATTTTTCCCGCTTGCTCTTCAATGGCGAAGGTGTGTTCCAGATCATTTTTGAGGCCTTTACTCAATAATGAAATCGCTTCGTTGGCCCTCTCTTCAAGTACCTTATATTGGGCAAGTATTCTGTCTATTGCTTCTTTTGATTTAGCCGACTTCTGGAGCAATAAAGGTTCGATTCCCATTTGTGCGATTAAAGAAGGTAACGCGGTTCGGGTCACTTTTAAAGGGGGGTGGGCCGGACGTTCATGATGAGCTAATAACTCTTCAGGTTTTGCTAAAATGTGTTGGTAGACGTCTTTAGCCTGATAAACAGATAAGGGCGGGACATTTAACCGATTCAGGTGCGAGACTAATTCATTGAATTTATAGGTTTTATACCTGAATGTATTATGGCTCTCAGTGGTTAATAATCGATATAATATATTACAGAACAAGGGTATATTGGATTCTTGATGTTCTAATTTGGTGTGGCGTGTAGCAATTAAAGTCTGTGAACAGAAATCGTACAATTCTTTGCGTTCCTTTGAGGCACTTGAACAGGCCAATTGTAAGAAGGCAGGAACATGTTTAATGAAATCATCATCTGTCATTACCGATGAAAGTGCGTTAACAGCTATCTGTTGCTGATGAGGACTGACGTGGTCTCCAGGTAATTTATGAAACCATTGTTCCATTGTGGTTATAGTACTTTGCGTGAGCAGATTATTTTTTATGCTGCTGGAATTAGGAAGATACAAATCAATTTCTACTAATTCCAGTACAGTCGATTTGGCAACAACAGGTTTTAAACGAGCCAGATTTTCATTAATAAAGTTTAATCGATCTTCATCGGCACGCGATAATGATTGATCGGCAGTTTGTCGAGCCAGTATCCCATCACGTTCTTTAAGCAGTTCTTCAAGACTTAAACTCATCCATTCATAACCCAATGCTCCTTGAGGCGCATGGTCTTTAGGTTGTGATTGATGGTAATAGGATAATAACCTTTTGCGTTCCAGTGGTGAAAGAATATAGCTGTGCTCTAGATGACGTCGCATGGTTTGTAGGCGAGAAAAGGAGTGATATATTCTTTGTGGCAGGTTATTTTGAAAAGTTCTTAATTCATCTTGTTTAAATGATTCATAAAGCGCATTGGCGGTTCCCTCGGGAGGATTACTATCTTTTAACTTAATGGGGCCATTTTGGGTGAGGTAATCACATAAAAGACTCATCGCTTTAAGTTGACACGCAACATAGGGTGGTGTTTTTCTTTTGGGTTTATTTTGTTCGTACTCACTTTGATCACTGGGAAGAATGTGCGGCATTTCATTGCATATCCAGTGGATAAATTGCAACTCTTCAGGACTCCCGGTTAATCCTCCCAATCGGGTATTACATTCCTCCAAAGTCTTCCAGGCTTTTTCAGTTTGATTTGTCGCCATATAAATATAAACAAGATACAAGGCGTCAGCGACGTTATCCGCTACGGGCTCACCGTCCTTGATCCGAAAACTGAGGTATTGTTCTGTGTTTTGGTACTGCCACATCGGTTTTTGAAGGGGCGGATTACTTTTCCAATGAAATTGGAGCCTGATTTCAGGAATGAGTCCATGTATGTCATGTTCTACCGGATAGAACTCGCTTTTTTGCGCTCCTTTTTCCGTAGCAAAAAATCGTGCGACAGGAACCAGATAGCGTTGCTGATCTTTTGATGCAAGTACAAGACCTGCTACTGAGGGATGTATTGGTGAGGGTACATCGGCCACTAGCTCCCCTGTTTCTTTATTAACAAGCGTCGAATTTTTAAGCTCAAAACTCAGGTTATATCTTGGGAGGTTTACAGTGGAACCTGATTGACTGATATGTGATAAGAGGAACAGAGGACTTTCAAATTGTTTCAGTAATGGTGAATTGTCACTCGATAATCTGGCATTGGTCTCCTTGCCCTTTGAATCCAGGGCCCAAAGAATGCCATTGCTCACCGAATATAATGGAATATTATCTTGAACTAATATCCCATGGTTAGGGTTGTTCACACTACGCCAATAATTCATAGTACCGTCAGTTAGAATTTTGGGCAGATCTGGAGATATAGGTGTGAGATTTTTATTGGCATGCCATGCCTGATGATTATTTGTCAGTGCCTGAAGTTCATAATCGCCTTTAATGCTTTGAATGGTCCATTTTTTTCGAACTGTTAACTGGTTTGCATTATGGTACAGCTGAACCTCCTGCCCCTTTTCTGACAAAATCATATAACTCTGATCAGAATTCATGAGACATTCTTTAACATGCGCCAGTCCCAGTTCTTTGATTAATGGGTGATTTTGAATGACCAGCGGCACACCACTTCGAGCAAGACCACGTTCAAATAATTTTCCTTGTAAGGCATTAAATTCATACGATTTGTGAGTTAACTGGTTTTCAACATGTAACACTGGAAATTGGCCTCTGATAATGAGATCTTTTTCCGTGATGTGTTCTACTTCCTGTAATGCGCTGTTTATCGTTTGTCCTAATGCGACTCTAGGTTGTTGCCTGATGATCTCTTTAAATTGGGCAATAGTGCAGTCTACACTCAGGCGATGCGCTTTATCCTCCAGAATTAGAGGATTGGTATGGCTATTCAAATAGATATAGGCTTTATAAGCCAGGGTAAAAATCTCATCCGATTGTTCACCCAGTTCCATGCGCGCCACCAGGCTCAAAAATAGATAGTGTTGCAGTACATAGATGACTTCAGGTTCATTAGGCAAAGACAGTTGTTTTTCCAGATCCTGTTGAATGGCCTTAAGTCTTTGCATACCTGCTGGATTATTATCCAGAGCTAGATAGCGGCTGACTAAAAAATCGAGACGTAAATAGTGTAGCGAATCGCGTGTATGTTGTCCATTTTGGCCAAAAAAACGCAAGCCTTTTTTTAGATAGGTATCAAACTGGGCTATAAATTGAGGTTTTTTGCTTGCTTTTAACAAGAGTCCAGGTTGGAAGATATTGGCTTCAACATAGCGTTGATTGGATTCGTCAGACAATAAATCAATATGACGTGTAAAATAATCAAGAGTGAGCGGAATTTGCAGTTCTGGGTCACTTCTCAGGTGCAAATAATCTCTTGCTAATATATCAGCCTGAGTGATTTGTCTGGAGCTTTGTTTATCATCAGAGGGTTTTCCTGGCTTTAATTGAATGCTATTAGCTGTTTTACTGATAATAGGCTTAGAGTAGGATGACTTTTCAGAAACATCTGCTTCAAGGGCATCTTTAGCTGGTGAATCTTTTAAATTGTACTTGGATTGAGTTAATCCAGTTAATAATGTTTCGTAGGGGATGAAGCCGGGAAATAAAGGTGATGAGACGCGAAAGCTGTTGTGATCAATACTTAATCTAAACCAGACCTTATCCAGATATTCTTGTTTAAAAAATGGATTGACGGCTTTTCTGAGCGCGGACTCATGTTCCATATGGCTCACAACTTTTGTGATAATGGGGTTAAATTTAGCATCAAGACGTCTGGTATTATCATAATGTCTTGCGATCAAGTATAAAGATCCTAGTCCCAGCTTCCTGATCTCATCATGCAGTTCCGTAGTGTTTTGGCCAAATTCTTGGGTGTAAAGAGTATTTAATTCATCATTTAGCAGAGGTTCAGACTCTAATAATAATTTTAAATAGTTATGATAATCGTTTATATACTGTCTTGTTGCATTTTTGTAACGTTCTTGCATTTCTTTGAATCGCCGATCAAGGACGGGATTATTCGTGGCATAAAAAGGGTTTCTGTCCTGATTGCCTAGAAGGGATTGCATCAGACAATTAGATAAAGGTAAAAAGGAGGGCAGATTGCTGTTTAATGGGATTACTGTATAGGCATCTATTTGCAAACTGATGATGCTCAAAAGCATCAAGTCCACGGCCGGATTTTGTTGTTTATTTAGCCAATTGGGTTTGAGTTGGAGAAGTAGATTCTGAATTTGTATTAATTGAGCTTTAAATCGCTCAAAATCATTCATACTCGCCAGTTCACGATAAAAATCCGGATTATTAGGGAGTTTGGGATTAAGCGGCATCTCCATAATAAGTTGTTCAAGATAATTAAATTGAGTCGCCGGATCTTTAATACTACTGATGTTTGTAATGGCTCTAGTGAGATTATCAAGCAGATTTGTCCCGTCCTTTAATTGAACCACAGCTGGAATTTGAGCATCCTGTGCCTGTTGGTCCAGATTGATTCGAGGAGCTACGGTGGATTGGGAGGTAATAAATAAGGAAAATATAGGATCCTGGCTGATCGGCTTTACTGCTGGCGAGTCAAATGATGTTGTACTTAATCGTTTCTCTAAAGCAATTATTTTATTGTGTTCTTCTTCAATTTCAATTTCGTTGAACAGATCGGGACTGTTCAATATCTTTAAATTATTATCAATAGCCAGACGTATTTGATCCAATACTCCAGGGGTATAGGGAACCTGTTTATTGACGCAGGATTCAACATAATCAAACAGGGCGTACTGTTTGAAATGGAACATGAACCGTTGATATTCTCTTAGTGATTGGGTGTTTATCTTGATCATCTGATGTGGTGATCGTTGCGAACACGTGCCTGACAACTGTCCACCTGTATAGGCATGTTCTGAAAGTCCTTGACTTGCATCAATTTCTACACCATTAACGTAGCTGATGCTTGGTAGAATTTCTTCATAAAGTACTTTTTCATTCAAGGGTGTTTTTCTGGAATTTGCTGCCAATGGCAAGCGGGCTTTAAGAATTTTTGCAATAAAATGAACCAATTCTTCCCTTTCTTTGGCCGAGGTGGGACTGGGTATATGCCAGGATTTTCTTGGGTTATATAATTCTTTTTCTGTAGCTGATTTTTTGGCATGGTATTCTATACCTGCGCCTGCATTGATTGCGCTAAAAGTGAACCCTTTGCCATCTGGCGTAAATTCATACACCATGGCATGACCGCCATCGCTGTTGTGCCATCCTCCAGGGAGTAGAATTTTACCCTTCTTGGGCATATTGATAATGTTTTCAACTATTGAAGCAGCCAGTTGGTTTATATCCTGATTAAATTGAGCTGCTTGAGTCATGTTTGAGGTTTTTTGCTCAATACTGCTGATGTACTTCATCTGTTCAATTAAAGTATTGTACTCAGGGGGAAACGGTTTTTTCGTATGGGTGAGATGATCCAGATACTGACTCAGATATTCGACCGTTCTGGCGAAAGGATGCCCTTGTAGATGATAGGTACCGGTAAGGGATGAGTCGTTTTCAATATGTCCAAATAATGAGGCATCTATAAGCATATTCTGTTCAAATTATATTAATATGGAATAATTATAGTTCATTGTGTTTTTAATTGAAATGGCATGAGCAAAATTGATTGTGATCGGATTATGGATAAATAAATTTTATTTTATTTTTCAGGATGAGGATTCTTATTGCTATTACACTGTTCCGCTTCCTTAAGGTCGAGGCTCGGTTTTTGGGTTTTTGAATGATCTTCATGTTTTATGCGTCATCTTACTTAAAAAGAAAAGAGCCCTCCGGAACATGTCGCGGTGGATTGGGAACGAGTTGAATTGTCAATTCACCCTGGTTTTAAGGCTTTTAGAATATGTTCTGCTGTTGAGGTGACTCGTTCGTGTTGTGTTCCTTATTTGGAGGTGGAGGTTTGAGAAAGCAGGGTTGTATTTCCTCATGCTTCAGGGCTACTGATATGAGCTCGGGATTAAGAACGGGTCTTCCCAGCAGGCTCAGTTTTTTAAGACTGTCATTTTCGTTGTTCTCAGAGTAAATTGGTTTGCACTTATATCCAGTCTTTAAATTCTGCTCATCCGAATCAAACACTTTGTATCTGTTCACATTGCGTAGATAGTCTTCTGTTGTAGTTTTATCGTTCAGCTTCTGTTGATTTTCCCTTAAAAATTGAAAAGATTTATTAATTTGTTCATTCATAGTTTTTCTGGATTCTTTTCCGCATAAAGTATCCAGATTGTGAATGTGCGGCAGTTTACTTTGATAAGGGTCATGTCCGTGAACATAGGTCAGGGTATAGCCATTGTGAATTGCGGGTCTTGCTGTATCAGTATCTTTTGCCTGACTCCATCGATTCCAGATAAAATAAATCAATGGGCTGGCGGTGCGTTCATCTTCTGACATATTGGCTTTATCATGGATAGTATTATTATGAATCAATAAGTGGATGGTATTTGTTTCAGCGTAATTTTGGAATTGGGAATTAATCTGAACCAGGGTCCCTGCCAGGGCTTCCTTGGTTGAGTCATCATAGTCTATGCCTAATCGCTTTGCTACCCTGCGAATGCCGTCAAATTGTATAGGGGCATGACTGAACAGGGTGATGCCTTCTTCATTCAAACTGTAATCAATAATGTTCAGGGCAGGATTGTAACTGTGCTTTACTAAACTGGACAGCTCCTCTTTATTGATAAGGTCAAATTCCAGCAGTAATTTAAGGCCCATAAAGGAGGTGATTTGTGTGTCAATGATGTTACCCAGAGGAAGAAATGGGTGTCCATTCAGTAATTGTTCGTATGCGTAAATAAATTCGCAGCCGTGATTCGATAGTAAGATGCGTACTGTACTGTGATTTTTCTGAAGTAATTCTAAAATTCTTAACGTAAAATAATCACAATTTCCGCGATCTGCAACCTCATCACCAATTAACCGTATCTGTGTTTTATTATCTTTTAATTCCAGTGTGGACATGAAAAGATTAAATTGTTCGAGACAAGAGCGGCATTGTTCTTTCTGTTCGAATAACTGGTGTTCCAGGCTTTTTTTAGTAAGCAGGATTGTTTGCAAATGTTCCGTTATTTGCTGTTTTTGGTTTGTTAAATGGGGTATTTTCGACGTGTCATGATGTAGAGCACTTGCTAATTGCCTCTCAATTCTGGCAATTCTTTCTTCGGTGTTCGTTATTTTATGTTGTGTGAAGAGTAAGATGGTCTGCTGTTCCTGGTACGTTTGGATTATGTCGCCAAAACGTTCATATACAGCTACAAATTGTTGATAAGGTTCTTGTATATTGGCTACTTCTTTTTTAAATCCGATTATCTGATGATGAAAGAGAAAGTAAATCAGTTTAATGGGATTGCCATGCAGATCACCCAGGGTGAGAGAGCCCAGGCTGCTCTCGAATTGATTTGGAACACTATAAATATCAACATTTTTATTAATAATACGACAGGTCATGGTTTAATCCATTAAAACACATTCAGGACTTTTGAAAATGCTCAATCCCTTTAATCAGTGTATGAAAATTACAATACAAGGTCCTGATTCTATCTTATCGTAAAGTGAACCTATTAAGCCATTAATAATCCGTTTCAGAATGTTTCTGTAGTTTTGATAAATCTGAAGATCAGCTCAAAGCAGTATCAAGCATATCAGGCTCCTGTGCAGCAAGAGCCTGAATTATTTAATTAGCACCAAAGAATAAGGTTAGTTGGGGGTAGCAGCATCACGTAAAGAAATTTTTTTGATTCGATATGTTGTAACGGTATCAATCATTTTGGCAAATGCCCCATTACCCAGGACATTGGCACTGGTAATGACAGGATCAAACAGGATGTATAATGCGGTAATCAATGACATCATCGCAGAATTAAAGCCAAGATAAGTTTCAAGTATTGGTAACATTACAATAATTCCACCTCCCGGTATTGCCGCCACAGAAAATTTGGCTAAAACAAAGTAAAAGGTAAACAGGAGATAAGTTAGTAAAGAAGGTTCATCCAATCCAAAACTTTTTAAGACCGCATAGGCAAATATGGGTATGGCAAAACAATCTCCCACCAGATGAATATTCACAGTAGCGGGAATAACTGCACCGGACAGTTCTTTATTCTGTGTACTGTTTTCTACGCCAATAATAGTAAGTGGCATACTGGCAGCGCTTGACATGGTGCTAAAACCACTAATAACCGCAGGCAGCATATTTTTGAAATCTTTGAATAATCCGGCAATTCGAAACTGGTTTAAACACAACAAGACAAATCCGATATAAACAAATTGAGCAAGGGCTATCAGGAGAAAAATAGGGGCGTAGTCTTTGATGATTACCGATACAACACCATCGTACTGTAATTTGATAAGAAATCCAGCCACAAACAGGGGTATGAGACAGACAATAAATGACAAGAGAATGTTCATGATTTTGTCAATTTCGCGCACAATCTTCGATGATTTATTGGGCTTTAGTCTGGACAGGATGAAACCAAGAATAATGCCTGCAAACATAGCCTTGTCGTTTGCAATTAATTTGGGGGGTTCAAACATCCATAAAGGAAGCAGCTCCATGGTTTTGGGAGGAACAATCATCGAGAAACCAAGATGGTATATCCCTATGCCAACATAATGACTAACAAAAGTGGACATAAAATTGGAGCAGCAGACAAAAAACAGGATCATGCCAATAATTTTGGTCGCATTACTGGATAAGGTCAGTACTGTTTTTAACAGGAGAGCAAAGATAATAAACGGCAGAGCAAGAACAATGATGGATTTAATGCTTAGGCTTATTGAGTATAAAACTTGTTTTAGCTCGTAAGGCATGATGGGAGCAAAGCATACAATAGCCAGGATAATGGCTAATAAAATAAATGGCATTTTACGAAACATAACACTTCCTCGGAGAGGTTAAATAAAAAAGTACTGGAATGATGCGTATAGAAGATGAGTACCGGACTAGCCGGTGGTATTTGTGGTGTGAATTGTTGTGAACTGTCGTATTAATATCATTTAGGTAAAGCCATAAAGTAATAGGGAATTAATCCCATACAGGACACACTAACATATGTGTTTTTTTTAATCAATACGTAAAAGTGAACTCTTTACTCTTAATTGTACCTTGATAGTTCAATCAAACCTGCAGATTTTTTAATCTGTACTATTATTTAAAGATGTTTTACACGCGCGACTTTATTCATTGGTTTAGATCGTCACATGAGCTTATCTTTACGAGTATTTGCGAGGCAACACAGGGTGATGTTTCGTCTGAAGTTAATAATGGAATGTTTCGACTCGCTCGGGGATATGTTGTTACAGTTATTGTTAAAAATGGTATTAGTCCAGACATAGGTATTTCGCGATGATCATGATCAGAAAAGCTAAAGACAGAGGGATAACTCATACTCACTGGCTTAATAGTTTACATACCTTTTCATTTGCAGACTATTATGATCCCGAGTTTATGGGATTCAGTCAGTTGAGAGTGATCAATGAAGATACCGTTCAGCCAGGAATGGGCTTTGGGCGTCATTCGCATCGAAATATGGAAATAATTTCTTATGTCATCGAGGGCGAGTTAGAGCATAAGGACAGTATTGGAAACGGTTCCATTATTCGTAAAGGTGAAATTCAGTTGATGTCTGCAGGGTTTGGTATAGCACACAGTGAATTTAATCATTCTTCTACGGCTCCGGTGCATTTTCTTCAAATATGGATTACTCCTGATGTAAATAACCTCGAACCAGTTTATCAACAAAAACCCATCATCAAAAAAGACAATCAATTAATCCTGGTTGCTTCTGGAACAGCAGGTAACGGAGTTATTAAAATTCATCAGGATGTCACTCTATTTGTAGCCTATCTTGATGAGAATCAAGTACTGGATTATGAATTGGGGATGAATCGATGTGGTTGGTTACAGCTTATAAAAGGTTCAATTGAATTAAATGGACATCATTTGACCTCAGGTGATGGAGTCGCAATGACTCAAGAACCTATCCAGATTAAATCAAACACTCTATCCGAGTTTTTATTGTTTGATTTGCCTTGATTACTTATAAAGGAGTACATTTTATGGATAAGAAACTGGAACTATTAACACCAAAAAATTCTGTTTTGTTATTGATTGATTACCAACCTCAAATGGTTTTTGGCGTTGTGAATTGTGATCGTCAGAGTTTAAAAAATAATGCTGTAGCGCTTGCAAAATCAGCCAGACTATTTGACGTTCCCACCATTATTACTTCTGTTGAGACCGAGAGTTTTAGTGGTTATGTACTACCTGAACTATTAGATGTGTTTCCTCAGAATGATCTTATCGAACGAACCAGCATGAATTCATGGGATTCGGAACAAGTACGAAACAGCATCAATAGTACCCAAAGGAAAAAACTAATTTTAGCCGGTTTATGGACCGAAGTGTGTATCAACATGTGTGCCTTTTCAGCAATGCAGGACGGTTTTGAAACCTATGTGGTAGAGGATGCCTGTGGGGGTACCAGTGAAACAGCTCACAGAGCGTCGATGAATCGGATGATACAGGCTGGAATTGTACCTTTGACCTGGCAACAGTTATTACTCGAATGGCAACGAGACTGGGCTCAAAAATCGACTTACAATGGAACCATGGATATAGTCAGAGAGCATAGTGGCGCTTATGGAATTGGAGTCGATTATGCATACACTATGGTCCATAAGCAAAAACCAAGAGCCAAATGGGAAGGCAAAGTGGTTAAATAATTAAATCAGGTGAGGCGCTATTATGGACAGTATTTTCTTTAATGGTTTGTTTCAAGGTCCTGGTATTGGTCATCTGAAGACAACCGCTGTTGCAGTTAAAAATCAGCGTTTTGTTCAATTTGGTTCAGATTCTGAAATTATGAAATTAAAAACGTCTTCAACCCAAATGATCGATTTACAGAAGAAAACAGTAATTCCTGGACTAAATGATTCACATATTCATCTTATTCGTGGTGGTCTTAATTTTAATATGGAATTACGATGGGATGGAATTAACTGTCTTGCTGACGCCTTATCTATGTTAAAAGAACAGGCTCAACGGACTCCCGTGCCGCAATGGGTTCGTGTGGTTGGAGGGTGGACTGAATTTCAATTTAAAGAAAAGCGGATGCCTACCTTGGATGAAATAAATGCAGTTTCCAAAGATACTCCAGTCTTTGTATTGCATTTATATGATAGAGCACTGCTTAACAAAGCAGCATTATCTGCAATTGGTTATGATAAACATACTAAAGAACTACCGGGAACTTTCATACAAAGGGATAAATCTGGAAATCCAACGGGTATGCTCATTGCTAATCCTAATGCAATTATTCTTTATTCAACCTTGGCTCAAGGCCCCAAACTGGCTCACGCAGATCAGGTTAATTCCACCCTATATTTCATGCGCGAATTGAATCGATTGGGAATAACCAGCGTTGTTGATGCTGGAGGAGGCTTCCAAAATTATCCTGAGGATTATGCGATTATTGATCAATTGAATCAGGAACATCGGCTAACAGTTCGAATTGCCTATAATTTATTTACCCAAAGACCCGGTAGGGAACTGGAAGATTTTTCACTATGGACCAAAACAACACAGTACCAACAGGGCAATGAATATTATCATCATAATGGTGCAGGGGAGATGCTGGTTTTTTCTGCCGCTGATTTCGAGGATTTTTTACAACCGCGACCAAACTTGGCTGCAACTATGGAGGAGCAATTAAAACCGGTGGTGAGATTGTTAGCTGAAAATGAATGGCCTTTTCGGTTACATGCCACTTATGATGAGTCGATTGTACGAGCATTAACTGTTTATGAGGAAATAAATAAAGAAATCCCAATCAATAAATTAAATTGGTTTTTTGATCATGCTGAAACTATTTCTGATACATCGATAGAACGAGTTAAAAATCTCGGGGGTGGAATTGCCATACAAAATCGAATGGCATTTCAAGGCGAGTATTTTTTACATCGATATGGGAGCGAAATGACATCGCGCTCTCCACCAATAAAAAAAATCCTTGATGCAGAAATACCCGTAGGTATGGGTACTGATGCCACAAGGGTATCCAGTTATAATCCCTGGCTTTGTCTTTATTGGTTAACAACGGGTAAGACTGTTGGAGGAACTTCTCTTTATCAGGAGGATAATATACTTTCCAGAGAAAAAGCCTTGGAGCTTTATACGAGAGGGAGCGCGTGGTTTTCAAATGAATCCACAATCAAAGGTTCCTTTTTACCCAATCAATTAGCTGATTTTGCAGTATTATCCAAGGATTTTTTCACCATCCCGGATGAAGAAATCAAGGATATTTATTCACTAATGACTGTTGTTGGAGGCAAAGTTGTCCATGCGGGTGAGCAGTTCTCAAACTACAATCCTTCTCTGCCGCCTGTTACCCCTGACTGGTCACCAATAAAGCATTTTGGAACCTATGGTGCGAATCGAACATTGGCTCATAGAGCCAATCACTCGCAGCATTTATGCAGGAAATTGCCGCATCAACATCATCATGACGGACTTTGGCAATGGGGTTCGCACTGTTTCTGTTGGGCATTTTGATTGCCCAACATCTCCAGACCTAATTGTTTTTATGACCCGTAAAGCATATTTTGAATGGCAATGGCAGCACCAGCTACAGCAACAGCTTGTATGGTCATTTTACTGGGCATATATTGTTTAAAAAATCCGTGATTGGAGTTCATATTTGTTGATTGACTCACAGATTCTTTTTCAGGCTCAGAGGTTAGTATTTTTTCAGGCTCAGAGGTTAGTATTTTCTCAGGTTCAGCGGTTAGCCTTTTTTTAGTTTGTAAGGCATCTGTACCTGATTTATCGGCATTAAACTCTCTATTACTGTAGGCGATATCAGTGCTTGAGGGGGCAGGTTCTAATAATTGTTCTAATAATTCTTTTGACTTTAATTCTCTTTGTCTTGATAACTCTTCTTGTTTTAATTGTTCCTGCCTTAATTGTTCTTGTTTTAAAGCTTCTTGTTGTGCTTTTTCAATTTCAATTTGATGATCAATCTTCTCTTTAATACTACTGGAGGAAGAGTTTAGTTGTACTAATTCTAATGTTAACTCTCCAAGATAAGAATCTGAGGTTTTGCCAGAGGGTGTATCCTGATTTAGCAATGCCTCTTTTTCACTTAAATTCTGTTCTGCAGTTTTAATATTCTTAAGCAATGGAACTTCTACAGCCCAGGAAATTAACCAATAAAAGAATTTGGCAATGAACCCTGTATTTTGCCATTCTTGATTTACTTTAAGATGATATTGTTTGGCGTGATCTAACTGATTTATTTTGGTTGAGAATAATTGAATTTTAAGCTCTAATTGTTCTTTTTGCTTGTTCAGATCTTCAAGAGACATTTGAAGATTGGTCAGATCATCAAGTTCTTCTGATGTGTTCTTTTTTTCTACAAGTGGTGAGGCGACTAGGGGAAGAACTTCTGGCTCGCCCTTTAACGCCTCGGGGGATACTCGGACTTGAGGCAGATCTTGCGGGACTTCTGAAGTGTTCCTTGCTTCCTCTAGGGATAATCCTGCACGAGTCAGATCCTGTTGCCCATTTGATGAGGGCTCCAGATCTTCAACTGACCTTTGGAGTTCGATAACTTCAACTGGCTCATCAGAACTTTTTAGGTCCATTTGCTCTGGTTTCACCGGATGAAAAGTACTTACTAATCGTGCAATATAATCTTTAGCTGTATCTTTATTTTTATTGAGAAGTTGAGCTTCATCAAGTTCAATATTCTGACTTTGACAGTAGTTTTTTATCTCGCCAAGCATCGCAAGTGCTTGATTGGCAGTAGGTTTCTTTTTGTCGTTAACCGCGCTAATGACGAAACTTTTCATAAAATAAATTGATCCATCATAACTAACTTCTGCATAATTGGATAAATGTTGAAAATACAGGATTGCAAAAATCAAACTATTGGGATTGGTTATTTTCGGTAAACTGAATTTATATACTTTATCTGGAGCCTGATAGCTCACTTCATGATTAAAATCTTTGGCTACAGTATGCAGTCTGTTTACTACGCTTTTTATTTCAGTTATGCCTAATTTTTCTATTGTTAAACCAATACTAATCATTTTTTTAGCGGTAGCAATTTGTCTGGAGTATTCTTCTTCTCCAGTTGAATCTGCTGGAAGGTTATCAATATAATCCTTATATTGTTGCCAATAGGTAGTCATCGAAATCATGTCGTTCCCTTGTTTGAAAAAAATTCTTCCAAATATACTCTAATTGTCTGAAAAAATCTACTATTTGATTAAAAATTGATTAATAGTTGCATAGAAATTGATTAAGTTCAGCGTATTTGAGATCTTAGTCTGTGTTTATTGTGGTAGTAATTGATTCAGTCTGGATTTAACTTGTTCCACCCGTTGAATGAGGATTGTAATTTTTTCTGCCGTTTCTCGCGCTCCTTTTTTCCCTATAAAGAAGAAATGATTGCCATGAATACTTAAGGTGAGCTGACCGTATAAACTGTTTATCAAGTCTGTTATGGCTTGCCATCGTTGAGGTGACATATCATCTGGAATTTTGCCTTTTAAGTATCGTGCATAAATCATTTCACTGCGAAGTAAATACCAGCTGGCAGGATCAATCAGGCTAATCTTGGCGGTACCCGGATCAGTATCGACTAATAAAGCAATCCATGGGGTCGTGCTAAAATCCAAAACCGCAGCATCTTTCAATGTTGCATCCGTATTGCTGATAATTTTATTGCCCTGATGCCAATAACCTTCAGCGCTTAAGGCGGCTGGAATGTCTCCGACAAACTCCTCTTCATAAACTTTTTTAGGGATGATGATTTCGCCTTGATCGTGTTCCTGAGCCTGTACTAATTGATAAAACAGTGGGATAACCGGTTTTCGGTCTGCCAATCCTTGTTTTGATATGATGTTGGTATCGTATTGCCCCTTTTGCATAATGAATGGTAGCGGCGGCATCGATGCGAGACCGATAAATAATTGCACCTCCAGACCTTTTTGATGCGCTGATTGGGTGAGTCGATTTTCGATACTTCCTCCCATGCTCCAACCCAGGATAATGAATTTCTTGTTTAATCGATGCTCAGTGATGGTCTGGGCAATAACAGTGGCTGCCTGTTCGCCCCAATCCTGAATAGTAAAATCAGGATAAACCTGACTGTATACAGCGTTTTTTAATGGATAGGATAGAGCTAAAAAGGGGTAACCCTCCTTTTTTAACCAATAGGCCAGAAAATGTTCTGGTTTCCCTGCTGGATATCCATAGGCGATCCTGGCCAGATGAGAATCACCAGGAATAAAAACCAATAAAGGTTTATTGCTGTCTCCCGGACTAAAGTAAACCAGCGATTCTACACCATTAACTTTGATTATTTTTTCGCCAGGAAATAAGCTGTTTTGACTAAAGCTGCATACGGACCAGCAAATGAGAATGATGGTTAATAGTTGATTCATAGCAGCTCATTTTGATTTTATTGATATAATTGTAGTAAAGCAGTACTTTTTTCGCCAATTGGCCTATGCGCTTGAAAGTTAATGTGTTCTATTCCGTACAAATAACTTTCAACTCCTGTGTCTGGGTTATTGGGTTATAAACCATAGTAGGCGGACAGGCTGTTTTCATCGGAGCAATTCCTGGCGCAGCTGCCGGACATAGCCCAGGACATGGATTATCGAGATCATACGAGCTTTCGCAAATAGTCAGGTCGGCAAAATTGCAATTGCATTTGCAGGACGCCTGTAGTTGAAAGGGTAGCAAGCATATTAATATCATAATGAACGTTTTCATCTCGAAATCCTTTTGCGAATGGTTAGTTGTACAGGTGCTATATCGGATTAAATATTTACCTGATTGGTTAATATTGTAGCACAAGTAAGGGTGTCTGAATGATTCAGTAATTTAAATAACTAGTCTGCTTCCTCATGGCCGCTGCTCGGTTGCATACTGCTCTTGATATTAATTCTTTATTAGTTTAATTTAATTCATCTAAACTCATGCAAAGGAATGATTGTTCTAATGTTAATTCAAAAACTGTTAAGAGCTTTAAACAGTCGAAGCGTCGTTCTTCTTACCGGAGCTTATCTGACTTATGGAATCAGTACTTCATTTGCAGGTTTATCTACCCCGGTTAAATCATGGCATCCTGTCTTTAGTTTGGGTGCGGGAAGTTCTTCAGCAAAACCGGGCGATGCTCAGGAGTTCCCAATTGTAAATCAAATCACAGATGAATTTTACTATTATTCAGGAACACAAAAAACTCAAACCTCAGGATTATTGGATATCCTTCTGAATGCCGAGTGGAATTTTAATACAGACTGGATGATACAGGCTGGTCTTGACTACAATCGTACACAGCCATTTTTAGCTAATGGCATTTTGCTACAAGGTGCGGACGCACAGTCAGCGGATACTTATTTATATACCTACAAGGTGCTGACCAATCAAATTTTATTAAACTCCAAAGTGCTTTATACACTCAAAAATCGTTTTCATCCCTATCTGTTTGGAGGATTGGGTGCTGCATTTAATAAAGCATATAAATACTCGGTGAATATACCAAGGAACATCACCTTTTCACGTAATTACTATGATAATACCACTACTGATTTCAGTTATGCAGTAGGGGCTGGTGTTGATGTTGATCTCACTTCAGCCATGCGTGTTGGAATCGGATACCGATATACTGATTTGGGTACAATGCAGCTGGGCAACGCTCTTATTGATACAACAGTTGTCCCTGGTACCCTGACTCAGAAAAATCTTCATGCGAATCAATTTTTGGTTCAACTGAGCTGGCTTTTTAATTGAACGATTAGAAGCCTATAAACTTATTTACTTTCTACTTGTCTTTGGATTTTACTGATTCAGGGTCGAAATCCCAAGGAACTCTCTACACTCTCATTAAAAACTGTGGGTGGTGATAACAGTCCGTTACTCAGTAAACTGTGTATAGGCCATTGTAATTGCTGATGCTCTGTTATCTTTCTGTTGCATGAACTGAGTACGAGCTGTCCTTTCTCATTAAAAATGACAAAATTAGTATCATCGGGTAGATTTTTTATTGCTTCTTCGGATAATGAAGCCGTTCTGGGATTGGAAATGATACCTGCATATAGGGAGTCCATCCGACTCTCTATAGGTTCATCATGCAGCATGTCGAAATAGTTTTGTGCGCACTGAGCCAAAGAGGCTGCACTGCCGGCCAGTGTTCTTACCTCGCCTTTTTGTCCAGAGGGCAGGGTTCCCATTTTCATTTTGAAATGACCTTCCTTATCTGCCAGATAAAAACTATTGTTTTCTTTACGGATATCAAGAGATCCCAACGTGTACATTCCGTCTTTACAACCTGTAGGACCTAAGGCATCGGTTACAAGCATAATTTTGTTTCTCACTGAGTGATGTATCAGAGTACCAAACGAAGCGGAGAGATGAGCTCCATCCAGAATCAGTTCAACACCTGAAGGACATCGATCCGGATTTTCAAGTACCCATTGCACTACATTACTCGTTGTATCATTTAAAGAAAGATCCCGAGTTTCCCGGCTGCAGGATTCTTGGCATGCATTTCCTAAATGCGTAAAACCCGCTGCTCCAGCAGAAATTGCACGATCAATAGCTTCTTTATCTTCTGGATTGGTATGACCGATAAATACTTTGACAAATATATCTTCTTGTTCAAGAGTTTTAGTTTGCTTGATAAACTCTTCAGCACCAACCAAATCAGGAGCTATAGTAATTTTCCAGTGTTTAATATCCGGGGCTACATCAATAATCTCTCTGAACTTCTCCATGTTGATTTCGGATTGCAATGCTTCTTCACTATGAGCGCCTTTACAACTTTTGGAGATAAAAGGGCCTTCCAGATGTACACCAATCAGAGTGGAGTAACCGGGGGTGGGATTGCGGTTTTGTTTTTTCATAAACTCATTGATGATCATCAGAGAGCTTTTTAATGATTCCACTGGCATGGATACCAGGGTAGGTACAACATAGGATAATCCGGTTTTCCCCAATTGTTTAACTATTACTTCCAACTCGTTCTCGCCATCTTCCTCACTGAGATTGGCAAAATCAAATCCACCTTGACCATGAATATGAGCATCAGTCATTCCGGGCATTAGGAAAAAAGTACCTTTACTATCAATGATTTTTATTTCTTGTTGTTCAATAGAGGATAAATCATCTTCTGTATTATAGAGTACTCTGGAACCATCTTCTGTTAACTCAACATGTTTAAGTTGTTTCAGTCCCTGATCGTCGTAAACATATATATTTTTAATTAACATTTAATCCTCTCATCAAGATAGGTTCCCTGGAAACGACGAGGAAGTATAAATGAGTTAAATGTGTTAAGTCTATTTCAAATTTAGTGCTTCGCAAACAATAGAGAATATAGAGGCCTTCCTGCCAAATCATATCCTGATTACTTTTTTCAGGAAACAAACGAGAGTGAAAGGCTGCTATCATGCTCTGTCTTGTCAACAGACCGGACCTGTTGAAAGAAATTGGGTTTAAACGGACTTAATGCTTCAATAGCTGTTCCAACAAATTGTCCCATGACATCCATATCCGCAAATCGATGCAGCGTGGTTCCATTTTGACTGGTACCAATCAATACTTTATTAATGTAACTAAAACAGTCATTATCACCTGCTTTCATTTTTGTGATGATATAACCTGGTGTGGGGGCATTTGTTTCCTGAAGTTTTCTGTGATATGCCAACATTTCAATAAGTTGTTTACCCATCACTGTTCGTGTTTCACTTTGAGCAGGCTCTTCACTCGTGTCTGCGGGTTCAGGCGAAAGCTCGATTAAATATTCTGAATTTTTAATGGTTATTTTGATATAAGCATGATGCCCAACACACCCGTGCAGCAAGGAGACACCAATAAAACTTGCCATAAAGGTGTTGATTTTATAACTTACTTCCTGTTCCATGAATTCATTATAGTCTTCATCGGTATCGAACAGCGTTTTAATTTCTGCTTCTACTTCATTCTGATAAAAAGAAAAGGGCTGTATTTTATTCGCAGCAAAGAGTGCAGGTGAATGTTCTTTCTGGACGTGTTCCAAACACTCATCCAGGCCATCCAGACCAAATTTGAATTGTCGTATCAGACTGTCTTTAAATATTTTTTTTGGTGTTCTAAAACCAAAGGCACCCGCTATGATGTTTCCTGCAAATGCACCAGCGAGCATACCGATAACAGGTCTGTAATTCCATAGTCCCCTGGCTAAACCTATCAGCGCCCCTGCAAAGCCACCAATAATGCCGAGAACAACACCAGCAAATACTCCGATTATATGAAGTACAACAATTTTAGCTTGAGCGGGAAAAGTATGCGTACCTGCAATGTGTTGCAGCTGGTCCAAATGATTACTGATGGTAGTCAATAATTCATTAGTTTCAGATTCGCTTTGACTGTCTGCACGATTTAAGTTGTTTCGTTCATGTAACTGATGTAACACGTCTACAAGTGATATCAGTTCAGCTAAAAACAATCGGGTTAATTCTCTGTTTGTACCTTTAATTGTTTCTAATAAAATATACAGATAGTATTTAATTTCGCTGGCCGGTAGATCAAGGATACGTTTCCTTGTCTCATTAGTTGTCGTCAGAAAATTAAGTTCAGTTACCATTGCAGTCGTACTCGAAGTCTTATGGATTGTCCTTTATGGCCGTATATTATACATTTAAATA
>NZ_LNYR01000049.1:42925-82548 GCF_001467955.1 Legionella quateirensis | reverse complement strand
GCGAAGCAATCCAGAACACATCTCCAATAAGGCGCCTTTAAGGATTGCTTCGCGTTGCTCGCAAAGACGGGGTTTTATATATTGTTAATACAGAAATTCATTAGCCTGACGACCATGGCTCTCGACCCGGTCTACGTTCTGAATCGATTGAAACCTACACTGTTTGCTCATGCTCCAATTTACTGATGAAACTCCTCTCAGCCTGCGAGATACTGCTCATATTCATCTCAGTCCATAATGTAAGCTGGCCAAGAATTACGCTTAGCTTCATCCCCAGGACAGTTAATGAATACTCCACTTTCATAGGTAATACGGGATATGATTTACGATCTACAAAACCATAACGCTCCAGTTTTTGCAGCGTTTGCATTAACATTTTAGGGGAAATGCCTCCCACTTCCCGTCTTAACTCTCCAAATCGACATGTTTTCAAGGATAAAATATTAATAATTAAAATAGACCATTTATCACTAATCGCTTCAAGAACATTTCGCGATGGGCATTTCTCACTGTACACACTGAATACATCTTTTTGCATCGTCATCCTGCCTGCTTCAAAAAAAATTCCAAACTTTAAACTGCCAAGAATAAGGGCAATTAAAGAATTGCCCCACAATAGAATGAACACTGAACGTAATTGGCATCAACCTTTTTTATTGTTTAAATGTTCTGACATGGCATTCTTATCAATAAAAAACGGCTCCCAAACATGACCATTAATATCCTGAAATGCTCGACCATACATCCAACCATGATCCTCAGTTGGTCGGTATTCCTTACCACCGGCTATTACTGCCTTTTTAAGCATGGCATCTACAGCCTCTCGGCTTTCGAGGGTCAAAGCAACCACTACTTCTTTACTTTTAAACGAGTCAGTAAGTTCATGATGTGGTATGAACCCTTGAAACATAGGCTCCACTAATAACATCACAAAATTATTAGTACCGATAATCATGCAAGAAGCATTTTCATCAGTAAAATGGGGATTAAATTTAAAGCCCAGGGTAGTAAAAAATTTAATGGTTTCATCCAGATTTTTTACTGGCAAATTAACAAACATTTGCCGTTCATTATGTTCTTCTAACTCCATACGGAATCTCCTTTAAGCCAATTCATCAAAAACCACGAAGCTTTATTTTTTGCTCATGGACGCAAAAAACTCTTCGGCTTGCTGTTTAATCTGCTCGTTAGTCAAATCCTTCGTGTGGGTTGCAATCATCCAGGAATAACCAAAGGGATCCTTTATCTGACCAACTCGGTCGCCCCAAAACATGTCTGCAACGGGCATAGTGACTTTGCCACCAGCGGTTACAGCTTGAGCAAATGCCTCATCAACATGAGCAACATAGACAAAAAAGCTAATAGGTGAACTGCCCACACTCTCAGCGCTTTTGGAGCAATTTTCGTTCCCATCCATCTCATCCCCCATCATGATGAGAGAATCACCTATCTTCATTGTGGCGTGCATCACTCCAGTGCCGTTTAAATTCGGGAACAAATCAATTAATTCAGCATTAAATGCTTTTTTATAAAAATCTATGGCTCTTGTTGTATCTTTAAAGATAAAACTTGGCGTAACGGTATGAAATCCGGCTGGAATTGATTGTGTCATGGTATTCCCTCTCCAAAGTAAAAAGAAACAGATTTATAAAGCCCCTTTCATCACAATATTTATAGACTAATCAAGATAAAAAGGGTAACAGAATATGTTTTTTTCTTCATGCAAAATAGAGAGTATCTGTTCTAAGTCGATCAGAGAACACTCTGAGGGCTTCTCACTTTTTATATCCTCCTTAAAAATTCGTGAGAACACATTGGGAACAGGCTTGACATGCCAAACTCTTAATATTTCCTTAAGGTATAGTGACTATAATTTGCACAGAACTATTCAAGTCAAATAACTGGAGTTAAAATGAAAACTACTCAAGAGTTACTAAAACTGCTTAATACAACTGCAGCGGATACCTTTGAAGACATTCAAAAAAGATATCTTACATTAAAAGCAGAACAAGAAAGACTTGAAAAACTAAAAAGAATAGGTGGTGTTAATCCATTCGGACGAGAGGCAGCCACTTTAATTCCGGTTGCTGATCTCCAGAATGCCTGGGCTACTATTGATTCTGAATCTAAATTCCAGCACTACAAATCCACAGGGAAGGTTCTAACCGAATCATCACCCTCTCAAACGAATGATCAAAAAGAGTCAACGGATCAAAAAAATGCTCCAAAGGAAACGACGCCCGTTTTAAAGCCTCTTACTAGAGACCGTCCTCAATTTAAAGGCCGTAGATTACCCACCAGTACAAGAGTAAAGACTCAGCCTAATGCAGATGACGAAGCAGCAGCAATAACTGAGCCGCAATTGTCTGCTATTCATAGAGATGCTGCAAATCCATCAGTAGAACGATCAGCTCCTGTATCTGTCTCTGAAACAAAAGTTCAACCGACTGTTATTGCTACTGCACCGGAACAGACTAAAAACTCAACACCAGTTGAATCCGAAAAACCTATAACAATAACACCACCAACTGTAAAAGAACTGGTGAAAATCGTTGGAGCAAATTTAAAAGGATTTATACCGTCTCATCGACAGAATAAACCATCTACCAACACGGTACTGCCCCAAGCAAATAGCGCAACACCACCAGTTGAAGCCAATAAACAACTTACTGCTAGAGAACTTCAGGACGCCGTATTCAAAGCGGTACAAGATTACACCAACTACCATACGGGTGGAAATAAAGGAAGTGCGCCGTTAAACAGAGGTCAAGGCGATGGGTTTTTTAGCTTTTTACGTCACGGAGCCAAAGGTCTAGCCACCGCTAACGCATTATATAACTCCATAAATTCAGATAACATGTCAGTACAAGAAACCGTAAAGGTTCTAAAAGATTTTATGAGCGATTCATCCAGAGCGTATCATCACCATTCGTTTACCTCGTATCTTGCAGACGCCCTGGCACAAAATGGAATAGTGACCGCACATAAAACCTCACGTTACAATCAAAATGAGGTAGTACAGGAAATGGAACAATGGATACGTGCTAACTCAACGTCACAACACAGTAATTCTTTATAAAATCCGCTCTCGTCCTGTTTTTAGATGCCTGTTTCCGGTGTTTAAAAAGCAGGACGTTTCTCCAACTGATCGGATTACATCACCTGATTCAATCACTAAAATAATCGACATAAATACTCTTATAGCTTCCATCTTTCTCTAATTGGATTAATGCTTGATTTATAGATTGTATTAATGCAGTGTTCTTTGGCAAAGACATGATCCCCAAACCCGCGCCCACAGAAAACGGCTCTTCCAATTTGGATAAAGGAATGTCGGTTTGCTGTAACCAGTAATTAAATTCCTCCGAATCCATTAATATGGCATCCAGCTGATGCTTACTCAAAGCAGAAATTAGCGGAAGAGGATCTTCATATAACGCCACTTGAATTTCGAGCAGAGGATTATCGGTCTGAAAATCCTGCAGATCAGAAGAGTTAATTGCGCCAACTTGTTTACCTTTCAAATCACTAATCGATTTTAAATTACTGTTTTTTAATACAAGAAACTGGCTTTTACTTAATTTGTAAGGCAGGGTGAACACATAATACAACTGTCTTTTTTGCGATATGGTAATAGCACCCATCGCCAGATCAATGGTTCCTTCATTTAATGCAGTAGATAATTTATTAAATACCATTTGTTTGAAGACACAGGTCTCATTCAACCGCTTACAAATAGCATGCATTAAATCCACGTCAAAACCTTCATACTGATTGATTACATAAGGCGGTTTAAAATAGGGAATACCAATGACCAATGACGCATTTATAGCTGTGACATAACATATAAAAAATAAGGAACAAATGGATAGCCACCACTTCATTTTATTCTTCTCCGTTAATCCCCTGCCATTGAAACTTCATTTCAAAAGTTCTAAGCATTCCCTATTTCAAGTGTCTGCTCATCTTAATTCTAGTTCAAATTTAGAATTTTATGGGCATTTTTAAATCAGAAATGAGCTGGGTTGTTTGTGGGCTTTTTTAACCCAATTTGATGGGCCATGTGATTTATATTTACAATTACTGCGCTTTTTTTTACTATTCTGCAAATTCATATACATATAGTGGAGTAATCAATGGCCGGCCCTTCATTTTTTTCACAATTAAATTCAACTTGGGATGAATACAATTCTTTAAGAAATAAATATTCGGATGCTATCCCTATCCCTCAAAAGAGTTATTTTAACCGCATTCGGTCTATAGATGAGTTTGCAACGTTAGCGATTCGACCGATTGAAAAACCACTTTGGCTTGGCATTCATGCCTTAAGTTTTTTATTAAAAGCCATGCTGTCTCTTGCTGTATCCATTATTTTAGCCCCTTGCGCCCTGGCTCTGGTCATCATTGCGCCTACATCTGACCTAAGCAAAGCAACCATCGAAACCTTCAAATTGGCCGCAACGCATGCGCTGGTATCAACAGGAATGACAGCACTGGCCTTGATATCAACTGCCATAGCTCTGATGCTAAACCCCCTTTATCTGGTAACTCGTGCCGCATCTACAGTTGTCGACAGTCTCAACACAACTACTGAAACCTGTTGTGGATTATCACTGACCCGATAATCAATTGTTGAGCCGATACACTCATGTCGGCTCATTTCTTCCTCTTATAACACATGATTTTAAATGATTTTTTTTATGATCTGCATTAAAGTAACCAAAAAATCAATGTCAACGTGTAGCACATTCAATAAAGGAAGGGATAATGCGAGTAAAAGCAGCAATAGCATTTGCACCAGGCGAGCCACTTGTAATAGAACTGGTTGATTTGGAAGGGCCAAAGGATAATGAGGTTTTGGTAGAAATCAAAGCAACCGGTATTTGCCATACCGACAGCTATACTTTGTCTGGACAAGATCCCGAAGGACTCTTTCCTGCAATTCTAGGCCATGAAGGTGCTGGCGTGGTAGTTGAAACAGGAAAAAATGTCACCGGTTTGAAACCAGGCGATCATGTAATACCTCTATATACACCTGAGTGCCGTCAATGCGAATATTGTCTATCTCAAAAAACCAATTTGTGCCAGGCCATCCGCAGCACTCAGGGCCGAGGCGTCATGCCAGATGGAACCTCTCGATTTAGTTTGAATGGCAAACCCATTCATCATTATATGGGAACATCAACCTTTTCCAATTATACAGTTTTGCCAGAAATTGCTTTGGCAAAAATTCGTAACGACGCCCCTTTTAATAAAGTATGCTATATCGGTTGCGGAGTCACTACAGGCCTTGGAGCGGTGTTATTTAATGCAAAAGTTGAAGCTGGCAGTCGTGTAATTGTCTTTGGATTAGGCGGCATAGGTCTTAATGTCATCCAGGGAGCACGCATGGTGGGTGCAAGACAAATTATTGGAGTTGATATCAACACCGATCGCGAGGCACTTGCAACCCAGCTGGGTATGACTGATTTTGTCAATCCAAAGGACATACAAGGAGATTTGGTTGGTCACTTGGTTGAATTAACTCAGGGTGGTGCTGATTACACCTTCGAGTGTATTGGAAATGTAAACGTCATGCGCCAGGCTTTAGAGTGCTGTCATAAAGGCTGGGGAGTATCAACTATTATTGGCGTTGCGCCTGGCGGTCACGAAATATCGACTCGCCCCTTCCAATTAGTTACAGGAAGAGTGTGGCAAGGTTCTGCATTTGGAGGTGCACGTGGACGAACGGATGTACCTAAAATAGTGGATTGGTATATGGAAGGGCGAATTAATATTGATGATTTGATTACCCATGAATTACCCTTTGACCAAATCAATGAAGCCTTCGAAATAATGCGGAGAGGGTTAACCATTCGCACCGTACTTAACTATTAAATTATTGCTTCAGGGGAGTTCGCCAATGTCTATTCAGTTACTGGAACAACATCAATGTTTTAATGGGTCCCAAGAAGTCTATTCTCATTGGTCTGAAACGACAAACTGCACTATGAAGTTTGCTATCTTCCTTCCTCCTGAAGCAAAGCACCAAAAGGTACCCGTGCTTTATTGGTTATCTGGCTTAACCTGCACTGAACAGAATTTTATTACCAAGGCCGGCGCACAACGCATGGCCTCTTTGCTTGGACTGGCTATTGTTGCACCCGATACCAGTCCTCGCGGACTTAATCTAAAAGATCCTGATGGACGTGAAAATTTTGGCGAAGGGGCTGGTTTTTACCTTGATGCTACCGAATTACCCTGGAGTATGCATTATCGAATGTACAGCTATGTCAGTAATGAGTTACCACTGTACATCAGCACTCATTTTCCAGTTGATGACCGTCGCCGCGGTATTTTTGGTCACTCGATGGGTGGCCATGGCGCATTAACTATCGGTCTTAAAAATCCCTCTGCCTTTCGTAGTCTTTCCGCTTTTTCTCCGATTTGTGCTCCTACAAAAACTCCTTGGGGAATCAATGCATTTGAGGGGTATCTGGGCGACAATCAACACTTATGGTCACAATACGATGCGTGTGAATTGGTCAAAACGCATCACTGGCCGCACGGTGAGTTACTGATTGATCAAGGAGGAGCGGATCCGTTTCTCATCGAACAATTAAAACCCGAGCTTTTTGTTGCAGCATGTCAGCAGAACCATGTACCATTGAAACTGAGAATGCATGAACAGTATGGACATAACTATTATTTTATAGCCACGTTTATGGAAGACCATTTGCGATTTCATGCAGAACAACTGAAAGCCTAATCGCATAGTCAAATTTTTATCCATCAATTGCCCAGTTCATTAGCTAAGACTTATTAATTGGGTTAAGATGTAAATTTTTAATACCTAACTTTTATGAAAAAATTTGTTATTCTGATGATAGGTCTAAACTTAGGTTACCTACCCAGTATTTATGCAAATAAATCTCAACCAACAATTAATTACTCCACGGGTTTAGGAACACCTATAACTACAGCCACTACGGATACTTCCGATAAAGGTGATTGGGGTATTAGCCAACGAGCGGAATATTTTTCGTACAACCCGTTTTCAGATATGGAATTAATGCAAAATCTGGAAGCTGAAAGTCAAAACGCATATTTCATTAATTATTTAATGATAAACTATGGTCTTACAAACACTATTACCGTAGGTGCCATTTTACCCTATGTCTATAATTCCAATCTTCGCGCAGCCAGTTTGGATGAGACATCCATTGTATCCGGATTAGGTGATATCTCTGGAGTAAGTGATATCAATCTATTCTCTATATGGAAATTAGTCGAAGAAAATAAATCCCCCATTTCTATAGCATTACTTACAGGTATTAATGCCCCAACAGGAAAAACCTCTGAATTAGATAATGAAGGGATATTGTTCGCAGCCTCAGACCAGCCCGGAAGCGGTGCCTGGTCACCATTTGCAGGGCTTATTTTTACCAAAAAATGGGATAAGTTCCTGTTAAGCTCTAATTTAATTTATACTCAATACACAGAGGGTTCACAAAGTACGACTTTAGGCTCCATCGTCAATTATAACTTTGCTGCGGTTGTTGATTTGTATGATAATTCAAATAAAAGCAAACCATTACAAATCGACGGGATACTGGAGATAAACGGTGAATATAATTATGACACAATAATAGATGGGATCAGTGAACCCAATAGCAGTAACAGCAGCATATTTTTAATTCCCGGTCTTCGAGCAAATTTCGGTTCAGCAGTATCCATTTATTTAGGAGCAAACGTGCCGCTGATGGAGTTTTATCATGGAATCTCGGCAAAAACTAATTACAGCATTATTGGTGGAGTCGATTTTTCATTATGAACGTACTGATCACCAGTGTTCTGATTAATACAACACCAATTCACGCAATACGCTGGTAGCGTATGCCCCTGCTGGTAAAGTAAACGCTAATTCAGCAACAGAATCCTGAATTGAATAATTGCATTGTTCCATATGAAGGATGTTAGAACGCCAGGCTTCTTCCAGACCATGCTTCTCCAATCCAGCCAACCAGGTACTCCAATCTGAATACACTTCATTAATTAACTCCAGAGCACGTCCCTTCACCAGATGCTTCCCTTTACCAGGCAAAGGGCTTGCAGGGGAAATATCCCGCTCCTTAATACGATTTAATAAATTCTCATCAACTTCATCAATAACAAAAATGCTGTTTGATCCTTTAAGCTGAATCACATCGCCTGGCTGAGGTACATTCCAGGTTAAGTCGAGTACTCGCCGGGACAACACTAAATTATAAAGCCATGAACGTGCGGCAGAGCAGTAAATACCTTTTAAAAATCGGTCCTTGACTTTTCGTCCTTGTACCAGCATTTCTTCTGCCTTTATCAAGTTTCCACCTTCGCGACCAAACCGTTGCTCTCCAAAATAATTAGGAACACCTGATATTTTAATGCGTTCCATTCGCTCCACTAAATCCTGTTCATTGGAGACATCCCTCAATCTCATTACAAAATGATTGCCGGTTAAATACCCTGGTCTTAATTTCTTATTATGACGTGTGTTTTCTAAAACCCGCCATCCCGGTGCCTCTAGTGTTCCTATACCTGAAATCTCTTCCCCGGGAGCATGGATACTAAGCCATTGCGTTGTTAAAGCCTGGCGGTCCTTTAAGCCAGCATAGCTGATGAGTTTTATCGGCTTATTAATCAATCGCGCCAGTGATTTAACTACATCCTCAGTAGTTAAGCCTCTTTTTTCAATTCGGATGAGTATGTGTTCCCCTTCACCACTAAATTGCCCCTCGAAATATTCATTAACCTGGAAATCTTCTGGAGCCATTTTAAAACTGGCTGTAGAGTTTGGAGTACCGTGGATACGAGGCCAATCTAGAGAATACATCGACAAATTCCTTGAAAAACTGTAGCCTTATCAAAGTGCATTGACATGTTACTAACAAGAAGAAAAACTGATTGATTTCTGATCGCCATAACGCTGTTTACGCTGAGTATGCGAATACCGGAACACTGAAAATCGACCAGTTTTAGCCAAGACAGTAGAAATGTTAACAGCTCCAGATAACGGACCTACGAATAAGTGAGAAGATAACTGTCTAGAGTATATCATGAAAATTGAGTTCAATTAATTCATAGTGATTTTATTGTATGATGACAAAGAGTAAATGCCTTCAGTTAATTAGGCAATTCGGTCATTCATCTATTAAATACGACAAAAATTTATCACTGGTCATCTCTTTTGAGAAATACCAACCTTGTACCAAATCACAATTAAGGGAACGAATTAGATCCAATTGTTCCTCTGTTTCTATTCCTTCAGCAATAACCATCAATTTTAATTTTCTGGAAAGAGCAATAATACTGCTCACCAGATTTAAATCATTATTATTGGTGTTGAGACTCTGAATAAAAACGCGATCAATTTTTAAACTTTTAACTGGGTAAGAACAAATGTAATTAAGTGATGAATAACTCATACCAAAGTCATCTAATGAACAATGAATATTCATTCTGTTTAACTGATTTAGATGAGACCAAATTAATTTGGAATCATCATTAAAAGCCGATTCTGTAATTTCAAAAATCAGGGATTCGGGATTTACCCCAGACTCGTTCAATATCAATTTGACTTGTTCGATAAAATCGATTTGTTTTAATTGAAGAGTAGAAATATTAACCGCAATTTTTATTGATTTACCGGTTATTAATTGCCATTCTTTAATCTGAGCACATACATTTTTTAATATCCAATAGCCTAATGGAATGATAAGGCCAGTCTCTTCCGCTATAGGAATTATTTGTTCTGGGGTAATCTGCCCTAATGATAGGCTATCCCATCGTAATAATGCTTCAGCAGCTATAACTTTATTCACTTTAATATCAATGATTGGTTGATAGCAAATATACAATTCATTACGAGCCAGTACCTGAGACAGTTCTGCCCTGATCCGAATAGAATGTGTTGCCATATCCGTCATGGCGTTAGCAAAGACAGTCCAGCTATTCTTACCCTTCATTTTGCTTTGATACATCGCTGTATCTGCATTACGCATTAAGGTTTTTGCGTCAAGTCCCTGATCAGGATAAATGGCAATACCAATACTGGATGAAATAACCAGCTCCCGGGATTCAATTTTAAAAGGCAGCAAACAAATTTCCTGACATTTTAAGGCAATACGCTCCACATCAGATAGGTGATTCACATTTTCAAGAATCAACATAAACTCATCCCCACCCAAACGAGCAATAGTATCCGTCTGTCGAATAACAGAGAGATATCGTGTTGATAAGGCTTTTAGTAACAGGTCTCCAGCTGCATGTCCCATAGAATCATTTATTTGTTTAAAATCATCAAGGTCCAAAAATAAAACTGCCAGTTTTTTTCTACTCGCATGAGCTTTGGAAATAGCGCGTTCTAATTTATTTACGCCATAGGCACGATTAGGTAAGTTGGTTAAATGATCATATGTTGCCTGATGCTTGAGCAATTCTTCGTAACTTTTCTTCTGTGACACATCCTCCATAACTGCCAGATAGTGAGTTGTCGCTTCATCATCATTACGTAGAGGGGATATTATTGCAGACACCCAAAAATCCTCCCCTTTTTTATTTTTATTGAGCAGTTCTCCCCGCCACTCTTCACCTTTAATTAATTGATTCCACATCGACTCATAGATTTCCAAAGGGGTTTTGCCCGACTGAAGTATTCTTGAGCTTTGCCCCAAAAGTTCATCCGCACAATAACCCGTTTGTTCAAGTACTTTTGCATTGACGTATTCAATAACTCCTGATTTATCAGTAATCATGACTAATACAGGACTTTGCTCCAGGGCTCGTGTTAATTTTCTTATAGTATCTTCTGAGCATTTCCGTTCAGTAATGTCTCTAACTATAGCCAATACCAATTTTTCGCCGGTGGCATTAAAAATACCCAGACGCACATCAACAGGAAAAGAAGTTCCATCTTTTCTTTTGTGACGTCCTTCAAGAGTAATTGGACCGTCCTGCAGAGCCTTCCACATTTGACTCAATACGTCATAAGTCACACCGACTTCGATATCCCAAACATATAAATTACAGATCTCTTCCCGTGAATAACCTAATGACTGACATGCGGAGTAGTTGGTTTCTAAAAAATGACCGCTTAAATCATGAATAAAAATAGCATCAGAAGCGGCGTTCATCAGATTTCTGTATCGTTCCTCACTTATTTTCAACTGATTAATCTGATTTATTTGCTCGGTTATATCTTGTTTAATTGCAATATGCTGGGTAACTTTGCCGACTTCATTAACTACGGGCACTATGGTCGTTTTAGCAATCCAATCGGTACCGTCTTTTTTCCTGGATTGAATTTGGCCTTTCCAAATGGCCCCAGCTTCTAACTGGGTCTTTATCTGTTCAAATAAGGTAATATCTTCTATAGGAGAACGCAATAATGAAGCTACTGTCTTATTAAGAGCCTCTGAAGCATCGTAGAGGGTAATTTTTTCAAACGCAGGATTGACATATTCTATGACGGCTTCTTCATTAGTAATTTCAATAATATCACCTGCTTTTTCAAGAATGGTATTCAATAATTTTTCTCTGTTTTTAACTATTATTTTCGAAAAAGTAAGCGCGCAAATCCCTAAAAAATCTTTAAGGAAAGGAGTCATTAACGCTAAAAAGGGTATAGTAGAATCAAGCCAAATACTGATACAAATATACACTCGTTGTGTTTTTTCAAGACAAATATCAATGCGATTCTTTAAATTATTCGACCGCTGATTTTTAAGTCTGACTGTTTTGATTTTTAGAAGAGAGCTGGCTGCCAATTTGTTTGAAGCCTGTCGTAGTTCCTTCTGAATATCAAAATTTAAACCTTGCGAAGCAAGATGACGAATGGATTGATGCACATCAAATTGCCAGAGTACGATAATTTTATCTTTTAATAGAGGATGTTGAATAAACACATTTAAAACCTGTCTTGCAAAAGCAAGTAACGAAAGTTCATTATGGCTATTCTCGATCAACTGACTAATAAGCTCACGCTCGAATTTATAGGTACTTAAGTAGTCTTCCTGATTCTTTGGATGACTTAAATGAATAGATAACAGGGTTTTTCTTTTTTTATCCATCATGAACTTACACCCACAATGGTCAAATATCATACAATAATATTAGGCGCTTATTTGACATTAATCAAAATAAAACCGCTTTATTTTTCAATTACTATTCTGCGGATTCTAGAATAAAAGTAGAGCGAATTATCATTATTGGTATATGCTTAATAAAATATTTAGCAGAGGGAGTTATTATGAGTTTTAAGAAAAAAGTGGCCATACTGAATAGCTCCAGAACTCCTTTTGTTAAATCCCATACACACTATCTGGACAAATCCAATCAGGATTTACTGGGTGCTGCCTTAGCCGATTTAATACAAAAAACGCACATACAAGGCCAATTATTAGGTGATGTGATCGCTGGCGCAGTCATCAATCATCCTTTTGACTGGAATCTTGCACGCGAAACAGTATTAGGAAGTGAATTATCACCAGAGACACCAGGATTAACCATACAACGCGCCTGTGGAACTGGATTGGAAGCAGTGAACTTAATTGGATTAAAAATCGCCAGTGGCCAAATCTGTGCAGGCATAGGAGGAGGCACAGATACCAATTCAGACATTCCCTTAATTGGTAAGCGACAACTGACTCATTTTTTAATTAAATTAAAACAAGCTAAAAGCGTTACAGAAAAACTCTCGGTTCTCAAAACATTCAGACCAGGTATGTTAAAACCTCAATTACCTGAAGTAAGAGAACCACGTACCGGTTTGTCTATGGGAGATCATTGTGAACTCATGGTTAAAGAATGGAATATTTCTCGTGAAGCACAAGATGAACTGGCACTCCGATCGCATCAAAACGCCGCACAAGCTTATGATGAAGGATTTTTTGATGATCTGATTACCAATGTCGATGGTTTAAATCGTGATACCATTACACGCAAAGACACCACATTACAAAAACTGGCGAATTTAAAGCCCGCTTTTGATCACTCAGATAAAGGAAGCCTTACAGCAGGAAACTCAACTCCTCTGACCGATGGGGCATCCGTTGTTCTTTTAAGTTCACCTGAATGGGCTAAAACCCGTCAATTAGAGGTACTGGCTTATTTCGTAGATTGTGAAGTCGCTGCTGTTGATTTTGTACATGGAGCAGGTTTGTTAATGGCTCCCACCATTGCAGTTAATCGCTTACTAGAACGAAATAATCTCAGTTTGCAGGATTTTGATTTTTATGAAATTCATGAAGCCTTTGCTGGTCAGGTACTTTGTACTTTAAAAGCCTGGGAATCAGACGCGTATTGCAAAAAAGTTTTAGGACGCAAATCACCTCTGGGAAGTATTAATTTAAAACACATGAATGTAAAAGGTGGGAGTCTTGCTCTGGGTCACCCTTTTGCTGCAACTGGCGGTCGATTAGTAGGATCTGCTGCCAAAATGCTTGCCCATAAAGGTAGCGGTCGTGTCTTAATCAGTGTATGCACCGCGGGAGGCATGGGAGTAGCCGCAATTATAGAACGCTAGATTCAGTTCATTTTTTATCCTGAACATAAAGCCATTATTAAGTACTTTTCAATCCACGAACAGGAACATCCATATGATATACATAATGATTAATTATTTGTTCGGCTTGTTCACTGGTTAATGGCTTCGTGATGGCTCCTTCCATGAAATACTGCTCGCAATCATATTTCACTACATCGGCTTCATATCCCGTTAATGCAATAATGGGAACATGATGCTTCGTATCTTTTTCCATATTACGTAATTGTTTAGCAACTACATATCCCGAAGTATCTTCCAAACCAATATCCATTAATACCAAATCATATTTCCCTGGATCAAACAGCTTTAATGCCTTATCTCCTGTATCAGCAATATCGACCTGACAATTCAAAGCCGTTAAAAGAGCCTTCTCAACATTTTGTGCAATTAAATTGTCCTCTATCATTAATACATTAGGCAAAGAGGTTACTTTTGACACCAGTTCTGATTTTGGAAGTTTTTTGGATTTGGTCTTTTGTTCCTGAATTTTAGATGCACTTATATCCGTTAATACAACCACCAATCCAACTACATTTTTATTCTCATCAAACATAGGAACGCGATTGATTTTAAAATAAAAATGCTTTTGATTGTCATTAAGTATTGGCTTTTCCTCAACATTATACTGAGATTCACCAGTAAATATGGCATTCATATCTTTTAATTTTAATGCCTCAACACATTCCTCGTCCCAATGAGCAAATTTTTTCATTTGCAGATAGGGTGTTCCTTTAAAATCACGAAGTTCATTTAAGCCCAATACTTGAACAAATCGATTATTGCAGCCCAGTAAATTACAATCCACATCAATCCAATAAACAATATCAGGGATACAGTTCATGATATCCATATAATATTGATGAATCTGTTCTATATCCTCTGGATTTCCTTTCTTATGATTCCAAAACATGAGTACTCTCCCTTCTTTTGCTTTTAATGAAAATTATAGTACACATTGGATAATAATGCGTCTTTTTGAGATCGGTAACCAAGAAGAATTAAACACATATCAAGGCGTGTTGACTCCTCACCAAATGATTGCCAACACCCCCTGAAATTAATGCTATTTTTTAATGGCATCAATAAAGGATGATGAAAATAAACGGATATTAATTATTAAAACAAATACAGAGTGATTGTTAATTTTAATGCTTGATAATCAAAGAGTTAGATCTGGTTTCTGGATCTCTCTCTGCATTGCAAATCATAATTTTCCTGTCTTAATATAGAAATTCATTCGATTATTTTACTGAGCAATTGATGGCACCACTTACTGTATTTGCTTTTGGTACTGGAGAACAAAGTCATAAAACAAAAAATATAATATCCCAATTTTCTGAAGCCTGTATCAGCGATCATCTCATTATCGAAGGCCCTGATTGGCTTGGAAGAGAAGTTAAGGGTAATGCCAAAAACGCTGCTCGGCGTATCGTAAAATGGTTAAGTGCTCAAAACAGCATGGATAACACGTTAAATTTAACTGGGTTTAGCCGTGGATCCGTCACCTGCATTCATATTGCAAACCGTCTAAAACAATTCGAATCCTATCTGGAACATCGAGCAAAACCATTAAATGTACAGCAAACCAAATTACTTGCCCAATTAAAGGCATTAAAATTAAACCTATTTGCAATTGATCCGGTAGCCGGCATGAGCGATAAAGGTGAAAAGCTCGCTCGAACCATTCCAGACAATGTTAAAAATTATATCGCTTTACTGCAAATGGATGAGATGCGGCGTGATTTCAAACCCCAGGACATCACACGCACCATTATCATGTCACCAGAACAAACAAAAGTATCCATGTTGCCTATGTATGGGAATCATTCGGATAACACTAAAATAAAAAATGAGAAGATGCAGAGTGGCGCAAAAATATCCTGGTATATCTTGCATCATTTCTTAACCCATAACGGTACTCTATTCATAAATAACCAATTACCGCCAATAATTGCTCATCATCTTGAACAGGGTGTAACAGAGCTTCCTGAACAACCTGATGCTAAAAATCTATTAAAATTATGTTCACTTCACCATAAAGAACGAGAACATTATTTAATATCAGGCCAGGAATTTAAAATTCATGATGGAATACCCCTTCCCAGGATAGCGAGAACGTTAAATAACCATTTAAAATATTATGTAAAAAATTCCCAATTTTTTACGAATCAATTAGAGCGAGAATTATTTAAAATATCCTATCCCAGAACGTTTAATTATTTGTTTGAAAAAAATCAGTTTGATGAACGTTTTCCCCACAACAGCGCCAGTACAAAGCAAGAGGTCATTGCAGAACTTGAACACCTCAGACAGGATGATCCCGATTTATTCATACGGCTGGGTACACGAGGAGTAGCTTCTACTGATAAGGGTATCACTCTGGGCAATCCTCGTGGCATCTATTATTTAGAGCCTTGTGCCAGCATCCAGCAAATTGCGCCACAGATGGTACCTGAGCTGGTGAAACAGCGTTCACCAGCAATGAATAAACTGCCACAACTTGAATTGGAAGTGTATCGGCTCTGTTTTCGTTATCAACGAGAAAAATCTGAACTGAATTTTGACTCTAACCGCGCCCAATCCTCTCTTGTTATACACATTCGCAATGAAATCAATTACATTGTAAATAATTCCTCATTGAGCAGGGATATAAAGCATCATCTCATCCTTGACAAAATTGAATCACATTATGAATTTCTGATTCAGTCCAATAGCTCATCTGAATTAAAATTCATGTTACGTGATCTATTAAAAAAACAAGGACGCCAGTACCAGATTCATAAACATTCATTGTTAAATGGCGTTTTGATAGGGCTAGTAGACGCTTTAATCTGTCTCGTCAGAGAACTCATCAGCTTTGTAGGAAATTTAGGTTATATTGGAGGAGCGACTTTAAGTTTTATTGGCACCGGAATTCAGGATCTGGGACGACGAATCAATGAAGTGCTTGGGGAGTTTGGCTATAATCCTCTAAAATATACACTGAGCGCTCTTGCGACTCTATTGGAGATACTTGGCTTTGCGGTTAAAAACAGTTTTGGACTAAAAGCGATAACCGAGATAATTATATTATGCATAAACGGTATTAAAAATACTTTGGTCAAGGCAATCAACAGTACCGAAGTGGAGCGATTGGACAATCATCAAATAGAAGCACTCGAGCATCCGGAGAACTATTCCACATACAAGACCGCAAAATTCAGACATCGATTGCATTATCAACCCCTAAATAATTCATCAGAACAAGAGCTACCCCATCAGGAAAAAAATACCCTTGTTTCAAAAATACTGACCGCGGTAGATCTTTAAATCCCTGAAGGGCCTGCGATTGTCTCTGGATACAGCAGAAATTGGGTTGAATTTAGGCGAATAACTCCATCAACTTATATCACTCAGGGTAACTTCAGGAACTTCCATGATAAGATGTTCCGTATAAGCAGTAGATGGCGTTTGAAAACCAATTGGAGCATTCCCTGCTAATATGTTCTTCATAATGATTAATGAGATTATTGAAGTCAATTCATAACCATTTGGTGTAGTCATCAAGGCGGCTTTTTTAATGCCCTCACGATTTATCACTTCACCGTATATTTTAGAAAGCGAATTTTGTCGTTCGGCACTGGATGGCCCCTCAGGTAATTGTCTAATTTTATATTCAATAAAATGTTTAATAGGTGTCCATTTAAATATCGATTTAACAGGATTAATCCATTTGTTAAATTGAATCATTTTTTTGGGTAATGCCATATAGGTTTCTATATGAGGTATTCCAGTACTCCACCAGGCAGAAGCTAAATCACCCCATGAAACGGTACTGCAAATTAACGATTTTTGAATGCCGAAATCAAAGGTTCGCGTCTTCCAGTTCTTGGAATTATGATTTAATTGGCCATTTTCTCGAATAAGTGTTCCTTCAGAAATCCCTGACATCATCGTTCTGGCAGTTCCACGAGAAACACTCGAACCCGATTTCATTCCCTTTTGTAAAAATCCTATGGCAAGAGTTAACTCTATTGCATCGGGTAATTTACTCTTCAAATGCTGAGCCAGGCAGTCACTGGGCACAACATCAAATCCCGCGCCAGGTAATATCATAATCCCTGCGGATTTAGCCTGTTCATTCAAAGTCATTAATTGTTCAATAACCTGGACTTCACCAGTTATATCGACATAGTGAGTTCCTGCTGCAAGACAGGCTTGAACCATTTTTTTATACGTATGGATAAAAGGGCCGGCGCAATGCAAAACCGCTGTAAATTCCTCTAAAATATTTTTGGCTTGTTCAAAATCTTCAAGATCCAAAACTCTATAATCCAGATTTAATGCTTTTGACTGACGAATCAGTTGTTCTTTATTTCGTCCACCCAACACTGGATTCAGCCCTTGTTTCACGCTTAATTCAGCAATTAATGTTCCGGTATAGCCATAAGATCCGTAAATTAAAAAATTTTTTTTCTTACTCACGCCAATCCCTTGTTAATATACTGATTTAATTCATCTTATAACTTTATTTCAATATTATCGAGATGAAATTTAGTCTGTTAATGACTTCAAAGTCTATATTAATCAAGTTAACATAGAGCATTGGAATCCTTTCTAAAGTTTCTATGAGAACACCCCATTTACTTGATCACCTGATAGCGGAGGTAGATACTGCCCTTCGCACATTACTTCCTCCCTTGAAGAGAGTATCGTCACGTCAGTCACCAGCAGCACAAATTGACGACGTACGTCTCTCTTCTCATGATAAAAAGCATGTTGCAGGTTTAATGCGAGTAAACCATTCCGGTGAGGTGTGCGCACAGGCCTTGTATCAAGGACAAGCACTAACAGCCCAATTAGCACATGTTAAAGAGCAAATGACTCAAGCTGCAATCGAAGAAACAGATCATCTGGCTTGGTGTGAAGAGCGTTTGGCAGATTTAGGTTCTAAACCCAGTATACTGAATCCGTTCTGGTATTGTGGCTCCATTTTCCTGGGTGCGCTTGCTGGAATTGCCGGAGATAAAATCAGTCTGGGATTTGTTGCTGAAACGGAACGTCAGGTAACAGCCCATTTAAAAAAACATGTGCAAGGTTTACCTGAGGAAGATGAAAAATCCAGGGCAATACTTGAACAGATGCAAACTGATGAGGAGCATCACGCAGCTATGGCCATTGAAGCCGGAGCAGCAGAGCTTCCCTATCCAATAAAACAATTAATGAGTATCGTATCGAAGCTAATGACCAAGAGTAGTTACTACTTTTAAACAAGGAACTGTTAGATATGGACTACAATACATTATTTATTCTGTTCGTCATTTTCATAGCCTTCGTGTTTGATTTTATCAATGGATTTCATGATGCAGCAAACTCCATAGCGACTATTGTTACTACTGGAGTTCTGACACCGAGGCAAGCCGTTTTATGGGCGGCCTTTTTCAATTTTATAGCCTTCCTCATTTTTAATCTGACTGTGGCAAAAACGATAGGAAGCGGTCTGATTGACACCGATCTGGTGAATTCACAATTTATTCTGGCAGCTCTGATAGGGGCTATATTCTGGAATCTGGTGACCTGGTATTACGGTTTACCTTCAAGTTCCTCTCATGCTCTTATTGGAGGATTGGCTGGAGCAGCTATAGCCAAGGGTGGTTATACATCACTTAAATTAGCAGGATTTGCCAAGGTGGCCGCGGGTATATTCATATCTCCCGTTCTGGGTTTACTCATTGGGTTTCTCATCACTCATTTTTTAACTACCCGGCTCAAACATAAAAGTGAAGAGCAACTTGATAAATTATTTAAAGGCTTCCAATTATTTTCCTCGGCCTTACTCAGTCTGACACATGGTGGAAATGATGCCCAAAAAACAATGGGGATCATCGCCATTCTTCTCTTTTCTGCATCCTGGATTAGCGGAGAATTTTATGTGCCATTCTGGGTGGTCGTTTCCTGTCATTTGGTAATCAGTCTTGGTACCCTGGCTGGTGGGTGGCGGATCATTCATACCATGGGAAACAAAATAACCAAATTGAATACTCTAAAAGGCTGCGCTGCGGAAACCGGTGCCGCTTTTACTATTTTTGCGGCCACCGAATGCGGTGTTCCTGTATCAACAACACATACGGTTACTGGTGCGATAGCTGGAGTAGGTTTAGTCAGTGGATTTTATGGCACCCATTGGAAGATGTTACGCAGAATCTTTCTGTCCTGGATGTTGACCATACCTGCAGCAGCAATGGTTGCTGCTGCAATTATGTTAACCTTGCTTTAACTCATGATTCTGTTGAACACGACCCTTTAATTTGCAATGAGCTGTTTTTGCGACTAAAGGCAAAATACACCACCAAGCCAACTACCATCCACACTGCAAAACGTATTAGAGTAACCAAAGGTAAATTAATGATTAAATACAAACAACTGACAATACCTAAAATCGGAACATAAGGCATGCCAGGAGTTTTGTAGGGTCTGTGCATATCAGGCTGGATTTTACGTAGATATAAAACGCCCCCACAAACAATGATAAAAGCAAATAAAGTACCAATATTGACTAATTCAGCCAACGTTGTAATTGGTGTGACGGCAGCGAATAAAGCCATTAAAGTACCACAGAGCAAAATGATACGAATTGGCGTTTTGGTCTTGGGATGCGTTTTCGAAAACATCCTTGGCAACAAGCCATCTCGGGACATGGCCAAAAACACTCGGGTTAAGCCATAAAATAATACAAGCATTACCGTAGTCAGGCCGGCTATAGCACCAACTCCAATCAACCCAGCCGCTGTTTTATGCCCCAGAACCAGTAGGGAATGACTGATCGGTGAAGAAACATTTAGCGTTGTATAATGAGCAATAGCAGTGAGTAAGCCTGAAACGATAATGTAGAGAACAGTACAAATCAGCAATGAACCAATAATTCCTTTAGGCAAATCTCGTTGCGGATTAATTGCTTCCTCTGCTGCAGTAGACACCGCATCAAATCCAACATAAGCAAAAAATATCAACGATGCCCCTTTCATTACTCCCGCCCAACCAAAAGGCATAAATGAAGACCAGTTTTCAGCACGAACCTCTGTAGAAGCAATGACAATAAAAATAAAGATAACCGACAGCTTAATTAAGACCATCGTGTTATTAAAACGAGTACTGGACTTTACTCCAATGATTAATAAGCAGGTCAAGGCAGCAATAATAGAAAAGGACAGTATATTAAAAGAGCCTCCATCGACAGGACCATGCAATAAATAATTGGGCACATGCAGTTTCAGCGCTAAAAGAAAATCATTGGCATAACCACTCCAGCCCACTGAAACCGCTGAAACCGAGATGGAATATTCCAACAATAAATCCCAGCCAACTATCCAGGCGAGTAATTCACCAAATCCGGCGTAAGCATAGCCATACGCGCTACCACATCCGCCTATAGAAGCGGCGAGTTCAGCATAGGAGAGTGCTGCAAACGCACAGGCAAATCCTGCTACAACATAGGACAATATTACTGCTGGGCCAGCTTGGGTAGCAGCAACTATACCGGTAAGAATAAAAATTCCGGCGCCTATGATGGCACCAACTCCTAACAAGGTAAGATCGAATACAGTAAGACATTTGGCTAAAGGAGTTTCATTATCTAATGATTCAGCAATATCTTTTTTGCGAAACAAGTCCATGATAGTATGCTCTCAGGTTTATGACTTTATTTTATATCAACAAATTAATCTGAGTTATTAAAATATAAAGTCCGGTTAACAGCCATATAACTAAAACCTTTCACAATTTAACTCTATCACTAAATAAAGGCTGGGAGAAACCCCGCAAAGGTTAATATTTGAATGAAAAGAATAATTTCCAGCATGCTGATACTGTTTGCATTAACGCTGAACGCCGCCCCTGAAGAGCCGAAAAATACCTGTTCTCACTGGATGTCTGTTTTAAAACCGGTATGCCAACGTTTGCATCAAATCTGGACGGAGGGAGATACCGATCTTTATTTTTCCGGCTATGCCTGGCATAACCGTTATACTTACAGTCGTGAAAAAATTAATTCCTATAATGAAGCGGCTCTGGGAGGAGGTCTAGGGAAAGGCCTGTTTGATGAAAAAGGAAACTGGCATGGATTATTTGCCCTTGCATTTCTTGACTCACACAGCGACTGGGAACCTGCTGCAGGGTATGCCTATTTAAAAGTAGCTTCACTGAACAAAGATCTAAAAGCCGGTCTTGGATATTCTGTACTGCTTACAGCTCGCTCTGATATTAATAACTACATGCCATTCCCGGGCATTCTTCCCTGGACATCAATTTTTTATAAAAAAATGACCTTAGCCGCTACTTATATCCCTGGATTTAATAAAAATGGGAATGTTTTATATATTTTAGGAAAATATACTTTTTAATCAATTGAAAACTCAACCTGATAAAAAATTAACTAGTCAAAATAGTTGCAACAGAATATTCATCTTGTTAGTCTCTCTATGAATTTTAACCCTATGTAACAAGGAGATTGTAACATGATGTTCAAATCAAAGCTGGCCACTTTTGTTAGCGCTTTAGTCCTTGCCAGCTCTGTTTTCGCTGCTCAAGATATACCTGAAGTATGTCCAGGCATGGCAGCCATACAGGCAGAAGGGATGACCAATGCGGCGGAAATTCTTGAAGGATTATATCTGACATTTAATTTAAGTCATTACGATACACCTTCCAATTGGGTATTTATAATGGGAGCAATTAATGCGGATTCTGAAGAACTAGCTATTGAAGAAAGCAATCAGGTTCTTTCAACCATGTCAGGCTCGCCAACTCCTCAGGATGATGGTGAGGGAAGTTGGGTATGTGAATATGAAACGAATATCCCGGATATCTCTGCATTTGCAGTCCAAGCAGACGATATGATATCCCCATTAAAAATGTCCAGATACCTCAGAAGACACCACTAAATTAAATACATCATTACGGAAGCTGGTTCTGCTTCCGTACATTTGATGACCCAAGCTTCCGCTATCCTTGATTAAAACCATGAGCTTCTTTCATTAATAAAATATTTGTCTTCATTTTGGTGGTTAGTACAATATTGTGCTATGTTTTCTAAAGGAATACCAATCTGGATGATTAAGATGAAATCATTTGTTGAGCAAGCTCACTTTTATGCTGAATACCACCAAAACGCGATGACTCGTTATACTCATATGGCCGGAGTACCATTAATCATCCTGTCCATTATGATTCTCTTAGGGTTCGTAAAAATTATCATACCAGGGGTCTTTGAAACCAATCTGGCCTGCCTTACTACTTTAGTAGTTTTGATTTACTACTACCGATTACATTGGCAGCTCGCCTTGGCACTTACCCCAATTATGCTCATTTTATTGTGGTTGGCCAGTTGGTTTAATTATTACGGTCCGACTAAAGTAGGAGTTTGGGCTTTCTTAATCACTTTTATCGTTGGTTGGGGATTACAGTTTTATGGACATTATATTGAAGGCAAACAACCCGCATTCATGGTTAATATAGGCCAGGCATTTATCGCCCCACTCTATCTTACTGCCGAATTATTTTTTATGGCTGGATACATGCAGGAATTAAAAGTGCAAATCTACGGCACTGTTGAAGCAGAACCTGAAAAATAGTTCACTTGAAACGGTCTCTTGACTATGAAATCTTGAGCACGTGTTATTGAAGGCATCCAGTTGAGCCTTCAATAACACGTGCTCAATCAACACGGCTCTCCGCTAAACAAGTCCTCTTCATTCAGTCGAACAGATCTTAACGAACCAAGGGGCAATTCACCAACCAATCCCCTCATCATTTATAACGCCGAAAAAATGCTTATTTAAATTTCAATACTCTTATAAATACCCGTCTTTGCGAGCAACGCGAAGCAATCCAGAATGGAAACTTATTGGAAAAGTGTTCTGGATTGTTTCACTTCGTTCTGAGGTATCCCCTCATAATTTACAACACCAAAAATGTATTTATTTAAGCCTCAATGGTCAATTTAATGTCCGTCTTTGCGAGCAACGCGAAGCAATCCAGAACGGAGCCCTATTGGATAGGTAGTCTGGATTACTTCACTGCGTTCGTAAAGACGAACGTGTATACAGAATGGTATATATAATTATCCTCTCTTGAATGAGGAGAATACTCATGGCTATTCACCAGCAAATTGAGGCATGACCAGTTTAAAGCAATGATGAATTTTATTATTCCGTTTAAAATCCTGATCTATAGTCTGACTGCTGATGTCCTGTATGGAATATTTTTCTTTGAGCTGAGGATCCAGTTTAAACTGGCGAAAATTCGTAGAAAAATACAAAACACCGTCAGGATTTAACAAACGCATTGCCGAGTTTATTAAAGCAACATGATCTCTTTGAACATCCAACGTATCCGTCATCCGCTTCGAATTTGAAAAACTGGGAGGATCTAAAAATATGACATCAAACCTATCTCGTGTCGTTTTTAACCATTCTCGACAATCAAATTGGATGAATTGGTGTTTTGAGAGAGCAATTTGATTCAGTCTAAAATTATCTTCTGCCCATTTTAAATAGGTATTGGATAAATCCACATTTGTTGTTACTGCTCCAGCTAATGCGGCATGAACACTGGCACTGGCCGTGTAACAAAAACAGTTAAGAAATCGAGTACCTGCTTTCAATTTGGAAAATCGCAATCGCAAGGGTCTGTGATCTAAAAATAAACCTGTATCCAGATAATCATAAAGATTCACCAGCAGTTTTGCTCGGCCTTCCGTCACGACCATTGTGTGTCGTGTTTTATCCATTTTTTGATACTGCTCTGAACCCTTTTGTTGCTTACGCTGTTTCACTACTAATTTATCCGGCTCAATACTTAATGCCCGTGGCACCACCTGCATGACTTCCAGGCTCCGTTTTTCAGCCTTTTGAACAGGGATACTGGACGGTGCGGCATATTCTTGCAATACAGCATAATCATTATAAATATCAATAGCATAGGCATATTCTGGTAAATCAGCGTCATAAATCCTGTAACAGGAAATATCATTCTTGTTTGCCCATTTTTGCAAATGATTCCTGTTTTTTTCCAGTCTATTCAGCAACATTTGTGCATTGGGTGACAAGGTACTCGACTGGGTACCTTTTAATTCATTCTCTGCCGTAAGTTCAAAACAATATAACTTACATTCGATAGGGCCGTTAAATAAAGTATATTGTTTGCCTGCTCGTAAACCTATAGCCTTGGCAAGGATTGGATTTGAAGTGAGCACCGCAGCGTTCCATCCCTGATAATAACGATGAAGCGTACTGCCCAACTGTTGATATATCGGTACAAGCTGTGTCGTTTCACCCAACCGCTCTCCATAAGGTGGATTACAGACAACCAATCCGTTCTTAACTGTCGGCCTTGAATCATTCACTGCCAGAGTTTTGAATTCAACTAAAGGCAACACCCCCGCACGCTCTGCATTGGTACGCGCCAAGGCAATTAATTTACTGTCGTTATCCGAACCAGTAAGTTTAACCGTTAGAGGTTTAACCTGTTGTAAAGCCTGCACTCGTAATTTTTCCCAGAGGGATTCTTGATGTTGAGCCCAATATTGCAAGGAGTGATCCTGACGTAACAATCCTGGCGCGATATGTGCTGCCATCATGGCGGCTTCAATAACGAGGGTTCCTGAACCACAAAAAGGATCATGCAAACCATAGCCCTTAGCCGCTAATTCAGGCCATTTTGCCCTTATCAACAATGCTGCAGCTACATTTTCTTTTAAAGGAGCCATTCCTGCCTTGCTACGATATCCCCGTTGATGCAGACTGTATCCTGTTAAATCAAAACTTACGGTTAACATATCATTTTTTAAATGAGCATGAATGCGGATTTGTGGTTTTTCTTTGTCTACATTGGGTCTCGAACCATTTAAGCGACGGAAATGATCAACAATTCCATCCTTAACTACCTGAGCGCCGTACATGGTATTACGAATCTGATCAGAAGCACCATGAAACTCTATGGCTATGGTTTTATCATGGGTGAACACAGTCTGCCAATGAAAACCAGTGCACAGTTGATGCACTGCTTGTTCATTTGCTGCATGACCGCTAAATAAGACCAATTGTATTCTATTGGCAATACGTGACCACAGGCACAACTGGTAAATAACAGGTAAGGTCGCTTCCCCATAAACACCTTGAGGACTTACTCGAGTACTGTACAAACCCAAAGACTTAAGTTCTTCTTCCAATAAATATTCGAGCCCCTTTGGACAACTTACAAATAATGAATAATTCATAATATAGAAGTCCTTAAGTAACGAAAAAGAGCCTTTGCCGCACCCGTATTTTTTTCCTTCAACTGATCATCAACCGCTTTTTTTATCAACTGTCTTAATTGTTGCACGTCTTCCGGTTGATATTGATTAATAAACTCAGTCAAAGCGTCTTTACCCTCATGTATCAATTTATCCCGCCATTGTTCAATTTCATGGAAATTGGCGGTAACTGCACTGTCTTCTTCAAGAATTTTTTCATATGCCTCTAGTATTGCCTCATAATCGGCCGCACGCATTAGTTTACCGATTAATTGAGCCTGTCGTCGTTTGGCTCCATGACTTTTAATCGATTTTGCATCCATAATTGCTTTACGCAAATTATCAGGAAGAGGTAAAGAATCTATCTTTGCCACGCTTAAATCGATAAACTTTACACCCGTTTTTTGTAAAAAATCGGCTTCTCTTTTTTTCTGTGATTTACTGACTTGCTCATCCATAGTATGCACTGGTATCTAAAAATTGTGCTGATTATACTATATATGCCTAAAGCCTGATACTACAGGCTTTAGAGAACTTTGACAGATTAAAGTAATCTGATTCATCGTGGGACAAAAACATCGGGATTAAACGCTTCCAATCCTGCTTCATCCAGCAATTGCCGTGCTTTTAATGCGATATAAGAATGAGTTATCGTAGTTGGATGCACATGATCCCAAAAAACATAACCCTCGCAATTTAAGGGTTCTGCCTTGTTTTGGGCTGGCAATAACTCATAAATATAACCAGTAGCTGCCGCTTCTCTTAATTCAGGGTTATTCTTTATCATATTCCATTGTTTGGACTTTAACCTGGGATCACGTTTTTTCAGATAGGAATACAAGGCCTGATCATCTGGTTTGTATTGTACCAGCCATCCTGAATAACTGCCTAAATAGCAAGGGTCTGTCATATTGACGAAACCAAAATCTGAAGCATGAGCCATTGCTTCATTAAAAAAGTCATAAACATTAAAATAGACTAAGGTAGCCTCAGGGTATTTAAGCCTTAATTCCTCAACCTTGACAGCCAGTTTACGATTATGAGTTTGCACCAGCTCGGTAAGTAAGGATTGTGTACCCATCTCTTTAGCCTGAGGAACTTGACCCAGATCAGGTATATTGGCAATAAAGAATTTATCACCGCCATGACTGATAATACGCTCAACCACGCCTCCAATTGCATCCACAACCGAGTCAGTGATAGATTCAACATTAGTTGGTCCATCAAGATAATTGTTTGCGCCTATCCATATGGCATACAAACTCGTTTCTTTCTTACCGTAGGTATTCCAATAGAGATAATCGTTCAATTCCATAGTCAGGGTAACCGGCAGTTTTTCTTTATATGATAGAACTGCGCCAGCGCCACCTACCGCATAATTTTGAAATCCGTCCAAATTACCGTAGGGATAATAGGATTCATAAAGCTGTTCTATCCAAACAGGGCCATTAGAAAAATGCCCTTCAAAATAGGGGGGAGAGATGGGGATTTGATACCACAGAAAACGATATAAATTACCATTGTCTGACATGCTGTCACCGAAGATGACCATCGTATCGAATCTCTTGTTAGCAGCTAGACATGAGGTGAACAATAAAACTAATAAAACACATAGCGTTTTTTTCATGCAGTCTATCCTTGACTAATAACAATTAATATTATTCAGCTGTAGCCAATGCACCTGTCGATTGAGGAAGGGTCCTGTTGGGTTTTGAGCGAAAATAAGTATGTCCAATGGCAAGCAGATTATAAATTAATATAAATAATAATAGCGTATGCAACCAGCTAATCGTTAATTGAGAAAAAACCGGGATGGTTAACATCACCCCTAAACATCCAGAAAGACTTAAAATCAACGTTTTCTTTAGAGGTATTTTATCTTGCTGTAAAAAGACCAGCGTTGTAAGTGGTTGCTGCATTGCTCCAGCCGTCGTCATAATAGGAAAGGCAACAACGGGTGAAATATTCATTACAAACAGCACACCTTGAACCATAACAAATAAACCGATACCTACGGAAGTCAAAGCGCCACAAATTACCAGAGCAAAAAATCCTATCACCAATTTCCATGAATGCAGCTCAATCAGATCACCGCCAACGGGTAATAGACGAAATTGATGGGATATTAAAAGCGCGATGATTAATGCAAAGGAACACATCATGGCTAATCGAATGGCCTGTTTACTCAGCTGGCTTACAACAAAACCACCCAATAAACCGCCTATACAGGTTCCTGCGACCAGGGTTAATAATGTGGTTAAATCCACATCAACCAAATGCATAAAAAATAAAGATTCAATGGCTCCGGGAATTACCTGAGCTCCATTATTTACTGCCGGCAGTTCATCATCTCGAAAGGTGCCTAATAATTTAGCCAAGGCAACATTTACAGCAAAACTGCCAACACCCAATGTATCAGCAATAAATGCGAGTATGCCGCTAAAGGTAAGCTTGATGTATTGAGTTATCGATAAAGGAACGGAAGGCTCCCGGCGAAGTTTAATTACCATCACAACGACACAGAACAAACTCAAAATTAATATGCCAATGGTAATGAAATAAATGGCCATTCTGCTCTCAACACAAAATTAATAGTTATCCCTGATGAATTGCTAACTGAATACCAACTTAAATTTTAATCCTGTCGAATTTCAGGGTAAATATAGCTACGTGATTATATACTAATTTCCATGTTCAGCAAACAACATTTAGATTAAAAAAAATCCTGAGTGCATCATGCAAATACATGTATTGTGCTATAAGACAAACCCTCAATTCATTAAAATCAATTAAGGGTTGGTCTTTTTATACTACGCAGCTTGAAGTATCAATACCAACCTGACCAAAAACGGATTGAATCAAAGCTGAATCTACACTTAAATCCCTGCCCGCATAAAGTACGCCACAGGCACCCGATTTAAAATCAGTTGTAGGCGTCCAATACTTCATATTGGCAATGACCATTAAATGATAGGCTTTTTTAATCCCCAAATCTCTGGAGAGCAAATAAAATGCTTTATTAAATACACCACTCGCGGTGTGAACTATATAGTTTTGACGATCTTGCGGATTGTCTATTTTGGATTCTGCGAAAGCAACTAGCTCATCATAGCTGATAGCGCAATAGGCCCCATTACTTTGAGCGAGAGCTTTATCCAGACAATCAGCCGAACTGCCATCAGAAGAAGGATAATCCATAAATCTCAATGCTTTTCCAAAGGCATCACGGATTATAGTCTCACCAATACCCCAGGTTATTTCATCAGGTTGTAAATAGGCTTTACTGTACAGAAGAGGATTTTGTTCTAACAGATAGGCACGGGAAGCCTGTCCAGCCATATCAGATATGGATTCATTCAGAGCACCTGACTGATCATGGTATTCAAGACCTGAATGTTGTTCCGTGAACCCATGAGTTACTTCATGACCCGCAACATCCAGCGATACCAGGGGATAAAAATCTTCTCCATCGCCAAAGGACATGGCCTGTCCATCCCAAAAAGCATTGTCGAAATGTGTACCAAAATGAACGCGCATGACTAACTTCATTGGCCGGCCATCAACCTGTTGCAAAGCATTCAATCCATACCAATCCTGATACATATTCACAATAGTATGACCAAAAAAATAAGCATCATTACTTGGAGAAAAGGCGCCATTTATATTTTCTTCTGTATTCTTATTGCACGTATATTGAAAAGGGGTGTTGATTTTATTGTCCCAGTCCCATTTGGAAGCAAGGTTAACTAATTTCACTTTGGCATTATCCATCACACACTGATTACCCATTTGAGTAACGTCCAGCGCCGGCAAACCATCCTTGCCATACCAATACTCATGAACCTTTTCATTTCCACCAGGACCACTATCCAGATAGGTTTTAATATTATTCCATTGGTTAAGCAAAGTACCGGTTTTGGCATCGATGACAAAGAAAGGCCAAACCGGCTTATCATGTTCCTTAATGCTTTTAAATGAAACCAAATACACCAGAGTTAACTCGTCATCCGGATTGGGCCTGATCTGTAATTCAGTCTTTTCTTGTTCTGTGTCCGCCTTGGGGTTAACACTAAAATAAGATTTTTTAGCCAATTCCATTGCCTGTTGACTGCTGATAACGGGCTTTATATCAATTTGAATGTCTTCCATTAAATGCCCATTAACTTCAGCATTTTCCTTGGTTAAACCAGCCTGATTGCCGCTCTTGGATATCATGATCTGAGCACCAATAACCGGGATACCCTTATACAGCTGTTGATACCGAGTAATTTTCGTGTTGTCTTCCTGAGTTTGATTCAGTTGCTGCAAAGAATTATTTTGGGGAGAGGTGTTCAATGTTCGAACTGATTTAGAAGAGTCTTGAGTCAGGGAAAATTGATTTAAACGATTAATAGGCGCCTGATATAAGTCCACTTCATTTGCAGCAAGAAGAGAAGGTGAAGCAAATACAAAGAAACATAGAGCGATTTTTTTTAACATAGGAAGCATCCAAAAATTAAAAAACCACGCCATAGTGTCATAAAAATAAACATGATGCAATATTTTTCTTCAGTAGATAAGTAGCCTTGATGCAATAAAACTCATTAAACAATTCACATGACTCATCATATTACTATTTCTTTCATCTTAAATAAGCAATACCATTACTCGTGCAATATATTAAAAATTACCTGGTAGTGATATCAGCTATTTACTCAAGGATGAAAAGAGTTATGAATTATATTAAAAGCGGCGCTCTTATTGGTCTGGGATTATTATCCTGCGTGTCAATGACTTTTGCTGGACCTCTTGAACTGTTCATACAAAAGCATCAGGAAAATAAGCAACCATTACTCGCAAGCCGATCCATAAAAACATCACAATTTACTCAACTTTTAGATCATAATCATCCTGAGTTGGGAACATTTGCTCAGCGCTACTATCTGGATGAAACTTACGGTCCTAAATCCACTGATCCCGTATTGTTCTATATCTGCGGAGAGTCCGCTTGCACTCAAAGAGCATTAAATGGTGCGATTAGAACTTATGCAAAAAAACATCATGCCAAATTGATTGCCCTGGAGCATCGTTATTATGGAGAAAGCCTGCCTCTAAGTACCTTTTCAACACAAGACTTACGCTTTTTATCCACTGAAGCCGCCCTAGATGATTTGGCTTATTTCCAACGTCAAATGATTAAGGACCGGAACTGGACTGGAACTTGGATAGCGTTTGGAGGTTCTTATCCGGGATCCTTATCAGCTTATTATCGATTGAAATTCCCCTATTTGGTTGCCGGCTCACTGGCATCATCGGCTCCGGTAATGGCCAAGGAGGATTTTTATGAATACGATGCTCACGTTACTAAAGTAGCCGGGCCTGAGTGTGCGGAACAAATGCGCTCCGTGGTACGGGAGGTTGAAGCGACTCTAAACGATGAAAATCAATTGAAGCAAATGAAGCATCTGTTTGAAGCAACCGATGTCCATGATCCGGTTGATTTTCTGTATCTTATAGCTGATACAGGTGCTGCCGCAATTCAATATGGTATGAGAAATTCTTTTTGCTCCGCTTTATCTTCCAGCGAAACCCCGCTTATTGGCTATGCAGATTTTGCCAAAAAACTTTATAAAGCCATGGATGTGACCGCAGTAGAAATTACAGCACAGGGTGCACTGAGTGAAAACCCCGAAGATTATAAAAAAGGGGTTGGAATGAGGCAATGGTATTATCAATCCTGTACAGAATACGGATATTGGCAGAATGCCAATCCAGATTCTTCACAATCGACGCGATCCTCTCTAATTAATCTGGATTATCACCGACATATTTGCCAACGTCTGTTCGGTTTGACTAAACCGGCTGATACCGCGGAACTCAATAATACGTTTTACTTTCCTTTAATGGATGATCTGGTGTCCAATATTTATTTTACCAATGGTGATAATGATCCCTGGTCTATTCTGTCACTATCCGAATTAAATGGTAATGCGGTGAATCTGAAGCTGACCTATCATTTAATCGAAGGTGCAGCGCACTGTGAAGATTTACACAGCCCAGTAGCTTCTGACTCAGAATCATTAATTACTGCCCGTAAAATTATGGATTCTTTATTAGAACAATGGCTTAAGAAAAGAACGTCAACCATCTAGCTTTGTTTCTTATCCATAAACGGTTAGTGCAGTTTGGACGTGCTGCTGATGGAGCCGTCTGATTTTATAAAGAGTATGGTATTACGATTAATTTGTTGCACTCTAAGGCATTTAAATTGAGATTTTCCATAAGCCTTGAGAGTGCGGCAATATTGATTGTTTTTAATATACCAGGTTCCTGTCCAATTTCTTTTTTTGCCAAGCAAATAGGTATATCCATAAATCGTTCCGTTTTTATTCCAACTACCATAGCCTGTAAATTTAACCCCTCCATATTTACCGAAAAAAGTGGAAGAATGGCCTGAAAGAAGCGTTTTAATTTCATTTGTCGTAAGATATTGAGCCGCGTTCACCAAACCAATTGGAACAAGTAATGTCAGGATTAACGCATTTAAAAGACCCTTCATACAACCACCGCGTAACTCAAAACAAACATAATGATTAATTTTAGACCAGCAAGTTTCTTTTTCCAAGGCAGAATAAACAATAAATGTACCTACCTTAATTCTGATGAATATTTTTCTATAATTTAATATCCAGGAACGCTATATCAAATAAGCAAGAGGTCTCAATAAGAGACCCCTGCATGAAGTACCCTACTTATTTTTGTGAAGAGGAACATGGTTTAAAAAATGCAATACCGACCAATTAAATTGTGCCGGATCTTGTATAAAAGCAAAATGACTTACTTCAGGCAAAAGTAATAGTCCCGAGTTTGGGATCATTTTTGCCATATATTCTGTATTTCCACGCTTGATCGCTTCATCATGATCAGCATCAACTATCCATGTTGGCACACTGATATTTTGCAATTGCTTTTCTGTGAAATCAGGTTGAGTTGCCCACATATGGGTAATGTTTTTAAGAAAAGCAGAATAACCGTCTGGAGTAGGTGATAACGCTTTATATTCCTGATTTGCACGCGCTATAAAGGCATTAAAAACAGGACTATCCCCATAATCTGCGTCACCGCTCGGATTCGAATTGGCCGCAAATGAAAAAAGCTGCGTTAACCGATCTGGATGATGAATAGCTAAATCAAGACCTACAATCGCACCATCACTCCAACCAACAACTGCTGTCTGCTTGATTTTAAGAAAATCCATCAAACCTATAACATCCGATGCCATCAAATCATACCCAATAGGTTGGCTACTGCACGTACTGCGACCATGACAACGACTGTCCATAACGATAACCTGATACTTTTTAGCCAGCTCAGGGACTAATTTACCCCAGTAATTTGCATTGGCCAATCCTCCGTGCAACAGGATAACAGGCCGACCATGACCAAATACTGCATACCAGATTTTAACATGATTGATTGAAGCGTAACCGCTGGATTCAGCTGTAGGAAGGGTTGGCGTTGCGGGTAAAGTCAACCATTGTTGTATCGGTTTCTGCTTATCCTGATCTGCCAAAACCACGCCATTTAGAATAAACCAACTGCTCATGATCACAACCCATAAAAAATTCCTGCGCATACATCTCTCCTTTAAGTATTAATTCATCATATATCAATTAATAGCTCATCATAATAGGTTCTTCCTGGTCTAGTTTAAAATAAATTGGTTTCCCATTAACCTGTCATTTAATCAACATTATTGCCCGTTTTAATCTCCGTCTATTGGCAGTCGCTTTAAAACAACGCTATGATAAAAATGAACCAAGGAAAGGAAGGAACAGGTTATGGATACAACCGAACATACAGAATTAGGAAATGAGTTAAGACTGGAAAACGCAGAAAATAATCCCTATTTAAGAATTGACGAATCAGGTGTACTGCATCTTCGTTTGCAACGCTTTAGTGACAATTACCTGCCTGAACCGATGCAATTGGAAATGTCTGCTGGTGAAATCATTGCTATGGCGGGGGATTTTTTTACTGAAGCAAATTGGACCATGGACTTGGATCTGCCTAAATGCGATCACTATAAATCTGCAATTGATTTAGGACGATACCTCATCAACCAAAAGTGTGATTCCAAGGAAGAAGCCGCATTAATCAAGGCCTATAATAATTTGGCTGCGCCTGATGTCAGTCGAAAGCAAATTGATACAATCTATAAAATTACCAACAGTAACTACATCCCGTTCTCTCCAACACTGGATTTTTACATGAAGCAACTGATGTATGTTCTTCGGGTTAAAAACTATGGAGAAATGGTGACTCGAAATCAGACTCACTTTACACCCTGGTCTGTAAAAGTTTATGTATTAGGTCATTCTATTGCTTTAAGATACGCCCACCTGGCTTATGAATTAAAGCAATGGGCAACAGACAGTAATTACCATTCTGAAAATCCTGATTTTCAATCGATAAAAAATACCCTTTCAAATAATAGTATCGCAACATCCCATGACGCGTTATTTGATCTGGCACATCGATATCATGCACAGGCTCTGTCAATGGAGTTCTTTACGTTTCATTACTACACCGATCATTTTGCGACAGGTCATATGGCGATGATTGGCGACTTGCGTAAAGTCTTGCAGGATCGTTTTGGTACCTGGGGTAGCATTTTAGCCAACAATCTGCACGATGAAATAAATCGTATTGGCGTATTTACCATAAGACCCTATGATCCCACGCCTGATGATAATGAAACCCCAACACGCGCTCGTGGCGATGGTAAAATCAATACCTGCCTGGATCAATTCAATCGTAAAGCATGCAGTGATGGAATGACCGCGTCAGTTAAAGATATTAATGACGTGTTACATGGCGGTCCTGTTCCAGAGCAAAAAAACTTTGGCGGTCTGGAACACATGCCTGATGTTGATTTTAACTCCAGACAACATGAACCTCTTTTTATTTTAAGCGGTGAGAAGGTATTTTACCGAAAGAAACTAAGTAAAATTCATATTTTATCACCAACAGAATATGAGGCATTACGGGAAAACCCTTCAGAGCATGGTTATACTGAATTAACCAGCAAATGGGAGGCGTTCAGGCTGGTAACCAAACTTCGCTTGTTTCCTTATATCTACGAAGGAGAAGTTCAACCTGTATCTGGAATTAAAAAAATCGAAATTATGTTAGATGAACAAAGTAGAAAACCACAACGTCAGCCTATACCTGAAAGCAGTTGTAATCCAGAATCGGATCAGACCGTTCTTGACTGGAGAACTAAAGCGTTCGAATGGGGAAATTTAAAAGACAGTATGGATGCGCTTGATGGGTTAAAAAAACACAGCGTTTTAAAATTGAAGCGCACTGAGAAACCCCGGGAAACACCGGAGTTTCAGGAAGAAGTTACTTTAAGAATGTAGGAACTTTTACATTTTTTCAGGTTACATGATTTAAAAGCCTTACGTACCGAGTGTTGTTCCTGATAAATAATTCAGCATAATATTGGAATTTTTATTAAATAAACAATTTCCAATATTATGCTAGAATAAGTTCCAATATTCATGAGGTGACTATGAACTCTGTTATCCAATTCTTATTATCTGCTGTCTTATTTATGGTTTCGGTCATTCCAGGACATGCAGAAGTAGTTCTTAATGACATTCAAGGTCAGAAAACACCGTTTTCGGCGCTTAAAGGCAAGTGGGTATTCATTAATTATTGGGCTGGCTGGTGTCAAACCTGTCTGGATGAAATTCCTGAGTTTAATCGGTTTTATCAACAGCATAAAAACGATCCCGTAGCTTTATATGCAGTAAATTTTGATGCGTTGCCTTTGTTCGAACAAAGAAATCTAATCAGACGATTCAATATCAATTATCCCAGTCTGCTTAACGATCCAGCCACTGACTTACGTCTGGGAGATATAACAGGAGTCCCTGTAACTTTTATTTTCAATCCTAAAGGTCAATTGGTTAAAACATTGTATGGTGGACAATCCGTCGAAACGTTAAATCAAGTGATTGCTGAGAACCAAAGCTAAACTGACAAAATCAGTTTAGCGTTATCCTCCAACTTTTATGCTTCTTATTGTTTCTGAAAAATCCTGAATAACGAGTTCGGATTGAGTCTGTGTTTTAAAGAACCGGAACTGTCCGGTTATCAGATTAGCAACACCGCATGAAAGGACCGAAAGTACATCACTGAGAAAATTAACCAAAACCTGTTTCCAGCCTCGATGATCACTTAAAACCGGTAATGCATTAGAAACGGCGTCGATACAATTCTTCTGAAAGTCTTGCACATTTGTTTGATTGGGCTTTCCTGAGTTAAGAAATACCTGTTCAGTATCTTGCAAGCTGTTATACAATCTGACTGCTGTTTGAGCTGCATTATCATAGTTCTTATTCGTTTTCGCAGTCTCCTGTAATCTATCTCTCAAAGACTTAATCGTTTCCAGATGCTTGGCAAAATTAATCTGTACTAAAATTCTTTGTGCATCAAAATGAGACTTGATTTGTTCTTTGGCATCAGTTGCAGCACGAACTATCGCCTCCCTTTTTTCTCTATTTGCATCCGTTATATTTTGATGAAGATGATTTAACCCCAGGGTTTTATGTGCTGAGTTTAAATCAACTCGATTTTGAATTATTTCGTCCAATTGAGTAAACAATGATTTAACCTTATTATCAACACCACCCAAAGTAATGACGTCAGAAAAAGATACAGGTACCCTTCTGATTTGTTGTATACATGACTGTATTGCTTCATTAGCCTTGGATAAAGCTTCAATACGCCGGACTCCACACTGATTAATTTCTTGTCTTTTATTATCCAGTGCTTGTTGAATTGAGAAATGGTTGCGGCCAAAATAACCCAAAAGTCCTTCTGCTGATCGCAAATCAGCTTTATATTGGATAATGGCTCCGAGTTGATTCAAGGATGCTTCAGTGGCTCGATTGACTTCTTGAAGTGTTGTTAATTGATCAAAATTGACTTCAAATGCATTAATTCGCTGCTCATAACGTGAAATGATCTGCAAGGCGTTCTTCAAAGCCAACTGTTCTGCAGCTGCGGTGATATATATTGCTTGCCGTTTCTCCTCAAGCGCCTTTTGTATTTCAGGATGCAAATTGCTGGAAATACCCAAAATGTGTTGTGCCTTCACCAACTCATCATTCGGCACTGAAAGCTTATCCAGTTCCTTCAATAATAAGTCCGTTTTTTTATCCAGTTCATCTGTTGTTTGACTAGGTGCATAATGAATTCGAACTGAATTAACCTGGTGCACCCGTTTTGCAATTACTGCTTTTGCAGAAGTAAAAGATTGGTAGTGCTCATGACCCAGTCGTTGAATTTCTCTCTTTTTGCTCTCCAGTTCCAGGCTAAGTTGCGCTACACGGGGATGAAGTAAACCCAGGGAGCCTTTGGCTGCGTCTAAATCGACCTTATGATGAATAAGCCCCTCAAGGCCTGCCAGTAATAATTGTGAATGAGCGCGAATACCATTCTCGGTTGTGACGTCTTTAAATGAAATGGAATAATTTCTAATCGCGTTGATATAAGTATCGATAACATGAGTATCCGCAATAAGCATCTCTTTCTTCTGGGCACCCGCGCTTTTAATTTGACTTCTTTTATGTTCCAGTGCCTGGACTAATTCTGGATGCGAACCAACTTCTTTCCCTAAAACACGAACTGCCTCTTCAAGATCAGATTTCAATGAAATTAATTCTTCAACCTGTCTGTTCAATTGGTGGATTTGATGGTCAATGGCATCAACAGAATTACACGAATTAAAGTTCAAAGGAAACTCCGTGATCTTCTGAATCCATCCATCGATAATACTCTGTGCCCTGCTTTCATTCATTGGCTCTTGTGCTGATAAAAACCAACGATGAAAATCACTATAAGGTTCTGCATACAACGATTCAGTAAAATCCTTTAATGACCTATTGAATAAAACTTCAAACCTTGCGCATGCCAGGGTACTCAATGCATTTGCCAAGGTAGGATTTACTGCATTTAACATAAATAATGCATCAAATAATTGTCGTGGATTCTTTCTGGCAAGATCCTGCAACAGTTCATTCAGAAATTCATCATCAATGATACTGAGATCCATCTGCTTCAGGGCATCAACTAATGGCTCATCAACGCGTCCATACATATATATATAATTAAATACGGCTTTCTCTAAAATTCTATTGGAACCAAATAATAGGCGGATGTCATCCTGATTGAATAATTGCTTATGAAATAATGTCCGTAATCCCCCACTTCGAGACAATGCATTATCTGAAGGTTTAAAATAATACTGAACTAGACCAAGCTCTATAAGATTTCGCGCCTCAGCCATAGTGCATCGTACCTCCCGACTTTTCTCACGACAGGCGACCTTTATAACCAACTTCAAATACTCAGAGTTTTTCAATCCTTGTCGTACTAATGGTTCTGAACTTTTATCCCCGATCAATCCTGCAATTGTCTTAAAATCGAGAGTACTATCTTCGGCATAAATAATGGAAAGTAACTCCAAACGAGGTATCTTTTGAATTAATCCATAGATAAATTTATCTTTATCTCCTTGCGATAGCAGAATACTATCTAAAAGATCGTTTTCTTCACCTGGAGACAACTCATTTAAAATGGATTCAAAATAAGGAATACTGCGATACACATTATAGAAATAATTAATGGTATTCTCATTCAATGGATTACGAGTATGTTGATTAACCAGTAACTGATGAAGTTTCGGATTTTGAAAAACAGATTGTCCCACTGGTATAGAACATTTGAGTAAGACTTTGGTCAACTCATGATTTTTTGTATTCGTATTATAGACACTGAATCGATAATTTCTTTTCATAATCTCATCCAGTTTATAGGTCTCCCGCTTTGTATTATCATGAGGATTAATGAGTACAAAGTCATAAGTACCATCACTGTTTTGAATCACTCTATCAATTCTTAAGGCATGGCGACCGTTTATGATCCCATATTGATCGGGTCGACCATAGGACATACTGATATACACGGGTTGAGCAGGATTTATTGTCTTTAACTTGATAATCTCATCTATGTTTTTAGTATCATGAGCTTCAACGCCGATGAATTTACCCACAAATGCAGTTGATGACATACTGTGTCTGGAACGAATGTTATGCGCTACAATACTGGCAAGAGGATCTTCATTGGGCCACTCACCTGTATAATAATAAGAGCTGATCCGCTCTATAATTTTTAGAGCCAAAGCATTAGTCCGTACACCACCCCACGCACTATCAATAACTTTTAATCGGGCCTTATCCATGAAGAAGACGTCTTCATTTGTTGCCGGATCATAATGATGGGTATACTTATCCTTCATTTTATCAGGATTAAAATTTTTGGAAGTAGCGTAGATTTCAGTACGCTTAATTCTCAGATATACCCCATCTTCTGTTTCGGTAAACAAAGATTTAACTAATTGTAATCCTTCCTCTCCGGAGTTCATAATGCAATCCAGTGCTGTTAACAAATAACAATCACCTGTCTGGCCTTGAGTTATGGTGATAGGGGTATCGTCTTTGGGAAATAATGGGGTCATTTCTTATCCTGAATATCATAAAAATCAAATTGTTCTAATATTGGTCATTATATAAGATGATTATTATGAAAACCTTAAATGCATGTGCTTTCTTTCTTTAAAATGATGAAAAATCAATTTCTTATCCGAGTTTAACCTGAACAATTCTTTGGCTTTTAGGTGGTAATCACTGATCGCGCAGTAATAAACTGGAATATCAAACTCCGCCATTGCGAGTGTAA
>NZ_LNYR01000049.1:42689-42915 GCF_001467955.1 Legionella quateirensis | reverse complement strand
AGCAATCCGCAACGGGACCTTATTGGAGCTGGGTTCTGGATTGCTTCACTACGTTCGCAAAGACGAAAATTTATATTGAATAGTAGATAATTATCGCTTCATCATTTATAAAACCGAAAAGTATTTATTTAAGTTTCAATGATTTTGTAATACCCCGTCTTTGCGAGCAACGCGAAGCAATCCAGAACGGAGCCTGATTGGAGATGTGATCTGGATTGCTTCACTT
>NZ_LNYR01000049.1:0-42660 GCF_001467955.1 Legionella quateirensis | reverse complement strand
GCGAGCAACGCGAAGCAATCCAGAACGGAGCCTGATTGGAGATGTGATCTGGATTGCTTCACTTCGTTCGCAAAGACGAACTATTCTACTGAATATTAGATAATATCCTCGTTAAAACAATGAAGGAATGACTCAGGGCTTCGCATGCTCAGCACCAATCTATACCATCATTCCTAATTGTTCTTAACTGATAGAGGTCGCTATCCGGGTATCGCAAAATGCCAATTCATGGCTTTTGATAGACCTTCCAGCATTAATTCTCCACGGATGCTGTTTCCTTTTGCATTGACTCTGGGGCTTAGTGCAACGATGCCTGCTTTTCCCGGTACTGTGCCGATAATGTAGCCTGATACTCCGCTTTTAGCGGGTATTCCTGTTTTCACCATGTGTGTTCCTGTTTCATCATACAAACCACAGGTCGCCATAATGGCCAAAGTAATTTTACAGGTTTCTATAGAGATGATGCGTTCTTGAGTCATGGGATCTGTACCGCCATTGGCCAGCAATAACGGAAGATAAAGCATTTGTTCCAGTGTTGCTTCATAGGAACATAAGGCAAAATACAAATCCAGAGTTTCATTGACATCAGCACCCAGATTGTTGCGGCTTTTTAATAAATAGGCCAGAGATCGATTACGGTCACCAGTTCTTTTTTCTGAAGCATATACCAGGGGATTAATGCTCAGTTTTTCATTAAATAATTTTTTTACCCAATGCTCCAGCCAGCCAAACTGGTGTTCACCTGTACCAGGAATATGAGAACATAAGGTAATAGCTCCCGCATTGAGCATTGGGTTTGATGGTTTTGGACCTAACTGTTCAAGTCGGGTAATGGATGCAAAATCATCTCCTGAGGGTTCCACTTTGACCCATTCAAAAAGTTGCTCCTCTCCCACTTCTTCCAGTAAACCGATGAGCGGTATTAACTTGCTGGTGCTTTGCAGGGTAACAGGGTTTAATTCTGCATTACTCCAGGACACGGGTTGTTCCCCCAATTGCTGAACAGCCAGGGCAGTTAGTTCTTGATTCACATTTGCCAGTTCAGGAATGTAGGAAGCGGTATTGCCTGCCTGATTTAATTCAGCAGATTCAACTAATTCTTTTAACAAATTGATAGTTAATAATTTTTCTGTCATATGGACCTGCTTGGAAAAATCGACCATTATGCTAATTTTAGCACATTAATGCAATATGATTTGACAGACTGTCACTCATTTGGGCTTCGTGTGTTGTGAGTCTATGGTATTAGCAGAGTGGATTACATGCTGGACGTATTCTTAAGGACTCATTTGAATCTGCTATACTTTTATTTATTCTCAAGATGATGCGTTAATAATGCCTGATATAGATAGAGATGTTTTCGCCCAATTAGAACATTTCAAGCTCACCAGTGGTTTTAATCTATTCAATCCTGATGTAACGATTGATTTGACAGAACAATCCAAAGAAATTTATGGAAACGCTGCTCCAGGCGCCGGGTTTATTTTTATATTAGAACTTCCTGATCTGAATTTAGGAGACGATCCATTAAATTTAAAACTTCATCTTTATCCGGCTTTTTATAAGGATGATGGTTTAATTCATGGTATCGATCACGAGGGGAAAAAATACCCTTTTATTACTGATATGATTATCGCTCCTATAGGTTCTCTTGAGAGTGGTATCCAGCACGATCAGGTAGCTTCTATATTGGGTCTTGGAACAAAGCGGGATCACGGATTATTGCTGGGAGGGGAAGCATGGAAAGCAGGTGTTGCTGTGAGATTTTTGGTTAACTTGCCTAAGAGAGAAGGATTAATTCCCAATGATTATGTGCTTACTCGGGATCATGTGAGTCAACGTTGGTATTTGCATTTTGTGAACAGGGTACCTTTATCCATTAATGAGGGTTGTGTACTTGCAGAAGTGGATACATCAACTATCCAGGGGCTGGATGAGGCATTAAATCGTTTGCCAGATAATGAACATATAACCGATTATACTTTTGCAGAACGTCGTGAAATAACCGATATTTTGGCGCAGTTGCCAATCCCCAAAAATGAGCTCTTGAATCAGGAAGAACAGAGTCATGGATTTAAATGTTATAACAATCGGTCAAGTACTCTTAATGTACTCTCTATCAAGTATACTGATCAGTATCATGCATTTTTTAAAAGCCGTACTCATGGAGATAGTGCCCACGCTCATCAATTATCCTGCGAAATTCCATTAAAAATTTTTGAAAAAATTGTTAACGCCTTAAGCATTGGGCTGCATTTCCCGCCCGAATCTGATCTTGGCAGCAATCCCGGGGTTCTTATAGGTCCAAGCGCTCATTTCAGTATTGAACAAGAGTGGTTAAAATCTACATTAAAAGACATCAACCAACCTCCGCCTGCTGAGCAGTTTAATGCAGCGCCTCTGGCAGACAATCAATCGGGATTGGAACATATAGTGTCTGAAGATGTCCATCTGGACAGCAGTTCAACACCGGAGCCTTATTCAGAGTTATTGTCCATAGTAAACAGTGGGTTCTTTATTGAACCTGGAATCAGGTTTAAAGAACAATTTTATCCAAATTTAAAAGCCTTGGTAAAGGCTCTTGAACATCATGATGAATTGATTGACATCCAGTATATCGCTGTTAAAGGAATAGAAAAAAACAATGAAATAAAAGAGCAACATCCTAAGAGAGATCATACTCAAAATGATTATAGAATAATTTTGTTTGAGTCCATTTGTAATGCGGAGTCGCTTGAGGAGGCTGTGGATAATATAAAAAGTAAATTTCCTCAATTAAGTGAACGCTTGGTGGATGCCACTAAGAACACGTCGAGCTAACTGATGTCGGGTTAACTATTGATTCCTACCTACTTCTTCAGCATTAATAATAGAAGTAAAAATAGCTCTAATAAAATGATATCGGCGACACTTCGTGTATCATTTCGACTGTCTGGTCTTTAATTTTGTGGGTTTGTGGATTTAACCAAATATTCAAACTTATCGACAATGGTGATGATGGCGCTGTTTATGGTGTTACACGCGATCAACAATTGTGGGCTGATGGAGAGCAGCAGGAATGACCTTGGGGTTTTACTCTGTCTTGATACACTAAGGAGCGCTTGTTAAAACAACACTAATAGGGTTAAATTTTTACACTAAGGCTTATCATTGAGCATTACGGGTGTTTGTGATAGGATATGCTGAATTTTTTTAATTCATAATTAATATGTTTTTTGACCTAAAAATAGCCTCACAATTTAACGCGCCTGATTCAGCAGCTCAAGTCTTTTGTTACTCTATTGGAAAAGCAAGTGTTGATGATCTGAAAAAAAAGTTTAAGGAACAAGGGCTTGATACAAGTCTCCTGCAGAATAATTCATTTTCCTATTTAGTCCTTATCAGTGATGAGGCTCAGAACAGAGCAGATTTTTATTTCAGTCAAGACGAAGTTAAAGAGGAACATTTTGATATTAACTCACTGGTAAAAATAAACAGGTTAAGCACAGTGGGTATTAAAAAACAAAAGTCTGATAACTGTGCTGATTCAAAAACAAAAGCGCAACAGGATAAGACAGAAGATCTTAAAACTTTGGAACATCTGGTCTTATTGATAGAGCAAATGGAACAACTTTCTGAGGAAAAGCTTGACGATCTTCCTCAACTATTTAAAGAGATTAGCAGACTTGCAAAATCGATTAGTTACAACGATAAAGGGGAGCATGCTCATCATTACATCCGAAATAAATACGGCAATATTAACCGCCATGATAATGCGAAACGCAGGCCTAACGGACTGGAACTCACTTATTTAAGCGCCCTTGATCAAATAATCAGTACTGAATTTGATAAATTAACCATTCGACAGGGACTTCAGGATCTAAAAAATGATTTTAGAAATATAAAGAATAAAATCAGATCCATTCTTAATGCAGAACGCAATAATAAATCACCAGGAAGCATTTTAGCAGGTTTTAAGATATCCCCTCATCTGATTGCCCTGGTACAATATACGTATTCACAGAAACATATCCATCGTATTTCCTCGCTCCTGAATGATCTGCACTCATTAGATCTGGATTATGAGAATAAAGAGCATCGATATTATTTGGGCAGAGTTCTGGCCCGTATTGGTGAATTATCCAAAGAGTTAATTGATTTTCTTAATTTTGGCAAGGACTCAGGGGTTTTTACTTTCTTTAAAAAAATTCGCGATAAACTGGCTCATGAACATCAATCCATGCATCCAGACAGTCATGGCCACATTTTAAGACGAATTGCAGAACAGTGGATTCCTCGGTTGATAGAGGCTCTTGGACACTTTAAACACAGTGTACTTATTCCCGAAGATAATGCCGAACCTGGCGTGTTATGGCAGTACATGATGAATTCCAGAGTTAGCCTGGAAGCAAAATCATTGACAGCTAATGAGAAAAGAGAATGCAGGGCAATAATTGATGCTTTTAGCCAGGATCATTTTGTCTTGCCTGAAGCCATTGAACCAGAAGCTAAAGAACACCATGTCGCACCAGTTAAAGCAGTGAAAAAAGCGTCCAGGATAAACCATAACGTCGCTACCATGAGTCCTTTGCAAGGATTGCTGGAATTAGAAAAACTCATTGAACATCGTCAATCGATATACAATAAAAATGAACATGTGCTTTTGGCTGGCATCAAACAAATTAGCAAAATGTATCAATTAAATATCCCCATAATAAAATTCATTAAAAATTATAATGTTAAAGTGGTAAACGAAAATACTCCTGAATGGATTATTCCATTTGATGAAAAAAAACCACTCGATTTTAAAGAGATAGTGTCTTTTATTCAAAAAATGAAAGAACGTTACTCAGCCGATCTCCCTCCATCTATCGACGTGCCTCTAAAAAGAGCCAGATCTGAACGTGACCAGAACAGTTCAATAAACAGTCCGAATAAGGGGCAATCAGAAGTAAAAAAAGTATCTGGCTCCGATATAAAGAAATTGGCTCGAGTTAAATGTTTGGCAGATGAGTTGGAGTATGCAAATCAATTACGACGATCAGATTCAGCTGTAAAAAAGTATGCCTTGGAATTTTCCATTTCTAAAATTGGCCAATTGATAAAGGACATATTAGATAAAGATACTAAATTAATAAAAAAATTCGCGCCGATAGATCTGATAAAATCAATGACTTCTACCATCAAGGCTAGAAATCAATTAATGCATACAACAGCTCTGGACAATGATTTGGATACACATCGTATCTTGCTCAGAGAGGTACTTCCTATAAAAGCGGAAATTCAAGCAATAGATCATTTAATTGAACATCAAGAGCTGAACTCTTGCGATGATCAGTATGATGGCTTATTCAAAATTGCAGAAGCATATATTATTTTAAAAAAATATGATGAAGCGGACGCCTGTTTTGAATCTTTGATAAAATCATCTAATTTATCAATCTCATTGTATATTGAGCTGATGCTATCACGAGCATGGCTGTATGGATTGTGCGCAGAGAAGGCCTTAGATGAGCAGAATAGTCAAACAGCCTATACCTATTTTTATAAAAAATTAGGGCTGATGGAGAATTTACTACAGTTTATTGTTGCACATGATTTACTTTCACTCTATGAACACCTGGCAGCATTTATGTCTCAAACTATTTCGCTTACTTTATTAGCTATGAAGCAATTTGATGATACGGTAAACCTGAATCACCTGTTATTGGCAAACAAGAGTAAAACTAGCGATTTAAATACCAGTACCTTATTGGATATGTTAAGCAATATCGCAACAGCAACATTAGATAAAGAACTTGAGCGTACCAAAGATGGTAATGCAGCCAAGAATTTAGGAACAGCACGAATTCAAAAAGCTGCAGCATTATTTTTTGAAATAGAATCTCGATATACTCAATTGGGTTTACCAAAAGAATCGAGCAATTATATATCGATGTTATCTCGTTATATTGAAGCTTTGGTTTGGAGCGCAGAAATTGGTTCGATTCTCCAGGCAAGAACCCTATTTAAGCAGTTAAAATCCATTAGTGAATCCACTCCAATGCGGGAGAATCAGCCTGTCCTGATTCAAGTCAATCTTATAGGTCAATTGATTGATTATGTTTCTGATATGATAAAAACAGAAGGCATCGATGGCAGTAAATCAAAAGAATGTGAGCAGGGAACGGATGTTTGGGAACTGAAAAAGTTGTATTTATTAAAATCATTTTATATCTCAATTGGCAAAGAAGCAGAGCTACTGAAGCGTATCGACGAAATGAGTGCGAACTTGTTATTAAAATACGGTTCATCAACTTTTAATGAAATGATGTGTTCTATTTTAAGCAAGGTAAAAGAGTTGGAGTCTGAAGTACCTTTTATTTCTTACGAGGTTCCTCAAAATTTAAGACTTGGTTTGGGGAAGAATACTGAATCCAGAACAAATACTACGCCGATCGATAAGCTGAAATCTAACAGCTATTCATTTTTTGATGTATCTAAAGCCCGAACTTTGATAAAGAATCAGCTGCATCTTTTGACCGGACATTCAGGATGGAACATTAGCACTAAACCAAATCTTCTGTTTTGGCTTGAAGTGCCTGACTTGGATACTGCCGGACGGGTCAAGGAACAACTGAATAATACACATGCTTTGAAGGTAGGGGTTTTCTATAAAAAAGGCACCACGCAACCTATTGTGCAATGTACTGATGTTATCCTGAGTCAATTTTTACATGCTGTACCAAGTCAGCCTGTAGCGTCCCGCACTCAAGCAACGGTTAGTGCCTAGTGTTATTCAATAGTATGTCTAACAAAGCGGTAAGCAGGTTTTTCGCAATTTATTTTGGCATTGTAGATAGGGGCAGGTGTGAACAGTTCTGCTCCTCAGTAATCCTCACAAAAATTGAACATAGAATCAAATCATACACAATCAACTAATTGGACTATTAAATCCCGTCTTTGCGAGCACAGCGAAGCAATCCAGAGGTTTTGGATTACGACACTGGATTGCTTCGCTGTGCTCGCAAAGACAAGGTTGGAGCGGTTATTAGGCAAACCCTAAACTAGTACCTATAACAAAGCGGTAAGCAGGTTTTTCGCAATTTATTTTGGCATTGTAGATAGGGGCAGGTGTGAACAGTACTGCTCCTCAGTAATCCTCACAAAAATTGAACATAGAATCAAATCTTACACAATCAACTAATTGGACTATTAAATCCCGTCTTTGCGAGCACAGCGAAGCAATCCAGAGGTTTTGGATTACGACACTGGATTGCTTCGCTGTGCTCGCAAAGACGTGGTTTGAGCGGTTATTAGGTAAGCCTACACTAAATTGCCTGTTCAAATTTTGTGAAGATTACATAGGTTCAGGCTTTTCCATTTTTAATGACATCAAGTACTTCTTCATTGGGCAAAATATGATATTTTTTTCGTATATCATCAATGTTACAGTCGATCACCGGCCAATAATCCCAATTATCAAACAGATCCACATTCATTAAAGTACCCCTTTGAAGGGCTAACAGTTCTTCTTCCGGATTAAATTTTCCTGTGGTTAGAGGCACGTCTATAGGTACTGTTTTAACTCCAAGTTGAAATTGACTGATAATAAACAATAAAATCCATATCATTCCTGATTTTCGGAATCCAGCAGTAAAAGAAGCAACCTGTAATTCGCCACCTGGAGTAGTATTATATCCTCCCAATACATGAGCCATATCATGGTTGGTAATCATTACAGGAGAACCGTATTTTTGCCCTGGAAAGGTAAATTGATGCTCCTTATAGAATTGCCAGAATTCTTTGCCTAAAGTGCCGGAAGGTAATTGACCCAGTTGTTCGTATCGTTCAGCTAATTGCGGATCCTCATAAAAACCTTTCATACCGCCAATGATTTTATATATTCCCTTAAATCGTTCCTCATGCCAGACTTTGGCGAAACCCTCTCCAATATACATATGACGCATGACATCAAAAGCATACATATACTGATGATGATGAACCAGTTTGAATAATGCGCTAACTGCTCCTTCATTGACATTAAGTGCTTTTGCCAAATGTTCAATCAGTTTGACTTGCTCCAGCTTGGGCATATCATTCACGACCGCCATGATGATCATTCCTGAAACCAACTGGTGACTCAGTGTTTTATCAGTGAAACCCTGTTGCAACTCCTCACTTTTTATAGGTTCATCAAGTTCATCCAGAGGGAAGTCGGTAAAGGTAATAAATTTTTGCACTGCTGCCAAAGTTCGTTTTTGTAATTCTGTCAGTGAATTGAGCTCCGGATCAGCGAGCATGATTGTTATGAACGCTCTTAATCCAAGTTTAGCTTGCTCTGGTGATGGTTTTAGTAGAAGCATGGCAACATCCTTTTCGACTTTATTTAAATAAATATAGTTGTTTTATAACTTAATTTCGAATTGGGAGTAGAGAAAGATGATGTAGGGGTGATGATTTGACAATACAAAAGTAGCCCGGATGAAGCACAGCGAAATCCGGGTGGCCTATGCGCAGGATGGTACCTTTTTAAACGGTGCCCGCTTCGCGGGGCTTCCCGGATTACGCGCTTCGCACTTCATCCAGGCTACTTTAAATACTGAAATTTATACTTTAAATGATTCATTATTTAAGAGAAGCGATACAACAGTCCCTAAATCGGGTTGGCTCTGTATATCAATCTGACCGTTATGAATGGTCATAATGGATTTAGCGATCGCTAATCCCAAACCGATGCCGGCGTTTTCATTGTTGGTTGAGTGATCAACACGATAAAAGCCTTGGCACAGCAAGGGCAGGTGTTCTTTGGCTATGCCAATGCCATTGTCCTTTATGGTGATTTGGATGTGATTTACTTTTTCTTCAATCGTGATAAGTATCGTTCCACCTTGTTTTGTATACTTCAGGCTGTTATCTATTACATTTGAAATGACACGTTTAAACAGATGCTCATCTACTTCTATCCTGGCATTACCAACAACCTGAATTTCTATCCCTTTGTCTAAGGCGGAGGAATGATAATATTCGACTATAGAATTGATTAAATCCTTTGCAGGCAGTTGTTTTCGATTTAACTGAATTTGGCCATGTTCACTACGGGTTAAAAACAGGAGGTTATCTATAAGCTGGGTTAACTGTTGATATTCTTCCATATGTGTCTGTAACAGGTGCTGGTAGGCTTCAATCGACTGTGGTTTTGCCAGAGTGATTTCCGTAGCTGTTTGGAGGTAGTGTACCGGATTGCGTAATTCATGTGCCATGCTGGCAGAAAATTGTTTGATGTGCAGAAATGCACTTTCGATTCGAAATAACATGGCGTTGCATGTTGCGGCCAATTGTCTCAGTTCTTTAGGATGGCCTTCATTTTTCAGGCGTTTATCTAATGATGAGGCGTTAATTAACTCAAGCTCTTCGGCGAAGTCATAAATAGGTTTCATGCTTTTTTTAGCAACTAAATAACTGGCGCAAATTAATATTAAGGCAGAAACCCAAAGTCCAATAAAAAATTTTTTTATGCAAATTTGAGTTAATACAAAGTTGTATTGTTCATGATTTATATGTGCTACATGAAGCAACTCTTTCAGTGGGGGATAGACTAAACCGGTAATGACTATCAAAATCAGCACCATGGTGGTGAAAAATATTAACAACAACCGATTAATTATCGACATTGAGTTAGCGAATTTCCAGGACATATCCCACTCCTCTGACGGTATGGATTAATTTTCTGGGGTATTCACTGTCGACTTTTTCCCTTAAACGTTTTATCGCGACATCTATGATGTTGGTGTTGCAATCAAAATGGATATCCCAAACCTGTTCCGCAATAATGGTTCGTGAAAGTACTTCACCGCTTCGCCTTAACATCAAGGCAAGGAGCATGAATTCTTTTGCCGTTAACAGGAGCTTTTTTCCCCCTCGTACTGCAGTATGTTTCATTAAATCCAGTTTCAGATCATCAATCATTAACGTTATGGGATTGTCATTAGGTTTTCTGCGTAACAGTGATTTGACGCGAGCCAGTAGTTCGTTGAAAGAAAAGGGTTTGATTAAGTAGTCATGAGCGCCTGCTTCCAGTCCCCTGATTCGACTTTCTACATCATCACAAGCTGAAAGCATTATAACCGGTAAGTCGGGTTTGGTTTCACGAATCTTTTCAAGTACAGTCCATCCATCCATTATAGGTAACAGAACGTCCAGAACAACCGCGTCGTACTTTATCTCAGACAGTTGAAACAATGCTTCCGCGCCATCGTATACAGCATCCGCCTGAAATTGATATTCCCTGAATCCTTTGCAGATAAAATCAGCGGTCTTTTTTTGATCTTCAACAATTAAAATACGCATACGGGCACAATGGATAAAACTTAATCAATAGTAGCATAAAAGAAGAGTGAAGTTAATGAATGAAGATTACAAGTTTGTAATGTAAGCGTCACTCTTAAGACAGGATTGAAACATTAATATGGTTCCATAGTTCTTTTCCTGTGGATGCCGGTGAAAAAAGACAATCAAGAGCTAAAAGAAAATAAGCCAATCCTGAAATCAACTTTAACGTTTTTTAATAGCCAATTGACTGATTTGAACACTCAAAGGCTTCAGTTGAACCGAAGCAAAGGATTCGCCAAATATCTTGCTCAGTCGCAAAAAAACTTAAGGACGCTTACACCTTTGGATACAACCTTGGGCGTGATGAGCTTTACGCTCTATATGGCTCGTTTTTCAGTCAATTTCGGTTTACTAGCACAGATTATAATTGGAGAACAGCAGGATAAAACCAATGATAAAACACTTAGAGATTTATACTATAAACTTTTGAATGACAGCTTGTGGGGCGCTGTTAATCTGACGCAGTTTTTTTGGTTGTCATTTAACAACTCACAAACAGCAGGTTTTTACGGGATACAATTGGAGGTTATCGCACAATTGATCGATGTTTTAGTAATGGTTATTCGTTTTCAAGAAAGTTGTGAGGAATATGAATTAAAATTCAGGCAGGCAAGTGGCGCTGATCAAAAACGCCTGACTCTTGAATGGCGGTATAGAGAATTAAATTTTATTCGCTCCTTACTCACTGCTTCATCAATTATGGTAGCTTTAGGTGTGTTTGCTTTTTCTATCGCCTCCGTACCGCTATCGCCTATCATTTCTGCTATCCTCCTAATCAGTGCATTATCACGTGTTTTGATTGATTCTGAAAAGGATAAGCAATTAATGAATCAATTGAAGCTGGATGGCGTTGAGCCACAACGTATAGCCAAAGAACAAAGGATGTTAACTCGTAATCGCCTCAATGATCTCAATCAGGTGATTCTGTATAATGTATTTATCCCCGTCGGGTTATTCTTGTTCCTGACAACCCCCATTTCTCTTCTGCTTGCAAGTGTGTTGTTGATGTCCTTTATGCATTGTTTCACTTCCTATTTAATCAATACCTCAGAGGAACAGAAGGTAGCTGACTTTCCATTAAGCTCATGCACGCTGAGGTGATAAATTGGATCTAGAGGAATAGTAGTGGGGGACATCTCAAGGTTTAATCTTCCAAAACAGATCTTTATTCTCATGAGCTAATAGCCAACAATTTTGAAGGTATTCATGGTAATAGTGCAGGGATTGTGTGCCGTATTCAACTCATGTAGGTAACGTTTCAGGATGTGAATCTAAAAAATCAGCCAGCATGGCTTTTGAAATTACATGCGATGGGATTTATTACCCTAAATTTGGATTCCGTTGAACAACTGGAAGCAGGGCTTCGTTGTTATCACAAGAAATTATTTCAACCTATGATCATAAATTAATCGTATTGGCCAATTGTTTGCATCTCTTGAGCTATAATTAATCTAAAGGAAATTAACTATGTCCAAACAAGCACTGGATTGAGCCTGTAGTACGTGCCGAATAAAGTGTGTAAGGCTTAATTTATAGCAGCTAGTGATGCTGAGTTACTGATGATTAGTATGTGCAGTTGCATCAGGAAAAACTGCATGTTGCTCTGTTTTTTTTGCAGGTGGCAGAATGAGATCGAAACTGGATCAGTTCTTTAATTTTTTAGTTACCGGATCCGATCTGCACAAAATCATTGCTATGCCTGCCTCTCCGAAACCTATGGAGCTAATTCAGCCTTTTGATGCGGGTGCATTACCCAAAGAGGCTGTCTTTGAATTTACCAGAGACGTAAATCAGTTAATTAAAGAATTCAATAATACCCGTGATGTTGATGGCAAAATTCATTTGCTTAAAGAAATTCAAAAACAAATAAAAAAGATTGATTATACCTATCCTCAAGATTTATTGGCTGATTCACCTGGATACCAAAAAATAAGTTCAGAACTTTTTAAAAGCATCCAATATCAAACGTCTTCATTAGGAGTCAAATCGTTACTTCCTACTACCGCTACACCAACTCTCCTTACGGAAATAATTGCTCAAATGGCGCCAGAAAAAGCAGAAAAATTGGTTGACATACTGAATGGTATGGGAAAAAAGTACTCTGGCAAGGTAGTACATGATCGTCTTAAAAGTTTATATCCCTTAGAAGATAAGAGCCCTGAAGCAGATATGTTTCGCGAGTTTTTGGCGACTCATCAGATTAGTTTTTTAGGGGGTGGGAATGCAAAGAATTTTAAAGTAACTCACTTAAAAGATAATAGCACTGAAGTTTTAAAAATAGATGATCGACTGTATATGCCAAGAAATGCAGAGGCTCATTTACGTGAACATATAGGGAATAATTTGGCGGTCATAGATACTGAGCGTCAAGTATTCTGTACGAACAGAAGAGGTGAACCAGCTTCTCGAACATTATTAGTTACCGAATATTGTTCTGGGGGTGATTTATATAGCCATGGTTTAGCTTCCTTGCGAGGGGGTGAGCCTGTTAAGGTAGTTTCAACGGTTTTTGAGCAAATGGCTGATGTCATGTTGCAAATTCAAGACGCAGGTTGTATGTTTCCAGATGCAAAAATAACGAATTGGTTAATCAATTCGGATGGAAAACTAATTATTTCTGATACAAAAAGTTTTTTATTTACCGATGAGAATCAGAATTTTGTACCTGGAATACCTGGCAATGAATATTGCACTCTTTTAAGTTCAACAAACTTTAATCCACCTGAATTTTTTGTCAAACCTGTCTCAATCAATGCCGATAGTCTTCATGCGTACTTACTAGGAAAAAATATCCATAGATTTATTACCGGTTCTATTCAATCGGATCATGATGGCTCTAAGTTTGATTTTAATCATCCGTTCTTTAAAGAAGGAGAGGGGCTTGAAATAAGGACATTAATTGAAGCACTGGTCAAACCTGATCCTGCTGATCGTATGCCAGTTAAAGAGGCCTTGACCCAACTTTTTCTTATCAATAACCATGAGGTTAAATCCTTAGTCAAAGAACTTAAAGAATTAAGGTGTGGTCCAAAAGATAAAAAAATGGATGAATTTATTGATGAAAAAGTAGGAGAGATCCGTAACGCTACTCCACAAAAAAGAGAGGAATTAATAAGTGAATTGAAAGAAATAATAAAAGACTTAAAAGCAGATGCAACAGTGAGTGAGGCTAATCGAATTGTTACCAACTTTAGGAAAAATTCTGATGAATTTGCTATTGGTATCAATACCAGAGCGGATAAGATAGAACAAGAAATGGTACACATTCCCATTCAGGATCGAAGGACACTGCATCAATCAGAGACTTCTACAGTTGTGAAGCAAGCCCTTGAATCTCACCACCATTTAAGCAAATCTGCTACCAGTGATGTCCCTCAGGCTAATACTACGCAAGTGGCTGCAACTTTTAAAAATTTCAAGGAGCGATTTGCTCAACAAGCGCATGGAAATGAGGATAAGGTAGAAAATAAAGCTGAAGCAAGTCTTAGTATAAAAAATCATTAAAAGATGCAAATAAAGGATGTTTAGATGAATTTTACTATGTTATGTGAACAGCTAGGTCTTAATGGTCAGGAACCCGATGCAGAACAGTTCCACAAATTGGAGAGCTGGTGTTCTGAGCATGTTTCTCGTGATCTCATCTTTTCTGGTTCGTTAAAAGAACAATACGATAATTATCTGAAATTAGCTGAGACTTATCTAGACAATTTTGCTCCGTATCTCTCTGATGAGAGCACTCAACCTATGCCACAGCTTCATGGTGCAACTATTTTTGATACCGTGGTCTCTTTTGGACTGGACAAAGTTCTAATGTCTATGAGGCTATCTAACGATAGTGTTAATAAAACTAATACCTATGGAATGACTCCCTTACATGTTGCCGCATTAGAGGGATATTATTATACAGTTTCGGTGCTTCTTTCTTTAGGGGCTGATTCAAACCTTAAGAATATGCAATCCCAATTGCCCTTATTTAGCGCTTTGGTACTCCCTGTTTCTTATGCTCCTGATTTAAAAGAAACCAAAATTAAAATTTTTAGGATGTTACGAGAAAAAACACCCACTATGCTGCATTTGCAGGATAATAATGGTGATACCGTACTTCACATGATGGCTACTCATGGATTCTCTACATTGTTGGAAGAGAGCGTGATCTCTAACCCCATGTTAGCTTATATAAAAAATAATAATTCGCATTATCCCGTTCACACTGCGATTTTAAATGATCAGCTTGATTGCCTGAGGATTCTTTTAAAAGAAAAAGACATCAGTATTTTAGCGGACAGTAAGGGTAGGGTAGCACTCCATTACGCAGCCCGTTATAGCGGAAAAGAGATGGTGGAACTGTGCTGTGATACCGCACCTACAATTAATCCTCTTGATAATACAGGATTATCCCCATTTATGTTGGCTGCAGCAGCCGGTAATGAACTTGCAATGAGCATTCTTATTGATAAAGGTGCTGATGTTCATTTAGCTGATAAGCAAGGACATTCTGTATTGCACCAGGCAGTCTATCGCGGGGATATAACTACAGTACAGTGGATTTTGGATCACACGGATATTAACATAAATGCCATCGATAAAAATAATCAGACACCACTTGTACTCAGTGAAGCGATCGGTAACGAAAAAATAATAAACTTGCTTAGAAGCCAAGGCGCTGTTTCTATTAAATAGCGCCAACCTGTTTCCAAATGACGAATAACCAGTTCTATAATTATTTTATTTATTAAATTCATGGTTTTATGTTAGCATGCACCCACTTCAGGATTACACATGTTTACCATGTCATAGGGAATGTATGTTCAAATTTAAATGTTCAATAGCATCACTTTTAATTATCGGTAATAGCCTTGTGTTTGCAGGCACAATGGGCGCAGCATGTGTGCCTGGGGATGTAAGCATTCCTTGTGACAAAGCAGGTTGGAGCTTTGGTGGACAGGCCTTATACCTGCAACCCTCTTTTGGCGGAAATGGTCTTGGCTATAGTGCATTCAGTTATGGGACCGATAGTTTTGGTACTACCGTGGGTGCTAATAATCCGAACAACACCATCACGAATGTTAAACCCGAATGGTCATGGGGATTTCAAATTGAAGGAGCCTATAAGTTTGGTTCCGGCAGTGATCTGGATTTAAATTGGTATCATCAGAACAACACTACCAGTAAGTATTTGCCGCATGGTTCTTTATTTTCTGGAAACGCTCCTGCTTTGTATGCAGGATTTATCACAGTTGCACCATCATGGGATGCAGTTAATATTGAACTGGGACAGCACTTTGATTTTGATGAAACCAAAATGATGCGTCTTCATGCAGGTATCGATTACTCAAGAGTCAAGACGGTATTTACGAACTATCCTCGACTTCGACCAGACAGTAGCCCGCTTTTTATCACAACCGACAACATATCGTTTAATGGTTTTGGACCTCGAGTCGGAGATGATTTTACTTATCTGCTGGGACATGGGCTAGGACTTTATGCAAAAGGGGCTGCCAGTTTGCTGATTGGTACTACCAAACAGAACGTTTCGGGTTATCAAAATTTAGCGTTCCCTCAATCATTCAGTACAGGGAACTATGTTCAAACAAATCGCAGCGTTGTAATCACTGAATTAGAAGCCAAATTAGGTCTGAAATACGATTATCCCACAGCACAGGGAATATGGGGTGTTGATGTAGGGTATATGTGGGTCAATTATTTCAATGCGCTCGTCAGTCAAACCGGTTCGGGACTTGCAGGATCTGCCAGCAGTAGCAGTACCGCAGCAAACTTTAATTTGAATGGTTTGTATTTCGGTCTGAAATGGGTCAAATAATGTCAAAACTGACGTAAAGAGGATTTATGTTTAAATTGAAAGGAATAGCCGTAGCTGTATTGATAATGAATTGCAGCATATCATTTTCTGGCTCTATGGGACCAATCTGTGAGTCTGGTAAGGTACAAATTCCCTGCGGAAATAAAGCATGGAGCTTTGGTGGAGCAGCACTCTATTTACAGCCTGCTTTTGGTGGTAATGGGTTAGGATACACTGCTTATAGCAATTACTCCGGCAATGATAATAATGGTGTCTTTATTGGTACCAGTGGTGCGCCCAATCAAATGGTTAATATTGGACCTAAATGGGGATGGGGTTTTCAAATCAATGGAGCATACCAATTCAAAGCCAATGATTTAGTGGTTAATTGGTATCATTTGAATTCACACAATAAGGGAAATTTTCCAGTAGGATATGCGTTTGCTGGCAATAATGATGGATTTTATGCCAGCGAATTTCAAGTCAGAACCAATTGGGATGAAGTTGATATTGAATTTGGACAACACCTGCAACTTCCTGGAAATAAGTTAGTGCGACTTCATGCGGGAGCGGAGTTTGGACGTATTAAAAATCAATTCGATAACATCTCACTGCTGCACCCAACATCAGTAGTTGCCTATACCACAACGGACACGCTCTCCTATAATGGTTTTGGCCCACGCCTGGGCATTGATCTGGGATATATGCCCGTCAATAGCTTAGAGCTTTACGCTAAAATGGCTGGAAGCATGTTAATTGGTACCGCGAAACAACGAAATAGCGGTTATCAAAATTATCCTTATCCCAATAACCCCATAAGTCCTTTTGTAACGGGTAATTATAATCAAACACTCAACGGGGTAATTGTTCCAGAACTGGCAGCCAAGCTGGGGGCACAATATGATTGGAAGTTTGAACAAAATATACTAAGTTTTGATATCGGGTATATGTGGATGAATTATTTAAACTCAATCATCAGCTATTCAGGCAACGGCATTGTATTCGCTAATGTTGGCAATAACTCAACAGCTAACTTCAACTTGAATGGAATGTATTTAGGCTTGAAATTGACTGGGAATACCTAAGTATATTTTTAAATCGGATTTGTTGCGTTTAGCCAATAAATTACAGCCGCTGGACGCAAGGTTTATAACAACGGTTCCCAAACTGAAATTTTGTGCTAATGTCCATGGCAAGGTGTAATACAACCGATGTTTATTGAGAGATGGAAATCTAATCTATGTTAAAGGGCTTAAAGGTAATTGATCTGAGTTCAGTGCTTGCAGGTCCTTCTGTAGCTACTTTTTTTGCTGAGTTGGGCGCTACCGTAATTAAAGTCGAACATCCCATTCATAAAGATGTAACCAGATCATGGAAGCTTCCAGACGAAGACCCGAATTCTGAGATATCAGCCTATTTTGCCAGTGTTAATTTTGGGAAAGAGTACCAGTTCCTAGATCTCATGAAGGAAGAAGATCACAACTGTTTTCTAAATCTTATTTCAGAAGCTGACATTTTAATAATGAACTTTAAAAAAGACGATTTTATCAAGCTTCGAGTACAAGATGAGTTTCTTCTAAGTGTTAATCCACGTCTGATCATTGGAAAAATAAACGGCTACGGTGATGATAGCGATCGGGTTGCCTATGATCTCGTACTGCAATCTGAAAGTGGATTTATGTCAATGAACGGTACCGATGAGAGTGGTCCAGTTAAAATGCCGATTGCGTTAATTGATGTGTTGGCAGCTCACCACCTGAAAGAGGCCATCCTTCTGGCGCTCTATAAACGGGAACAAAGTGGGAAAGGCCGGGTAGTCTCGGTTTCTCTTTACGATGCTGCTATTAGCAGTCTTGTGAATCAGGCATCGAATTACCTTATGACGGGACAGATACCGCAACGTATTGGATCAAAACATCCAAACATAGCTCCTTATGGTGAATTATTCCGAACAGCGGATGGTGCACTTATTACTTTTGCAATTGGTTCTGATCGGCATTTTAAACGATTATGCGCCGTCCTGGATCTTAAGGATCTGCCAGAGCAGAACGAGTTCAGAAATAATCAAAACAGGGTAAGGAACCGAGATAAGCTCGCTTCGCTAATTGCTGAACAAACGCTGAAATTTCAGAGCACCAGGCTTCTCGAAATCCTGCTCGGTGAACACGTTCCAGCTGGGAAGATTATGGATCTTAAAGAGGTTTTTGAAAACGATCGCGCGAAAGCGCTCATCCGGGAAGAACTCATTGAGGATATTCCTACAGCACGTGTTGCTTCGTTCATTTTTAAATAGCCAACGTTATCCAGACAACTCAATTCACTCGTTTTTAAGAGAGATAAAATCAACAATGTATGCGCCTATGGGTACCTGTCTCTTAAAGTTAAATCCGAGTCTATTCGCTCGAAGATGATATTAAAAATGCCGCTCGTCGTTGCAAACACAGTGAGGCAATCCAGATAAACGTAGGTCTTTGCTCGTAATGACGGGTATTTTAATGATGGGTATTTATAGGCTCATTGAGATTTAAATAAATACACTCAGCAAGTTCTAACCAGGTATCCCAATAAATTGCTTATTATTTCCACGAAAGTATCTTTGGGGGATTATGAGACGGAGCTAGTGTCTCTCCGGCAGGCCATCCAAGAATAATCGCAGCTTGAGCCTTCATGTGTGTCGGGATTTCCAATTCGTGCTTCCATTCCGGCAAGTTTAAACCAGCGAGGGCAAATCCAATGACACATGAACCCAGTCCTTTAGCATAAGCGGCAAGCATTAAATTTTCAGCAGCGAGCCAACACTCTGCTTTTACAAATGGCCCCGCATAAGTGCTGTAAATAACAATTAATGTGCTTGCATTATAAAATACGTTATAGTCTGGTTGTTTTATTACATCAAGAATATGTTGTGTTTGTTCTGTTTTGTATTTGAGTTTTTCATTAAGCAATGCTTTTTTACAATCCTCGGATAAGCGATCCAATCGTTCTTTCTTGTGAATCACGGCAAATGCTCTGGGTTCTTCATGCAGAGCAGTAGGAGCTTGTATTGCTGCATCCAATAAAGTATGAATCAGATCTGAGTCTACTTTAGTAGGAAGGTAATCGCGAACAGCTCGACGATTATAAAGAGCATCCATTACATCCACTGTTTTATTTTCGTTTCCAATGTTTGATGAGTTTTTCATAGATAATCCATTATTTTGCTCAATGATGTATTTATTATAGTCCGCCTTTCTAATTAAAATTAAAAGAGGATCATTAAATTATTTCGCTGTATAAGACTGATTTATTTGCCAATTACTTAGAGAACATTATTTGATATTCAGTCTCATGGTTTTTATATCCATTTCCACATTAATTTTCTTTTAATCAGTTCTACCAGAAACAGATAAGTAACCGTAGCAGTAATAAGAAAGAGAAAATACGTCGCTGGCAATGGTATAAATCCTAAAAGAGGGGCTAGAGGGGTAAATGGCAAAAGGATACCAAGTGCAACACAAAGGAGTACTGATGATACCAAGGGTATGCTGGGCTTGCTTTGCCAGGGATTTTTAACGGAGCGAATTACAAAAACCACCAGAGTTTGAGTTGCCAATGATTCTACAAACCACCCCGTTTGAAATAATGATTCAGAAGCTGCGAAAATCTTAAGCATGATGAAAAAAGTGATAAAATCAAAAATTGAACTGATAGGGCCAAGATAAAACATAAATTTACGAATAATACTTATATCCCAGTGTTTCGGTTTACGTGTAAAACTGCGATCCACATTATCCGTTGGAATGGTTATTTGAGAAATATCATAAAGAAGATTATTTAATAGAATCTGGGACGGTAACATGGGTAAAAAGGGTAAAAAGACAATTGCGACAGCCATACTTAACATATTTCCAAAGTTAGAGCTGGTACCCATCATCAGATATTTCATCACGTTTCCAAATGATTTACGTCCTTCAATGATTCCATCCAGCAATACCCCTAAATTCTGTTTCAATAAGATGATGTCTGCTGCTTCTCGAGCCACATCTACAGCACCTGCAACTGAAATACCTACATCCGCGATGTGCAAGGAAGGAACATCATTAATTCCATCACCAATATAACCTACAACATGATTGCGAGAGCGTAATGCTGCAATGATGCGTTGTTTTTGCATGGGGGTGATACGGGCAAAAACATCCACTTGCTCTGCAATCGATCCTAACGCAGAGTCACTGATATGCTCCAATTCATCACCGAGTATTATGGTATCAGTGTTAATATGTACTTCTTTACAGACATGACGTGTCACTAATTCATTGTCTCCAGTAATAATTTTTATCCTTACACCTTCGTGATGCAATTCGTTTATTACAGAAGGAATGTCCTGTAGTGGGGGATCAAAAAAGGCAACAAATCCAGCTAAAGTCATGTCTTTTTCATCCTGAGCATGATAAGAGGGTTGTGTGGCCATTGTTCGGTAAGCAATAGCCAGTACTCTGTAACCTTGTTCGCTTAATGATAAAAAAGTGGATTCAAACATTTTGCGATGCACATCATCCAACACCTGTTGTTTGCTTTCATTATCAAAATGGGTGCAGTCTTTTATTATGTACTCTGGAGCACCTTTGGTAATGAGCATGTGGGCGTTATTTTTTTCTATAACAACACTGGAACGACGTCGCTCAAAATCAAATGGAATTTCATCGATCTTGTTGTATTTTGCTATATCAGGGTGATCATGTTTCAAGATCGCCGCATCGAGAGGGTTAATGTTTGCTTTTTTTAATATGGCAATATTAAACGGGCTAGGTATTTCACTGACAAACAAACTATTTAAATAGGCCAGCAGCATCACATATTCTGATGTTCTTCCAAAAGGATCCAGGTGCTGATCCAATATCATTTCCCCACTGGTTAAGGTTCCAGTCTTATCACTGCAAAGAATATCAATGCTGCCAAAATTCTGGATTGCGGATAAGTTTTTGACAATAACATTGTTTTTTGCCATACGAACAGCGCCAGCCGCAAGGGTTACAGTAGTAATCATTGGCAATAACTCGGGGGTCAGGCCCACTGCTAATGCTACAGAAAATAATAATGATTCGAGCAGGGATCGTTTAAGATAGAGATTGACGGAGAAGACAAATATCACCAGAAAAAACACTACCTTCATGATAAACAGGCCAAATCGAGTAATCCCTTTTTCAAACTCAGTATGAGGTGCAGTTTTTGAAAGAGCTTCCGCTATTTGACCAAATTGAGTGTTCTGTCCTGTACTTATTACAACAGCTATTGCTGTACCGCTCACTACTGAAGAACCTGAAAAAACCGCATTACTAGCCTCAGATGGGTTTTTAAGTATGGTGGCTTGTGCACCCGCTTCTTTTTCAACAGGCAGTGATTCACCCGTAAGGGCTGCTTGCTGAATATGCAGATCTTTGGCTTTTATTAATAACGAATCTGCAGGTACCACATCACCAGCGATAAGTTGAATCACATCTCCCGGAACCAGTTCTCGACACAGAATTTCTTGCCATTGACCGTCACGTAACACATTTGCCTTCGTAGCAATGTGCTTTTGTAGATTTTTAATGGCAAGCAGTGACCGATGGCTCTGAAAATAATCCAGGCCAATACTTATAATAACCATAGTAACAATAATCGTTGAACTGACAATATTTCCAGTAAATGCTGAAATCAAAGCAGCAATTAACAATATGGCGATTAATGGGTTAGTTGAATGAGATATGGCTTCAAAAACAAGCGAACGATAGGATTTGCGGACTAATTCATTCAGCCCAGATTCAGTCTGTCTTTTTTGTGCTTCGAGACTCGTCAGTCCATTTAAAGAGCTATCCATTTGGTTTAGCACCTGTTCGGAGCTAAGAGTGACTAATGTTGATAAATCTCTATTCATAATATTCATCCGGGATATTCATCCAGAAATTATCCTAATAGGACTGTGACAAGAAGCTTTTTTATTGTATGTACACTATAGTGTAAAAAGAAGTTGATGACGTTAAAAAATTACGTTCAAGATGACATTTTAATAGGTGCTGTTGAAAATCCCCGGGTGGATAGTCCTATGTACCTGGGCGATTGAGCAAGTGAATTGTTAACAGCCCCCTGGTGAGCACACAGAAAGTTCTATGGACAGTATCTTTAAAAAGATGATCCAACAATATAAAGAGGGTTTTCGTCAGGAACATGAGGCGACCTGTGGTCCTGCGTCAATTATTCTTGCAGCACTTGGTTTGGGGCTGGACAAAAAACAGGAATCAGAATGGATAAGCACTCGTTTTTCCGAGTTTATGCCTGTTCATCAATTTTTAGATAGAGGAATGGCCTTGCATGAGCTGCATTTTATTTCCGAGCTTATTTATGAAAACAGGCTTGATATAACTGTTCAACGTGCTTATGCGGAGCATTATTCCTTATTCTTAAATGATGTAAAAAAATCATTCAAAGAACACCATTCCGTTATTATTGTTAATTACAGACAGGATGATCTTCTATCCAGTGTTGCTCCATGTCCCCATGGTAATCCTCATTACTCACCAATAGTGGGTTGGAATTCTAAAGAGGATAAAGTGTTGTTATGCGATGTTGATTCATCCATAGAGGATGTGTATTGGGTGAACATTAAAACTCTTTTTCAATCCATGAGCCAATACAACCCAGTCTTCAATCTTCCTCGAGGCTGGTTAGTACTTAAAAAGAGAATTAAGCCAGAATTGACGACTGACGAGTAATCTAACCATCCAATTCAGAATAATGGCTTTCACAGATGGTGTATTGTTGTAGCGTTCTTGAATTCATAATAATTAATCGAAATAAACGCGCAATAAAATTTGGATCCAGAGAGTACGATTTAGCTAAAAATTCATAAAGCTCAAAATTCTTTTTTTCTTGATTTATATCAATAATCGATTTTCCCTCTTGCTGTTTTAAATGAGCAATTTTTTTACTCAAGTCCTGGCGAAGTGCTAAACTCCTGATAATGGCACAATCGGTTTCTTGAATTTGTTTTCTCAATTGTTCGATAGTTGACATGGACAGTCCTAAGATTGAAGCTCGCTCCAATGACGAATTAAATAGCCATGTTCTAACTGATTCGCGTCTTGAATATTTGCCGGAATGCACACTACATGCCCACTTCCTGGAGCACGTTGTATGGAATGTCCTTCAGCACTGTCGATGGCCTCAAGTGTAGTACGGTAATTACCGGTCGGCAGCATGATTTCAAGAGTATCGCCTACAGAGAATTGATTTTTTACCAGAACTTTAAGCAGTTGTTTACTGCTGTCATAATCAAGTAATTCACCCACTACCTGCTGTTTTATACCCGTTTCATTGCGATCTTTATAACTTTGATATTCCTCAGGGACATGTCGACGGTAAAAACCTTCTGTGTACCCTCTGAGAGATAATCCTTCCAGAGTATCCATGAGACTCCTGTCAAATGGTTTGCCTGCAGTCGCATCATCAATGGCCTTTCGATACAATTGGGTCACACGGGCTACATAAAAATCTGATTTTGTTCGACCTTCTATTTTTAAACAATCAATACCCATTTGGGCAAGCGCTTCAACATGCTGAATTGCTCTTAAGTCCTTGGAGTTAAAAAGATAAGTTCCATGTTCATCCTCCTCCATAATATTCAGTTCACCCTCACGTTGAGGTGCTTGTTCAAATAGAGCCGTCCTGGTTTCTAAATGAGCATTACCCCATTCATCTTCAGTACCTTCTTTAACTTCATAGTTCCACCGACAAGCGTTAGTGCAGGCACCTTGATTGGGATCTCGGTGATTGAAATAACCAGATAAGAGACAGCGTCCAGAATGAGCCATACACAAAGCACCATGTACAAATACTTCCAATTCAATATCCGGGCAATATTCTCGTATCGCCTGAATTTCTTTTAATGACAACTCACGAGATAAAATGACTCGTTCAAGACCCATAGTCTGCCAAAATTTTACTGCAGCATAATTCATCACATTAGATTGAACGGACAGATGAACCGGTTGGTCAGGCCATCGTTCTCTAACCATCATAATGAGTCCAGGATCTGCCATGATGAGAGCGTCTGGTCTGGCTTCAATCACTGGTGCCAAATCTTCCAGATACGTATTTATTTTATTGTTTTGGGCAATAATATTACTCGCGACAAAAAATAATTTACCTTGGGCATGCGCTTCATTAATGCCTATAACCAATTTTTCATGTGAAAATTCATTATTTCTGGCACGAAGACTATAACGAGGTTGACCGGCATAGACTGCATCTGCTCCGTATGCAAAGGCTCTTCTCATCCGTTTTAACGAGCCGGCAGGAGATAATAACTCTGGAGATTTTATGATCATAAATTAACTCTTATAAAATAAATTAATATCACTATTTGTTTGGTAAAAGGCCAGAAGAGTGATCTTCAAACGATTGTTTACGTTAACAATTTATGTTTTGGCTTCTTTAAAGGTTGACCAATGTTTATTCTCAAAATCGTATAACTTGCAACTTTTAAAAATACTGAGCACGTAACGTAATTTAAATTGATACTCATGAAAGTATTCCCCATATTTAACTTTTAATGCTTGATGAGCTTGAGGTAAGTTATAAAAAGGAATTCTTGGATCGAGATGGTGAGGGACGTGTATCATGATGTTATGCAATAATACTCGTGATAATTTTGAGCAATGGATGATCGTACTGCAGTACAAAGCACCGACAGAATGAGACCACTCCGCTTTTAAATCAAAGAAAGGGATTTCGGGATGTGTATGATGCAAATAGACAATTATTGCGATGAAATAATTAAAAACGATAAAGGGCAAAACTACTGCTACAGCAATACCAACAATGCCTCCGGCAAACATATAGGCCAATACGGACATCATTAGCCCGTAAAGCAGCACCGTTAGTTTACCATTGCGATAAAACTGACGTTCCTGATGTTCTTTACCCGGATTAAAACACATCATTTGCTCCCACCATATTCGGCGCAAGTAATGAAAAGCAGAGGTAAAAAAACAGCGTTCTATCCGATAGAGCAAGCGCTGAACTCGGGAAAGTGATTGATACTCTCTTCGTGTCAGAGGGCGCCATATCCAATCAATTGGAGAAAAAGAGGCGAAACCATGATGAACCTTGTTATGACCGAAGGACCACATTCGATACACATTTAATGAAGGAAACATTGCTATCGTTCCCAGCAATTCGGCAATTTTGCTGTTTTTGAACAGTGCACCATGAGCCGCATCATGAGCCCAAACAAACAGCATGGCCGTAGCAACACCTGCAATGAAACCACCGAGCAGCTGGAACCCCAGATTCGTATTCAAAAAAATAAGAGAAAGACCTCCCAAAAACAGCATGAGATCAAAAAAATACCAAAATAGATTTTTAACCTGAGATTGCTTGTAACATTCATGAGGAATGCTTGTACGAGCCACTGATGATTTTATTTCCCTTACTTGCTTCCATAAAGGATTAGATTGGATGGATTTCATAAGACACTACCTTTTAATACAACGATGGCCAAGGCCTCCCAGGGATAAATTCTGTTCTACTCGTCATCCCCGTTTTATAAGTCATCTCTAATTAATACGTCATCCTCGCGAAGGCGGGGATCCATGCAAAAATATGGCATTGTGCTGGCTTTTTACGCCAAATCCCCACTTTGTTGGGTATGACAATCTCAGTTTTCAGGATATTTTAAATGGATTTTAAAAGATGACCTTGATCTACATCATGGAAATGTAAATGTAACATTCAGGCTTTACGAATAATGTTCTGATTCTTTATGACGGAACTGTGTTCTATATCTGCAATTAGTACTAATTGTTCCGGTTGCAAAAGTTGAATATTTTTATGATCAATGGCAATGATGTTATTTTTTTTAAATTGAGCGAGAAGGCGGCTAATGGTTTCTGCGGTGAGTCTTAAATAATTACCTATATCTTGACGAGACATAGGCAAATTAAATTGCAATTGCATTTCTAATGGGTGTAATCGATTGGCTAAATCAATAAGAAACGCGGCAAGTCGTTGTTCCGCAGTGATGGAACATAAATAAGAACCCACATTCAGTTGTTGGCTCATTAAATATAAAATATGTTTTTGTAGAGAGGGATTTAATTGCAATAATTCAAGGAAGTTATCGTACGGAATTTCACAAACGACCGTATCGGACAAAGCAACCGCTGAAAAAAGGTAGTGCCGTGAATAAATTGCCTCAAAGCCCAGAACTTCCCCGGCAAAATAAAATCCCTGAATTAATTCATTTCCATTAGCATCTACTTGATATGTTTTTAAAGTTCCTCGTTGAATTGCATACAGGTTTCGAAACATATTCTGAGGAAGGTATAAGGGTTCATTCTTTTTAAGATGTTGGTGTTGTTTGACAGCATGGTTATTTTGATTTATCCAGTCCAATGAGTTCTCTTCCGCAATGCAAAAAGGTGAGAAGGTACAATGCTCACAGGTTGGCTGATTTTTATCGACATCGATCATATTTGATTCTTCATAAGAACTTCAATGTATATAGTGCTCAGGGCGTGTTAACCATTCATCAAAATATACCCAACGTTCCGAGACGTCGAAATCGGAATGGGCAACACACCCTAATGTAAATCGCAAAAGATTTTTATTATATCAAATTTTTCCATGATGTAGATCAATGCGATAGCTAATTACGGCTTATAGAATCCTTATTAAGTCATATTTGAGGTGCGAAGCGATCATGAATAACATCACACAAGTTACATCTTATTTATCCGATCTACAAAGTTCAATCTGTCAGGAATTGCTTTTGATCGATGGCAATGCCAGTTTTATAGCAGACAACTGGGAGGATCCCAATTTGGGATATGGAGTGAGTTGTGTGATTGCAAATGGCGAAGTTTTTGAAAAAGCAGGAGTAAATTTTTCACATGTTAAAGGCAAGCATCTACCGAGTTCAGCTACAGAGAAAAGGCCTGAACTCTCTGGCTACCAATTTGAAGCGGTGGGTGTTTCGCTCGTAATTCATCCCGTAAACCCTTATGTTCCTACAACTCATGCGAATTTTAGATTCTTTATGGCTACGAAGGAGGGTGCTGAACCTGTTTGGTGGTTTGGGGGTGGATTTGATTTGACCCCTTATTATGGCTTTGAAGAAGATTGTGTCTATTGGCACACCAAAGCAAAAGAAGCCTGTGACCCCTTTGGTGATGAGGTGTATCTAGATTTTAAACACTGGTGTGATGATTATTTTTACATCAAACATCGTCACGAACCAAGAGGGATAGGCGGATTGTTTTTTGATGATCTGAACCAGTGGGACTTTGAAACGTGCTTTAATTTTTTACAGTCAGTTGGAAATCAATTTATGAAAGCCTATGTCCCAATTGTCATGCGTCGCTACAACATACCCTATTTTGAACGGCAAAAGGATTTTCAGCTGTATCGAAGAGGTCGTTATGCCGAATTTAACCTGGTTTACGATCGAGGAACAGCTTTTGGTCTGCAAACAGGCGGAAGGACTGAGTCGATTCTCATGTCATTACCGCCTAAAGCATCCTGGGTTTACGATTGGCAGCCTCAATCTGGAACTGAAGAAGCAAAGCTATATACCCATTTTTTGACTAATAAAAATTGGCTTGATATTAAGGTGTGTTGACAATTCGCTTCTTCAAACACCCTTGTCATATTGGTGTTTATAGAGTACGTGTTAACAGCTCCTGGTTATAGGGAAATTCACATGTTAGAACTACCGGAATTCAGTCTTCCAGAATTGAAAAAACATCAACAATCGAGGTTTTTGCATTATGCACGACAGGTTCTTGAAGCCCAACAACACATGATGGCTCTGGGTGTAAACAATATTATTCAATATACTTTAGAAAAAAAGAGCCGTCATCAACAGATGGATCATTACCCTAAAGGGGACCGGATCGATCATGATACGGGTGCTCAATATTTCTATCATTGTCATCGTGAAAATTTTGAAACAGAGGAGCACGGACATTTTCATTGTTTTTTGCGCTACGGCCATATTCCTCAACACTTTAGACCAACACCTTTACTGGACTGGGATAAATATTGTGAGAATCCAATGACGCATATTGTTGCCATTGCCATGAACCGCTATGGCCAGCCAATCCGTTTATTCAGTGTTAATCGATGGATCTCCCATGAAATCTGGTATGACGCAGAGCATACTTCAAGTTTTATTAAACTCTATAAGATGACAAAGAACGATAGTGCATATTGGCAGATACTTGATCGCTGGGTAGAAGGGATGCTTCATCTATTTGCACCACAAATTCAGTGGGTTAATAACACACGGGACAGGTTCATTTCTCATTACAAGACAACCCATCCTGATAGTAATGCCTATGAAGATCATCAATTGGATGTATTATCTGAAATTCCAATCAATTTAAACAATCAAATCCAATGGATTTTGGAGGCCGATTGGGTTGAATCTTCAGTTAAATCCGATTGATAGGAGAGCTATTAGACCAACCGATTGAAGGATTGTTAGAAGCAAAAATAGTGTCCTCCTTAGCTAGTTTCTATCCCCTTGCTACGTCATCCAGAGCGCGATTTTTGCGCGAAGGATCTCCCTGCAGTTGCACCGTCTCTACCATATCGATGGGCATAACTCATTGTTCCATAAACGTATTATTTAAATCCAATTTACCTTAAAACCTTTAACTTTGTTTCTATAAATCCATTTGACTTGAATAATTTGATTGTTTAATATGGCGACGGCTCGGAAATGCCTTATGGAAACTTTGGAGTTGTATCATGAAGAAACAAAATAAAATCCAACCAACACAATTAATGGAATACCTCGTTCCTTTTATTATCAGACATCAGGTTGTACTCATCGCTTTTCTTTTACTTTATTTAATTTGTTCTAATTTTGCTTTTTTGAGTTAATTAATTTTAATTTTTTATCTTGAGAGTTTTTAGTTAATTAGAATTATTTTATTCAGTTTGTAAAGGATTATGCTGTGAAAAATCTGTTGTTATTATTTTTAATTTTATATTGTTCCTCCTCGGTGTCTTTTGCTCAACCTCGAGTCAATATGATGTTTAGAGACAGACTTCCTTCGACTGTTTTTTACGGTGATACGGTACGCATTCCAGTGCAAATGGATGCAACAGTGCATTGGTGGGCAACACCTGGCTCTCCTCCTACTTGCCAGCAATGGGACTTACCGCCGGGTAGTAGTCTTGAATATACCTCGGGTGATTGCCGTCAGTTAACGGATGATGCAAATAATAAAAGCCCCCATCCGTTTACCTGTTATTTCAATATTGTTATTCCAGGAAACTCTTTTAAGACTGTAGCTGGGTCACTAAAATATAATACGTGCAGATTTCCACCTCATGTAGAACATTTATTTTTCTCCCCAACCTTTTCAGTCAGGGTGATTCCTCATGGCATATCGATGTCGACTATCCCAATTCAAGAAGCTACTGCAAATATCCCTTTTGTTTATAATCTTAAATCAGCAGTAAAATTTTATGACGAAAATGTAAAGGCAGGTTTTCCAGCGTATGGCATTGTTACCCCAGCAGAACGAGATGGATTACACTTTGATCAGGCTAAATTTTCTATTGTTGGAACGCCAACACGTACTGGAACGTATTTATTTACAGTCGGAGCTCAAAATACCTATGGCACAGCAGCTCCTGTCGAATTTAGAATACAGGTTCAGGTCAACGCAAAAGACAAGCCTGTTTTTAAACAGAACTATCCAATACCCGGTGCCTTACCCAAACAAAAATACAGTTTAAACCTCATGGAATTAATTGAACCGCAAGCGGGATTCATGCAGACCAATCAGATTTCATTTCGAATCGACCCCAATTCGAGCCATCCTGGCTGGTTAAAAATTTCAAGTGATGATCCGACTCATCTGAAAGGTAAAGTACCTCTCGATGCGGCAGGTAAGGAAGTAGAAGTTACTCTTATTGCTTCCTCAAATACGGGTGGTGATTGTTTAAAACCATTGACGTTAAAAATTCCTGTTGCTTGTGACCCAGCCCAAAAGCCAGTAATTAATTCATTTGAGCTGGAGAAATTGGCCGGATCTAATATTTATGAAGACTTGTCAGGCTACATTAGTGATCCTGCACATGATCCCAAGATTACATTAATTCTAGAGAAAGTAGAGCCTGCCGCATCCTGGCTTAGTATTTCTTCTTTTAATCGAATGGTATTGGAAGGCACTGTTCCTGATGAGGCTACAGGCCAAAAATATCTACTTACCATGCGGGCTAATACAACAATTGGTGGTAATTCTGAAGCTGTAACAGTTCCATTGCAAATCAGTATTGATAAAAATCTGGCGCCACGATTTAAATCATCAAAACCTTTGCTGCCTATAGTCTATCCTGGACAACCTTATACCTATGATTTTGTAGCAAATAATGACATCTATCCTGAATATCAAAATGCTCCATTTGAGATACATTTTGCTGACGACTTTATACCTCCTGACTGGTTGCGTTTGCAAGAAAATAAATTAATTTCTGACCTGGTACCTCCAGATGTTGTTAATGAGGATATAGACATAAAGATAGTGATAAAAAATATTCCAGGTGGTTTGTCAGAAGAATATTTATTAAGTTTAGCCATTATGAATTAGCTTAGCCCCGCTAAGAAAAATTAACCAAGCAACAGGACGTATTATGACACAAATATTCACCGGAGAAGGATTGGGTTTGCAAGGTTCCTCTTTAGGCCTGGGCAGTTATGGGCCAAAGGGCGTTGCAGCATTGGGGCAGAGCGGCGAGTCTGTGTACGTTAATGCGGCAAATGGAAACCTGGTCTTGCGCCAATCCGATGGCTTTTTAGCGGATATTGGTTTTGGCTTGGATTTATTTCAAACCTATAATTCCATGGGAGAGTCCGGATCCAATTGGCGCTTCAATATGCAATCTCGATTGGAGAGCACCGGTGAGCCCAATACTTCTGGCTCAACAGTAACTCGTATTGCTGAAGACGGCCACAGAAGCCGTTTTATTTTTGATGCTAACAAACAATCCTATGTGCCGGAAGAAGGTGGAACTGCACGTCTGACATACAGTCAAAATGGCTGGATGTATCGTGAGGGTGCCCAAAAGACAGCTTGTTATTACAGTCAGGATGGACAACTCAGAGAAATTCGAGATTTGGATGGTCATAGTGTTTCGTTTACCTACGATCAGGGGCAACTGATCAATATAACCGACAAGAGCGGCAAACAAACCATATGTTGGTCGTTTCAAAATGGTTTATTACGAGAAGTGAAAACAATCAGTGATGGGGTAACGGTGCATGATGTGCATTATGAATACGATGATCAGCAACGCTTACATAAAGTAAGTCGAGATTTAGGTCAGGGAAAAATCTTTTGGATTACCTACGACTATGCTGGCGATTCCAACAGAATCAGTGACATTAAGCAATCTGATGGAACAGCTTTGCATATCGAATACGATGCCCAGGGCCGAGTAAAAAAACTGGTTGATGGTGAGGGGCGTGTTACGCTGTATGATTATCAATCAGGAAAAACCACAGTAACCAATGGCTTGGGTGAGTCCTGGACGTATTATTATGATGAACACAACCGATTAACCGGTATTGATGGACCAGAGCAGTACCGTATTCGTTATTACTACGAAGGGGCTTTATTAAGCTCTATTGTTCAGGGTAATCAGGTTTGGAAGTTTCGTTATAATGACGAGGGCGATTGCATTTGGGCTGAAGAGCCATCAGGTCAGGTGACCCAACGTGTTTATGATTCAGCGCATCATGTAATTTCTGAAACGAAGTATCAACGTTTTGACGGTACTCATCACCCGACTAAACCACAAACGACCCGTTACATTTATGATGAACGAGGTCATTTACGTTTTACCATCTCAGCAGACGGTACGGTTACCGAACGACGTTATGATGAAGAGGGACAATTAGTCAGTACTCGCTGCTATTTACGTGGAGGCTATGATGTGGATTCCATGGGGCAGGATGAGCTTCTTGGCCTGAAGGAATTAGAGTCCTGGGTAGCCAGGCAAAATCCCCAGGACGTGAGTCTGATTGATTATCGCTACGATTGGCGTGGTCAACTCATAGAGGAATTGCATTATGCCCAGGTGGATTCACAAGGGCACGGAATATATTCTGGTGCACTCAGTGCTCGTTATCGTTATGATGCTGCAGGACGTCTGGTTGAAAAAAGTACTCCTATCAATGGAGAATGGTGCATTACCCAATATCTCTATGATGATTTAGGTCGTCTCATTCAAACCATTGATAATCAAAACCACAGTCAACGCTTTGAATACGATGATGCTCATCAAAGGGTGATTCAAACAGATGCCAATGGCTTACAAACCATTCGTCTTTACGACAGAAGTGGTTTATTGCTTTCCGTTATGCGCCTGGACAGTGGCCAGGCTTATGGCAGTACGACTTATAAATACGATGCAGCCGGTCGTTTGATAGCCGAAACAGGGGTAGATGGTTTGACTACCTATACCTTTTATGATCATCAAGGTCGGGTACAGTCTCAAGTTAGTTCCAGCGGTCAAGTTACAGAAACTCTATATAATGACGATGGTTTGATTTTAAAAACCCGTCAGTACGAACAGCGTGTTTCAACTTACGGCTGGTTAGAGCAGGTTCCAACTTTTGACTCGATAAAACCCAAAAGCAGTCCCAATGATCGCATCACTCAAATTGTATATAACAAGTACAATCAAATTGCTTATCGCATTGACTCTCAAGGTGCAGTGATTGGGTATGAATACAATGCACAAGGACAAGTAATTGCTACAACAGCTTATGCAAAAAGGCTCAGTCAATTTAATCCAGAACAACTGCTGACTTGGGACAGCATTCATTTAGTCTCGGATAGCTCAGATCGAAGAGTTTATTATTATTATGATGCTCTGGGGCAATTGGAAGCCAAGCTTGATGGTGAAGGGTATGCCACGGCATATCATTACGATCGCCTGGGGCATCTGATTGAAACCATCCGTTATACTAATCCCATTTCAAATCGATTGAGCGGGGACTGGTTACAGGATAAACCGACTAATTCAGTAAATGATATTCATACTTATAGCCTTTATGATGCTCGAGGCCTTAAAGTGGCCGATATTGATGGCGAAGGATATCTCACGGAATATCGCTATGACTCTGGCGGGTTATTAGTGGAGAAGTGTTCGTACGAGAAAATCATTGATCTCAGTATTCTTATCAATGAAACAACCACTTTGGATCAGCTCCGGCCGAAAGTTCAAAATAACGATCATCATACTACGTACCACTACAATGACTTGGGCTTATTAATTCAGGAAAAAAATTACGCTGGCTTAATAACCACTTATGCTTATGATGAAATGGGTCGATTAGTGGTAAAAACTTTAGCAGACGAGCAAACCCATTCGGCAAGACAACAACGCTATCGTTACGATGTTTTAGGGCGAGTCGTCCAAAGTCTTAATGAAGTTGGGTGTGCTTTATTGGAGAAAGGGTATCCTTCCCAAGAGCAAATCGAGTTGATTTGGCAAAAACACAGTATTTATTTTGAGTATGATAATTCCGGTTTATTGCTGAGTAAAACCAATGCATTGAATCAGACAACCCGTTATTTTTATGATGAAACTCGAGAATTGAAGTATACCGTGAACGCTGACGGAGCGGTGATTGAAACCGGATACAACTCTTTTGGCCAGGTAGCATTCACCAGATCCTATAGTGCCTATTTAAAAATCAATCCCAAGGGGTTAAGCACGGAAGAGTTGGATCATCAGGTGCAATTGCTGCAAGACGATCGTTATGATGAACTGACTCGATATGAATACAATACAATTGGCCAGGTTATCGCACAGTACAGCGGAAAACGAGGTCTTGTAACAACTCGATATAATGCCTTTGGTGAAATAGAGTTTAGTTCCCTGCGCATTGATGGCAACAGAACGACTGATACCGCATTTGAATACGATAAACGTGGTTTATTAACCCGGCGTATCGATGATGCTGGCGGATTATCAAGGAGAAGTGAGCTTCGTTATGATTCTTTTGGTTGGGTGAGTCGAAAAATTGATGGCAAACAGAATCAAATCAGTTTCGTTCTTAATAAACGTGGTGAGCAAGTAAAAATCTTTAATGCCAGCAATCAATTAAAAAAAATCAGTTATGATGCCTTTGGTCGAGTGCTAAAGGAAACAGATTATGATTCCTCAATTTATACAAAAATCTTCAGTTATGACGATAAGAACAAGAGTGTTACATTAACGAATCCTTTTGAGAGAATGCGTATTGTGACGCAGTTTAATTCCTTTGGTGATAAGGTTTCGATAACAGATGCAAACGGCTATACCACGGAGTTTCATTACGACGAACAAGGGCAACTCATGCGTGTGGATTCTCCTGAAGGGACTTTTAAAGAATATCGGTATGATGAAGCAGGGCATCTTATTTGGCAACATGATGCGGGTGGACAGATTATTGAGTATGGTTACGATGCGACAGGCCATCTCTTGTCTAAAACAATAGATCCGAATCATTTAAAAATAAAGACCCTGTATCAATACGATGCTCTGGGCAGGCAATTGCAAATCACAGATGCTAATGGATGCATAAAGCAATTTGTGTATGACGATCAAGGCAATTTAATACGAACCTGTGTTGATCCAGATGGTTTGAATTTAGTCACAGAGTTTACTTATGATGATCGAGGCTTGTTGCTTCGCCAAACGGAAATTAATGCTCATGGAGTGAATAAATGTACGGCTTATGAATGGGATAGTCTGGGTCGAAGGACGGCGACTATTAGTGATCCCGACGGCTTGAAACTGATCACGACCTATCAGTACGATGCCAATGACAATTTGGTATGTCAAACTGATGCCAACAACCACCGTACCCATTACATTTATGATGTATTGAATCGGTGCCAGTATCAAATCAATGCTCAAGGCGTAGTTACTGAACACCTTTATGATGCCAATGGTAATGAACTACAAACAGTGACTTATGCTCAAACAGTACCTCAATTGTTAGAGTATAATGAAGCCAGTTTAAAGGCTGTATTAAAAAAAGACGCACAGCACGATCACTATCAATTTCGTTTGTTTAACACCAACGGTAAGGTACTTGCGGCCTATGATGGCTTAGGCTATGTCACGACCTATGATTATGACGGTAATGGTAATCTTATCCACACTCGTCAGTATGCCAGCGCCGTTTCACTTGACGATCTAATAAAAGGGAGCAGAACTTTACCACCAAAAGATGGAGCACGAGATACGCATTACGTGTACGACGGATTAAACCAACTCCGTTTTACCTGCAGTAATGACGGATACGTTATGGAATCCCGTTATGATAAGAATGGGCAATTAATCAGTAACACCAAGTACTTTGAGCAATTGATTATGGGGGCTAATGGTAACTATACTTTAGATAATGTTATTCAAAAATTAAATCCCGATTCGCAACGAGATCAAACTACCCGTTATATTTATGATAACGCCGGGCGCCTTACTGCAGAGCTCAGCGCAGAAGGAATCGCTAAATCCTATCAATACGACAATCTGGGTCATGTTATCTCCAGTACCACTCATGCTACTCGAGCCGCGTTCTCCAACGGAGGGTTGAACTTAATTACCAGCACCAATGACCGAACCAATCATTTTGTTTATGATACGGCAGGCCGTGAAGTCTATCGGATCAGCAGTGAAGGCCGTGTGCTTGAACGTCGATACGATAGAGTTGGTAATGTGATTGCCGAATTAACTCATTCAATACCTGCTCATCTGGCCCAATATAATGAAGATGCTATTAAAAATGCAATGTCTCAGGATCAACGAGCCCGAATGACTGCATATGAATATGATGCTGTTGGAAGGCTTCTCTCTCAAGTCAATGCGGAACATGCAACAACGCGTTACACTTATGATGCCCAGGGTAATGTATTAAGTAAAACAGAAGCCAATCAGACCGTATGGACTTATCAGTATGATGAAGCCAATCAGCTCATAGAAACCCGATCGCCCAGCACCAAAGTAACCACGGCACGAGGTCAAGAATGGCGTTCCATAGTAACGCGCAACAGTTACGACAGCTTGGGTAATCTAATTGCAGTTATTCGAGATGCCGAAGGTCAAAAGCAGACAGTGCTTTATGAATATGACACTAACAATCATAAAATAAAAACGCTTTATCCAGACGTCAAAGTGAATTCTTCTACTGCTAAAGCATCTAACCAAAGACAGGAAATCACTCAGACTTTAGTTGAGGAAATCCAATACAATGCCTTTGGCGAGGTCATCGCAAGCAGTGATAAAGCAGGCAATTGGAAACACTATGCTTATGATAACCAGGGCAACTTGGTCTATAGTCTAGATACCCAGAGTGGCTTAACTTATTATCAGTATAACTCCTTAGGTCAAGTCATGAGTAAAACGCTTTATGCCAATCGACTGGAGGTAAGCAAAAACTTTGACTATACCATAGGTAACATCAGTAATGCGTTGAGCACAAGCCGTTACGACCGGCATGAATTCTACGTTTATAATCTGGATAATCAGGTCATCGAAGTCAGTCGAGATTCGGTTCTCATGTATAATCCCCAAACCGGTCATTATGATAAAACCATCAGTCCGGCTACAAAAACGCTTTACAATGCCTTTGGTGAGGTCATTAAATCTTCAGTACGAATCAATGAATCCGAATGGGCTGAGACCTACACTTATTATGATAAAGAAGGGCATCCAACGGCAGTAATTGATCCCGAAGGATATGTGACTACTTACCAATATACTGTGTTCGGTGACGTAGAAACCATGACTGAATATGCTTTGGCAGCGCGGGCTTGGGATACGGAACAGTTCACTCCGGGTCAAACCAGTTCCAAGGATAGGACGGTCACTTACACCTATGATGCTTTAGGACAATTAACTGCTAAAACCTTAAAACAAGTGCGTTATGAGCGCTTGAAATCAGGTACTAATTCCTACGAAACATTCACGGGCGATCTCACCACGACCTACAGTTACGATGCATTAGGTCACTTAACATCCACAACTGATGCAAAAGGCAATACAGCGTATTGCTATTATGATGAGTTAGGTCAGTTGATTGCCAAGGTAGCACCTATAACTCAGGAAGGTCGAGCAGCGACTACCTATTCTTATGATGCCTTGGGTCATTTGGTAGAAACACGACGATGGGCGCAAGGTGCTCTTGAAGCAGATGAGACCCACTTTTTATTAAAGGGTGCTTCGAGTCAGGATGTTGTAACAAGACAGGAATATGATAATCAAGGCCAACTTGTTGTACAGACGGATGGGATAAACCATCAGGTGAATTACAGCTATGATGCTAATGGCAACCTGGCACGCAGTTGGCAGACCTTAAAACAGGCCGATGGCAGCACGTTGATTCAAGATAAACGATACACCTATGACAGCGAAAAACATCTGTTGCAAACTGCAACCTTTAAAAATTCAGGAGCTCTACATACTGAAGACGTACAATACAACACCTTTGGTGACATGGTAGCCAAAGGCAATAATGGCCAATATCAGACTCATTACGATTATGACAGTCTGGGGCGAGTTTGGCGGTCAAACAGTCAGGGTTATTATCAGATTTTTGTTTATGACTTAACCGATAATGTCACTCAAGTGGTGACATCAAGCAATATTTTTAGTGCCGAGAAGAACCGACATGGATTGGATTTATCGGATGAATCTTTTGAACAAAAAGATCGTTTTGATCTGGGTCGTTTTGAATATGAATTACAAAGGCAGAGCAATATCTACGATAAGTCAGGTCGTTTGATAGGCCAAAGAAAGGAATATGGCGTTAATTCCTCCGTACAGGGCAAAGAAGTGTATTTACAAAATGCCAGCCAGTCGCAAACAGTCGATCGCTGGGGCAATATGCTGACCTACACCAATGCGTTGGGGCAGGTCACCCGTTATGAATACAATGCATTCAACCAAGTGATTCAGCAGGAGTTACCTGAGGTGCGAGTAGTTGATGAACATGGAGTAGGACGGCTCTTAAAGCCGGTGAATGTGTACGCTTATAATGAACTAGGCCAGGCAATAGCGATGATTGATGCGAATGGTCATGCGGTAAGCAAAGAATATGATGCCTTGGGACGAGTAATTTTAGAACGTGATGCCAAGGGAGCTACGCGTACCCGGCATTACAATTTATTGGAACAATTAACCAGCCTGACTAATGAACTTGGGGGAGTAACCAGTTACACCTACGACCAGGCCAATCGTTTGATTGCAGTGAACACCCCTAAAACGAATCAGCAGTATGAATATGATGAAGCGGGTGAATTGATTAAACAAATTAATGGTAAGAACGAGGCGAGTAGTTTTTGGTATGATACTTTAGGCAATCAAATCAAACGCCAAGATGCTCGTGGCCTGGAAACCAGCTATGACTATGATGATGCCGGCCATAAGACTAAAGAAACAGATGCAAATGGGCGCAGTCAAACATGGATTTATGACGAGCAGGGCAGGTTAAAGCAACACGTTGATTTAGGAGGGCATGCTACGTCTTATGACTACAATACGAATGGATTGTTGCTTGAAGAAACGTCCACCACAGGAAAACACATTAAATACCACTATCAAGGTGATGGGGCACTGTATCAATACGCGGATGAGGCGCTCAAAGAAAGAGTCACTTACACCTATGATGTTGAAGGTCAGATGACCAGTAAGGAGTCTGCTCGAGGTGATACTCTTGACGACGGCTGGATAAGGGAAACAGACCATTATCAATACGATGCATTAGGAAGACTGGTTCAGGTCAGACGCCGTCATCCTGAGGATACCGACAAGCGCTTTCCAGATAAAGACCATGCCTTATTGTCGATTGATTATGAATATGACGGGGTGGGGAATATCCGTCATACCCAGGTTCGTGCCAATTATACAGGGTATGATGCCGTGGAGAGTGATGATTATTACCTGTTTGATGAAAACAATCGCATGACGGTGAATAAAGGTCAATTAGTGAATGGCCAGATCATGATGACCAGCACTCAGGGGAGTACGTCAACCTATGATGCGGCGGGTAATATTCAGACTGCTTCGAAGTATGAGAATGGATCTGTTCAAAATTATCGTTACGTCTATAACAACGACAATCAATTAGAGCTGATTCAAAGGAATAATGTCAATCTTCAATCCCGATTTTATGATGAAGCAGGCCGGGTTGTTCAGGAGAACAGTTTTGATGCAAAGGGTAATTTATCACAACAAAACATCATGTCCTATGATAAGGGTTTATTAAAGGCGCAAAGTACGTTAAATGGCAGTCGCATTGAAGTATCAAAAACGACGTTTGAGCACGATAATGTGGGTAATTTGACTGAATTAAAGACACGGACGCACGGTCAGGGTTCCACTTTAGGCTTTACGGTGACCCATGAATATAAATATGAATTTTGGGATAACTACCAACAAAGTCTGGATAAAGTAACTCAAGCTGTTGACCAGGGTGGATTGACCACAGGAAAGAGCACAAAAGCCTATGATATAAACGGTCAATTAAAAGAATCAATAGACGAGCAAAGCAGTACTAACAACACCTATTATCTGAACAGTGGTGTTGAGGGGATTAAGGGACGAAAAGACAAAGAAGGTCAAACCAGCTATTTGACTGTTGCTGGAAAAACTATCGGTGATTTACGTTTGGATAATTCAGGCAAACAGCATCTCACGGTCTATGGGGGATTTACCCCATCGGGAAGTCAGCAGAAAGCAGCAGAGGAGACTACCACTAAATATACATGGCAACGTGGAGCCGGCATGCGCACCACCAGCAACTTTTTAGACAGAACACCGGGAGAACATGCGGATGGTGCTTTGCCGGAAGCACCGCAAGACAATTTAGGCGCATACACCGTACAAACAGGAGATACTTTGGAACGTATCGCCATGCAAGTATATGGAGACAGCAGCTTATGGTATGTCCTGGCTGACGCCAACGGCATTACGGATAAAAATGCCCTGGCAGGAAGCAGCAGCCAGCTTCATGTCGGCCAACGTCTGAACATTCCCCCTGTTGCTACTGGCCAGCAGCACACGAATGGCACGCACAAGGTGCTGAATGCCTATGACGTTCTTGGAAACACCAGTGCCACAACCCAAAGCCCAATGATCAGGTCAGCTCCATCGCCATTACCGAAAAGACACAATGGACTCTTTTCGAAAATCGTAGTGGGCATTATAGCTGTAGTAGCCACGGTGATGACGGCAGGGATTGTAGGGGCATTAGCTGGTGCAAGCATCACAGGAGCTGGTGGTTTATTTGCACTAGGATCGGCTGTATTGGCAGGTACTGCTACGACCACCGCTGGAATCACCCTTGCAGCGGGCTTCGCAGCAGGATTTGTGGGCAGTATCGCGAGTCAAGGTGCTGCCAAGGCATTGGGAATGCAAGAAGGGATGAATTTCAAAGGCGCATTAATCTCAGGCCTTGCCACAGCAGCAACGGGAGGATTTTTACGAGGAATAAACAACAGCACGTCTTATAGCAATTTTGTAGACAAGTTGGATAATTTATCGGTTTCCAAACAATTCAGTATCTCAAGCGCCGCGCAACTGATGGAACAAAACACCATAAGCCAGGGCATCAACCTCACCTTACAAAAACACCAACATTTCGACTGGGAACAGCTAGGAGCAGCAGCGATTACCGGAGGAATGATGGGCAGCACCGCAGGGAAAAATTTAACCAACAAATTAAACAAACTAGATAAGGGCACCGGAATCCTCTCTTCAGAAGTCAAATCAGTAGCTCATTCAGGAGTCGAAGCCACAGCGAAAGGCGAACACTTTAATGCGGCAGATGTTGCAGTCGATAATTTAGGTAGTGCTATAGGTGACTCACTGGTAGGTTTGGCCGGAGCACGTGAATTACCTGAACCCAAGAAGAAAGACTTACTGGATGAGCTGTACTTAACAGACAATGTTCTTGATATGATTCATCCTGAGAGAACGGAGGAAGCAATTTTTAATGACTATTTGGCAAAACAATCGAAGGAAGGAAGAGGATTAAAAGAGTTTAAGGCTGATGTTTCAATAGCCAGTGAAGGCTATTATTACATCCAATACCCAGGTTTTGTAGGTGATTCCATCAGTAACCAATGGGCATCCAGCTTAAAACAAGGAGATGGGGCACTGATTCGTGATGAAATAAATGTTCCTTTGAGAGACTCTAAGGTTGAAAATAATTTTGATTTAACAGATGTTGTAAATTCTATGCTGGGGCGTCTTTCAATGAAAGAAGAAACTGGATTCGAAGTAGAAAAATATCTAAATGCTTCTGCTAGAGTTTCTGATGGAAAAAATGATAAAGGTGGGATTTCATATGGCGCATATCAGTTATCATCGGAGGCAAATATTGTTCAAGATTTTTTGCGCAAGGAGGGTTCTCCATGGAAAAAGGAATTCAAGGGATTGAATCCTGGGAAATCTGGTGCATTTGGGGCAAAGTGGAGAGAGATAGCTGCATCATATGGTCATGATTTTTTTATGGCACAGCATGCATATATAGAACGTACTCATTATACGAAAGTTAAAAATTACCTCATGGAGAACACCGGATTAGATATTGATACCCAGCCAAAGGCCGTGCGGGAGTCTATATGGTCAGCATCTGTTCAGCATGGAAACGCAAAATATTTTTTAGCTGAAGCGATAAAATCTTTAAATGGAGAGGATACTTCAACGAAGAAATATGCTTACAAATTAATAAATACAATTTATGATAAAAGAATAGGCTATGTGTCTGGTTTAAGCATTCCAAGCAAAAATAGTTTAATATCGGGGCGGTATCCACGAGAACGCCTTCGTGCATTAGAAATGCTTGAGGAATTTTAAATATATTTAATTTAATAAAGGAATAAATTGTGCGCGCAAATTTTTTAACCCTCAAAAAATGGACATTATTATCTTTATTTGTCTTTTCATGGGCCTTATCGGTAAATTCAGTGGCAGTTGGGCTACAGGATACAAGACCAGCCGAACTGGATTATGCTAATACAAAATTAAATTCCATATACCAAAAAATTATTGGGGTATTGAATGATAAAGAGCGTTTAAAATTAAGAAATGCACAGAGAAGTTGGCTTGCTTTTAGAGATCAGGATTGTGCTTGGTGGGTATGGGCTGAACCTTTGGAGTGTTTAATTGATAGAACAGAAAATCGTACAAAAGAGCTCACTGAGACCTTTTTATATGAAATGGGTCAAGCTAATAAGGGTAAATTTAAATAGTTTTAAAAAAGCTGAATACCTTGCTTGATTATATTCAAGGGATTGTAAAATTTTGAGAGCGCTATTTCTAAGTTTTTTAGCGAGTAGGTTAGGTTATATTGACTCAAAGCCGGCAGGCTAAATTTTTTAAACGCTCATCTCAGCCGGCGTAGATACTGTCTTTAAATGCAAGATAAATTTTCATTAAAAGGCAGTTTACTTTTTAGAACTCCAAAGATGATATGA
>NZ_LNYR01000048.1:246445-269922 GCF_001467955.1 Legionella quateirensis | reverse complement strand
CCTTTTTCTGGTCTGTATGAATGTTAACTGTTACCTATGTGTCCGGTCATTTGTGTTACCGATGTGTCCGGGTCGGACCTCCCCAACCCTTCTCCCTTAAAAAGGGAGAAGGGAGTAGTGACGAAAGGGAGAAGGGAGCTGTTCTGAGTTATCCGTGTTTAAATCAAATACTAGCTATATGGGACAGTTCAGGATTATTTAAGAGGTGTGGATTGCGAAGCGGTGTATTTTTTTATATCCTGAATTATCGTACTATTTATTGATGAACATATGATAAAGTCATGGATTAAAGCATGGTTTACCAAAGGAGAAGGCCAAGACTATAAAGAGCAACCTGTTTCTCCATCTCCTGCACCTGTTACTCCAAGACCCAATGCCGATTTTTATAATAATTATTTCACACTTATTGCCAGTGGCGCTCGATTAAAGTTGGTAGAGGCAATGTTTAATCTCGATATATTCTCCTTGTTTGAACATCAGGAATGTGTTTCAGAACAGGAAATTATTGATCAATTGCAGTTAATGCCAATTAGAGCGAAGAAGTGGTTGCATCTGCTGAGCTCGGAACATTTTTTAATTAAAACCACAACCAAAGATTATCAGACCGCTTATAAATTACCGAAAGAATTTGTCTTCTTTATGAATAGCGATTTATGGTGGGGTATTCGCTTCTTTTTTGGTACCTGGAGGGTGGGGGCGGAAGAAAATTTAACTGATGTGCTTCGCTTTGGTAAAGTTAAAGTTCCTGTATCCTGGCCTCCCAAGACAGATGAAGAAACATACTGGCTTGAACACTGGATGGCAAAAACAGCAGATCAACCTGTAGAAAATATATTGGCGCAAATTGATTTTAGTACCGTGAGCAGAGTATTGGATGTGGGAGGAGGAGATGGAACAATGGCCTGTGAGTTTGCTCGTGCTCATCCCCATATCAAGGTCACCGTCTACAATCTTCCTAAAGCGGCAGAACTAGCACGACAAAATATCGACTCGCAAGGCTTAAGTGATAGAGTCAGCGTATATGAGGGCGATTTTATTAAGGATGATGCCTTTCCATTAGGGTTTGATCTTATTTTATTTACCCGTGTTCTTTTTGATTGGAATGAGCAAGTTGATAGAAAGTTGTTACGAATGGCCTATCAATGTTTACCTCAAAATGGCCTGGTAGGTATTTGTGAATTTTATAAGGAGGAGAATCATGATCGATGCCTCGCCTCTGAATACCGTTATCTTTTTCATGATGATTTTGCTCCCCATGTAATGAAAACAGCAGCCTGTTATCGAGCTATATTAGAGGAAATCGGTTTTACGGTCGTCATACCCAACACGCAACCAAAGATTGGGTTTTCTTATACCTCTTTAATATTGGCTCAAAAATAACAAAGTGATCTGATGTGATTTATGGGGCGTCTATCGGGTTTTAATTAACTATTTGTGGAGTATTTGTGTTTTCTATACTCCTTATTCCAACGGAACCATTAAGAATTATATGATTATCTCATGGCTAAAAAAGTGGTTATCACAAAGTGACAACAGAATGTCTCCGGAGAAGACTCAAACCTCACTGGAACCCAAAACATATAATGCCGATTTTTATTTGAATTATTTCTCACTCATCGCCAAGGGAGCACGACTCAAACTGGTAGAAGCAATGTTCAGGCTCAACATGTTCTCATTGTTCGAACAACAGAATTGTGTTTTAGAACGTGACATTATTGATCAATTGGGACTTATGCCGAAAAGGGCGCTTAAATGGCTCCATCTTCTTTGTGATGAGCAGTTTTTAGTGAAAATAACAACAGATGATGCTCAGGTGGCATACCGATTACCTGATGAGTTCATACCTCTTCTACAAGGAGAGAGAAAAGACTGGATGAGTATGTTTTTTGCTTCCTGGAGCGAGATTGCCGATGAAAATTTAACAGAAGTATTACGTTTTGGTCCTATCAGGAAACAGGTGTTTTGGCCGCCTAAGACCGAAGAGGAAGTTAAAATGGTTGAGGGGTGGATGACTCATACAGCAGACCAACCTCTTCGTTGTATATTAGATCATATTGATTTCAGCAAGGTGACCAAACTTCTTGATGTCGGGGGCGGAGATGGAACCATGGCCTGTGCTTTTGTAAACGCCTATCCTCATTTGCAAGCCACTGTATACAATTTGCCTCTTTCAGCCGAGTTGGCAAGGAACACCATTGAAGCGAAGCGGTTAAGTGGGCAAGTGGCAGTAGTAGAGGGCAATTTTATAGAGGAAGACACGTTTCCAGTTGGATTTGATTTGATTTTGTTTTCGCGGATCTTGTTTGATTGGGATGAGACCTTGTGCAGAAAATTGTTGCGAATGGCTTATCAGGCATTACCTGAAAACGGTTTGGTTGCCCTCTGCGAATTTTACAAGGATGAAGCGGATCCAGCTTGCCTTGTTGCGGAATACCGGTACATTTTTTTCGATGCTTTTGCTGTACATATTATGAAAACGCCGGAGGAATACCATGCCATGCTGGAGGATATAGGTTTCAAGATCATTATACCCAATACTGAAAAACAGCAGCCCCTCTATGATTGCACGTTGATACTGGCGCAGAAATAGAACGCATATTTTAGGGTTATTGATTAAGCGTTCTGAACGTCCTTTAATTCAGCGTGTATGAATATACACTCATCGCTTATTACTTCTTGTCTCTTCTTATTTTATGCAATAAACCCATTAAATTTATTCGATTTTATAAAACCTCCTAAAGATATTATCACTGTTTTTAGCAAGATGTTCCGGCAATCATTAATCACCTGTAATCGAGCGGGCCTAAGACCTTATCAAACAGGCGCTATTAATGCTATAGCACAACACTCTGATTCTTCAGGATTCCTGAGTATGGCAACCGGTACTGGAAAATCCGTGATCATTGCAAAGCTGGCTTTTGAAGCATTTAACCTGCTTAATGACGGTGAGCATGTCATCATCGTAACACTGCATATCAAGATTATGACGCAATTGTGGCAATCTCTGGTTGATTGCCATATTTTTAGAGGTAAAAGAGAGTTGGTCCCAACTGACCTGCTCATTCAGGCGTGATAAAAAACTCAGGGATGAGTTTGAGTCATGCATGCATACAATAATCGATCGCCTGAGTGAGCTTCCTTTCCATGCATAAAGGTAAAATTATCAACGATCATAAAGTCTCCCGCCTGCCAATAAATTGGGTAGGTATGCTGTTGAATTACTTGATTGATCTGGCTGATTTCATTGGGAGAAAATGGGGTATTATTACCGTAATGACATACTATAGGTAATATGTCTTTAGCGATCAGATACCGATTCATCAGATATTGGTATGTCGGTAACGTGTTTAATTCGCCATAGAGTAAATTGGAATAAAAATTTAAATAACCTGCTGAATTAAACCATAGAGTTTGATTGGTAACAGGATGAGGTACCGCTCCAGGTAAATAGTTGAGAACAATTAAATCAGTACCACCATGTACCCATTTCCATTGCAAACCCTCATTTTTTAATCGTTCTTCAACGTGCTTTTTTTCTTCTGTGCCAAAATAGCTCATCCAGGTTCGGGCACTGCTGGCGTTTAAAATTGATTGGATCAGGTATTGTTTGATGGTTTTACCATGAAAAAATTGCTTGTACACTATGCCATAGTTCAAAATTTTATTTTGAATCGCTTCTGGTATATCCAGCCAAATGGCTCCTGCATTTCCAATAAGTGTTGCCCCACCTTCGGGTGCTGCGGTATTGCAACAAAAATAGATATGGTTGGGTGGGTTTTTAGTTCTGGGTTTTTCATGATGAAGAGGCAAAAAAATATGGGCAGGGAGATCGCTGGAGGTATAGATTTCATTGGCTAATATGGTTCGAGCGATTTCATAATCTTTAGTGCTGCAACGGATACCCAGATTGCATGCCTCGATCGCTTTTGAAAAGCTGTCCACGTCCTGGCAGGAAAAACCTCTAAATAAAAGAGCTCCGTATTCAGCAAGCTGTTTTAAAAATTCAGGGCGATGCTGATGAATAAGCTCAGACAATGCGTCGGGTTTTATATTCTTGGTAGAAGTTGAGTTAACAATCATGGGTATGTTTAACTCAGGATCAATCACTATTTTAAAATCCATTTTATCACCGGATGGTTATTTTATCGCTTCTAAATAAATGGGGCGGGTTTCATAATATAATTTGCCCCCATAGTGGCGATTACAGTATTTCTGGAACACTTCTAATAGATCTTCAATAATATCGTCTACTTCATCGGGTGGAAACGTTTTTATGAAGGGCAGGGTTAATAGTAAATTTTTAAAATAACTGATATCTGGAAAATAAACAGTAGTTGTTTTTAAATTCAATTTTAATCGTTTAAACGGAAGTTTCATCAAGGTATTGAGAACATGATAAAAATAATTTTGATATTCATTGCTGGAGTTAATATATCGTTCTGTTAGAAATTCATAGCGATGTTGCCTGGCTAATTCATAACAGGTTTTATAGATGCTGTTGCTGGAGAACGAGGAAAACAAAGCATATATTCTGCCACCCTCAGTCAGGGCATTATACATATTGGGGAAAGATAAACTGATGTCTGTCCAATGCAAACACCAAAAAGAAAGGATGAAATCAAATTGGGTTGCTGGTTGATAGTTTTCGATATTGTGTTGTTCAAAAGAGAGCGTCTTGCCAGCCCAATGGTGATTCGCATGCCGGATCATTTCCCCAGAACTGTCGATTCCAATCATGTGTCCATTTTTTATATGATCGGCCAGGAAGCGACTGAATTGTCCATCACCACAGCCGACATCTAATATTTTCCCAAATGGTTTCACTTCAAAGCTTTTTCTGAAGTCTTCACTTGTTTCATTTTGAAAATAGTTTCCCTTAGTATAATTTTCGGGATTCCAATCCATATCAGTCCTGAGTGTGTTTCATTTTTTAATTTAATATACATAGTACATGGGTAATTTGGTAAATGAAAAATATTTTTTTGTCCTTAAGAAGTTAAACGTGGAGGGGTATTATGGTGTTCATGAGGTTCGACCAGAAGCTGGGCAATTGCTGTTTTGTTTAAAGTTCTATCTTTCTGATATTTTATTTTCACTTCATGTTGTTCTAAAGATGCAGTCAGGTTTTGCTTTAATTCTGCGTTAAAACGCTCATATAGAGGTTTTTCTCCGGCAATTAAACTTTTTATTTGCCGTTCCAACACTAAAACAAACCACGGACTAGTGTGTGGAAGTATCGCCTCAATAATTTGATGAAATCGATCCTTTTCAGCTGGACTGTCCTTGGTCAGTTGAGAAATAAGTACTGCAAAATCAGTATGTCTTTCTATCGGAGAATGAGAAATAATGAGTTCAAATTGTTTGGGAGTTAATACTCCTGCTGCCATTTTGCAAAACGGTTCCTGAACGTTTCTAAAAATCTCCCAAAATTTGTTTTCTTTTATGGACTGTATTAATTGATCTTCTGTTAGATGGTGCAACATAATGTTCAGACGCTTTTCTCTGTTGTCAATGTCAGACTTATGATTTAGCGGCTTCGCTTCGATCCGCCAAAAATGAGTGAGCAAATTGTTAGAGTCTGATGAAGTGGCGCGTTCTGCAATCATTTTAATTCGATGGTCGGGCAAAGTATTCAATTCTTCAATGAGCTTATTCTCATTAATCAGATAGGTTGTAGCATTTAAATCATGGATGAATGCTTCAAAAGCTTCATCGGTCCAATCTTTTTGTATCACCGGGGTATAAGTAGCATATACCGGTTTAACCGGAGCTGTGACCGTAGCCCATTTAGATGGATGAGGAGTACTATCCCTGCTAACGGATGGGGCTGGTGTTGCATTTTGGATCGTATTTTGTGTATTAATGGCAATATAATGTTCGGTCAATTTGGTCAGTTCAATTTTAAATGAAGCAGGATGAGCTAAATGGGTAATCTGATCGATTAATGCTGTTTTCACTTTCCCTGTGGCATAAGGAATAATTGAAACGAGTTTCCCTAACAGATAAGGATCCGGTTTGAGCTTTTTGATCATGGAATTGAGCATGTCGTGTTTTTTAATATCTGAGGCGAACAATTCCAATTGAATCCGATTTAAGGTATTGGCTGTTGCCTCCAGGTATGAGTCTTTGTTTAACAGACTTAAAAATTCAGGAGAATCAAAAGACGCTGTTAATTGAGCTTCGGATAGAGACTCAAGCATCAACGCAAATTTGTTCCTTTTATAGTCTCTTTTAGAAGGCTCAAATTCAACGCCATTAAATTGTCGCCATAAAGAATCAAGCTCACTTAAACTGCGCGGTCCTTTTTCTTTGATGGGGTTTAGTTTACCTACAAATACGTGTATATCTGTATCGCTCATTTGATTCAGTCTGTCCCAAAATTCCTGGTTTGATACTTTGGTATGTTTCATTACCTCAATCAGTTTTTCGATATAAGGCTCTTTTACTTTGGCTACATCCTTAACTTTGTTTCGTTCAGCTTTTGATTCATCCTGCGTTATCAATTGATTTATGGTTACCGTAAATTTTTTAATATGTTCAGGGTTATTGAAATCATGTGATTCTGTAGTTTTAAATTGTTCTGATTTGGGTTTGACTTGAGTTTTTGCGAAAAAAGCATCCTGAACATCTATTGTTCTTTTTTTGAACGTCAGGTTTGAACCCATATTATCTGATGGCTTGATAACGGGTTTCTGATTCCCGCTGGGCACGGATTCCTCTGTTTCGTTTGTTAATAAAGGGATTTGCAGCGCATTCGAATCTTCTGTTTCTACGGTTGCCTGAATTAAATCCAGACCTAGATTGAACGCGTATACAGTACCCAGTGAGCCAATTTTTACTCCACTTAAACCTGATGCTAAAAGATTTTTATTAGTGATTGCTCCATTGATCAAACCTAATAGTCCACCAAAAAAAGCCAGTGGAGAGGTCAATATAACGCCGAAGGTAGCAATCAAGACAAGAATAAAACCACTGATGTTTTTAAAATAAGCGGGTTTTCCAGAGTGTTTTTTTGGAGATTGCTGAGATTTTGAGGGCTTGGGATCATCCTGAGCCAATTGATTTACCTTCTTTTTTACAGCACTGGTTTCATTAGTTTTCTTTTCAGGATAATCGTTCATCATCATCTCAATAGATTAAAGTACATATCTAATGTTAATATTAATGCACAAATATAAGCTTAACAATTTATATATTAGTCATCATTTGTTAAATAATAAATCAAAAAGGTAATTTAACGACAGAAGCCTTATCTTGAGTGATTTGTAGTGAAGATCGGAAATGCACCATTTCAAGATGCGTTTTTGTTTAAAGTTTGTTTAAAGGAAGTAAAGGATGTATGATTTAGTCACAAAATATATTGAAAAACAAACGTCTCTTCCCCAAAAGAACATTTTATTAGCCGAATTAGAACACATTCAACAATGCACTCATGAATTGCCCTTATTACAAGAATTTATTTTAAAACTTTATGATGTTGCTGAGAAAGAAAACTATTTAAATCGAGATAATGCAAATTCCCCCATACAAAAACTTGCTGAATATCCTCCGATTTATCAGGCCATCAAAAGCTTGGTTGATTATGCTGTTCAATTAAAATTAAATGAGCTCGAACACATCGAGTCGCTAGAACAATTGCATCAATTCAAGGCTTATTTGCCTGCGAATCTGCGTTTCGATTCAAGAACAAAGTTCATCGATGCTGTTCAATATTATTTCAGATTATCATTAATTACTGGTCTCGAACGTAATTTAGAACAATTTAATTGGTGGAGGGATGTTGATCATTATTTTAAGTACCCTCAGAAACTATTTAGAGAGCAAAAAACTCTTTGTGATCGCCTGGATGTTGATGCGATGATATCTTCTAAACATTTTAGCACTCGTCCTCTAGAGCAAGCAATTAGCAGGCACGCTACAGAGTTTCAATTGCAACCAGGTTATATTTCTCTTGCTACTGATAATGCAGCTCAATATAATTCAAAAACAGAAACAGTAACACGACTACTTGATCCATATTATAAATCTGGTGAAAAACGAGTGACTAATTCCGTTGAAACAGGACACTCGGAACAGTACCCCATTCGACTTTTATCTTCAGGAATTACCAATTGCCATACAGTTATCATTCATGATAGCCGTAAGCAATATATTATGCTTCATGTTTCCCCTGCATCAGTACACAACAATATTTTTTTTTCAAGCACTCCCAAAAAAGCTTATCTGGATTTGCAACCCAAATACACCAATCCTGATTTGGGAGTGCAAAAAAACTCAACGGTAGATATTGTTGTTGTGGATAATGTTGGCTGCTTTAATCTGACTCTTTTAAAGAAGAACTTACCCGAAGGTGTTACTATTAATTCAATTCACAAAATTAAACCGGATTTAAGAAAAGGTCAGCCTTATTCGGTTTGTTTCTTGCCTGATGAAAATAAGCTTTATATTAAAGCGTGTGATTATTTCGTTGAGCATGCTAATGTCTTTACGCCGAGGAGTCATTCTAATGGGTTGAATTCGTCAGAATGTAACTCGGCTAAAGAAACGCCGTCTTTAAGAATATAAATCCATCATTAAGTATTAAAGCTACAATGGTTCCATTGTGATAGTATCCCAGGAGGGCAGGTGATCAGTTCTTATGGATCGAGTCATTGGCAAATGGGCTGAGTTATTCATACACTTAAATAGAGTTTGTGCAGAAACGAGACAATTGAGATGGTGTAGCTGCTTTTTAGCATGACGCATGATGCCGAACCAAGGATATCTATTATGAGTTATTTCAAAACAAAGACACCTCTGTGTGATAGTAAAAAAAGCCCTCAGCATATAGGTCTAGAGATTATTCCGCGTTCAGTAGATCTTGGTGGGTTTGAAGTAGGGCGCGTTTTACCTTCCAGAGAAAAACGAACTGTCGGCCCCTTTATATTTTGGGATCAGATGGGACCAGGTGAATTTCTTACTGGAAATGGAATCGATGTGCGCCCGCACCCTCATATTGGTTTATCCACTATGACTTATTTGTGTTCTGGTGCTCTTGAACACAGAGATACATTGGGAACGCATCAAGTGATTGTTCCGGGTGAAGTCAATCTGATGACGGCAGGACGGGGAATCGCTCATTCAGAGCGAACTCCGCAACAAGATCGCCTGTATCCACAGCGTTTTTGGGGAATTCAATGTTGGCTGGCTTTACCCTTGAACAAGGAAGAAATGGAGCCTTCGTTTAACCATTATTCCAGCAAGACCATTCCGGCTCATTATGACAGTAAAGAAATTAATTTACGGGTTATTGCTGGGGAATGGATGGGATTAAAATCACCGGTGGTTACTCAAACTGATGCTTTGTTTGTTGAATGTGCGCTTCAAGCTTCTAACAAAATAAGTATTCCAGAAACTCTGGAGGAACGCGCTATTTATATTTTAAGTGGTGAGATTAAGATTGATAATACGTGTTACGGTATCAATAGAATGCTGATTCTAAAACCAGGTTTCGAGATTAAAGTAACTGCCATTTCGAATGCCAGTTTCATCATACTTGGTGGAACAGCTCTTGATGAACCCCGTTATCTTTGGTGGAATTTTGTATCCAGTAACAAAGAACGAATTGAGCAGGCTAAAATGGATTGGAAGGAAGGGGTATTTGGGAAAATCCCTGGTGATGATCAAGAATTTATACCCTTACCGGAATAATATGAGTGAACTGAAGCAAGATGAATCAGCGCTTCTCATGATGCTCTTTTCAATCAGGATAACGAAAAATAGGTTTGAAACTGGTGGCATCTTCCCAGGTAATCACAGGATCATTGCCGGTGTCCCATTGCTTCCATGATGCATTTTCTTTCAAGCGATGCGGTGCGCGCATCAATTCAAGACTCTGTTGCAGGGTAGATAAATTATCAGCTTCATATACGGTAAGCTGTCTGGAAGGAATTTTTCCCTGGCTGCTGTATCGACAACATCCTGTCCATGTGGGAACATCGGCGAGATTTTTAGGCAAATAGTGATTTTCGTACCAATCATCAAAAACATCCAGTTGCTCTGGTTTTACTTCAACACTGACCATGAAAAAAGGGCGGCTTCCAAAATGATCCATACCTGATCCACGTCGATGCTGATAACGTTGTGTGTAGACGCAGGCACTTTCCAGATGTTGTAATCCATCGATTTTGAATTGTTCCCATTCTTTTTTTTCTTGTTCTCTACCTGGTCGTTGTCTTATTGCTTCGAGGATAAGCTGAGCATCTATATTTGGAGAGCATTCATAGATGGTTAAAAACTGTTTGTTATAATAGCGAAGCGTACCATCTACATTATGCTCCTGGTAACGCCGTGCCGTTTCTAGTTCTGGAACGACCTTCATTAACGTTGGTATGTAGTGGTGATGATAGAATTCATTAAATTCTGCTTCTTTTTTAGAAGTGACACTCAGTTTTACGATGATTATATTTTTACTGGTCATGAGTGACTCCCTGGACTGGATTAATAAACACGTTTTTATAGGCAAAAATTGTTACATCCTGATATGCTTTTATTTTTAAATAGGGCTCTTCTTTTAACCAATCTTCTGCGTCCTGGAGTGAGTTGAACTTTGCGATGATTAACCCCCCTCGAGGGACTCCCTGATGTTGGGTATCTAGTAAAGGACCTGCCAATAAAAGTCTACCTTCTTCCCTTAATTTGTTTAATCGAGCTACATGAGCCTCTCTGCCCAGTTCTCGTGTTTCGCTGGAGTTTTCGCTGTCTGTGCACACGAAAGCATAATAATGTTCAAAAGGAAATTCTTCATACATGGTAGATACCGGTTAAGTGAACATTTATTGTAATTTCGTTATGAAATCATCAGGTTCCGATTCCAGGTCGCTTTAAAAAATTAAAGACATGTATAATTGAAGAATAGATTCCTTTGCATAGGAGCGCAAGTTTTGTAGCTCATTGATTCATATTGAAATTAATTAAAAGCTAAAAAACGAGTCGCTTACGCAATAAATTTACAACCCTATCACCCCTGATCCCCCTCTATTGCGCGCGGGAGAGGGGCGTTCGTTGGTTTTTTGATAAAATAATAAGCGATGGGTTACTTTTTATTAAAATTTCTCTGTTCCACCGTCTCGTAAGGACGCGGAACAGTTTATTGATAATATAGAATGCCAGGTTTTAAATTTTAACTACAAACAGGTAAACTCTAGGACAATCATGGAGCGTTTGCTCTCATAGATAGTATTAAAACCGTTCAATTAAGTCGAAGCAAAGCGTTTTATGAAGAAAAGCTTATATAAATAGTGTTAATTAATGATAAATTGAGTGATTCCAATTTTATTGTATTGATTATGAAGAAGAACAATCTAGCGTCTGATATCAGGACGGCTACATTAGAAGATGCAAAAGCGATCGCGGAAAATCATATTCGTTCCTGGCAGGAAATGTATAAAGAATTCATTCCAGAATCCATATTGCAGGAGCTATCAATTGAAGAGCGAACCCAACAATGGTCAGACCTTATAAAACAAAAGGTAAAAGTATTAGTTATTGAAGTTCATCATAAGATTGTTGGATTTGCCAGTATTTGCGCATTCAGGGATGATCATGGCGGTGGGGTAAAGGGAGAAATCAGCGCCATTTATTTGCATCCTGATTATTGGCGTTTGGGATTAGGCACTAAATTATGTCGCGCTGCATTATCCGAGTTATCATCCTCTGGATATAAAACCATCTACCTTTGGGTATTATCGGATAATTATCAAGCACGAAAATTTTATGAATCTTTAGGATTTCAGGTTACAGGTACAACTAAAATGGAAGAATTTTATGAGGGTGGGGCTTTGCTAGAGGAAGTTCTGTACATGAAGAAGCTGTAATTTTTGTTTGAAGATCAGGACTATGGTGATCGCATTAACACCGGCTTTCACCATGCATCTGTAAATGCACCAGTCAATATAAAAACTATTGAATCCCTCTCTCTCAAGCTTGAGTAACCTCCTCATAGTTATAATTATCGACTATTCAGAATTAATTTTCGTCTTTGCGAGCAACGCGAAGCAATCCATAACGGAGCCTTATTGGAAATCTGTTCTGGATTGCTTCGCGTTGCTCGCAAAGACGGGGTATTTACAGGATCATTGCGCTTTAATAAATACATTCCCGGCGTTATAAATTATCAGGGGATTAATTGGCTCTCAGGCTTATTGAGAATCTATGTAACCATATTGAATTTTATTCTTTATTCATATGGTGTATGTTGCTTTGCTAAATATTTTGGCATATCGTTACCGCTCTTTAATTGTAAAGGACTTCAGTTTATGTTTTTTGATAAATCCTGCGCGTTAACTTCCGAGAAAGCTGATGACGCACGCACCATATTGGCACGCTATGGCATTCGAAAAGAAGAACAAATTACCCGATTCTTCGCATTAGAACGAGCAGGAAGTCAGAACATCCCGGATCTGTTTATTGATGGGCAACAGATTGGCTATCCCGGTTATTATCTTAAAAAACTCGATACGCGCACTGAAGAAGGAGCTGCCTATGCTGCCTGTCTTGATAACATCACCGCGTCCTTTAATTACGACCGATTTGATGGCATACCCGATTCCGCTAAACACGGCATAAGCTCTCCTAATGGAGGATTTTATGTATTATACAATCAGGATGGAGACACGCCAAAACTTGAGGACTCGGTTATTGCTCATGCCTGGGCATGGCGAGGTGATAATGGCGCATTGTGTTTGGAAACTATAGAGGTTTTTTTTGGAGTTAAAGTTAACCTGATCCTTGATATGTACCGTTCTCTAGGGCATATACTGTGTGCTCAATATGATGTTCCTTATGTGCATACCGGGCAGGTGGATACACCTGGTTGTAGTCCTGGATTTTATAATTTCCCAGCTGCTGTTATTCATCCCCTGGATCATCGTCAGCATGCTTATTCTGAAAAGAAACAATTTTTACTGGCACATAAAGAAATGCCTTTTCTCCTGATGGGCGCTGTTCATTCTAATGAATTGAAATCAATGATTGCCAGTGAAATGGAACCTTATCTTGTCGATTTGTTCAGTCAGACTGAGAAACTAATCGATAATATACGTTTACAGCGTATTGTCGCATTGATGATTCATGCTGGTCGAGACAAAAATAATGACCCATTTTTTAAATTGTTACTTGCTGCTGCAGGGCAGCGAATTGACGAATTCCAGGCTTTGATACATGCAAATCAAATCTATATAACGGAACTAAATAAACTAAATTATCACCTTATGCAGCACCATCTGGCCATTGATTTTAGCGCTATTCAACAGGGGGCGTATATCAATGCTGTAAATGACGTAGGGCGAAGCGCGCTTCATTTGGTTCTATACAATACAGTAAATACCCTAAAAACCGTAACAAACCCTATTGACAGAATTCGACACGTCATTGATCAAGGCATTGATCTGGATATTCAAGAAGATTCTTCCGATTACACGGCGTTAATGTTGGCTTTGGATTCTGTTTTATATGGACTTGAGATTCAAATAGGTCGAGATATTGCGATGTTGCTTATAGAACATGGCGCGAACCTGGAGATAAAACATAAATCCGGGTTTACCCCCCTGATTGCGGCCACCAAAAATAATGATTTGGAGATGGTCCAGACTCTGATAAAAAAGGGCGCTGAAATTGAAAACCACGATGCTGAAATGAAAACGGCGTTGTTTTGGGCTGTAGAGTTGGGATATATCCAGATCTTTGAGTATTTGCTGACTCAAGGAGCAAGCCTTAATTTAACCTGCGATATTCAGGGAAACACTCCTCTTTTTGCTTGTGTACAAGCAGAACACCGCTACAATGTTGGCATTCTGTCCAGAGTTTTGAAACAAGAAGGGATTGATTTTAACCATAAAAATGTGAAGGGTAATACCGTACTCCATGAAGCGACACATAACGATGAGTATTTAGAACTTTTATCGCCTTACTATTCCGATATCGCATGGTATGACGCAATAAGTGAACCCAATCAAGACGGTGATACCGTACTGCATTGCGCTGTGGATGATTCGCTATCTCTGAAGTTTATTTTGCAAAGATACAGGGAAGATCATCAAATACTGCAAGTGGTTACGGAACCTAATAAAGTGGGTGATACCCCACTCCATAAATCAGCTGACAAACCATGGTCTCTGCCAGCCATGCTGACTCCCCTGTCGCCGAACTCAAGGGCTGTCGCGGTTAATGCATCGAATCAAAATGGCGAAACAGTATTGTATTTAGCCCTAAAGAACCCAGCGGCTCTCAAAGTCATAGTGAATTTATTAACGCCTGATCAACTATTTGTGGCTCTGACAAAGAGAAATGCCAGAGGACAAACTTTATTGCAATTCGTTGCTTTTTATCCTGAATCACTAGAGCTCATTTGGGAGCGCTTAACTGACGATCAAAGGGTTGAAGCAAATAAAATTCTAATGACTTCCTTATTCAGTAGCCCCAATTCCCCTGAATTGATTAGAACCGTATTAGAGAAGATCCCCCAATACCAGAGACTTGAAGCGATAAAAATGACAGACAGTTATGGAAAAACGATACTGGATCATGCTTTATATCGTATTGAATCGTTAAAAGTTATATTAACCCTGTTACCTGAAGAACATCGGTTGGAGTTTTTACGTATGACCGTTGCATGTAAAAGCGTAGCCAAGCATATAATAGCCAATCCACCCATTCCTGTTATAGAAAACTCCTACGCTGGACAGTATTTGCAAATATATTCTCATGTGGTTAAGCCTGGCAAAAATCAGAATTTCAAGTTTTTTAATAAGAGCTCATTACTTCTGTTAAAATATTTAATTGACGAGGCGATATCCTTTGACGATGTTAAAAAAGTTGTTCCCAAAGATTGGCAAGACAGGAATGATTTTGATGAGCATATTAAAACAGTCTTAAACAATAGATTATCGGCTGAGGTCGAGAAAGACGAAAAGGACATGGAGTACGAGTCAGTTGCGCCTGTATTATAAACGTCTGTGAATATTAGAAGTGACACATTAAAAATTAATCAATTAAAACAAGGAGATATGACGAGTTTCAAACACATATTTAAATCGCAATGAATTTTAAGATGCCATCATGTATTAATTAAAAGCATATTGTTGTATAATATTCATACTTTTTATATGTGTAGGAAACTTCATGAAAAGATCAAAATCAGTCCTCAATTTTCGAACTACATCAGCTCAATCACAAGCAGCTTCTTCTGTTCCGAGTATCAGTGATTTAAAATTAAAACACGCTGTTTTTATGGAAAGCCAAAAAGGTACACCTGCCGAGCTTTCTGAAGCATACAGTAAAATTAAACAACAATTATTTAAAGATCGTTCTATCGAAGTTGCTCAAAATGCCATAAATCATTTGGAACAGCTTTTAGTTGATGTTGAATCGACTTATAAAGGCATTTTTATCAATAGTCTTAAGGCGAAATGCAGGTATTTATTAGCTTGCTGTTTGCTTTATGTAGAAGCTCATTCTGGAACAATAAATTTAGAAACCTGTGAGTCTGCTGTGCAATTAATCAAAAGTGCCGGTAAACTCGGATTAACTGGCTTAGAAAGAGCGATTGAAATTAGTACTGAATATTATGAAAAATCAATTCAGTTTTCTAAATCATATGCAGCACATGTACACAGAATAAGTACCCCGTTACCTCGATCTCCCAGTGGCGCTAAAATAGAAGCATCCCTGCGAAAAGCTGTCGGAGAATCTCTGTTCATTCACCATTTTAATGCAGTCAGAATTTACCTTTTAGAAGAAATGCCAAAGTTAATAGATGAGATGCTTTCCAGTGCAATTGATTATGACTCAAGATTTGGAAAAGAACGATATTTATCTCCAAGATAACTCAAGGGTGGGTAAACTGGTCACAGAATGATTTCAGACACTGCCTATGAATAGTATCTGTTCATCCTGTCGCCAGTTGTACTATTGTATGCGATCAGCCTGATTAATTAACGCGTATATTTTTGAATTGCCAGGGATCATTGAAGTCAACATCTTCCGGGTATAAATTGCCTCTGTTTTTTAAAGGAGTCCAATCGGTATAATACCCTGCGAGTGTCCCTAGATAACTACTTGCTCTATTTAAAATAAATTGATGATCGATTTCTTCGGGTTCAAGAAGCCCTTCATTGGGATGTTCAATCATCCAGGTTATCGCGGAAATCATACCTGCGGTAACCTGTAAGCTCGTTGCATTATTATAAGGGGCTAATTGTCGTACTTCGTGAATACTCAGCGAGGAGCCAAACCAATACGCTCCTTTTTGATTACCCATGAGCAGCACGCCAAGCTCATCTCCTCCGTCGATGATTTCATTTAAAAGGAGGCGGCGTTTAGAATGGTTCTGCCATTCATTACCCCGTAATTCATCAAGAGAAAGCCGGGCATCAGGGCAGGGGTTATACGCATAATGAACAGTTGGTCTGTAGAGCACTTGTTCCCCATTATGAACGGTTAAATAATGAGAGATTGACGTTGTCTCGGGGTGAGTGATCATGAATCCCTGAAACGCACCTATGGACGGTGTCCATGAACGAACAAAGGTACTTGCGCTGGGACGAGTCAGATAGATTGAGCAACGAGGACCAACGGTGTGCATTTGGGCATCAACTGGCCAATGCGCTTCATGTGTCCCCCATCCAATTTCAGCGGGCTGCATACCTTCTAAAATTAAGCCTTCAATAGACCAGGTATTGATAAATTCATTCGGGGATTTAGGTAGCGCAGAGACTTGAGAGTCTTGTTCCGCTATATGTATTACTTTGATGTCAAGACGCTTGGCCAGATGAGCCCACTCCGATGCTGTTGCTGGCATGGAAACAGAGATTCCATTATCAATCGCAATATTCCATAAAGCCTGTTTTACAAAATGCGAGACAAGTCCAGGGTTTGCTCCATGATTGATTAGCGCTGTTTTTTTGGTTTTGCCTTTCAGCTGAAGTATTTTTTCACGTAACATATAATTAGTTCGGTGATCCAAGGATAAATGATTCAATGTGAATTCTTCTTTCCAGAGTTCAGTTGCCGCATTGATAAACAGCGCTTCTTTTTGATCACAGAGTGTGATTAGACTGTAAGTAGATATTCCTGTAGATACGGCAATTAATAGATCATTTTCTTTAAGTTGGTTTCCAATAATCGTTAGATAATTATCTGAGTTAATGGTTTGTATTTGAAAGTTAACACCAAATTCCTGGGCTATCTCTTTTGATGTGTCGTTGTCCGTGATTATAGTTATTTGTGAGGGATGCAGATCAAAAGTGTCCAGTAAAAGTGGTAATAGGGCTTTGCCAATACTACCGAAACCGAGCATAATGATGTTGTTTTTGAAGCTAATTTTAGGATTGATATTTTTATTCATGATTTATCCTTGGCTTTCAATTTTAATCTAGACACAATTTTAGGTTTATGCAAGGTGGATAAGAGATACATTGCTCGGAATCGTTTTCAAAATGAGTATTAAGGATAAAGATCTCTCTGGATTGCTTCACTACGTTCGCAAAGACGAAAATTTATATTGAAATGATTATGTAAAACCCCGTCTTTGCGAGCAACGCGAAGCAATCCAGAACGGGACCTTATTGGAGATGGGTTCTGGATTGCTTCACTACGTTCGCAAAGACGAAAATTTACATCGAAATGATTATATAAAACCCCGTCTTTGCGAGCAACGCGAAGCAATCCGCAACGGGACCTTATTGGAGCTGGGTTCAATTGCTTCGCTTTGCTCGCAAAGACGGAAGTTTATAAAGACGGAAGTTTATATTGAATAGTAGATAATTACCCTCGCTAGAACAAAGAGGTAAATACTCAGTACTTCGGATTTTTCGGGATCAAGTCAGGCTGCGCCAGACGGGTGTTTGTTGATATTAGAAAAAGTAATTTGTGTCTCTATTTAAGTATCTCCAGAACCTGTTCTGGGGGGCGTCCAATGATTGCTTTGCCTTGATATGTGACAATTGGCCGTTGCATTAAGATGGGGTGCTTTGCCATGGCTTCTATTATTTGATCTTCATTTTCCAATGATAAGCCGGACTCTTTAAAAACGGGTTCATTTGTTCGCACGAATTCATTCAGGTTAAAGTGAGATCGTAATTGGTGCAATTGTGCCACATCAAGTGGCGTTTTCAGATAGTCAATTACAAGGGGCTCAAGACCTCTGCTTTGCAGCAGTTCCAGGGTTTTTCTTGATTTAGAGCACCTGGGATTGTGATAAATGGTAATTGTTTGCATGATGATTTCATTTTGGCTTGATCATGGAAATGCCTCAAACTATATCATTTTTTAAGTTGTTTATCTTTAGTTCCGTTTAATTGGTTTGGACGAATTTTAATTGGCAGTATCCATCAAAATTAATTTTTGTTAAAAATTCATTCGTTAATCAATCCTTAAGCTTTAGTGTTTTAAACTGAAAAAAAGCCCAGAGGAGACTATCATGACAAACAAAAAACTAAATGAACGTTTGAACCATGAATTGGATGAACTTGGTGTACCTGCTTTAATGACTGAGCGCGTTCAAGTATGTTCCAAACTTTTTAAATTACCTAAATTTAAAATTGAAGCCTTGTTAAATGGAGTCATTACTTTTGATAATCATTCCATGCAAAAAATCGCCGATGAACTTGAAGTAAGTATGGGTTGGTTAATGGGCGTTTCAAAAAGTAAAACAAAACACTAGGGCCTGTTGACAATTACAGTTTCAGCGTCCCGTACAGGTTGCGGGACGTTGGTATACATTTGATGAATTATTAACAGACCCTGGTCCAAAGGATATTGGTGTATTATTCAGGATGACAATATTCCTCTAGAGAATTACTGTTATCCTGTTATCCCCAATAGTTAAGGGAGGTTTGTTTTACTGTCATTTAAAATATGAGTTTCTGCTTGCTCAACAGCGGTTTCAGACTTTGATTTGGTCGGGGTGAAAAATGTATTAACCTGTCCGAAGCTCACTAACGAAATCACCGCATTTGCCAATGATTTCATGAGATTACCTAGATACTCTCCCCAGTTTAGATCCCTGGCTAATACTGGTTTAGCGGCATCGATTGCTGCTTTACAACTTTGCTTAAATTGCCTTCCAATTTGTTCAAAATTACAATCCATATCCTGTATCTTTTCTGAGTATGTTTGTCGTGCAGTATTTAATGCCAACAATAATTTTTGTGCTTTTTCCACAGCCTCAGGAAATTGATGTTGATTAACTTGGCCAATTCTAGATGCAAGAGAGTCTAAGGCTTCATTAATTTTATCCATAGATACTTTAATTCTATTTTGATGTTGACTTGATTTTAAATCACCTTCATTTTGGGGATTAATATGCTGCTTATCGTTTGCTTGCATATTGGAAGCTTTTAAATCATCCTGAGCTGGAGCTTTTAAATCGTCCTGAGCTGGAGCTTTTAAATCGTCCTGAGCTGGAGCTTTTAAATCATCCTGAGCTGGAGCTTTTAAATCATCCTGAGCTGGAGCTTTTAAATCATCCTGAGCTGGAGCTTTTAAATCATCCTGAGCTGGAACCGTTAAATCATTCTGAGTTTGCTCCTGAGCCTCGGCTTTTTTTGAGGTGGCCGAAGCAAAATATACATTAAATTGTTTTTTTGCGGAAACTCCATCAAAACCTTCGGTTACTTCTTTAACTTTAAAGGCAGCTGCTCGCCTAACGGTTTGTATTACTGAGCCGTAATTTTTCATATAGTCAAATGTCGCGTTAGGAGGCATTTCATCAAATTGACTAAAATTGATCAGTGTCAAAGTACCATCAGCAGCGACTGCAAGTGATGTTGGATAGGGTTGCAATACTCTGGTTTTTAAAGTATTTAAAACCTCAGCCTCAGCTTCTTGCCGATTAGTTCGTTGATTAACTTTTTGATCAATTATTGTTTTGATGTGTTTGTTCAAGAATGGATAATCATTGAGGAATATTTTAATTTGCTCGATAGATACTCCATCTTTTTGAGCTTGAATATTAGCTATAATGCCATTGTATTCATCAAATAGTGGATCTGCATCGGGTCGTAACACCTCTAACGGGATTTCCGCTTCTAACATTCTTTTAATGGCCGAACGTGCTTCTCGAACACCTCGCTCGGATGCCATAAAGTCATCTTGAGAAAAAAACTCATCTCTTCTGCCATTCATCCATTCAATAGATTGTCTAAAATTGTTATCACCACCACATTCCAGTGAGTTACTGATCATGACTCCATTTCGATCTAAAAGGGGATTGTATAGAGCACTGTATGCAGTACTAAAGCAACTTCCTAAAATAACCGAGCTAAAATGAGTTTTATTTTCTGTTAACGCACGGGTAATCGCCTGGAGTTGACTGGAGGATAAATTACTTGAACCCAAAGCAGGGTCTCCATGTCCGCCACCTACATACAGCATGTCAAAATGACTGTCCGAAGGTATCTGTTTTAATTTTTCAATAATATAAGTGACATTTTTTTCATTCCGTCTTCCAGAATCATCTATGCCATTAAGGTGGTAAATAACATGATTTCCTGTCTTTTCTTGAATTGATTTGTAGATGTAATTGCGCACGTGTTCCATTTTAAACAGATGCAACGCACGTTCTAATTGCATGAAGTTTAGCTCTGATGAAGAGTTTGCAAGAGTAATTAATTCATTAAACTCCAGAGGTGCTTTGTCATTTCGTTCCAAGCCTTCGAGAGCACTTTTTAAGTCACTACTTTCCATTGCATCAATATTTCTTATGATTACTGCTTGTCTTTGCTTTTCTTTGTCACTGGGTGCGGGTTTTTGGGCTTCCAGGAATAACGCAGGTAATGCCGTTGCTTGCATTTGTAACCATGTTCCATTGCTTGATGTTACTTTATATCCCAGACGTTCATAGAAATTTTTGGCACGTTCATTATCTGCTCGAACTTGTAAGGTTGTTGAAAATGTCTTGTTTTCAGAACGTCCCGCTTCTTTTAGCATGACTACTTTCATTAGTTCTCTGCCAATACCTCGTCCTTCATACCCATTTTTTACCGCAATATTGCTTATATAAGTTCCGTGGTTACTTTGACCAGAAAAAATGTATCCTATTATTTCGTCAGGCTTCTCTTCTTCATAAAAGATGAAACACGAGCCGGGATTAAAAAAATGATCAAAATCGTCACTTGTCCAACCTCCATCACTTGCTCCAAAGACAGTTCTATCAATTTCCAGGACCTGCATTTTATCGGTTTCATTTAGTTGGCGAATAGGCATGAAATATCTCAACAAAAATTAATATAGTTTAAATTATATCATATGATCTTTTTTGTTTCACGTTGATTCTAAAATAACCACATGCCCGTTGCATTAAAACGATGTAATTACAAAAATCACTATAGGTTTCTATCGGGTTTATTTCTTTGATTGAGCGCTTTTTAAACCAGGATGTCTGGTTCAGGATAAGTGTCATAATGAGCATTTGATGATGTATCAGTTTAAGATTTTCGAGGCGCATAAAGGTCAAACGTACAGTTTGACCCAGAGAAACTAAAGCACTAGAGGATAAGCATTGGGGAGTTTGTTCATCATTACCGTTGATGTTGGAAAAATAATTTTTTATCGCCGTAATTTGATGCCAATAAAGAGCTTTCCAACATTAAAGTGCCTATATGATATTCTTTGCCATTGTAATCACCATATACTTCATATATTGGACCAAAAGGTACTTTCAACAATGAAACTCGAAAATCTTCACGTGAATTTTCCGGTATTATGTTTTTAACCATGCTGGTTGGTTTGAAATAGATTCGCTCTGGATATACTGGAATACCTTGGTATCTGCCATCGATTGTCCAGGCAGCCAAATGCCATAGAGGCAGATTATTTGCTGGCTCGCGGGTCCATTCAAATATTTTTTCTATCGCCTTTAAAGTCCAGCTTGTTGGGTGAGGTATCTGGTTTGAAAAATCTTTTGCAAAATAATTCCAATTTCCTTTCTGGCCTTCAAGTAAATTCATTACTTGTAAATTTACAGACGCATTTTGGGAAATTAAGAATTTAATGGCCATGCCCGGAACATAGCTGTCATCAGAAGGGGCAGTTGCCAAAGACAGCCTGGCTACACCTATTCCTCCAGTTTGATATATGCCTGTAAATGGATGATATGCCGCTGGAATAAACGCGACTTTACCTACTGAACCATTAGCGTGAATAATTTTCACTCGGCCTTCGGGTAGTTCATCACTGGTATAATCAAAAGTAGGTTTTAGGTTAAATAAGCCATTCAGTTTTTCGAGTATTTCTGAAAAACTGTTCCCACTGAATGAAGGCAATGGTTCCAGTTCATGACTTAAGGCAATTTCATGCCATAATAAATCCTGTTTTTCCTCGGCGAGCAGATTTTGGTAATCGGGGGGCAATTGAGCGTATAAAGCCGAATTTAGGATAAAGCACAAAAAAATACTAATAATTAATCTGAAACAACTGTGCATTAAAAACTCTCCTTGTTATTCTTATTGAATTCGGTGACAGAGTATATGAATTACTGTATTTTTTCCAGTTAGGTCTAGGTTTATCTCATCTTGAAAAAATGAAGTATCAAAAGACCCTGGATGTTGTCGCTAAGAGACACCAGTCTTTAACACGATCTATCTGATGTGAGTATGGGCTAGAAACGAAGCCTTATTTCCTACATCTTATGTCTGTAACCCTCTTAACGTCACTGGATTGCTTCGTCGCTGCGCTCCTCGCAAAGACGATTGTCAGCATAATATCGCATAGAAACTACTAGCTCTATGCTGATGCTAAGAGCCATAATTTTTGTTAATCGTGAATGTCAACTATGAAAAATAAAAATAGATGATGTTAAGAATCGTCGTTGCGAGGAGCGTAGCGACGAAGCAATCCAGTGGCGTTAGAAATGATAATGATTAAATCAATTGTTCATAAAGATCTTCCCAATAAGGATTTATTTGTTCAATCAAAGCCAATTTCTTTTTTCTTGATCCGCCTTTTAGTTGTTTCTCTCGAGCTATGGCACTTGTCATATCTTCAATAAGTTCATAATAGACAAGATATTTACATCCATTTTGTTGTGTAAATCCAGGTTCATCCGCATATTTATGTTCATATACTCTTTTGATTAAATTACTTGTGACGCCAGTATAAATCGTCCCATTACGCTTATTCGCCATAATATAGATAGCAGGTTGTTTTGTTGGCATGTATTTTCCTTTTTGTTGGACTATTGAATGACTCAGATACATCGCTCTAGGTCGCTGGATTGCTTCGTCGCTGCGCTCCTCGCAAAGACGAGTTTCAACACCATATCACATAGCAACATCATAACGGATAGACAGTAGTGATGCACCGAGCCAAAATTTTTGTTAACCTTGAATGTCAACTATGAAAAATAAAAATAGATGATGTTAAGAATCGTCGTTGCGAGGAGCGCAGCGACGAAGCAATCCAGTGGCGTTAGAAATGATAATGATTAAATCAATTGTTCG
>NZ_LNYR01000048.1:229648-246435 GCF_001467955.1 Legionella quateirensis | reverse complement strand
GTGACGCCAGTATAAATCGTCCCATTACGCTTATTCGCCATAATATAGATAGCAGGTTGTTTTGTTGGCATGTATTTTCCATTTTGTTGGACTATTGAATGACTCAGATACATAGCTCTAGGTCACTGGATTGCTTCGTCGCTGCGCTCCTCGCAAAGACGAGTTCCAATACCATATCGTATAGCAACATCATATCGGATAGAAAGTAGTGATGCGCCTAGCCAAAATTTTTGTTAACCTTGAATGTCGACAATTTAAAATGAACATATATGGTGTTGCATCACTATTTAAAAATTGGCAAAACTTCAAGAGCGAGAGTTGGTGTATTGCTTCTTGCCCTGTGTTGCATCTTTAACGTACCTTGCGTGGCGCAAGATATGAACTTGAAGAAGGATCGGAAACCCGGTGTGCAACATAAGGGATCGAAAAAAATTGCTGTAAACAAGGAAGTACAGAATCTTCTGGCTCCGTTAAAGAGTTTATCCATACAGGAAATTGATTCACCTTCCACTGGTGTTTTTCGCAAGAACCTGGCTGTAGTGAATGCTCTTCTTATTCATCCTCTTTATCTGAGCTCCAATTGGAATATTATTACTCGTACTTATTTTCCAGTGGCTTTTCAGCCTCCGCTGGTTTCTGGACAGGAACGGATTCAAGGAACAAGTAATGTGCTCTCAACAGTCTATTTTTCACCCAAACACCCGAGTAAATTCCGGTGGGGAGTTGGTCCGGTGGTTGTATTTCCTACTGCATCTAATCGACGTCTTGGGATCCGGGAGTGGGGGGCTGGCCCTTCTTTAGCGCTGGTTAAAATAGGGGCGCGAGTAGTCAATGTTTTGTTGCTTACACAATTGTGGACTAATAAAGACGAATTTAATCAAAGAACAAATCAATTTATTATTCAACCTATTGTTAATTATAATTTCTCCTCTGGACTCTATTTAACTTCTTCACCTATCATTACTGCTGATTGGCAGCATAAGGATCATCAATGGATAATTCCAGTAGGTGGTGGTTTTGGAAAGGTCTTCAGGGTAAATAAAGATACTCATGTTAATCTTTCCGCTCAGGCATTTTATCATGTAGAAAAACCAGAGCAGATCAGTCCCTGGACATTTCGTGTTCAGGCTCAATTTTTTATGGATACGCCAAAAGTGGTGTAACAATTGAATGCCAATCAAAAGACAGTGGCAAGAGATAACAGTGGTTATCACTCAGATACTGAGCCTGAAGTTCTGGTAGAGTGATTTCTGAAACTTATAAAATCGATAAAGTGAGGTACGAATGCAGTTCACAGAACATTTAGAAGAGAGGGCGACTGAAGATAAGCCAAGATTGACTGAGGATGAGTTACACGCAATGGCAAATCACTACATCAGCGAGTCAAATAGACTGATATTTCAAGAGTTGCCTCATGTAATTTCACAAATTATTGAACATGAAATCTGGAAAAAAAGAACAGATTCCTATAAAAATTTTGGTGAGTATGTTCTTGGTCAATCGCCAGATGGCCTTGGTATTACTAATAATGAACTGTTGTGGTTGTTAAGAGCCGCCATGAATAAAGGCAATCAACACGCTGCTCATTGGGGTGATGTACTTGGTGAGGTTGATACCAGCGTCAGAATGTTTGCAAAAGAAAAAAAAATTCCAATTAGAGATTTGCATCGTGATCTGACGGAGCAGGACAACATCAGCATGGAACTTGCTCATGAAAATACAATAACGTATTTACCATCTCGCTCCAAATCAACTGATGGACAGCTATTGAAGTTAAGAGTAAATAATCCAGAAGCCTATGAGAATGTAATTCAAGGGAAAATGAAGCTGAAAGAAGCCATGCCGCAACCCTTGCGAAAAAAATTACAACCTATTGAGTCAGTGAAAAATAAGTTTTCAAGTCTATGCAAATCAGATCGCGAGGCATTCTTAGCCTGGATTGAGCAGGAAAGAGAGAATCTGGTCTAATTTATTTTAGTCACACTCCTGTTCAAGGAGTTCGCATTTAATTGATTGAAACAGGGGAAAATGTTCCGCTTCCTGACGGTTGAGGCTCAGTTGATTTAAGCAAGATTAGGTGGCAATTCCTTTTTCGGTAGGTTGGCCTGGTTCGACATACACCGGAATTGTTTCTATTTTATATCTGCTATAATTTGACTATTATTTATTTACTATGCATTGCTTATGTCAAATAGTAAGCGCGAGCAATCCACACAACCACAGAATATTAGATCTGCAACTGATGAACAGTTTCTTAACGCATTGCTAAAAAATGACTTGTTGACTATCGAACGATTATCAGGTGAAGGAGTTCGCCCAGAAGATATGGAGCTGGTTGACATTAACGGGAGGAAACTTACCCCTCTTCAATATGCAGTTGAGATTCAACAGGCAGACCTGGTAACACTTTTGTTAAACTCTGGTTCAGATCCTAATCGAGTTCTTGAACAAAACGACAGTTCGCCTTTGAACGTGGCTTTAAAAAACAGAAACGTGCTGATAATTAATGCCCTTTTGCAGTTCAATGCTAATCCAGATCGTTCGTCGGGGTATTCTTCCTCAGGTTCACCTGAGTTTCCATTGGACCTTGCTATAGAAACTGGCGATATTCATTTGATCAGGATACTGCTCAATGCTGGAGCATCCCCGAATTGCGGAACATTCCCTTTACATACGGCCATAGTCACAGGCCAACTTGAGATGACAAAGGCATTATTGGAGTATGGAGCACTTCCTGACTCACGATGTTTGCAGATAATAAAGAATGTTAATGAGATTGGGCCTTATCCAAAAGAATCCTCAGATGAGAAAACGCAACTCGTGTCCCTGAATTTTCGAATGGCTTTTGCCCTGATGTGCGCTTCTATTGATAAAAGCAGGGCAGAGATCCTGACTATGTCACGAAGTCTGATTGAAAATAATTCGGATAACTGGCGGCTCAAATTCAGAGGTGTTATTCGTTATTTGGAACAATATAACACCACGGATTGTTCTCCATTGATAAAGGATTTATGCATCAATTTGCTGAGAGTTCTGACTTTGAAAGAAGTAAACGACACAAATTATCAAAAAATTCTGGATCAGTACATACTCCATAATCAACACGAATTGGAACACTCAGAGGAGAAACTGTTTGACACTGCAGAACGTATCATGAGTGATTATTTCAAGGAGGAACTTGATGAGGACGATCACTATATTTTTAGGGATTATGAGCTTCAGATAGTAATTGATGCAGTGAATTCATATATCAATAAAAAAGCAACAGAACCCGAGTATACCACCATTTTTAATGTGGAATATTCCCGTATGGAGAAACTGGATGCAGTTGTCGCCTTATTGGAGGTTTTGGATGGAAAACCCGTAGATAAAAAATTGATGCAAATATTTAAAAATGAGCCTCTGCTTGAATCGTTCAAACAGAAGAGCGAATCATCAGAATCTGTAGAACCACCGGGTACAAATCAGCTTTCTCAGGATCTTAATACAGTTTCGGTACGTACTGATAGCAGCGGTGTGGATTGTTATAGCGAGTTGGCTTTAATCATAAAGAGTAGATACTTTGTTGAGCCTACAATGCCATTTAAAGTTCAATATTATCCTAATTTATTTGCGATTTTATCTGCGCTCGATAAAAAGGAAGAGTTTAAAGAAATTCAACATATCGCAACGCTAGGAATAAATAAAAACAGAGAACTTAAGGAGCTGTATCCAGAAAATGCACTTGACTGCATCAATAACAGATTGGCTATGTTTGAGGCAATACGCAATGCAAATTCGATTGAAGAAGCATTGATCGTTATTAAAAAAGCATTTCCTGCTGGTTCTAGCACTCCAGTCACTCCCACTTAATAGAACTTCAAATGAAAAACAAGTATCAGTTCAAATTTTACAATTCAGGAGGTTTGAATTATTACTTATTGACTTTAATAAGTATTTCTTTAATTATAACAATTTTTTTACATGAAAAGGTAAGGAAATACGGGTGTCAAAGGGATTTAAGTATCGAGTGTTGGTGGGGGTATTATCTGGATTATATGCACAGGTTACCATGGCGGGAAGTCAGGGAAATACATTAAAAACTGCGTCAAGTCTTTCAGAAACACTGGTGATTTCCTTGAGTGCAGGGCCATCATGGGCAAAAGCCGGCTCAACTCAAACCTTGGTTTTGGAGCCTGAAATTGAAAATACTTATGCTGCCAATAAAAATACGAATTCTTTGACAACTGGCTCCCTGTTCATTGGTCTACAGCGTCCCTTTAATGCATGGGTTATTGGGCAGTTTGGTTTTGCATTGGGAGCCTCAGGCAATGCAAAATTAAATGGCGACATCTGGGAAAACGCAGACGCGAATTTTAATGATTACTTTTACAGCTATAAAGTAAACACGGGTTATATCGGAATAAAGGGCAAGTTGTTAGCTCAGCTTGATTCCTGGAGTGTTCAACCTTATATCAGTGGCAGTGCAGGGATTGCCGTTAATCGCTCCTATGCATACATCAGTACTCCCAAAATTCCTGAAAACGCCCTTACCCCTGGTTTCATAGAGCAAAGAAAATCAAGTTTGTCGTATATTTTGGGGGCAGGGATACAAAAACAATGGAGTGAGCATTGGTCTGCTGGAGTCGGCTATGAATTTGCAGATTGGGGGCAAAGTACACTTGGGCCAACGTCTGAGCAAACAATGAATGGAGGTTTATCCCTTTCCAATCTTTATACTCATTCTTTGATGATCAATCTTACTTACATGGCATAAGGATGGTGTAATGAACAAGAATAACTGGATCTGGATGTGGTGCTTGAGCCTCATTTCATTGTTTAATACACACACGGCTTTGGCTTCGTTGCCTAAATTTACCATTGTTCCATCGGTGCCCGGGAGTAACTTTGTTCGATTACCTATAAACGGCACAGCCAAAGTGACGTATGTTGTTACTAACAAATTATCCACTACTAAAACATTGACCGTACAACCCGTTGCAGGAATGACTCAGGATACTGGGGGCAGTAATAATCCATGCCAGAGTCCCTTTACCTTGGTGCCTGGATCTTCCTGTTCACTCAATTTGAAGATTAATGCCAGTCAATTACCTCCCGGGGTGCATGATCTGGGACCGACTGTTTGTATCGGTTCCAGTCATTCATCGTGCTCATTGCCTTCACCTAACGAAAAATTGCAGGTAGCCGTTGGATCGCTTAGTTTATCTTCTTCAACCTTGATACTGGCGAAACAAGGATTATTATCTACTGCATCAAAGGCTCGACAGTTAATTATTACGAACCACGCATCTTTTGCAATAGCCAACGTGACTTATTCCGTTTCCCCTCAGTTACCAGCAAACACCCGTATTTCACCTGCAACTTGCGGTACCATTCCAGCCGGAGGAAGTTGCGTATTGACTATTACTCCGGGTAATACTCCAAGTACACCAGCCAGTGCAGCACTGACAGAACCGACCCCTTCTGTATTGACTGTGCAAGGCGATAGCGGAGCTGCCATTACTGCACATATTATTGTTCTTACTTATAACAACTTTTATCAACAAGGTTTTGTTTTTGCTCTGGATGATACGACACCGATATCGCAAAGTGTGGGTATTAAAGTGGCTGCAAAACAGAATAATACAGCCAGCGTACATGGGGGGCTTGTATGGGATAATGGCTCTGGTGCAGTAACGGTCGGAGTTTTTGATGACAGCAGTTCACCTTGCTCCGGTTCCTATGATGGTGCTTGTAATACTGCAGCTATCGTAACTGTATTGAAAGGACCACCAGAACAATTGCCAATTAATTCATTTGCAGCTTCACTCTGCGCCAATTATCAGATTGACTCTTCTGGAAATAGCCCCTGTGCTGAAGGCAGTACCTGCTATTCGAACTGGTATTTACCCGCCATTTGTGAAATGGGACCAGCAATAAATGAGCCTTGGGCTAATTGCATCCCTGGAACACCTAACATGGTTGATAATTTGAGTCAGTTAATTAGCAGTCAATGCTCAGGGCTTCAATGTTTATCAGGGTATTACTGGAGTTCTACCGAGTTTTCTGTTAATCCGGCTGGAACAGCCTGGGCTCTTTATTTTGACCCTGGAAGCAGCAGTATTCATAATCTTGATCTTAAATTTCTTGATCTTTTTGTTCGCTGCGTAAGAGCTGCATGAGTAAATAACAAGGACTGTGTACATGAAATTGATAAAGACACTAATTGGGGGCATTTGTGCCGGATTAATAATGCAACAGGCCAGTGCATGCAGTTCGGCATTCGTTCCCGTTTATACCAATAATGTGATCACCAATGTGATTGGCTTTCGTACTCTGGATTTTGAAGACGATCTTCCTCTTCCTATTCGTTATGGTGAGGTAGGTGATGTGAATATCAGTAGTATCGATGTCGATTTAGATGCTTATAATAAAGCAGCTACATGGATAAATACTTATCAATTCATAGGTAAACCTGCTTCAGACACACAATTGATGGATGGACTGAATACTGCTGGAGTTTATGTAGCCGCACTATATTTACCTAATATTACTGTCTATCCACGACATCAGATCAACAATATGCCAACACTGAGTGTGTTTGATATTATCAATTATGTTTTAGGAACTTCAGGAAGTGTTGCTGAAGCATTAACTAATCTGAGTAATGTACAAATTAGTATGGGGACTATTCGCGTAGGAGCAGCGGCACGTAAAGTATTTCCATTACATTTTCATATCGAAGATAAAACCGGGGCATCAGCGGTTATCGAATTTCTTGGTGGTGTGATGAAGGTAACAACGACGGGTAATCTGCAGGTAATGGGAAATAGTCCTGAGATTACATGGCAACAGCAAAACTACGATTTAGTGTCATCAATTTTCGTAACGCATAATCAATATTACGAGGTCAATGGTGAGTTTATGAATGGTAGTGGTTATCTGGGTTTACCTGGTGACTCAATGCCTCCCTCACGATATGTACGCATAAGAGCTTTGTTGGCGGCTTCCCCGCAGGCTAATACGGATGTTCAGGCTACTTATGTAGCTAATGCTGCTTTATATTCTGGAGCTTTTGTTCCGGTTGGAATCAATACGTCACCAACCTACTGGAGCAGTTTATATAATTTAACAACTGGAAGTTATAAAATTACCAATTACCTTACTTTAGGTGCGAATAATAATTTTTATGTCACACCTACAAGTTCGCCAAATTACGAAAATACTTATAATGTAAACAGTATGGTTCATCTAGGCCAGGTTCACGCCATTATACAACAGGCTCCATTAGCATCGGTAATTACCTATGAACAAGCTGAAACATTAATGGCCTATGGTACTTCACCAACAGCAACCTATGTTGGACGATTTTTTGATGGGATGTAACTCGGTACTGTATTTAGTATAACGATTCACTTATTCGGCTGAGAAAAGGACTGTAGTGATAGTACAGTCCTGCATTTTGGTCAGGATTTTGTGTGATGAAACGCTACCCAATTGCTGAACGTATCAAGGAATTTCTGTAAATAGTTTTTAGTCCCTTCATTAGTAATAGTGTAGTGTTCATCGATCAAGTCATCTTTAAAGGTGATGTATACTTCAGGCTGACCCATGACGATCATATCGATTCCAACCAGAATGCTGCGCAAATGCGATTGAGCCACTGCCGTTCCTACATTTCCAGGGCTTGTTCCTATTATGGCAACGGCTTTATTGGCCCATGAATTTTTGCCATAAGGCCGTGAACCCCAATCAATAATATTTTTTAAAACACCGGGTATTGAGCGATTGTATTCAGGAGTAGCGATTATTATGCCATCAGCATTGGCAATTTCATTTTTCAGATTAGTGACTGATGCAGGTGGGTTTAATTCAATATCCTGGTTATACAAAGGGATTTGGTGCAAATCCAGAATTTTGAATTCGAGATTAGGGTGGTTTAATTTGTCTAAAGCGAGTATGAGCTTTTTATTAAGTGATTCTTTTCTTAAACTGCCTATGATTACCTTAATTCTTAACATAGTGAATTTCCCTATAAGTTCAAAGTAGATAGTATATGTTAAAACCGTAATTTCTCAATAACTCTTCAACGCCTCATCCTGAATTCAATGAAGGTTCCCCCTTAAATTGGCACTGTATTCTTTTTCATGCCACATTCAGGAGATCCCTCGTTTCACTCGGGATGACGGTTGTTTTATTGCGTCATCCTGAACGAAGTTATGGATCTCCGTAAACTGATACACATCCTGATTGTAACTGCCATCCTCTTTTGTCAAAATGGGTCGGCATTCTTTAAAAGGAATCGTATTACCTGGTTCAATATGATGAGGTTGAGTTATTTTACCGCAAAAATATTCACGTGAACCGGGTTTTTCTATAAGTCCATGACTGTGTGTTGATTGTTGAAAGAACATGAAAAAACAGGCGATAAACAAGATACTGAATCGGTTAAAAAACATAACAATAATCCAATTGATACAAAATCTGAACTATTTTAACATAAAAATACAAAAAATGATCAATAGTTGCTATTTTTGAACGATTCTGTGTTTTTGACCTAGGTTATGCAGAAAGTCTTTTTGTATAAGGGGATTGTTTATGATTGGAACTCGCTACAAATCATACCAAGTTATGAAATCTGAGCTAATCTTAATTTATATTGGTTACGATTAATATAATTAAAAAATTCAGAGGGATTTGAATGAGCAGATTGCGAATTGTACTGCTGGTCATGATAAGTCTATTGGCAGTTTCTTGTAATAACTCAACTTCCAAGCCTCCATCGGCACCTGTAGAAGTTGATGTGGCTTTGCCTTTAAGTAAAAAAATTGTTGAGTGGGATGAATATACTGGCCGTTTTCAGGCAATTGAAGAGGTCGATATTCGATCTCGAGTTACAGGCTATTTAAATTTAATCAATTTCAAGGACGGTCAAATCGTAAAAAAAGGGGATGTCTTATTTGAAATTGATCCCAGACCATTTCAATATGCATTGGAAGTCGCTATTTCAGAGGAGGATTTGGCCAAAAAGCAATATGAGCGGGCCTTAAAACTCAAGGCATCCAGTTTTATTTCTGCTGAGGCTATTGATCAGCGATATAAAGAGATGCAAGTAGCTACTACCCGGGTTAATGAAGCCAAATTAAATCTTGAATTTACTCATATTACTGCACCAATTGGTGGAAAAATTAGCCGTTACTATGTGAGTGTTGGTAATCTGGTGAGAATGGATGATACCATTTTAACCAAAATTGTATCCCTGGATCCCATTCATTTTTATTTTGAAGCCAGTCAAAATGATTTACTTAAATACATCAGGCTGGGTAAGTCCGGGATGCTACCTAGAGCAAATTCGCATTCCGAGACAATTGTTATTAAGTTACAGGATGAAACCCAGTTTGTTCACAAAGGCAAAATGGATTTTATTGATAACGTGGTTGATGAAGGTACTGGAACTATTCTTGGACGTGCCATTATTCCAAATCCCGATAATATTATATATCCCGGTTTTTTTGGCAGGGCCCGATTAATGGGCAGTGGAGAGTACGAGGCCATTCTTCTGCCTGATAAAGCAATCAATAGCGATCAAACAAAGAATTATGTCTACGTAGTTGATAAGCATAATAAAGTTCAGCGTGTATATGTTGAATTAGGTTCATTACGTGATAGTGGCTTTTATGTCATTAAATCCGGTCTTAAGGGAGATGAACATGTCGTTATCAGCGGCATCCAACGAATTCGAGTACCTGAACAGGAAGTGAAACCGAATTTGATTCAATTGTCTGAGTAAAAAAATAATATACAACGGGACTTTATTAATGAAAATGCCCCATTTTTTTATAGAAAGACCCATATTTGCTTCTGTGCTCTCAATTATCATCGTGATTGTCGGCACTTTGGCCTATTTTAATTTGCCTATAGAACAATACCCTCAAGTTGTTCCCCCAACGATTCAGGTTACAGCGTCTTATCCAGGGGCTAACGCAAAAATTGTTGCCGAAACTGTAGCTACTCCAATAGAGCAGGAAATTAATGGCGTGGAAAACATGCTGTATATGGATTCACAATCAAGTGATGACGGTCAAATGCGCTTGACGATTACCTTTAAAATGGGTACGGATTTGGATATGGCTCAGGTACTTGTTCAAAATAGGGTAGCGATAGCGGAACCACGATTACCAGAAGCGGTACGACGTATTGGTATAAAAACTGTAAAAAACTCTCCTGATTTATTGTTGGTTATCAATATGTACTCCTTGAATAAAAAGTACGATCAAACGTATTTGGGTAATTATGCTGTACTGCAAATCAGGGATAAAATTAAACGCATCGACGGAGTGGGGGATATCCGTTTAGTGGGTGCCAGTGAATATGCGATGCGGATTTGGCTTAATCCGGATTTGATGAACTCTTATGATATTACTGCCAATGATGTCGTTAAGGCCTTAACGTCGCAGAACGTTCAGATTGCCAGCGGTACCCTTAATAGAGAGCCGCAAAAATCTCAATTGGGTATTGAATACAATATAGAAACACAAGGACGTTTGATAAAACCAGAACAATTCGCTCAAATTATCATTAAGTCCGGAATAAATGGTCGACTTGTCCGCTTAAAAGATATTGGCAGGGTAGAGTTAGGGACTCAGGAGTATGCCACAAAAGGATATTTAGGGAAAAATCCGGCAATTGCATTGCCGGTATTCCAGCGTCCAGGAACCAATGCGATTGAGGCCGCAAATGAGATATTAACTACCATGAACGAGTTGTCAAAATCTTTTCCGGAAGGAATAGTCTATGACATTGTTTATAATCCGACAAATTTTGTTGCTGAATCCATCACTGCTGTAAAACACACCATTTATGAGGCTATCTTATTTGTAGTTTTTGTTATTTTGCTGTTTTTACAATCCTGGCGTGCCGCGATTATTCCAATAATTGCGATTCCAATATCTCTGATTGGAACCTTTGCGGTTATGGATGCCATAGGTTTTTCGTTAAATTATTTAACTTTGTTTGGTTTGGTTCTGGCTATTGGAATTGTTGTAGATGATGCCATAGTCGTTATTGAAAACATGGAGCGCAACATCAGTTCGGGAATGAGCCCACGCGACGCGGCACATAAAACCATGTCAGAAGTTGGTTCGGCGCTAGTAGCAATTGGTCTGGTTCTGGTTTCTGTATTTTTACCCACTTTATTTTTACAAGGGCTTTCCGGAAGATTTTATCAACAATTTGGATCAACGATTTCTGTAGCAACGATTATTTCCGTTTTTGTCTCTTTAACCTTAAGCCCCACTTTGGCCGCTTTGTTGCTTAAGCCGCATCAGCATAATAAAGAGAAACCAGAACCGGTTTTTTGGAAACATCCTCTACGTTTATGTCTTGATGGATTTAATCGTCTCATTGATTCTATTTCCCGATTCTATGGACGATTTATTGCTAAATTAATTCATCATACCAGCCAAATGTTATTTATCTATATTCTGTTCATTTCAGTAACGGTGTTGTTATTTGGCTCTGTACCAAGAGGATTTATTCCCAAGCAGGATCAGGGTTACTTTATCGTTTCCATCCAATTACCACCTGGAGCTTCCATCAGTCGTACTGATGCGGTAGTTAAAGACGCGATAAATAAAATACTCGCGATTCCAGGTATTAAAAATGCCGTTGCTTTTACCGGATTTTCAGGGGCTACTTTTATAAATTCATCCAATTCCGCCGCGATTTTTTCTGTATTAAAGCCATTTGACGAACGAAGAAAACTGGGATTGAGTTCCAATCAGATATTAGCTCAACTAAGGAAAGAACTGGGTTCGATTAAAGACGCTTTTATCGTTGTAATACCGCCTCCTCCAGTTCGTGGTATTGGTAATGCAGGTGGATTTAAAATGATGATCCAGGATAGAGGGGGGCGTGGAACACAAGTACTGTATGATGCAGTAATGACCTTGGCTGAGAAAGCGAATCAGGCAAAAGCAACCACTTCTGTATTTACATTGTTTGAAAACAGTACGCCCAAAGTCTATCTGGATTTTGATAAAGAGAAAGCCGAACAGCTTGGTGTGCCTATTGCTCGAGTGATTGAAGCACTTGAAGTGTATCTCGGATCAGTATTTGTCAATGAATTCAATTATCTGGGACGCACTTATCGAGTGATTGTTCAGGCTGAAGATGAATATCGTAAAAGAGTAGAGGATATCTATCAGATAAAAGTTCGTAATAATAAGAATGATATGGTGCCAATTGGCTCCTTAGCATTAATAAAAAATATAGTGGGTCCATCACGAATACCTCGATATAATCTGTATCCAGCGATTGATTTATTAGGAGACATAACACCAGGTTACAGTACGGGTGACGCTCTGGATACGATGGAACAATTGGCCAATCAGTATCTACCCGAAGGTATTAGTTATGAGTGGACTGAAATTGCATACCAACAAAAGACAGCGGGCAATACCGCCCTTATTGCCTTTCTGTTAGGAGTAGTTTTTGTGTATCTGGTTTTGGCGGCTCAATATGAAAGCCTGACCTTGCCTTTGGCGGTGATCCTGATTGTTCCCATGTGTTTGTTTTCTTCGATGATAGGGATAAAAATTCTGGGCATGGAAAATAATATTATGACCCAGTTGGGTTTTATTATATTAATTGGTTTAGCTTCCAAAAATGCGATTTTGATTGTTGAGTTTGCCCGTACACTTGAAAATAAAGGAGTCAATCGTTGGAAGGCGGCCATTCAAGCGGCTAAACTCAGATTACGGCCTATTTTAATGACTTCTGTTGCATTTATTCTTGGCGTATTCCCTTTGGTCATAGCACAGGGAGCAGGGGCTGAAATGCGTCAGGCTCTTGGCGTGGCGGTATTTAGCGGCATGATCGGTGTTACCCTTTTTGGCTTGATTTTTACCCCCATTTTTTATGTACTTACCAGTAAACTGGCGAGTTTGTTTTCAAACAATAAAAAACAAGAAAAACCTGATTCATTATAATATGCAGGGTTTTTCGACTCAGAGTAAATGATGGGACTAACCGTGTAATTAAGTCAACGATTTTGCGAATCTGATGCAGATTTTTGAACTTGAATGAATAAACAAAGGAAGCTACATCATGGAAACTATAGTGTCTGAATCTGGAAAAGGAAAGTATGCTCAAGAAATCAGGATCGGTGCTCATACATTAAAAGCGGATGAACCCCTTGCAAATGGAGGCAATGATTTGGGGCCATCCCCATATGATTTTTTACTTGCTGGATTGGGGGCCTGCACTTCCATGACTTTGAGAATGTACGCTGATTTAAAACAGATTCCATTAAAAAAAGTTATTGTGACTTTACAGCATGAGAAAATATATGCCGAAGACTGTGCGGAGTGTGAGAATAAAAATACAAAAATTGATCATATAACGCGCCAGATCCAGTTAGAAGGGGATTTAACTGAAGATCAACGGCAAAAATTATTGGAGTTAGCTAATAGGTGTCCCGTTCATCGCACGTTAACTTCTAAAATATTAATTACTACGGAACTTGTTACAGAACGGTAGTAAGAACAAGGTGTACTTCATTATTTAAAAGAGGATCAGAATTGTTATTTGACTATTCAATAAGAGTTCATTGTTATGCAGTCTTTTGGCGGATGAAGTATAAAAAATGATGATTGTTTAGGAATAAGTTTTAGAACGTTGTGGCCAGAATTGTCAACAAATGTTAATTACCTATGCAGAAAACCAAGCCACGGCTATAAAAGGATGTGGAACATATCTATTTTAATAATAAGTAACTAATTTAATATAAAGTAACTAATCGCTTCTAATTATATCAAACATCAAAGATCCCCCTCTCCACCGCGCGTAGCGTGGGGGAGAGGGATTAAGGGTGAGGGGGGGGGTAAATGTGTCGCGTAAGCGACTCCTTTGCCCTGGATTAAGGATAAAAAGCAGCATATTTGCAGCTTTTTTGACTCAAGTAAGGCTTGGTATGATAAGCTTGGCGCTTATTTTAAAAGTGAGTCAAATATGATTAAAGTTGGGCAGTTTAATAAATTAAAGGTTATTAAAGAAGTATCGTTTGGTCTTTATCTTGATGGTGAAGATTGGGGGGATATTTTATTGCCGAACAAGTTTGTACCTGAAGGCACCAAGGTCAATGATTTATTGGATGTGTTTATATATTTTGATTCCGATGACAAGATTATTGCTACTACTCAGCGGCCGCGCGCCAGATTAGGTAACTGCGCCTTCTTAAAGGTAATTGATGTCAATCGTGTAGGTGCTTTTCTTGATTGGGGGTTGGATAAGGATTTATTGGTACCCGTACCAGAACAGCAAAAGCCTATGGAGCAAGGTAAATCCTATATTGTTTCTCTTAAACTGGATAATAAAGGCCGCATCATTGCCAGCTCCAAACTGGATCATTGTCTGGATAAAACGCCTGTAAATTTTAAACGTGGTGATGAAGTGAGTCTGCTCATTGCTGAGACTACTGATCTGGGAAATAAAGTCATTATCAATGACAGTCATTGGGGACTGATCCATTCTGGAGATATATTCCAGACATTAAATTACGGCAGAAGGATACCTGGTTATATCAAAATGGTGCGAGAAGATGGAAAAGTTGATGTTGTTTTAAGAAAATTGGGTCATGACAACATTCGTGAACTGGCGGCGAGAATCCAGGCTCAATTGCAACAAAATGGTGGATTTTTACCTTTGCATGATAAAAGTTCCTCTCAAGATATAATGCGTGCATTCGGTGACAGCAAAAAAAGTTTTAAAAGTGCGATTGGTCAACTGTATAAAGAGGGTGTAATCCAAATCGAGGATAATGGAATTCGATTGCGGAATAAGACCAGGAACATTAAATAATCATGTTTCTATCGTTTTTAGTTAAGGTGTGTTGACAATTCCGATTTCGACGTCCCGCGACTTGTTCGCGGGATCCATTTCGAACTTGATGAACACATAATGATCGTTAATGATACTGCATTCCTGGATCCCGCGAACAAGTCGCGGGATGTTGGGAATAAATTGATGAATTGTCAACACACCCTTCCAGGAGCTTCCGCATTGCCATCGGGATGACGTACCTTGAAGTTATTGAGACGTTACTCCGCAACTTCCCAACTATTTGATTCTTTAAGATAAAAGTGTACTATTCATTTTTTTTTAAAACAGGGAAGGTTATGAAGACACACAACTTATTAAAGGGTATATTTTTTGTATTGTGTTCTATTATTTTCAGTTGGAATAGTTATGCTGCTTCGTCAAATGAAACACTGGTACATTATGTGTATATGGGAGAATTTTCCAAGGATACCGCACGAATCGCATTAAATAAAATGCCTCCCTTAGATACTTTGGAAGTCCACCATAATCTGCAACTGTATAAAATTAATTATAAAACACCTGATCCTGATGGAAATCTGACTATTGCCTCCGGCTTGGTTGCCATGCCAGTATCGCCATCAAAAAAGGTTGCGATTGTCAGTTATCAACACGGTACACGTTTTGAACGAAATGATGTTCCTTCTCGTAATAATGAAAAAAATTATATGTATCTGGCTGCATTTGGAAACAGCGCAGGATATATGATTGCCATGCCCGATTACCTTGGTCTTGGCGATAATGAATTACCCATTCATCCTTATGTTCAGGGTGAAACCCTTGCCAGCAGCAGTGTGAATATGTTGATTGCTGCAAAGGAGCTGGCTCAGGTCTTAAATTATCCGGTAAGTGATAAATTGTATCTTGCCGGCTATTCTGAAGGAGGTTTTTCAACCAATGTCATGTTTGAATTATTAGTAAACCAATATCCAAGTCTCCCTGTGACTGCGGTAGCATCAGGCTCGGCTCCATATGATTGGGATGAAACCATGCGTTTTATCATGCTCGATCCTGGACCTCGCGCAACAGCCTATCTGGCTTATTTCTTTTATACGTTACAAACATACAGCCATTATTGGACGGATTTTAATGAAATTTTTGCGCCACCTTATAATACCTTAATACCTGTCTTATTTGATGGTAATCATACGGTACCGGAAATTCTTCAGGCTCTACCTTTGAATCCACAGCTCATACTGCAACCCACTTTCTTTAGTGGAATTATTAATCAAACGGATGAACATATTGATGTTCTGAAGGCCAATTTCAATCACTACGATTTTGTTCCTAATGCTCCATTTTTGATGATAGGAACAAAAGGAGACCACGATGTACCATATCATGGCGCTGAAATCGCTTATGAGATTTTTAGTCAACACAGTGATCAGGTATATATTAAATCGATTAGTGACACTCTTGACCATGTGCAGGCACATCCTTATGTTCTGAAGGAACAAGTGGAGTTTTTTAAACGATTTGATGATTGATTTAAACAGCGATAACTGGAGTTACATTTAGTTTCGTCATAGGGCGTTTCGTCATCCTGAACGCAGTGAAGGATCTCCAATTCGAGGCACAGTGCCACATTCAGGTGGTCCCTCATTACATTCGGGATGACGTGATGTTTTCTACTCCAAGAATATCGTCATCCTGAACGCAGTAAAGGATCTCCAAGTCGAGGCACAGTGCCACATTCAGGAGATCCCTCATTACATTCGGGATGACGTGGCGTTTTATATTTCAAGAATATCGTCATCCTGAACGCAGTGACGGATCTCCAAGTCGAGGCACAGTGCCACATTCAGGAGATCCCTCATTGCATTCGGGATGACGTGGCGTTTTCTATTCCAAGAATATCGTCATCCTGAACGCAGTGAAGGATCTCCGAATGCAGGCACAGTGCCACATTCAGGAGATCCCTCATTACATTG
>NZ_LNYR01000048.1:193576-229638 GCF_001467955.1 Legionella quateirensis | reverse complement strand
AGTGAAGGATCTCCGAATGCAGGCACAGTGCCACATTCAGGAGATCCCTCATTACATTGGGGATGACGTGATGTTTTCTATTCCAAGAATATCGTCATCCTGAACGCAGTGAAGGATCTCCAATTCGAGGCACAGTGCCACATTCAGGTGGTCCCTCATTACATTCGGGATGACGTGGCGTTTTATATTTCAAGAGTATCGTCATCCTGAACGCAGTGAAGGAACTCCCAATGCAGGCAGAGTGCCACATTCAGGAGATCCTTCATTGCATTCGGGATGACGTTGTTGTGGGGTGTAACGCCATCCTTCATTTCGTTCAGGATGGCTAAACGTACAAGTTTTGATAAATTATATGATCCCTATCTGTGCTCAACCTTAAATTTTATTGGCTGGTCCCTGATCCAGTTTATCCTGAATTTCGTCCACAATTTTGGATGATTCTGTTTGATGTACAAAAAAGAATGATTTATTCTGTGACAGATTAATCGCTCCTTTGACCAGTAATCCTATACCAACAGTCGGTATGGCGATTGCCAAATTGATTAAGAACTCAGACCAACCTCTATGCTTCTCTAATTGAGGACGTTCTTTTGCGAGTACATCAGTACATGTCGTATTAAAGGTCTGTTGATCCCCATCCTTTTGCAATTGTTTAAACGCTTGGGTAAATGTGGTATGTATATTCATTGCACTAGCATAAGCATCCTTGTGACCATCTTTTAGCAAGAGCTTGGCCTTGGCTTCAAGTTTAGACAATTCACTGTGAAAAGGACTTACCAAATCTTGAGGCGCTCGCTGGGGTTTGGACTTATTTTGATCCACAATGGATTGTTCTGGAACGCCCGGCTCTATGCGTACATCCAGTCCAGGTGACTTGACAGGAACTTCGAATGGCTGCTCTTCTTTATTAGACTTAGCTCCAATATCAATTTTTTCTTCAGCATGTGCTTTAAGTTGCGCTACGGGACCGCCCTGAACTCCTAGTACCCTATAAGTTCCCAAATTAGCGGTTGCTCCTTTACCCAAGGTATTATCCAGGTTAATGATGTTATTTTTCGTAAGATCACCGGAGTCATGTCCATGAGCATAAAACATTTGATAACCGTTATGTGCTTGTTCCCTGCTTAAATTAAAATATCCACGGTTCCAGATCAAAAAGGTAACAGGATCATTTTGATAATCATAAGAGTTGGAAATATTCACTGTCAGAGTATGAACCGTACCTGCTTTGACGTGCTTGTCAAAGACTGAATTAATCGCTTCTATGGTTCTCGCTAAATCTTCAGCGGTATCGTCTTTATAAACGACACCATCAGCCTTAAATTTTTCCGCCAGGGAGCGAATGGTTTCTAATCCTATGCCTGCATGACTGTAAATCGTAATGTTATTGCCATCAAGCGTATAGGAAATTAATTTTAAGTTAGGTAAATAACTTTCTTTGACTAGTGTATCTACTTCATCTTTAGTAATAACGCCATTTTCAACGAGAGTTCTCATGTTATCCATGGATCTGGATTGACCCAAAAAACCAATATTTGGCGCGTATAATTCCTCAAATTTCTTTTGTTCATAAGGAATCATAAATTCAATGCCATGATTTGAAAGCAGTATTTCAGTTTGAACACCCGATTTGGTGAGTTTGTCAAGAATTTTAAAAATAAAATAGTCGTTTTGACCGCGGTCGCAGATTTCATCCCCAATAAGGCGGATTAGTGGTTTTTCACCTATTTCTAATTCATCGATAATTTTGTTAAACACTTCAATATCTGATTTGTTCAGTGGTGATTTCAGATAGATGTCTTTTAATTGAGCGTATTTTTCGTCACTTATTTTAACAACGCCATTGGTAACCAGAAAATACATCATCAACATAGCATTTGCATGCAGGTCTCCTATGGAGATTTCAGTTGCATTGGTTATATCTGGTTGAGGACATGTATAAATATCAATTCCAGGTTTTTCAATTTTAGAGTGAGTCATTTTGCACCGCCATTATGTTCGTCAAAAATTTAAGTTGTTTTTATTATAGACAAGCTATATTAAGAAAACATTAATACAGTCAATTTATCAGTAGAGCCGTTAATAAAATGAGCACTACTGGCATAAAGATTTTTGTATTAATATTTTAGAGTCAAAAGTGATGTGAGTATTGAGAACAGACAAGGCTAATTGAATGGTGTCATTTATATCTTTTAAGGTACTGAAGCCTACCAGAGTCTCCTGGTTCATGATTTCTTTAAAGAGTTCCAGGTTGATTAGTGGTTCAATAAGTTCTGTGTAATATTCTGAAGTTTCTCTTAACAATTCAAATTTATCTGCAGTATCGGAGTTGCGATGGAGTATGTCTGTATCCCATTGGCCTACTTTATTTTTATCCGGATTAATTTTATAAGCGTTTATCTTATTTTTTGTTTCAATGTAAATAGAAAGTTGTGAATTGCATACATAAATACCAATAATACCTTTAAAATCAATAGGATGTATTTTATTAATCACTGAATACTGAACTGTAGTTGCAGGATAGGTTTTATCTATTTTTGATGTGTGGATTATTGGCTTATACATGGTTATTCCAGATTAATTTTGTTATTAAATAACTTAATTTAGGTTACACCGTTTAAAAGAACGTTCTATTGTACTGGAGTAACCTTATGGATTACTTAAAGAACGCATAAAAATTCAAATACTGATAATTAGTATTTGATATGTCGAGATGAATTGAAGGGGGGGCTGGTTGTTTATTTCGCTATGGACCGTGAATTAAACCATTCCTTTATCAAGATAATCCAGGGGAAGGGCGGTAGTGTCATTGATTGTTCGTAATATAAAACTGGAGTGAACCGTGTCAACCCCGTTAATTGCGGATAGTTTCCCAAGCAAGAACGATTGATATGCCTGTAAATCAGGTACAATGATTTTTAATAGATAATCTGCTGATTGACCCGTAATGAGGTAACACTGTATGACTTCAGGAAGAAAGCGAACGGTTTCTTCAAAGGCATTCATTATTACCGGTTGATGACTATTTAATCCTACAAGCACGATGACGGTTAAGTGCAAGCCTAATTGTGCTGGCTCGAGGAGAGCGACCTGTTTTTTTATATAACCATTAGCTTCTAATAATTTAACACGGCGAAGACAGGAAGACGGAGATAGTGCTACCAAATCTGCTAATTCTTGATTGCTGATCTGCGAATTAGTTTGTAATAGTTCCAAAATTTTTTTATCTGTACGATCCATTAGAATGACCTTTTTCAATAAAAATAGGGTATACAGTTTATATTGTAGAATTTGCAATCAATAATTTCCATTTAAGTGCAATAAAAATTCAAAATTAGGCATAAAAAGTCACAATTTGCAATTTAATTTCAAGAGAAATCAGTTAGAATCAATTGATGCCAGTTGTTTGGTCACGATGCTCACATTAATTGCTTTTCTTGAGAGGAACTATGTCAAATTCACGAATTCTTGCCTGGTTTGTATGGATTATTGTATCCATATTTTATGCCTATCAATACGTTCTAAGAGTAATGCCAAGCATTATGATGGGTGATATCACAACACAGTTTCATATCGATGCGGCTGTATTTGGTCAGTTTTCAGGAGTTTATTATTTAGGTTATTCATTGATGCATTTACCCATAGGCATTATGCTTGATCGCTTTGGTCCCCGGAAAGTAATGTCTGTTTGCATCTTACTGACTGTTATTGGATTACTTCCTATCTTATTTGCAGAACATTGGATCTATCCATTGATGGGGCGAGCATTAATCGGTATTGGTTCTTCTGCTGCTATTCTGGGAACATTTAAAATAATACGTATGACCTTTAAGGAACAGCACTTTCCGCGCATGTTGAGTCTTTCGGTGATGATAGGACTTATCGGTGCGGTTTATGGAGGAGGCCCCGTGAGTTATTTGTGCAATACTCTGGGTTATCAGATGGTAGTGGAGCTGTTTGTTATTCTTGGGCTTGTTTTAGCATGTATTACTTTTTTTATTGTTCCGGATGTTGAAGCGACTCATCCAGATTCAGTTATAGCCGATATAAAAGCCGTCTTTACCAACAGTAAGGTGATTCTGTTGTGTTGTTTTTCTGGTTTGATGCTTGGACCTCTTGAAGGTTTTTCAGATGTATGGGGTTCAGGTTTTTTGAAACAGGCTTATGGTTTTGATGTATCCACAGCGAACTATCTTCCTTCCATGATTTTTATAGGGATGTGTTTCGGTTCTCCTCTGTTAAGCTTGATCGCAGAAAAATCAGGTTATTACTTGGGTACGATTATCGCCGCGGGTGCAGTAATGTGTCTGACATTCAGTGCTCTTGTGATGGGGGTATTAACGGTAACCACCATTTCAGTGAGTTTTATCCTGGTGGGTATGTGTTGCGCTTATCAGATATTGGCAATTTATAAAGCTTCTACGTACGTGCCTGACAACCTGGCGGGTCTTACTACTGCTGTTGCCAATATGATCATCATGAGTTTTGGTTATGGTTTTCACTCAGTCATTGGGTACGTCATTAATTCCAATGGAGGAACGCAGGTTGCTCGTGCTTTTTCATACGGCATAGGGATCATTCCTGTTACTCTGGCTTTAGGAATTATTGGCTTTTTAATCCTGGCGTACAGAGAAAAGCAGGGGGGATCGGATCGACTGGATTTGCGATTTAATTGATTCGGGATACTGATTTTCTTCTTGTCCCATTATAAATCGGGTGTTCCATTTTTTGGGGTTAATTGAACTATAATTTACAGATGTAATGGTAACTTCCGTGCAGGATTAAGCCAAGCTTTATCCTGCATTAGGTCAATTGAGGGACATGAGCAGAGGACTTTATGGATAGTCTGAGAACAGATATTCCTCAAAGTATTGAGCATACAACACTCTATCGCGTGTTCATCCCGCCAGTATTATTGTCGTTATTTTGTCTTCTTATTTATTATTATACTAGTTTTAATGTTTTTCATACGGTAGTGGAAATCTTTTCAGTATTTATTGGGTTTACCGCAATGACGGTAGCTACTACAACCACTCAATTTACTAACAATCAATTTATAGTATTCATTTCGATTGCTGCTGGCTGGTGCGCCGGTCTGGATTTAACACACATTCTCGTATACAAAGGAATGAATTTAATTCCTGGAGGGGGTGGGAACGAAAGTACTCAATTGTGGATATCTGCTCGTTTCTTACAAGCTTTTTCATTTCTCATAGCCCCATATTTTTTTAGACACTCACTTAAACTCTGGAGCATTAATCTTCTTTATGCCTTTGTAATAAGCTGCATTCTCATTGCTGTGTTTACTGGTTTTTTTCCACAAACCTACATTGAAGATTATGGGCTAACCTGGTTCAAGGTTATCAGTGAATGGGGAGTTGCATCTATTCTATTCATCGCGTTGATCTTGTTATGGCATAACAAGAGAATGATGTCGCGAAACTTATTGTATTATTTGACTATGTCAATCATTGCCATGATGTTCTCTGATATCATCCTGTCTCACTATACCGATTTATTTGGCTTGGAAAACATAATTGCTCATTTGCTTAAGTTATTTTCATATTGGTTTATCTATGTAGCTCTGGTGGTGTCAACTTTACGCGAGCCGTTTAGCATGCTGGCTCGAGCAGCCAGTACTTATGATAACATTCCTGATCCGACTTTGATTGTTCAGTCGGATACTCGTGTTAGTCAGGCTAATAGTGCCGCAGCTCATTTTAGTCATTTAAAAGCCGAGCAGCTGGTTGGATTATCAAGTCATAGTGTATTTCATGACAAGAGGATTGGCCTGGAACAGTGCCCAATATGTTCTCAGCTTCCAATAAGAAAAGACCGATTTATGATAGAGCTGGAGATTGAAGGGTTATGGCTGGAATGCAGTCTTGCTCCTATAAGTTCAGATATGTTTCCAAACTCATGGGTGCAGATGATTCGAAATATCACCGATCGCAAACAACTTGAAATAGAACACAGCACATTATTATCTGCTTTAAAGGAACGGCTTAAAGAAATAGGCTGTCTTTACACTATATCGAAATTAATAGGCTCCATGGGAGATAAAACTATTGAGGAGCTTTTGATGGAGTCAGTAGTGGAGATCCCTAAAGCGTTTCAATTTCCTGATTTGATTGTCTCGAAAATAGAAAGTAAATGGGGAGATTATTATTCTGATGCTGACGCAGATAAGACTGCTTTATCAATAAATAAGGAATTATTTATTGATAAAGAATACGTGGGTAAAATCCTGGTATATTACTCTGTTCCGCCGCCTGTTTCTGAGAATATTTTTCTTCCAGATGAGCTAGCGCTTCTGGATTCTGTGGCATCCCAGTTAATTGGTGCTTTAAAACAAATACTGTCTAAGCAGAAAGCTGCCAACGCTGAAGTTCGGTTTAAGGAAAGTGAACAGCATTTTCAAGCCATTATCGATCAGACGGGTGTTGGTGTTTATGTGCGGGATAAAAGCAGATTTTTATACGTTAATCCAAAGTTCTGTACCATTACAGGCTGGAGTAAAGAGGATTTGTTGCAACAAAATTTATTGGATTTAATCGAAGAGGAGTCGACCAAAAAGTACATACAAAGTCAATGGAGCGACTTATATCAGGGTAAATCAAGTATTTCTTATCAGTTTCCTTTCAAGAGAAAGGATGGGGTGTATATTACCTTAAGATCTGACGCAACAGTAATAAGCTGGGAGGGTAAGATTGAATATCTCGCGTTAGTGCAGGATATTACTGAAATTGAAAATGCAAAAGAGCAAATTAGTCATTACATCACACAATTGGAACAAGCAATTAAAGGAACGTTTACAGCAGTATCCAATATGGTTGAGATGCGTGATCCATATACTGCAGGTCACGAGCGCAGGGTGGGATTAATTGCCAAGGCAATTGGTGAGGAGCTGGGCTGGTCCGTTGACCGTTGTGTTTCTCTTGAGCTTATTGGTTTGGTTCATGATGTTGGCAAGATTTCAATTCCTGCTGAGATACTGTCCAAACCCAGCAAGTTGACTGATCTGGAAATGGAATTAATCAAAGGTCATGCTGAGGCCGGTTATAATATTTTAAAAGACATCCATTTTAACATCCCGGTTGCCGAGGTTATATTACAACATCATGAAAGACTGGATGGAAGTGGCTATCCTCGTGGTTTAAAAGGGAACGAAATTCTTCCTGAAACACTTGTTATTTCCGTTGCTGACGTTTTGGAGGCCATGTCCTCATACAGACCATATAGACCTTCTTTGGGAGTAGATGTGGCAGTCGCTGAAATAAAGCGCGGTAGAGGTGTTCAATATGATGCGCAGGTTGTTGATGCCGCTTGTAAGCTTATTAATGAGAAGAAAATAATATTAACGCATACTTCTTAAGGAGGATAGGATAATTTCTCTATACTCATAAGCCCGTATGATATATATCTGATTGATCTAAATTATTTTATATTTTAGACTCAACTGTCATTTAATTAACTCACAATTTTGATCGGTAATGAACACTCTCTGGACAGAGAACACAATAACGTACACTACCTAACCATTTTAATTTGATTGGAACATTATTAATGAAAAAAACATGGACTATTCTTTCTTTATCTTTGGCGTTGTATGGAACACATTCTTTTGCGGGGACTGCAGGAGCTGTATTTGAAGAACCTACTGGCTGGACGGGTTTTTATATTGGTGCGAATGCGGGATACTTATGGTCCGCTAATAATCTAATCAGGAATTTCGGAATTCCTGCCTATGCCAATCCTGATTTTTATCCATTCTCCAGATCAATGTCCGAATCTCTGGCTTACCTTGGGTCTCATGAGATTGATAATACATTAGATAGTTTTATAGGCGGAGGGCAAATTGGGTACAATGCTCAAATTTTAGATAAACTGGTTATTGGAATTGATGCGGATCTGGATGCAGTAGCTCCAACGACCAGTACCACCAATTTCATTAGTACAGCAACAACCCCTTTAATGGCAGGAGTTACCCATATTGCCAATATCTCCCTTACCAAAAAACTGGATTACCTTGGACTTGTTAAAGGTCGTTTGGGGTATTTATTAAATCCCAATGTATTGGTTTATGGAGCAGGCGCATTTGCTTATGGTGGCGCGACATTGAATACAACTTATACCGTCACGAATACGCGAGCTACTTTTTCACCGATGTCTGGTTATGCTTCGACACATGATGTTTTAGGGGGCTGGGCTGGCGGCGGTGGCGCAGAGTGGCTAGTAACTCCCTCTTGGAGTGTTAAAGCAGAATATATCTATTATAATTTAGGCCCTATGCACAGTTATTTGACCCTTACTCAAAATTTAGCGCTTAATCCCCCTGTTGCTTTTGCTGCGGCTTCAGTAAAATCCAAAGCTGAATTTACAGGAAATGTATTGAGGGTTGGGGTTAACTATCATTTCGGATAAGAAAGTAGGTTGGGTCTCGGCTCATAGCCGTCATGCTAAGGAATTTCTGTATTTAAAGTAGCCTGGATGAAGTGCGAAGCGCGTAATCCGGGAAGTCGCGCGAAGCGGGCACCGTTTAAAGCGGTACCATGCTGCGCATAGGCTTCCCGGATTTTGCTATGTTTCATCCGGGCTACTTTTGATTCGTAAAGACGACATGTTATTACGATTTAATTAAAATAGGGTTTCAAAGTCTGTTGTACATCCAAATCCAAAGTTCCTGAATTAGGATTAATAGCGCTAACGGTATCGCCCAGATAACCTATTGCCCAAAAATAGACATTATTAGTTCCGATCCCGCTTTCTGCCAGATAAGGCATTAAAGATTGGGTGAAGAAGCTTTTTCCCGCATCGGATTTCCAGGATGCTTCGCCTAATACGATAGGGAATCCTGCTTTGTGCAAGAAGCCCCAGCTCCAGTCAAAGCGTAGAGTACTCGCAATTCCAGGTTCTGTTTCCCAACCAGCAACTTCTTTGGGGTATACATGAGGTGAAAAAACCACATGACCATTCGTACCGGCCTTGTCATCACCCAATAACCAATCTACAGTATTGGCGTTCAGATCTGGAACTTGCTTATATAATTCATTAGTGAATTTATCGGAATCAAACTGAGCCATTCCTTTTTTTGCTAATTCTTTATTGAGCAGTGGCTTAAAATCTTCACCCCAGTTCCCTTTGAAAGAGACTACTTCCTGAGCATCACCACAATTACCCGGATCATTCCAATGATCAAAGCCATTGGAGGAGCTTGGAACCTCATTTTTGGCAATACAAATTACCGGATTATCCTGATCATCGTTACCACCACCTGAACCTTCAACAAATAATAAAAGATCGGGGTTGGTTTGATGAATTGTTTTTGCCGCGGTAGCAATAACCTGTGTCCATGCGACTTGATTATTTTTACCCTTGAACCAGTTGAGCTGGTAGGGCTCATTAAATACATCAATACCGATTACATTATCCAGACCACGTTGTTTGATCTCGTTGGCCAGAAGTGTTAAATCTTTGGCATACTCATTCATATCATAAACCGTTCCGTCACGCATACCATCACCATATCCATAGCGGTGGTGCATATCTATCATTACTTTAACGTTGTTTTTTTTCATTTCTTCAAGCACGATCCAGAATGCTTCCTTTGGACTTACAGCTTTTTCACACGCATTACCACTTCCTTGCCAGGATTTACAGAATAAACCATTTCCTGATTCTGGTTTTCCTTTATTTGAAAGCGCTTTATTTAAATCTACTTCAGAGTGATCGTCATAAAGAACGCCCGGTTGAATAGGTAATCGAACGGTTTTAAATTGAACTGCGTTTTGTTGGTCTACTCCTGAATCAGCATAATTCCCGGGGTGTACTAATAAATCCATCATACCTGCGCGTATTGAATTGGAATCTGTAGTCATGCTGTAAAAAGGATTGTTTTGCAGGCCCTGAAATACGTTAGTATCTTGAAAGCCGGACCAGGATATACCATTTATTATGACTTTATTGCCTTCATTGTCATAAATTTGACCTTGTTGAGTATAATAGGCATTTGCGTCAAGCGTTATACCAAGTAATAACCCTAAACTGAGATATTTTACATAATTCATGTGTCAATTCTCCATACAATGTTCATTTCAATGTTCAATTGAAGGTGTTTAAAAAGTATATTATTTAAACACATGTGTGAAGTGTTTGCACATTGTAGTCTGGATTTTTACAGAAATCTTACAACTTGATGGACTTGATCCGAGGTTTTTCACTGAGAATAGTCAACGTCAGGTCTTTAATTCACTTGATATAGTTCATAACAGTAGAAAAAAAGCCTGACGTTAAAATTATCTAATGCGTATTAATAACAACGCAAAGCACCCCATGCATTTCTCCAGCATCCTGGATGAGCTGGTGCAGGAGTTGCGAATGCACCTGGATGATTTAACACACAGGTTCCATTGTAAATTGCTCTATGATATCCATAGCCACAACCTTGAGCTGCATTGGCAATGGAAGAAAAACCCACAGCTAAAAACAACAAACCAACCATAAGACCTGTACGTACTACGCCTGAAAAGCACATAGAATGTGTATTCATGGCATCCTCCTTAGTTTTTTAATTTTTTTACTACAAAATAAGTATAGTGCTAATTTTTTCAAATGTGTGTAAACAAGGCGCAAATAAATTAATTTATTTACATTTGGTTTAATACATTCTTTTTACTCGCTTTATTTTCAATTCAATTCATCAGTCCTTGGCTAAAGCAGGTCATGAGGCATTAAAAAACAAAGTTTGAAACAGGGTATTTCCGGAGTAAATAAAGCAGATTAAGGGTTCATATGAAGCTTGTTTATTTGTCATGTAATTTAATTTATGAGTTTAATGAGTTAAATTGGTGTTTCAAGGAGTAATTGTGTGCAAAAATAGTTGATTTTATTGTTTGATATTAATTTCCATGTTTTTTAAAAGATGCACTTCTACCAGACCTGTTATTCAAGTAATTACAGAATTTCATAAAATTAATCACTTATGTTCCATGCATTGTTTTTCTACTAATGGTCTGTTGTTTATTGACATTGATGAGGATAAAAAGCAAACGCAATTGTACTTGTTTGACCTTGATACCAATCGGACAAAAATGTGCAAAGTCCTGGATAAACCGTATAGATTTATTGGACATTTAGCAAATACTCACCTGATATTAAAAAATTTAAATTCGGATGATTTATTGATTCTGGAAACCAGGAATTTTGAAATTGCGAACCAATTGACTCACCAATTGTGTATTAATCCTCAATTGCTTGGTTTGGTGGAATTTAAAGCGGTTACAGCAGTTAAAACCGAGAACACAATGAATCAGGAAGAAGGCGCATTTCATATAGTAATGCATGATTTACAGTCCATGATTTTTGATAGTATTGTTAGTGTCCCTATTCCCATGGATCATCCTTCCTATCAGGTAGGGCCATTGGTTAAACTGGCTAATGGCCATTTTGCTTGTTCTGTAACAGGGGATAATTCTGATTATTTTAAAGTTATTTTGTTTAAAAAAATCAGTAATGAACATCTGGATTTTAGGGTGATAGGGGTCATCAATCCAACAAAGCAGCACAATAATTCCAGTAGCTCATTAAGTGCCTTTGTAGGGTTACCTGATGGTAATGTACTGACTTATCATGCTTCTGGACTTGATTTTCAGATCTGGAAAGGCACAGAGTGTATTGAGAGATGGAGCTGGAGAGACATCCAATGTTCGGATAAGTTGTTTACTAATGGATTTTGGACTAATGGTGTATTTCCTTTACCGGACAGTGAACATTTAGTGATTTTGGCATCTCATGTTAATTTATTTTTATTCAATATGAGATTGAAAACAATGAAAATCGTTCAGTTGCAAGGGTATTACCCTCAGCAGATTGAGGTATGTACCAATGGTCAAGTTATCATTAGAGCAACTCAAGATCTTAAAAAATATGTGTTATTATTGGTCGATTTTAAAGAAATACTTGAATACAGAACGACTATTTCCAACCTGATAAGAGAAAAGGGTTTGCCGGATGAGTTGTGCAGTCATATATTCAGTTATATTGCACCGGGTTCTTCCTGGAGCACTGAGCAGGATAGTCCACGCCAATTTTCCTGTACTATAAGTTGAAATGAGTGTTTCTATGACAAAAAAAATTGATTGAAGTGAGAGAGTATTAATGTTGATAGGTTATTCAGGAAATTAAACCATTATTGAAAATTCTCTTCAAAAAATAACAATTTATGATATAAATCATGTAATTAATATAAGTGAAGACTCCTAGTGAAATATCGTCCAGATGTAGATGGGTTAAGGGCAATTGCCATTATATTTGTTTTATTTTTTCATAGTGGCCTGAGCCTGTTTCCTTCTGGTTTCGTCGGCGTTGATGTATTCTTTGTGATTTCAGGGTTTTTGATAACCAGCATAATTCATGATTCCTTACAGAATAATAAGTTCTCCTTTATTTCATTTTATAATCGAAGGTTATGGCGTTTACAGCCCGTTTTTATTTGTTTGATTGCAGTCAGTTTACTAATGACTTTGCTGTTTTATTTACCTGATGATTTAATTAACTTTGGGAAAAGCGCACGTAAAACCTCTGTTTTTCTATCCAATTTATTTTTTGAAAAGGTAACTACTGGTTACTTTTCACCCGATAGTAATCAATTACCTTTGTTGCATACCTGGTCTTTATCCATTGAATGGCAATGTTATTTAATCCTGCCTATTGTAATTGTTCTTTTGCATAAAATTTGTGGCCCACGCCAGATAGTACGATCTGTATATATTCTTACGTTATTATTTTTTGTCTTATCATTATATTATTCATCACATGCCCCAATGAAAACCTATTATCAATTGGTGAGTCGTATATTTGAATTTTTAATTGGTGCCTGTGTTGCCTTGAGTCAGCATCGTTGGTCATTGAATAAATATTTCATTAATGTCGTGAGTACTGCAGCTATTCTCACATTATTCTATATAGCAATGCGTCAGGACATTAGTTTGGGATTTCCCAATGGTTATGCCTTTATATTGTGTCTTGCTACGGGAATTGTGATTGCTTCGGGGCAATGTGAGCCTAAACCCGTATGGAGTCAGATTCTTTCTACAAGACCAATAGTATTTATTGGATTACTCTCTTATTCTCTCTATATTTGGCACTGGCCCGTCTTTGTTTTGATTCGTTATCTCAATATTGAAGAGACCTCATTGGTTTTATTATCCGCTTTTTGTATCGTATTTATTGTTGCTTATCTTTCCTGGCGTTTTATAGAAAAGCCTGCTGCCAGAGCAAACAAAACTGCCTTTCAATACAGCGCAATTCTTCTGTTCGCTTTACCCGTTGGCTTAATCCATATCAGCGATTATGTAATCAAAATAAATGAAGGATTGCCTCAGCGATTTGCTGAAACGTCCATGGTTTATGAAACTTTAAATCAATATTCCAGTGAACAAAGAGCCCGGTGTCTTCAACAAAAAAATATTGAAATAAATCGTGAGTGTGTATTGGGGGCAAAAAACTCCAGCAAGCAAAAGGGGTTTTTAATCGGTGATTCTTATTCAAATCATCACTGGCGATTTATTGATACCATGGCTCAGGAAGCCAATGTGTCAGTTCTTGCTCATGCAACAATAGCCTGTCTTGCATTACCAGGAATATCTCAGTTCGATATGTTTATTAAAAATGGAGTATATCAGGTATGTCATGATCAAACTGCCCGGTATTATTCTATGATTCGAGAGAATCATTTTAATTACGTCATTATTGGAGAGAATTGGTACGCCTATCTGGGGGATAAAATAATTAACCGGGTTGGTGACGAACGTTCCCACGCTTTGACTCAGGAGCGTATTGAGAACGCTCTGGATGAGGCCTTGCGAGTTATTGTTGCCTCGGGCGCCAAACCGGTATTAATTAAATCCATCGCAGCGACGCAAAGAAATCCGCATGAATGTTTTTTTGAGCACATTAAAAGACGAAGCCACTATTATCCTGAACAATGTGAATTTAATCTGATTCCAAGAGATCAGCAATGGTTCGATGAACTTTTTGCGCGGATGGAACAGAAATACCCTCAATTGGTACTGATTGATCCACAGAAGGTTTTATGTCCCAACGGGCGGTGTAAGGCTGATATTAATGGCGTGCCTGTATTTAAAGATGAAGGGCACATCACTGATTATGCTTCATATCATCTGGGGCGTACCTATTTGCAGCAGTACAGAAATCCTTTAACTTGAGGTCGGCAATTAAATCCGGGTTCCTGGATGCTTTAGTCCAACAAAGCATCAGCACACTATTCATCCAGTTAATTAATAACAGATATTCATCAGCAACTTTAATAGCACACCAAAGAAGAATTATTTTCGCGATTGTGTATTATAATTAAACAAAGAGGTATTTTATTACCAATCACAAGCGTGTTTAGTTGAGTTCTATTATGCCTGATAAAAGCATAGTGAGTAAAATATATGACCTGCTACGGCGAGAGAAATCACGCAATAATCCGCTTGTTGGAGAGGTTTCTTATTCCAGTAAAAAAACTTCCGAGATTATCAGCGGGCCCTATGTTCGCGGAAACGCCATGTTTTCAAATATTTCTGAATTGATCAAATCTGCAAATTCGGAAGTGTTTCTTTGTTTCTATAAGTTTCAGAATGATTCTGTTGCCGGTTTGAAAATTCTTGAAGCGCTTGCAGACTTAAAAGCTAAAGCTGATATGGAACAAAGGCCCTTTAAGGTTAAAATAATAATTAATAAAAAAACCGGATTATCTTCATTAATTCAAGGTGATGGTCGAAAATCTCCAATTGATATTCCTTACTTGCTTCAATTAAACAGCGAGCATTTTGATGTGCAAATTGGATTTCATGAACATAAAGCCTTTAACTCCAGTCACTCTAAATTGGTATTATGTGATGGCAAGGACGCGGCCATTTTAACTGGCGACCCAACCTTCGCAAACTCCATGGACGATAAACAAAATTGGGTTGAAGTCGCTACTGTGTGTAAAGATGCCGGGCTCGTTAGCGGTTTTCGTGGCCAATTTGTATCTCTTTGGAATAATGACACCGTACGTTTAGGTCATTCTGGCAAGAAAGAAAAACTGGTTCATGCCCATCCGGAACTCAATGATCAGCAAAATGACCATAAAAATGACAGAAAAAGAAGTCTTTTACTGAGTAAGACCCCATCAGCAAGCCCTTTTATTCGTCATCGTTCACCCTACAAGAGTGCTTTACTCACTTTATTAGATAGCTCAAAATCATCCGTTAAAATCATGGTAAATAATTTAAATGACAAGGACATTCTTAATGCCCTGTTACGTTGCGCTAAACGAGGAGTTCAGGTTGAGCTGCTCCTTGGGCGTTATCATGGAGAAAGTGCAGAGAAATTACCCTTCGCTGGTGGCACCAACGTTGACAGCATTAACTATCTCCTGTCCAGAGCTACAACGAGTGAAGTACGGGAGAAATTGTCTTTGCGTTGGGCTTGCCAACCAGATGGTACTTTGGTTCAAAACATGAGCGAAAATTCAATTCACGCCAAAGTGGTGATAGTCGACGAATCTCATGTTCTAACGGGATCTTCTCTCATGGATAAACAATCCTCTCGCTCTGGAGAGAGCGATATACTGTTTAAATCAAAGAAAATGGCTCGTCAATATATTAATGAAGCATTTGATCCAATCTTCTCTTTAGCACGAGATGCTCATACTCATAACATACAGAAACCACTTGCTCGACACGAGATAAAAGCCAATTTACAACTGGCTACCTCTAAAGAAGAGTTAATTTTAATTGTAAAAGATTATATTTATATGCGCGAATATGAGGATAATTTTACGGGATTTAGGCAGTTCGCCTCTTTTTTCAGTAACCAATCCAAATTTGATCGAAAAAACAAAATTGAAGATGCTAAATCAATTCTGCAGCTATTGAATGATGGCACTGGCGAAATAAGTGCAATTCAAACAGACGGTTTACTCTTGGAAATATATGACAAAGCCAGTTCCTTTATACGTTCAAATCCTGCTTTAGAATAAAGTTCTTACCCATTAACCTGAATTGTGATTTGTTGCATAAACTCGAGTTTCACCTTCCATGGTTAGCTTATTTATTCGAATCGTGTTCAACCCCTGCCACGACCAAATCGATATTGGGTTCGCCGCAATACCTTGCAATGACTATACGTACCTGGTTGCGAAGACGAATGATTTCCTCCCAACTGTTTTCTTCAGGAGTTATGGGCTTTCCAATGGTAACGTGAATAGCAACAGGCTTGAGCAAACAGCTGCCATCTCGTAAAAAGATACGGGTACCGGCAATTGCGATAGGGCACACGTCAGTTTGAGTTTCAACCGCAAGAGTAAAGGCACCTAATTTAAAGGGGCGTAATCCAGTTGCGTAAGTAAACGTGCCTTCGGGAAAAATAACAACAGAGTTTTTTTGCAGAATGACTTGTTCGATCTGGTGTTTATTTTCTATGCTTTTCATAAAATCCAATCGATCTACAGTTAAATACCGCAAATTTTTAATAAAAGTTCGTATTATGGGAGTGTTCAGGAGTTCCTTTTTGGCAGTAAATACAATTCCGGGCGGCAGAACAGCTAACAAGAGTAATGCATCGGTGTAGCTTGCATGATTGGATACAAAAATCATGGGTTTTTTATCTGTTAAATTACTGGTTCCCTCAATGCTGATAGGGCACATCGCCAATCTGAACCATATTCGAGCTCCCCAATGAGTTACTCGTGCGCCTATTCGATGAGAAGCCAGTAACACCACTAGCCAGGCAGGAAAGAGCGTCAGCAGGAATATTATTCCCAGATAGAATGTGTAAACCAATTTTCCTGAAAAGCACAACGCATTGTATATTTTTTTACAGGCACTCATTAATATTAACCTGCCCATTTGCCATTGTGCCGATGTTTTATTTTTGACGAGAATTCCTTGAATAAATGCTTGTTTACACGCTGAGCGTTGCAATTTACCGCTCGATGTTTTAGGGACAGTTTTAGGTGGAACAAGTACAATGTGATCTGGAACTATACCTAACTCGATTGCCATCTTGTCAATGATTGCCGCACGAAGAGCAATTTGAGTTTCCTTTTTATGCTCGTTCGTTTCTGCGACTACAATTAATTGCTCTGTTCCATTGCTTTGATCGTTGACCCCAAAAGCGATTACGCATCCTTTACGAATATTGGGGATGAGATTTACAATTTCTTCTATCTCTTCTGGATACAGATTCCGTCCCGCTTTGATGATGAGATCTTTCTTTCTACCTGTAATAAACAGTTCCTTATCGGCCAGATACCCCAAATCACCAGTGTCCCACCATCCTTGATGATATGCTTTTTGAGTGGCTTGAAGGTTATTAAAATAGCCTTGCATTGCAGAAGGGCCTTTGAATTGAATAGAACCAACAGAACGTTCTTCGACTTCATTGTCGTCTGCATCCACAATCCGAACTTCATGATTGATTAATGGCACACCGCAGCCTACAAAATTAAGTGCTCCCTCATTTTGTGATGCAGGAATCGCTTTATTGGTTTGTTCAAAAACATCACGTTGAACTCTATCAATCAGAGGTTTACGTCTCTTCAGTGGAAAGGTTAGACCGACCGTAGCTTCGGCCAATCCATAAACAGGGGCAAAAGATTCAAGTTTAAAACCATATGGCGAGAATTTTTTACTAAAACGCTCCATAGTTTTGGGATTTAAGGCTTCTGCACCATTAAATGCAAATCTCCAGGAACTGAGATCCAGCCCTTCAATGTCTTCCGGATTGATTTTTTTTATGCATAACTCATAAGCAAAATTAGGACCTCCTGAAAGAGTCGCCCTGTGATAATGCAGTGCCCATAACCAACGTTCCGGTCGTGTTAAAAACGTAAGGGGCGACAATATCGTTATAGGTACTCCAAAATACATGGCTCCAAGCCAGCTCATCAGTCCCATATCATGATACAGAGGAAGCCAGCTGACAACAGCGTCAGTACGTTGAACCGGTATTGCTTTGCCTATTGCTCTTATATTCGAGAGCATGTTGTTGTGATTAATCAAAACCCCTTTAGGATCGCCTGTGCTCCCAGAAGTGTATTGAATTAAAACCGGGCTTTGCGGATCTAAATCCAACATGGGCATAGATCCGGTGGTCATTTTGAGTTGATTTAAAGTGGTTACTTCTTTAAGGCTTGGTACAAAAGAACTCAAAATCTTACTGAGTGTTGCTGCTTCCGAGAAGGTAATTAATATTCTGACTTCAGCATTATGTAAAATCCGTGCTTCTCGTCTTGTATATTCTTCAATACGGTCTGGACGAAATGGTGGATAAATTGGAACGGGTATAGCCCCAGACAATAATACGCCACAAAATGCATAAAAGAACTCTGCGCTGGTTGGAAGCATGATCGCAACTGTATCTCCTTGTTTTATTCCTTTATTATTTAAGCCTTGGGCAATATATTCCGCTTCTTTTAGTAATTGCGCATACGAGATTATTTCCTCTTCACCTTGTTCATGTTGTAAAAAAAGATGAGGTCTTTGGGCTTCTTTTGTGGCGTAAGCAGTCAGTACTTCGATTAATGTTTTCGCCGAAGTTAAATCAATATCTGTAATTCCTAGCCGGGCGGTAAAGTGTTTTACCTTGTGTTTTGACACGGTATGACAACATTCAATGATAACTTGTGTCAGATCATTTAATGACTCAATGTCGACCAGGGCACGTTCAGGAAGTTGTAAGGAAAATGCTTTTTCAATACGTCGAAAGAGTTCGACTTTACCGAGACTATCAATACCAATATCTCTGTCCAGAGAAGCTGCAAGGGTAACGGCCTGACGTCCGCGTTCAGCATCAAGATCGGTCATGAATTCACGGACAATTGAGAGTACTTGCTCTTCGACTGCCTGTTGATTTGCTTCCTTCGTCATAATTCAAAGTGTCCTGGATAAAGGTTAGTTTCTAAAATTTGAAGTGTCTCTTAAAATTTTAAAATCTGACTATTTGAATGAACGAAATCTGATTTTTAATAGTTGGGTAATCAACCTGAATTTCATGTTCAGTGATGTATATTACAATTATAGATTAGGGATTATGAAAAAAATATGAACACCCCATGCAATCACATGGGAATTTAAATGAGCAATACAAGATGCTCACAAAAGGTTTCGGATCAAAGTCATACCCTTAATCTAAAACGTGCTAAAGGAGAATAGTTACTGCCTTCGGCTTGAGGTTTGCTTTCAATAAAAAATAACTCATTGATTGTGATTGATGGGATTGGCGGCAATTTTATTTGGCTCAAATCTACAGTATCTGGCAGGTGGTGATGGGGTGCTAATCTTCCTAGAGTCATATGAGCACGAAATGGCCTGTTTTCAATGGGTATGTTCATTGCTGTTAATTCATGGCCAATTGATGCTGAAAGGTCATTTAAAATAGAGAGTGGTTCAACAGTAAATGAGAGGATTTTGGGATGTGATGGTGTTGGAAACCATTCTAATGCCCCGATCTCCAATTGAAATGAAGGGGTATTTTTTAGTGTTTTTTGAATATTTTTTATTAATTGAGGAACACATTCCGATTTAAGAATGTTTAAAAATTGCAGGGTGATATGGAGATGTTCAATTTTAACCCATCTTATATTTGGGGCTGGAACAGCGTGTTTTATAGTAGATAGACGAGTAGACATATCAACTTGTACGGCGGGAGCCAGCATAATTGCGAAGAAGGAGCGTATCGTTTGCATCATGTTACCTGTTCCAAAACTAAAATTAATTTCCCTGGAGTTCAATCTCAAAATAATTTATGTTCTATAACCTTATTATCGAGACTTAGACTAGAACAAGTCAGATCATAAAATTCATCTTGATTTAACAAATCATTGTTCAATTGATGGCTCCTGTGGTGAGTAGCTCTCTGATTTCACATGGTACATCAAATTATCAGCTAAACTATTAATATCTTGATATTAAATTCAGGTATTTTGCTCCATGAACACAATGTCATTTAAGAGAATACAGATCATTCATATCAAAGAGCCTGTCTGATATGGGTGGAGATTCTTTGTTAACCAATTCAGTCAAGTATAATCTGGCTGTCCTGTTTTTATATATACTAACAGGGTACATTGGGTTAATGCTTGCAGTTCCTCCAGGCTATGCTACAGCAATATGGCCGCCTTCTGGAATCGCGCTGGGTTTTGTTCTTGTTTATGGTCTCAATACGTTGCCAGGTATTTTTATCGGTTCGTTCATTCTCAATATTTATATTACTTTTAACAACGTTGGAAATGCTATTGATCTGTTTGTCGTAGTTACAGGTGTTATCACAGGAACTGGGGCGGTACTTCAGGCCATATTTGGGTGGTGGCTTATAAAACATTTCATCCAGTTAAATAATCCATTACATCTTCCTAAAGATATTTTGCTTTCTGCGCTTCTTACTGGTCCTGTTTCCTGCATCGTGAATTCAACGTTTAGTAATGTTGGATTATATTTGATTGGCGCTATTTCATCCGAGAATTTTCTGACGAGCTGGGTTACCTGGTGGACGGGGGACAGCACTGGAGTCCTCATATTTACACCAGTCATACTAATAGCTTTTGCTCAACCGGCAAAATTGTGGCGAAGCAGAGTCGTACCTATATTAATTCCCTTATGCTTCACTTTCTGTATTGTTTTTCTGGCCCATCTTTTTTATAGCCAGGCAGAGTATAAGCGAGTGCAATCTAAATTCATTGAGTTAACCAAATATAAATTCAATCGCTTAGCTGACCAGCTTCATTTAACGACGGAAATGGGCAAAGAAATGGCTTTGTTTTTTACAATTGTTCCCGAAATAAGCAATGAAGACTTTCAGAGCCTGGCAACATCAATGGTACAGGAAAATTCATATATACAATCCATTTTATGGGTTCCTAATGTAGCTAAACGCAATCAATTGAATATGAAATATCAATCTTCAACTACGAAAATGACGCAGATGAATAATGATTCCTTAAGTACAAAATCAGATTATGCCTCGGTACTTTTTTCACAATCAAGCACAGGAAAATTTTTTCAAAAAGGAGATGATCAGTCTTCAATTCATGATCTGAATAAAATGGCAAAACACTTTATTCAAAATAAGTCTTTTGTCTTTCCAATAATTACATCCAAAAATAATCGATTGGATGGCGTTTATATTGTTACACCGGTCATCAATAACAATAAAATTGCAGGATATATTTTAATGCACATCGATATCCAGGAGTTATTTAATCAAAAATTCAATAATTTTTTAAAATACTCCAATCTTAAGCTCACCAATAAACCAGATGATCCAAATAGGGCTGCAGTATATGAAATTTACGCTAAAAATGTTCTTATGAATCAATCACGATTATTTCAGACGTCCTCTACTTTTTTGTTTGCCGGGGAGAATTGGGGATTTAACGCGACTTCATCACCCTATTTCATCAATCTGGAATATTCATGGCATGTATGGTTGTCTCTGACCACAACGCTGTTTTTTTGCGTGTTTATGAACATGATTTTATTTATTCTTTACGGACAACGTTATTTGATACAATTTCTTGCTGAAGCCAGAACCCTGCAACTGCAATCAGAACAAGCAAAAAATAAACTGTTGCTCAACGCAACCGGGGAAGGGTTAATATGGATAAACCTTGATTATAAAATTGCAATTATCAATTCGGCGGCTGAACAGTTACTGGGTTATTCCAGCAATGAACTAAAAGATGAATCTATTTATAAGATTCTTATTGAACGAATAATTAATGATCACGCTCCTCCATTAGAAAGTCTTACGGTATATCGTGCTATTCATGAACAATCAGTAATAAGAACAAAAGAGGCTGTTTTTTGGAAAAAAGATCACAGCTACATTTGGGTAGAGTATACCTGCATTCCTATTATCGTGAATAATGAGATTGATGGGGCCGCTATTATTTTCAGCGATATATCCGAACGACTTGAAAATGAAGCGAAACTGATGAACATGGCGCATGTTGATCCCCTAACCAAATTACCGAATCGATTGAGTTTTTTTGAATTTCTGGAGCATGCTATTGCTCGTGCTCAACGATCAAAAAAGCAATTTGGCATTTGTTTTCTGGATATTGATAATTTCAAATTAATTAATGATTCTTTGGGACATGTCTATGGCGATAAATTATTAACCATTTTACCTGAGAAAATAACACCACATCTTCGTGATTCCGATTATTTTGCGAGAATAGGCGGTGATGAGTTTGGTCTTATTTGTGAAGAGACTTATAAAGTTAATGATTTGACCCGGATCATGAAGCGTATTTTAAATGCTTTTGATAAACCAATAAAAATTGATGATCATTATGTAAAAGCATCTTTAAGCATCGGCATTGCATTATATCCCAAAAATGGCATTGATTCAGAGACATTGCTTAAGAATGCAGATAATGCAATGTATCAATCAAAACAAAAGGGTAAAGCTACTTTTTCTTTTTATAATGATTCTACAAATGAAAAAATAATGAAATACAATAAAATTGAGCATGCGTTACATCAGGCAATCAGAGAAAAAAAATACCGAATTTATTATCAACCCATGTTACACGCAGTAAGCCATACAGTGTTCGGAATAGAGGCATTATTAAGATGGGAGGATGAACATCTAAAACATGTTCCCTTGGTTGAATCGCTATTAATCGCTGAGGATCGGGGTATTATTTATGATCTGGGTAAATTGATATTGCAACAGGCATTTGAAGAGTATTGTGACATTTCAAAAAATAAAGCCAATCTGCTTTTAGCCATGAACATTTCGATTAAACAAATAGAGAATGCTTCATTTGCCCAATTTATACAGGCTCTGTTAAAGAAATTTCAAATAAAACCTAATGAACTTTGTCTGGAAATCACCGAAAACTCATTAATCAATGATAAAGAACACATTATAAATACGATGTACCGTTTGCATGAGTTTGGAATTCAATTTGCTCTGGATGATTTTGGTATAGGTTTTTCATCCATTCATTTGTTGAAGAAATTGCCTATTTCATTTCTTAAAATAGATCGTTCGTTTATTAAAGGTCTGGATTTGAATCCGGATGATGCAACCATCGTTCTTACGACGATTCAGTTATCCCATGGTCTGGGTATTAAATCGATTGCAGAAGGCGTTGAGAGTAATGAGCAGCTGAATTTATTAAATAAATGGGGGTGCAATATAGTCCAGGGATATTATTTTGCACAACCCATGCCTTTAAATGAATTGTTAATCTGGATGAAAGAACATGAGACGTTATTAAAAACAAAGTAAGAAAAGGATGGATCCCCGCTTTCGCGAGGATGACGATCTTATAAAAATTGCATATTAAGATTAATTGCATATTAAGATTAGGGGGTGTTGACAATTCATCAATTTATTCCCAACGTCCCGCGACTTGTTCGCGGGATCCAGGAATGCAGTATCATTAACGAACATTATGTGTTCATCAAGTTCGAAATGGATCCCGCGAACAAGTCGCGGGACGTCGAAATTGGAATTGTCAACACACCTTAGTTAATGTGCATTTTAAAAAGTGAGGAACGCTCAGATCTTGTCCGCGCGATCAAGGAGATCTCATGATACCGCGGATGATCCCTGAACAAGTCCGGGAGCGGTACGTAGACGTTTAACAGTACCCAAAAGAGTGATGGATGAAATGATAGATCAGGATTCTAGTCTTATCGGAGACGTCAATGGCTGAACTTGTATTATTGCTCTTTGCTCTCGTTCTGATAACAGGTCTAATGTGTCAGTGGTTAGCCTGGCGTTTAAAAATTCCAGTCATTATTTTTTTATTAGTGAGCGGTATTATCGAAGGCCCCATACTACATTGGCTTAACCCCGATAAGCAAATGGGAGCTATGCTGAATCCATTTATTTCTTTGTCTGCGGCGATAATTCTGTTTGAAGGCAGTTTGACTCTGAAGTTTAAAAATATTCCAGGGTTAGAACGAGTCATCCAAAACCTGATTACTTTTGGGGCCATGTTAACCTGGGTTCTAATCGCGCTGACGACCCATTTTATAGTTCATTTTACCTGGGCCATGTCGTTTTTATTTGCAGCAATAATGGTAGTTACAGGTCCTACGGTGATTATTCCAATGCTTAAAATATTGCGGCCTAATGCGAACATAGCCAATGTGTTGCAGTGGGAAGGCATTTTAATTGACCCTCTTGGTGCTTTGCTGGCTGTTTTAGTGTTCGAATATATTATTTCTGACAATATAAACACCGGTTTTTGGGGGGATTTGCTGGTATTCTGCAAAGTTTTATTGATCAGTGTTGGGTTAGGGATTTCGAGTGGATTTGCTTTTGGTATTGCTTTGAGAAAATATTGGATCCCGGAGCAACTGCAAAATTTTGCTGTATTAACCTTGGTTTGTGGTGTTTTTGCAGTATCAAATTATCTGGTTGATGATTCGGGTTTGCTTACTGTAACGTTGATGGGTATTTGCCTTGCTAATATAAAAAATATTGAACTGGATGATATTTTAAATTTCAAGGAAAGCCTTAGTATTTTATTGATTTCCTTACTCTTCATCATTTTGGCAGCGCGTATCAATCTGGCAACCTTTATCTCATTAGGATGGCCGGCTTTGGCTTTGTTTGCTGTTATTCAATTCATCATCCGTCCTTTTAATGTGTATCTGTCTTCATTGGGTTCAAAATTAACTCTTAATGAGCGTCATTTAATTGCCTGGATTGCTCCACGAGGAATTATTGCAGCTGCTATTTCAGCCATATTTGCTCTTAAATTAGAAAATTTAGGTAATACGGAATCGCATCAATTGGTCCCATTAACTTTTTTTATTATTGTAGGGACTGTTTTGCTTCAAAGTATCACTGCTAAATTTCTGGCTATAAAACTTAAGGTAGCAGAACCAAAGCCCAAAGGTTTTCTAATCATAGGCGCTAATCCGGTTGCTCAAGGAATAGCAATGCAATTGCTTGAAAACAACATTTCTGTCTGCCTGGCAGATCAGGATTGGTCGCTAATACGCTTGGCGAAAATGAACGGTTTGACCACTTATTGGGGAAATCCTGTTTCATTGCACGCAGAGGATAATATTAATCTGATGCCTATAAAGCATTTATTGATCATGACGCCACAGTTGGAATTAAATATTTTGGCTGCAAAACATTACAGGCAGGAATTTGGTGCGGATAGCATCTTTACAATACGTACCACCGATACACAACAGGAGCAAATTGCAGATAAAGTCCATTTTAAACATGGTGGGCGAATTATTTTTGGTCAAAATGTTACTTTTGATTTGTTACAAAATCGCTTGAATTCAGGAGCGAAAATTAAGACAACGACGCTTACCGAACAGTTTTCTTTTGCTCAGTATTTGGCAGCAGATGAAGAGCAGCGTTGGCCATTATTTGCAATTGATCCGAATAATGCCATTTTTGTATTTACTGTTGATGCACGTTTTACTCCGGATATTGGTTGGAAGATTATAGGGATCGATTGTCAATAAATCTAACAATGATAATGGCAGCACTCTATACTACAATTAAATGAACCTGGTTAAGGTTTTTAAGTACACTATCTACCTTAATCGATGATTTTTGCAGCATCAAAGGAATTCCAGGATGACGTATGGAAAAAATAATAATTTCAGTAAAAAAATGCAGAACCATTACTAAAACCCTTTCACTTGGAGTTATTTTAATCGGCTGTCTTGGTGTAAGTGGGTGGTTCTTTGAAAATCAGGTGCTTAAAAGTATTTTTCCCAATTCGATTTCAGTGAAATTTAATACCGCTGTTTGTATTGTTTTGATTGGATTCGCATTATATTTGGTAGCTAACCGGAAATCGGAACAGCTGAATCGCTATCTCTCTAAAAGTATTGCGCTATTGGTATTAGTCATCTCTTTGTTAACCCTATATGAGTACTTGTTCGGAATTGATTTGGGTATAGATCAACTAATTTATGTTGATAAACCAGTAAATCCCTTATATTTTTCAGGGCGCATGGCTTTTTGTACCGCGATTAGTTTTGTTTTTGCAAGCCTCTCTGTACTGTGTATTGATTCAAGGACTTTACCTGTATGGAGCTATCAGGTTTTTATGTGTCTGATTTTGCCGCTAATCATGTTCAGTATCTTATACAATATTGCCAATGTTGAGCCTGATTACTTGATAGTAACTTATATTAATCTTGCCGTTCATACAATAGTTGCTTTTATCCTGATCTGTGCTGCTTTATTGTTTGTGCGGCCTACTGTAGGGGTCAGTTCATTCTTATTGGCGGATAACGTTGGGGGACGATTAGCGAGAATCTTATTACCTTTGTTTTTTATTGCAGCCGTCATTTTTATCAAGTTAATAAGTTTAGGAGTGCAATACCAGCTCTATGGTAAATCGTTTACTATGATAGTTGCCAATATGCTGTATTTAACCATGATCTATATTGTAGTGTTTATATGTATTTTGATTATGGGGAAGCTTGAAAAACGTTCTAATGTGCTCTCGGAACGATTAAAAAAACGAGAGCAGCTGTTTACTGAATTTACTGAAAATATTGACCTTGTTTTATGGCGAATGCCAGTAGATTCCAATGAATTAACTTATGTTAGTCCTGCCTTTGAAAAAATCTGCGGTCAATCGGTTGATTCATTGTATCAGGCGCCTGACAGTTGGTTGAATCTGGTGGTACCTGAGGACAGAGTCAAGATACTGGATGCTATAGAACAAATTAAAAATGGTGTTTCCAATATCATTGTAGAAATTAAGATATTGCGTGCAGACGGGGTCATTCGTCAAATATCGGATCAGATTTTTCCTTTAAAGAATAATAATGGAAAGGTATTAGCCATACTTGGAGTTGCTACGGATGTTACAGCGAAATACAATTTGATGATGCAACATCAACTGCTTGCAGAATTGCATAAAAACTTGAGTAAAACTCAGGACATCAGCATTTTTTCTCAGAACATTTTAAAAGCAATCTGTCTCGCTATTGGCTATGAAATCGGTGAGTTTTGGTTGTTGGATGATAACAATACTTCATTAACCTGTTTGGCCTATTGGCTTAAGGACGATTTAGTCATTAAGTCGAAATCGATCAGAACATTATCTTTGACTAATGAACATGAAAAAACGTTTCAAATCATGTGTTTAAACCAAAGTACTATTCAAATCAGCACGTTTCCTTCTGATTTGGAACATCCATATCAGAGAATGGACGGGCAGCCCCTGCAAATAAAGGAAGTAGTTGGGATTCCATTAGTGGTATCGGAGCAGAAAATCGGGTTGATGAATTTTTATACTCGAGGAGAATTGAATCTGACTATTGATGTATTCAAAATGTTAATGGAATTCACTGCTAATTTTAGCAAATTCATTCAAAATATTTTGCTGATCAATAAAATGAAATATATTGATAATTACGATCCTTTGACTGGTCTTTATAATCGACAATCCTTTTTGAAAAAAATTGAAGAATTTATAGAGCATAAGGTTCAATCCTTTGTGGTTATCAAGTTGCAAGTGAATAATATTCAGCTCATTAACAACACATTGGGTTATGATGTGGGTAACAATATCTTCCAAAATCTGGCTAAAAAATATTTTGATGTCTCCTTATCTACTGTTGATATGATAGCAGTACTTCAGCCGGGAGTTTTTGGTTTTTTATCGCATACGCTTAAAAATAAAAATTTGATTATTGATTTTGTACAAAAATTACTTGAAATCACCGTTAAACCAATAAAGGAAAATAACCTCGAATTATTCTTAACGACTAATGTTGGTATAAGCCAATATCCTGAGCACGGTGTTACCGCTAACGACTTATTAGGCAATGCGATATGGGCTCTCATCGAATCAACCAAGGATGGAAGTCATCAGTTTAAATTTGCCACTTCAGAGACACTTACTCGCCCAGCACGACAGCTCGAAATAGAAAGTGCAATGCATGAGGCTTTATTAAATAACGAGCTTGAGCTTTATTATCAACCGCAAATCTCGTTGACAACAGGGAAAATTACCGGTGTTGAAGCTTTAGTTCGTTGGAATGATCCAACAGGGGTATTGCGATTACCTGATTATTTTATTCCAGTTTGTGAACAGTCGACATTAATTCTGGAACTCAGCGATTGGGTTTTACGCGCTGCCTTCAATGATATGGCTCGAAGCGAGTGTCCAATTCATACTGCAATCAATTTAACGGCACGACAATTCGGTAGCTCTTATAATCTGGTGGAAAAATTGAAGAATTTATTGGCAGAATTTTCCATCAATTCCAGATTTCTTGAGTTAGAAGTCACTGAAACATTATTAATGACTAATACAGTTCAAACAGTAAAAGTAATTAATGAATTACAAGAATTGGGTATTCATATAACACTGGATGACTTTGGTACGGGTTATAGCTCATTTGATTATTTAAAAAATTATTGCCCTGAGACTCTAAAAATTGATAAAACTTTTGTTGATGGGTTACCCGATAATGCCAATAGCATTAAAATTATAAAAGGTATCATTGCCTTATCTCATAGTTTGAATATTACTGTTGTTGCAGAGGGGGTAGAAACTGCTGCTCAAGCTAATTTTCTATTAGGTATGGGGTGTGATGCTATACAAGGCTTCTTTTTTTCTAAACCCTTACCTTTTGCAGAAATACAGGCACTCATTAAAATGGATAAAACCTTTGAGTTGCCTTCAAAAAACAGGCAATGAATAATCAGTTGGATTCATCATTGATTAGGAGTTAAAAATCCATGCTGCGTTACCGACAAGAATATAGTTGTTTTGAGGTTGATCTCCATTTAAATGCTGAACCAAGGGTAATCCAATACCCAGCTGAAGGGTTAACTGTTTCGTTGAAAACCAGAGCGATGGAGTAATCCCTAAAATCTTTCCCCCAGTATCGGGCAAAGATTGACCAAATAGTTGGGCTTTTTCGGTGATTATTCCATCTAACTCGACTAAGGTCGCAAAAATATATTTATTGGGGGCACTAAGAAGGGTTCTGCTTAATCCAAACTGATAAAAATATTGTGTCCCTGGTTTGAAATAATTATGCATTGGTGTGAGTATGACCCCAGGTGACACAAAACCATACCAGTTTACAGAAGTGAAACTGTAGGTACTGCCTAAAAAAAACGTGGGCGATCCGACGCCTGTAGGCGGTGATTTCTCCAGTGAGCCCGTGGGTAGTGTTGCATTAGTTACAAACGTAGCTTGAGTCGTATATTGGCTATTGGATGTTTCCCAAAAGGCATATTCTAATTGAATCAATGCATCAGATACACCGGAGGAATGAGCCAGGTCATCTTTATAACTCATTGCTACAGGCAAGCTGATAAAAAGTGATGCTTCGTCATAAATTCCGTAGAGAAAAGAAGGCGTGCCCGTTGTAAAGTGTTGAAGTGGTGCTTGTATATAGGTTGGCTCCATAAATACTTGACGCTGTCCTTTGTCGATTATATTTTGTCCAAATGAAACCAGTGGACTGGGTTGTTGTGACGAAGGTAGGCCAAAATTTCCTATACTTGGAGGTTGACCTGTATCGGAGGTGTTCGTGTCTTGATTTTGGGCATAAAGAGTTAATGGCGGCAGTACTAATATAACTAAATGAACCAACACTATATAAAAATATTTTTTCATGTACACTCTTGGCTAATAGCAACATTTAAGCGATTTATCCAGATCATATTAGATGATGAATTATCAATAAGTAAACAGGTAAATTGATGCTGATTATTTTAGGTGGGCTGCCTGGAACAGGAAAAACTACTATTTCAAAACGAATTGCCAGTCATTTAAATACCATGTATTTGCGTGTGGATACAGTAGAGCAGGTGTTGAAAGGCTTTATTGATGTTGGGCAGCTTATTGGACCTGAGGGGTATTTGATCTGTAGTTCGTTTCGTTGCATCAGTAAGTGAGTAGCCGGTTTTAATTATACCCTATAACGCCTCTTTGCCCCGTGAACACAACACACTGAACATCGTGAGAAACCACAAAGCGATTATATTATGTTTCTCACGATGTACGGAATGACGTTTCCTATCGGTGCTTTCTTGCATACTACTCTGAAAGTAATTATTAATTACATTGTGTTTGCACAATGATCCGATTTGGAATGATCCGATCCTATGTGATTGGGTCTTGTTAATACCCTTTCAACGTTCGTTTTAAAAAATCCAGCTCGTTCTGGGGCAAGTCGAGTAGGTACTGGATAAGATTTACGTTCCTGATCAAGAAAAGCATTTATCTCTTTAGAATGTACTGTTCTGGAATGGCACGATGGCAAATATCTATTCTCAGTTTGTGTATTAAGTGCTCTTGCATAACCTTCGGAACCCAATTCATTCTTGAGCAGATCAGTGAATGAGGTTAGTAAAGTTAGATTACCAAGCAGTGCAATCTGATGTAGAAAGGTAAAGCCTGAAGTTGTTTTAGATATCAGGAATGATTGGAATGAACGTGAATCCAAATCAAATAAAGATTTTACTTCATTAATGTAGACTAACAGATTATTCTGATTGTTGAACTGTTCATTTTTCAATGCGGTGTGTAATGCGGTACTACCCTTTGTCTTGTTAGTCAGGAATTTCAGATAAGTAGCAGTATCTGTCATTAAGTCCTTTAGATAAGTCAGATAATTAGTAAATTCATCTGGGCTTGCATGTGTAACCGCATCGCTGAGGCACTTAAAAGTTCTGCTACTGCGAGTTTGAGTTGAGGTTTGATCTGCAGAAGAGATGACATGGCTTGGGCTACGTCCCTGGATTCCTTGTTCCATTTGATCTATATGATTGGCTAAGATAAACCCATCTGCTTTTAAGCCTGCCATCCATTGGTTGAGCAACCGTTCAACAACACCATCAATTAATTCTGCTCGAGTATAAAGCTTTAATTGATTCACAATGTCCGATAGAATTATTTTAAATTCATCTTGAGTTAAAGCAGCATCACTATAGGATTGAGTAGTACTTAAACTAAATCTGTCATAATCGTCAATTTGTCTTTGACATGATTTTGTTAACAGGGCTAATTGATTGTTAAGGCTTTTTATTAAATTCCCTTCAGTAGCTGGACATAACTTCAACGCACGCTTTAACAATTCATAGTTTATGGTAACCTTGATACTGTTATGTAAATCCTTGACTGACCAGATGCTTTTACCAAGGGAGCAGAACATTGCTGCTGCAAATTTTCTTGAGGTTAGATCACCTGGTTTAAGTATGGAAGACAGGATATTAACGAAGGATTGTATTATGAGTGAATCGGGCTGTTCAGTGGACTCTACAACTGGAAGCCGACGTCTTTTGGATTCATGTTGCGCTGTTTCTTTTTTTGACTCTGTTGGTTCTGTTGGTTCTATTTCACTAAAATGAACGCGTTTCTTTTTAAGAATTGAACGATCAGGATTAACGCTGTCTCGGGATTGTTTAATAAAGTTGGTTATTGGCTGTAATTTGTCTTGTTCCTGGCTATAGAATAAATCAGCGAATCGTTCCATAAGATCTAGGAAATTGTCATCACGACATAATTCATAACCTGCATGTAATTGATTAATATAGTTTAGTTTTTCTGCTTCCGACAACTCCAATAGTGTGAACACATCAAGAAGTTTACTCATGGGTTTCAGGATGTCGAAGTACAGTTGTTGTTTTTTGTATACGGTGGCCCATGGATTTTTTTGTATCTGATCTATGACATTATCCAGCTCTCTTTTTATAAAGAGGGCTGTTTTTATATCGATTTGTCGAAACGTCTCGAAGATCAGATTGATTGAAGAAACGAGATTGGCTGATTGAGCTTCTTGTTTTACTGTAATTAATTGTTCCTTGATAGAAGTTATCACCTCTATAAAGTCATCGTAGCTAATATCGGTATCCGCATGCAGGGCATTTAAAAGCGTAAGTTGTTTATCAATTTTTTGTTGAATACCTCGTGCAGTTAAGTCAGCACGCCACTTATCGAGCGCTTCTTTAAGTTCATTTGCTTTGGCAGTTGGCTGATTTTCAGAGGTTAATTGATTAAAGAGTTCATTTATTCTGGTAAAGGTTATCCAGGACTGATCCAATGGCAGAGAACTGCTTTCACTCTGTGCTGTTGTTAAAACGTTTTGCAGCAGTGAACATTCACTGTCAATTATTTTAGTAATCAGGGGATTGTGTATTTCGGTCAGACGGGGTTGTATCGTACTTTGTAATTTAATGATTTCGAGCAAATAATCCAGGATGGTATCAGCTTTAGTGATCCTGTATAAAACTGGATTATTTAGGCATTTTTGTATTGCGTTTAATGAAGTACCCAATATGAATGGTTTAAATGTTTCATCTGCATCATGATATTCATTTCCACTTGACTGAATATAGTTTATTAATTGATTCAACATTTCAGTAAGAACTTGTTTGTCATTTATCAGAGTTGTATCATGTTGTGCTAGCATTTGTATTTATGACCATAAAGTTTAAAAAAAATACATGCTATCATAAGGTGAATATTTAATCAATTAGGTATGCAATTGACATAAGATAATCCTCCTGAAAGGAGGATTATTCATTAGAGTTACTGAGAAATAAGTTATTGGACGGTTAAGTTAGCGGCCATTTCAGGATCAGAACGCTCTGCTTCTGAAATGCTGTTAAGCAAATGGTTAAGCCATAAATCTTCGTCATTGAATAATTTACTATTAGGAAAGAATCCAAATTGTTGCGTAGGCTCTTGAGTCCGCACTTTTGGACTGTCAGTCTTATCTTCAATTGGCACTAAGGCACGAGTATCGTTTTCATGCTCCAACTGTTCTGCCGGTTTGATTTCAGGACGTAATGAATCAAGCATAGAATCAAAGCCAGTATTTAAGCTTGTCTGTATTGAACTTAGAGGACTATTATTACTCAGTATAAAAATTACTGAATCCAGTGTTTCAATCGCGATGTTAAGGCTTAATCGTACAATTAAATTAAAGCTTCCTTCAAAGAGCGAGAATGCTGCATTTGTTGTGGATTGATTGCTGTTTGGCAGAAGTGACAACAACAGGTTAATACCTGAGAACAGCACAAGAAACCCGTTGGTTAGTATATGATAAGTTGCTTTTAAGCTAATCCATGCAAGAGGAAGAGCCAGTTGCACTGCAAGGTTAACGGGTAACATTAAAGCACTTAATAGCAACAAGGGCAGGGCGGTTAATAAAAACGCTATCCAGCCTTTTTGTTGAATGATTATTTCGGCTATTACTTTTAATGCATTAATAAATTTGGGTAAACTGGTTGCGGTAAATATCGTTGAGATGAAAAAAACATTCATGATGTTCTTCCATGTTGGCATGTTAGCAATCAGTTGTGGCCAAAATCCAATGATGTATTGAAGTTGATTGATGAACTTATCCGTAAGGGTACTTTTTAATTCCTGACCGGCTTCAGCAATTGCCTGAAGCAGTGCATCCAGTTTATTTTGTTCAGCGATGGAATCAAGAAGTTCTGGCGATAGTTCTTTGATGCGAGCCAGGATTTCTTCCACGTTTATTTGTTCCGCACTACTAATATAATCACGGAGGATCAGTAAAAACACTGCAACTGAACTGCCGTCTATATCCTTTAGAAAAGGTCGAATCGCAGCCAATTGTTTCGAAAATGTATTGATATAACGAAAATTTAATTGCCCATCGGAATAGGTTGACAGGGGGATGGTCACCAGAAGACTGCTGCTGAAGAAATAAAGCCAACTTACCGTTTGAGTCAGAGTTACCGATCCATTTTTCGTCGCTTGTAGCATATCAGTCAGGGTACTTATCCAGTCTGATGGTTCAAATCGAGCGAGATTGTCTTTAAATGCTTTTCCAGGAATATTGTCCTCACCTGCGAGCATGTAATCTCTGGCTAACTTGATGTCTTGTATTAGAGTATTACAGACTTGTTCAGGAATAGGTTGCTCATATCGAGCTTGTTGACCATCAGGATGAAATCTTAATGCCCGAGTTTTATAGGCTTTATTAATTTCGGCTGGGCTAAAAGCAAGATTGGGTCTTGATGTGTCAAGATTTAATAGTTCGCATAAATCTTTTTTAGTTATTATGTTGGGACCATCAAAGATGCTGTTATAAGTAAAGGGCATTGGATCTACCTTGGATTAAATTTTTGATCTAAAAGGGATCACATTATATAAATTGAGATCTATTAAAGTCAAATGCGATCTGCTGAATAGTACTGGTAATAAAGTACCTCTGTATCCAAAATGGTTATGGGGTTGAGGGAAGAATGTATCCATAGGCTCAAGAAGATTCAATCAGTTTATGAACCTGGAAGTTGATTGTTATTTAGAGCTCTGACAAGATAGGTAATTTTTGATTAATATGATCTATAATTAAATCAAAAGAACAAGGATGATGCGATGGTGAGAAAATACTGTATAATAATGTTACTATTTCTGCTTCCATTGTGCACTTATGGGCGAACATTAAAAATTGGTGTTTCTTATTTTGATCCTCCATTTGTAATTCAATTAGATCCAACTCATTTTGATGGATTTGATGTTTCCATGATTCGCTACGTTTGCAAAACCATGAGATTTGATTGTGAACTTATTGCATTTAAAAGAGATAGACTGCTGAACGAGGTCGAAAATGGTACCGTAGATCTCGCCGTTAGTGATCTGGTCATTTCAGATAAGAATGCATCAAAAGTTAACTTTTCTATTCCCTATTTAATTAATATAACCCACGTGATTGGATTAAAAAAACAGGTCAAAAATCCATTTATTATAGACCTGTTATATAATCAAAAAATTGGCATTACCGATGAATCATATCAACAACACATCAATATATTAAAAATCAAAAACCCAATTGTTTCTCTGTATGGCCAGGATGATGAAATGATTGACGCGCTTAACAGGGGTAAAATTGGATTTGCATTTGTTGATACCTACACTGCATCATATTGGAGTAATAACTCATCAGATTTGATTGCAGATTTTGGCAGCCCCTTACATTTTGAATCCTTAGTGGCTGTTGCTGTAAACTCGAAGGATCAGGCTTTGCTGGAAGATATTAACAGGGCATTGACCCAGTACCGTAACAGTCAACAGTTTATTACTGATTATAATAAATATCTGCTTTTTTTCTAAACCAGGATATTCGGTGGTTTTGATTCATTAATAAATAAAAAAGGCTCGCATGAGCCTTTTATTATCGTGTAGATGACAGGTTAAACGGTATATTGGACACCGATTAACAGGGAGTTTAGTGTTGGATTTTGAGTGTTCAGATTTAAACTTCCGGTCAATGTATTCAGGTTAAACGCCCCGGTTGTTTTGGGACTTCCGCCTAAAGCTAATAAATAAGAACCAGTCAAAGCCCAATTTTCATTAAAGTTATAGGCCGCACCTAATTTTATTTCAGGTAATACTGCTGTCTGGTTGTTCTTTTCGCTGTAGCTGTTGATCAGCGGAAATGCAAAGGCTGGGGAGAACACGGCAGTTGTATGCGTCTGCATGTTTTGGATCATGGCTCCTGCCTTCAAAGATAAACTGTAATAAGGTTGCATGTAAGCAATACCCAATAAAGCATCAAATCCGGATATTGTGTGGCTCATGGTTAAAGAAGCGGGTGCCCGGGCGGCAGTACCAAATCCTATGGGGTTAAGAGTGGTTTTTCCATAGTATCCCCAACCTAACTCTCCAGTTGCTCCAAATTGATCATCAAACATGCTCAGCATGCCTGCAGCTAAACGGGCAGTATATTGATCATCGGTAATTGTTGAGGTGATGACAGTATTGGTGCCAACTATAGCAAAATTATATCCATCTATTGTATTCCAGGTATATCCGCCTTCAAGCGAAAAAAACGCAGCACAGCAGAAATTTGAATCGCCCATACCTCCGGCATGGATAACAGAACTGAACGATAATGCAGATAACAAAGAGAGCAGGGTTAATTTTTTCATGATTTAGTAACTCATTCCATGTATATTATTATTTTAAAACAGGGATAATTTAAAACAGTTAGCAGTGAATTACCAGTAATATTATTTCGAAATCCCATTCCCGTCACTCTCCGTTCCCATTCTTGCCACTT
>NZ_LNYR01000048.1:192961-193433 GCF_001467955.1 Legionella quateirensis | reverse complement strand
CATATCCCATTCCCGTCATACTCCATATCCCATTTCCGTCATACTCCATACCCCATTCCCGTCATACTCCATATCCCATTTCCGTCATACTCCATACCCCATTCCCGTCATACTCCATATCCCATTCCCGTCATACTCCATATCCCATTTCCGTCATACTCCATACCCCATTCCCGTCATACTCCATATCCCATTCCCGTCATACTCCATATCCCATTTCCGTCATACTCCATATCCCATTTCCGTCATACTCCATACCCCATTCCCGTCATACTCCATATCCCATTCCCGTCATACTTCATATCCCATTTCCGTCATACTTCATATCCCATTCCCGTCACTCTCCATATCCCATTCTTGCCACTCTCCGTTACTTTCCATATCCCATTTCCGTCATACTTCATATCCCATTTCCGTCACCCTCCGCGAAGGCGGAGGGTCCATAAATGGTAAATTCAACACCAAAATCATA
>NZ_LNYR01000048.1:177431-192951 GCF_001467955.1 Legionella quateirensis | reverse complement strand
TCATACTTCATATCCCATTTCCGTCACCCTCCGCGAAGGCGGAGGGTCCATAAATGGTAAATTCAACACCAAAATCATAAATAAAAATTCATATCAGTACATTGCAACTTATAAAAAAGAGAAGGTTATATTCTGATAAACACCAATTCTCACCAAAAGGGGTGGAGAACACACGAATAATGAGGTTATGAGAATCACAACTAAAATGATAAAAAATGGACCCTTCGTCTTCGCGTAAGGTGACGGATTGTTTCTTCATTACCATCAAACCTTTTGTAAAGCACGTCTTCCTAATTATTCAAGCGATGAAATTCTTTAATTTGATCTGATTTTAATAATAGAAAAAACACGGTACTCTATGTTGGCGTTTTCAGTGATCTGATCTGTTGTAATTATAAACACAACAATAAAACAGTGATTTAAACCATGTCAAACTCAAATAATTCATTAAAAACTATTGCTGCAATCTGCATTGGTAACGCCATGGAATGGTATGATTTCATGATTTTCAACTTCATGCTCTTGTTTATCGCTCATGCGTATTTCCCCAATCAAAATCGTATCACTTCTTTACTGGCAACTATGGCAAGTTCTGGTGTTGCGTTGGTAGTCAGACCTTTAGGTGGCGTATTATTAGGGATATGGGCTGACAAACATGGTCATCATAAAGCGCTCATGTTGGTTTTTAACCTAATGGCATTCGCCACTATCCTCATTACTTTTACTCCGTCTTTTGCACACATAGGAATTTGGGCTACTGTGTTGATTGTTGGTGCTCGGTTAATTCAGGGAATGGCTACTGGCGCGGAGTTTGGCATAGCCAGTTCCCTGCTGAATCAAATGGCTCCTGAAGATAAAAAAGGACTGTACACTTCCTTTCAAATGGTGGGGCAATTATTAGCAGTGCTGTTTGGATCGTCTATTTGTTTTTTTCTGACATTAACCTGCTCTAAAGAATTCCTATACGACTATGCCTGGCGGTTTCCTTTTGCTATTGGCCTGTTTATTTTGCCCATTGGCTGGTTGCTAAGGCGCCAGTTGCAGCGACAGAACATCTGGACTCCGAAAAAGGCCAGGCCATTAAGTTTATCCAGCATGATTATGCAACAAAAGCGTTTATTGGTTATTGGACTATGTCTTGTAATTGGTTGTACTGGATCGGTTTATACATTATTCAGTTACATGCCCACCTTTAGTAAATTGTATTTACATTTATCAATGACGGAAGCTTATCTGGGGCCGATGATCGGTATTTTAATCAGCATAATCACTATTCCTTTGTTTGGCGCCCTGTCGGATAGAGTAGGAAAAAAACCGATCTTACTCAGTTCTTTAGTGTTTTATATAAGCCTTATTTATCCATTACTGTCCCTGCTTAATCAGCATCCTGCCTTAAGTACCCTGATATTGGTTGAAAGTATTTTGGGTGTATTTATAGGGGCTTATTTTGGTGTAATGACCGCCTTATTGAGTGAACTGTTTCCCGTTCTTATACGATCCACGTGTCTGGCGATCAGCTATAATCTGGCGGTGATGCTTTTTGGCGGATTTGCTCCATTTATTATAACTGCATTAATTGAGAAGACTCATAATCCTATGATATTCACTTATTATTTAATGACAGCCGTGACTATCAGTTTATGTGCTGCTCTTGCTTATCAGGAGCCGGATAAATCCGAAGTAATGCACTCCGATCAATTAGTTACAATTTAAAAAGGAGAATTATGACACATCTCGACTGGTTAGCTAAACTGATTTCCTTTGATACTACTTCGCGTAATTCGAACTTATCACTCATTGAGTTTTTGGCTAATGCGTTTAATGATTATAAAATTAATCCTGTTTTGATCCACGACAGTAAAGAACCCAAAGCCAATTTGTTAGCTACGCTGCCTGGTAAGAACGGCAGGATGAATGGTGGGCTTGTTTTGTCTGGTCATACCGATGTTGTTCCTGTTGATGGGCAAAGTTGGGACAGTAATCCATTTCAGGCCACCATTAAGGAGAACCGCGTTTACGGACGTGGTGCTTGCGATATGAAAGGATTTATTGCCGTTGTAATGGCTTTAATACCGAAATTACAGAATATGAATTTTTCTTTTCCTGTACATTTTGCCTTTTCCTATGATGAAGAAATCGGTTGTTTGGGTGCTCCTCATCTAATTGACAAAATTTTAGAACTGAATTACAAGCCAGATGCCTGTATCGTTGGCGAACCCACATCCATGCAACCGGTTGTTGGACATAAAGGCAAGCAATCTTACCGCTGCCAGATCCATGGTGTTGCAGCACATTCATCTTTGACTGATCAAGGTTCCAATGCAATTGAACATGCTGCAACAATGATCAGTTATTTGAGAGGCATTGCTACAGAGTTTAAAAATAAGGGCTTTCAGGATCCTTCATACGATGTACCCTATACCACCTTGACTACCAATCTGATTAAAGGCGGTAACTCCTATAATACGCTACCCAGTTTATGTGATTTTATTTTTGAATTTAGAAATCTGGCCGTAGATAATCCTGACACACTGCATCAAAAAATAGTTACTTTTGTTGATGAGCAATTAAGACCCGCTATGAAGCAGGAGCAGGCAGCGACTGATGTGAACCTGGAGACCATAGCAAAAGCCCCAGGTCTGGACACAAATCCATCAGAACCTATCGTTCAAGCAGCGCAAACCATTTGTCACAGCGATAAATTGCTAAAGGTTGCCTACGCTACAGAGGCTGGATTATTTCAACAAGCACGGATTCCAACTATAGTCTGTGGCCCTGGCAGTATTGAGCAGGCACATCGCGCGAATGAATATGTTGCCATTGAGCAATTGGAGTCTTGTGAGCAATTTATAGTCGATCTTCTTCAATCGCCATTTTTACAGAAAACGCAGTTTGATTAGTGATAAAGCAGTGTTGTTTTGTCAGATTATACAAGTACTTTTACAGGCTATTCACAAAGTTATGCACAGAATTTGTGGATAACCTGGACTTGAGTCAGGCTGATAATAAATAAAAATAAGTGTGATTTATCAATGAGTTAATTAAAACTTACATTACCTCTTGATCTTGATGATTAAATATGAATTTAATTTATCCACATCAGAACAATTCAATTATTCTATTAATTAGACAGTACGATTAAATGTTTTGTATCCGATTCAGCATGGTGTATTGTAATTTATTCTATCACGATTATAATGCATTTTTTTTGTTCAGAAGGGGTGGTCGTGCCTAAATTTATTTTTGTAACTGGAGCAACAGGATCTGGGAAATCAACAGTTTCCACTGAGATGGAGCTGTTGATAAAAGAACGGGGATTAAGTGTTGCCACTTTGAGCCTGGATCATTATTATCTTCCTAAAAGCAGGCTGGATCCGGATAAACCAAAGAATTTCGATGTTCCGGAAGCTTTGGAGCAAGAGTTGATCATCGAACATTTAATCGCTTTGGAAGCAGGAAAGACTATTGCAAGACCTACCTACGATATGGAGACCAGTGATCGCATTCCTGGTGGAGAAGTTGAATTTCCTCCGCAGGATGTAATTATAGTTGAAGGTATTTTCGCTGGAGAGTACTCGCGATACCTCAACAGGGATACAGAACAATTAAAGGTCTATTTACACTCCCCGCAATTAAATGATAACTACACCAGAAAAGAAGAGCGAGACAGTGTTATACGAAAGAAATCGCCTGAACACATTAAAGCAATGAAGTCCAATCAGATGTTGTGTCTTTTTAAATATGTCGCGCCACATATGACTACATCCCATATAGTAATTCATAATGAGTGGCAGCCTGCAGCCAGTTCGAGTGACAGTCGATCTAAAGTACCCATGATTATTGAGGATAAACTGGAACGACTAATGTCCTTTTTATCTTCAGCAGTCTCGTCTTCCTTGGTTTATTAACCTAGTGTAACAAACCATTCATATTCAAAGGACTGATTTATGAAAAAGCATTATGCTTTACGCACACTGACCCAAATTCCTGTGGGAATTTGGGTATTGGGTTTTGTCAGTATGTTGATGGATATTTCTTCTGAAATTATCCATAGCCTTTTACCCGTATTTATGGTGACTGCATTAGGCGCAAGTATGGCCACTATAGGACTTATAGAAGGTATTGCTGAAGCCACTGCAATGATTGTACGGGTGTTTTCAGGGGTATTAAGCGATTACCTGGGTAAAAGAAAGAACATTGTTTTATTAGGTTATAGTTTAAGCGCTTTGACCAAGCCATTATTTGCTTTGTCATCATCAGTAGGATTGGTTTTTGCTGCTCGTTTTATGGATAGAATAGGAAAGGGAATACGAGGAGCCCCTCGAGATGCTTTGGTTGCTGATTTGGCTCCAGCGCACTTGCGAGGCGCGTCTTTTGGTTTGCGGCAATCTCTGGATACTGTTGGCGCTCTGTTGGGGCCATTGCTTGCTTTTGGGTTGATGTTATTGTTTGCTAACAATTTCAGAGCTGTTTTTGCTTTCTCCATAATTCCTGCTTTAATTGCTGTTCTATTAATTGTACTCGGTGTTGAAGACGCTCAGTCACCTTCACCTTCTGAACGTGAATCGGCAAATCCGGTGGGTTTACATTATATAAAGCAGTTGCCAGAAGCGTACTGGTGGGTTTGTATTGTCGGCGGGGTAATTGCGCTGGCTCGTTTTAGTGAAGCTTTTCTGATTTTACGTGCCCTTCAGGGAGAAATGACTTTTGCTCTGGTGCCCGTGGTTTTAGTGGTGATGAATCTGGTATATACCTTGTCTGCCTATCCTGTTGGCTGGCTGGCAGATCGTACGCGACACGTTAATTTATTAACTTTAGGATTAATGGCTTTAATATCTGCTGATCTGATATTAGCTCTTGGTAATCAGTGGTATTTTGTTTTGATAGGTGCTGGTTTTTGGGGATTGCATATGGGGTTAACTCAGGGATTGCTTGCCGCGATGATTGCAGAAACATCCCCTCCTCATTTACGTGGAACCGCTTTTGGGGTTTTTAATTTATTGAGCGGCGTTGCTTTGCTTCTGGCAAGTCTTATTGCGGGGATATTATGGGATACACTTGGGGCTTCTTATACTTTTTGCGTTGGAGCTGCATTTTCTTTTATCGCATTAAGTGGTTTAGTGTATGTAAAATATAAATTTGTGTAATATTTTATCTCATTAATTGGGGAGATAATTTATATCTCGACCTTATTGATTGCCCAATTTACTTAAAGTATAATTTTTGATCTTTAGGTTCGCTGAGATTCAATAATGTCCAAAAATGCTCTTTTTAATTTAATTAATGCCAGAAAAAGTTTAGAGCACTTTAAAGTTCCAGATCATGTTCATCTATTGAAGCGTACCGATAGGTTAGGCACTGATTATTTCTTATTTGAATTACCTTTAGAGGATGATCCTGTTATTGGGGAGTACCGTTTAACCAGCCATCATCTTAGTGTTTATGCGGCTCCGATAAGCAAATTGGATTATAAAAGTCAGTATCATTATACGGCTTATTTTGAAAAGGGAGGCAATCAGTACCGATTACATGTTTATTTTGATTCTCGGGATTATTATTTTACTTATCCCGCTTTTGCAGAAATTCTTGCAGAGAATGAATTTAAACCCATTAATTGTCGGGAACATGATGCAGCATTTACTCTGTTGGCTGACACCGCTACTCGAGAGCTTATTGCGACCTTAAGAGAGTCTCAGGCATTAGTTCTTAAATCATTGGAAACTCAATACGATGAGCTTGAAGCCAGGATTCTGGTTTTATCTCAAAATATACAACTAAATAAACCAGCCTATCTGAGTACTCTTCAACAGCAAATCGAATGTTTAAAACAAATAGCTCTCTATTCTAATAATCCTTCATTAATAGATCGTAAAATTAATTGGTTACGTATTACTGAAACCAATATCGAGTCAATGGTGTTTCCTAATGAACGGGATGAAGAGGCTACTTCCAGCGAAGAAGATTCAAAAGCTGAAAAAATTGAACGTAAATCAACCAAAGCTAAAAAAGGCACGGGTTATCAAGCGACCCATTTTAAAAGTCATGCTGCTAAAAAATCCCTGACTACAGAGGTTGGCCATAAAGAGTGTTTTTCAACGCTGATTCAGCAGTTAAATTCGCGTGCTGTTCAATGCCAATCTGTTAGTGATGAAATACTGGTGAATCAAGTAGAGAAACTCTACCTTGATGCCTTAGGTCTTGAGTGGGTTTTGGAAACCAAACATCATTATGAAGTGACTCTAAAGGACCTAAACGATATAAGCGTGCTTCAAAACAAGATTAAGCGATTGGGTATAGGTTTATTGCAAAGAACGTTGATTAGAGAACACTATGAGTCGGCAGCTAAATTAACATCCTTTTATAAGATGTTACCGGAAAGTATCGTTTTATTTTCATTACAAAACTATAATGATAAATTACTGGACTTTTTACTTAAAAATCAAATTTTCCCACATAATTTTAGAAACTTTACCCTTGGGAAAGTAGAGTACCCATCTATAGTTGATTATTGTTTCAGAAATTCGACAACCGAGGTAAGGACGTTGAATTGCCTTGATATACTCGTTAAAAATGGGATTTCCTTGTTGGATGTAGAAAGCAGTTCAGGGTTACCCTTTGCAGCAATTCTGCTTCTGAGCCCCAGTCATCCTCTGCGAGAAGTATTGGAACATAATGCCGACCTTACCATTAACAATCCTTTGTTCTATAAACAATTGAATCAGGTTCTTCGTCTGATATCCGCCAAATCGACTTGTTCTTCTGATCGCAGGGTAGAGATAAACACGTTAATAACGTCAAATCTGAGAAAAATTGAATTGTTAAAAAATCATATTCATGTAAGTGAATCCGAGAACGTGCCGCACTATCTTGAAGAAATGCTTGGTGAACAAATGATAAAGCAACTTCGAGATGATCCTCAAATTCGCTATTATCAAAGTTCAATTGAAGAAAGGGCGACGCTGTTAATTCGAAAATTACCCCGTATTCATCACAAAGCGATCTTGGGTTTAACACATGTGAATTTTGAATTAATTGGTAATTCTTTAAATAGAATTCAGAACTTCGCACAAGCACCTTCATTTGATGAAATTCAAAGGGATGTAGTGAAACAGCAAATTCTTATATTAGAGTTATTTGATCTTAGAGATGAATTTGTTGATAAAGAAGCATTACTTGATGGCGTCATTAGACATCAACGTAAACCTACCAGAGATCAAAAGAAAATAATAGCTCGTGTAAAGGAAATCTCGAAAAGAATAGGCGAAATCCAGGACTTAATTGTGGTGCCTGAGAATGATTCAAAACAGGCGATGCAAGATAAGAGCGCAAATGCATTATTGGATATTGCTAAAGCGATTAAAGGCGTGAACCAATTCTTTTCTGTTGCGGCTAAAGCATCGTCTGAGTCTGGTTCTTCATCATCAACGGTTGATGTATCTCAGACTTTTATCGCTTTTTGGGGAGCGATTGAAAGCACACGACCCGATCAGTCCTCAAGCAGTTCAGATGATGACAATGATCAGAACAATAACTGTAGGATATCCTGATTATTGAATAACAGATTATTAATTGACTGAAGGATATGGGAACATATGGAGCGGTGTACCGTTTATTATTAGCGTAATTGGCACCCGCAGTATGTAAATAGACACCTATCCTCAGTAATTTATATTGCAAAAATGGACAAGTTTTCATAGGATTAAAAATATAGTTGATTGGTTAATAATCAGGAAGAATATTATGCCAGATAAAAATCCTTATGTTTCTGTCTAAAATGAATAACCAATTTATTGGGATTTTCCTGGTTCTGCTAACGCTGATCATCTTGTTGATCATTTATACATTTACAACACCGATTCCTCAATCGAATAGTTATCATCATTTTGCTGACCAGCGTACCCTAATAGGAATTCCTAATTTTTTGAACGTTACTTCAAATATACTCTTTATATTAGTCAGTATTCTAGGATTAAGATCACTAAGACACCAATGGACTACTCTGGGCAGGGAGGGAGTAGTTTATTTAATACTATTTATTGGTGTTTTTCTCATTGGGATTGGATCGGCTTATTATCATTGGTCTCCGAATAATGAGAGGTTAGTTTGGGATAGAATTCCTATAACTATTGTTTTTATGTCCTTGTTGTCCTTTTTGATCATGACCAGAGTTAATTCTAACGTGGGATTTCGCTTATTAATACCGCTCATAATGTTGGGGATTTATTCGGTATTATACTGGCATTGGACTGAGGGATTAGGTCGTGGTGATATCCGATTATATGGTTTCGTACAATTCTATACGATGTTTTTACTTGGATTAATTCTGCTTTTTTTTCCCAAACCTTATCCGCAAACAAAAGCATTTATAGGCATGTTGGTGTTTTACCTATTTGCCAAGATTACCGAACATTACGACCTTGTGATATATAAATTAAATGGGCAGATTAGTGGGCATACTTTAAAACATGTATTCGCAGCATTAGGTGTTTATTTTGTAGTTATTATTTTAAATTCATCTTCTACAAGTAAATACAGTTAACCTTAAGCTATAATATTAACAATATGTTGTTGATAATATTAAGGAAAAAAACCGATGACATCGATTAAGTCCCATAATCCTATGGCCTGGTATTGGAAACCATTCTTTTGGTTTGCCGTTGCATTTAAATTTCTTATTAAATTAGGCCTTTGGTTATGGGGTACATTAGCGATATATTACTCCAATCTGCCTTGGGTTTCATTGAGAATTAGTCTTGCGATAGTATTTGCCGTATTTGCCATATGGAGTTTATGGTTCACTCATAAGTCACGAACACTAATTGTATTTGGACTTATTTACCTTGGTCTTATTGGTTGGTGGGTAAGCATAAAACCCTTGGAATATCGAAATTGGCGACCCGAAGTAGCTGTTATGCCAAGAGCTGTCATCGATGGAGATAAAGTACACCTTATTAATGTTCGTAATTTTGATTATAAAAGTAGAAATGATTTTACTGTACGATATGAAGATCGTGATGTCGATGTCTCACATTTGATTGGATTAGACCTCTTTATTTCTTATTGGATGCCTGGCCCAATTGGACATACTTTCGTAAGCTTTATATTTAACAATGCTCCACCTGTAAGTATTTCTATTGAAACCCGACCAGAGGTTGGTGAAAGTTTTTCACCTATTGCTTCGCTTTTTAAACAATTTGAGCTAATTTATGTTGTTGGCGATGAACGCGATCTTGTTCGTGTACGCACGAATTATAGAGGTGAGAAAACCTATCTATACCACATTAACATTTCTCCTGAGAATGCGCGCAAACTCTTTATGATTTACCTTGCGAGAATCAACGAACTTGCTGAACGAGCTGAGTTCTACCATTTGCTCAGTAATAGTTGCACCATCAATATTATACGGTATGCAAATAAAGCTGGAAGAGTGGGCAGAGTAAACCTTAAGCACTACTTAAATGGTTGGATTGACAGTTATCTCTATGACAATGGTTGGCTCAATACTTCATTGCCGTTTGACGTTTTACGCAAACGTTCGCAAATTAACCAAGCGGCTGAAGATGCAAATAATAGTGATGATTTTTCGAAACGTATTCGTTCTTCATTGCCGCCAGGTATTTGATAACAAGCGACTGGCTTAGAGAAAAATAACTGCTAGACTTAATTTGAGGGTTAGCTATGGATGCAACTTATGTCAATAAAATCAGGGAACAAGCCAACACCCAAAGATAAACCCATTCTTATTGATTTGGCATTACAAGGTGGTGGTGCCCATGGTGCTTTTACATGGGGAGTTCTTGACCGTCTTCTTGAAGAACCAAAGGTATTAATTGAAGGCATATCTGGAACCTCGGCGGGCTCGATGAATGCAGCTGTTCTAGCGAGTGGTTATGCTCATGGTGGCGCTGAGGGCGCGCGAAAGGCCTTAACTGAATTTTGGCATCAAGTTTCCGAGGCTGCGCGTTTTAGTCCATTTCAAAGAGGTCTATTGGATATTCTTTCTGGAAATTGGACCATGGATTACTCCCCTTTATTTACTCTATTTGATTTGTCCTCTCGTCTATTTTCTCCTTACGATCTAAACCCAACTAATCTTAATCCTTTGCGGGATATTCTAACTCAGAATATTGATTTTTTAGCCTTGGTACAATCACCTATAAAATTGTTTATTACAGCAACCAATGTTAAAACGGGCAGGGGTAAAGTCTTCAGAAATGGTGAAATAACTGAGGATGTTTTATTGGCATCTGCGTGTTTACCTTTGATGTTTCAAGCGATCGAGATTGATGGCGAGGCATATTGGGATGGCGGTTATACCGGGAATCCGACAATAACTCCATTAGTTCAAGAATGTAAATCGAGTGATACTGTGTTGGTACAGATCAATCCTGTTGAACGACCCGATACCCCCAAAACTGCCCGTGATATTCTGAATCGACTTAATGAAGTTGCATTCAATGCACCATTGATGAAAGAGCTTCGTATGATAGCTTTATTAAGACGAACGGCTTGTTCTGATTCTTCAGAAGGGGAGCGTTGGGCTAAAATGCGTATTCATCGCATTAGCAGCTCAAAAATGGTCGAATTAGGATATTCTTCTAAATTGAATGCGGAATGGCCCTTTCTTTGTATGCTTTTTGATGAGGGAAGAAGCGCTGCAGACCTCTTTTTGACAGTTCATGGAAAAGCGCTTAATAAACATTCTACATTGGATTTAGATTCGTTGCTTTAATGTTGTTTTACTATGACCTGTTCTTACTTGATGTTCCAGGGTCTTTTTAGCAAGAAGCAGATTATTGATTATTGGATTATTAAACGAATGAACGGGTTATTGTATTGAGACCAATAACCCGTTTGTTGAAGGAACCATCTCAATGAAACTTAAGACACTGAGTTCAAATTTTTAAATTGGCATGACCGTTGAATCAGAGCTCTCTGACTCAGATGATTGGCATCGATCCTGATAGAAATACTTAAGTTCATCAAGCAGCTCACCCAAGCTGGCAGAGTCATAACGTTTTGTTAGAGCTTGTTCAGTTAACCGTTTGTATTCTTCTATATGAGTATCGTATTCATCAGTCAGATCAGTATCATTAATATGTTCATATTCCTTGATTTTGATTAATAAATCATCGATATCTACCTTGATTTTATTGAATTCCTTTTTTGTACCATAAACAGGAGCAGCTTTAGGCTTTTGCCATTCATATAACAGAATTAACAAAATGACACTTATGGGAATCAATGAGATTAATCCTAAATAAGCCATTGAGTTCGAAGAATAATCTGGAGGCGTATATCGTTCTGGACATATCTGGTGATTTGCATCACAGATTGGTTCGGTCAGGGTCGATGATGTTGGTGCGAATAGTGTAGGATAGTGATGATAAGTGGTTTGCGATGGCATTGATTTTAATGGAGGTGTTTCAGGTTTTGGGGGAAGAGCCAGCGATTCTGGAGCACTGGGCCCGATTCGTCCTTGCTTGACATGTTGATTTTTAACCCATTGATGCATGGTTCCCATAAGCTTGTCCAATTCTTGCGTCTGTCCTGCAATCATCTCGAAGGAGGTGTCTTTTATTCTTGGTTCGTTGAGATGAGTGAGTACCTGGTTAACCTGGCCTTTAAGTGCCTTGTTTGTTTTTAGCAGATCAGAACTGCTGGAGGGAAATTGAGATAAAGTATCATGATTTTTTCTAAATGTTTGCAGTTTTTCCTGTTCTGAAGTGAACAGTCGCTTCCATACAGATAAATCCTGTTCTTGCTGTATGGCTTTATGATACGCCTGGGTATTATCCTGAAGAATAGCATCAATATGTTGCGACGATTCATCGATAAAAACATCAATTTGATTGAGCAAGGAGAGCATTTGCTCTTTAAATTGATGGATTGTATAGACTTCTCCTGCCTGTCCCAATAGATCCATGATTTGAGCGACTACTTTTTGAAATCTATCAAGCTCATCCAAATCTGAAATGGCGCTGGCATAATGAGTTAAAATGTCCTCATCCATGGAAATCAATTGAAAATTAGGACAATTTTTTAATTGTTCCATCGTTAAGTGAAGGACTGGTGCTGAATCTGCAACCAATTCTGTAGATTGTTTGCCGCAGTTTTTTGCAGCCTGTGTGGGATAAGCTTTGGCGTCAGCAATTTGTTCCAGATTAAAATCATAGGGGTGGGGATTAACGGGATTTATATTGAGGGCGAAATGTAAAATTCTATTTCTGTCCGTAGATAATTTTTTAATGGTTTTTGATAATTCTCCAAGACGTTCTCTGAGTAACTGAGATTCTACTAAGTGGGTTAAATGGGGGTGAATTTTATTATCAATCACACCTCGAAAATTAGCCAGAAACAAACGATCGGAACCTTCCAGGGGCGAAATATTTTTTTCAATGGTTCGTAAGTAATGAGTGAGGGCCTCTAATTGATCTTGAACTTGCTGGATGTTGGTATTTTGACTTAATCCTTTAAGTATGTTGTTTACATCCAGAAGAACAAAATTCATGGGTTGATTTAAATGTTCTGAAGGCAGCTCCTGATTTCTTAACAGAAGATAGTCTCCTACATTTTGCATCAAATCATATAAGGATGGCCACTGCAGACGTTGGGAATCAATGGGTTGTACATGAAAATCATCACGGGTTAATACTTGGCGCGTTTTGAACGAGTCGGAATAAAACCATGCATGCTCATAGATATTAACCAGCGCCTGGTCCGTTTCAGCAAACCACGAGCTGGGGTTGGCCAAATAATCCGGATGTATTCCTGATTTTGCGCGAATCGATAAAACCCATTCACGAAAGTTTAATTCCTGCTCTGTATAACACGATTCAGAGTGAAGCCAAAATCGTGATTTATTTGGAATTGGTCTATATGATGCCAAATGTTCCTTCTTTTCCTTTCCCATACTTCTCACTCCTTGAGAAAGCAAATAACCCTAAGGATATTGCCTGGTTTATGATAGGTTGTTTTACAGCCTGGTAAGAATATCTATAACCAACTAGGTTATTTTTATACCAATTAATTTGATAACATTCTTTTATTTAATAAGCAATAGTTCTTAAGTTGGCAAACTCTCTGTAGTCACAAAACAATTAGAAGAAAGTAATCAGAGGTATCGAGGGGCTGTTGAAATGTCAACAGCCCCTGGTTTGAATTTTCAATTTTTTTAAGAAGTGTAAACTATTCTGGATGCTCTGCAGCCATGTTTTCTTAGCTTTTTATGCCGCTGGAGCCATCTCATTAATATGTTCTTCTATGCTATTTATTTTAATAGAGCTATCTGTAGAGAAGAAAGTAAATTTACCTTTGTTCAAAGCAATATCAATAGATGCAGCAAATGCATAACCTATTCCGGCAGTTAGAACAATTGCCAGAATATTAAGAAGAATTTTGTTAAATCCTCTATGTTGATCAAGTTCAAGTCTTGCTGTTTTAATAAATCCTTCACAATTTTGTTTAAATTCTTTATGCCTTGCCGTTGATAATTCACCAGAAAAATATTTTTCTCCTTCAGCTTTTAAAGCTGTATGAAGTCGGTGCGCCGCAATAATGGCTTTCTTGCATTCCGGTTTTCCTGCCATGTCTGAAATTTTTTGCAGTAATAATCCAATGCTTTTATTATAGTTTTCTTCTGCTTTACCAGGAACTCTTGGTTGTTGAACATTGAGCGTTTTTATATTATCTGGATTATATGTGTCTTCAGGAGCTGGGTTATATCTATCTTCATTATCTAGGTTGCATATACCTGTATGAGATGGCTTATATCTATCTTTCCACTGTTCAATGATTTTTTCAATTAAGTCACCATCAACGTTTCCAAAGTCAAATGTATCTCCTAATAGACCTAGCGTATCTAGTGAAGCAATTATACGTTGATCGAAGGTAGTTATCTCTCTTTCATTACGCTGACACTTTAGAGCCTTTTCAACCAAGGTTAAACTCCCAGCCAGATTCATATCAGTAATAAAAGTACTAATTTTTGTAGAGTTAGAGTTGGTTTGAATAAAAGCAATCATTTTCATACCAGAGTGGAGTGTAATAGCTAAATTAGGCATATCAAGTTAACCTCGTTTTGTTTATAAAATGCACAAGCATTTTTTTGCGACATTATATAACACTTTGTGCCAAATGCAAACAATGGTTCTGGAGGTTGGTTTAACTGGCTTTCTGGTTAATTAACTATTCGTTCGCGCATTACAGTATTGTTAAAGAACCTAAAGCCTGGCTTCCCTGGAATTACGAAAGCACTTTGGCTTCATTAGGATCAATACAAGCTGCATGAGAAACAGGTAAGCAGTCCTCCGGTAATCCCGGTTTCACTGGATGACCTTGCGCCAATAAAATCATTAACTCGCAGGCGCGAAGGCTAACTGAAGCACTGAGGGGTATAGCCTCTTGAATTTAATGAGGCTATAGGCTAACTAATGGCGCTGTCATCAGTCACGCACGTTTGCTGAAAGCCCAGTTAAGTTGCACATCAATCTTGCCTTCCACAGTCACAGGTTTTTTGTTAAATTAGGATTTTTGATTTTTATGGATTTGCTATGCCATCATTTGATATTGTGTCTGAAATAAATGAAGTTGAATTACGGAATGCCGTAGATAATGCTACACGTGAAGTGGGAACTCGTTTTGATTTTCGTGGTGTTGAGGCAACAATTGATCTTAAAGAACTAACTGTTACCTTGCGATCCGAATCGGATTTTCAGGTACGGCAACTGGAAGATTTATTTCGCACTCATTGCACCAAGCGTAATCTGTCTACTGCTGGAGTTGATATCGAAGATGAGCCTGTTCATATTGGTAAATTTTATTCTCTAAACATGACTTTTAAGCAAGGAATCGATCAACCTGCAGCCAAAGAGATTATAAAATACATAAAAGAAAGCAAGGCGAAAGTTCAAACATCCATTCAAGGTGAAAAAATTCGGGTCACAGGGAAAAAACGTGATGATCTTCAGGATACAATCGCATTATTAAAAAAATCAGATATTGAATTACCACTGCAGTTTGAAAATTTTCGTGATTAATCATTTTAATTCGAGGTATTGTCATGTGGGAGTGTTTCCAGTGCGCAGGCAGCTCGCTTACCCGTCTTTGCGAGCAACGCGAAGCAATCCAGAGCGGAGCCTGATTGGGGATGTGTACTGGATTGCTTCACTTCGTTCGCAAAGACGGACGTTTATTTTGATACAAGGTCGAAGGTTTAAAGGTTACTAAAAATACCCGTCTTTGCGAGCAACGCGAAGCAATCCAGAACGTAGCCTGATTGGGGATGTGTACTGGATTGCTTCACGTCGTTCGCAAAGACGGACGTTTATTTTGATACGACGTTGAAGGTTTAAACGGTACTAAAAATACCCGTCTTTGCGAGCATCGCGAAGCAATCCACAACGTAGCCTGATTGGGGATGTGATCTGGATTGCTTCACTTCGTTCGCAAAGACGGACGTTTATTTTGATACAACGTTGAAGGTTTAAATGATACTAAAAATACCCGTCTTTGCGAGCAA
>NZ_LNYR01000048.1:177045-177421 GCF_001467955.1 Legionella quateirensis | reverse complement strand
GGGGATGTGATCTGGATTGCTTCACTTCGTTCGCAAAGACGGACGTTTATTTTGATACAAGGTCGAAGGTTTAAAGGGTAGTAAAAATACCCGTCTTTGCGAGCATCTCGAAGCAATCCACAACGTAGCCTGATTGGGGATGTGATCTGGATTGCTTCACTTCGTTCGCAAAGACGGACGTTTATTTTGATACAAGGTCGAAGGTTTAAAGGGTACTAAAAATACCCGTCTTTGCGAGCATCGCGAAGCAATCCAGAGCGGAGCCTGATTGGGGGTGTGATCTGGATTGCTTCACTTCGTTCGCAAAGACGGACGTTTATTCTGATACAACGTTGAAGGTTTAAAGGGTACTAAAAATACCCGTCTTTGCGAGCAA
>NZ_LNYR01000048.1:0-177035 GCF_001467955.1 Legionella quateirensis | reverse complement strand
CGCGAAGCAATCCAGAGCGGAGCCTGATTGGGGATGTGATCTGGATTGCTTCACTTCGTTCGCAAAGACGGACGTTTATTCTGACGTAAAAACGGACGTTTATTCTGAATTGTAGATGAATATTCTCGCGAGAATAGTGACGACATTGCTTAGATATTATACCGACTCTTCGGAGAATGAGTTATTTTCTGGTAACTCTATAAACGCAAGCTTTTCGAATTGATCGGCCGGTAACGGTTTGCTGAGAAGAAATCCCTGGCCTATTTGACATTTTTTTGCAATAAGATACTTTAATTGTGGCGCGGTCTCTATCCCTTCAGCAACTATGCTCATTCCCAGTTCGTGAGCTAATTTGATAATAATATCAACCAAGACCACCTTATCTTTTTCATTATGGATATCGGAAACAAAGTCTTTATCAATTTTCAAAGTATCTATTGGCAGCATTTTTAGCCTGCTAAGGGACGAATAACCTTTTCCAAAGTCGTCAAGTGAGATTTTTACACCTAAACTGGAGATGCCATTGAGTACAGAATTGACATCTTCGTTGTCACCCATCAACAGACTTTCAGTAATCTCAAGTTCCATGTGTTCTGATGGAAAATTACTGTCTTTCAAGGTGTTTTTAAGGTTTTTAAGAAATTGATTATTTGCCAACTGGATAGGTGAGATATTAATGGAAAAAGCGAGTTTATTAGTGTACTTAAGCATCCACGTCATTATTTGCTCGGAAGATTTTCTAATGATCCATAGACCCAGATCAATGATTAAACCAGTGGTTTCTGCAACAGGGATAAATTCATTAGGAGAAACGTGTCCCAATGTGTCGCTATTCCATCGTAACAGCACCTCGGCGCCGATAATCTCCATAGTTAACAAATTAAACTTGGGTTGATAGTACAATTCAAACTCGTCATTTTGGAGTGCTTTGCGTAAATGTGCTTCAACTTCCGATTCTCGATGCTGCAAATAGCTGAGTTGTTCAGTATAAAATTGATACGTGTTTTTTCCACTCCGTTTTGCTTTGTACATTGCTAAATCCGCTCTGATGAGCAACTCATCGGAATTAGTGCCATCGTCTGGATAAATGGAGATGCCTATGCTTACAGTAACTGTAATTAATTTGCCGTTTATGGGGTAGGGGCTGTTTAATTCATTTAATATGCGTTCGGCAAGTTGACGAGCGGAAGTATGGGTTTTCAAGTTGGGTGAAATCAAAGTAAATTCATCACCACCTACTCTGGATAGAATGTCACCTTTTCGGGTTAACAAAATCAACCGCATGGAAAATTGTCTGAGCAGCTCATCACCATGGACATGGCCAAAGGTATCATTAGTTGCTTTAAAGTTATCCATGTCAATAAGCAAAAGAGCCACTGAAGTATGCGTTCTGGCAGAGCTTGAAATCGACTTATTCAGGAGTACTTCAAATTCTCGTCTATTGTATAGATTGGTTAATGAGTCATGAGAAGCGATATAAGTTAATTCATCCTGCTTTATCCTTAAAGCTTTTTGCGCTTTTAAAACGGCGGTGTAGGAGAATACATAATTAATTACCAGACAGGTGCATGGTATAAAATAACCAACAAGCTTTAGTACGTAGGCAATATTATACGCACTGTCATAAGGGGAGCTGGACAGGATCATAATATAAAATGACGTCACTATTTGAGTAACGGCCATATAGAATATACAGTCAACCAGAATAGTTGGGTGCGTTTTGTAAGCTTTTGGGTAAATGAATATCATCAATATTAAATAGATAAAGACAGAAATTAATTCATAGGGGCGAGACAAAGTTAAGTCAGAAAACCACATTTCCGGGAGTTCAATTACTCCGGTTGCATAATAAATAATAGTAATTGCGGTCAATACCAGGAAGGTTGTCAGTAAAATAAAGGTAGTAAAACTGACATTTTGTTTATCACTGGAGGTGATCAGCATAATTAAGCCAATACCTAATATTAGTCCGCTAATACTATTGGAAAAGATCCAGATTAAAGCATCCAGATTGTTTTTTTCCTCATATTCAAGGGATAGGCCATCAATGACCAAAGTATGCAGGGCTTCAGTCGATCCGGAAAATAAAACAGCCAATCCTATAATTAAAGCGATTTTATCATTGCTTAATCTGTATTGAGTAAACGCCAGTAAAACTGTTACTGCAGCAAGAGAGAAGCCAGACCATTGTAAAAGTGTTTGTCTGAAATAACCACGGATCTGAGATTCAATAAAGAAAGAATTGAATTCAGCTCCCTTATTTAATTTATTGGCGATGGTGCTAAAATCTAATCCGAAATACAAACCAACATAGGGAAGACCTAATAGCAGGATAATGATTAATACTAAGAATTGAGGTATTCGCTTTAGATTGGCTTCATTAAATACAAATGAATTTTCCATTTAAGTAGATCTCTCACTCTATTTGTCTGGCGGATGGATTTAGGGTTCCTTATATAAAATCTAGCATAGAAAATCAGGAATATCCTTGAGATCCTAATAAAATTACCAGTCAGGGGCTTGTTTGAGGAGCAATCAGGGACGTTCTCAGACTTAATTTAGAATGATTATTCTGCTATCAAGGGTAAGCAGCAGTGCTCAATATCGATTTATAAGGTCCGTCAGGTTGATTGTTTATCCACTGGGTAAAGCTTTGATTCGGGTATATTCCTTTATGAACAAACGTGTAAAATAATTTAATAAAATCAATGCGTGCCCTATGATATTCATTTTTCCAGGGCTGGGTAGATAGGGATTCAGAGGGCTCAAATAAATTAATCCCACCTAATCGCGACTGTCGAGTTACGATATCACTCAGGCTAACCTGTGTTCCATTTGCCAGAATGTCGTGCATCACCATAAAGGTAGTTGTTCTTCCTTTACCCGCAGCACAATGATAATGAAGCCAGGCCTTTGCAGGTAATTTTTTAAATAACGTTAAATAGTGATCAACCTGTTCGGGAGACGGAGGATGATAATCGGGCACTGGAATTCTAAAGTACTCTAAACCGCTAAGCTGAGATATCTCTTTTTCAGTATGGGTATTTTTTATTGATACCGTTACCGGGTTGGTGGGGACTTTTATACCTGAAATCGGTCGTCCCAGATTATTAATTTGAACAGTGCCCTTAATGGATAGATAGTTAACCCAGTTCTGTTCCGTTTTATTAATTTCAGTCAGGGTTTTACCCCAGTTAATCTCATCTTTTTTATAAAAAATACTGATGGGTAAACCATTAATAAAAAGATGAGTTTCCTGTCTCAGATCGATTATAAATACCTGATGTCTGGAACCGTAATTTTTTTTCAACCACATCATATTGGCTTCAGTAGGGTTAGCACTGCCTGAAATAAATAAATGGCTTAAACCTTTTAGGCTTACCTCTGGTTTGTTCTCATTACTATTACTGAAATTATGTGATGTACTTCTCCAACGAAAAGGCTCTGCTTGGGTCGTCTGTGGGTTTTTGCGCCAATGGTTGTCAATCCAGAATGCTCCGGACGGTAATTCCGGACTTTTGGATGGATTCATTATAATGTGGCTTGATACTGCAGCATGAATACATGCACCAAGCAGGGCGAACGTAACGAATAAACTGATGTTGATTTTTTTCATGGGATAAGCCTGACTTGACGATGTTGATGCACTATAGTGACAGTATTTTAATTGAACTATTTTAATAGTACTACTTTTTATGTTATTTAATGATTTCTGTTGTATACCGTTGTGCTTTCATCTCTGCTGACCAAAAATTTGCAGGAAGTCCCATTTTTAATTTTAAATGTTCAAGAAACTTATCTTTGCTGTCTATAGATTCCCACACACTGGGTAGAAAGGTTGCCTGATACTGTTTATAGGTTAAGAGCAATCCATCAACTCCCTGGCGTAATTGTGATTTAAGCTCCTGTTCCGTGTTAAAATACAACGTTTCCATTGGGTTTAAAATGGAAATTGACAAAGAGATGTCATTGAGCTCTTCAGAAGTTAATTTGGGAAATCGCGGATCAAGGAATCCTGCCCTGATGGAGTTTTGGATTACATTATCAGCAAGCAGATCCTGAGAATAAAGACTGCCCATACATCCTCTTAGCATTCCTTTCTTTTTTATCGTAACAAATGTAGGTATGCGGATATGCAATAATTCATTGTATTCTGTGGGATTAAATATTAGGAGTTTATTTTCAGTCGCTTGCAACCTTAGCGTTTCTTTTGCCAGATACAGTAGTTCATCCGCACAGTGATCTGCAAATTTAAGATCTTTATAAAAATGATAGGATGCATATCCGACTACTTTATCTTTTGTCCCTGCTGTGTCTCCGGAGTTTCTCAGATCCAGTAAACGTCCACAAATCTGATTTTGACGAGCAAAGTGTAAAAATCCACGTAATGGATAATAACCGCATGCTCCTTGATGATGTAATGATTCTGAATTTAAGGTACTGATGGAAAGACAGGTGTTTCTGTCTGTTTGTTGCGCTATGTCGTAAGGCAGGTAATGACTTAGATCACTGCTGATAATGATTAAGGTTTCCTCTCCACCCAAGACTTGTTTTATCAGATCAGCCACTTCCTGTTCACTGGTTTCACCAACCACCAGAGGAAGCACAGTAAATTCGTTGAATATCATCTGACAAAAGGGTAATTGAACTTCCAGACAGTGTTCTCTTTGATGTGCCTGACTCAACGCGTGTACATAAGGAAGAGTACTTATTTTAGCTAAAAGATCCTGATCCTGCTCCATTTCTCCCAATGGGGTAGCGAATTTTGTGACCGGATCATAGGCAATCCCTTTCAGGTACATGGTGTGAGCGGGGCCTAATAATACAACTTTCTTAATTGTGTCGCTCTGCTGGATTAATGAAGCGAACGCTGAGGCAGCTATTGAGCCTGAGTATATATATCCTGCATGTGGAACTATCAGCACTTTTGGCGGAGGACTGAACTGTTTGCTCTGGCTCAAAAGATGCTGAATTGTATTGCGAAGTGTTAACTGATCGCCAGGATAAAAAATCCCTGCTACAGCCGGTTGTCGAACAGTCATAACAAACTCCAGATTTACTGCAGGTACTATACTTATAAGTATAGAATATTGTTTAACGGCAGGGTCATCTGATGTCAGATATTATTCCAACTCATTACTGGCATAAGCTTGAAGACGGTCGCATTGAATGTGATGTATGCCCGCGTAATTGTAAATTGCGTGAAGGTCAACGAGGATTATGTTTTGTCAGAGCCAATATTGATAATCAGATTAAACTGACTACTTACGGTAGGTCCAGTGGATATTGTATTGATCCCATTGAGAAAAAACCTTTAAATCATTTTTTACCAGGGTCTCCGGTTTTATCGTTTGGAACGGCAGGTTGTAATCTGGCGTGTAAATTCTGTCAAAACTGGGATATCAGTAAATCGCGGGATATGGATACTTTAGCCGATAACGCCATGCCTGCAGATATTGCTTTGGCCGCAAAAAATCTGCACTGTCGCAGTGTGGCCTTTACTTATAACGATCCGGTGATTTTTATGGAGTATGCTATCGATGTAGCTAAAGAATGCCATCAACTGGGTATTTATTCTGTTGCTGTTTCTGCAGGTTATATTAATCCGGAGCCGCGTACGGAATTTTATACTTATATGGATGCTGCGAATATTGATTTGAAAGCCTTTAGCGAACAATTCTATTACAAAATAACGGGTGCTCATTTACAACCTGTACTGGATACCTTGGAGTATTTAAAAAAAGAAACCAAGGTCTGGTTTGAGATTACTACTTTGCTTATTCCTGATGAAAATGATTCCACTAACGAGTTGGAGCATCTGTCTGCCTGGGTAATGGATCATTTGGGACCGGATGTTCCTATCCATTTTACTGCTTTTCATCCTGACTGGAAAATGAAGGATAAATCGCCAACTCCGTTTTCAACCCTCCAAAGAGCCAGAGAGATAGCCCTTAAGTCAGGCATACATTATGTGTACACCGGTAATGTGCATGATACTGAAGGTAGCACTACTTATTGTCCAAACTGCAAGCTGGCTGTAATTGTTAGAGACTGGTATCAGTTATTAAAATATCACCTTGATGACACGGGACATTGTCTTCATTGTCACACTTCGATAGCTGGGGTATTTAATGGTCTTGCAGGGAATTGGGGGCCAAGAAGGATGATGGTTAAATTGGGTTTAAACCCAAGATGATCAGGATTCACAATACTCCATCATTTAATATTTCCATAATAATTATTTAGTACAATATGGCATTTTCTTTTTCAATGGTGGTGGTTATGAAGTTTCAAGATTCTAAATTTGAAATGCGTTATAATGAGTTGTGGAATCAATATGCAGTTAACACAGATAATCTGATTAAATCAACGTCTGGTGGTAAAGGAACGGGTATTTTTGTTTTAGATGAAGCTCGCTATGTTGTTTTAATCTCTCAATACGCTTTTGCGGCAACTAATATCGTGAATAATTTGATTCGTCAGGCAACTTCTCCAGGTTTTTTTGAAGATATGGATTACGTTAACGCATACTTGATTTCAACTATTGAGAATACCTTTGCTGATTTTGATGAATACAGAGGTCTGCTGGGACGTCGTTATGGTCAAGTTTCTAGAGGTGTAACGCTTATTAATGAATCGTTGGAGTCACTCTCCTCTCTGTTAAGTCAGTATCAGGCATCTTCCTACCCATCTTCCCAATTGGAAGATGACTACCCTGCATCCTATTCCCACTAAAACAGGTGATCGGGTTTTACTTTCTGAATTCATTTATGATTGATGTGGGCGTGTTCTCAATTCACGCCCGGTCTTTTAGAGCTTTTAGCCTGTTTGGCTACTTCCTTTATGAGCGAACGAATCCACTGATGCGAGGGATCTTCATTGTCTTTTTGATGCCAATATTGATAGCAGCTATAAATGTCTATTGGAAAGGGAACTGGCGATATACTTAGATGAAGATAATCGTTTAATTTCTCTGCTGCAGAACGAATAGTCAGAGTCAGGTAATTGGTACCTGGCAAAGTGATGAGCGGGACTAATCCATGCCCTACACTTATTGATACGCGTTTGGCATAACCCAGTTTAGCCAGATATCGGTCAAAATAATTGTGAAACGGAGTGCCGCTTAATGATAATTGGATCAGCGGGTATTTGAGAATATTGTCCATACTGATTGTTCCGTTTTCAAATCCTGGATGATCTTTACATCCAACAATTACGGCTTCATCATGAAACAATGCTTGATGTTTTAAGCCTCCTGGAGCACCCTCAAACATTCCTACCATGACATCCAACTCACCCGATTCAAATACATCAGAGGAGGTCAGATATCTTGGGTGTACAATATTGACTTTAATGTCTGGCGCTACTTCTTCTATTTTGTGAATCAAGTTTGGGGCTAATAAATACGAAACCAGATCTGACATGCCAATGCGAAAGGTTCGAGTATCCGTTGCCGGATTAAAGGGCTGGTGACATGAAAATATAGTATCAATCTGGGACATGGCATTCCGTGTTGGTTCAATCAGGGATGCAGCCAGTGGGGTCAGTTGCATGATGTTATGTCGCCCGGGTACCAGGAGCGAATCATTATAAAATTCTCTAAGCTGTTTTAATGAAATGCTCATTGAAGATTGACTGACACCAATCTGTTTACTGGCAAGAGTAACGTGCCTGCAGGAGAGCAGAGCATACAGAGCGCGTAATAAATTTAAATTTAAATGTTTTATGCTCATTGAGATTTAATAAAATGTAAGCTTACTAAGCATATAGCAGATGTCTTAATTTTTATCAAGAAAGTTCAAAGAGTTAGACATCATTCCTGTTCTTTAACCCCGGCAACCGTCATCCCAAATTCAATGAGTGATCTCCTGAATGTGGCGTGGTGTCCTGCATTTGGAGATCCTTCCTTGCGTTCAGGATGACGAAATTCCCGGATTTAGCGAGAACTTACTTATGCTTTATTTTTTTTGTGGATGATGCGTGTTCGTCAGGATGATGAACAGGCCAATTATTGCTGTGCTATAATTGAACAATACTGCGCAGGAGCTATTATGAAACGATTTCTTTTTACAGCTCTAAGTTTGGTCTTTTTGACGTGTTCTGGATGGGCTCTGGATTTTGATGCTCATAGAAGTTCTCAAGAGCAATTAAATACCCAGGATAAGGCAGAAGAAGGAGATGCTCAATCTCAACTGGAGTTGGGGATGAGTTATGAGAAAGGTGATGGTGTAGTACAAGATTATAAAAAAGCGGCTTATTGGTATCAAAAGGCTGCTGATCAAGGGAATGCTGATGCTCAAAATAATCTTGGATTATTGTACCTGAATGGCCAGGGCGTGCCACAAGATAGTAAACAAGCAATGTTTTGGTTGAAAAAAGCAGCAAGTCAAGGGTCAGCATTGAGTCAAAATAATGTGGGAATATTGTATGAAAATGGAAATGGCGTTGCAAAGGACCCTCAACAGGCGTTTGTTTGGTATAAAAAAGCCGCTGATCAAGGGAGTTCTGATGGACAGTATAATTTAGCGGTTTTATATATGAATGGTACTGGCGTCCAAAAAAATATTGTTCAGGCCATTTATTGGTATGAAAAAGCAGCCGCGCAAGGAGATCTGGATGCACAAAATAATCTTGGTGTACTGTACGAGCGCGGTGATGGAATACCAAAAGATTTAACCAAGGCAATATATTGGTATACCAAAGCAGCCAATCAAGGTTCGTCTTTATCACAAACCAATCTGGGTGTTTTGTACATGGATGGCGATGCATCAGTGAAAAATAGTGAGCAGGCAATTTATTGGTTTGAGAAAGCTGCAAACCAGGGAAATATGAAATCGCAAAATAATCTCGCTTTTATGTACGAACACGGTCAAGGTGTTTCTAAAAACATGGAACTGGCAGTCAGCTGGTATTTAAAAGCCGCAGAGCAAGGTTTTGCAATGGCTCAGAATAATCTCGGCATAATCTATTCGAGTGAAGGAGAGTATAAAGATTATCAAAAGGCTTTAATCTGGTTCAGGAAAGCAGCAGAGCAGGGTGATGCTGAAGCGCAAAATAATCTGGGTTTAATGTACATGAAGGGCCAGGGGGTGTCTGTAGATAATAAAGAAGCCGTATCCTGGTACAAAAAGGCTGCCGAACAAGGTTTACCTCTGGGAGAACATAATCTTGCCGTGATGTATATGAATGGTCTTGGGGTTAAAAAAGACAATAAACAGGCGATTAACTGGTATGAAAAAGCAGCCGAACAAGGCCAGCCATTAGCTCAGAATAATCTTGCTGTGATGTATATGAATGGGGAAGGAGTGAAACGTAACCTCGATAAAGCGATTTATTGGTATACCAAAGCAGCAGAGCAAAACCTGATCCTGGCGCAAATAAATCTGGGTTTGATGTATGCTGATGGAAAGGGAGTCAAGCGTGATTTGGCCAAAGCAAAATATTGGATAGCCAAAGCCAAGGACAGCGGCTCCCAGGATGCTCGCGAAATTTGGATGTCTTATAAATTATGGAAGTATTAAGCCCTGTTCATCTATCGCAAAACTCATTTTTATGGTTCTATACTTAGATAAACCTTAAATAACTAATGGATTAGTTCAATGCCTATTCGTCTGATACAAAATCCTGAAGACAGACAGTGGCGAATTTTATTAGTTTATGACATTTATAGACTATTAAGCGTTATTTTATTTTTAGGGATGTATTTTTTTAGTTTCATTTATCGCCCTCACTCCCCTCTGTTTTACAGCATTCTTGTTGTTTATTTTATTTTCGCTTTATTCTTTTTAGTGATTTGGCAACGCAGAATCATAAGCTTTGACAATCAGGTGTTTCTATCGGGAACCCTCGATGTTATTGCGATTTCGAGTATGTTGAGCATTATAGGGAATATGGATTCCGGATATGGGATTTTATTAAACGTTACTATTGCTGCTCTTAGTATTTTGGTGCCGGGTCGTTTAGCGATATTTTTTGCTGCACTTGCCAGCTGCCTGCTTTTATGCGGCAACGTATTGAAGTTCATGATAGATAATCAAAAAGATTTAAGTACGTTTTATTATAGTGGAATATATGGAGCGGGCTTCTTTGCTACAGCGATTACAGCCTGGTATCTTTCCAACTGGGTTCGTCAATCGGAACATTTGGCTCGTCATCGTAGTTATGAATTGGCCAGCATGCAGCGAATTAATGAATACATCGTCGAGAGGTTACACTCAGGAATTATATATGTGGATGAAGCAAAGCACATTAAATTGATGAATTCTGCTGCGCGACAATTTTTTAATGTAAAAAAAAATAATAATCCAATTACTTTGCATCAACTTTCGGAACAAATTGCCAGTAAGTTTGATAATTTTTTACTGAAAAACAAAACAAATGAAGGCGTCGCTCAGACTTTAATTGAAGAACCTTATTTAAGAGTACATTTTTTTTCAACTGATGTAGCCAATAATTCTGAAGTATTGATTATTTTGGAAGATATGTCTTATATAGGGCAACAGGCACAACAACTCAAACTGGCGGCATTAGGCCGATTTTCGGCAAGTATAGCCCATGAGTTGCGTAATCCCCTCGGTGCCATTGCTCATGCAGCACAGTTATTTGGTGATGATCATGTTTTAAATATAGAAGATGCACGTTTGAAGCAATTAATTATTAATAATTGTGAACGAATGAATGGCGTTATTAAAAATGTATTGCAACTGACGCGACGTCAACAGTCTCATCCAGAAGTTAATGAAATAGCCAGTTTATTAGAGCAGTTTAAACAAAATTTTTGTCACAGTAATGAATGCAACATGACAATTAAACTACCCAAAAACAAACACGTTTCATGTGTATTTGATAAAAGCCAACTGGAACAGATACTGGTGATACTTTGTGACAATGTAATGCAGCATGGACGTGATGAAGAGGGTAATGTGAATATCGTTATCTCTGTAAAGTCCTCATCAAATAAAACCATAATAAGCGTTTGTGATACAGGCCCAGGAATTCCTATTGAGAATAGAGACAATGTATTCGAGCCATTTTTTACTACTTTGATAACTGGGACGGGTATGGGCTTGTTTCTTGCCAGAGATTTATGCGAAATTAATCAGGCGCGATTAGATCTGGTGAAATGCAATAAAGGAAGTTGTTTCGCTATTACTTTAAATCCATCGGAAGAGCTATTGATATGACTAAAAGCACTGTTCTGGTAATCGATGATGAGCCGGATATTCGGGAGTTATTGACCCTCACTTTGTCGCGCATGGGTTTAATGTGTGATACCGCCTCGGATCTTAAAAATGGAATAGAATGCGTGAAACAAAATAATTATTCTCTTGTTCTCACGGATATGCGTTTACCTGATGGTGATGGCATTGAACTGGTAAAATTCATTCAAAAATACAAACCGCAGTTACCGGTCGCGGTGATTACTGCCTTTGGAAATGTTGAAGGGGCTGTAAATACCCTAAAAGCGGGGGCTTTTGATTATGTTTCAAAACCCGTCGATCTAATGATGTTGAAAGAGCTTGTTAAAACAGCCTTGGCAATGCAAAACGCTCAAAATGACATTCAGGATGAAACACTGGTCGGTGAAAGTCCGGTGATGAATCAATTAAGAGAGAGTATTCATAAATTGGCCCGGAGCCAGGCTCCGGTCTTTATCCAGGGTGATTCCGGTGTTGGAAAAGAGTTGGTCGCGCAACTCATTCATTCAAATGGACCGAGACGAGATAAACCTTTTATTCCTGTCAATTGCGGTGCCATACCCGGGGAATTGATGGAATCGGAGTTTTTTGGTCATAAAAAAGGAAGTTTTACGGGAGCCATAGCTGATAAAACGGGTTTATTTGTGGCGGCACAGGGGGGGACTTTGTTTCTTGATGAAATAGCGGAACTTCCTTTGGCCATGCAGGTTAAGTTATTGCGTGCGATTCAGGAGAAAGCGATTAAGCCGATTGGTGAGTTGTATGAAATTCCAGTAGATGTTCGAATTCTAAGTGCCAGTCATAAAAATCTGTTGGAAGAGATTAGTGCTGGCACATTCAGACAAGACTTGTATTATCGCGTCAACGTTATTGAATTGCGTGTTCCTACTCTGTCCGAACGACTTTCAGATATTCCAGTTTTAGCAAGGGCGATATTAAAAAAATTAGCAAAAAATCAAAACAGAAGTCCTGTTACAATTAGCGATGAATGTTTAAAGCTGTTACAAAGTTATCATTTTCCAGGTAATGTAAGGGAGCTGGAGAATATACTTGAGCGCGCCATGGCCATGAGCGAAGGAGAAACAATAGAACCAGCCGATCTGCATTTACCTAAAGTTCCGTCTATTGTACCACCACATATGACGACATCATCTGCCAATTTACCCGGATTTCTTCAGGATCAGGAAAAAGAGCTGATATTGGATGCGCTTAATAAAACGAAGTGGAATCGAACGGCTGCTGCTCGATTATTAGGAGTTAGTTTTCGGACATTAAGATATAAATTAAAAAAACTGGATCTTGATTAAGTAGATTTTGCTCTTGCTTAGCTCCATTTGGTTATTCATTTTCTGTTGACTATAATAAGAGAGGTGATCTAAAAATATACATAAAAGTGGATTATCTAGCGGCAAAAGGAAATAAAATGACAGTAAAAAGAAACATAATTGCTTGCGTTGACGATAAAAAATTAATTTCTTTGATTTCCTCCATATGTAAAATCTGTTGCCTTGACGCGCTCTTTATTAATAATGGACGCGAGTTACCTACGGCCATTGATTCTCCACACATTGCCTTTATATTGCTGGATACATCCATTCAAGAGCCATGCATCATCGATTTGCTAGGTTTGCTGGCTAATTTGAAGTGCAACATACCAATATTGGTAGTAGGTGACTGCGAAGAAAAAATTATGCTGTCCATTCATCGAATCGGGGTATCAAAAGGATTATCTGTTCATGTGATGCCACAAAGCTCCTTTGCTGTTGATTCAATAACACAGATACTTGATTTGATAGATAAAAAAAGCGGTATTATTGATGATGAAGCGATTACCATTGGTTTGGAAAAAAAACAGTTTCGCATGTATTACCAGCCTAAAATCACAAGTCTTAATAAAAAATTAGTTGGAGTGGAGGCCTTAATTCGTTGGGAGCGACCGAACCATGGCCTCATCCCCCCTGATCTTTTTATACCATTAGCCGAGGAAAGCGGCCTCATTATTCCAATGACCTATTGGGTTATAAAAGAAGTATTTAGTCAATATGCTCTTTGGAACAAGAATCAGATTAGAGTTAATATTGCGATTAATTTATCACCTAAAATTTTAACTGACCTGATTTTACCGGATGAACTGGACAAATTGTCCAAAGAATATAAGGTCAATCCCAATCAAATTTGTTTCGAAATTACAGAGTCAGCGGCAATGCATTGGCCTGATATTGTTCTGGAAGTATTGACTCGAATACGTCTGAAAGGTTATTCCCTGTCTATTGATGATTTTGGAACAGGTTACTCTTCTTTAGTAGAATTGCAACGATTACCTTTTACTGAATTAAAAATAGACAAGTCTTTTGTCACTGATTTAATGGCCAATAAGGCAAATATGCACATTGTGCGTGCTATCATAAATCTGGGGCAAAATATGGGTTTATCACTGGTTGCAGAAGGCGTTGAAACAAAGGATGCAATGGATAATCTTACTCATTTGGGCTGTGAACAGATACAGGGTTATTTAATATCCAAACCATTATCCGCACCTGATTTTGTTCGCTGGTATAAAAATAAAATAGATAACAATGGGGTGTACGTGGATTAAGGACTAATATGAGTACTAGGTGTGGTGTAGAGAATAAACCGACTGTATTGATTGCTGATGATGATTCTTCAACACGGATGTTACTCCGGGCAACCATAACTCAATGGGATTATCCAGTCATAGAGGCAAGTGATGGAGAGGAAGCATGGGATATATTAAAAGGCAAGCATAGTCCCCAAATAGTTACTGTCGATTGGCTGATGCCCAAAATTGATGGACTTAGTTTATGTCGTCGTGCAAAGAATTTGACTAAACCTCCTTATATGATTTTGTTAACCAGCATGTCTGGAACAGCTAATATAGTGAACGCCTTAGATTCAGGGGCTGATGATTTTCTTACCAAGCCATTTAATTATGTAGAGTTACGGAGTCGATTATTTGTTGCTCAGCGCATTGTTAATTTCACCCGTAAACTTGAAGAAATGATTGAGAAGCAACAACCAGAACTCAGAAAATCAACAAAAGATTTGACCAATGTTTTCAGTAAAATGACTGAATTGAGTCAATTAATTAATAATGAATGGAACCTATTGGAACAGTACATGCAAAATCTGGGAGAGCTTCGTTATGAGGAACAGATAACCATTCAAAAATTAGCTCATGATATTTATGCCAGGCAGCATCAATTGACTCAAGAAATACGAAATCTGGGATCTTTGGTTGAGAAAAGGGATTGTCATGGCCATAAAACCGTAAACTCGGTAAACGATAAATCGATTAAAGCAGTTAAAAACCAGAAATCTGATTGAAAGGTTTGAATTGGGATTACTAAAACCTGACAAGGCGGTTATATGATAGCTAAAGCAATGACGAAAAAAGATGTATTGCGTATCTTGCGGTCTACTCCTGATCTTTACCTGATTTTAAACATACATTTTGATATTGTTGAGGCAAGTAATGCTTATATAGCCGCCACTATGGTGAACCGTGACGACATCCTTGGTCGTAATATTTTTGAAGTGTTTCCTGATAATCCTAAAGATATCAATGCTACCGGGGTAAGAAATTTACGTACGTCATTGGAGAATGTATTAAACAATAAAACTCCAGATTCGATGGCAGTTCAGCAATATGATGTCCGTCGTTCAGAATCGGAGCCGGATAGTTTTGAAGTGCGTTATTGGAGCCCTATAAATTCTCCTGTTTTCGATGATCAAGATAACGTTCAGTTCATCATTCATCGTGTTGAGGATGTCACTGAATTTATTCACTTGAAAGAATTAGGCACCAAGCAGCAGGTAATTAATGAATTATTAAGATCTCGAGCAGGGCAGATGGAGAGCGAAATTTATCAGAGAGCTCAGGAAATACAGGAAGCCAATTTAAAACTCAGGACAGCTAAAGAATTGGCTGAACAGGCCAATCAAGCGAAAAGTGTCTTTTTAGCAACTATGAGCCATGAAATCCGCACTCCTTTAAATGGAGTGATAGGGATGACCAGCCTACTAGAGGGAACGGTATTAACAGAGGAGCAAATGGAGTTTGTAAAGGCGATTCGATTATCAGGAGAAACGTTGCTCACCTTAATAAATGATATCCTGGATTTTTCCAAAATTGAGTCAGGTCACTTTGAAATAGACTATGTCGATTTTGATTTAAGACAGGTCATTGAGGATGCTGTTGAAATAGTGGCTTATAAAGCACATGTAAAAAATTTAGCTATTGGTGCTTTGATCGATGCAGATATCCCTGCATGGATTAATAGTGATGCAACTCGTTTAAGTCAGATACTGATTAATTTATTAGTAAATGCAATTAAATTTACCGAGAAAGGACAAATTGAGTTAAAGGTATCCCGAGTAAAGGAACAAGCAAAAAAAGGAAAATCAGGACATTATATTAAGTTATTATTTGAGGTAAGAGATACTGGCATAGGTATTGAGCCAGAAGTCATGGGGCGGTTATTTAAATCGTTCTCTCAAGGAGATGCATCTGTTTCCCGTAAATTTGGTGGGAGTGGTCTTGGTTTGGTTATCTCTCGGAAGTTGACTGAGTTTTTAGGCGGTACTATTGGGGTTGAAAGCACACCGAAGCAAGGAAGTCTTTTTTGGTTCACTATTGAAGTTAAGGTAGTTGAAGCAAGTACACCTAATTTGATCGGGAGTTATTTGCCTAAATTAAAAAATATGCGAGTTCTTGCTGTAGATGACAACGAGATAAATCGAAAGATTATACAATCTCAGACCAGTTCCTGGGGAATGAACTGCGACACTGTTATTGATGGCCATCAGGCTTTGAAACAAATAAAAGCCTCTGTTCAGGATCGTGATCCTTATCAGTTAATTCTGCTGGATTATAATATGCCGGGAATGAATGGTCTTGAATTAGCTGAACACATATCAAAATCTTCTGATCTGGCGCAAATTCCAATCTTAATGTTGACTTCTTTGGGATTACCTGTTGCACGGGAACGATTGGATGAGCTGAATATTTTAACGTGTTTAACCAAGCCTGTTCGTCAGTCAAAATTATATGAAGCAATACTTTCTACTTTGAAAAATGGAACATGTATCGATAATTCTGTACCTCAAGAAATTGAGTCTACCTCTCCATCCATAGAATCAAAGCAAGTCAGCATTTTATTGGCTGAAGATAATTCAATAAATCAGCAGGTAGCAATTCATTTACTGGAACGGCTCGGTTATACACAAGTTACAATTGTAAATAACGGAACTGAAGCCATAGAGGCCTATAACAAATGTTCATTTGATTTAATTTTAATGGATTGTCAAATGCCAGAAATGGATGGATACACTGCAACAGGAATGATAAGAACCTTGGAGACCTCAAAGCGTTTAAAGCATGTTCCTATAATCGCCATGACCGCACATGCTTTAAAAGGGGATAAGGAAATTTGTTTAAAAGCAGGGATGGATGATTATATTCCCAAGCCCATCAGTGTCGTTAAATTAGAACGGGTTCTATCTAACTGGTTAAAAAGTAATTCAAGTTGTCATTCAATACCTGCATTTAACAAAATGAAGACTAATAAAGTTCTCGATATTGAACGAATAAAAATGATTTTTGGCACTAATGAACAAGCAATAAAAGAATTTTTCTTTGCTTTTCTGAATAATACACAAAATTTATTACAAGAAGTAGGTGAAGTGATTACTCAACATGATGTTTTGGCAGCAAAAGCAAAATGCCATCGATTAAAAGGTACCTGTGGAAATACCGGAGCAAATGTGATGTATGATTTGGCAATGAAACAGGAAGAGCTGGTTATCAAGCAAAACTGGCAAGAGGCCTGGGTGCTTCAGCAGGATTTGTTACATGCGTTTGGAGAAATAAAACGGTATATTTTTGAGAATTTCTTTAATAAAAAATAGTTAGGGAAATTAGCCGTAACTTTGCAAAAACTGCAGGAATTTCGTCATCATTGAACACGGTGAAGGTTACAAACTTAGGCTCCATACTGGCTTCAGAAGATCTCTCTCTTCGTTCGAGATGCCATTTCCCTGATTTATGGAGAAGTTAAAGTTCCTAATATAATGCACCATCGCATTGTTATTTTAAATTATCCGGTTTCGTTGAAATCTATTAACTCATAGTCTAAGGTTATATAACGCGATGAATTATATTCAACGCGATCTTTCATAATTAAATACTAAGGAAAGTAATAATGAACTCATGGAATAGTGTTGTTTTCTTAAAAACAAAAAATGCCTGGTCAGACTCTTCTTCTATAGCCAAAATGAGTGGCGTTCAAAGTCTATGGTCTACTTCTGGTGATTGGGACTGGTGCATTAAACTTGATCCTAAACATTCAACTCCAGAAGAAACAGCAGTTTTTGTTAAAAATTTAAGAAATGCTGATTGGGTTGCTGAGACAAAGACAAGTTGGTGGAAAGAAGTTTCTGTCCGATAAACGGACATATTTGGTGTATCTTGAGAGATCGCCATCCTAAAAAAATGCTCATGCACCTGATGTGCACTCCGCTTTTTTTAGGATGGCGATCTCTCAACCTCCACTCAACTCTGTCCGTTTATCCCCTGAATGAGAATTCGCAAAAAAAATGCTCATGCACCTGATGTGCACTCCGCTTTTTTTAGGATGGCGATCTCTCAACCTCCACTACTAATAAGTTCTTATTTTAATTCTAAAGCGCCAGAGCAGTAACAGTACGCTAAACCCGGCTCCTGATACCATTCCCCACCAAAGACCTGCACCGCCAAGACTCATATGGCTGGCCATAAAATATCCAAGTGGTAAAGCAATTCCCCAAAAACTGATGATGGATATGCATAGAGTAAAATGGGTATCTTTTAAAGCACGTAATGCACCAAATAAAGCGATTCTTATAGCTTCAATTAGCTGAAACAAGGCACTGATGGTTAACAGTTGTGTTGCTATACGCACTAGTTCCAAATTGTTGGCATTGTGAACGTCAAAATCAATATTAATTAAGGTAGTTGGGATAATCCAATAAATAATCGCTACCAGAAGCATCAGCGATGCGGCAATAAGTATCCCTATATATCCTGTGCGTTCTGCGGAAGCTTTATTACCCGATCCCAGTAGATGTCCCATACGTACTGTTATGGATTGCGCAAGAGAGAAAATCAGAGACATTAGTGTGCCAAGATATTGCAAGGCAATTTGGTTTGCTGATATGACCAGGCTGCCAAATGATCCCATGATTAAAGTTAAAGCGAAGAAAAAGGCAACTTCTACGCAATACATAATGCCCATAGGAACACCAACTTTCATTAATTCAATTAAATAAGAAGGTTTGGTTGGTTTCAATAATAGACGGAAATAGCAGCTGTACTTTTTGTTGGTTACAACATAAAGAGTCAAAAAAAACGTAGTAATCCAATAGCTGGTGGTTAATCCCCAGCCAGCTCCGGCAATACCTAATGGCGGAAAGCCAAATCTACCAAAAATAAAGGCAAAACTAAAAAAAATGGTGAGCGTCACTGAGATGATATTGAACACCAAAATAAAACGCGCTCGTCCAAGACCCATGATGACTTCAAGCAGCGCTATCATGATGACATTAGGCAAAACACCCCATGCCACAGCATGTAAATAAGTTTTGGCCAGTTGCACTATAGCCGGACTCTGACCAAAAAGTAGAAAGAGCGGGGACATATTCCAAAATAATAGAAATATAGGTAGTGCAAGTAATAAAGCCAGCCAGAATCCGTCGCGGACTACATGTAAGATACCATTCGTATCATCAGCTCCGTGTTTGTGTGCAACTAAAATATTAATCGAGCTTAATGTACCAAAGAGAATGACTACTACAGTACCAAATAACCAGCTTACCAAAGATCCTGCAGCTAAAATATCCGGACCTAATCGTGCAAGAAACATGGTCTCAAAAAACCATACGGATGATTGCAGCAATCCAGTCAGGGCGAGGGGAATTGCTAATTTTAACAGAGGATAAAAATTATCTTTGAACAGCTTCATTTTGAGAGTTCCTGGATGGCAATAGTGATTAAATAGACCTTAAGGCAGAGTGATCTTACTTAAATGATCAAAACGCACTAGGGGCTGTTGACATTTCCGATTTCGACGTCCCGCGACTTGTTCGCGGGATCCAGTTCAATCTTGATGAATACATTATGTTTGTTAATGATACTCGATCTCTGGATCCCGCGAACAAGTCGCGGGACGTTGGAAATAAATAGATGAATTGTCAACACATCCTAGTATATTCATTTTTTATTACTTTTTGATAGACCGTTGTAATCTGTGCGCCGTCCCATACATAACTGAAATGAGCACCTTGCTGGCACTGATGAATTGAATTTGGTTTAAACAGCGCGTAATTTGTTCCCGGTGATCGAATGGAATGATATACGATGCCGTCTTCCTGGTGTTCTTTAATTTGAGAACCAAGGAATTGGCTCTGGGTGTAATCAGTGGATGAATACAGAGGATTGTTGCCTTTATCCAGTAGTGTTAAATTAAATAAATCAGCGCTGAATTCAGCAATCAAACTTCTCATGGCCAATTCTTGAGCGGGCTCTTGTGTATATGAGAGAAATTGCTCTTTATGGTAGATGGTTTCTGCAATCGCAGTTGATATGGACTCTGCTGCATAATATATCCCATAGTCACCATTGGAAAATCTGCTTCCATTTGGATTAATGTGAGTAAAGGCAGCCATGATATAACCACAACCCGGAACAGCATAAAGTCGTTGATCTACAGGAACTCGATCCAACAGACCTATTTCCTCTTGTATTCTCGGATTGGTTAGCATTTGTATGGCAAACAGAGCTTCGAATTCCTCTGGATTGGCGACATCTTCAAATAAGTGAATCGGGGGAAATTGGGAAGGAATAATCCGATAACAACGTTGTTTCACAAAGGTTAATTTATTGAGTGAATCCATTGAAACCATTAAGCTTTACCACCACGCTCGGCATTGAGTCTGCTGGCAACAGCCCACAAATCAACAACTCGTCCCTGGAGCATGACATCCATTGCCGAACGACCATTATAAAATGGGGCGCTATTCGGTTTTCTTACCCATTGGTAAACAGAATCCTGATTGGAAAACAATATTCTTAATGCAGCATGAATATTTAAAATGTACGATATACGTTCTGTAATATCATGGCTGAATGAAGCATTCTCAGGGGAATTTTTGTATTTGAACCAGGTCGAACGTTTGAGGCCTAACAAAATCAGTGCTTCCTCAGTAGTGCAATGCCATTTGTCGAAAATATTCAACACTACTTTAAAAGCAGTTTGAATATGCTCTTTCGCTACCCTGGAAGTTGTTTTATCTGGAATCATCTTATACCTTGATTCAATACTTAGTCTAAATATAGACTAAGTTGATAAAATAGTCTATATTTGTACTTGAAAAATTTAACTTGATTCCAACACTCACACTGAGAAATCCCTTTATAATTTATCAAAACAAACATGTATTGATTTAAGTTTCAATGACCTTATAAAACCCGTCTTTGCTCGCAAAGACGGAAAATTATTCTGACCTTTAATTTTCGGTCATGTATTTGATTTCATCAATTTTAGCGGTAATACGCGCCATCAGATAAGGATCATTTTTTGATAAATTACGCGCAACTTTTAATTGTGCTATAGCCGCTCGATGTTGTCCTTCAAGCAACAAGCATTGAGATTGGGTAAAATAAGCATAATTTTTTTGATGCGATTCGGCCTGAGCTCGAGCCAATTCTCTGCACAGGGGCAGATCTTCTTTATAGATTCTGCTGCCTTTGAGCAATACGCTGGTCGCTTTTTCTGCCTGGTTGGCAGACAGCAAACCCTGGGCATAGGCCATTAGTGCGGCGTAATTATCTGGATAATTTTTTTGAGCATCTGCCAAACGATTTATTGCGGCTTTATTTTGTGACAAGCCAAGTTCAGCTTGGGCCATTGCAATTTGAAAATATAGATTGTCCGAATTTTTATCAATAATAGGCCTTAAACGATCAGCTGCTTTGGCGTATTCATTATTGTTTAATAAAGCGAGTACATATCCATATTGGCAGGCAATAGTGCTGTTTTTTTTGTGACACTGATGTTCATAGTAATCCAGTATTTGTTTGGTCTGTGGCGTCACGGAAACACGAATCAGTTCTTTAAAAAGAGCATAGTCCAGTGAATCATTATAGCTTTTTCTATCAAGGCGGGCGGTGCGGTTCTCAGCCTCAGCGATACGATCCGCGTCCATCGGATGGGTTCGGAGTATTGCGGGAACATCTGCAGAATAATAATAACGAGAATTTTCCTGCATTTTCCGGAAAAAAGCGGCCATTCCACGCGGATCAAACCCTGCTTTAATCAGCATGTCGATACCTATTCTGTCTGCTTCTTTTTCTTTGGAACGGGTAAAGTTGATATTATCCTGAGAAAATCCGGAAATTGAGGCCATCATGGCTCCCATTCCTACTGTGGGATTTAAAGCACCAAGCGCTATTGAAGCCAGCATGGAGGCCAGCATGGGAACTCGCATCTGTTTTTGGTGTTCAATCATACTGTACAGATGGTGCAGACGAACGTGAGCTATTTCATGAGCCATTACAGCAGCGAGTTCGCTCTCATTCTGGGTCGTTAATATCAGTTGGGAATTAATACCAATATATCCTCCAGGACCTGCAAAGGCATTAATTTCTCTGGATTTGACTATAAAAAAATAGGGTGTTTTGATTCGACCATAGTATGCGAGCTTTTTTCCAATATGATTTATGAATTGGTTGGCCAAGGGGTTGCGTTCTACACTGTCTGATTGATTAATCAGTTGAATGAATTGATGTTCCAGCTGTTCCAGTTCTTTTGTTGAATAAGGAGATAGTCCTTCAGCGAAAGACGGTTGAGCCAAAAAAAATAGTATAAATAACCATCCCAACGCAGATAAGCTTGAAAAAATTGGTTTTAACTTAAATTTTAAATTCAATTGAATCATTAGGCTACTCATAAATTGAATAATTTGTTATCATTCGTGCACTTTTAAAAGGTGGTTAATCGATGCACGAACAGTTTTTGCTTGCAGCACTTAATCAAGCCAAACTAGGTCAAGGGATCTGTGCGCCCAATCCCAGTGTTGGAGCAGTGGCTGTGCAAAATGGAAACATTATAGCACAGGACTGGCATCGAGGTGCAGGTTCGCCGCATGCAGAACAACTATTGTTAGCACAATTTACCCCTAAAACGCCAGGGGTTAGTTTATATATTACTCTCGAGCCTTGTAATCATTGGGGGCGAACGCCGCCTTGCGTCAATGCGATTATCAATCACGGCATAGAAGAAGTATACTTTTCTTATTTAGATCCTAACCCTCTTGTTGCTCAAAATAATTCTACTGCTCTTTTGCAGGAACACGGAATCAAGGTAACTCATTTACCTTTGCCTGAAATTGACGAATTTTATAAAAGCTACTCTCATTGGACTTTAACCAATAGACCCAGAGTTACGGTCAAGATGGCGCAGAGTCTAGATGGCAAAATAGGGCGTTTGAGTAATGAACGAGTCATTTTATCAAATTCTTTGTGTGCTGAATTTACTCATAAAATGCGTGCCGCAAGCGATGTGATATTAACCAGTTCCAGAACAGTAGAGCGGGATAACCCCCGAATGAATGTCCGATTAAATCACCAGGAACAGGCAAAACCGGTGGCAATCATCGATCGGGACCTCAGTTTGAATGAAGAGTCTTTGGTGTTCTCGACAGCCAGTCATTGTCATATATACCATGATGAACATCGTTTATTGCCTGATACAGAGCGAAATAAAGTTGCTCCGGGGCAAATTTGTTCGAGCAGCTCACTTTCTCTTTATCCTAATAGTACTTATCATGCAATGCCCTTAAAGTCAGGACGGATGGATTTGAATTCCATACTGGGACATCTGGGTGGGTTGGGCTTCCATGATGTCTGGGTAGAAGCAGGCGGGGCAATTTTTAGTGCATTACATCAAGAGGGATTGGTTCATAGAACCTACTTATATATAGTTCCAATCTATTTAGGTACTGAAGCAGTTTCAGCCTATCAGTACTGTGAACTATTTGATCGCGAACATAAAGTTTCCTGGCATGAAATGGGTGACAATATGATAGCATGTATCGATTGGCAGGAGGTTTAGTGTTTACTGGTTTAATAGAACAGACAGGTGAGGTACTTGCTAACCATGAAAATGATTGTGGGAATAAACTGATTATTTCATCAAATTATGAACATCTGCAGATTGGTGAGAGCATTGCCGTCAATGGCGTATGCCTTACTTTATTGTCATCTGAATCCGGGGAGTTGCATTTTGATGTTTCTCCTGAAACGTTAAATGTAACAACATTAGGGAGTTTGTCATCCGGTGATCCGGTTAATCTTGAACGTGCCATGATTGCGTCAACACGGTTTGGCGGCCATTATGTGAGCGGCCATGTGGACACTAAGGCTTTGATAAAATCTATTAATCGTCTGGATGAATACATTGAAATGGAACTTGAAGGATTTAATTCAAACTCCATGTATTATTTGATACCCAAGGGCAGTATTACCGTGGAAGGAGTAAGCCTGACTATTAATAACGTAAAAAACCAATCCATTAAGTTAATGCTGGTACCGCACACTCTGTTACACACCACCTTAGGGACGTTACAAGTGGGACAGCATGTAAATATTGAATTTGATTATCTTACCCGTATTGTTGCTCATCAGCTTCAAATCGCCGGGAAGTTGAACTATGAGGTAGAGTCATGAAGCATTCATTAGTCAGTATAGAACAGGCAATGGAAACACTTAAAGCCGGTAAAATGATTATTCTAATGGATGATGAAGACAGGGAAAATGAAGGCGATTTGGTGATGGCCGCGGAATTTGCCACACCAGAGGCAATAAACTTCATGTCACGTTTTGGTTGTGGGTTAATTTGTTTGCCAATGTCTGAAGAGTTGATTGATAAAATTCAATTACCGATGATGGCTCATAATAACAGGTCACCTTATGGTACGGCGTTTACCGTATCAATTGAGGCTGCTCATGGTGTTTCAACGGGTATCTCAGCACAAGACAGAGCTCAGACCATCAAAGTAGCTATCGATCCACAAAGTGGGCCGGCAGATATCATTTCCCCTGGTCATGTCTTTCCCTTGAGGGCAAGACGCAAAGGGGTATTGGAACGAGCCGGACAAACCGAGGGCAGTGTTGATTTGGTTCGACTGGCGGGTTTAACACCAGCTGCCGTGATTTGTGAAATTATTAATGAAGACGGTACCATGAGCCGGCGAGATGAGTTGGTGATTTTTTCTGAGAAACATCAAATTCCGTTGGTTACGATCAAGGATTTGATTGAGTATCGAATAAAGAACGAACAATTAGTCACTGCTGCAGCAACTACTCGAATACCATTGAACGATAATGGCACTTTTAATATGACGGTATTCGAAAATGAGCTGGATTCAGCAGAGCATTTTGTTTTAGTTAAACCTCCTGTGTTTGGAAATCGGATTCCTTTAGTCCGAATTCATTCGGAATGTATTACGGGTGATGTTTTTGGCTCCTGTAAATGCGATTGTGGCAAACAATTAAAAGCATCTTTGTCACAAATAGCAGAAGAAGGGGGCGTATTAATTTATTTGCGTCAGGAAGGTAGAGGCATTGGTTTAGCGAATAAATTAAAAGCCTATGCTTTGCAGGAACAAGGATTCGATACGGTTGAGGCGAATTTAAAACTGGGATTGCCTGCAGATGATCGTGATTATGCGATTGCATATCAGATACTGAAACATTTAGGCATTGATTCAATACGAATGTTAACGAACAATCCTTTAAAAATTTCGGCTATGGAACATTATGGAATAAACGCTGAGCGTGTTCCATTAGAGATGGAACCTACAGATGAAAATCGTGGATATTTAATGACAAAAAAACAAAAGCTGGGGCATTTGTTGGCTATTGATTAGGATAATAATGAAAGTAATTAAAGCACATTGTAATGAAATAAAAAGTCCATTCCCTATTGCAGTAGTGGTCAGCACTTTTAATGAGGCGATTACCAATGCCTTAAAGACAGGGGCTTTGGATCGTTTGGCAGAACTTGGTTTTAAACCAACTGACATCACTTTAGTTGAGGTACCTGGTGCTGTTGAGATACCTTTTGTTGCACAATTGTTAGTTAAGAATAAGCAAGTCGATGCGGTTATAGCGCTAGGTGCTGTGATTCGAGGTGAAACCAGTCATTACGATTATGTATGTGAACAGGTGAGCCAAGGATGCCAAAGAGTGATGCTCGATTATGATATTCCAGTCATTTTCGGTGTTTTGACGACAGAAAATGATGAGCAGGCTTGGGATCGATTAGGCGGAACTCATGGACATAAAGGAAGAGATGCTGCGGATTGTGCGGTTGAGATGTATTTAATCAGCCAACAATTACGGTAATTTCTCAATTAGTCCAGAAATCATCGTCATTCTAAACGCAGCACCATGCCTGCATTTGGAGATCCTTCGCTTCGCTCAGGATGACGAAATTCCTGAAGGAAACGTCATCCCGAACGTAGTGCTGAGCCTGCATTTGGAGATCCTTCACTTCGCTCAGGATGACGAAATTCTTAAAGAACACGTCATCCCGAACGCAGTGAGGAATCTCCTGAATGTGGTGCTGTGCCTGCATTTGGAGATCCTTCGCTTCGCTCAGGATGACGAAATTCCTGTAGGAAACGTCATCCCGAACGCAGTGAGGGATCTCCTTATGTTACACCAGATAATCTGTGCTTTAGCCATTTATGAAAAGTAAAGGTCAACAAACCTTGAAGTCCAGATAATAATTTTCTTAAATTTGTGTTATTTATATCCTCATTTTGGTAGAATTAAATCCCGTTTACATGCAAATTTAATTTAGCGCCAATTTGGTGGATTCGGCATTTTGAACGGGGTCAAAAATGACAAATTATATTTTTATTACAGGCGGAGTCGTATCTTCTTTAGGGAAGGGTATCGCTGCCGCATCACTCGCAGCCATTCTTGAGGCTCGAGGTCTTAGTGTTACTCTCATAAAGCTTGATCCATACATCAACGTAGACCCTGGCACCATGAGTCCATTTCAACATGGAGAGGTTTTTGTTACTAATGATGGGGCAGAAACTGATCTTGATCTTGGTCATTATGAACGTTTCGTTAAAACGACCATGACTAAACGAAATAATTTTACGACGGGAAAAATTTACGAAAACGTGATTAAAAAGGAAAGAAAGGGAGATTACCTGGGAGGAACTGTTCAGGTAATCCCGCATATCACCAATGAAATCAAGCGATGCATCAAATTAGGCGCAGATGGGTTTGATGTAGCGATGGTTGAAATTGGCGGTACGGTAGGTGATATTGAGTCACTCCCGTTTCTTGAAGCCATCCGGCAAATGCGTATTGAATTAGGTGCCCAGAGAGCGTTATTTATTCATCTGACTTTAGTGCCTTATATTGCAACCTCTGGTGAAACCAAAACCAAACCGACGCAGCATTCAGTAAAAGAATTGCGTTCAATAGGTATTCAGCCTGACATTTTGATATGTCGATCAGAGAAAGCCATTTCCTCAACAGATCGCGCTAAAATCGCATTATTTACCAATGTTGAAAAAGAAGGCGTTATCGCACTTGAAGATGCTAAAAGTATTTATCAAATTCCTATGATTTTGCATGAACAGGGCCTGGATGAGATTGTTGTCAAAAAATTAGGTCTAACCGTGAACCCGGCAGATTTAAGTGAATGGCAACGCGTTGTGGGTATGCAGGCTATCCAGACTATGACGGTAAAAATTGCCATGGTTGGCAAATATACTGAATTGAATGATGCTTATAAATCTATTAATGAAGCACTTCTCCATGCAGGAATACATACTCAAACGAAAGTTGAAATCATATATCTGGATGCAGAACTGATCGAAAAACACGGTGCAACCTTACTCGAAGGAATGGATGCAATACTTGTTCCGGGTGGATTTGGAGAACGAGGTGTTGAAGGAAAAATTAAAGCCATTCAATATGCCCGTGAACATAGGATTCCTTTCCTGGGAATTTGTCTGGGTATGCAAACAGCAGTGATTGAGTTTGCCAGAAATGTTGTCGGATGGACTGGTGCGAATTCTACTGAATTTAATAAAGAGACACCTTATCCTGTTTTAGGTTTGATCAGTGAGTGGATGGATGCTGATGGCAGCAGACAAACGCGTACTGAAGATACAGATCTGGGTGGAACAATGCGGCTTGGCGCTCAATTGTGTCAATTGGAAGATGGAACTTTAGCTCGAAACGTCTATGGAAAATCACAAATTGTAGAACGCCATCGTCATCGATATGAAGTGAATAACAGATACGTAGAAGAGTTGGTGAAACATGGCTTGATCATTGCTGGACGTTCAGCCGATGGATCGCTGGTGGAAATGGTTGAATTAGCCGACCATCCCTGGTTTCTGGCCTGTCAATTTCATCCTGAATTTACTTCAAACCCCAGAGAGAGTCATCCTCTGTTTAAACAATTTGTATTAGCGGCTCGAAAATTACATGAAGAGAAGGAAAAAGCATGAGACTGTGTGGATTTGAAGTCGGTATCGATAAACCATTATTTTTAATTGCTGGTCCTTGTGTTATTGAAAGCGAAGAATTGGCCTTGGAAACAGCTGGTTATTTAAAGGAAATGTGCGCTCATCTCACTATTCCTTTTATCTATAAATCTTCTTTTGATAAAGCAAACCGTTCGTCTATTTCGAGTTATAGAGGGCCTGGTTTTGAAAAAGGTTTGATGATCCTTGAAAAAGTAAAATCTCAAATTGGCGTTCCGGTGTTGACTGACGTTCATGAGGATACCCCTTTGCTTGAGGTGTCCAGTGTTGTTGATGTGTTACAGACACCTGCTTTTTTATGCAGACAAACCAATTTTATACAAAAGGTTGCCGCATTGAATAAGCCTGTGAATATCAAAAAAGGACAGTTTCTGGCACCTTGGGAAATGAAACATGTCATTGCAAAGGCTAAAGCTGAAGGTAATGAACAGATAATGGCCTGTGAGCGCGGAGTAAGCTTTGGTTACAATAATCTGGTCTCAGACATGAGGTCATTGGCCATAATGCGTGAAACAGGTTGTCCTGTTGTTTATGATGCGACCCATTCCGTACAATTGCCAGGTGGAAATAATGGCGTATCAGGCGGTCAACGAGAGTTTATTCCTGTTCTTGCCAGGGCTGCTGTAGCAGCAGGGATTTCCGGCATTTTTATGGAGACACATCCCGATCCTGATAAAGCGTTGAGCGATGGACCGAATAGCTGGCCTTTAGCCAAAATGCAACAGCTTTTAGAATCCTTGAAAGCGATTGATGACGTATATAAAAAGACGGGAGAAATTGTTTAATTCTGGAACTTGAGTTTCAATAATTGAATACATTCATCCTGTCACCTACGGGATCTCCTGAACGTGGCAGTTTGCCTGCATCTGGAGATCCTTCATTTCATTCAGGATGACAAAATTCTCGAAGGAAACATCAACCGGAAAAAACCTCAACCCGAACCCAGTGAGGGATCTTCTGAATGCGGCAGCGAGCCTGCATTGGAGGATCCTTCGCTATGCTCAGGATGACGAAATTCATGCAATTAATGATGAGTTACATTTTTTTCCTAAGCTATTGAAATGCCTAGCTTTTTTTGATTACATATAAGTACAGACAATGAGTTGTCATTACTTTATAAAAATAAATGGATTGTTGAGACAGAGAACTCGCCAACATTTAGTCATCAGTGATCGGATAGTCTTCATTTCCAATTTCTGGATTTAACCAGAGCATCAGAAAGATTATCTACACTGCATTCATCTATATAGGTAAAGTCGATAGTCAAAAGGTTTAATCCAAAATACTGACAGTTGTGTGTAAATCATCAATTACTTACTAGCATAAAAGTGAGTCGGAATAAGCTGATTCTAATTTTAAACTTATGACCCGGGTTGGCCTTTGCACGCTAGGAGTATTGTATTTAAATTTATCTTATGTAAGGAAACAGACATGCGAAGAAACAGAATTAAATTGATTCATAAAGCATTGCCAGGTTTAATGTTATTACTACTGATGTCAGCAATCCAGGCCAGTCCTCTTTGGACATTTGAGTCGTTGACAGCCACCAAGATGGCAGTACCAGCTAATGGTACCGCAACGGTGCAATACAGAATAACCAATCAATCAAAAAAAAGACATAACTTAGCAATGCGATCGATTCGCGGTATTAGTCAAATTACTACTGGCTTCGGTATTTGTCGTAATCCATTTATATTGAATAATAAAGAATCGTGTATTCTGTCCTTGCAGATAAACGGTACAGAGCTAAATGCACCAATAATGGAAGGACCAGTAGTTTGTAATCAAGGAAATAACCATAATCAGTGTTATCAACCGAACAAATCGAATACTCTTCAAATCACTCAGGCACCGCCAATACTTGATGCAACTATTGCAGCGAATGGTTCTCCTTTGACCCTAACGGTGAATGGAGCATCAGGCCAGTTAATCATTAGTAATTCTTCTACAGAAGTTGCAGCCACCAACATTACATCGAATTTCACTGGTACTGCATTGGATGGAAATGTGATCGAGACAGGAAATACCTGTGCTCTTGTGCCTCCAGGAGGCAGTTGTACAATCACTTATATACCTGGAAATACGGTGGTGCCATTATCAAACTTCAGCATTCAAGGTACTAATACTAATGTATTAACAGCAGCAATAAAAATCGAATCAGGGAGTACCTTGACCTTGGTTAATCCAAATCCAGGACCAACAATAGGCGGAGCAGTCGTTACCTTAACTGGTTCCGGACTGAATGGAGCTACTGCTGTGACCTTTGGTGGATCACCTGCAACCAATTTACAGGTAATAAATTCTACATCGGTAACGGTAATAACTCCGGCGCACATTGCGGGGGATGTGGATGTTGTTATTGATACTCCGGCAGGTGGGGCTACGCTGATTAATGGGTACTCCTATGTAACCCCCATACCAGGACAAGCGTCTAGTGGTGGTATCATTGCATGCGCTAATGGAGGAACGCAAAATCTGATCGCGACTACTTCAGATATTAGTTCGAGTATTAAATGGGGAACATTTGCTGCAACCAATGCGTCTGGTGATACAGATGGTAAAATCAATACGGACCTTATTATAGCGACTCTAGGTGCTGGCAGTTATGCTGCAAGATCGTGTTATGATTATTCAATTGACTCTCAAGGTAATAGTCCTTGTCTGGCAGGGAATATTTGTTATTCTGATTGGTTCCTACCTGCCAAAGCTCAATTAAACTGTCTCTATACCAATCGTGGTGATATTGGTGGTTTTTTTACCGATGGATATTGGAGTTCTACCGAGTATGCAACTGATCCCGCCAGAGCCTGGCGTCAACTCTTTAATACGGGAAGCCAAGGAGCTATTAGTAAAGGGCTTCTTAATAGAGTAAGGTGTGTCCGTAATTTTTAAATAAATCAATAGTACTGATAAATTTGTAATGAACAGGGGCTGGTGACAATTGGTTTAGACCGGTCACCTGCCTCGGTTTGTCCCTGAATTATCCTCACAAACAGCTGTGGGGATATGATATTCAATGAACGAAAATTGGGTTTATTTGCAGAGTGATATTATTGATGAAGATCTAAGGATAGTTATTCGAAGATATATATGAAGAAATAATTTTATTTTAAGTGATTACGAGTAAGATTTGGCGGAGAGACAGGGATTCGAACCCTGGGAAGGTTGCCCTTCAACGGTTTTCAAGACCGCCGCATTCGACCGCTCTGCCATCTCTCCGACAGCCGAGAATACTATCGTAACGCCTGATGTTTTGCAAATGGTTTTTGAAATTTTTGTTGTACTTGAACTAATTGGAGCGAATACAGTACTTCTGTTCTATGTTCATGTTATTTAAATTAAAGAATCAGCGAGAGAGTGTTCGCAAATTAGTGTGTCCTAGGTATAATGTCCCAAATTTTCCTGTCGCTGTTGGATAGTGCAACAGATACAAAATATAGGTGTAGTTTATGAAACGAATTCAAATTGTGTTCCTGGTTGGTCTTGTTATTGCTTTGTCCTCTTGTGCCAAATGGAATCAGGATGACGAAGAAAAAAATCCATATAAGGGGATGACAGCGAAACAGCTTTATGCTGCATCACAAAAATCTTTACGCAAACAAGAATATGCGACGGCAGCGAAACAGCTTGAAGCGATGGAATCTATGTATCCTTTTAGTGATTATACTGAGCAATCGCAAATGGAATTAATTTATGCTTACTATCAGAATGAAGATTATCCATCGGCAGCTGCAACAGCAGAACGTTTCATTCATCTTTATCCACGCGCTAAAAATGTTGATTATGCCTATTACATGCGGGGTTTAGCTAATTTTCAACAAACTCGTGGTGTTTTTGCTAAAGTATTCCCCATGGATGAATCATGGCGTGATCCCGGTACTCAGACCCAGGCTTTCCTTGATTTTGCGACCTTAATCCAAAAGTTCCCAAACAGTAAATACAAAGCAAACGCCTTACAGCGTATGATTTATTTGCGTAATATGTTTGCTCAACATGAACTCGATGTTTCACAGTATTATTTCAAACGTAAACTGTATGTCGCAGCTATAGAACGAGCCAATTATTTGGTAAAAACCTATCCACAGGCTCCAAGTGCTCAACAAGCACTGGTGGTAATGTATGATGCCAACATGGCTTTAGGACTTAAGAAGGCCGCAGAAGATGCAATGGCTGTTTATCAAGCTACCTATCACACGTCCAATATGGTACGTGTTGCTTCTTAATTGTATTCGAGGGGAGAGTAATGCATCTCCTCTAAATTTCTGATAATAGAGTTAACCCGGGCTCTAGCGCTGCTGGAACCCGGTAGATTTGAATATTGAATTGATAGAGAAAAAGCCAAATTGCATGTTTTGATTAAACCAAAGCTTCTTCTGGAATCTCTTCAGAGTTTAATGAATCTGAGGCTGCAGAAGTGGGAAGCAATGCTTTTAGAAGATCATTAGTCAGTTCCCTTAATTCACCACCTAATAAGGTTAAAGCAGCGTCCTGGCGTTGGTATTCTTCGTCTAGTCCCCTGATTTCATTAAAATCATCGAGCAGATAGTCCAGGCTTTTCAATTTTTTAAATGTAAAATCATGAGTTAGCGTGAATTGAATTCGTTCTTTCCAGATTAATGAAATTTCAGCAGTAGCCATTCCCTGAGAGAGCAGAGTTAAAATTTCCTCAGCAGGTAATTCATATCCTTTACAATGTACTCGTTTTTTTTCATCATCAAGAGAAAACAGCAAACAGTCAGATGCTAACTGGAAATCCGTAGGTAAGGTTTCGGGAGAATGAATCCACTCGGCAAATCGAACTGCCAGATTTTCTGTATGAGTAAGCGGTTCTATAGTAATTCCTGCAACAGATTTTCTCAAAAGTGATGTAAGTTGAGAGGCCTGATTGTTGCTTGATGCATTGATGATGATGCGTTTACTGACAGTATCAAGAATTGCAGGCAGTCTTTTTTGGACGCAAAATGACTTGGGTAGTAATTCGAACTCCAGGTCTTCTGCAATTTGAGCCTTTTCAGCTCGTTTCACGCTACGGCCATGTTGTGTTTCAATCGTCTGGATTCTTTCTTCAAGCATTTTGTTAATTACCCCACGAGGTAATATACGCTCTTCTTTGCCCATGCAAATCAGGGCACTACCAGCAACTTCATGAACCATTTCATCAGCAAAGGCAGGAAGCCATCCGTATATAAATCGTGCATGTGGAGGACATGGTTTAAGAATTTCTTCAGCTAAAGAAGCATTTAAATCACATGCTTCATCCAATTCGTATTGATATATAAGAGCATTATTGAACCACATGTTTTATCCTTTAAATAAATTAGAAATTTTACCATGAAATACTGCATGCTGCGATCAGAATCCTGATTAATGCGATGCATTTATGAACGTGTCTGATGGCAGATAAGAAAGATTAATCAGCTTCAAAGACCACAGTTCATGGTTGATCTGCCTTTAAATCAACCTGAACTGATCTCTTTATAGAATACAGTAAGTACCGATAGCAATGGTTCTGTTGTAGGGCAATTTAAAAAATTCAATATTCAAATTCGCCGAATAATTGCGCATTAAGAAGGAAAATAACCGCTCCTGAGAGTAGAATGCTAATGATTTCTTGGCTTTTGAAGCCATAACATTAGGTATTTCAACCATATAAGTTGCATGATCAATATTTAATTTGAAAGGCAAAAGATGTTTTTCGCTGGCTTTTTCTAAAGCTCTTGGCAGCGAAATAGTTTCCATAAAACCATAATGCAAGGTCAGTTTACAAACCCGTTCATCAAGGCAGGCAATTTCGTAGCGTTCGCTGTAATGCACGTAAGGAATATTCTCTACTACATAATTAACTATAAGCACGTTTTCGGGAACTGATCTGCTGAGTTTTAAAAAGTGAAGAAAACTTCCTCCGCTTTTATCATAAACATCAGTGATGAAAATTGCGGTTACGCCCGGAAGCTGGTTCAGGCTTTTATATTGCAGTTGTTTTAATATTTTTGAAATATCTTCTTTATTCAAATAGAAATTGTTTCTTAAATATTCTAATCCATACTTCCATGTGTACATGATAAAGGCGATGAATAAGGCAAATATGACAGGGACCCAGCCGCCAGTAAAGAATTTATGGAAATTAGCGCCTAAAAATGCGAAGTCTATCGCAATGAATAAGCCAAAAATTAATGCAATTTTAAATTTAGACCAATCCCAAATTGATATGGCTGCATAAGCTACCATCGCATCGACCAGTAGCATGTCAATATTGACGGCAATACCGTAGGCATGTGCCAGATTGTCTGATGTCCTGAATGTTAGAGCAAAAAACAGGGTACCTACAAACAGTATAAAATTGATTTGTGGTACGTAAATTTGACCTGAATGTTTTCTGGACGTTTGGATGATGGGTATTCGTGGACATAAGCTTAATAATACAGCCTGTTTGGTTAAAGAAAACGTTGCTGAAATTACCGCTTGCGAAGCAATGATGGTAGCGAAGGTGGCAATGATGATTAATGGTAAATAAAACCAGCTCGGAGCTATCATATAGAAGGGGTTACTAATGGACTCCGGATGGGATAATAGGTTGGCGCCCTGACCAAAATAATTAAGCAGCAGACAGGGTAGTACTACAAAAAACCAACTGGCTCTTATCGGTTTTTTACCAAAATGACCAATATCGGCAAAAAGAGCTTCTCCTCCAGTCATAACCAGGAAAATACCGCCTAATAACAGGTAGCCTCTTAAGCCTTCATGATATAAAAAAGAAATACCATAATAGGGATTTATAGCTTGAAGCACTAGTGGCAGTTTGATGATTTGAATGACACCCAGTATGGCTATAGTAAGAAACCAGACCATAATGAAGGGGCCAAAGAGATAGCCTATACTTTCTGTACCCCGAGATTGAATCATAAAAAGAAAGATAAGTATGATGCAGGCTGTTGGCAGAATAAAAGGTGTGAAGGTATGCGATAAGGTACCCAGACCTTCAACCGCACTGATAACTGATATGGCTGGGGTAAGCATGCCATCACCTAATAAAAGCCCCGCCCCGAATATGGCTACAATATAGAATAATGGTTCATATTTTGTGCTTTTATGTTTCATTAACGCCAGGAGGGCAAGAATGCCTCCTTCTCCATCGTTATCTGCACGAAATACAATAATCAGATATTTGTATGAAATAATGATTATTAGACACCAGAATATTAGTGATAAAACGCCCAGCACTGCGGCCTGGGTTATGGGCAGATTGGATAAGGTAACTTTTAAAGCATATAAAGGACTGGTGCCGATATCGCCGTATACAACACCCAAGGCACCTAGCGTTAGTCCGTATGAGAATTTATTTTTTTTTTCCATGGTAGTGCATGCCTTTATTTATTACCAAAATGCATTAAGTGCTAACATATAGGTTAGATAGTGGGATGTGTTTTTCCCACTGACTGGAAACCAGACACCGCCAATAATACCCACTTTAGAATTAAAGTTATATTCCAATGCTGGTGCAAGAGCCTTTTCTTTAAATGCACCATTACCGATACTGATATTGGTAGGTGGACTTCCCACGTTGCCAATATCGAGGATACCATTAAAGCGGGTATTTTGCCCGTTTGAAATGTATCCTTCCATAACAGCAACCCAGTGCTGTGTTAATGTATACTCAAATGCCAAATCATAATCATTTTCTGCGCCTAATCTGATTCTGCCATGGGTATTGTTTGTTCCGCCATAGCTGCTAAGCCCATCAACCCATACAGTGCTTCCGAATATGCGGGAAATAATGAGTCTGGTTCGTAAATAATGAGTATTAAATACAGGGAGCAGGTATTGCAGGTTTATACCCAATTGAGTCTGGTAAGCTCCAAGACCCGTTGCATCAGTTCCCGCTAACTGAGGATTCAGGTGATCATATCGTCCGGTAGGGAGGGTTTCTTGCAGTAAAACACGAACGTCCATACGATTAAGGGCACCTTTTTGTTCAAATAATTGAAACCCAGCTGCAACAGAAACATCAGTCAATCGGTTGGAGCTGACACCACGTGTTGAGTTGAACACATAAGGAACGGTGATTTGAAAGTCCAGCCAGTCAGTAAAGCCATGTGTCAGTATAGGATTAATAATAAACGATCTGAATAGAGGAGTACGTATGACGTTGCCTGCTGCATTATAGGCTCCATCAGTAAAGACATCGATACCATAAACTTCAAAGTTGGAATGTCCTTTAGGAATGGTATGTCCGGCGGGGGCGAGTAAGGGTCCTGTAAACCAGGGATCTGCGGATGTTAAAGAACTAAAAAGTGATAAACATAGAATAATGAATATCGTTTTTATAGATTGCAGCATAATTGTCCTTCTCTCCATTGCAGAAATATCATTCAATAGTGTAGATTAGCCGACTTTTGGTCTGTGGGAAATAGAAATGAGTGCTAAAATTTTTTTAGTGGGAGCAAAACAAAATACAGTATTAAGAGGGCATCCCTGGATTTTTCCCAAAGCCATTGCCCGAAATAGCGGTAAACTGGTTACAGGGCATTTAGTGCAGATCTATGGCGCGGAAGGAGAGTATATTGGTGTTGGCGTCTATAATGAACATTCCTTATATCGGGTTCGAGTTTTAGCATTAGCAAATGAGCCATTCGATCAAAGCAATTATAAATCAATAATTACTCACAGACTCCACCAGGCTCAGCGAGTGAGACAGAGTTTAAATTTACCCGGTGAACAGACAACAGCGTATAGATTATTCAACAGTGAGGCTGATGGACTTTCCGGACTGACCATTGACAGATTCAATCAGATCTGTGTGATTTCCAGTTCTGCGTATTGGGTTGAATTGAATAAAGAACTTATTTCTCAAGCGCTTCATGAACTAGTTCCAGAAGATCAATTGATTTGGATTTCGCAAAGCAAACCATTAGCGCAGGATGGTTGGAAGAACGTAGAAACTCGGGACATCAAGCAGACAGCAGAAGTTTTGGAAGAGGGGGTTAAATTTCAGGTTGAATTTGCTCATGCACAAAAAACCGGCTTATTTATTGACCAAAGAGAAAATCATAAGCGAATAGCTGAGTTATCCAAAGGTAAATCTCTCCTGGATCTTTATACCTATACGGGTGGTTTTGCATTGCATGCGGCCAAAGCAGGGGCTTCACGTGTAACAGCTGTTGACAGTTCAGCACAGGCAATACATCAGGCGAAAAACAATGCCAGGTTAAATGACTTAACCACTATTGATTTTATTGAGGCTGATGCGCGTGATTATCTCATAAAGGCCGGGGAATATGACATTGTTGTCCTGGATCCCCCTAAATTAGTCCCTTCACAACAGCATGTGCAAAAAGCAAAAAATTATTATCGTTTTCTGCACAGGGAAGTGTTTAAGCATATGAAAACAGGTTCGCTTTTGATGACCTGCAACTGTTCCTCAGCACTTTCATCCCAGGAGTTTTGTGCTTTGGTCTGTGGACAAGCTGGAGTTGTAGGCAAACAGGTTCGAATTCTCGGAGTCTATGGACCGGCGAGTTGCCATCCGACTCTGGCTTCTTTTCCTGAAGGTAATTATCTTACCGCGGTATTATTGGCTGTAGTCTAGGCTGTGTATATACGACATGCTGCAGCTCGTAAACCGCAGCGTATTGCCTATAATTTACGAATCTTAAAAAGAGAATATAGAGGGCTGCATCTATTTAAAATTGTCCCGGATTTTTTCTGATTCACTTTTAATAAATTATTACGCAAGTTCTTTTTTTATCTACTAATCTTAAGATAAATGCAGATAAAAAAAATATTAAACAAGGACTAGTCCGTGAATACTAAATGGATAAAAGGATGTTTAATAGTGATCATTTTAACAGGGGTTCTTATGGATTCTGTAACTTCTTATGCTGGAAATGGTCGAGGTGATGTTCATACAGTGTACCAGGGGCAATCAGTCGATGATTTAATCATACAATACATGGATGAAAATAAGGTTCCAGGATTGGTTTTAGCTATAGTACAAGCCCCTTATATTACTCGTATTGTAGGCTATGGTCTTGCAGATATCGATAACAGGCGTCTGGCCGCTACAAGGACTGTTTTTAATATTGGACAGCTGACCAATGCCTACACCGCAGTAGCGATAATGCAACTGAAGGAAGAAGGTAAAATACAGCTTGATGCTTCTATTTCGCAGTTTCTTCCTGATTTGCCCAAAAGCTGGCAATCAATAACCATCAGACAATTGTTAACGCACAGTTCAGGTTTATCTGATTACACATTGAGTACAGAATTCAATTATGCAAAAAATTATCAAGCACAGGATATTCTGGCTTTAATCAATGATAAAGAACTGTTATTTAACCCGGGTACTCAAATGCGCAACAGTGCATCCAATCCTTATTTATTGGGTTTGATAATCGAAAAAGTCAGTGGTATGAGTTATCAGAATTATGTGACGAAGAATCAAATTGAACGCTTGGATTTAAAACATACCTTTTTTATCTCTGATGTTCAATCCATTTCCAATGAAATAAATAATGGGACTCATCCTTTTAAACACAGTACTTTTCTGCACAATCCCGTATTCATTAATCCGGTTGAAACAGCTATGGGATATAGTCAATCAGAACAGGGTGTTGTTGCCGTTCCTCCTGCAACCTGGTCTGCTACCTTTGCCGCGAGCGGTATAATCGCATCTGCTGAGGATATCAGTTTATGGGATATTGGTCTTGCGGGAGATATTTTAGTTAAAGACGCTGCTGACAGGAGTTTCCTGTACAGTGCTCCAATTATTAATGATCATTCTGTTCCTGGTAATGTGGGATGGTTTTTCCCCGGGCATAAAGGATTGATGGAAATCAAAGGATCTATTCCGGGTTATTCAGCATTTTTAAGTCGGTTTACTGATCCTTCCGAGTTACTCTGCGTCACTTTATTGACTAATAAAGGTAATTTACCTGATTTGGATATTCTAGCACGTAAAATTGCGGCATCATTTGACGTAAAGCTGGGCACACCGACTGGTTCAGATTGGTCTGAAACAGTGCAAAGTCCTTATTCAGTATCAGAAACACTGGATAGAGTTTCCAGCTTAATCAAAAAAAATGGAGGAACTGTCTTTGCACGTATAGATCATGCATCTGAAGCGCGTAACGCAAATCAGGCTCTTCCTGATACTCAGGTATTAATTTTAGGTAATCCAGCTAAAGGTACAGTGTTAATGCAGACCAATGCTGCTCTTGCTCTTGATTTACCTCTACGTATTATGGCAACAAAGGATGGTTCAGGGCAGGTCTGGCTAAGTTTTACGGATCCAATCAAACTCGCCAAAGAATACCATGTGGATGTTCAACAAATACCTGCATTGAAACAAATGAGCATTGGGTTACGGACAATTTGTGAACAAGCAATTTCTGCTCAATCACAGCTGTAGATTGGGAGTGAAGTGAATTATTTGTCGAGAAAGAAATTAATTGGTGTGCTATTTATGGAATCCTGTTTTAATGAGTATTTCTTAAGTACAGAGAAATAAATTGTTTATTTATCGAATTATTCTGACCGTTCTTTTAGGTGTATTTTCTACAGGTTTTTATGCTGCAGAACCGACGCTTCGCGATAAAATCGGACAAATGCTTATCCTTGGTTTTCAAGGAAAAGAGATTAATGAACATTCGCCAATTGCTGTTTCAATAAAACAGAATAATATTGGCGGAGTAATTCTGTTTGATTTTAATCAACAGTCGCAAACTTTTGATAAAAATATAGGAACACCTGAGCAACTTAAAAAACTGGATCAGCAATTACAAGAAATCACAGAAAAAGCCAATAAATTATCTCATCGAGAAAATCTTCCTTTATTCATTTCGATTGATTACGAAGGCGGTCAAGTGATCCGATTGAGTCCTGCATATGGTTTTCCCGATATTCCTTCTGCAAAAACTGTGGGTACCATGCCTTTGGTAGAGGCTAAATCTATAGCAAAATTAATGGTTGTTACTATGAACACATCAGGAATTAATTTGGATTTTTTTCCGGACCTGGATGTTAATGTTAATCCAGACAATCCAATAATCGGTAAAAAGGAGCGCAGTTTTTCTTCAGATCCTGCAGTAGTGTCCCAATATGCTTCAGTATTTACAGAACAATTTTTGGATAATCACATTCAATGTGCCTACAAACATTTTCCGGGACATGGGAGTTCGTTCGCAGATTCTCATTTAGGCTTTGTCGATGTAACGGATACCTGGAGTGCGCAAGAATTGATTCCTTTTGCAAAGCAGATAAGACAACCCAAGCATTGTGGCATGGTGATGATTGCGCATATTGTTAATAGAAAACTGGATGCAACAGGCCTTCCTGCGTCACTTTCATTTAAAATAATTACTGGTTTATTACGTCATGATTTAAAATTTGATGGGGTAGTCATTACTGATGATCTGCAGATGAAGGCAATTACAAATCACTATGGCTTGGCCAAAGCCCTTACTCTTTCTATTAATGCCGGCGCAGACATGTTGATATTTGGAAATCAGTTGGTACAACAATTTCAGGATCCTAAAGAAATCATTGATATTATTGAGCAAAAAGTTCATTCAGGTGACATTTCGGAACAGCGAATTAACGAGGCATATCAACGTATTGTTCGTATGAAAAAATCTCTGGGTAATTATTAGGGTCCATAGCATCGTTACTCTCCGCAACTCATTCCCCATAGCATCGTTACTCTCCGCAACTCATTCCCCATAGCATCGTTACTCTCCGCAACTCATTCCCCGTAGCATCGTTACTCTCCGCAACTCATTCCCCGTAGCATCATTACTCTCCGCAACTCATTCCCCGTCACCCTCCGCGAAGGCGGAGGGGCCATTCTTTCTCTACCTATTCGAGTGTTCCCCAACCTTTTTGATGAGATTTGATGTAATTTCTGAATATAACCCCCCATTTTTTATTAGAAACAATCAAGTGATATGACAATTTGTTTATGGTTTTTGCTATTGGACTTATTCCTCATGGACCCTCCGCCTTCGCGGAGGGTGACGAAAATTGAGTGCGGAGGGTGACGAAGAATGGGTTCGGAAAGAGACGAGGTAGTGCCTTCATGATGTAGGAGAGAACACCACCACGTGTATTGCTTATCAGGTATGAACTGATCTATCCCTATCCTGTAAACATTGCAGGACTTCATAGAAACTCAATTCGCAGGATTTTAATAATACGAGTAAATGAAAGATCAGATCTGCTGTTTCATTTATCAATTCTTCTCTGTTTCGATTTACTGCCGCGATAACTGTTTCAACTGCTTCTTCCCCTACCTTTTGTGCGCATTTATTCAGTCCTTCATTAAGAAGCTGAGATGTATAACTGTTGCTGCTATTTTGTCTGGCTCGATCATTTATTAAATCGATTAAACCATCAAGAAAACCAAGAGTGCTGGTTAATGGTGGTTGAAAGCAACTGGTATAGCCAAGATGACATGCTGGTCCTTTTGGTATGACATGGATTAACAGGCTGTCTTTATCACAATCAGTGCTGATGTGCCGTATGGTCATGCTGTTTCCAGAAGTCTCACCTTTGAGCCATAACTTTTGTTTGCTGCGGCTGTATAAAGTCAATTGACCGCTGGACAGTGTAGCGCTTAAAGATTCCTGATTCATATAACCCAACATCAATACGGTACCATTTTCAGCATGTTGAATTATGGCGGGTAATAAACCATTCATTTTCTGCCAATCCAGAGCGTTTAGTTCCAAATCATTCATATTCGCACCTCAATATTGTTTGCCTGAAGGCCTTGCTTCACTTCGTTTATCGATACTTTGTTGTCATGAAAAATACTGGCAGCTAATGCACCGTTGATTGCGGTTCGATGAAATAATTCAATGAAATCTTCCACTGAACCAGCACCTCCAGAAGCAATTAAGGGTACCTGACATAAACTCTGCATTTCCTGTAACTGAATCAGGTCATAACCTGAACGTACACCATCAGATTGCATGCAATTAAGAACTATTTCACCTGCTCCTCTATCCTGGACTTCCTTAACCCATTCCCTGGTTTTACGCCGGGAGTTAATGCTTGTCTTTTCATGCCCCGTGTATTGATACACATAGTAATCATCTACAATCCATTGACTATCAATCCCGATAACGACGCATTGAGTACCAAACTGAGCGCTTAATTCGTTAATCAATGATGGATTTTCCAATGCTGGACTATTAACCGAAATCTTGTCTGCTCCAGCATTTAGCAATGATTTGGCTTGATGTACAGTACGAATTCCCCCGGCAACTGTAAAAGGTATATTGATTGCGGCTGCAACCTGATTGACCCAGTCGGGTGATACGGAACGCAGATCACTGCTGGCAGTAATGTCATAAAATACCAGTTCGTCAGCACCTGTATCAGAATAATGGGCTGCCAGAGGAATTATATCACCTATAATTCTGTGATTGCGGAATTTGACCCCTTTGACCACCTTGTTATCGCAGACATCAAGGCAAGGTATGATGCGTTTGGTTAACATAAAAAATACCTCTTCAATTGAACCCGGATCTGATTATGAGCGTTCATCATGCATACTCTTGTAAACATTCAGCCAAATCAAAATTACCTTGATACAAGGTTAATCCCAGAATTGCGGCTGCGACACCTAGGGATTCAAGAGTAGTGATATCCTCTTTATTCCGAATTCCTCCTGATGCTTGCCAGGAAATGTTCGGGAAACGTTCTACTGCCTGTTGGTACAGGAAAAAATTAGGTCCAGACATCATTCCATCACAGGCGATGTCTGTACACAGTATGTTATTTATACCTAATTGATGATAATAACCAACCACATCCCAAAGGTTGCTTTGGCTATTAACCTGCCATCCATTAATCGCTGGAACAGGAACGTCCTGATCAATACGTACATCAAGAGCCAGAATAATGTGTTCTGGTTTAATTTCCTGAATAATCTGGGAGGTAATTTCCTGATTTGAAATCGCGATGCTGCCAATGACCAGATGGGAAATACCGGAATCAACGCATCGTTTTGCCTGCTCAATGCTTCGAATTCCCCCTCCGGCCTGAACGGAGATCCCAGTGCCCAACATGGCGCAAATTAAAGGCAGTTGCTGCATGGCCCCCATACGAGCACCATCCAAATCGACTATATGTAATCGTTGTGCTCCTGATTTTTTAAAATATAAAGCACGCTCAACTGGTGGAATATTAAATTGGGTTACGTGATCAAACTGTCCTTGTTTTAAACGAACGCAAGTCCCTGCCTGTAAATCAATTGCTGGAATAATTAACATACAGCCTCCAGAGATAAGAAATTTTTAAGTAAAGTAAGCCCAATCCCGGCTGATTTTTCCGGGTGAAACTGCATTCCATAAACGTTATTTTTATTAACAATTGCCGTGAATTGTTCATTGTAATCGCATTGAGCTACAGCATGGTCATTGTCTTTTAACGCATAACTATGGACAAAGTAGACATAATCACTCGGTTTTAATCCCTCTTGTAATGGAGATTCCGTGCGCCATTGCAATTGATTCCATCCCATATGCGGAACAGGGGAGTCTTGAGTTCTACTTAATAATTCAGCCCGACCTGGAATTAATCCCAAACAGTCAATCATCCCTTCTTCACTGAAATCTAAAAGTAATTGCATGCCCAGACAGATGCCCAGTAAGGGTTGTTTCAAGCGAGTAATAATCTCCACCAGATTACAGTCACGTAATGCATTCATACCATAAGTTGCTGTGCCCACTCCGGGTAAAATCACATGGGATGCTTGCTGTATTTCCTTGCTATCATGGGTTAATTGATAATTGACTTCCAGACGTTTCAACGCATTAACCAGAGAAGTCAGGTTATTGCCACACACATCAATTACAGCAATCATAACATCCCCTTGGTTGACGGGAGTGTTTCACTGGTCCTGGCACAAGCCTGTCTCAATGCTCTTCCCAATGATTTAAAGCACGCTTCGATCATGTGGTGGTGATTGGAACCGGTTACAGTCAGGTGAATGGTTGCACCCAAAGCACTGGATAAGGAGTGAAAGAAATGCGGGACCATCTCCGTAGCCATACCACCAACAAACTCCCGGCTAAATTGACCATTGAATTGACAAAAGCTTCTACCACTTATATCAATTGCGATGGAGGCAAGGGCTTCATCCATAGGCAAGGTAAATCCGTACCGATTTATTCCCCATTTGTCACCGAGTGCTGTTTTAATTGCTTCACCTAAAGCAATTGCAGTGTCCTCAACCAGATGATGATCATCAACTTCCACATCGCCCAATGCCTGTAGATCCAGATCGAAGCCACCGTGTTTTGCGACCTGTTCCAGCATGTGATTAAAAAATGGGATGGGGGTTTTAATAGCACTGGTTTGGTCACTATCCAAGGTTAATTTCAGCTGTATTTGTGTTTCATTTGTTGTTCTGGAAACGATGGCGCTGCGGCGATTATTCAATAAGGATACCGCAATATCATCCCATGAGTGTTCTTTGGATATGGGAAGAAATTGAATTCCTAAGTTATCCGCTAATGCTTTATCGGTATCTCTATCACCAATAACCCAGGAACGGGATTTATCAACAGGTACATCCCTCATAAACTGATCCAGTAATCCGGTTTTAGGTTTTCGGCAATTACAATTATCTTCGGGCATATGAGGACATATATATATTTCATCAAATAATATGCCCTGCGAAGAAAACAGATCGAGGGTAAATTCATGACAAATCGCAAAATCTTCTTCTGGAAAGCTGGAGGTGCCAATTCCGTTTTGATTGGAAACCATAATGAATTTGAACCCTGCTTTTTTGAGCTGAAGCAGGGCAGGGATTACTCCCTGCGTCAGTTTTATTTTTTCCAATGAATCGACCTGGTTATCAAAGGGCTCTTCAATTAAGGTACCGTCACGGTCAATAAATAAGATCTTTTGCATAATTTAATCCTGAAACATTATTGATAAAATTAGATAGGGAGGTAATGAGTAATTGATTTTGCTCCGAATCACCGACTGTGATGCGCAAATGATCGTGTAATAAGGAAGAAGGGGGGAAATCTCTTACAGCGATGTTGTGTTCCGCGAACCAGGCAGTTAATTCTTTAGCATACTGCGATTTAATGAGTACGAAATTGGTTTCAGATGGATATACTTTTTCAATCACAGGACTGTTGTTTAATACTTGAATGAGCTTTTGCCGTGAACTGCAGATGCGCTCGATAACCGAGGGAAACCAGTTCGTGTTATCTAATGCCTGGGCAGCTAATTCAATATTTGTGCTCGGAATAATATAAGGCGCTATAATTTTATTGAGTGCTTCTATAACGTGAGCTTGAGCGATGATACTGCCAAGACGCAAGCCTGCCAGGCCGCATGCTTTGGATAACGTTCTTAATATAATCAGATTTTCATAACGATTAAGCAAGGACACAGCACTTTTTGTTCTGGAAAACTCGATGTACGCTTCGTCAACGACGATGACTGAACGGTTTGCATAATGGTCACACGTAGCAGCAATCAGATCCAGGTCGATTAAATTTGCGGTTGGATTATTAGGACTGCAAAACATGATAATTTTACAGTTGGATTGCCAACTGTTTTTAATCTGTTCTAAAGAAAGGCTAAAATCATCAAGAGGGTTCAGTGGACACTGAATGAGTTCAGCCTGTTGTAGACGAACATAAAAGGCATACATAGGGAAAGTCGGAGGAAATTGCATGAATGCATCTTGACGTGCTGTTAAAAATAAGCGCGTTACCAGATCTATCCCATCATCACTGCCTCTGGTCAGTACAATGTGATCTTTATCGACCTGATAGCGTTCAGCTAACCTGGCCTGTAATTGAGCTTGCAAACGAGTATCCGGATAAAAATTCAGAGACATAGCGCCGTTTGAGTTAACAGGACACCAGGGTAATTCGTTGGCATGAAGTCTGAATGTGCAATCTTCTCCACCAGGCACATAATTCTGGCTGTTTAGCAACTCGGGTCGTATTAAGTTAAGTATGGACATTTAAGCCTCCAAGGCATTGAGTCTGATTTGTATTGCGTTAGCATGGGCATCCAAACCTTCGATTTGAGCAAGACAAACAGCAGCCGGACCTAAGTTTTTGATACCTTCCTGGTTTATAGATTGCACATTAAAACGGGTTAAGAAATCAAGAGTACTTAATCCATTATGATTTTTTGCATAACCGTTTGTAGGCAGTACGTGGTTGCTGCCACTGACGTAATCTCCCATGGTTTCTGCAGCCCATGAACCGAGGAATACTGTTCCTGCAGAATTAATGTGACTTACCCATGAATCAGCATCATCCCGGTTAATAATTAAGTGTTCTGGTGCATAATTGTTGATAATAGCCAGCTGTTCCGTGCTGTTTGAGCAGACAATGATTCTGCTTTTAGCCAGCGATTGATTAATAATTGAAGATCTCGATAAGTGTACAGACTGCAGTTGTATCTCTTGATTGACCTCGTTGGCAAATTCTGAATTCTCGCAGATTAAAATGACCTGTGAGTCGGCACCATGCTCTGCCTGAGCCAATAAATCTGCTGCAACGAACGAAGGATTGGCATGATTATCGGCGATGATCATGACTTCAGATGGCCCTGCTGGCATATCTGCTGCTGCACCACATGGATCTATGGATACCAGACTTTTGGCCTCGGTAACGTAACGATTACCCGGTCCAAACAGTTTATCCACTTTAGTCACGCTTTCAGTGCCATACGCCATGGCTGCAATTGCCTGGGCGCCACCCAGAGTGTAGATGGTTTCAATTCCGCATAATCGGGCAGCAACCAGTAAATGAGGATTGATTTCTCCGTTTGCGTCTGGCGGAGTACACAGTACTTTTATTGGACATCCGGCGATTCGAGCAGGTATCGCCTGCATTAAAAGAGAGGATATTAATGGAGTCTTATTTCCGCCCGGGACGTATAAACCTACTTTTTGAATCGGTCTGTACGTAGTAAGAATGTGAATCCCTTGAGCTGTACAGATGCTTTTCTCTTCAGGTATTAAAGACTGGTGATAGTTGGTTATCGTCTGGATGGCCTGGTTCATGGTAGAAAGAACGTGCTGATCGATTGTTGCATCCTGGATTTTTTGTTGCGGCACTTTGAGCTGCTTTAAACAGGCTCCATCCAGTTTTCGCGTTAACTCAAATAATGCCTGATCCCCGGTAGTTTGTACCTGTTGGATGATTTCCAGAACTTTATTTTTGACTGAATCAGTCTCTACAGGTCGGGATAAGCACAGTGCTCGTTCAGAAGGTGATAACAATTGCCAGTTTGTAATGGTTAACATCGTACTTACTCCAACATTTTTTCAATGGGTAACACTAAAATTGAACTTGCGCCTAAGGCCTGTATTGTTTCCAGTGTCTTCCAGAAGACACGTTCACTGGAAACAACATGCACTGCAACTTTATCCAGGTTATCTGGTAAAGGGAGAATGGTTGGTGCTTCCGCACCAGGTAATTGTTTCGAAATACGCTCCAGTGCAGATTTGGGGGCATGAAAAACAATGTATTTCCGTTCCTGAGCTTGCTGAACCGCCTGAATACGTCGAGCAAGCATGTCAAATAGCTCCTGAGCTTCGGGTGAAAAGTGCTGTTCAGTCTGAATGAATACTGCCTGGCTTTGAAGTACGGTATCTACCTCATAGAGTTTATTATCTTCCAAAGTCTGGCCGCTTGATACCAGATCGCAAATCGCATCAGCCATTCCCATACGGGGTGCGACTTCTACGGAACCTGACAAGATAAGGCTTTCAGCGCAAATAGCACGTTCATCCAGATATTTTTTGAGTAAATAAGGGTAGCTGGTTGCGATTCGTTTACCATCCAGACTACCGGGACCCTGGTAATCAAAGGATTCTGGTACTGCTATGGATAAACGACAGGTACAGGTGCCTAAAGATAATAATTGTTTAAAAAGTTTACCAGGTTTAGCCAGAGATGCTTCCAATAAAACGTTTTCACCAACAATTCCCCCGTCGCATAAACCGTCAAATACTAAAGTGGGAATGTCGTCATCACGTACAAAAAGCAAATCTATAGGAAAATTATCTACATGAGTGAGAAGAGCATTGGGTTTTATACGAAATTTTAAGCCACAACGTTGTAACAGACTGATGGATTCATCAGATAATCGTCCTTTTTTTTGTAAGGCCAGTCGTAAACGATTTTTCATAAATTCTCCATTCGATCTGCAATAAGTTTATAACCACCAGTTCCAAAACTTAAACAACGGGCTACACGAGTGATGGTAGTGACGCTAACAGCGGTTTGGTCATGAATAGTGCGATAGGGTATGCCTTGACGGAGCAAGGGAACAACTTGCCAACGGTCAGCCATCGATTCCAATTCAGCCGGAGTACATAAATCCGTAAAAAATTGAAGCGCTTCTTCTTTATCATTTAATAAACTGATGGCTTGCATCAATTCGGGAAGGGCAGAATTTTTAGTATCAAAATGTAGTTTCATATTAATGTATTAACACGTTAAAACAAAATTTAATGATAATGATTATCTTTAGCATTGTCAAGAACTTAGTGAAAATTTTTTTTACTTAATATATAGTATTGGTGTTCCAAATCTGGATAACTACTATGAAACCATTTACGCGAGATATAACTTTAACGATAACAGTTAAAATGATATTGCTTTTTCTATTATGGTACGTCTGTGTCCGAGGAATGCATCCTGTACTGTCAAGTGGCAAGGAATGGATGTTAGGTAAATCAGTACAATCAGAGTATTCCCAAATTAATAAGAGGTGATTTAATGATTCCTGTTAGTGAGGTAGTAGATCTTTCCCGGTTACAATTCGCTTTAACCGCGCTTTACCACTTTTTATTTGTTCCGCTGACCTTGGGTTTTTCGGTGATGCTTGCCATTATGGAAACGGTGTACGTCATGACCGGACGGGAAATCTGGCGGCAAATGGTCAAGTACTGGGGAGTTTTATTTGGTATTAATTTCGTTTTGGGTGTTGCAACCGGCCTAACTATGGAGTTTCAGTTTGGAACTAACTGGGCCTATTACTCTCATTATGTTGGTGATGTGTTTGGCGCGCCACTGGCAATTGAAGGGATGATGGCATTCTTTCTTGAAGCTACTTTTGTTGGATTATTCTTTTTTGGATGGGATAAACTGACCAAATTTCAACACATGATTTGTACCTGGCTCTTAGCCTTGGGGACCAACCTGTCTGCATTATGGATTTTGATCGCTAATGGCTGGATGCAGAATCCCGTTGGATCCTATTTTGATTATCAAACCATGCGAATGGAAGTCAGCAGTTTCTATGATATGTTGTTTAATCCAGTCGCCCAGGCCAAGTTTGTTCATACCATCAGTGCGGGTTATGTTACAGGCGCCATGTTTGTCTTATCCATAAGCGCTTATTTTCTGTTACGTGATCGCAATAAGGCTTTTGCTAAACGCTCCATGACGGTAGCTGTATCCTTTGGTTTGGCTTCAGCATTATCTGTAGTGGTATTAGGAGATGAAAGCGGGTACGTAGCAAACTCAAACCAAAAGATGAAATTGGCTGCTATGGAAGCTATGTGGCATACAGAGAAAGCTCCTGCCTCATTAACTGTCTTTGGTATACCCGATGAGAAAACTCTGAGTACCAAATATTCCATCGATATTCCTTTTGCATTAGGTATTATTGCCACTCGTTCATTAAATACGCCATTGTTGGGAATTATTGAGTTGATCGAGGAAGGCAAGTTAAAAATCAAAGACGGTATGATTGCTTATAATGCTTTGAAAACTTTGCAAAAAGAACCCAATAATGAAGAGGCTAAAAAAGTATTTAGTGAACACAGCGACAGCCTTGGCTATGCATTATTGCTTAAGAAATATACTGAAAATGTAACGGATGCTACTGAAGATCAAATCAACTTGGCCGCTCAGGACTTGAAGCCCAAGGTTCTACCTATGTTTTTTTCGTTTAGAATAATGGTTGCCTGTGGTATTTACTTTATTCTGCTCTTTGCAATCGGCTTCTATTTATCGGTACGACATCGATTGGAAAAAACCCGTTGGTATCATCGAATGGCATTTTATTCTTTACCTCTACCCTGGGTTGCTGCTGAATTAGGCTGGGTGGTTGCTGAATATGGTCGACAACCCTGGGTCGTTCAGGGAATATTGCCAACTTTTATGGGCGCCTCAGCATTAACTCCCGGTCAGGTCATGATCTCAATAGCTGGATTTGTATTATTTTATACTGTTTTGGCCATTGTAGAGCTTTATTTAATGGTGAAATATATTCGCCTTGGTCCAGATGGCATGCAGCACTAATTTTAGGAGATACCAATGCCTTTAGATTATGAAACATTACGAGTGATTTGGTGGTTATTAATAGGTATTTTATTAATCGGTTTCGCAATAATGGATGGTTTTGACCTGGGTGTTGCCATGTGGCTGCCCTGGTTAGGCAAAACGGATATCGAGCGACGTGTGCTCATTAACAGCATTGGACCGACCTGGGAAGGTAATCAGGTTTGGTTTATCCTGGGTGGCGGCGCTATTTTTGCTGCCTGGCCTGCATTATATGCTCTATCATTTTCCGGTTTTTATCTGGCAATGCTGGTTGTTCTTTTAGCATTGATTCTAAGACCGGTTGGATTTAAATACCGCTCCAAGCTGACAAATCCAGTCTGGCGAACCACTTGGGATTGGGCTTTATTTATTGGTGGTTTTGTTCCCTCGCTGATTTTTGGAGTCGCTTTAGGTAATGTTTTGCAGGGAGTCCCTTTTTATTTTGATGAGAGCTTAAGAGTATTTTATACAGGAAGCTTCTGGCAGCTACTAAATCCTTTCGCTCTGGGATGCGGTATTCTGTCTGTGTTAATGCTGGCTATGCATGGCGCTTTTTTCATTCAGGTCAAAACAGAAGGGGTTCTGCAGCAAAGAGCCAAAGCCAGCGCCAAATGGTGCGCGTTGGGTGTTATTGTACTCTTTTGCGCCTTGGGATTTTGGTCTTTCTATGGCATTGACGGGTATGTCCTTAATGGCATAGTTCCACATGATGGACCATCAAATCCATTATACAAATCAGCATCAAGTCAAGCCGGCGCATGGTTTAATAATTATACTGCCTATCCCTTGACGATGCTGGTTCCTGCCCTCAGTCTTGTGTCAACGTTGTTCGCTATAGTTTTTGCAAATAGAGCTGTGTTGGCTTTTATCTTTAGCGGACTGAGTGTTGGTACTTTGATTGGAACTGTTGGTGTGAGTATGTTTCCTTTTATTCTTCCTTCGTCAACCTATCCACAACACAGTTTACTGGTTTGGGATAGTTCCTCCAGTCAGTTGACCTTGTTTATTATGTTGGTTGTAACGATAGTATTTTTACCTATAATACTGGCTTACACTGCATGGGTTTATAGAGTTTTGCGAGGCAAAGTAACTGAGAAAACTGTTCTGGATAATCAGGATTCAGCTTATTGAGGAGAGTGGTATGTGGTATTTTTCCTGGGTTTTAGGTACTGGTTTGGCTTGTTTTTTTGCAGTATTGAATGCAATGTGGCTTGAGCTAAGAGAAGAAGACGCAAAATAGTCTAGTTAATTTTTGTCCGGGTTATCCTAAATGGGTAACCCGGATTGTTCTTAATTTATATTCAGAGAGTGATCCGGGCGCTAAGCAGGATTAGTTAATCTTATTTACCCTTAATACGTTCAGGCTGAGGATTGAGTAATCCCCTAATCCTAATAATTAATAACTCCAAAAATGTATTTCTTAAAGTCCCAATGATCCTATAAATACCCGTCTTTGCGAGCATCGCGAAGCAATCCAGAACACGTGTCCAATAAAACTTCGTTCTGGATTGCTTCGCGTTGCTCGCAAAGACGAAAGTTTATATTGATTAGTAGATAATGTTCCTCATTAGAAAAGTCAGTCATCAGCCTGAATGGCTCTCGATGAAATGTCTCATTTTATGGTCGTGATATTGAACCTGAGTATCCATGAATTGTTTAACTCTCACACCCATACAGCTCCTGATAAGCTTCCAATTTTTTCACCTGGGTGCTTTGATTATCATTCTTCAGATACTCAATTAAATCAAATAAATTGATAATAGAATAGACATTAATTCCTTGAGCTTTGATTTCTGATAAAGTTGATTGTTTGGTGAGGCCTTGTTCACATCTATCCAAAGCTATAATTACTCCGCTGAGAATACCCCCATTCTCCTTAATCAGCGTTTGAGACTCTCTAAAAGCAGTTCCTGCGGTAATGACATCATCTATAATAAGCGTTTTTCCAGATAATGGAGAGCCAATTAATTGTCCACCTTCTCCATGATTTTTAACTTCTTTTCGATTAAAGGTGACAGTACAGTCTTTACCTAACTCATCCAACGCTACCGCTGTAGTAGTCGCAAGGGGAAGACCTTTGTAGGCGGGGCCAAATAAATGATCGAATTCAATCCGATGATTCATAATTGTTTGGGCATAAAACTGTCCCAGTTTACGCAAAGCGCTACCATGATAAAATAATCCCGCATTAAAAAAGTAGGGGCTAAGTCTGCCAGATTTCAGCGTAAACTCACCAAATTTTAAAACCTGACAATCTAGAGCTAATTTTATAAAAGATGATTTGGTATGATTCATTATTCATTCCTAAAACAAAAAATTATTGAAAACAAACACATTTTTTGAAAAAAATCCTTAACAATCAACAAAAAACTGTTATGCTAATCAGAGTGTGCGTGTTTATTCGTGCATAGAGAAACTGTTTATTATAGCGCAGATAGCAACTTAATGAATGACTTAATTTTAGTCATTTTGACAGACTATCTGAAATAAACATTAATATATTTTAAATAACGATCACGATGTAAAAAGTTTAAGACAAAGGGGATAGCTAATGTCGCAGAGAGAGACAGGCCATGTTAAATGGTTTAATGAAAAAAAGGGATTTGGATTTATTATTAATCAGCAGGGCGATGATATTTTTGTACATTACAAAGACATTCAAGGTGTTGGGTTTAAAACACTTCATGAAAATGATCCTGTTACTTTTGTGCTGGATAAAGGTCCCAAAGGACTGAAAGCCCAAGAGGTTGTTTTAGCTACCGAAGCAAACGAATAATAAATAAGATATTCAAGCCAGATAATTCAGTCTGGCTTACTCCTTAGCAACTATTCCATTTTCTCTTTATTCCTAATTTATTGATTCAGCAAAACGCCAGGTAGCAAGTGGTTTTCAATAATCTCAAAGCAGAGCGGTAATTCGTTACAATTCAGTATTAGAGTGTGCAAGGACGACTTTTTATTGATTGTAAAAAATCGTCTATGCCTATTCTATATGCTCTGTTGCATGTTAATTTGAACTAGCCGGTATACTTATAACGGTTTCCATATTGGGCTCTGATAAAATAATTTCCTGGGTCTCGTCTTCTATGGGAGCGAATAATCGGTGTAGCCCTATAGCCCTTGGGACTTTTACTGTATCAGTTTCGTGCTGTTCCGCATTAAAAAACTGATGTCCTGGTTCATGAGTTTCATCTTTAATTTCTTCTATCGGATGTTCTGGAATGGGGTCTAATGTTAATTCCAAATTAGCACTATTTTTTGGCACATAAACGGGATCGGAATCATCGTCAATGTTCGAACTTGAACTTGAACTCGAGGCATAACTAAAACCAGGCTTTGGAGTTGAGTCTGTACTGCTGCCTGGAATGGAGAACGAGGGATTAGAACTAGAATAGGAACTGTTCACTTCAGTTAGTATATTTTTACTGGAAAAGAATGATTTTCCAAAAATAGCAAATCTGCTTTTTTTGGGGGTAGTAAATTCTGGTGGATTAATGGGCATCATACCTGGTTTATAATAACTGGCGGCTTTAATCACGGATATATTGTAATTGTATTTTTTGGCTTCTTCGTAACTTTTTATAGGACTTTTGGCCTTGGTGGCGCATAGATAATAATCATGTGCATTCATTTGTTCAATGGTCACTGCAGCCATCATCTTAACCGTTTGCCGGTAGTCCTGATCCGCTTCAGGTCTTGTTCCTTTGATAGGTGCATATTCCATTACCAAGGGATCAATCGGGTTTTCGTTTTTATCTACTGGTCCCATATACCTTTTTAAGTTCAAAGTGACATTATGGGGAATCAGCTCCGGATATTTTTCGAAGTATTCATACAAGTTATTTAAAATATCTTCTCGATCATCAATGAAATTAAATTGAAGATCATCATGGGGATGGTCCTTTGCCATTTTGTGCATTTGAGCATAAATAACCGTTAATTTACTCTCATCATGGATCCAGTTTGGAAAAAGATCAGGTCTCTTTACTTTGTCAACTTTATAATCTTTGTTGTTTTTTTCTATATATTTAAGTGCTTCTTTAAAGGAAGCACCATCGGGTAGATCGTTATAGATGTCACTAAGTAAGAATTCATCCAGAGTTGCAGGAGCTTCGTGAGTATTCAGTTCCTGACAGATCAGTTTAATTGCCGGGAAACAGGAGCCTCGTTTATTATCTGCAGCGTTGGTAAAATCGTCTAAGAATCCTTGTCTGTTGGAGCCTACCAGAATAATTTTAGGATTGGATGATGTTTTGATTAGCGCGAGTAAGCCCTGATTGGCACGAATAATGTCTTTTTTCTTACTGGATAAATATAAAAGGTTTGCCAGGCATCCGTCAAAATCGAAGGAATATATCTCATAAATCAAAATTACAACTCCAAAAGCGTACTAAAACGTAAGATAGAATACGTTTATTTAATGGTGTTGCATATTTAATCACATTGTCGAATAATTTTAAAGTAGGTTTTAAATTTATATTTTGTGACGATTTTTATTTTTTTATTCCACTTCAATGTTGAGATGAAGTTTCTAAAAAGAATAAGCGACTGAATACCGATAATCCACTGAAATATTGGGGATTTTTCATCCGGAAATGAGCAGTTAAAAAAAAATGATTCGAAATTAACAAAGTACTTATCTAATTTCTATATATTACTTATTAAAATTGTGTTTCAAATTTTCTGAAATTCGGTGCATGTAATCGCGTAAATTAGCTAATTCTTCATCAGAAAATCCCACCAGTGCCTGCTCATTAAGTTGGTGAGCGATAAGCTCGAGACTATCTTTTGTTGCCTTTGCTTTAGGTGTTAGAGATATATTTACTGCTCTCCTGTCATAAGAACTTTGATTACGGATAATAAATCCATCTCGTTCCATTCTATCCAACGTTCTGACCAGCGTGGGTTGTTCTACATCAATTAATTGCACAAGTTCCGTTTGAGTTAAACCATCCTGATTAAATAATTCCATCAGAATAAATGTGTACGCGTGGTTTATTGCATAAGGTTTGATTAATTCATTGGCACGTTTGAGCAATAGCCTGTTGGTTTTTTTAAGTAAAGTAGAGAGATACATGAACATCCTTAATTTATATAGCTTGCTATATAATAACAAACTATGTATATTATGTATACGTTTCTTTGGGAGATAACTATGAACAGTTTGACGATATATCAGGTTGATGCTTTTGCATCAAGTTTATTTAAGGGAAATCCTGCAGCAGTATGTCCCTTGAATGAGTGGCTTACTGATGCGGAAATGCAGGCTATAGCTGCGGAAAATAATTTATCTGAAACCGCGTTTTTTGTGCCTGAAGGAAATGGATTCAGAATACGATGGTTGACCCCCAATGAAGAAGTTGCTCTTTGTGGTCATGCAACGCTCGCCAGCGCTTATATTATTTTCGAAAAAATGGGATATAAAGAACAGGAAATTCGATTTAATAGTTTAAGTGGCGAATTGATTGTTAAAAAATCACATCAGGGTTTGGTCATGAATTTTCCGGAGTTGCCATTAAATGAAACCGCATGGACTCCGGATATGCACAATTTAAATTTAAAAATGCCCAATAGGGTATTTCAAAGTCAATTTGATTTGATGTTCGTTTATGAAGATGCATTGGATGTCAAAGAAGCGACTCCTGATTTGTCTGCTGTCGCCAGGCTGGATTATAGGGGATTAATTTTAACAGCTCCAGGCTCTGGTACTGATGTCTATTCACGATGCTTTTATCCCGGTTGTGATGTACCAGAAGACCCGGTAACTGGCTCAGCTCATTGCGTCATCGCACCTTATTGGTGTAAGGAGTTAAATAAATCGGTTATTCATGCTCTTCAAGGCGGCCGTAGACAAGGGGAACTGTACTGCGAGATCAAGGATAAGCGCGTTTTATTGTATGGTAACTGTCACCTATATATGGAAGGAAGGATTTATTTGCCATGAACAGTTTGGAAACTTCTCGTTTAATTTTACGAGACTGGAACGATGAAGACAGTGTTCCTTTCTTTTTGATGAATCAGGATCCTAAAGTAATGGAGTACTTTCCTGGTATGTGGACTATGGATATGGTGCACTCTTTTATAACACGTATGAGATCACAACTTGTTAATAAAGGATTTACCCTCTGGGCTGTAGAGGAAAAGGAAACTCAAGCATTTATTGGTTTTATTGGTTTAAACAATCCTTCCTGGGAGGCGCATTTTACACCTTGTGTTGAGATTGGATGGCGTCTTGCCTCATCCTGTTGGGGCAAAGGATACGCAACTGAAGGTGCTCAAGCAGTGCTGGAGTTTGCGTTTAATCATTTAAAATTGAAAAAAGTGGTTGCGTTTACGGTGCCTGATAACCTCAGATCACGAAGGGTGATGGAAAAAATAGGAATGACGCACGTGAGCGACGGTGATTTTCTGCATCCTAATCTTGATCCTTCACATCCATTAGCGCGACACGTATTGTATGCCATTCAATCCGAACCCGGAACAGTGTGTTGATGTATTCATTTTGGAAGTACAGGCTCATGTTCTTTACACTAGATATGCTGTTTGGCAGTAACTTATATATGCGGTTAGGCCTTTTATCGTGTTAAACGGTAATTTGACTAAAAAATAATTTAAGTGAAAGTACAATTAAAATGAATCCGGTTACTCGCTCAATCCAATGGCTGACTTTCTGGAATTTTGTTCGGGTCGTTTTTCCAGAAAGACTGAATGCTACAAATGAAAACCAGAGCAAGGTTTCTAAAAAAAGTACGAAGGCTAAAACTAATTTACTGGAGTCTGAAATATCCCGGGGCATGAGTACGGAAAATAGACTGATAAAAAATAACATGGCTTTGGGATTAATTAAATTGGTTATAAAGCCTACTGAAAATGCGTGTAAAGGTTTTAGATCTACAGAGCTGTCATATCCATCGATGCGTTCTCCAGCGGCTTTGGACATCAGATTTTTATAACCAATATATAAGAGGTATGATGCGCCAATATATTGGATACATCGCATTAAAACAGGAATTTCTGTTATTAACAGACCTAAGCCAAGGAGGGTATAACTGATGTGGATTAAACTTCCCAATGCGATACCCAGTGCGGTTAATAAACCGGTGCGTCTTGAATAAACCAGGCTGTTTTTTACGGTAATGGCAAAGTCAGGGCCTGGACTTATTAAAGAGATAAACACTAATGCAATAAGAGGCAGAAGGGCTGATAATTGATTTAGATGATCCATAGAAACTCCATACAGATTAAGTAATACGTTTCAGTAAACGCAAAACGGATTTTTTATTTATATCCTGGTAAATGAATAGCATTATTATAAAAATACATAAAATATGAAACTATTTTAACTAATTTATGCTTTTTATGCAACATAAAAGACCAAATTTATGATTAAAATATGTTTAATGTTGTGCTATTTTAAGTAAAATACATTAAAATTGAAATTATATTTATAATTGTTACTAAGGTTCTGCAAATGAACGATTCAATTGATTTATTAAGACATCATTCCAGAAAATTGATTCGAGAGTTAGGAATGTTGCAATTAAATAAGGTGGATGCCAAAGAACAACCTTCATACTGGCATGCTTTAATCGAAATCAATAAAGAACCTGATGTGACCAGTGCCAAATTGAGTCAATTATTATTAATTTCCTTGCCCACATTATCACGTATTGTCGCATCGCTGATTAAAGATGGTTTAATCTCAGTAACCGAAGGGATAGACAAGCGGGAACGTTTTCTTAGAATCACCGAAAAGGGTAAAGAAAAAATACAGTATATTGATGAATATTCAAATACCAAAATTAAGCGGGCCTTTCATTTTTTGACTCAGGAAGATCAAGAGCAGGTAATCGGAGCCATTGGTAAATATGCCTGGGCATTGGAGCAAAGTCGTATCGTTCGTGATCAGATTAAAATATTAAGACTTTCAACTTCAAGAACGTTACGTAAACAAATAATTCATATGATTGAGAGAATTCAGGTTGATGAATTTAATATCAATATAACACCAGAAATCAATGCATCCATTCTTAAGGCAGAAGAAGAATACTATTTTCATAATTCCTGTAATTTTTGGTATGCAGTTGATGCTCAAGGAGTGATTATTGGGAGCATCGGTCTAAAGAAATTAAATGATTCACAAGGTGAGCTGAAAAAATTTTTTCTTACGCCTGAATATCGCGGTTTGGGAATTGCGTCATTATTACTAAGGACGTTGATTAAGAACGCTTTAAAACACGGTTTCAAACAATTATTTCTTGGCACGGTAGATCAATTGCAAGCAGCGCAAAGGTTTTATGAAAAGAATGGATTTAAGCCAATTAAAAAGGAATTATTACCCCAACAATTTGTATTATGTCCCGTTGATACCCTGTTTTATCAGGGTGAAACAACAAAAATAGCGCATTTGCTGGATGAGTCAGCCTGAGTGAATTAAACGGATGATAGTGGAACTGTGCAAATCCCTAACTCACTGGTACGCTGATTATAAAAGCTCTGCTATCCCATACTCAACTACTCTCTGGCCTAATTGGAACAGGGTATAGCACTGAAACTTTTCTTTTAATGACGCGATGTATCGCTCAACTGTTTTTTTAGAAATGTGATTAATCTCAGCTATCATTTCAGCTGATTTCCCTTTGATTAACCACTTTAAGCAGTTTCTTTCATTAGCTGTTAATAGATATTTAGATTCAGATTTAAAGTTAATGGTATGACGCGCTTTGTTATCAATAGTGAAACTGCGTGGATCGGCATCAATTAATGTGATGGTTCTATTCTCTGAAGTAACCGGGTTGTCTATAAGCTCAGGATGATTATAGATTTCATTGAGTTCAGGGATGTTTTTTAATTGGTGGTTAAATAAATCCATGAAGGCATGTAAGGTGTCCATTTTTTCAAGTAAACGTTGGTTAAAACCTTCATCTGCCAGATGACCACTAAAGTGAAAACTGTGGGTCATGTCCATTTCGTGTTTGGTAATGCTTAACGTATGTCCTTGATCAAACTCTGCAGCCATCTGGTACAGGTCTTTTTTGTTTGCATCCAGTTCTTGAAAGTCCCAAAAATCATAGTCATTTTTACTTTTAGGTTTCTCATCTCTATAATTTAAATCATTTTTTACATGTTTTTTACGAAGGTATTCTTCTGCATAATTTGCTCTGGAGCCAAGGCAATATCCATTATTCATTGAATCAACGGCGGTATATCCGAAAAAATGTACCCCAAGACCTTGTAGCGGTCGACATATATCCTTAATCATTTCATGATGCTTTAAACAAGGATGTGCTATAAAAACGGTCTTATCAGTCATTTATATCTCAATATGATTAATATTAGCACAGTTTAACATGATTTTTATTGGAGGACAATCGCTTTTTATTGACATGTCAATTTTTGACTGTCCGTTTTTCGTCATACCATTTTGTTCGCAAATAGCTTATAGTGCTCTCTTTTTAATCATTCGATGTGGGTAATAACTATGTTTTCCAAGTTACTAAATGAGTTAAAGCAGAACGCCGCCAATTCAATACATCAGGCTCAAGGGTCTTATACCTGGATTGGTTCAGATTTATCGCCACAAAATCTTCCTCATTTTTCCATTACTAATAAGATGATGCGTCACTTACCTGATGGACATGAGGTCAAACAGGCTATTTTAAATTTAAATGATTTTGTCAGTGATATTAAAGGATTGTTGTCGGATCAAATCAGCGTTATCGCGGATGATGAAGCAAGTATTCGGATCAATGGATTAACTGAACAGCAAATAAGAATAATTGAACAACAGTATTTGCGACGAATTGATCATTTGATCTCAATATTGGAGAGGTTCAATTGGTTAGAGCAACCTGAGATAGTTCGGATTCAGTTTCAGCATTACATGAATGAGTTATTGAATATCTTAAGTAATTTGGCATCAAATTACGGGGATAATGAGGATGATCGTATGCCATCAAGGGAACATTCTGCTGTTCCATGTAACGTTGACTCCCAAAAATTAGCGGATATTGAGAGTGTAAGAACACAAGTGCAGAACACGATATATGCTGATGACGGTTTGCCTTGGCCTGTGATCGATTATCCACATAGCAGGGATTGGCTGGATTATAATCGTTTACACTTCGCTAAATTATCTCGTGCCCGAAATCAACGATTGCTTACAGCTCACTTAGAGCAAAATAATGAGTTTGCTATAATTGTTGATTCCGGAATGGGTGATGGTCATGCATTAGCCAGTTATAAAAAGGAAAATAATTTTACTATAGGATTCAGTCTGCAGGATTTACCTGAACACAATAAAAAACAAATTGATGTGTGTTGTTTTAGCCCGGTTCCTAATGGGGAACATGCGAGATGGTTATTTGATATCCTTAGAGGAAGAGTAACTCGTGTTATCGAAACGTATGGGGCCGTTACCTATGACAAACATCCTTTTCAGGCTGCTGTATATTTAGGATTATTATTACGGCCAGAAGGAGAGGCCGAAATAATCTTTTCCGAAATTAAAGGGGATATCGATCAAAGTCCCTTAGGTTTTTCCGCAAACCGAAAAGCACTGGTTGAATTTTTTAAAGACGAATTAGGTTTAGATGCTGTTATTCGGCGTACGACTATAAATTCCGCAGTTAATCCTGGGGCGGTTTGTTATGATTATCATCTTCATATTAAACGTTCCAAGGATGCGTCAGTATGTGAGAAACCTCTGGATGAACTATTCCAGAAGATAGAGCAACGTTTTGGTGTCTGCTCGGTAGTGCCTAAAAAATCAGATTTTGGAAATTTTTCGCATGGTTTTTCTATTATGGGCAGTACTTATACCTTGCCAGGAGCAATGCCTCAACATGAATCTTTATTGCAATCAGACGGTATTGTTGGTGTTCATTGGAACGTCAATCAAAAAAGAAGTGGGATGCGCGTGGAGCTTGGTTTGGCATTTAGGGACAATGAAGTCTTAAATACGTTTGTTAATTTGTTTAATGAAATGTATGTACGCCACTACAATTCGGACTGGAATCTGCGTGTCGACCATGAAACTTTTTCGGTGCGATTGGATTATTATGATAAAGAAATGGAGCAGAATGACATACAGCGTCGCTTCGGAGGTACACCAGGATTTTTTAATAAAAGACCTTGGCAAACTTTGTTGCATGAAGGCGAGGATTTGGAACTGTGTGTTGAACAACATAAAGCACATGAAATTGCCAATTGCATTGTTAAAGCGATAAATCAAATTGCAGTGTTGGTTCCTTCATCTGAAAGAAGCTTTGCCTTGAAAGCTCTTGAGGGAAGTATTGCCCCTTTATCAGCCCAGGTATTGGAGCGCTTGAATTTAGGTTCGGAACAAGCTGAGGAACCTTCTCATTTGCGTGATCGGTTTCGTAATCAGTACTTGTCTGTGCCTACATTAAATTAAATCCTCGGTTGTATTTCATACGCAGAAAACAAGGACGTTTAGCGGATTGAGTGCACTATTTTGAATGGATCAGGGCTTAGGAGCGACGCAGGATCTTTTCGTAACAGAGGTCTGTTTATTCAATTATATCGACTATTTAAATCCCCTCATTATTTATACGTTATCCCGCTCTTCCAACTAGCCTTAATTTATTGTTGAAAAGATGCTAAATGTTTCACTTCAAGTGTTATCGAGATCTCCCTGGAACGTCCTTCTCCCTCAGGGCTGAGGGAGAAGGCCTTTACAGGGAGATCTGGATAACGTTTGAAATGAAACATTTAGCATTTTGCCAACAAACCCTATTTAATCAGGTAATTGAGTTTTTTCATTTACTTTCTATCGGGACACCAATATCCTTGCTGATATTCTATTTAAAATAGCAGTGATGGGGTGATCGTGGGAGCAGGGTATATTTATCTTTTAAAGCAGAGAAAATTTTTACCGCTTTTTCTTACTCAGTTTTTCGGTGCTTTTAATGATAATGCTTATAAATTGGCAATGTTAACCATGATTAGCTATCATATAAGCCGTAACCAGTCCCAGTCCGAATATTATCAGGCATTGGCGGGTACATTATATATCACTCCCTTTTTTATTTTTTCTGCAACCTCTGGTCAGTTAGCTGATAAGTTAGATAAAGCAATTTTAACGCGATTAGTAAAGGTATTTGAAGTCATCCTGATGATATTGGGCGGTTTTGCTTTGTACCGACAGAGTATTTTTTTTATGATGTTTACTCTTTTAGGACTGGGAATTCACTCTTCATTTTTCGGGCCGATAAAATATGCTATTTTGCCTGATCACCTGCCGAAACAGGATTTAATGTGCGCTACAGGTTTAATTGAGGCCAGTACATTTATGGCCATTCTATTAGGTACCACATTGGGGACTTTAGCGATAGGCTCGGAGCATGGAGCCCCTTATGTAGCTATCGTTATGACCTTGTGTGCGGCCTTTACAGGGTTAACATCCAGTATGTTTATTCCAAGCGCGCCATCATCACTTCCTGCTCTAGTGTTGGATTTACATATCTGGCGTTCGACAGTAGCCATGCTAAAACAGGCTAAAAAGGAAAAAGGAGTGTTCTTATCTACTTTGACTATCTCATGGTTCTGGTTAATTGGTGCCGTATTACTTACCAAACTACCAGATTACTCCCATTATGTTTTGGGGGCTAATACCAATGTTTTCGCAGTATTTTTAGCATTATTTTCTATTGGTATCGCTTCAGGATCTTTAATGATTAATCTGTTTCTACGAGGAAGTGTTTCTCTTACTGTAGTCCCTGTAGCTATGTTGGCATTAACCTGCTTTACTTTTGATCTGTATTGGGCATCCCCGACAGAGATTCAGGTATCGGATCATCTGACGACCTTGCTCGTCTTTTTTACTCATTTTAATCATTGGCGAATTGCTTTTGATCTATTTATGCTGGCATTTAGTGCCGGGTTATTTGTGGTACCTTTATATACCTATTTACAGGTAGCCAGTCATCCTGACGCACGGGCACGAACTATTGCAGCAAATAATATTTATAATGCTTTGTTTATGGTGTTTGGAACCTTTTTGGTTATGGTCTTATTGCATTTTAAAGTGGCTATTCCTCAAGTGTTTCTATTGCTTAGTCTCATGAATAGTGTAGCTGCGTTGGGATTATGGTTCTGTTTGAGGAACCAGAAAAAAAGTGATGTTGGGTTGGATTGAAATCATGCGTTATGTAGCGATTTGATAGTACTGATGTGATGAGATGGCAACAGGCCATAATTCACATTATAAATTATATAGCCCATTGAATTCTGGATCTCTAATTAACAGCATTAATCCAATCCTTTGCAGGAAGGAAATCGGTATATAATTTCATTTCCATACTGCCTTCTTCGGGATGCCAATTATAGTTCCAATGTACTTCGGGTGGGAGAGACACTAATATGGATTCCGTTCTGCCTCCCGATTGTAAGCCAAATAAAGTACCTCGATCATAGATTAAATTAAACTCGACATAACGACCGCGCCTGTAATTTTGAAATGCTTTTTCTGCAGGTCCATAAGGATGTTCCATTCGACGTGAAACTATTGGTGCGTAGGCCGGAATAAAATGATTTCCTATACTTTGCATCAAAGCAAAACTGTGTTCAAAACTGATTTTATTATAATCGTCAAAAAATAAACCCCCAATCCCACGTGCTTCATTTCGGTGTTTGATAAAGAAATAATCATCACACCATTTTTTAAATTCAGGATAGATTGACGAGCCAAAAGGTTGGCAGGCTTCATATGCCGTTTGATGCCAGTGTTTACAATCTTCGACAAAACCGTAATATGGAGTCAAATCAAATCCGCCACCAAACCACCATACGGGATCTGCTCCTTCTTTTTCAGCGATAAAAAATCGTACATTTGCATGAGACGTGGGGACATAGGGGTTTTCGGGGTGAATCACCAGCGAAACGCCCAAAGCACTAAAATTTCTACCGGCCAGTTCTGGTCTGTGCGCAGTGGCAGAAACAGGTAGTTGTTCTCCTGAAACATGGGAAAAATTGACACCTGCCTTGGCAAATACTCGACCGTTGGATAGCACTCGCGTGATCCCGCCTCCACCACCTGAACGCTCCCAGGATTCCTCTCTAAATTGTGCTTGGCCATCTAGCTTTTCAATTGAAGAGCAAATTGTATTTTGCAGATGGAGCAGATAAGATTTAATTTGTTGGATGGCGTTTGGAGGAATTGACGTAAGGACTGACATAATAGAGTACTCCAGACGGGTTAAATTGCCATATTTTCTCATTCTTTCTGTATTGGCACAATGTTTGCTTTACTATGATTAATAATAAAAAGGAGTGAATATGCCTCTTAATCTTGATTCTTACTTTGGGATTCATGCCAAAGCGCTTATTGCTCGAGATCACCGTGCATCACAATTAGCGAACAATTTGGCAAACGTCAATACTCCAAATTATAAAGCCATGGATATGGATTTTAATGAAGTACTGGCTGCTTCTATGGCAGGAAACTCTCAGCAGATGCAGGTGACTTCTCCTAACCATATTAATACCAATGCTGATTTATCTACTCAAATGAAATACCGAGTATCGAATCATAAATCCATGGACGGTAACACGGTGGATAAAGATATTGAAACTGCAGAATTTGCGAAGAACGCGCTGAATTATCAAGCAAGTCTGAGTTTTCTTGACAGTAAAATCAAATCCATGATTGTAGCGTTAAAAGGGGAATAATCATGTCATTAAATGCTATTTTTGACATTGCCGGATCGGCTATGACGGCAGAAACTGCTCGATTAACAACCAGTGCTGGAAATCTGAGTAATGCGAACGTTGAAGCGAGCAGTCCTGAAGAAGTATATCAAGCAAAATATCCTATCTTTCAAGCAGTTCAGGAAAAAGCACAGCAATGGATGGGAGAGAACATTAAGGCGGGTGTGCAACTGAAAGGAATTTATGAAAGTAATGCAGAACCTTCAAAGCGATATGATCCTAATAGTCCCTTGGCGGATTCGAACGGTTTTGTTTATACCTCCAACATTAATTATGTAGAAGAAATGGCTAATGTGATTTCTGCGTCCAGATCGTATCAAATGAACATAGAATTACTGAATACAACCAAGCAATTAATGCAGCGAACACTGCAATTGGGTGAATAAGATGAATAAGGGGAAAAGGATGACAAATTCAGTAAATGGATCTAATTCAGCAACTAATTTAGGCCTGAATCAGGTAGATCAGTCTGCCAGAAAAAGTTTAGGTCAGCAGGATTTTTTAAGACTCATGGTCGCTCAAGTACAAAATCAGGATCCCATGCAACCTCAACCCAATGGTGAGTTCTTATCGCAACTGGCGCAATTTAGTACAAATGACGGTATTACCCGTATGCAGGATTCGTTACAGCAAATGGCCACCTCCTTACAATCAAACCAGGCTCTTCAAGCTTCGGCACTGGTGGGTCGTAAAGTTCTGGTTCACAGCGACAGCATGAGTTTGGGTGCAGATGGTGAAGCAAAGGCGGCTATTGACATGCCAGCAGGACTTGCTAATCCAACAGCGTCTATTTACTCAGAGTCAGGTGAGCTGCTTAAAACGATTTCTTTAGGGCAACCTGTACCGGGATTCTTTCAAATTAGTTGGGATGGAACCGATCAAAATAATCAACGCGTAGCTGCGGGTAATTATAAAATCAAAGTCAACGGAACTTATGGTGGACAGGAAGTTGCCTTAAAAACCATGACTTCAGCAAATGTAGACAGTGTAAGCCTGGGACAAAATGGAGAAGGTTTAAAATTAAATGTAGCCGGAGTAGGTTCAATTTCTTTGGATCAGGTAAGGCAAATAACAGTATAAACTATCCGCAATCTCTGCATGTATCAGGGTGAGTGCTAAAAATTATAAGCAGGAGGCTATTATGGTTTTTAATACGGCATTAAGTGGAATTCAGGCGTCAACCAAAGACCTGGATGTAATTGGAAATAACATTGCTAACTCTGCAACAGTAGGATTTAAAGGAGCGCGTGCGGAATTTGCCGATATTTATACTTATAGTGCTTATGGCACTGGCAGTTCTTCAGTTGGTAGTGGTGTCAAATTATCTCGAGTCCATCAATCTTTTGCAACGGGAACTTTAAGCCCAACGAATAATACTCTGGACCTTGCCGTTAATGGCTCCGGATTTTTTATTCTAAGTGATCAGGGCGCCAAGGTTTATACCAGGGCTGGTCAGTTTAAACTGGATAATGAAAATCATATAGTGAATGCAAATAACCAGCGATTAACCGGTTTGCTTGCTGATAAAAGTGGTGCCATTACGGGAGCTTCAGGAGATTTGCAAATCAATACTGCCAATATTAGCCCCAGAGCGAGTACTTTAGTAACTGCTGGCGTCAATTTATATTCACAGAGTAAAGCACCTGCGGTTGATTGGGCTGGTGGCGCTACACCTTCTACGGATACTTATAACAATGTCAGTTCATCAACTATTTATGACAGTTTGGGTAATTCTCATGTATTGAGCATGTATTTTGTCAAGGCAGATTCAACAGCTGCAGCAGGGGATCCCAATGCTGCGTCGCCAGCAGGTACTGAAAATCAATGGTATGTTGCTTTTCAAATTGATAATCAAAACGTACCTGCCAACGTCGGGCCACATAATACGGATAATTTGTTCAGGGCAAACTTTAATACCGATGGAACTTTTGCTGGGGTAACCAATACAGCCAATGCGGCATTGCCCAATAATTTAATTCCATTATCTCTTAATTTAAATAATGGGTCTAATCCTTTAAGTTTGAATATTGACTTATCCGACAGTACACAATTTGGTAGTCCATTTGCTGTTCAGTCTACTCAAAATGACGGGTATACAACAGGCAGTCTTGCTGGTTTGGATATTGATGATTCAGGAATCATTTTGGGACGTTATACGAATGGACGTACACTGACTATGGGGCAAATTCAGTTGGCAAACTTTGCTGATCCTGAAAGCCTGCAAAATTTAGGTAATACGAGTTGGGCAGAGACCTTCTCTTCAGGTCAGCCTTTGGTGAGTGGTGCAGGAACCGGTGGTTTGGGATTGATTAACTCCGGCAGACTGGAAGAGTCTAATGTGGATTTAACCAGCGAACTGGTTAAATTAATCGGTGCCCAGCGTAACTTTCAGGCAAATGCACAAACCATCCGAACAGGGGATGCCATTACTCAAACCATCATTAATATTCGGTAGGAGATAAGCCATGGAGCCTATCCTGTATAATGCAATAAGTGGGGGTCGTTCTGATTTTAAACGACAGGAATTAATCGCCAATAATTTGGCGAATATTAACACCCCAGGTTTTAAAGCTGATTTATATCAGGCGCAAACCATGTATATGAACAATGAAAATGGAATCAATGATAAAAACGGACAATCGTTTATCGTTCAAGGGCCTAATGGCATTGATTTATCTCCAGGAGAAATTATACCCACTGGCCGTGATCTGGATATAGCCATAGATGGTGAAGGATGGATGGCAGTAAAAGACAGTCAGGGAAGAGAGGCTTATACGCGTGGAGGGAGTCTGCGCCTGGATGTTAACAGGCAATTAATTACTGCCTCAGGTAAGGTGGTTCTAGGGGATGGCGGACCTATTTCCATTCCACCTGCAAAATCTATAGAAATTGGTAATGACGGCACGATAACTATTATTCCTTTGGATGGAGATATCAAAAGTCTGGCAATACTGGATAGAATTAAGCTGGTGACACTGGATAAAACCAATATCGTTAAAAATGACGAGGGATTATTGCAGCTTAAGCAAGGTGGTGTTGCCAAGGCAGATGCGACTGTAAAATTGATTAATGGCGCGATTGAAGGGTCCAATGTTAAGGCAATTGATCAGATGGTTGGAATGATTAGTGCCGGTCGCGAATTTGATGCTCAAATGAAAATTTTATCAACTGTTGATGATAATGGACAGAAACTGGCACAACTATTGCAGGACTAGTCTTTATAATAATAAGAATAATTGCGGGAGACTTTCATGGAACCAGCACTATGGGTCAGTAAATCAGGCCTGGAAGCCCAGGATAAGAATATTGCTACCATTGCGAATAATCTTGCAAACGTTAATACAACCGGTTTTAAAAAGGGTAGGGCATTATTCGAAGATTTAATATACCAAAACTTGCGTCAGGCCGGCGCACAATCTTCTCAAAACTCTCAAATCCCAACCGGAATCAATATGGGAACAGGAGTTCATTTAGTAGCTACGGAAAAAATGTTTGCTCAGGGTGGTTTGCAAAATACCCAAAATCCTCTGGACGTTGCGATTGAAGGCCAAGGATTTTTAACGGTTTTGATGCCTGATGGTACTCAAGCTTATACACGAGATGGAAGTCTTAAAACCGATAATACGGGACAGATTGTTAATAGTAATGGATATCCCATTCAACCTGCGATTACTATTCCCGCTCAAACAACAGGCATAACAATAGGGACAGATGGAACAGTAAGTGCAACTGTTGCTGGAAATAATACACCATCAGTGATTGGAACCATCCAGTTAACCAATTTTATTAATAATGCAGGTCTTCAGCCAATAGGACAGAATTTATATACTGAAACAGCTGCCAGTGGTACGCCACAAACTGATAATCCGGGTAATTCTGGATTAGGAACCTTACTGCAAGGTTCTCTTGAGGCATCAAACGTCAATGTGGTTGAAGAGTTGGTTAATATGATTCAGGCACAACGAAGTTATGAAATTACCGCAAAGAGTATTCAGACTGTTGACAGTATGTTGCAGTATTTAACGCAAACTCTTTAAGCGGATTAGTGTCATGAAAACTATAACTTTAGCAGCGACTTGTGTGTCGGTACTACTTTTGAGCGGCTGTGAAGCAATTAACCCACCTGCTCCAGGTACTAATCCAGATTATGCGCCAACCTATCCAGCTTCTCCTGATCCTAAGGAACTGCGTAAAGCCAATGGAGCAATTTACAGCAGTGAGACCGCTTTGCCACTTTTTGAAACTCCAAGAGCAAGACATCCTGGTGATATATTGACTATTTTCCTGGTCGAGCGAACGGATGCTCAAAAAAATGCGTCTACTACGCAAAAGAAAAATGATCAAGAACAAGTGACTAATAATCTCTTTCTGGGCAGGCCCATATCATTAGGTAGCGGATACAGTATGGATTTTGATCTGAGTAACCAACGGAAATTTACTGGTGATGCAAAGTCTATTCAGAATAATCGATTGGCTGGTAGTATTTCGGTTACGGTGGCAAAAGTACTGGCTAATGGAAATATGGTGGTTCAAGGCGAAAAATGGGTTAAAATTAATCAGGGTAATGAATACGTACAACTTTCTGGTATAGTTCGGCCTCAGGATATCCGAGCGGATAATTCGATTAATTCAGATCGAGTTGCGAATGCCAGAATATCTTATGGTGGAACGGGGCAAATAAATAATACGAATGCTCAAGGTTGGTTAGCTCGATTCCTCTGGAGTCCCTTATTCCCAACATAATTTTAAGAGACATTTTGCCTAATTTGTGACTACTGATTTAGTGTATGACACAAAAGGTTTGAGAAGCGAAGTTTACATGGGTCAATGTGCACCTTTGAAACGCTTGAACAGGTGCGGGTTAGGTAAACGATTTAATGACAAGGAACTGTAATGCGGCGAGTGCTGGTTATTACATGGTTAATCGTAATGAATTTGATGGCAAGCCAGGCTTTTGCTGAGCGGATCAAAGACATTGCTACTTTGGCTGGAGTTCGAACTAACCAGTTGGTTGGCTATGGATTGGTTGTGGGTTTAAATGGTACGGGTGATAAATCAGGTACCAAATATACTGAAGACAGTTTCGCCAATATGTTAACCCAGTTGGGTATTAATATCCCTGCAGGCACTAAACTTAATTCCAAAAATATTGCTGCTGTGATGGTAACGGCCAGCCTTTCTACGTTTATGAAAAAAGGGCAAACGCTGGATGTTAATATCTCATCCATAGGGGATTCTAAAAGTCTATTAGGGGGAACCTTATTGCTAACCCCATTAAAAGGAGCGGATGGTCGTGTCTATGCCATGTCGCAGGGAAATGTTGTTGTTTCAGGAATCAGCGCATCGGGTTCTGATGGTTCCAGTGTCACAGTCAACGTTCCAAGTGGAGGTCGAATTCCTAATGGTGCTACTGTTGAAGCAGATATTCCCAATCCTTTTTATTTTTCAAAAACACTAACCTTCAATTTGCATATCCCTGATTTTACTTCTGCAAAAAGGATGAGCGATGCCATTAATGAAATGATGGGACCTGGTACCGCAAGACCTCTGGATGCTGCCTCAGTGACAGTCACCGCTCCGAAAAAGTTGTCACAACGAGTAGATTATGTGTCTGTCCTGGAGAATATAGAGTTCAGGCCGGGAGAACCCGTTGCAAAAATTATTATTAATTCACGAACTGGAACTGTGGTTATCTCCAGTAATGTAATTGTTAAATCGGCGGCGGTATCTCATGGAAATCTGGTTGTCAGTATTACCGAGACGCCTGTAATAAGCCAACCTAATGCATTTGCTGGTGGAAGAACTGTTTCAACACAACAATCTCAGGTTAATGTTCAGCAAAAGAGTAATCATGCTTTCGTTCTTCCTAAAGGAACCACATTGAAGGATATCGTTCGGGGAATTAATGCTGTAGGAGCAACGCCGGCGGATGTAATCTCCATCCTTGAAGCCTTACAGCAGGCAGGTGCGTTGAATGCTACATTAATCGTAATTTAAAGATGTAATGAACAGGTGATGGAAATGAAAGTAGAACGGATTGCGGTCAGCGATTTTCAAAGTTTAAACGAATTGAAAGTCCAGGCTAATAAAGATGAAAAAAAGGCTTTACCCGAAGTTGCCAAGCAATTTGAAGGCATATTTTTGCAATCCATGCTTAAAAGTATGCGTATGGGACAACATTTTCTTGATGAGTCCAGTCCTTTTAGTGGCAAGAATGAGGCAACTTTTCAGGAGATGCTGGACGGGCAATATGCTAATAATATAGCGGGATCTGGTGGCATAGGTTTAGCTGCCATGTTGTCCAGACAATTGGAAGGCACTGTGGCTAAAAATCATCCTGATTCCATTAAATCAGCAAGTACTGATTCGCCACTTCCACTGAACAGGACGAACGAGCCTAAAGAGCAAAAGGGAACAGAAGCGGCACTGATTGATGACTTTGTTAAGTCCATTTGGCCTAAAGCCAAACAGGCAGCATCTTTAATGGGACTTGATCCCAAAGTATTGATCGCTCAAGCCGCTCTTGAAACAGGTTGGGGAAAGTTTGTTGCAAAAGATGCAGACGGTTCCAGCAGTAATAATTTATTTAATGTTAAAACCGGTTCCAGTAAAGAATTCGAATCAGTGAATATTAAAACTACGGAGTATATTGCCGATACGCCAATCAGCATGAATGCGTCGTTTCGTAAATATCCTTCGATTGAACACAGTTTTAATGATTATGTTTCTTTAATAAAAGGCAGTGATCGCTATCAGAGCGCATTGGCTAATGCAGGGAATCCAGACCTCTACGTTCAGGAATTGCATAAAGCCGGATATGCAAGTGATCCGAATTACGGAAGTAAAATACTGTCTATTTATCATGGCGATGAGTTGAATCAGGCAATACAAAGATGTGGATTAGCCGATCAAGTATAACACTTGAAATAATTGCATGTATTAGTTTAGGGAGTGAACGAATATGTCCATACTGAGTATTGCTTATTCAGGATTAAGTGCTTTTCAACGTGCCTTCACAGTGGCCGGAAACAATATAGCTAATGCGACTACTAAAGGTTATTCACGACAGACCATTCAGTTTAGTCCTGGACCTTCTCAGCGTTATGCCGGTTCATTCGTTGGTAGTGGCGTCTTTGTTTCGTCAATTGATCGAAATGTTGATCAATTCATTAATTCGCAAGTCAGAAGTACTTTAAGCCTTAAATCGCAATTTGATACTTTCTACAATCAAGCCATTCAGATTGATAAATTACTGTCTCAGGATGGAACCAGTATTTCTACCTCATTACAGTCTTTCTTTGATGCTTTAGGCCAATTAAACAGTGCTCCGGACAGTATTTCCTCAAGAAGTGTGGCATTAAAACAAAGCCAAATATTAGTGCAACAGTTTACATCCATGCAAACAAAACTGGATGAATACCAACAAAATTCAACGGCTCAGATTTCGGGTGCAGTCCGCCAAATCAATCAACTTACTAAAGATATAGCGGCAGTAAATAAACAGTTGATGAGTACTTCTGATTCACCAGAATTACTTGATAGAAGGGATGAATTGCTTAAAGAGCTGTCTCAATATACCAATTTGTCTATTTTTGATCAGGGCGATGGCACAATCAGTGTAGGAATTGCAACTGGTGATATGCTGGTGTCAGGCACTGAGCAAAGGGATCTGGTTGTCGGTACTGGTAATTCTGGAGTTTCCGGAACCAAGGTTTATTTGAGTAATGGAACCGGTCAAATTGATATTTCATCACGATTGACTTCAGGTATGCTTGGTGGATTAATGGATTATGAACACGATGTGATTGCTCAAGCCGGCCAAATGATAGGTCAAATGGCCATAGGACTGGCGCAAACCTTTAATGCGCAGCATAAATTGGGTATGGATTTGAATAATCAAATTGGTAAGGATTTCTTTACTGATTTCAACAGTCCTGCGCAGCAAAGGAACAGGGTTGTAGCGCCAACAACAAATACAGGAACAGGGGTATTATCGGTAGCCATTTCTGATATATCACAAACGAAATTAAGCGATTACGAAGTGGTAGTTACCGATGCATTGACCAATGAGGTCCGAGTGACTCGTAAATCAGATGGATCTTCAACTATACTAAACTGGACTAATACCCCACCCACGCCACCAGCAGGTCAACTCGTTTTTGAGGGTATGACGATAACCGTTGATGATACTGCAAATCTTGCGAATAATGATCATTTTACCCTTATTCCAACTCGTGGCGCAGCAAGAGATTTGGCATTGCAAATTAATGATGCGCGTGAAATTGCTTTGGCTTCACCCGTCAGTACCAGAGCCTCACTGAATAATTCAGGTCAGGGACAAATTGCTTTAGGCACGGTATACAATACTACGGCAGTTAATAAACAGTATCGAATTGATTTTATTTCGGACACTCAATATAACCTGGTTAATGTAACGGACAGCACAACAACTGGACCTCTAGCCTTTGTACCCAATACAAATAATACAGTTCAGATACCTGATGCGTTGAATCCATCCTATTCTGTAGTGATCTCAGGCATACCTAAATCAGGGGATCAATTTACTGCGGAATATAATTCAGGCGCCGCAGGTGACAACCGTAATGGTTTAAGTTTGTCGGGTATTCAACAAAGCAAGTTATTATCGAATGGAACTGAAAATCTTTTTGATCGTTATGCCAATTTATTGGCTGAAGTTGGCGGACAAACCAAACAAGCTCAATTAAGTTCTGAATCAGCCGATGTATTACATAAACAAGCTCTTGATTTTTGGCAAAGCAAAAGCGGCGTGAATGAAGATGAGGAAGGAATTAATCTCCTTAAATTTAAACAGGCCTATGAGGCCGCAGGTAAACTGCTGGAAATATCCAATCAAATGATGAGCTTATTATTCGATATGATGAGGTGATAAATGCGAATTTCTACCAATCAAATGTATCAAAGTGGATTAAATAATTTATTAGATCTGCAAGGACGGGTAATGAAATTGCAGTCTCAGCAATCCAGCGGGTTGAAAGTTGAATCGCCATCTGATGATCCGGTAGCCTCTGCTCAGATCGAGTTGATGAATCATCGTATAGGTACTACAGAACTGTTGCAAAAAAATCGGCAATCTGTGGAAAGTGCCCTGAGTCTGGAAGAGGGGATATTAAGTGATGCAATTAACTCATTAAACCGTTTGAGAGAAATTCAAATTCAGGCAGGTAATGGTTCTTTATCTGAAGAAGATAGAAAGGCCTTATCCGTAGAGGCGAAAAATCTCCTGGGTCAATTACAGGATTATGCTAATACCAAAGATTCAAATGGTAATTACATGTTTAGTGGCGGGAAATCTTTAGTTCAGCCGTTTTCTATAAATGGCGCAGGTCAATATATTTATAATGGAGACAGTACGCAACGATTTCAGGCAGTAACCCATAGTTTACAAGTAGCCATTAACGATACTGGCGATAATGTGTTTATGCGCATACCCAATGGCAATGGAACTTTTACAATTAACCAAACCGCTACTCCAAACGCGGGCACCGCGGTAGTCAGCACCGGATCAGTCGTTAATCCACTTGCTTATGTATCTGATAATTATTCTATGAGTTTTGCACTGAATACTCAAGGCAAACTGGTGGTCATGGTTAGTGGCACTGCGAGTGGAGATGTAATTCCACCTACTGGTTTACCTGATGATGCTCCTTTATATCAGGAAGGTTCAGTAATTTCTTTTAATGGTATGGAAATGACGGTCAGTGGTACACCACAGGCGGGCGATTCTTTCGCAATTGCACCATCTAAAAACGAATCCATGTTTTCAACAGTACAACGTATGATAGCCAATCTGAATAAACCCTATAAAACAGCAGTGGATAAGGCAGCAACGGAAACTGAAAACAATCAATTACTGGCTCAGTTGGATAAAGCATTTTCCCATATTTCCGAGGTTCAAGCTGATTTGGGCGCTCGATTAAATCAATTGGAAAGTGCCGATAATGCGAATAAGAATTTGCTTGATACCAGTGCCGCGGCTTTGAAACTGCTCAGGGAGATCGATCCTGTACAAGTCGCCACAGAATTTAACATCCAAGTCCTGAATTTACAGATCGCGCAACAAAGCTTTGTCCGTATTCAAGGATTAACGTTGTTTAATTATATTTGATTTTTGCTCTCTAGACTGTAAGCCAAATTATTTTTGGATAGTGCTTTAAGGAACATAAATGACTTTAGTTGAAGTAGACACATTTTTATTCCTGATAACTTATTGTGACCGCTTAAAAAACTGTTTTTATTCATCATCAGGAATTGAAACGAGAATCAGAAGGGGGCTTCTTATAATCTCTCCTAGATAATAGTACATCCACTTCGTTTGTGAGATTTCACATTGTTCAGATCATCCATACTTTCTTTTTTGGTTTTGGCGAGATAATTATCAAAGGAGTCCATACCTGAGAGATTTTGATAGACTAGGTACTGAACATCTTTTATTAGCAGAAGGAGCTTTTCATTAAGCGAGGATCTTGCTGACCCAAGATCGTCAATCTTTTCATCGTATAGACTCATAAAGTCCCGTTTTACATACTCATTCTTAACATTAATTGATTCTGCAGAGCGGTCTAAAAGATAGTTTTTTACTAATTGATTCATTTCAGCTGTATATTTATTATCACTTCTGATTTCGAGCAATCGATAGGCATCCAATATGAAATTATAATGCTCATCAAGATAATAACTAGTAAAAATTGCTTTTAATTCTTGTGTCTTATCTTGTTTAATAGCCTGTTCCAAATAGTGACACAAACAATTAGAGGACTTAAAGCACATGTTGAACCTTATGTAAATATATGAGGAAAAATTTTATCAAAAAAAATACACAATGACAAACAATATTACAAACGATCATAAAGTCACCTTAAATGTATCCTGTTGGGCATTAATCAGATCCTATCCTCTTAAATGAACTGGTGCACTTTCGACTCAATATCATTGTTGCCAGTCTGGGGAACAAAAGGAACAGAAAAAAAATTGTACTAGGGAAGATATTGGACTAAAAAGGTTTTTGTGATTCAAGTAGGGTGTGTTGACAATTCCGATTTCGACGTCCCGCGACGTTGGAAATAAATAGATGAATTGTCAACACACCCTAAATCAAATTGCTGTTGTACTTTACTATTTTTGAATGGTTTACAGTTTTATTCTTAACACATCAGTAGGATTGTTATCCAGAGTATTGTCACAAATTTGTTCTGCACCTTCAGATTTGTACAAATGATTTAAATTAGGTTTTAAAGTCTCTAATAAGACGATATTGGCCTTATCTTCTTTCGATAGACGTTTAATTTCCTGTACTATTTGACGACCGACTCCTAAACCACGAGCCGAGGGATCGACGTAGATAAACCATATTTCATTGGTATCTAGCATTTTATTTTCGATTCGAAAGGCACCAACAACGAGTTCGTTATAAAAAGCCAAATAAACCCGGCCTGCATTTTCGGTCAAGTATTGCATACGATCTTCAATGGCTTGTTCGGGTTCTTTAAATTGACCATCACCAATTTTATCATGAATATAACCCCACTCATTGGTGAACCATTTAGTGACCAATTCTAAATGGCTATTAAATGAATTTTCATTAACCTGATTTAATTTAGTAAATGTCACAGTTGGTTTAGCAGAACTAAATAAAAGCATCTTTAACTCACTTATAAAAATACATGAATAATTATAACACTATTAGTATATAAAATATAATCTTTCCCGATTTTTATTTAACAAAAGCTGTAGGATGATGAAACATTTATAACACTCTAATCTTATGGATTATTTTTTAATTTCGTTTGACTTGATTTAATTATGTGTACCATTCACTTTGCAGGTTACTACTCCATTATCCAGTTGTATTTCATTACCACCAGAATCTGTCATAAACTGCCCAATATAGGTCTTGTTCTTTTTATTTAATTGCGCTGAAATAAATAATCTTGGACGAGAGGAGTCTTCCTGATCAACAGCAACCAGAAGTAAGTTACCTGATCTCATACTGAATTCAATCACTTTAATGGGATAGGCAAAATCAACCGAAGGGACCTTACCCATAGTTTCAGGAATAACAAAAGAAATTGTATCGTTCATTTCTTTCATAGTACATTCAACGGTGTTGGATGATGCATAAGAAAGATCAGTTCCATAAATCATGAATAAAATAGATAAAATGAACTGTTTCATTAGGGTTCCTTGAACTGTTTGTGTACCAATTAAAATGTAGCTGATATTTGCATTAAATCAAAAAATGACCTAACTTTGCTTATCGTTGAAAAACGGTTGTATTAGAAACCGAACAATGATTTTAAAGAAGGTGTAGAGCATGAGGAAGAGGGTGCGATTACAGGGTAAAGGATGTATAGATAGATGCAGTTTTGAAGTACAACTCGTGTTCTTTTTAGTACCTTCTTTTGAGCACTCCACTACCAATTATCCAAAATATCATTCTAAACGAGTCGCAGTACTAACATATACCCAGGCCGATAAACCAGAGGCTAGTTGAACTTTTATGCGTTTATAATCTGAAACCTCATAGGAGTCTGCTCGATTTAGTTCATCCGTACTGAGCTCAAAAACCATTCCTTTCACACTTTTTTCAGGATTGCCGGTGTAGCTAATAATAGGGTGGAAGGCTTCTCCGCTGGTAGCAATAACATCGGGATCGGTGATTTCTACCATAGATAATTCAAATCCGGGTAGGTAATCGATTTTGCCTTGTAATTTTCGTCCGAAATTAGCGTGCTGAACCTGTTCGTATTGCAGGGTACCATAAGAAAATAATTGTTCTGTGTTCATGTCCGAGGCTACTCTTTTTGATTAATAGCGTAATTTTAAGGCACCATAGCAAATTAATTTTTAAGCTTCAATAGAGCGCATAAAATTCAGTTCGGTGTCTCATTTGTACGGATGGTTTTGTGTTCTTGGTGAATGACCCCGTAATTGGGAAAGACTCTGTAACTATTAATCGATGACTTCGGATTAGACCTGATTTCATTGGCGTCCCGAACAGGATTCGAACCTGTGACCTGCCCCTTAGGAGGGGGATTTAATAAACATCTCGAAATATCTTTATGTATCTCCATGCAAATAGATTCCTTTAATGATTTGTTTGGGCGATAAGTCGCTATCCTATTTTAATTTTACTCAATTATAAATACCTTACTTTTATCGATATCTTAAAGTAAGTAACTTTTAAAAGGAATAGGTGATCAAAATAAGATCTAATTTAGGTCAATTTATTTCAAGCTTTGAAATAAAATCAATTGGGATTCTGATGGGGCTCTGAGTTTAGATGGTTACTTAGTGATGACTTTTGTGGGCTATTGTTGCGCAATGAGGTTAAATATTTGCAAAAAAAAGTGCTCTTTATATTATAATTTAAGTATAGCCTACTTGTTTGGTTGTATTTATGACATTAAAAAAAATGCCTCAGCATGAATACTTTGAGTATGATCCAGATACAACATTTGGAAAAGGCGTTTTATTACGTGATAAAGGCATGCAGCTAATTGCGCAATTTTATCGGGAAAAATATGATGTTAATGTCATAATGGATAATAACATCTATTGCCAAGGCCAAAATTTCATGGAGCTAGTGAAGAAAGGTCGAGCAGAAAAAGGTGATTATCGTTGTGCTTATATTTTAATTGGATTGCGGCATGCGACACCTGTATTTTATTTAAAATCGGGTAATAGCGAAGGATTTTTTATTCCCGACTCCGTGGGAAGAACACATGAACATAATTACGGTCAAGTTAGAAAAATTATTAGTGAGCTGCTTTTAGAGCATTTTCCAGAGATACCTATCTTTGTTACTGAAGAAATAAGGCAGGCAGATTTAATCTCTTGCTATACGGATGCTCTTGTTTTCGTAAGAGATGTAACGGCTAAAAAAGAAAACGCCTATTTTAAATCAGCCCATTTAGTTGGGCAGCTTGAATCCAGGGCTACAGAACATGTTGCAGATGTAAGCACAGGTTTTTCTGAAAAGAAAATTACATTAAAAAAGGCCTTTTTGCCAGATGAATTACTAAAGACTGCTCAAATATCAGCCTTTGTAGAGGATAATAAAAGCAAAGAAAAAAATCCTAGTATAATTCATGTTCTTAAAGACGGGACACAAGAAAATTTAGCGCAGTTTAGAGAGAGATACTCTAAAACTAAGGATGGAAAAACATACAATGGATATCTGAGAAACAAAGGATTAAAATACTCACAAATAATTATTCAACAATATTATAAGAATCAGCTAATTGAAGAATTAAACAAGCTACCCGATATCGATAAAAATCGAGTAGCCAAGTTGACTAACGAATTTGTGAATCAGCTCAAAAGTCTGGGTGAAAAAATTACCAATGATATTGCTTTTTCCTTTTTTGAAGCGTTCGTTTTTAATATAAAGGAGGGCGTTACTAAAGAAATTAACATGAATAATAGAAAGGACTCTTTACCCACTGAAGAATCAGAGAATTTTAACTCATCTAAGGAACCAGCGCTCACTTCAAAAATTCAAATACCAGAGACGGCAGAGGATGAAGATAAAAAAATTACTTGCGTTGACTTAGAAAATAATATTTTAACTCTATCTGAGGCAATGAAAAAATCGATAAGCAGCTTAAGTAAAAACATTTTAGTAATTGGTAAAGAGAACAAGGAAGACATGTTAGCGATGCTACATAATCAATTTAATTTTTATTGTGAACAAAAGAAGATGGATCTCGCTTATAAGACTGTTATTGAGTTCATCAAAGAAGCATCTACAGCAAGAGGCGGTAATTTTAACTTTTTTAAAGCACGCCATGGAGAAACGCACTCTGCAAAGGCATTTTTCGAAGTACTTCACTCAGCTAAGCTTGATGATTTTGTTAAAGAACTTCAAGAAAAGGCTAAACAGGATATGGTTGTAAATGAGACATCATCTAAGGTACCTTCTTTAAAATAAATTTAAATTTGCTACAGCTGACGTCTATTAACACTATTTTATTTTTTCTAAGGAAAGAGAGTTTTCACAACGGGCAATAATTTGTTTTTCTTTTTCAATTTGTTTAAGAATTGCCATTAAATAACTCCCCAGCACGTTTTAAAAATGCTGTATCCAAATGCTTAATATCAAATTGATGAAGGCCGTCTTTGTAGGCAAGAGTACCAATTTCAAGTTTGTGCTTTTGTTGTAATTTATCTAACTTGATTTTAGCTTTTTCGATTCTATCCAAGAGAACAGCTTCCATCTGCGATACTGTCTTCGTAGACATGATCATTTCTCCGCAAATGAGTTAACAGATTTAGCGCACAGTGCCAGATCTCTAAAAGCAAGGGCGCAATATACATTCATTCGAATGTTTCTTACTTTCTTTCCTTAAAAGTACTAGAGTTATCCAGATCAATAGTTCAAACACCTTGTTGACGCAAACCTTTTGCTCGCTTTTCAATCAAGGCACTAATACGTTTAGGTATTTTTGCTAGTGGATGTTTATCCATTATTTCTTCCAGAACTAGATCTTTATTAATTAAAATCAGCTCTCGCATATCTTTAACTCGTTGGGTGAATGTACCTTTTTTTACATTTAACTCCCTCTCAAGAAGGTTAAACTGATTCAAGCCTATTTTGGCAAAAGTATATCGATCTCCTATTTTAAAAGAAAAATCCTTGTGCAAACTTTCATAAATCGCTGTGCATAGAAGATCATAAAATGGGGCAAGTTCGTTTTTGTTGTTAACTAACAATAAAGAAAGATTCTTAGAGTGGCCGTCGTTATTTCCAATAAGTAAATTAAAACATATCCAAGAGAGGAAATCTTGTATAGCCTGAATACGCTTGGTTGCTGAGACATTTTTAAGTAATAATTCATAATTGCCTTTGATACTTGGACCATCTTTAAATTCATACTTAGCTTCGCTCACTACCCCTTGTGCCTGACAGAAGTCTTGCTGATGCAGTCGATGCACTATTCCTTGATTGTCTTTAATACGATCGTATCGTTCTGTTATAAAAAGAGGATAGACTCCTTCCATAATTTCACAAGGAGCTACAGGAAGCCCAATAGCTCGAGCTAATTCCATACAATAAAATTCGTTATATACTGATTCTTTAATCCCATGTCGAATTATAGGGGTTTTAATTATATGGGTAGTTGGTGCTCCCTCGGTGGGTAAAAAGATATTTCCGTTTTTTAAAATAGCTGCGAATTTGTCTTGCGCTCCAGCTAGAGAGAGATATCCTGGTTCCATGTGAGAGATTACTTCAGCAATAGATTTTTTTTTACTTATTGCTGAATATATTTTCTCTATATCTATTTCTTTCATAGAAGAACTAGGTCTATATGAAAAATTCTCATTAGAGGTAATAATAACCGCTCCTGCACAATCTTGACCAAAGCGCTCTAAGAACTCGAAAGAACCATGAATATTATGGTCATTTTCCAAAATGTCTCGTACATCACCTTCGGGAAGAAGATTTTCAAAAAAGGATAGAGTAATTCTATTATTAAAAGATTTCTGGGAGAGGGGCATAGCTAGACTTAGTGGAAAGCTATTTTTGTCAACTTGCCATTGTTCATCATAAGAAAAAGAAGAAACTAGATTTTCATCACGCGAAAAAATACCTACTCTTTTATTTTCATAGAACACATAAAGTACTTTCATTGTTCCATCTCGAGTATAATTTTAAAACCTAGAATTTTAGACATTTTTAAAAGTGTTGATAGTTGAGCATCAGATTGCGCGAGTTCGATGCGACTAATGCCATTATGAGAAAGATTGCAAAAATCCGCCAAGGTTTTTTGAGTTATATTCAATTCCCGACGTCTAGTTTTGAGTACTTCTGCTAACTCTTCCAGGTTCTCGATATGATACTTATTCATTTTGGGTAACCCTATTCTCATTATAATGAGAATTATAGCTAATTTAGCCTTTTTTTCAAATATTTCTTATTATAATGAGAATTATCTTAAAAAAGATTAGGAAATCAAAAAAATCCACTTTAAATGAGAATTACACATTGTTATGGTGCGCTGAAACTGTTTAGACACGTGTTATTAGATGGCGGTATTTGCAGACACTTTTAATTTGCACCCTGGATGCACCCTAAAAAGTAAGTCTAGACAAGAATAAATTTCGTAACTCTTTGATTTTAGTGGCGTCCCGAACAGGATTCGAACCTGTGACCTGCCCCTTAGGAGGGGGCCGCGCTATCCAGCTGCGCCACCGGGACTCACAGTGGCAAGTCTACCTTTATCATCGATAAATGACAACGGAATTAAAGTGGTTCTGTTGTAAAATTGTATTTTTAACAGGCTTATGAGGATATATGATACGGTGTTTTTTATAGTCATATTAGTTGATGTGAGCACATTTGATATTGTGTTATTGCTGTGAACATATGACATTGGAACACTGTAATCCGGTGGGAGTTCAACTTAATGTGATCAGTAATGAAAATATAGGCTGTATCCGTCATTTTATTTAAAATGTAGTTCAATGGATTTTATATCATTTTCTGATACTTGACTTGATCTTTTAAATTACGGTACCTTCGATTACGCCTCCACTGATTGGCAGGTTGTGGTTCTATGGAGTTTTAAATATTAAAAGGATGTTTTTATGAGGGGTATAAATAAAATTGATGGTGATACATACATTCTGGACAAAGATAAGGGTAGTCTGGATACGGAGGAACAAGACAGCTCAATGAGCACTTTGACTCGATTGCCAACATTTTTTACAGCGGGTACTTCTTTAGGGATTCCCCTGTCAAATGATTCTATATCGCTTAAAAAAGCTTATGGATTTTGTTTTCAGAATTATTTTCAACCCACCTTGGTTAAAACCACTTCTGATTCGTTAACGATTTATTTTGCTGTTTGTCATAGAATTCATCATCAACTGTTACTGAGCCAGCTGAAAAGACATATTCCTGGTATTCACTCGTCCATAGACTCTGCTGAGTTCCCTGTCTATTCTTACTTTCAGCTCAAGTTTACTACTCATGATTCACGTATTTTTTTGCACATGGAGTGTTATGCGTTTGTTGATTTATATGATTATAATTTTAAACATCTTTTAGATCTTCTTGCTGATTTTGACTGTCGCGAAGAATGTTCCGATGGGCTGGATGGTTCCAGTATTGGTATAACGGAACAGATGGTAGTTCCTGATACCATGCATTCAGCTGTGAAGGTCAGACAATTTACAACAGATAAGGGTGTTTTTGTTAAACCCTTGCTTTCTTCAATCCAGGATTATGTTATGAATTGTTTAAAGCGATTTGAAGAACTGAGTCTGAACAGAGATATGGATGCTTATCATATTGCCATCAACTTGGGTCAGATTCTGGAGCGAATAGAAAAAAATTACTTAACTGTGACTTTTGATGATTACACTAAGGCATTGTCCTTGCTCAGTACTTTAGAGACTAATGATATTTATCAAATGGATCCTCAGATCTGGCTTTCTATGCCCAAGATAAGAGACGCTTTAGAACTTTTAAAGGTCAAAGCATTAATCGGTGATAGAGGTATTGAGTTGGATGTTAATAAACTGGGTCTCCTGATGCAGGAACTTATACTTCATGAAGGTGCTAGACCGAAACCCGATATTTGGTTTCCTTTGGGTACAGTAGATCATTTATCCCAGCAGCTTGAAGATTTTTATCCAAATTATAAGGAAATTTTAAAACCTGCTGTTATATGATGTAGTTCAATTGGAGTTTGTAATTCTTTTGAATTAAGTGCATGCCCGCATAAAAAGAGTATTGAACGTTATGGCATAATTTGCGAGTAACTCCTATTCTATTTAATAGGATGAATAAGTAATACCTCCTGATAATCTATTTAAACAGATAGATATAACTGCTGAGCGTGTTAATGAATAAGGATGGATAGGATGAAAAACTTTAAATTTTTAGTTGTTTTGCTAAGCGTCTGGTTTAACTTATCTGGTACAGGATTTGCTGCCGATTTTGCCAACAGCCTGGTAGGTGCGCAAGGCTATGATCTGGTTTCATACCATCAAAACAGTGGCCCTGTTCGAGGGAGTGGCAATCATACGGTTTTTTATAACGGGATAAGTTATATTTTTGCAACTGACGCCAATAAAAAAGCATTTCAGGCGGATCCTAAAAAATACTTGCCTGCATATGGAGGTTATTGTGCCTATGGTGTATCCGTTGGGAAAAAGATAATCAGTGATCCTTTGGCATGGAAGATTGTAAATGGAACTCTCTATCTGAATCTTAACAACCAGATTCAGGAAATTTGGTCTAAAGACATCAATGGCTATATCAAAAAAGCGAATGATGAATGGCCTAAAATTATCAATAAAGACCCGGAAAGTATCTAAAACCTCAGGTTCAAACCCGCCATGAAGTGATTTATGGCGGGACAATCAAATAGCCTACATTCCTGTATAGTTAGGGCCACCACCACCTTCTGGGGCATGCCAGATGATATTTTGACGAGGATCTTTAATATCACAGGTTTTACAATGAATGCAGTTCTGGGCATTAATCTGTAATCTTGGTCCTTGATCTTCTTCAACTATTTCGTATACAGCAGCAGGGCAATAACGACTCTCGGGAGAGGCATAGACTTTTAGATTCACATCAATAGCTAATTTCGGTTGTTGCAGTTTGAGATGGCAAGGTTGATTTTCTTCATGATAGGTATTGGATAAAAAAACGGAAGAAAGCTTGTCAAAAGTTAATTTACCATCGGGTTTTGGATAGTCAATTTTTTTTGCTTTTTCTGCTGGAATCAGGCTCGTATGATCCGCATGATTGGATAAAGTCCACGGAGAGCGGCCCCTGGTGATGTAGGTTTCAAAAGCAGCATTAATTAAACCTGGAATAAGCCCTAATTTAAATCCTGGCCTAATATTACGCACCGAATAAAGCTCCTGAGCTAACCAGGAATTTTTTATTTTTTCTGGATAGGTGCTTAATTCAAATTGATTTGTATTGTCTTGATTTAAAACTTCAAAACAAGCCTGAGCAGCAAGCATTCCTGATTGCATCGCGGTGTGTATACCCTTGATTTTCGGTACATTGAGAAAACCCGCCGCATCACCAATTAATGCTCCGCCTGGAAAAACGAGTTTAGGAAGGGATTGCCATCCGCCTTCATTAAGTGCACGCGCCCCGTAGCCCAGTCGTTCACCACCTGTTAAAACAGAATTGATTAGTGGATGTGTTTTAAATCGTTGTAATTCAGCAAATGGATTTAACCATGGATTTTTATAATCCAAACCGACAACAAATCCTATTGCAACACGTTGTTTAGATAGATGATAAATAAAGGAACCTCCATAGGTGGCGTGATCCATGGGCCAGCCTATCGTATGAATTACTTTACCGGGTTCATGACGAGAAGCATCTACCTGCCATAATTCTTTTATTCCTATTCCATAAGTTTGTGGTTGCACATTGTCTCTAAGATGATATCGTCCCATTAAATACTGACTAAGCTGTCCACGACAGCCTTCGGCAAATAGCGTTTGTTTTGCTAATAAGTGCATTCCTGGCTGAAAATTATTGGTTTCGTTGCCTTCTTTATCAATCCCAACATTGCCCGTTGAAATGCCAATAACCTGATTTTTATCATTGAACAGTACTTCTGTTGCGGCAAATCCAGGGTAAATTTCACAACCCAGGGCTTCGGCCTGTTCCGCAAGAAATATACAAAGCTCACCTAGACTAATAATGTAGTTTCCCTGATTATGCATGGGCTTGGGAGTCGGTAACTTATACGATTTTTTTTCGGTCAGGAAATAGAATTGATCCTGACTAACCGGGGTATCAAGGGGCGCGTTCTGCCATGTATCAGGTAGTAATTCTTTGAGACTTATTGGCTCTAATACTGCACCGGAAAGAATATGAGCTCCAATCTGAGCGCCTTTCTCTAAAATGCATACTGACAGCTCTCGATTTGAGGCCTGAGCTAATTGTTTTAATTTTATAGCGGCAGATAGACCCGCAGGTCCAGCCCCCACGATAATGACATCAAATTCCATTGTTTCGTGTTCCACACGATCTCCTGCTTCAAAAAGATAAAATCATCGCTTTTATGTGTCCTAAGATCAAGATTAAATTGAATAATATTGACTAGGGACTTTTGACAATTCACTAGGAAATTACCCGCAAACATCTAAGAACCGCCGCTTCTACTTGAACGCTCCTCATCACTTGGTAGTTATCGAGCACGATCTTATGTTCTGTTCTGTCTTCAAGAGAATAAGTGTATTTATCTTCTTGATAGTGAAAAGAAAGATGTCGCCTAATATTTCGTTAAGATTTATTGTGTATAATTCGAGCATTTTAAATAAACCTAAAATTATTATGTTACTAATCGACCAAGTTAAAGCAGAGCTTGCATCTAAAGACTGTCCTATCTCTATCGAAGCAATGACTGTAGCAGTTGCCAGCTTAAAACACTATAAGGACAAGCATCATTCCGCATTGAATTGCGTGGTGTTAAATTTAGATGCCATGAATCCTGAACAGAATGAGTTTGATCAGTTTTTAATCCAGTTGAATCAGAATAAAAAGTTACTTCCTGAACATACTCGCATTCAGATTGTTTATAAACATGGAACCCATTGGAGTACAATCGACGTTAGAGTGAATCAAGGGCACTTAGAGTTTTATATTCTAGATGCCGCAAACTCAATGCAAACTGTTCTTCAAGGCTTATCATCGATAATAGAACATTGTCCAAATGCAAAATTGACTTTTAGTGGTGGATATTTACAAACGGAAGGAAAACACTGTCCTTATTTTGCTTTGGATTACGCTTTGGCCTTATCTAAAATCGAAAACCTTCATGAGTCTTTGAGTACTTCCGTGAGTGATGGGAAATTAGGCACATTTGCAAATTATGGGGCCTATATTCAGCACCTTATTACAACGCGTGGTGAACTAAGCCAATTTAATCGTCCATTTTTTATGGAAGCAATAAAATCGTTAAATTATGTAAAAATAATGGATTTACCGCAGCATTTTGGATCAATAATTAAACATATTCAAGCATTAAATTATTTTGATGCCTATATCGCAGGAAAAAATTATGTCAGACACAACGGAAAGCCTGTTGATGATTATGTAAAGCAACACACCAGAAACCATTATAGTGGTAATCCTTACATGGAACCTAAATTTTATAATATGAGCATTATGGATAGGAAGCTGAAAATTAAAACGAGAGCCGCTGAATTTCTTGATGGAATAACGGAACAGGATTATTCGACTCTCGTCGCCAAACGAAAATCACTCGATTTACTAGACTTTAAATCAACACCACAAAGAGTTCAAGACAATCCCAATACAAGCGATTTCAAAGAACAACACGCTAATGAACCAGAGAAATCAGAACACAGACAAGCTCCTGTTATTGAGTTGCAATTTAATAGACATCTTCATTTACTTCATGAAAAAAAGAATGAATTTCAATTCAAATTAAATAAGGGGCAAACACATTATAAGAACGCTTTTGATGCGGCTTCAGTGCTCCACAGTGAATTAAAGAGAGCAGGTAAAGTATATTTTGCTAATCCAACGCAAGATAATTATATAGAATTTAAAAGAATCTGTGATAAATCAATTACCGCTAATCGCCCTGAGCTTGAAAAACATCGGGGATTGCTGACCATCATATTGAACATAACCGCTATTATTCTCACTGCCGGAATTGGTTATGGTATCGCTCTTGGCATTGGCATGATGTTGAATGGCAATAAATTCTCATTTTTCTCCACCGACAGTGTCAAAAAAATAAATGCTATCGAGGACGTTATTATGAAAGCAACTCCCAATACCGTGTCTGCTGCATAAAAAGCAGAATTCGATGCAGCATTTCTTTTGAATTTTAGTTCCTTTTACTTATCAAAATAACCATATCGTTCTTGTGATAAGTTAAAGGACGCAACAATTCAGTAGGGTACTCCTTATTTTTGTCTATACTTTGAATAATCTATATCGCTCATATATATAATAAATTTATCTGATTGTTAAATAAATAGGTTAATATGGTTGACGTTAGTTCATGCTAATAGTGGGTGTATCTTATGGATAATGAGAATAAAAATACAGCAGAGTTACCTAAAAAATTAGGCCGGTTTTTTTTATATTTTATAAAAAAGCAGCGTTTGGCCTTCATTGTTTTTTTTCTGGCTCCCATTACTATGGTTTTGGAAAATAATGCCATTCCTTATTCATTAAAAATGATAGTCGACGCATTAGGCTCACATTCTCCTGGACAAAATATTTTTTTAGCGGTCGCTCCTGCGTTATGGGTTGGAGGAGGAGCCTGGATCACTTTACTGCTTATTTTGAGATTACAAAATTGGTGGCAAGGTTATGTTATTCCAAGATTTCAGGCCGATGTGCGTATGTCCGTGTTCGACTATTTAAGCAAACAATCCTATCATTATTTTTCCAATCAGATGGCCGGTAGTCTTGCGAATAAAATTAATGATTTGCCGCGCGCCTTAGATTCAATCTTTATGATCATTACCTGGTATGGTATAGCCGCGTTTTCATCCATCATCGTTGCCTTGATTCTTATGTGCACCATTAATTATTGGTTCGCCGTAGTTTTATTAACCTGGATTGTTTTGCAGTTATTAATCAGTTACCAATTGTCAAAAAAAGTAGATCGATATTCAGTAGAGAATGCTGAGGATAAAAGTGAATTAAGCGGGAAAATTGTTGACAGTCTCAGCAACGCAAATGCGGTGAAGCTGTTTGCCAGATCCCGGGACGAAATGGCCTATATTAAGCTGAGTCAGGATAAGGAAGAACAAAGTAACAAAAAGCTGACTATCTATATGAATATATTTCGTCTGTATCTGGACATCCCGGTTACAATCATGTTGGTAACCATGGTGTATCTGTTATTGGTGTTCTGGCAAAAGGGATTAATTACTACTGGTGATCTGGTATTTATTTTTAATGTCTCTTTTGCCATCATGACCCAAATTTGGTACTTATGTCATGCCATGGCTGATTTGTATCGCGAAATGGGCATTGCTCGTCAGGCAATTGCTCTTCTTAGTGCTCCTATTGATATTATGGATGTCTCTGATGCAAAGCCTTTGGTTGTTAAAGAAGGAAAAATTGAGTTTGAGAATGTTACATTCCATTACAACAAGGGAAAGAAAGTATTCGAAAATAAATCGGTACTCATAGAACCGAATCAACGAGTAGGGCTGGTTGGTTTTTCAGGCAGCGGTAAAACAACTTTTATTCATTTAATACTGCGCTTTTTTAATGTTGAGTCAGGACGAATACTGATTGATGGGCAGGATATCAGCAAGGTAACTCAAGAATCTCTTCGCGCAGCAATCAGCATGATTCCCCAGGATACCACATTGTTTCATCGAACGCTGATGGAAAATATTCGCTATGGAAATCCTGGCGCCACTGATGAAGAGGTAATCGAGGCCTCGAAGAAGGCATGTTGTGATGATTTTATTTCTTTATTACCTGAAGGATATAATACTATGGTCGGGGAACGAGGGATTAAATTATCCGGGGGACAACGACAGCGCGTTGCCATTGCCCGTGCTATATTAAAAAATGCCAAATTAGTGATACTGGATGAAGCGACTTCTCAACTTGATTCTCTTACAGAAGAGGCGATACAAAATTCACTATGGCATTTAATGGAATCTAAAACCACAATCGTCATTGCGCATCGCTTATCTACTTTGTTGCATATGGATAGGATCCTTGTATTTGAACAAGGGAAAATCGTTGAGGATGGTACTCATGATCAATTAGTCGCCAGAAACGGTTTATATAAGTCTATGTGGGATGCACAAGTAGGTGGCTTCTTGCCTGAATCCGATAAAGAGAGGGATAACTGGGATGAGTAAAGAGAATAGGGACTATATCCGTCATTTTAATAAAGGAACAGAGCACTATTTACTTTGTCGCCCGGATTATCCGCCCGCTTTGTTTGATCATTTGGCACAGATGGTAGCACACGATGTGACTGTATGGGATTGTGGTACAGGAAATGGTCAGGCAGCCAAGGCTTTGGCTGAACGTTTTTCACAGGTTATTGCTACGGATATTAATCCGGCACAGATTGATGTAGCGGTACAACGTCAAAATATTCAGTACTTCTGTACTCCAGCTGAACAAACCCCAATTCAGTCAGGCTCCATTGGTTTGGTTACCATTGCACAGGCTCTGCACTGGTTCAATTTTCCTTTGTTTTATGATGAGGTAAAACGAGTTAGTAGTCCCGAAGGCATCATTGCAGCCTGGTGTTATAGTTTAGGCTCATTGAATAATGATTCTATAGATCGCCTTATTAAACAGCTTTATTATGATGTTTTGGGTACGGAATTTTGGCCTAAAGAACGTTTTTATATAGATGAGAAATATCAGACCATTCCTTTTCCGTTTACTCTAATGGAAACACCTGAATTTAGCATTAAAAAGAGGATCAACTTTAATCAGTTGATTGGTTATTTATCTACATGGTCTGCGGTTAAGGAATTTCAAAAACGGAAAGGTTTTAATCCACTTGATTTAATATTTAATGAATTGAAATCCAGCTGGGGGAATATTGATATTGAACGAGAGATCATTTGGCCATTACACTGCCTGATAGGCAAAATACATGATTGATTAACTCGTTGGATTTCTGACAAAGTGCTAAGCTTAAATAAACTTATGGTATTTGACGTGCAAATGGGAAGAGGGGTTTTATATCACACCATTGATAGCTGTCTTCATATCTCAGACGCAGGAGCATATGATGTTTGCTCGAAATTGTTTTTTGGCTATGATTTTGAATCTCTTTGTTTTCACCAATGTATCTGCGATGCGCTGCGGTGATAAATTAGTATATGAAGGTGACAGCCAGTATAACGTACTAGCTAAATGTGGTGAGCCACTGTATAAGCAGGTTTATGAGCAGTCTGTTCCTATTTTCAATCAATACGGATATCAAGTAGGGGTCGGAGCAAGTACTATAGAAACCTGGATTTATCAAAAATCATCGGCTGATTTTCAATATGAATTAATTTTTAATTCAGGAGTATTGCAGACAATTAACGCTAATAGAAATCCATAACAATGACATAATGAGACAGGTAGGGATTAATGATGAACATATTATTAGGTTGTTTATTAATGGGTATTTCAATAATAGCGAATGCTGCTGATGATTTAACAATGGATGTGGATAATAACGTGACCAGTTTTGAAGTTACTTTGGCAGCAAATCCAACAACAGGGTTTCAGTGGACTGTTGAGCAATATGATAAGGACTTATTAAAATTAACAAGCAGCCAGTATCATCGCCCTAAAACAAATCTGATTGGAGCTGGAGGAGAGATGACGTTTACCTTTGCTTTGAATAAAGGTAAAACGTACCCTAAATCAACTAAAATGGTGTTCAGTTATGCTCGTTCCTGGGAACAAGTACCCGGAAAAATACAGACTGTTATCGTTAATTTTGTGAACCCTTAACAAAACAACTGTCATCCCGAGTGAAGCAAGGGATTTCCTGAATTTGGCTTGGTGCTAATACTGGGAGATCCTTCGCTACGCTCAGGATGACGTATTTAATGGGATGACGAATAAAACAGGATGACGAATAAAACAGGGTGGCAAATAAAACAGGGTGGCAAATAAAACAGGGTGGCAAATAAAACAAGGTGACGAATAAAAGCCCCGTCATCCCGAGTGAAGCGAGGGATCTCCTGAATTTGGCATGGTGCTAATACTGGGAGATCCTTCGCGACGCTCAGGATGACGTATTAAATGGGATGACGAATAAAACAGGGTGACGAATAAAACAGGGTGACAAATAAAAGCCCCGTCATCCCGAGTGAAGCGAGGGATCTCCTGAATTTGGCTTGGTGCTAATATTGGGAGATCCTTCGCTACGCTCAGGATGACGTATTAAATGGGATGACGAATAAAACAGGGTGGCAAATAAAAGAGGGTGGCAAATAAAAGAGGGTGACGAATAAAAGCCCCGTCATCCCGAGTGAAGCGAGGGATCTCCTGAATTTGGCATGGTGCTAATATTAGGAGATCCTTCGCTACGCTCAGGATGACGTATTAAATGGGGTGACGAATAAAACAGGGTGACAAATAAAACAGGGTGACAAATAAAACAGGGTGACAAATAAAACAGGGTGACAAATAAAACAGGGTGACAAATAAAACAGGATGACGAATAAAAGCCCCGTCATCCCGAGTGAAGCGAGGGATCTCCTGAATTTGGCATGGTGCTAATATTAGGAGATCCTTCGCGACGCTCAGGATGACGTATTAAATGGGATGACAAATAATACAGGATGATTTAATTCTCGTAGCTATTGAGACGTTACTTTTCTAAATGGTAAATATCGCGGTTCCCAAAATATATCATGAATCAATTGTTCCAAATCTGCATCTTGATTTTTTTGGGCGTATCCTGAATCTATAGCACAACGAGCTACCGCAACAGCAATTGCTTTTGCTACAGTTTGAGCATTATCCAGAGAGGGCAATAAAGGCAAGAAACTGTCTTTTTTACTGGGTGCAAAGTCACACAGTACTCTCGACGCAGCCAGAATCATCTCTTTAGTCAATCGTGTCGCATTAACAGCCAGGACTCCAAGGCCAATGCCTGGAAATACTAAGGCATTATTGCATTGGGCTACCTGAACCATGCGGTTGTGAAATTCTATAGGCGGAAATGCGGTTCCAGTGGCTATAAGTGCTCTTCCTTGACTCCATTCTAAAATATTTGCTGGTTGCGCTTCACATTTTTCATCAGGATTAGAAAGAGGGAAAATTATGGGGCGATCACAATGTGCCGACATGCTCTCAATAATATCCTGGGAAAAAGCACCAGTCTGAGCGGAGCAGCCTATCAAGATCGTGGGCTTTACATGACGCACAGTATCAGTGAGCGATGGATGTTGTTTTTCATTAATGGCCCATGATGTAATTTCCTCAGCTGTCCGTGCATAAGGTTTTTGTGCATCCGTCATATCCATATCGGTATCAAGCAATAAACCTTGTCTGTCAATTAACCAAAATCTCTGATGTGCTTCTTGGACAGTCAGACCCTCTCGAACCATTGCATCGATAATCTGATCACTAATACCCGTACCTGCAGAACCAGCACCAAATACAACAATTCGTTGATCTTGAAGCTTTGTTCCGGTGACGTCGCAGGCAGCCAGCAATGCCGCGAGAGTTACTGCGCCAGTGCCCTGAATGTCGTCATTAAAAGTACATAATTGATCCTGATATTGATCCAATATTCGTCTGGCATTTCCCCGCCCAAAATCTTCCCAATGAAGAAATGCATTGGGGAATTGTTTATGCACTTCTGTGACGAAGGTCAGGATAAAACTATCGTATTCAGAGCTGTCAATGCGTTGATGACGACATCCCAGATACATCGGATCATCTAGTAACTCCTGATTATTGGTGCCCACATCAAGAAATACGGGTAAAGTTCGCGTTGGATCGATGCCTCCGCATAAGCTATAAACCATGAGCTTGGCTACCGGGATATCCATACCTCCTATCCCCTGATCGCCAATACCCAGAACTCCTTCGCCGTCTGTTACGACAATGAGATCTATTTCCGGATTGGAACGATTATTAATTATCTCCTCAAGCTGGTTTTTATCAGAATGAGCAATATAAAGACCTCTGGGTTGCCTGTATTCATGGCTAAAGCGTTTTACTGCTGTGCCTACTATTGGCGTATAAATCGTTGGCAGCATTTCCGCTAAATGCCGGCTTAATAACTTATAAAAAACAATCTGATTTTTATCATGCAGATTATTTAGATAAATATTCTGTTTCAATCGAGTTGTATAGGTTGAATATTGTAAATAAGCTCGTTTTACTTGCTCATCCAGAGTCTCTACACGATTGGGAAGTTTTCCCAATAAACCAAATTCCTTTCTCTCTTCATTAGTAAAAGCAGTGCCTTTATTTAATTGTGGTGTAGTCAGTAAAGGCTTACCACATAAAGCGGTCTCAATATACAACTCACCGGTTTGTGCGTCACGGTTCAATTTAAAATCAAGCATGTGGTATTCTCTTAAGATAGCGTTACTTGCTGACTGGTGATAATATCGGCTTTTTGTAGTCTACATCAAGAGGTTGTGAATGAATAAGTACCTGGTGATGATTTTCATTATAATGGGATTAACGGCCTGTAGTGAGCAGGGCGAGCAGTATTATCGCTCCAATCCTAAAGTATTACAAATGGCTATCAAGTCCTGTCCCGAGAAACAGCCTGCTGGTTTGACCTGCGAGCAAATTCAGCAACTGGGCAGTCGATTGAGTAGTCTCGCCTATCAATTGCAATTAAATCCACAGGCTTTTGGTAATAAAATTCTGGCCATTCAGCAAACTATTGCCAAGCAAAAGCTGGAGTTGAAAACTGGTGGATTGAATACTGAATTAAAGGCTTCTATAGCACAAAATGAACACGATTTAGCCGATTATCTGGCTGTAGTGAAATGGTTGGAATCACCTGAGAGTTGATGATGAGAATTTTAGTAAGTAATGATGATGGTGTTTCTGCAACTGGAATCAGAGTTTTGGCCACAGAGCTTGCCAGAACTGCAGAGGTCGAGGTAGTTGCCCCAGATCGAAACAGAAGTGGTGCAAGTAATTCATTAACCTTGAGAGATCCGCTTAGAATAAAAAAACTGGATAATGGGTATTACAGCGTTGAGGGGACTCCCACCGATTGTGTACATCTTGCTTTAACCGGATTTTTAGAACCTGTAGTTGATATAGTGGTTTCCGGAATAAATGAAGGCGCCAATCTGGGCGATGATATTCTATACTCCGGAACGGTTGCTGCAGCTATGGAAGGGCGTTACCTTGGATTGCCAGCCATAGCAATCTCCATGGTTGGTGATTCGAACCTGCACTATCAAACTGCGGCTGTTATAGCCCGGCAACTGGTTATGAAATTAAGTATTAACAGTCTTCCATCTCAAACGATACTCAATGTAAACGTTCCGAATTTACCATTGGATCAAATCAAGGGATTGCAAGTGACTCGCCTGGGTACACGTCATGGTGCTGAACCCATTGTTAAAGATTATGATCCAAGAGGGAGACCCATTTTTTGGGTTGGACCACCAGGATTGGAAGCAGATGCAGGGCCGGGAACTGATTTTCATGCAGTTAATTCAGGTTTTGTCTCTATAACGCCGCTTCACCTGGATATGACCAATTATAAGTTGTTTGATCAATTATCTAACTTGCTTTCTGGAATGCATTTACAGGCTTAAGTTCAATACCTGATTTTGTTTGTATAGAGGCTTTTGATAATTCCGATTTCGACGTGTCGCGACTTGTTCGCGGGACGTGGATTTTGGGAATGAGGTGATGAACTTTCCACACCTTCTAGTTTAATTAAAGAACATTTAATTTGAGATTTTTACAATGCTAAATTTATGCAAAAGACTTTTTTGCCTGTTCCTCTTGATAATTCTTGCCGGTTGTGGGGCAAGAAATGACCTGGCGCCGGTAACTGAGTTAAAATGGCAACCCTATTCCAAGTATCAAAAAACTCATATTGTTCGGCGTGGTGAGACTCTTTATGCAATAGCATTTCGTTATGATACAGATTATAGACAACTTGCTCAGTTAAACCATTTGCGACCACCATTTTCTTTAAGAGTAGGTCAAGTTTTGAATGTCCAAGGTGTCAGGCGAACAACCTATCCTGTCAGGAAAGCCTACACTCCTAAATATACGCAACCAGTTACCCGACGTCCGCAAAAAGTGATCCACTCGCCTACTGTTTTCTCGCGCTTTGGTTCGCGTTCTGGATGGTTGTGGCCAGTTAACGGTCAGGTTGTGACCACATTTATTCCTGATCAGGGTAAAAAAGGCATAAATATTGCATGTACTAAAGGAAGCAGAGTTCGCGCTTCCTCTGGTGGCGTGGTTGCTTATGCTGGAAGTGGATTAGCTGGATATGGTAATTTAATAATTATCAAACATAATAATGAGTTTTTAACAGCTTATGGAAATAATTCCAGGAACCTGGTTACGGAAGGACAGCGAGTTAGTGCAGGACAAGTGATAGCAGAGGCTGGAATGATTGAACGTAAGTATTGGGGTGTTCATTTTGAAATCAGAAAGGCGGGTATACCAGTCAATCCATTGAATTATCTACAAAAAGGTTGACATATAACTTGTAGTTATAGCAACAATAGACTTGTTGAGAAGGAAAAAAACATTTCGAAACGGGGCTAAACATTATAGGTGATACAATGAGCGAGGAAGATGAGCCAATAAAAGAGACGGAAATCAAGGAAGAAGAGTGGGCTGAACCTGATGATGATTCGCTATTAATCGAGGATGATATTGAATCGGTTATAGATAAGTCAGAAGACGAAGAACTTCTTGATCTCCCTGATTTCAGTGATGATGTTGCTTTTCCTTCTTTCCACCGAGGCAAAAATATTGCTAAGGCGATGGATGCAACCCAACTGTACCTAAGTGAAATTGGGTTTTCTCCATTACTGAGTGCCGAGGAAGAAGTTCACTATGCAACTCTTGCTTTAAAGGGTGATGTAGCGGCACGTAAGAAGATGATTGAATCGAACTTGCGTTTAGTTGTTAAAATATCTCGCCGTTACCTGAATCGAGGATTGCCATTACTTGATTTGATTGAAGAAGGTAATTTGGGTTTAATGAAATCCGTGGAGAAATTTGATCCCAATCGTGGATTCAGATTTTCAACTTATGCCACCTGGTGGATCAGACAAACTATTGAACGAGCTATAATGAATCAAACGAGAACCATTCGTTTACCAATTCATGTAGTCAAAGAGTTAAATGTCTATTTAAGGGCAGCAAGACAATTAACGCAAAAGCTCGATCATGAACCTTCACCTGAAGAAATCGCTGAAATGGTTGATAAACCATTGGAAGATGTTCAGAAACTGTTGGGTTTAAACGATAAAGTAACTTCAGTTGATACGCCAATCGGGTTTGATGAAACCAAATCTTTGTTGGATACAATCGCTGATGAAAACAGTGTGAATCCAGCTGAATTATTAACTAATGAGAATCTTCGTCTACATATAGAATCTCTATTAGATAAATTGACTGAAAACCAGCAGCAAGTGATAGCACGACGATTTGGGTTAAGAGGGTTCGAAAAGGCAACGCTTGAAGATGTGGGCAAAGAAATTGATTTGACTCGAGAAAGGGTACGTCAAATTCAGGTTGAGGCATTAAAAACATTAAGAACATTATTGGAGCGAGTAGGTTTAACCCAGGAGGATCTCTTCTAGATGAATAGAAAAAAAACAGCGACTCCTGGATACTTACGAAAGCTCTGATAAACAATTTATCTTACTTTCGATTTATCATCATTTCGATCTCCTATACTTTGTATATTAATTAAATAGATAATCCCCGCTAAAGCGGGGATTATCTATTTGTCTTAAGGGATTATTAGCAAGGAGCAATTGGTTATTTATATCAGTTATTCTGTTTTAAATTCTGCTTTAAATCCCTGCCAGCATTTGGCGTAATCTGCTTGAAATGCCGGGTTATGGATAGCCTGTTCCGTAACCAGCCACACGTCTTTTGTTTCAAACATAAAGGCTAAAGAATCATAGTATTCCGGCTTTAGTTCCAGCGACGAGGCTTTCTCATAAGATACATGATCTGGTCCATGCGGTGTCATGCCGTTATGGATACTGACTCCCCCGGGGGAAAAACCTTCTTTTTTAGCATCATATTCTCCACGCACCAGTCCCATGAATTCACTCATGTAATTGCGATGAAAATAAGGGGGTCTAAAGGTATGTTCTGCTACCATCCAGCGTGGCGGAAAAATGACGAAATCCAAATTGGCTACCCCAGGAGTGTCACTTTCAGAGGTAAGTACAGTGAATATGGACGGATCGGGATGATCATAACTTACGGTATTTATGGTATTAAACAGACTTAAATTATAGCTGTAAGGCGCATAATTTCCGTGCCAGGCCACCACATTAAGAGGCGAATGATCACTCACAGCAAACCAAAGTTTATTTTGATGTTTGCATATTAAAGTGCTTTCTTTGGTATTTTGTTCAAATGAAGCAACAGGATATTGGAAGTGACGGGGATTCGCCAATCCATTGGCGCCAATTGGACCTAACTGAGGAAGGGTCAGAGGGCTTCCCTGATTTTCACAAAGGTACCCCTTCGCCTCTTTACCAATGAGCTCTACTTTAAATTTGACTCCGCGTGGTATGACTGCAATGAGTTCAGGACACAGATTAAGTGTACCAAATTCCGTGTGCAGATTGATTTCACCGTGATAGGGTACAAATAACATTTCGCCATCATTATTAGCAAAATATTTATCTTCCATCGATTGATTGCAATGGTACATATACGCATTGACCTTATCGGAACCAGCAATATGAAATAAGCCGTCAATAAAATTACACTCGATCTGCGAGCTGGTATACAAAGGCGACCAGCGTAAAGGATTGGGTGACTGTTCCTCATTAAATGGATGTGTGACGTTTCGTTCATAGGGGTAATAAATTCCTTGAGCCACTGAAGGAAGTATTCTATATAGCCAGCTGCGAAGATTATTGTGTCTGGGACGAGTAAAGGCTGTACCGCTTAACTGTTCAGCATACAGACCCAGATTACAGTGCTGAGGCGAATTTTGATTTAAGGGTAATGCACCATTAACGGCTTCACTTTGATGATAATTACCAAATCCTTGCATATACACTGTAAGTCTCCTTAAGGGTTTTTTACTAAACAGGCTAGCATAGTCTAAAAAAGTTCAAAATGTCGAGTGCGAATGATGTTTTAGGCGTTCTTTTTACCGATGGAGCGATGTATAATCAGGGTAATTAATTATTTGGGTTAGAGGTGAAGCAATGGCAGGTCATAGTAAGTGGGCAAATATTAAGTTTCGTAAAGGAGTACAGGATGCCAAGCGAGGAAAAATATTTACTAAATTAATTCGTGAAATTACCGTTGCTGCCCGCATGGGAGGTGGCGATGAATCAACAAATCCACGATTACGAGATGCTGTAAAGAAGGCGCTGAATGCCAATATGAAGCGCGATACCATAGATAATGCCGTAAAGCGTGGAGTAGGCGGCCTTGATGGTGATGCTATGGTTGCCATGCGTTATGAGGGTTATGGTCCAGGCGGCATTGCTGTTCTGGTTGATTGTTTATCGGATAATAAAAACAGAACCGTTTCAGAAGTTCGTCATGCATTTACAAAACACGGCGGAAACCTTGGAACTGATGGTTCAGTTTCCTATCTATTTGCTAATCAGGGTGAAATTCTTATGGCAGCGGGTCAATCTGAAGATCAGGTGATGGAGCTTGCCATAGATGCCGGAGCGTCAGACGTCACGGTTGAAGAGGGGCAAATTGAAGTAATAACACCCGTTGAAGCTTATCATAGTGTGCTGAATGCGTTACAAGACGCTAATTTGGAGATTGAACAGTCTCATCTGACCATGCGAGCACAAACCATGATTACTGTTGATGATGAAACAGCTGAGTCCTTGATTAAATTAATCGACATGCTTGAAGATTTGGATGATGTACAAGAGGTATACAGTAATGCTGAATTTTCAGAAAACTTATTAGAATCCATGAATTAATGACTATTATTTTAGGGATAGATCCGGGATCGCGGATTACTGGATATGGACTGATCAGGGAAACAAACCGTAGGATTGAATATATTGATAGCGGTTGTATTCGTACTTCGCCTGACAGCGAGTTAAGTCAAAAATTATTGCAGATATATGATGGTATTTGTCAATTAATGGATGAGTACTCGCCTACCGAAGTTGCAATAGAGCAAGTATTTATGCATCAAAACCCCAATTCAGCTTTAAAATTGGGGCAGGCGAGAGGAGTTGCAATGGTTGCTGCTGCTTCCCATCGTATTAAAATCAGTGAGTATTCTGCAAGAGAAGTGAAACAGACTGTAGTGGGTTATGGTGCAGCTGAAAAAGATCAGGTGAACCATATGGTGGTACACTTGCTTATGCTGAACAGTTCCCCTCAAAATGACGCGGCGGATGCCTTGGCAATTGCGATATGTCATAGTCATATGCGAAACGGATTAGCTGCTGCAGTTCGTAAAAAAGGGTACACACGAAGGAGACATACACGATGATTGGTTGGCTGAATGGACAGATTGTAGATAAACATCAACCAGGAAAAATAGTCCTGGATGTCAATGGCGTGGGTTATGATGTTGAGACTTCATTAAATACCTTCTTCCAGCTCGAAGGATCGTCATCTGCTGTCGGTCTTCATATACATACAGTAGTTCGTGAAGATGCTTTGCTACTATATGGATTCCTGGATAAACAGGAACGTTCGCTGTTCCGTGCGTTGATTAAAGTGAATGGTGTGGGTCCAAAGGTGGCGATGGCAGTATTATCCAGTATTTCCCCAAATGAGTTTATTCAATGCATACATCAGGAAAATGCGGTGCTTTTAACGAAATTACCTGGTATCGGTAAAAAAACAGCAGAACGGCTTGTTGTTGAAATGAGGGACAGCATTAAGCAATTCGGAGAAGTTCAGTCCGATTCCATGCATCAACAAAAACATAAGATGAGCAGCCAGGATGAGGCCATTAGTGCTTTGGAGGCATTGGGATATAAACCACAGGAAGCTTTGAAAGTGGTTAGTAAAATTGATGATGGAATTAAAACCTGTGAGCAGTTAATACGTGAGTCATTGCAAATTCTGTCTTTAAGAGCATGACTTGATCTGAACAGTTGCGACTAGTTGCACCATGATTGTGATACTCTGTTACGGTCTATCCATCCCCGCAACATATTCATTACTCTCTTCTGCGTTAAATAAATCATCTATTCGTCTCTCACGTTCCAGTTCGCCACTATCGGAATCAGTTAAAGCAGCATCAGCCGTTGTAAAAATACCTTTCACCCATTGAACAAATAGTTGATCCCCAATAGCATCACATTTTTTTACATAATCAACAATGTAGTATTTTATGTTCTCGATATTTCCAGACTCCTTCTTAAAAACATCAAGGTATGTTTCTTCATTATCTTCTTTATCTTCTTTATCTTCTTTGTTCACATTCCGGTTATAGTAATCGTAGGCCTCCAGTTCTAAATATGCAAGAATGACTGCCTGAGCGTTTATTTTTAACCTCATCTGCATTGGTGCCAGTGGTTCCTGAGCATCGCGCTCAGCTTCATACTGGCGATTCGCCACATCAATAGCACGCGTTAATTGATGCAACGATTGAGGAGCTTTGTTCTTTAGAACTGGCTCTCGAAACATCTCACTTTGTGCCGAATCGAATAATCTTTGCAAATCTTGTTTAGATAACATGACTGGTATGCTCTAAAATTGATCTGTTTAATTAATTTATAGACATTCCGGTGGCGATTGTCAAACCGAACTGATTGGAATAGGTTCGTAGAGTCTCAGATGACGCGTCAGATGCTTTTAATTATGACAATTCAACATAACCTCTTTATAAAGAGAATAAAATGCTTCAACAAATCAGATTCCCTTTCTTATATTATCTCCAGCCAGCTGTACGAAAAAAAGCAGCCATAATTCTTTCGTTTAAAAGTTGTAACGTGATCGTTTTTTCGTTATTTGCGAAGCAATTTATCGAATAGTTCTCAGTAGCTAAAAATAAGGGTTAATTCTTCTTGGAGCATTCTCTATTGAGAAGTAATACATTATCCTATAAGCTGTTATCACTATGATTTTAAAATAAATCATGGTCAGCCAATGGACTTTAACTTAATAACCTACAGGAGTGTTTATGAAACGTATTTTAGGTATTGCTGCAACAGCACTTTTAGCAACTGCTGTACATGCTTCAGCGACTCAATCTGATGCTGCTAAAGCAAATGCAACTCAAGCAAATGCAACCCATGCAAAAGCAGCCCAGGCTCACGCTAATGCCGCTCACGCTAATGCTGCTCAAGCTAACGCTGCTCAAGCTAACGCTGCTCAAGCTAACGCTGCTCAAGCTAATGCTGCTCAAGCTAATGCTGCTCAAGCTAATGCTGCTCACGCTAACGCTGCTCAAGCTAACGCTGCTCAAGCTAACGCTGCTCAAGCGAATGCTGCTCAAGCTAACGCTGCCCGAGCTAATGCTGCTCAAGCTAATGCTGCCCAAGCTAATGCTGCTAACGCTAACGCTGCTCAACAATCACAAGCGAATCCAGTTAAAGATTCATCTGGTTCATAAAGAGTATTCTAATCAGATGAACTGCTTTGTTTGAAATTATATTAATTAATCAGTTGATCTGATGTGTGTATATACATTTAACCGATTGGTACAGGTATTTATTTCTTGTATCATTCGGCTTTTTTGATTCAGTTCGCTAGCTTTTACTGTGACTAGAGCCCCTGTTTTAGGTCAATAATGAATTTGTGCAACTTCAGCTCCAACATTGATTGTAAAGTAACCAGCAACCCTATTATTCGGGCTTACAGTACATAATTGATTCTATGTATCATTGAATAGCGATTATTGCTCAATAGTATTAGTGAATACAGGAATAATAAGTTTACATGCGGAATTTATGATTATGTTATTTAATTTAATATTCGCTTAATAATTACCTGCTAAACTAATATTGAATATATAATGAACAATCGGGGTGTTTATTATGCATAAATTGCTTGAGCTTGAACAGGAATTCAAGGATTTAGTGGTGATTGTTGATAACGCACTTGCTTCATCTTTAATTTCAGAGAAAGAAAATGCGCTGGAACAATTTAGAAACTCCGAATTGAGTGGAATTGATCAAGGAAGTATGATTTATTATGCCCACCAATTTGGTCCCACAGTTCGTTTAATTAATATCACTAAAAATTTACCAGTTCAAATTGCAGCGCTTGAAAAAAAAATACGTTTGATTGAAATACAGCTCACTGCAGAAAATACATCTATTCAAGACATAGCAGAAATTCAAACAGAACCTCGTGTGGAACCCATTACGACAGTAATGGATCCTGTGCCTGAAGAAACACAATCAGTAAATCCTCGATCTGTCGCAATTGAACGGTTTAGAGAAAGTTTAAGGCCTTACATCGATGCTACCAGTTCCAGAACAACAGAGTATTCTTGGGGTTTAATCGAATACGCAGGTAGCTTTTTTGGCTTAAGTGGTTATAGCAAATCAGAAAAACTTGCTGCAATTGATCACCTGCTAGAACAACTGGAGCACCCGGAGAATAGGGTTTTATGTGAGAAAGATAAGGCAGTTCTCAATACGGGTACTTTGAGTTCAGGTATTACACCCTGGTTAAATGATCCGACTATTGGAGCTGATTTGAACGAGTTATTAACTGCAGGTCATACGATTGAAAATAAGCTTTCTTGATTCTGTAGATGAAGCCTTTGAATACTCCAGCTAAGTTATTATTGTATCATTCGGTTTTTTGATTTAAGAGGTAAGTACACTTTTACAATGAGGCCAGTGCCTGTTTTGGGAGAATCAAGAACAACCCTGCCTCCATGCAATTCACAAATTTGTTGTACTATGGCTAGCCCAAGACCACTACCAGGACTTTTATTTCCCAATACTCTAAAAAATCGCTCAAATACACGGGCCTGTAATTCAGGTGGAATCTCTGGTCCATTATCCCCAACCTCAAGGACCAATTCATTGTTCTGTTTGATTAGACGCACAATAACGCGTCCATTTTCGCCACAATAACGAATGGCATTATCTACCAGATTACGAATTAGAATACCTAATGCTGTTGGATTTCCTTGAATTTTGGGTATGTTATCATCACTTTCAAATTCTAATTCTATCTGTTTTTCAACTGCTGCCGGAGCCAGCATAGCTAACATTTCACGAGTAAGTTTACTTAAATTGACTTCATCTTCATCATGAAAACTGGTAGCCTCAGGCACTAGTCTGCTCATAGTTAATAGCTGTTGAACAATATGAGTGCTGCGATTTACGCTGGCAATTAATTTTTGCAGCGCCTGATTTTTTTCTTCAATATCATTTGAATTAAGAGCGACTTGTGCTTGCGCTTTAAGAGCAGCAAGAGGAGTTCTTAATTCATGCGCTGCGTCAGCAGCAAAACGTTTTTCTCGCTCGAAACCTTCTTTAAGCCGGTAAAATAACTTATTCAATTCATCTATTACTGGTTTAATTTCTTCTGGGACTTCTTGTAAATCCACGGGTTCCAAATGAGAGGGAGCACGGTTGGCTACTTCTTCTGCTACTTTGTCCAGGCTGTCTAAACCTCTACCGATAATAATCCAGATCAATAATCCAGATAGGGGAAATGTAAGCAGCATGATGTAGAGATCATCCTGGGCTATGCGATGACCAAGTTCATTGCGCGTATCATATCGCTCAGCTAAAACGGTACGAATGCCTGCTTTATCATTATAAGTAGTAAACACACGCCAATTTTGATCGGCGATTTTTTTATCACTAAATCCGTCAATTTCAGAAGTTAATGGAACCTTGGGTGCTGTAGACGAATGTAATAATAATTTTCCACCGTTTGTCCAAACCTGAAAATTAAATTTATCGAGGTAGTTTTCCGGGGGTTCATCGTTTAAAAATCGTTTTTGGTAATAGGCATCAATTTTTTGCGGAATGGTTTCAAGAGCATCCTGAATTTTTATCAGAGGGCGTTGATGAAGATCATCTCCTAATAATGCCTGATAGGACAATGCTGAAATGGCCATCAAGGTATCCAGATGGTCTTGAATGTCCTTTTGATCCAGATAGTAGTTACCTATGGCGGTAAGAGTGGTGGTGATCGTGATAGCCAGTAGCAGGTTAATTAACAGAAATTTTCGTATAGAAGATTTCACGATATAATAACACCATCATTTTTTTCTGCCATATAGCCAACACCTCTGATAGTACGAATAAAATTAGCATTAAGTTTTTTACGCAAATTATGTATATGCACTTCCAGGGCATTACTGTCTACATCTTCTTCCCAGCCATAGATACTTTGCATTAACTGTTCGCGAGATAAAACCTGACCACTATTTTCAAGTAGTTTTTGCAGCAGGGCAAACTCTCTGCGAGGTACATTAACGAGTACGTCATCGACCAAGACAGAATGTGCTGCGGGATCCAGAGTGATATTTCTATATTGCAGAACGGAATCGGCTCGACCTTGGGATCGTCTTACCAAGGCTCTAATTCGAGCGCTTAATTCATTTAGATCGAAAGGCTTTACGAGATAGTCATCGGCACCACTATCCAGACCTTTTACACGATCTTCTACAGATTCACGGGCAGTCAAGATAATAATTGGTGTGGCGTTACCATCATGTCGAGTGCTTTGCAATAAGGATAGGCCTGATAATTTGGGTAACCCCAAATCCAGAATGATTAACTCAAATGATTCTGATTTTAAAGCAGCACGAGCCGCTTCACCATCTTTTAACCAATCAACAATATATCCAAACTGGGTTAAACCAGTCTTCACAGCATCGCCAAGTAGTTCGTCATCTTCAACAAGTAATAATCTCATCGTAGCTCCTACTTATATTTCATCATCGTAGATGAAGACTCTGTTATATATTATTGTTTTTCCAGCGCATTTTCATCCATATGCTTGGTTAAATAAAAAGCCTGTATCAGTACAAACAGTAAAGTAAATCCAACTCCACCAAATAATTTAAAATTAACCCAGGCATCAGTATCGTAATAATAAGCGACATAAAGATTTAAAGCGCCCATCATAATAAAAAACAAGGTCCAGGCAAAATTAAGCCTGTGCCAGATTTTAGAAGACAGTTTTACGTTGGCTTCCATCATTTTTTGAATGATAGGTTTTGAACCTATAAAACTGGAACTAAAGAATACTAGAGCGGATAGCCAATAAATTCCGGTTGGTTTCCATTTGATAAACCATGGATTATGAAAAAATAAAGTGGCGCCACCAAGAACCATAATGATGGCAAGGCTGATCACATGCATTTTTTCATAGTGTTGAAATTTTAATCGATAAAAAGCTACCTGGCTGATTGAAGCAATCATGGCAACAGCTGTTGCTATATAAATTCCGAAAAATTTATATACAATAAAAAATAAAACTATGGGGAAAAAATCAAACAGTAATTTCATATTATTTAGTTTATTAATTAGATATTAACAGTATAACACAAGTTTCAGGACACTCCTGCAAGCTTCATACCTGAAAAGAAAAATAAATCAACATATACTCGCACATTAATAAAAATTGTATTGTAAATCAATAAGTAATCAATATATTTTGAAGCTCATTTTAATAAACGATATACTATAATTTCAGACATTTTCCGTTTTTAGGGCTATTCGTAATCCATTTTCTGGTTGATTCGTTGCATCAATTTCGATAGCCACGTACTAATCCAACGAGTTAAATCTGAAGATTCTACTGATAGACCGTATCAGCGCTCTTCTTTATGGTTTATCTGTTTTGATTAACCTACCCATATTTTTTGTCCCAAGCGAAGCGTTTTCTTTCTTCCGAGGCTTGGATTTAATTTAAGAAGTGATTTCACTTTTGTTTGATGAGACTTTGCAATAACGCTTAAACTATCTCCTGGTTTTACTATGTATAGGGTCTGTTGCTTTACCTTGTTCCAAATGACTAAATGTTGGCCGGTTTTTAACGGTTTATTTGTCGTAAGTTTATTCCAGGTTTTAATGTCTTCAGCAGTTACTCCATAAGTTTTCTGAATTTTTTGGTAGCTGTCTGTAGCTTTGACTATATGAATCACTCTTTGGATTTTAGTTTTGGTTAACTGTTTTGCCAAAGCAGTTGAAACAGAAGCTTCATTTTTGACAACCACAGGTGTCTTCTTATTACTTGGGATCAATATGGCTTGATTGGGTTTTACACTATTACTGGTCAATTGATTTAATTGCTTAATGAGCTTTACCGTTGTGTTATATCGAGCGGCAATAGAGTCGAGGCTGTCGCCTTCTTGAACTTGATGTTTTGGCCAGCTTACACGTTTATCTTCTGGTATATTGGATAAATTCAAGTTAAAACGCTCAACTTTTTCTGTAGGAATGAGTAATTTAAATGGTTTATAAGGCGGGGTTGTCCAACGATTATATCCAGGATTCAATTTTTTTAATTCAGTATAACTGATACCAGCAAGTTTGGCGGCATGATTCAAATCAATTTGACTGCCTATATTTACTTCTTCGAAATAAGGTAGATAAGGGATACTGGGCAAACTAACTTTATAACGACCTGGATTCTTTATTACTTCTGCCAAGGCAAGTAATCGAGGTACATAAAGTTTGGTTTCTCTTGGTACAGGCAAATTCCAAAAGTTGACCGATTTACTGGGACGCGCTGTAGATTTAATTGCTCGGCCGATAGTTCCTTCTCCGGAGTCATAAGCCGCAATAGCCAATATCCAGTTCCCTTTGAAAAATTTATTCAGGTAAAGTAAATAATTCAGTGCTGCATCAGTAGATGGTCTTATGCTGCGACGTCCATCAAACCACCAATCCTGTTTTAATCCCAGTTCACTACCTGTTCTTGGCATCAGCTGCCATAATCCTGCAGCTCCTGCCCCAGAATAAACAAAGGGATCATAAGCACTTTCAACCATTGGAATAAGCGCCAGCTCGCCAGGTAATTTGCGTTTCTTTATCTCACCCAGAACATGATAAATGTAGGGTTCTGATTGTCTGCTGACTTTATTTAAATAACTTGGGTGAGCAACCAGCCATCTAATCTGTTCCTGAACTTCCGGACGGGTTACTTCATGATTTAGGGTAAATTCATTACGCAGTACATCCCAAACATCCGGTGCACCGCGAGCAATTGAAACATTTGAAATGCCAAGAAAGATGAAGCTGCAGAATAAAAAACTTTTTATAATGAATGACTTAAATTTCAATGGTATTACCTGTGTTCATAATTGGCTAAACAGTTTACTAAAAAACGCTGAACTATTAAACCCTTTCTGGATCTTATCTATTCATAAAGTGTTATTTTGGTGCATTCTGTTTGTTATTGAAATACATCCTTCTGATTTCTTAAGACTCTGAATACCTCTAGAGAATCAGTAGATTGCGCGCCGTGTTTTAGAGCGTATTCAATTACTGCCTGTTTATCCGTGCGAAGAAAAGGATTTACAGTTAACTCCAGTTCTAGGTTAGAGGGCAAGGAGCAGCCGAGTTTCTGGTGTGTTAATTGGTTTATATAGTTTATTACATCCTGATTATCAGGTTCTACAGTCAGGGCAAATCTGAGATTTTGCCGTGTATATTCGTGGCCACAAAATATTTTAGTAGACTGCGGTAAATGTTTAAACAGGATTAGCGAATGATGTAATTGTTCCATTGTTCCATCGAACACTCGACCACAACCCGCGGAAAACAGGGTATCGCCGCAAAACAACCATTGCTGACGAGGTTCATAATAACTTATATGAGTGGACGTATGTCCTGGATTAAACAGGACATCAATGGTTAATGTTCCAATCTTGAGGGATTGGTGTTCACCCACTGATTGAGTAAGGTAAGAAATTCGTGAATCGCTGGGTCCATAGATGATGGCGTCAGGATACGCGTTACGTAGCTCAGTCACTCCGCCAATATGATCATGATGATGATGCGTTAATAAAACAGTACGAAGTTTCAGTTGATGTGTTTGTGCAAAATGAATGACCGGAGCAGCTTCTCCAGGATCGATACAGTCGAAAACCCCTGGTTTATCGCCCGTAATAGCCCAGATATAATTGTCCGAAAATGCAGATATAGGGAGCACTTGAAACATTTATTTCTCTTGTTATTTTGAATAAGGTTCAATAATGTAAGATGACACGCCTGAATTAAAATAGGTTCTAAGCGTATCCAGTACAATTTTAAGTTCCGCGGCTAAAGTGAAGGGCGGATTGATAATCCATAATCCACAGCCAGTCATTCCATCTTTTGGTGCCAGAGTAAGATTAAACTCTATTCTTAGTGCTTCTTTTGCCTCAATATCTTTCATACCTCTGATGAGCTGTTCTGTTAGTTTTCTGTTTACCACAGGATACCAAAGACAATACACGCCAGTTGAAAATTTGGCAAAGGCCTGTTTTATAGAGGAAGGGATTTCTTTATATTCTTCCTTGCGTTCAAATGAGGGATCAATAAAAATCAATCCTCTTTTCTCTGGAGGAGGTAAAAGCGCTTTCATACTGGTCAGACCATCAGTATTGCTGGTATGGACTTTTTTATTCAAATGAGCCATCTGATCCAGTGCTTCAAATTCAGCAGGATGGAGTTCACACAGGTATAATCTATCCTGCATGCGTAATGTATGAATTGCGAAATATGGGGATCCGGGATAATTTCTTAAACCATCTTCATGATTCATGCTTTTGATGGTATCACAATAGTCTTTAAATACTGGATTGAGCTGTTTACGATCAGGCCAGATTAATTTAATTCCCTGTTTGTATTCACCGGTTTTTTCAGCTTGTTTATCCCTTAAGTCATACTGTCCTTTGCCAGAGTGGGTCTCAAGATAAAACAATGGTTTATCTTTCTTTATTACATACGATAACAGTCGGGTTAAAGTCACGTGTTTGATAACATCGGCAAAATTGCCCGCATGGTATCCATGTTGATAGCTGAGCATAAATGAGTACTTGTTTAAAGAGTTTTGCTGAGTATAACAGAATCCCTTTATTTATCGTAATAACTGTTCTGGACGCAGTGTTTTATCGAGCAGTGATGTATTTTTTATAGCCGTGAATTGTTTTTTTCAGAGAATTGTATTTGATTTCGGAACAGGGGGATAAATGTCCCTCTGTTCTGATCTATTCTAAACAGTCTGGTACTGAATTAATGAATTCAATTCCAATTACCGTATTTTAAATTTGTGCACTATACTTTTCTTGAGGACATTCAAAAGGAGGGTGAAATGGGTTTACATGAAGAATTTGATGATCAATCGTTTTCTGATTATAACTATGATGATGACATTGACGACATGACTCAGAAAAAAAGAGTAAAGCGCATGTTGGAAGACCGATTAGAAAGAAAGCGCTTGAGAGATGAGTTTAAAGATGATTTTGATGAGTTAAGCGGTGAATTTGATTGGGATGAACTGGATAAATAAGTTTCATCCCATGAGTTTCGCTGCGGCTAACATAGTATTTTCAAGTAATGAAACTATAGTCATTGGACCAACTCCACCGGGCACAGGAGTTATCCAGGCTACTTTATTTACTGCTTTACGAAAATCAACATCACCTCTAATACTGCCATCGCTCAAACGATGCATTCCAACATCAATGACTATTTGACTTTCATTAAGCCAGTCGGAATCTATGACATCCATTTTACCTGTTGCTACAACAACGATGTCGGCAATTTCCACCAGTTTTTGCAGATTTTGGGTGAATTTATGGCAGACCGTAACTGTAGCTCCTGCGAGTAATAACTCAAGACTCATTGGCCGGCCAACAATATTTGATGCACCTATGACTACCGCATGTTTTCTTTTAACATTCAATTGATAATGGTGTAACAGATTCATAATGCCCAAGGGCGTACATGGCCTCAATAAGGGATTTCGCTGGGCTAGTCTTCCCAAATTATAAGGATGAAAGCCATCCACATCCTTTTCTGGTTTGATGTGTTCAATGATCACTGTTTCATTGATGTGTTTGGGTAATGGTAATTGAATTAATATTCCATCGATCTGTTCTGAGAGATTTAATTCGGTAATGAGTTGAAGTAATTGCTGTTGACTGGTTTCTGCCGGTAAATCATAAGAGTGGGATGTGATGCCCACTTCTTCACAGGCTTTTCGTTTATTATTTACATAGATCGTTGATGCAGGATCAGTACCAATGAGTACGACAGCCAGCCCCGGTGCTCGCTGTCCTTGTTGAACATGATGCTGCACTCTGAGTTTGAGTTCATTCCGGCGAAGAGCTGCTAATTCTCTGCCATCGAGTAACGATGCTGTCATAGTTTTTCCATAAAAATCGAGACTCTAATTATGAATTAGGGGGGTAGTTAATGCAATATATTAATTGGGCAGTCTGCGTAAAAAATTAAAATCTGGAATGAATGGCTGTTACAGCCATTCATTGCAAATGGATTAAAGTGAGTTATGCAAAATTAAAAATTAACCCAAATTCAACTAATTGTTCATTGGGTGACATATGTGTTGCTTTGATAACTACTCCGACGGGATCAAAAGTACTTGTATTAGTGCCATTATAGGTTATACGGCTATAATCCATACGCAATGCCAGTCGATTGGTAATATTCTGTTTTATACCCAATCCATAGCGAAAGCCATTTTTTTTCCTGGTGAAGTTAGCCAGGGAAATGTCAGAAGTATTTACTTGCAATGTGCTGTTAGTGAGTCCCAGGCGACCATAAAATAATGTATCAGGTGAAAATTGATATCCTGGAAGTACGCTAATGCCGAAAGTGTTTTTAAGTTTAATTACGGTCTGTATGAATGATTTGTGGATGAATTCAAAATTATAGCCGTTAGATTCAGTTGCACTGAGAGTACCGTTTGCTTCTGCGGCAAAATAAAATTTCTTATAGGCAAGTGCACCATATCCGGCAAAGAGTGAACCAAAAATGCCCGTAGCTGATGCATGTGATTTATTGATTACATCAAAATTTGCAGGATGTCCCGGGTTTGGTCCCGTGACCCGGGATCTCATTGCGAAATCAACTGTATCTGATCCCGTTCCAATTCCGGCATAAAATCCTGAGTTTGCTGATGAGGCCGCTAAAATAATCAGACCTGCCCCTAGTACTTGGGTTTTCCTTAACATGAATGCTCCACTTATTAATTAGAATCATGACTGTAACTTGAAATGTGAACAGGGACAATAGCTAGAGATTAACTTGCAGGCAAAGAGTTCTTCTGTATTAATTTAAAAGGGGACCAATGCATCTGGAGGTGAGAATCGCGCTGTGTGAACGTAATTGAATCAAGACATTTCTTCCAATGTTCTTAGATAGTTTTTCGCAAGCTGATAGGCTTCTGATAAATTGTGATGAACTTCTGGATGCATGTTCTGATCTACTGCTTCCATTTCATTAAAGCAGTCCAATAAGAAATCATTTAATCGTTTGCATTTTTCTTTGTTGCTGATATTCATCAAGTAGATTTCTTCAACTTCTATTTCCCTATTCATGGTGTCCTCACTTCTTTGGGTCTATAATTCCTTATTTGTTAATTATAGATGAAGGAATCAATTTGTAATGGATCTTTGCAAATAGAGGTAAGTTAACGTTATGATAAATTTGGTTAAAATATAAATTAATGAAAGGGAGTTGATTAATGTATCATATCGGATTAAAAATTATGGTTCTGGCTTGCAGTGTCATATGGATTTCCAACGATTTGGCTCACGCAGCATCCAGCGAAACAGCTCCTTTGGGTAAAACCATAAGTCAGGAAAAACAACAGCAAATGTCTCCCAAGCAGGCATTACTACGATTGAAAGAAGGGAATCAGCGATTTCTGGCGAATAAACAAATTTCTCGTGATTATTTAAAACAGGCCAAGATCTCTTCGTATGGTCAGTTTCCTTTTGCAGTAGTGCTCAATTGCATGGATTCACGCAGTGTGCCTGAGTTGATTTTTGATCAAGGATTAGCTGATTTGTTTACATTACGTGTTGCCGGTAATGTAGTAAATGATGACATACTGGGCAGTATGGAGTATGCCTCAGCGGTTGTAGGTTCGCGATTGATTGTCGTATTGGCGCATACGTCTTGTGGCGCTGTTTCTGGAGCATGTAAAGACGTCAAATTGGGGCATTTAACTGATGTTTTAGATAAAATTCAACCGGTTGTGAAACCCAGTATGGAAACTCTGGGCACTAAAAATTGCAGTGATGCACAGTTAGTGGATGCTATTGCCCAGGCTAATGCATTACATGTTGTCAGGGAAATTCAGGCCAGAAGTCCCATCCTTAGAGATTTGGTTAAAAGCAAAAAAGTTGGGATAGTTGCTGGAGTGCATGACATTAAAACAGGTCAGGTTCGTTTTTTTGAAGAAGAACGTTCTGTTCCTGAGTAACAGGTGATGGAGTTATAAATAAAACCTGCGACATCGTAGATTTCCAGCAAATAGACCCGTAGCCGTCAGGCAAGCAAGAAAATCAAATGTAGCCCGGATGAAGCACAGCGAAATCCGGGAGGCCTATGCGCAGCATAGTACATTTTAGTCGGTGCCCGCTTCGCGGGGCTTCCTGGATTACGCGCTTTGCACTTCATCCAGGCTACTTTAAATACAGAAATTGTGTAGCTTGAGGGTTATGAGTCACTTTGATCGATCCGGAGAACATCAAAAGTAGCCCGGATGAAGCGCAGCGAAATCCGGGAAGGCTATGCGCAGCATAGTACATTTTAGTCGGTGCCCGCTTCGAGGGGCTTCCTGGATTACGCGCTTTGCACTTCATCCAGGCTACTTTAAATACAGAAATTCCTCAGCCCGAATGGATAGCGCATAAACTGGAAACACACTCTTTAACTTGTTTATTCTAATGATCATTAATATATGCAGGTTTACCGTAGATATAGGTTGCCTTTATATTTTCCTCTGAGCCCAATGTCATTAAAATAAAGAGAAATTCAAAAATATCATTAACTTTCTCCCGTCTGTATTTTAAATACGGAGTTGCGTCCGCATCGATGACGACAAAATCCGCCTCTTTTCCTGCAGAAAAATTACCAATTTTGTCATCAAGCTGGAGGGCTTTAGCCGCTCCATAGGTTGCCATATACCATCGGGTCATGCTGGGTAACTGAACGCTGTTAAGCATGGAGACTTTATAGGCATCATCCAATACAGCGAACATGGAAAGACAATTACCAGCACCCCAATCTGTTCCCATTGTAATTTTGTCCGTGTATTTAACTGCTCTTCCAAAATTAAATAATCCACTGCCTAGAAAATTATTACTTAATGGGCACCAGGATATTATTGCTCCTGATTTTTTAAATAACTCAAGTTCTTCATGTGTTGTGTGGATGCAGTGACCAAATACAGTTCTGTCAGTGACCAGTCCAAAATGGTCATATACATCCATGTAATGTTTACTCTTGGGGTACAATTTTTTTACTTCAGCAATTTCTCTTAGGTTTTCATCTAAATGGGTCTGAATGTAGCAATCAGGATTCTCTTTTTTTAACGCACCACAAAGTTCCAGCATTTGCTGAGAACAAGACAGAGCGAAACGGGGTGAAATACAATATGAGAGTCTATTGGTATTGTGCCATCGTTCGATCAATTGTTTGCAATTGTCATAATTCTGTTCTGCAGTCAACTTTAGAGAGTCGGGCGAATTAATATCCATTAATATATTGCCGGTGATGAAGCGCATATTTCGACTGGTTAATTCTTCAAAGAATATATCCGATGCGCTATAAAACAAGGGACCATAGGATACGGCAGTAGTTGTGCCGTTTTTTAATAGTTGATCCAGGAAGAAATTTAAATCATTTCGCGCATGTTCATCGTCAATATAAGTACTTTCAGCAGGAAAAACATAATTCTCCAGCCATTCCAATAATTTCTCCCCATAGGCGGCAACAATGGCGCTTTGCGATGCATGCTGATGGGTGTCAATAAATCCAGGAGTAATTAATTTACCGGCATAATTGACAAGTTTGATGTCTTTAATTTTATTTTTTAAATCACTATAAGTGCCTGCTTCTACGATTTTTCCTGATTCTATAATCAGAAGCCCATCCTCAATGTATACGTACTGACAGTCTTCAGCTGATTGTTTGTCTTTATTCACAGGTACATTAGAAATAGTCGCTGTATCCTTGAAATAGAACAGTGAACCTCGGTATGCTGTTTTATCATTCATGTTATAACTCCCTATGAATTAAGATGGAGAACTGTCATTTATAAAATAAAGTAGCAGTATCGAAACCAGAATAAAGAAAGGCAGTATCCAGAGATAGGTAAAAAAGTCTGGTGACAACGCGGTTATAAATAGATAAGGAAGAAACATCATCAGGGTATTAAATAAGAACACGGCAGTATTTAATACGCTAATAGCAACTCCTCTCGTAGCATTTGTTGAACACTCACTTACCAAGGTATAAAACAACATGGAGCCTGAAAGAAAAAAACCTATAAGAAATGAAATGAGTTGAATGATGATTAGAGTATCCAAATTAAAATGTGGAAGATAAATCCCTAGTATTAGCGCCATAGTCCCTAGACACAGGGTGACATGAATTACCTTAACCCTTGATTTTATTTTATTTGAAAACCAGCCGAGGAAGGGAGTGCCCACACCAATACCAAAAAAAATCATTGCGCTTATCATCACGGCTTGAAGATTGGCAATGGAGTAATACATTTGAATTTTCAGATACCAAAGACCCGCGTAGGCCAGTAGAACACCGAAGGATGTAGCAGCTGCAATAGAACACAAAAGTATTTGTTTGTTTTTTAAAACGGTAATTAGGGACTGTTTTAAAGAGCAACCTTGTTCTCGTTTGTACTCATTGGGCGATTTTATTAATAACAGGGACAGTATAAATAAAGAAAATCCAAAAAGGGACAGATTACGGTAGATTTCATTCCAGCTGTGTGAAGCTAAGGCTAAAGTGAACCAATAATGAATGATGCCCGCTAAAGTACATGAGACGCCCTGGATTAAGCCAAATAATACAGGGAACTGTTTTTCAGAGAACCACTGCGATATGAGTACTGCAGCAGAAATAAATGCAAAGGATGCTCCAATACCCTGAATGAAATTGGCCAGAGTGAACAGGGTCAGATTATCTGCAAATGAAATCAGAACATTACCAGTCGCCAGAATAAATATGCCGGTACTGACTATATATCGCGCATTGAATTTATCCAATAAATAGCCTGCTGGTATCTGCATGAAGGCAAACCCGAGTATAAATGCACTTAATGCAACCGATACACTGATATTATCCGCATGAAGCGATGTTTTTATTGAATCAGCAAAAACTGCGGAAGCTGTATTGAGACAGAAGGAATAAACTACAAATAATGCCGCAATGAACCAAACGATGTATTTGTATGTTTTTAGCATGTAACTTCCTTGGATGCTTGTTGGATTGTAGGTAGATATGAAATGAGTTGCGACTGCATTATAAAAGGATAGCACAGATTCCAGTTGATTGTTCGTATTTTAATCACGCACTTTCAGGACAATCAGCTTGAAAAGTGCTCAAAAAAGATGTAAAATACTCATAGTCGATGATAAAATTGTAATAATAAAATAAGGGAACCTATGGGTTTTTCTCATGTTGAAATTAAACGAATAGATCTTATTGCCAGTACGGAACAAATTATTACAGATCTACAGAAACTAACACCATTGGAGCTGGCTTTGCTTAAAGCCACGAGTAAGAGTGTTGAAGCAGAAATACTTGATAGCCCTCAGCTAAGTGTATTATGGGTAAATAAATTCAACACTCTACGATTACAAAGAGATTCAAGTTTTCAATTTAGAGATCCATCTCCACTCTCCAGATCTGATTTTTATTGTGGCTATGTATTGTATTTAGCTGCCATGAAAGAAAAAGGAAAACAAAATAATAAGTATGAAGAGTATCTTGCACTTTCAACATTTAAATTTAATTCTTTCCATGCATCTCGAGAACTATTAAGCAATTTGATTACTGATTGTCATAAGATTTCTGAACAAAATATAATCGATAACCTAAACACAACTACAAATGTCCTAACTTCCAATTTACTTAAATTTAAAACTTCTGGTTGCTTATTGCTTGCAAATACTTATTTTTATCTTGCAGATTTTTATCAGAATCTCAAATTGGAAAATAAAGCTATTGATTGTTATAAAAAGTGTTGGGAATTAATACATTTAGCTGGATTATGGGAAGAATATTCAGAGACGCAAATTCATAATACTTATTTTGGTCATGGAATAAAAATGAGCAATGGATTTGGATTGTCTACAATAAATAAAATAAAAGACCATTTTCTTAAACGCTGCTCAGAGGCATTACCTTATACTTTACGACATAATTTGGAAATGCAAGCTCTTAAAGAGTTCGAGACACAAATGCAACAAGAACCAAACTGTATGCCTCAGTTTGATGATCAGCCTTGTGTGAAAGGCGGTTGTTCCAGTTCAAGAGGAGTATGATAATAAGTACAGCCTTGCATGATCAAGGTCAATGATTACTTAAGCTGCTGACTATTCAGCCCTCCTTTCTACCTGACGCGGCTTGTCCTCGGCATCCAGACGATCCTGCTTAACGTAACATTTCTTCCTGTAAATCACGCCGAATTGATTTGTTCGATTAGGTATATTTTAAACATTACCCTTTTGAGCGGCTCTGATATATTGCTTTGAATCGTCCAGAATTTCTTCGCTAAGCGACCGCGATAGTTTATGTGGCAGAACACGGCTTTCTGAAGCACAACTTGAACTAAAAAACCCTATATTTGGAGCTGAAAGCGATAAACTAAACCGAGAAGGTCTAATATCAGCAAGATGACTTAAGAGTTCTGTCTGGGCGAGTACAGGATCAAACTCATCAAATAAGTCCTCAGGTGTTTCTCTAATAATTAACTCACCGAGTCCAACGTTTTCTAATAGATGATCTGCTGCATTTTTTAATGAAAATCGTTCTCTTAATAATTTTTGAGCTTCTACCACTGTTTTGTAATTATCTGATAATTCTCGAGTGGTATGTAACTGATTAACTTCTCTTGCAATTATTGAGTCCAGAATTTCTTTGGGGTCTCTAGACTCTGGTTTACGCTTATAATCTGAGTCTGGATTTTTACGAAGCCATCTAGGAAGTATCGCGTCGGGGCCATGCTGCGCTTTATATTCTTCTTCACGCTTTAATAAACTATATTTTCCATATCGATATTCTCCAATATCAACTGCAGCACCATATTGGCCGGATTTTGTATATATATCATCGGTAACGGAGCCAAATTTTGTGTAAACAATGCCAACGTCTAATACGCTGATAATCGCTGAACCATTATTTCTCATTCCCATATCATCCATGCGGCAAACGTATTTACAGCTTTCTTTAAGTTCCAGTAATTCATGAGATTCACACCAAGGATGTATTTCGATATAGGGATTATTAAGTACAGTCGTTCCCTGGGTAACCTGATTATTTAATTCATTTACGAGACCTTTCCAATAATCTCTGCGCTGACTGTTATTAAAATAATTATTATATTGATGAGTGCGCTGATAGTCCTCAACCACACTTGCTCCAAATCGTTCTTCAACGATATGCTGCATTAAGTCTTTATCCTGGGGATCACCTGCCAGTTTAACAATGGGTATTGCATTGATTTGATTGTTAATCGTTTCTGCATCGGCTTTAATTAATCGCGCCAAACTTAAGGCTTCTTCAAAACCTTTACCAGGTCGAATGGTTCCAAAGGACAATATATTCGGTTTTCTACTTATTACATCAAGAGGATGCGACGGCGCGGTACTTAGCTGCTGTGATGCAACTGTTAATCCTGATTTTCTTTCCAGATCATAGGGTTCGACAGGGAATTTATCTAACTCGAAATCACCAACCTCTCTTGCCTTTTTAGCAACACCTGAAGGCTCATCTGTATTTCGCTTATCACAATCGCCGTAGGTAGCAGCAATGATTGCATTATCCCTGTCCATTTCATTAAAAAATTGTACAGTATTAGCCTGGCGCATTAAGTCATGGGTATATTGCTGTAAATAACGTCGGGTATAATTTTGCTTGTACTCATGAATGGTGATATTGACTTTAATACCGGCTTCCTGGAATGTCAGAATATCTCTTGGAGAGATGAATACACCACAATCCGGCGGGCGTATATGAATATCAAGATAGGTATTATCATCAATAGGCTGCATACTATTTATAATGTTACTGATTACATGATGTTTCACCGGATCACGTTGGTTGGCTTGATAAGCCAGGTGAAATCCTTCTGCTGCGCTAAATGTTCTTTTACTATAAAAACCATTAAGACCTGTATTCGATGTCACAAATGGTTCATCTTTTTTTAAAATCAGTGTTTGTAAATCTGAAATTAGTTGCGCTCTTTCTTTTTTGTTTAACAATATATTTTGGGTATTCTGCAGTTTATTGCTAATATTTGTATAAATTTCTATCGCTTTCTCAACATCAGCTGAAGGTGCAAGATCCACACCCATTAATGAAGGATTTAACAAGGCATTAGAAAACTGAACTTGGTCGTGGGTTAATCTATATCCATCCAGGAAAACAGCATTAACCCAACTTACTTTATCGGCGTACTCAACGTTGGGATCCTGAAACAGGCTGAAACCATGGGGATAAGCTGCTGCTACAGATTGACGAATACTTAAAGAGTTTAAGTTAAAGATGATAGTATCGATTGAGTCCTTTAAAAGATTCAAATCATATAGAGTTCTAAATGTCGTATCGTTTTCTAAATCATAGGGTAGATTATTACTATGTAAATCAAAGGGATAATCTTTAATTCCAGTGAGAGTATCCGATAATTTCTCTAGTTCTTTCAAATTAATTGGATTTTCAAAATGCTGAAATAAATTTGAAAAAATTGTGTACGCTTTACGATGTCTTGTTTCAAATTGTGCATCTTCTAAATGTGCTTCGATGTATTCATTTAGACTGCAGTACTGTTGAATTCCTTCTATATTCAGCTTATATAATTTAACCAGATGATTTTTTTTAGAGTTTTGTTTTTTGAATTTGCTAAGCTCATGTGCATTATTTGCAGTAGCTCTTGTTAATATTCTTAATTTAGTATCTAAAGTAGACAATATGTCAGAAACTTTTTCTCGATTTAATTGGATGGGCTTCTGAGAATAAATGTCCATAATGGTTAGTGAATGCAGGATATCATCATGTCTTACAATAACTTTGGGCGTTTTAGGGCTAACTGTTTGTTTATTAATTTCTTCCACTTCGACGGTTGGTGAAAATGGGGTGTCTAATTTATAACCACTTATCGTTGTTCTTTTATTAGCAACTGGCTGCAAAACCTCAGCACTTGGGATGGTTTCATGAGGAATTGATGTAGATTCAGCTGGAAGTGGAATTGCATAATGCCCCATATTCCTTTTTAACCATGTACATTGTATGGCCTCGTAATTTTGTACAAAGCCGGATGTTAAAGAGGCTGCATATTGTCCATCACCTGTTTTTGCCTCTTCATCAAAAGGTGCTGTCAGTAGGTAAATTTTAACCATAAAATACCTTCTCAAAATGAAACTATATATAACAATTATATATATTGATTATTAAGTTAACATTAAGGTGATTTAAGAAACTTCTCGGCAGGGGAACGTAGCTGATACAATTGACTTTATCCTGATGTAATCCATTCATTTAAACTAATTTTTTTGAGAGAGGAACGTCGCTCTAGAAATCTAGCGAGTGAATTAATAAGTATTTTATTGCATTGAATTTAAACAACAGTTGATATTTCTTATAGAATATTATGATGTTTTCTTGAATAGACTGACATATAGTGTTAATTTTTATGAATAAAAATATCCATCTATCACAGTGTGCATGGAGCTCTGATTGAAAAAAACTGTTCTGCATGCGGCTATATTCGCGTTGACTCTACCTATGTCTATTTATGCTATAGGTCTGGGAAACATGACAGTAAAGTCAGCTCTTGATCAACCATTTTCTGCGGAAATAGAATTAATAGATGTTGGATCAACGCCTTTGCCCGGAATAAGGGTAGGGCTGGCTGATCCTGAAAATTTTGATGAAGTAGGAATTGAACGCACAGCTATATTATCTTTACTCAGTTTTAGAATTGAAAAAAACGCGCAAGGTAAATACATAATCCTGGTTCAATCCCAGGAACGCATGACAGAACCTTATATTGAATTGGTTGTGGATTTAACCTGGCCCCAAGGGCAGTTATATAAGGCATATACGGTTTTGTTAGACCCTCCGGGGTATCAATTGGTCTCCACTACTGCACAAAGTAGTCCAACACATTATAAAACGGTACAAAAACATACTTATGAACCTGGTGTAATTAATAAAACAATAAGTACCAAAGTTGAACATAACCCGTTAAATTTAAATGACAGTAAGAAAAAAGCGACTTACGGACCAACGATTACGAATGAAAATGTGTGGCAAATAGCACTAAGATATAAAACATCAGAGATCATTTTACCCCAAGTTGTTCTTGCTATAGTAGGAGCAAACCCCGATGCATTTAAAGAGGGTAATTTGAATGGTTTAAAAATAGGGGTACGTTTAGTAATCCCGAGTACTGAAGAAATTATGCAGGTACCAGCTGATCTGGCCACGGAAGAGGTCATGGCTCATGATAAAGCTTGGAATGAGAAAACATCTGTAAATCATGTTTTATCGCCGCCTTATATGAATGGAAAAACAATAATTTCCAGTCCTCCTGTGAATAACTCGCAGATTCCGACCATTCCGAAAATGAATATACAGGCTGAACCAACACAAGGATCTGCAACGCAGTTGATTCCTGTAAATACAGCACTTCCTGTGATGAATACCAATCAACAACACTCTATACCCAATAATAATTCCCCTCAGATTAGTGATCGGGATGCAACAACCCGAGCTGAGTTATCCATTACAACTGCTGCGGTTGAATCAGTTAGAGAATCTAATGCATTACTGATGGAGCAATTACATTTATTGCAGGATCAAAATAAGAAATTACAACAAAAGTTAGATAAGCGGGACAAAGAATTTGAGCAATTGCAGGCTCAAGTACAAGTGATGATGAAACAAAGATTTGCAGTGGCTGCTCAGGCAAGTTCTTCAAATTCCAATAATTCAACTACTAGTTATTGGCCATTCTTTTTATTATTGCTTGTAGCTGCAGGCGGTGGTGGATTTGCTTATTGGTATTTCATACTTCGAAAACAAGAAACCGAGGAATCTCCCTATTTAACCGATACCCCAATTGAGCCTAAGCCATTTACTCCTTTGGTCAAGCCTGTGCCTTTAATAGTTGAAGAATCGATTACTGAGTCTCAATCCAATCCTGAAGCTATTCCCGCTGATGTCCAGAGGGAACAGACAAAAACGGAAGTGGTGGTTAATGAAAATAATGAGGCGTTGGTTGAGGTGAAAAAGGAGCCAGCAGCTGAACAAAATGCCCCAGAGATTGAACCTGAAGCGAAGCTCGAGACCGAGGTGTCTCCGGAAAAAGTAATAAAAAAACGTTCAGGCAGAAAAAAGAAAGAGACATTGAATGAACCGTTGATTGAACAGGATTCAAAGGACGAACTTCATAAAGATGACCAGGAGAGCGTTATTGAACCCTCCGAACGCGTTGATCAATCCCCAAGTGAAGAATCTGTTAATCCAGAACAATTGAGTGCGGTTCAACCGGAACGTTCTCTTATTGAGGTTCACCCTATACAGAATGAGAATCAACCCGATGAACCCGTTCATAAAATACTAACTGAATCAGCCAGTGAAGAAGAATTACCAGAAAACGATGTATTGGAGTTTGAGGCAGGATTGCATGAGGCACTCCAGGATCAATCGACTCAGCAGGCTACTCAAGATAAAACTTATGAAGATCCGGATAAAGACATGTCTTTAGATTTTGTTTCGTCGTTATCAGAGATCCCAGTAAGTGATCGTGATGATAAACCAGTCGATGAGGATAAAGGCGAAGGAGAGCAAGTAACCGACTCATTCAGTAATCAAGAGAGTCCGCAACAATTTGAGAAAGTGGATACTTCAATCGATAAATCAATTACCGACTTTTTTGTAGATCCGTCACAGGAAAAAATGAACTCGGATGGTGAGGATCTAACTGATGAATCAGCCATCAAACCAGAATCAGAATTAACAAATGAGTCTGCGAATCCATTAAAAAGTACCAAGGCACTCAACACCTTGTTGGATCTTGCAAAAACTTATATTGGAATGGATGATTTTGAATCTGCCAGACATTCTCTGGAGGAAGTCCTTGAGTACGGTAGTGAACAACAAAAAGCAGAGGCTCAGGGGTTGCTGGAACAAATTAAAGATAGATGAGATGTAGGTATCGTTTAAACTCTCATCGGGATCAAGTGATTATGTACAAAAAGTTCCCATGCCAAATGATTAATTTTTAAACTAAATACCTCAGGTTAGTGTATAATTCATAAAAAATAAAAACTGTATTCCCATAATCTGACATAAACCATCATCTAGATATAGACAAAATAAATGGGGTAATATAAATTGACCCTTTTTATCAGGAAAATTGAATGCGTATTGCCTTAGTGGTCGAATACGATGGAAGCCAATATCATGGTTGGCAAGCACAGACAGGCTTGCATACTATTCAACAGTCCGTTGAGCATGCTTTGTCAAAGGTTGCAGATAGTACTATTTCTGTTGTTTGCGCAGGTAGAACAGATACCGGCGTACATGCGACAAATCAGGTTATCCATTTTGATTGTGAAAAGGAGCGTACCATACGTGCCTGGATTCATGGCGCGAACTCTTTTTTGCCTAAAGATATCTGTGTTAAATGGGGAAAGGAGATGAAAGACACTTTTCATGCTCGCTACTCCGCTACCAGCAGGAGATATCGTTACGTAATTTATAATGGTCCGATACGTCCGGCTTTATTACGTAGCAATGTTACCTGGCAATACAGGCAATTGGATCACCGGCTTATGCATGAAGGGGCGCAAAAATTATTAGGTGAGAATGATTATACTTCTTTTCGCTCTGTAGAATGTCAATCTAAAACACCGATGCGAAATATACATCAAATACAAGTGAGCCGATCAGGTGAGTTAGTCATAATTGATATTACCGCAAATGCTTTTTTACACCATATGGTGCGCAATATAGCAGGTGTATTGATTTCAGTAGGCTCAAATAAACATCCGGTGTCTTGGGTTGAAGAGGTTTTACATGCCAGAGATCGGAAATTGGGCGCTGAAACAGCTCCTTCTTATGGTTTATATCTGGTTCAGGTAGCTTATCCATCAGAATTTGGTGTTTTACAAAATAATCCGGGTCCCCTATTTCTTTGGGAGAAATGATTGAATCAAACTCGTATACGAGTCAAAATGTGTGGGATGACACGTAATGAGGATATAGCTCATGCCATCAGCTTGGGAGTTGATGCTATTGGATTGATTTTTTACCCTAAGAGTTCGCGTTACGTCAGTATAGAACAAGCCGGGATGCTATTAAAAAATCTGCCGCCTTTTATCGATGCAGTTGCCGTGTTGGTTAATCCGGACAAGGGCACTGTTCGGCAGATTCTTGATGAACTGCCAGTTACATTATTGCAGTTTCATGGTAATGAGTCTGCTGAGTTTTGCCAGGAGTTTAAAGTTCCTTATATAAAAGCAGTGCACGCGAAATCATCAAGTCAAATAATCCATGTTGCGAATGAATTTCATAGTGCTCGCGCTGTACTTTTAGACACTGCCACACAAAACTGTAGAGGCGGTACGGGGTTAACTTTTGACTGGAATATTATTCCTGATAACCTAAGCAAACCTTATATTTTGGCAGGCGGGCTTAATGAATTTAATGTTATGGATGCTATTAAGCTACATAGGCCTTATGCAGTAGATGTATGTAGTGGAATTGAGGCATTGCCTGGGGTAAAAGATCATCAAAAAATGAGCCGGTTTATGAAGGCATTATGGGGCAAAGAATGAGTACTAAAGAACTTCCAGATAGACAAGGGCATTTTGGTCCTTATGGCGGGATATTTGTAGCTGACACGTTGATGTTTGCGCTGAAACAGTTGGATCTGGCTTATACCAAATTCCGTAATGATCCGGAGTTTTTAGCTGAATTGCATTCGGAATTAAGAGATTATGTGGGGCGTCCCAATCCTCTTTACCATGCTGATCGTTTAAGTAAAATGGTAGGCGGCGCGCAGATTTATCTCAAAAGAGAAGATCTGAATCATACTGGCGCGCATAAAATAAATAATACAGTAGGGCAGGCCTTGCTTGCCAAACGTATGGGAAAAACCCGAATTATTGCAGAAACCGGTGCCGGACAACACGGCGTGGCGTCAGCAACCGTAGCTGCAAAACTTGGGTTTGAATGTGTTGTTTATATGGGGTCTGAAGATATTAAACGGCAATCCAGTAATGTTTATCGTATGAAACTCCTGGGTGCCGAAGTAGTTCCTGTCACCTCTGGATCAAAAACCCTTAAAGATGCATTAAATGAGGCAATGAGAGATTGGGTAAGTCATGTTGATGATACCTTTTATATTATTGGTACTGTAGCGGGGCCTCATCCTTATCCTCAAATGGTTAGAGATTTTCAGACCGTAATAGGTGTGGAGGCTCGAGAACAATGTCTTGAAAAAACAGGCCAATTACCCGATGCCCTCGTTGCCTGTGTCGGCGGCGGTTCAAATGCAATTGGATTATTTTATCCCTTTTTAAACGATGAGTCTGTGGCCATTTATGGTGTTGAGGCTGGTGGTAAAGGTTTGGAAACGGGAGAACATTCGGCTTCTTTAATTGCAGGAAAACCAGGCGTATTACACGGTAATAGAACTTATTTGCTTTGTGATGAGTACGGGCAAATTAAAGATACGCATTCTGTCTCGGCAGGTCTTGATTATCCAGGGGTTGGTCCTGAGCATGCTTATTTAAAAGATACTGGACGGGTTCAATATGTTGCAATCAATGATGATGAAGCTCTGGAAGCCTTTCGGACTTTGACGCGCATTGAAGGGATAATACCCGCACTGGAGTCAAGTCATGCTCTTGCTTATGCAATGAAATTAGCGAAAACCATGACTAAAAGCCAACGTATTATAGTCAATTTATCGGGACGTGGTGATAAAGACATGCATACAGTGGCATCTATTGATGGAATTACAGTTTAATGGAATTACAGTTTAATGGAACATAAAATGTCGTTCTGAGTCTTGTTTACCCCATGAGGATTGGAACGGCTGATTTTGGATTGAAGTTTGTTTGATACTAATTTAGGTACTATATGAACCGAATTGATAAAACTCTGGCGGATATGAAAGCCAAAGGCAGAAAAATGTTGAGTCCCTACCTTACTGCAGGTGATCCTCATCCTGATAGTACAGTTGAGCTGATGCATGCATTGGTACATGCAGGGGCAGATATTTTGGAAATTGGCATACCTTTTTCTGACCCTATGGCTGAAGGTCCTGTGATTCAGCATGCTATGGAACGTTCCCTGGCCCAATCAGTACATTGTACCGATGTTCTTCAGATGGTTAAGGTATTTCGACAACGTGATAAGGATACTCCAGTCATTATTATGGGGTATTTAAATCCTATAGAACAGTATGGTTATGATTTGTTTGCACAACATGCTGTAGCGGCCGGAGTAGATGGCACCATTCTGGTTGATTTACCTCCTGAAGAAGGTGAAGGTATCTCAAGAGTCTGGGAAAAACATGGTTTGTACAGTATTTTTCTATGTTCTCCCACAACTTCCCAAGAACGGATGGAATTGATAAATCAATATGCCAAAGGTTATCTGTATTATGTTTCTTTAAAAGGTGTAACGGGTTCTGATGCGCTGGAAATGTCCTCCTTAAAAGCAGAGTATCAAAAGCGTAAAGCACAAACCGGTCTCCCTTTAATGGTGGGCTTTGGGATAAAAACCCCTGAAATGGCAGCGGAGGTTTCAGGTTTTGCTGACGGCGTTATAGTAGGGGCTGCGCTAATCACTACGATACTCGAGGCATATGAATCAAATAAAAACGCAGCACAGGCTGGAGCAAATTTAATCAGCTCCATGCGGCAGGCAATAGATAATAATGGAAAAAATGTATGACAGAATTAACAGATAAAAGGGCTCATTTTATAAGACAGTTGATTACAGATGACCTGGCCAGTGGTAAACATCAATCAGTGGTGACTCGATTTCCTCCTGAGCCTAACGGCTATTTGCATGTTGGACATGCCAAATCAATTTGTTTGAATTTTGGCTTGGCCGATGAATTTAAAGGTAAATGTTTCCTGCGTTTTGATGATACAAATCCAATTAAAGAAGAAGAGGAATACGTCAATGCTATCATCGACGATGTCCGCTGGTTAGGGTTTGAGTGGTGTGACATGACTCATTCTTCTGATTACTATCACGAATTGTACGATTTGGCTGTTTATTTAATTAAAAAGGATATGGCCTATATTGACAGTCTGAGTATGGAAGAAATTCGTGCTTATAGAGGTACCTTACAGGAGCCTGGACGCGAAAGTCCCTACAGAAACAGACCAATCGAAGAAAGCCTTGATTTGTTTACTCGAATGAAGGCGGGAGAATTCGAAGACGGCACACACGTTCTAAGAGCCAAGATTGATATGAAATCCGGGAATGTGAATATGCGTGATCCGGTTCTCTACCGTATTCGACATGCTTCTCATCAACGAACTGGCGATGAATGGTGTATTTATCCAATGTATGATTATGCACATCCAATATCCGATGCACTGGAACAAATCACTCATTCATTGTGTACGTTAGAGTTTCAGGATCATCGCCCTTTATATGACTGGTTGGTTGATAATTTACCCTTACCGGCCCGACCTGTTCAGACGGAGTTTGCGCGTTTAAATTTATCGCATACTGTGACTTCCAAACGTAAATTACGTGAGCTGGTTGAAAAAAATATTGTCTCCGGCTGGGATGATCCACGATTGCCTACTTTGAGAGGGATGCGTAAAAGAGGTTATCCACCGGCAGCTATACGTCAATTCTGCGAGATTATAGGGATTTCCCGTAGTGATTCAGTCATCGATATGTCTTTATTGGAAGAGTGTGTGCGTGCAGAGTTTAATAAAACGGCAAAGCGTGCATTATGTGTTATCGATCCGATTAAAATTGTGATTGAAAATTATCCTGAAGATAAAGTGGAACTTATTAAATCCAATTTTTATCCGCAGGATCCTGATTCAGAAAGCAGAAATTTACCTTTTTCAAGGGAAGTTTATATTGAGCGTTCTGATTTTATGGAAGATCCTCCTAAAAAATATTTTCGTCTGTCTCCTGGCGCTGAAGTCCGCTTGCGGCATGCCTATGTGATTAAGTGTGAGAAAGTAATACGAGATGAGAAGGGTGACATTATAGAACTACGCTGTAGCTATGATCCCAATACTTTGGGTAAAAATCCTGAAGACCGTAAAGTCAAAGGGGTAATTCATTGGGTGTCTTGTGCTCATGCTTATCCGGTGACCATTTATCAATACGACAGGCTGTTTCATGATGCAAATCCTGCGCGTGAAGACGATTTTCTGCAGTTTTTAAATCATGATTCATTACAAACTCAACAGGCATTTTGTGAGCCCGAGCTTGCAAATCAATCTGAAGGCGAAGTGTTTCAGTTTGAGCGATTAGGTTATTATTGCGTAAATAAAGTAGTTGAAGGGCAGGTCCAGGCGTTTCATCGTGTGGTCGATTTAAAAGACACTTGGGGCAAAGTGAGCTAGGGGGCAGAGATGTTGCATTTATATAATTCCTTAACCAGAACAAAAGAAGCATTTGTTCCATTAAAACCCGGTAAAATTGGAATGTATGTCTGTGGAAACACGGTATATGATCATTGCCATCTAGGTCATGCTCGCTCTATGGTCTCTTTTGATGTCATCGTCCGTTATTTGCGATCTCAGGGTTTTGAGGTGACTTATGTTCGAAACATTACAGATATCGATGATAAAATTATAGTTCGGGCAAATGAGCGTGGTATTTCCATCAAAGAATTAACGGATCACTATATTGAAGCAATGTATGAAGACACCCGGTCTTTAAACATACTGCCTCCTGATATAGAACCCAGAGCAACAGGACATGTTGATACCATTATCCGATTAATTGAACGTTTGCTCGATAAAGGTAATGCCTATGTGAGTGATAATGGGGATGTGTGTTACCAGGTGGAGTCTTTTTCCGAGTACGGTAAATTATCTCATAAAGACATTGAAGGGCTGGTATCGGGTTCTCGAGTTGAAATTGTTAAAGAAAAACGCTCTCCACTGGATTTCGTTTTATGGAAAAAAGCAAAACCTAATGAACCCAGCTGGCCATCTCCTTGGGGAGATGGGCGTCCAGGTTGGCATATTGAGTGTTCCGCTATGGCCATGCATGAGTTAGGTGAGCAATTTGATATACATGGTGGCGGTCTGGATTTACAGTTTCCCCATCATGAAAATGAGATTGCGCAAAGCGAGGCAGCATCAGGTAAGCCTTTTGCAAATTATTGGCTGCATGTAGGAATGTTGCAGGTTAATGGTGAGAAAATGGCTAAATCAACCGGTAATTTTTTCACGATTGCTGATGTATTGAAGGATCATCATCCTGAAGTCATTCGCTATTTTCTATTGAGTAGTCATTATCGCAGTCCCTTAAATTATTCTGAAGAAAATCTGCTCAATGCGAAAAAAGCGTTAACCCGCATGTATCAATCCATAAAAGAATCATCGCCTACACGAGTTGGTGATGAATTAGATAATCATTGGGTTGAGCAATTTACCCAAGCCATGAATGATGATTTCAATACGCCTATTGCTTTGTCGGTATTATTTCAGCTCAGTCGTGAAGTCAATAAAAATGCGTCGCCTGTACTTGTTGCAACCTTGAAGCATTTGGCTGGAATATTGGGATTTTTACAGGAAGAACCCTCAGCATTTTTGCAGTCTGGTCTTGCATCAGATGATAAGGAAGCTATAGAGCAGTTGATTGCTGAGCGATTACAGGCAAGAACCGAACGTAACTGGACAAGAGCAGACCAAATTCGAGCTGAATTGTTAACTCAGGGTATCGAATTGGAAGACGGAGAAAATGGAACTACCTGGCGAAAAATTTCTGATTAGCAAGTAGTAGGGTCGGGTCAGACCCTACATAAATCTCTGTTTTAATTTAGATTTCATCTTGGGTCTTGATCCAGCATCGATGCCTTGGCTTTTGTGAACGGACAGACTTGAACGGGTTATACGATTGCCCTTAGTTAGACGTTGCGTGTGCTATAATGAACATATTGAATTATTATGGAGCACAAAATGTCTCGTGAAAAAGTTCATTCAATGACTCAAGGAGTTCATTCATCTGGTGAGAAACGTCCTGAAAAGAGATTTAAAGCAGAGATCATTCACCTAACCCTTGATTTAAAAAAGGCGTTTGATAGTCTTCATGATGAGATTTATGGTATCAATATAACAAAAGCGATTCAAAAGTATCCCTATCTTCCAGAAAGTAACCCTGATCACTGGAATTACCATGATCGTAGCGCTGCCCAATCAATCTATCCTTTAGGTATGATGCTTGTTAAGTTGGATGACCTTGCAATTCGCCTTGACAACATAGTCAAAGATAGAGCTGCATTACTTGAATCTACGCGGAATCGACGTGAGCTGTTTCGCACAGGAAATCTTAAAAAATGGATTGATGATAAACTTCCCAAAGACTCGCTTGATTCATTAACTCTCCTTTTGTCGAGCAGATACAAGGAAATTGGAGGTGCGCTTAAAAGAATCAAGCAGCAGGAAGAGGGATATATGGGTTGGATGAACAATGCTCCCATAGTAGATGGCAAAATTCGCACATTGGATGGCCTGGGCGTATCTTCCTCATTTCCAAACCCCATCATACGAGCATATACGGTCAGTTCCAAACTTGAAAAATCTGCAATGCAACAGGAGCACTCCGGCGAAGCACTTCCCAAAATACTTAAGGATAATCGTCAAAAAGCACTGCAACGCTTTTCTGTATTTGCACACAAAGCAGAAGAATTAATTGCACAGGATCCTTATCATCGATGTGAAGAATATCTTAATGGTACTAGATAATGTTATTGGATTATTTATTTTTTTTACTGATACGTTGGGATGGGGGGTTAAAATAGTCTTAACTTATAAGCTCAATACAACAATTCAGTACTGATTCATCATAAAGAATTCCTGCTCCCTGTTTTAACTCATCTAATAGTTCCAACAAGTAGCATAGTCGGGTAGAGACCTGGCCTTGCTTTTTTGCACTTATTCGGATCTCATGTTGGTTCTCCACCCAACCTTGCTGCTACCTATGTGTCCGGTCATTTGTGTTACCGATGTGTCCGGGTCGGACCCAAACGCTCCCTTCTCCCTTTTTAAGGGAGAAGGGCTGGGGATGAGGGTTGCTGAAAGGCGAGCGTAAATTGGGTCGAGACCCGAAACTGAATCTTTGCTTTCATTTAATTCTGATGTTGGTTCAGAACCCAACTGGTTTTGGCTGGTTTTATTAGCAACCTTGCACCGGCAAAGGGTAGCAAGGTTGTTAAATTTTCATAGTGTAATCAATAGGTTCTAGTGAAAATAGTGACTTAAGGTTTTTTGCTGCAAAGTCACTATTGTGAAGTATTTGAGTATTAGCGTTGTCCACTAACACCTATTAAAACAGTGCTTCCAGCAGGCAAATTAGATGCCGTCCAATTAGTCTCGCCATCAAGACTATAATAGGTCACACCAGCACTAACTCCTGCGCCAATACCACCAACAGCCGTACAATTTTGTCCGTTGCCATCGCAAAAAACATCATTAAATATTGAGGAAACTGCTACTGGCATAGTCCCAATTTGATTCCAAACTTGCCCCTGATCAGTGGATTTCAAAATATTGATTACCAGTGAAAATGTAGCGCCTTGCATCGCAATACACTTTGATAAATTGGTGGAACAACTGACACTACTTAGTCTAACAAGGGCTAGCGCAGGGTTTATGGTTGATTGGATCCACGTGTCACCATTATCTGATGTGTAACTTGCAAAAGCTGCGCTAGCAGCAGTTTGACCAACCGCTGTACAATTCATAGGGATAGCACTATCACACTGAATATCTCTAACAATGGCTGTTGCAGGAAAGCTGTTTGCAGTGTTCCAATCTACACCGCCATTTAATGAGTAAAACATGCCTGCAGACCCGCCAGAGGTACATCGACTGGCAGTGCTATCACAAGAAAGAGCTAGTAAAGCGCTGTTAAAAGAAGGCCTGGTGTTAGCTAAACTCCAGGTTTGACCTCCATTGGAACTAATATTAACTAATGGCAATGTACTACCTAATTGATAAGTCCCGACTGCCACACATTGCAATCCGGTATTGGCATCGCAAAAAACTTTATTGAAGGCAGAAGCTGTGGTCCCTGGAGGTACGTCACTCATTGATGAAGTACTCCAGGTCTTACCTCCATCAGCGGTTCTAAATGAGACAGCATTGTTTGAAACTCCCCCCGCTGCAACACAATTTAAACCAGTTGAATTACAGCTGACACTTGATAATTGACCGCTTCCTTGCGGTTGAACTGTTGATGCCATCCAGCTTTGTCCTGCATCAAGAGAGTAATAACTGATAAGAGTATTACTTGACGATCTCCCCACAGCAACACGTCTGGGTATTGAGTTGACGTTAATTGGTAAATTAAGACTGTTTGAATTATCCCCTTGGATTGCGACATTTACAGTCCCTAATTCGGTCATCGCTGTAAAAATAAGAGTACAAGAGCTTGCTGCTGGCAGATTACCACCTGGTGTACAGGTTGATCCAGGATCCAGGGTTAGGCCTGCGGGAAGCAGGATTTGTAAGTTTTTTAAATCAATGTTGAGCGATTGATTGGTAAGTGTTGCTGGACTGCTTGGTGTTCCAGCGAAGAATGTAAGAGAAGTTGGGTTTACATTAATCGTTACTTTAGACGTAGGAACATTCGATGTTCTTTTTATATTGAGTTGATTCGTAAGTGCCGGTTGATAACATTGATTCGGATTCAGTTGGTCACAAAGAACTGGGCCAGTGTTAATGCCTGCTGCAGGAATTAAATTACCATTTATCGAGATAGTTAATCTGCAGGTACTCCCTTTATTTGTTAAAGCGCAATTCGAAGCGCTTAAGCCAGGTTGTGCAACTAAAAATAAGTGTTTAGGCTTGTTTGATTGGTTAGTTACTGTGTACTCAGCCGTTGCAACTTCACCTGCTCCAACAGACACGACTGCTGGTGATGGCGACGAAAAAGTCCATAAAGGGGTGGCTGTATAACCATTGCTTGTTAATAAAAAAATAAAATTGAATAGTACGAGTCTTAACCCTTGCATAAAATTTCCTTATATAATCCACATCCTAGAATATATTCTTATAATTTTATGTTTTATACAAGAATCAAAATGCAACTAATATATCGTGTATCTTTATATTTGGAACTAAATATATAGGTAGGTCTCGACTCATAGACATCAAACCAGCGAATTTTTGTATTTAATGTAGCCAGCTCTGATAAATCGGCGCAAAAAGAAATAAGAATTTATTATTATCAATAAGTTATTGAAGTGCATAAGACAATATGATCCAATTTGTTTGTCGAGAACAAATAACCCAGAGGTCTTATGCACGTACAAGAATTATTACATGGAATACTATCTAAAGCACTTCCCAAAATACTTAAGGATAATCATCTAAAAGCACTGTAACGCTTTTCTGTATTTGCACACAAAGCAGAAGAGTTAAATGCTCAGGATCCCTATCATCGATGCGAGGATTATCTTAAAGGTACTCGATAAATTTATTGGGTTATTAATTTCTTCCCAGATAGGGGGGCAGTGGAAGTATAAAACAGTCTTCTGTTATAAGCTCAATACAACAATTGACCACGGTTGCATCGTACCGAATTCCTGCTCCCCGCTTTAACTCATCTAATGTTTCCAGGACGCTGTGTTTTGGTCTGTAAGGGCGATGAGAACTCATTGCTTCAAATACATCCGCTACCGTAACAATTTTGGTAGTAAACGGGATTTCTTTGTCTGTCAATTTATCTGGATATCCGCTACCATCCAGTCGTTCGTGATGATGCAGAATAATATCTGAAATGGTTTGATTAAAGGGAACCGATTGAGCTATTTTATACCCAGCTTCAGGGTGTATTTTAATGAAATCAAATTCGATTGAAGTCAACTTGGCAGGCGAAATAAGGATCTCTGATGGTACACGAATTTTACCTATATCATGAATCAATGCCCCCAAATAGACATTATGGATCTCATTAGTATTTAATCCTAACTTTGTTGCCATCGCCTCCGCTAATTTTGCTACTCTGAATTGATGCCCTGCAGTATAGGGATCACGTTCTTCAGTAATCAACGCTATCGCCTCAACGGTTTTATCTAAAATATTGGCTAATTTTATATTTGCTTCATTCAATGAAGCCGTTTGTGATTCCACTAATTTGGTAAGATGGTGTCTATGCATCACCAATTCGTTGTTGCTGACTTCAAGAAGATTCTTTTGATAATTATTTTCTAAAATAATTGAAACAGATACCGCAAAACTATTCACTATTGGGTCATATATTTGAAATTGTTTGATATTTTTTGCTTTAATAGCAATAAAGCCAAAAAAAATATCGGCTGTTTTCACAGGATACACTTCAATATTTTTTTTCTCCAAAGAATTACATAACTGGAAAAAATCCTCACGGGAGAATGAACCTGCTTTAAGATTTATTGGGCCGATAAATCGAGAATTAAAAATAACTTCATTGGTCTTCGATGGGTCAATTAAATATATCTCATTTTGGTCAACACCGGGTATGTTGTTAATTACTCGTTCAAGGAAACTCATGATTCCTACAATGGTATTAAATGCAAAAAGCGCACTATGTGCGGCGTATAAACGCAATAATAGGGAGTCATCTTGGTGGTTAGATGGAGAATGCATGATTAGGTTCTATTGTGATATTCTTTTAAAAACTCCTCCGGTCGAATATAAGCCGGATTTTCCACAATTTGTCCATGAACAACCATTAATGGGTGTACTTGTAGAATATCAAATAGTACTCCACCGTCAAATTTGGTTGCGTCATATTGACATAATGCAGTAATAGGGTGGGTTTTAAGAATTGTATTAATCAACGCTTCGTATTCAACCAGTCTTTCGGAGCCTGGTATATGTCTAAGTGACCAGCTCATTTCTCCGGAAAGACGCGCGCCTGAATATCCCTCGGCGATTGATTGTTCATGGTATTTTCGCAGGCTTTCTAGCATCTCTTCGGGGACAAATATATTATGTGGGCAGTACGTTGTTGGGGCAGATGAGATGGTGAGTTGCTTCCCATCAGGAACTTCAACGCCTAGCTCGGATAACCAGTCTATAACTTCTTCAGGTTTCATTGTATCAACAAAATAACCAATTTTTTCATCATTGAGTAAACCTGATTCGATGTATTTGGAAATTACGGCACGACGTTCAGTTTCATCACGATAAAGCATACACATATGAGCTCCTCGTGCAAAGCGCCTATGAGAAAAACCCAATGAAATATCTTGATGTTTACTGCTCATGGCCGTCTCCAGTTCCTGGTGTATAAGATTTACCTGCAGTTACTAAATTTTAGTTGATGAGATCAGGTAATTCCACTTGCATCCATATAAGCTCAACTTTAAATCTGTTCAATAAGACCTGAATGATGAAACAATTTGCCTTAACTTCTTGAGAAATTAATATTAAATAACTCTATTTGTGCTTTTGCATATAAAAACGTATGCTTTATGTTCTATTGATTAGGGATGGATCATATACAATGGTAGATATAAGTGATTTAAGTCACCTTGATGAAACAACAAAACGTGCTTTAACTCAAATCTTACAGAACGATCCTGCGACTCAATTTTGGGGGGAAGGAGAGCATGATCAGTTAAATCTTAATTTTAGAATCATTAAACATTTGAGCTCTGAACGAGTTCGAAACGGGATTCCTGGTCCCAGAGTCCGTTATGAAGTCATGGATAATGAAGTCTTTGGGGCGGGGAATTTCGGAACGTTTTATCGTTGTCGATATACTCTATCTATTGATGATAACGGAGAACTGCAAGTAAAAGAACGTAAACCCAACAGAGTTCGATTGATAAAAGTACAGGACATTATTCATCAAGGTGAATCTCATCTGGATCTGATTATTACAGAAGCAACTGCTATGGGGCAGAGTGATATCTTCCATTGCAAGCCCTTGGTTGTAGATCAGGATAAAACTTATATTATTATGAAAGAGTTACCCGGGGTGCAACTATACAGTCTGATTACGGATAACACATTAACCATCCAGGAACGCTATGATCTCACTGTTGAATTGGTCAAGGCTCTAAAAGTACAAATACATGATAAAGGATGGATTCATAGAGATCTCAAACCCGAAAATATTTTGGTATATAAAAATGGCGATGCATTTGAAGTTTATATCATTGATTTTGGTTTTATATCGAAAATTAATGATAGGCCAATCGATTGCCGAGGTTCACCGCCTTATGCCGCACCGGAGTGTTATAGTGAAATTCGGGTAAAAAATGAAGAAACAGATATTTTTGCTCTTGGTATGATTTTAATGTTCTTATGGAATGAAATACCCGTTAAGCCCCAATGTTATGCACAGTTGAATGACATTTTTGAAAAAATGTATTCTGACAACAGGACTATAAGACCTGGTATCCCTAAAATTATAGAGTCGCTAAATGCATTGGTAAATCAACTAGAGCCTGTTGTAATGGAAACCACTTCAAATACACTTCATGTATATTATGATGCTGAACCCGATCCTTTAGCTGCTTATTTAGGCTTTTAATGTGACGTTGTATCCATTTTTGTTATGAGTAGTCAAAACTGACAGGCAGATTGACGTTGGAACTACTGTTTATGTATGAAGGAGCTAAATGGTAACGTACTATTCAGCTCCTTTTGGGTATATAGCCTTATCAGGATCGTTGACTACAAATGCCAGTTAATGTCCTGATTTAATAATTCAGCTTTTGCCTGATTGGAAATATCGGGGTTTTGTTTTGGGTATTCTGTTATTCCAGTAGGAAAGCCTGTAGTTAAGCCTGGTATCTCAATTTTAGTACTATCCCAGTTTTTATTTTGCATTTCCCCAGCCATCCAGAATCCGACAGTATTAGAGAGCATTTCTCTTGGATCAAGCAGGGAGTATTTCAGACGAACCATAAAATCGGTTATATCCGATGCTTTGCTGTAGTTATAATCTCCGGGTATGGCTGGCCGTCCCGGCATATAAATAGTCTCCAATTGCGTAAAAACGGATTGAGCAATTTTACTTCGATTATAAATACTTCCCCATACAGCTTCAGTATAATATTGGTATGAAGCTACAGGAAGGGGATCTTCTCCTGTATCATCTTTGATTTGAGCATAAGGAGCAATTAGTATTCTATCAGCGGGAATTTGATTATTGGATAGTGCATGGACAAAGGGAACCATCCAGTTCGTTCCCGTAGTGAGGCCGGCTGAAACATTTGATCCGGCTACATTGCGAACAATAACCATGGCATGTGGCCAGTCCAGATGTAAATGAACCAAGCCATCATGAACTTCAGTCATACTTTGTATGGCAGTTAACATAAAAGTCGCAATCATCACGGAATTATAGGGAATGGGGTAGTCCTTATTACCATTTAAAAAATTCTGTTGTAACGAGTACAAATCAAAAGGGGCACCATTTTGCACCGAAATGATATAATTTCCTGCCATAGACATCGCATAATCTACCATGGCTTGAATTTGTTGTTTATGAGGTTGCCAGGATTTAATATTGGCTTTATCCAGCCAATTGTCAGTAGTCTGTGCATTTAAGGTTCTGACCTGTCTGATATCCTCTAAAAGTCCCGCCATAGCAGACTTCCAGGAAGGATCGCCATTTTCTTTTATTTTAGCGAGGTAGGAAAGAGCCGGACCAATATGAGATACAGCCGTCATTTCAAAAAAGCCAGAAGACCTGTTGGTACGTAATAATTTGGAATATAGCAGCTTTCTATTTTGATCGTATATGTAGATGGATGAATCCAGAAACATTACCAAGGGACCGTTATAAGGAGTATTTTGATTCTTTGCTTTTTCAGACTGAATTAAATAGTCTCCAATAGTCATTTTATTTTTGGGAAAATCAACTTCTCCAGATCCTGTAAAATCAAAATATAGATTCATGAATTGAATCGGGGTAGTATAAGTTGTGGCTTCAGCAGCGAAATTAACTGGGGTAACTAATGATAAACATAAGAATATTAAACTAAATGCTGAGTTATTATTTTTCATTTAAGTCCATTTATGATGTATTGATTTTTAAAGTATCGCGAAATTAAGATGATCGGGTCAATAGAATTTATATTGTTAAACTGTAAAGATTTATTAAGAACAGGAGTAGGGAAGATATATGAATTTAGTAAGAAAATTAGTTTATTTCTTCATGCTCGGCTTCTCGATCCCCGGATTATCGGAGCAATTATTAAATCCAGTACAGTATTTTAATACTACTGGTGCCAGAGAACTTACACCCTTTAACCTTCATGGCGAGTATTACATTGCAGCTGCTCAGCTGGCGAAAGATATACCCGGCACTCCGTCAACACTTGATAGTGGTGATGCTGATGTTGATGTCATCATTTATAAAAAGCAAGGCGAACAATTTAGCGAATATCAACATATACCCAGTCACGGTAATGCGGGCGCTACCTTTTTTAGTATTGGGGAAGACTCATACATTGCAGTTGCCAGTCTGAATTCAGGACCTAAACCGCCGTTGAATCATTTAACCTATTCAATGCTGTATCGTTGGGATGGGCATTATTTCTATCCAGTCCAGCAGTTTTTAACTTATGCGGCTAGACAATCCTATTATTTTACTATAGGTACACGTCATTTTCTGGCATTTGCCAACGGTAGTGGTCATACGGATGATAAGTCAATCGCGAACAATACCCCTTCAATAATCTATGAGTGGGATGGGAAGCAGTTTCGTCCTTTTCAAACTATTCCATCATTACGGGGCGAGTCCTTTAAATTTTTTAACATAGACAGAACCCCATATCTTGCCTTTGCCGACCATTTTGATGGAGCAGTTTTATATCGTTGGGATGGATCACAATTTATAAAGCATCAGCAGTTCAAGGGAGCAGGAGCTCGTGCTTTTGAGTTTTTTAGTATAAAAGACAGGCATTATCTTGCTTTTGCCAATATAAAAACTGATTCACTGATTTATCAGTGGAATGGTAAACAATTTATTCGATTCCAGAATTTGCAAGGGCCTGGCAGCCGTAATTTTGCTTATTTTTTCTTAAATGAACATCATTACCTCATGAGAGTAAATTATAGAATAGCTCAGGGTCTTAAATACAAGACTGATGTACAGTCCCAATTGTATCAATGGACCGATGGGAAATTCAGCGTAATACAGAATATTCCTACTTATGGTGGAGTCAGTGCACATGTCTTTACTATGGACGATCTATTGTATATGACTTTGGCTAATGGGTTTAATTCTGATGGTCAATTTAAAGTTAATTCGGTACTCTATGAAATTACCCAAGGTAGAACTATAGAATTTGGTTAGGCTGATTGAGGTGCAAAAAAGCCTAATCAAATGATTCATTCGATGCCGAGATTGTGCAGTGCAGGATGTACTAGCAAAATACGATACAGGTGTTTGGATTACAAAAGAAAAGGGGATATTGAAGAAAATCCCAGCTATTCATGACAAAGGTGATGTTTTGATTTATTCGGGGATTAAGTTGCCGGAACGAGCAATGGATAAAGTAATGACGGATTCGATCCCGTGCAGTAGTGGCCCATCGAACAATTAGTTCAAATGGGCCAATCCAGTGCTCTGTTTATTTTGGCTCATTTCTGGTTAATTGAGCTTGAGGTAATAATTCTTCATTCTCATCACTAACTGGACGTTTGAAGAATCGGAACAGATTGGGCATTGAAGGCAGTGATGGGAGTGTCGGCAGCATCAATGTACATAGTGATACCGCTTCTGACTGAAGAGGTTGTGGTAAATGTTCCAATGACAGTGATTGAGGATGTTCCATAACGTATTTATTGCTGTCACTCAGATATTTACAAACCAGTGTAGTATATACGCCCTGACCATTTTCATAGACGAGAATACTCAAGTCTGCCAAATGCGTATCGACCAGTCCATCGCTATTTCTACCGTATTTCGTAGCCAGATATTGATCTCCATACGCACTCAATGAAGCCCAGTGCAAATTATTATATGAGTCTCTTATCTCGCGATAATCTTCAGGGCAGGGATCGACAAAATCCTGGATTTGAGAATTGGATTCAACTAATTCAGCCAGAGTCGCATGCCCAAGAGTCAGATCGCCAATGTGGTTTACATGAATTCGGTAAGGAGTATCTTTGCCATAGAGATCTCCTGGGCGGATATCCCAGCCAAGATATCGAAGTGCGGGTCTCACTGCAGGTTTCAATGGTTTTTGCCATGCGGTTTGGTTTAATACATTTTGTACCGCTGCCTGAAATGTTGAAAAGGTATTATTCATAATACATCGTATTTCAACGCCAGATTGCTGTTTAAATTGATCACTTACTTTATTTGCAATAGCTGCCCCAAAGGAATCGCCTTGAAAAATTATGTCGTCAATAGAAATTCCCTTTCTAAGCAGATCATTAGTCACTGCTATCCCAGTATTAACCAAATCATTAACTTCGAGAACTTCTCCACCTAAAGAGCGCATTCCTGGATATTCAAAAGCATAATAGCTGGCTTCTGTTCTGCGCACCGCTTCAGTGATATCCCCAAAACAGTTTTGGTATAAAGAAGCTATACCCGTGAAATACAGGATGTGTTTCCCTGCACCATTACTAATTGGCATTAAATCGCTGTTTTGGTTATGAAATGAGATCACTTCAGTTCGACACGTCATTTGGTTTGCCAGAGTTACCTCTACTTCACGACGTTCAAGAGCGATATCTTGAAATGTTTGATAATATGGGGAGTCTGCTTGATGTAATGATTGTTCAAAGAGTATGAATCGCTCATCCAATGTTGATTCAGAAGTACCGTACCCTTTACTTATGTACCAGTCCTCTCGATCTGCGGGAAAGGTGCCTGCAGCGATTTGTCTTTGTAACCAGATTTGCAAATAGGAGTTAGCCATGATGTACTCGCTTAAATACTGAGGCAATATTGTGCGCCTTGCCCTGATTATTGTCAATCATGTACCTTATGCAATGTGTTGTAGTATGTCTCATTTTGCTCCTTCAGATCTAAGTATATGGTATTGGGGAGGACTGCATTATTAGTTTAGCTGCCCTGTTATATAAATAATAAAAAGAAAATGACTCACTTCATTATCAGTATAAAGTTAAAAAGTGCGACAGGAACATTCTTAAATGAAAAAAAATTAAATATAAATTAAATCAGGTACTTGTTTAATTTTGACTGGTAACACGAAGGATTTCTGCAAGTGACGTATCACCACAGAGTACACGTTTAAACCCATCATCTCGAATACTTGGAGTTGTGGGTCTTAGATAACTTTCCAAGGTTTGCATGTTTTCATGGCGATGAATCATCCCTCTTAATGTTTCATCAATGGTTATTAACTCGTAAATACCTGTTCTGCCTCTGTATCCCAGATTATTGCATAATTCACAGCCCTTAGGTTCATAGACCTGAGAAACATCTGCATCAGGAGCAAGCCCCATCAGTTCTTTTTCATCATCGCGTAATTGATGAGGAGTTTTGCAGTGAGAGCAGAGCTTTCTTACAAGTCGTTGTGCAATCAAACCGACGATACTGGAAGACATTAGAAATGACTCGACTCCCATATCACGAAGACGGGTCAATGCTCCCAAAGCACTGTTGGTATGCAGGGTTGATAATACCAGATGCCCGGTCAGACTTGCCTGAACAGCAATTTCTGCTGTTTCCAGATCCCGTATCTCCCCAATCATTACAACATCGGGATCTTGTCGTAGTATGGCTCTTAAACCTTTAGCAAAAGTCATTTGTACTTTGGTATTTACCTGAGTCTGTCCGATGCCTGCCAAATCATATTCTATTGGATCTTCAATTGTAAGAATATTTCGGGTGACCTGATTCAGCTCAGTAAGCATGGCGTATAAAGAAGTTGTTTTACCCGAACCAGTTGGGCCCGTTACTAAAATGATGCCGTGTGGTTCAGCGATCATTTTTCGCATAGCAAACAGGGTCGATTTGGGCATTCCTAGCAAGTTTAAATCCAACTGTGCGGCTTGTTTGTCCAATATTCTTAGAACCACTCGTTCACCATGGTTTGAAGGGAGGGTGGAAACCCTGACGTCGATATTGTGACCGCCAATTCGAAGAGAAATACGGCCATCTTGGGGTATACGTTTTTCAGCGATATCCAGTTTTGCCATAACTTTTACCCGTGAAATAACCAAAGGTGCAATAGCACGTTGTATTTCTAGAACTTCTTGAAGCACTCCATCAATTCGATTGCGTACGAGGACTCTGTCTTCATAAGTTTCGATGTGGATATCGGACGCTTTTTGTTTTATAGCCTGGGTAAACAAAGCGTTAAGTAAACGAATAATTGGGGCATCATCCTGGTTTTCTAACAAGTCTTCACTTACGGGAAGCTGGCTGGCCAGCATGGAAAGATCCATATCATCTTCCATACCTTCTGCAGCATCCAGTATGGATGATTTGGATTGGTAGATATGAGCCAGATGCTGTTGAAAAGCAGATTCATCTATTGGTTTTAAATCCAGCTCACATTGGAGTATGCGTTTTACTTCAACCAGAGCCTGTAACGAAGTAGAGGGCAGGTGATATACTAGTGCAGCCCCATTTTTAATTTCGCTCACCACAACACCGTTGTTTTTAGCAAAACTATAGGGAAGATTTAGTGATTTTTCGTCTTTGTCCATAGTTTACTTGGTCATTTGTGATAAATTTTTAGGCGGACCACTAAAGGGTACGGGCAAACTTCCTTGCGTTAACGGTGGTAATAAAGTCTGGTTATTGACTTGTTCGTACTCTTCCTGCGAACGTATCCAGTCTAATTGGTATTGACGTACATCATTATATTTAGCGCCTGTTACCTCTAAATTATCTCGTTCATTACGAAGTATAATCGGTTTGATAAAGACCATCAGAACTCGTTTGTCTCTATTTCGAATGTTGTGCTGAAATAGTTTACCTAATCCGGGTATGTCGCCAAGGATGGGTATGCGGTTATTGTCATTTCCCAAACTGTCTTGAGTTAAACCGCCTAATACAACAATATCACCACTTTCAACGTGAACGGAGGTCACGATGCTGCTGATTTTAAAAGTAGGGTTAAGTGTACTTTCTGTAGTACTTGCAGGATCTAAGGTGTCATTACCCTGGTCAATTTGCATCTGAATTCCCTGACCACGAGTTATTTGTGGTCTTACATAGAGGTGTAATGCCACATTCACGCGATCAAAGGTAGTGAAAGGAGTACCTCCATTAGTCGAACCGCCTGCGTTACTCGGCTGTGTGGTTGAAGCTACGGATACCTGCTTACCTACGAGAATTTTAGCTTGACGGTTATCCAATACAACAACAGAGGGCGTTGATAAAATATTTGCTTTTTGTTCTCGAGCCAAAGCATAAATTTGAGCCTGGAAATCATCCGTTCGTGTTTTGCTGTTAATAATTGCAAAGCCAGGTCTGAATTTTTTAGGATCTCCTGTTTGCAGATCAGATCCCCATTCGATACCTAAATTATTAACATCATTTTGATCAACTTCTGCAACCAAAGCCTCGATCAGTAACTGGGCAGGTTTGATGTCCAATTGGGAAATTACATTTTTTAGTATGCGAATAATTGAAGAAGGGGCATTTATAATGATGGAGTTGGTATTGGGCTCACCGATAATTTGTACTGTTGGCTTGGTAGAGCCTTCATTTTGGGTATTTGCAGAAGTGGTATTGCCAGTTGCCTGGGATGCGTTCAATCCTGGTGGGGCTGACATGGGTTGCGATGAACTCTGACCATCTGCTCCACTAAGGCTGACCAGATTTGACGCTGGATTGGTGCTGTCCAATGCAGGGCGAGTAATGGTGCCAATAGTTGTGCCTACATTGCCGCTAAAATTAGCTTGGGCAATCCCTGCGAGTATGGGAACTAAATCCTCTGCTCTCAGGTAATTCAGATAAACAACCTGAGTGTTGGAATTAATTCCTTCCGAGCTTTCTCTATCCAATTTCAAGATTAACATTCGCAGCCTGATTCTATCGGTTTTATTACCGCTAACTAAAATTGAGTTAGATCGGTCATCAGCAGCAATGGTAATTTGCGTTCTACTACCTATACTGGGTTGTGTCTTAACCAAGTCTTTCAGAGTATTGGCAACATCCATAGCAAGAGCATGTCTTAAGGGCACCATGTCGATGCCGTTTGATGAGGAGCTGTCAACTTGTTTGATAATATCCGTTAGACTTTTAATGTTATTTGCCCGTCCGGAAAGGATAAGCATGTTCGAGGGCGCGTAAGCAGAAACACTGCTCCATTGCGGCATCAGGGGACGTAATACGGGGACAAGCTGTTCGGCTGGAACATAATGAACTGGAACAACAGAAACCATCATGTCATCCCCTCTGGGAGCAGCTCTCATCCCATTCAACAGATCTGGCGATTGGGTTTTGGCATCAATATTCGGTATGATTTTAACAATTTCTCCGTTAGGGATGGCTGCATATCCTGAAACCTGAAGTACAGACAGAAATACTTGGTACAATTCACGATTCGATAGTGGGGTGGAAGAGATAATTGATATCTTTCCTTGTACTCTGGGATCAATTACAAAGTTTTTACCTGTAACACGTGATACTTCGGCTATGACTGCACGTATATCTGCATTTCTCAAATTCCATAGTTTACTGGATGCGTGAAGTGTTTGTGATTTATCCAGATTTTTTGGCACCTCACTTACATCAAGAGATGAGGTTTGTTTTGAGTTCGCACTATTTTGTTGCGTGTCAGGTTTTTGAGATAACGTGTTTTTGAGTTCTCTGGCAGTATGGTAATCGTCAATTGGACCTATTTGAACAAGGTACAGATGTTTATCGGCAAGGTTTTTGATCTCGATTTTTTGTTCTGTTAGTTTTGAAAGTTCCTGTTGCCGCAGTTCCGCATCTTTCTTTAAATTAAAAGCACCAGCCTGTAGATAAAAAATGGTAGAGCCATTCTTGGTGATGGTGGAAATATTAACATCATTAGCATGAATCAAAGAAGACCACATCAAGGCTAAAAGTAAAATTACTAAAGAGCGCATTTAAAAACCGTAAAGTCATGGATATTAACATAATAACTAAATTTGATTGCTTACAATAGCTTTTTTGATAACTAACTTAAGGAATTTTATAAAGAAGGGAAATGGTGGCTATGGGTGGACTCGAACCACCGACCTCAGCATTATGAGTGCCGCGCTCTAACCGGCTGAGCTACATAGCCACAAGAGGCGTGATTTTGTCTTTTTCACGATGTGATGTCAAGTCTGTTAGTCCTTTTTTTTATATTTTTTTTGATTTTGTCAGGAAGGGAATTGTTACCTGAATTATATTGTCTTTTAACGTTCAGCTGGGTTACCCAAATGAAAAAAATACAAGAGCATTGTAATACTCGATACGTTTCAAAATTAACACGAATCGGTGAATGGTTTTTTGAAAGTCACTTAAGGTTTATTTAATACTGGTAGGTTATAATAAAAGCAATAATTCTTGAATTGATGGAATCGTTTATGCCTAAAGTTGCGGTCACTTTTAGTCCTATTGTTGGTGGAAGCAGTGTAGTTTCTTTAAAAAAAGCATTTAAACACGTTGGTTCTACCGTTGTGGATGCTGATTTCAGAATGATGTTGGAAGACATCCCTGAAGAGAAATTTCAACAGCTGTATAAAGATCCTCAGGGGCGACAACTACTTTTTGCACATGCTAAAGCCAGAGCAGCTGAAATACTTGAAGATGTTGATTGTTTGGCATTATCCGGTAACAACGCCATGATTGATCCTGAATTATTTAATAAAGAGCGTCAAGAAGGGCAACCTTATGATTTTTCTCGCACTGTAGCAGAACTCGCATTAGTCCATGTTGCCATTCAAAAAGGTATGCCTATATTGGGTGTCTGCGGAGGACATCAGGTTATTGCTGTCTATGGCGGTGGGGAAATTGCAGATTTAAATTCAACGCAGTTAGATAAACAATGCTATATGAATTATGATGCGATCAGAATCAATAAAGACACAATGGCAGCCCAGATATTTGGTGGGAAAAATCACCTTGATGATGTTTCATCAACACATTATGAAGGTAATTTTTTTGGCGCGCACAGTCAAATAATTTCCAGATTACCTAAAGGATTTATCGAGTCAGCTATTGCGAGTGATAACCAATCAAACGAAGCAATAGAAAACATAAACGGGGTGCCAATAATAACAACTCAATTTCATCCTGAAATTGGCGCAAAAGGTTTGCCTGAGGCAAAATTTGTATATAGAAGAACGCAACATGATATAGAAACCAATTTGAGAATGTTTGAGTTTATGCATGGGGCGGCATTAAAGTACAAGCAACAGAAGAAAGGAATGTTGGCTGAATTGCGGCAGTTTACACCGGTAATTGACGATGAACTCATAAAGCCATCAGAAGTAAAATCTCAAATGGAAGAGTTACTAAAGCACAAGCAAGAGACTGATCACGATCCAGTTCTTAAAAAAAATCAAAAATCATTGTTTCATTGGAGTGCACCCTTAGGGCTTGCTTTGTTAGGCAGCGCGGTTATAGCAACCGTATTATTTATTATATTTCCCCCGGCAGGGTTGGCAGCAGCAGTAGGGTTAGGTTCAGCCATTGTATTGGGCGCTGCTGTGGGTACCATAGCTCTGACAGCTGCAGATTGGGTAGAAAAGACAACTTATGACATCATTGATGCAATTTCTGCTTTGGTTGCCTCTGGATTTAGAGCAATTATTTCGATGGGTATCACGAAATTGTTAGTCAATCAATTAAAAGAAAAGGAACAACTGAATGCCAATGCTGATGTTGATTCGGCTGAACAAAATACAACTGAATCCTCACAACTACATGGTAGTTCCGCATCCCGTTTGCTCTCATCTGCTCCGGATGTACCCAATAGGGAAATTCAAACCCCAGCTGATATTTTACGGGACACACCTGCAAAATTATGGACCGATACGAATACCGAAGTGCATCAAGTTTTAGAGGTAGTCGATTCGAGCGAATCCAACAAAAGTGAAATTGATGATGATCAAACATTAGAGAACCGAAGCGAGCCACGATCGTCAATATCTTAATAATGAACCATTAGTTGTTTGGGGGTAGGTGAATGGATCATAGCCGGTTTTAGACGCAACCGAAATACAGTATTGATCAGTTATTAACTTATTTGATAAGACTTCCGAACAATTTTTATTTTAACAGACTGCCTTGACCACTCTGGTCTCACTGTCCCACGGCTTGATGCTGAACTATCTTCACTTTTTATCCCTAATCTTCGCGCAAGCGGGGGATCCATGCAACAATGTGGCACCGTGCTAATTTTTAGGATGGATCCCACTTTCGCAATGATCACTGTCTTATAAAAATTGTACACCCTAATGTTCTTTAACTAATTCTATATTTAAATTACTCTGAAGAATTGAATTCAAATACTCTTCAGAATAAAATGTAAAGTTATGAATTTAAAAGAATTACTTCAAGAACAAGAGGGTAAAACTCTTGGGTTTTAAAAGGATTTATCTTCACGGTGATCTGTTTGGAACAGTAAACGCATAGTGCTCGTTGTATCATCGATAAGGACAGGATCATATGATGCCAAAATTAAAAGTCGGAATTATGAATTTTCATTTTACCAATTATAATTTTGGCGCTGTTATGGTTCCTTATGCTCTTTCTACTCTATTAAAAAAGCTAGGGTACCAACCTGAGATAATTAATTATATTCCTAACAAGTTTAGAACTCATTTGATTAATTGCCCTTTTGAGAATTTTAGAAATAAATACCTTGTAAGAACTTTTCTTTGTAAAAATGAGAACGATTTAAGAGAGCTGAATAAGCACTTTGACATATTTATTGCAGGTAGCGATCAAGTTTGGCGATGGCATGATAATTATAAATATATGTTTAATTGGGTTTTCGGAAATAAAACATTACTTTCTTATGCAGCTAGTTTTGCCAAGAGTTACTATGAGTGTACTTATGTTGAACAAATGAAAATACAAGCACTATTATCACGATTTGACGCAATTTCGGTTAGAGAAAAAGCAGGGGTTGATATTTGCAAAGACTTATTTAACGTTAATGCAGAGCATGTTTTGGACCCAACCTTATTATTGGATGCGGAAGATTACGAAATAATTATTGATGAAGAACTGTTTGAGACAACAAATAGAACTACAAAGTATATTGCATATATGTTACTCGATAGTGAGCAAGATAAGGCAATACGTCAAAATGAACTATTGGCCTTTCTTAAATCTAAATATACCTTTATCAACGTGTTAAAGGATAAGTTTGAACAATATAATTCAGTTTCAAAGTGGTTGGATTATATAAAAAATTGCGATTATTTAATCACTGATTCATTTCATGGTTGTGTTTTTGCGATTATTTTTAAAAAACAATTTTTTTGTATTCAGAGAGAAGTAGGTGGTAATCACCGTATAGAAAGTTTATTTAACGTGTTAGGAATTGATCATAATCGATTTTACAATAATGTAATTGATATCTCTCAACACTCTTTTTCTACCCCCATCGATTATAAAAAGGTATACCAAAAACTGGAGAAAGAGCGCAATAAATCCAAAGAGTTTCTAATTCATAGTCTTTCTCTAAAGCCAACAAAAAAGCTTTACTGTTTAGGGGAGGAGAAGTCTGCTTATTTCTTGAAATTAATACCATTAAGAATAGTAAAGAAGCGAAACACAACCTATGTTCGATTATTTGGCAAGTTACCATTGATAAAAATAATGGATGAAATAACTGCCATTAAAATCTACTTATTTAACTTCATCCCCATCTGTAAAATAACATCATGAATATGATCTTGCTGCCGGTGTTGGATCTGTGGCAGAAAAAAATAACTAATAGTTCTGCCATTAGTCACACTTGCTTGTCGAACGTTTATGAACAAGTCGCTCTACATTGGGATACATTTGATGAATTCTCAACACAGTCTGGTAAAACATAGTTCTTAATTTTCTAATTTCAAAAACGTCATCCTGAACGAGGTGCTGTCACTTGATCATATCACTGATTACTTCTTGAGGAATTTCTACAGAACGTCAGAGAGCAGAGCTGGACTGGTTTATTGAAGATGTGCGGAAGATTCGGCTGTGTTTTCAGGAGAACGTAAAAGTTATTTTTGCTGCTAATAAACTATCAGGGACATGATGAACATCTTGGAAGGATAAAATGCGCGGACATCAAATAAAGGAAGTTTGATGTCCGCGCAATGAATATAAGGGACTATACAATTAACAGGAATAACGCTCCTGGACCGCGTAATACCTGAACTAACAATTGCTGTTTTTTATCTTGAGCAATGGACTGTAACGTTTTTACATCTTTAATAGGAGTTTTATTGGCAGAGATAATGATATCCCCTGGGCGTAAACCTGCGCGCCATCCAGCACTGCTTTCAGATGCACCTACTACCTGTACTCCAATAACATTACCGTGCGGTGGTGATTCCTGTTCGAAATTACGCAGAGCCAGTCCATAAAGGAATGGATTATTGGACTGCAGTTTCTGCTCATGTTTTTTGATATCAGTAACTTCAGCGTTTAAAGTAAGAGGCTTATTATCACGTACAATCATGATTTTTGCAGTAGATCCTACTCGTAATAAACTGATGGTTGTTTTAACCTGGGTCGCTTGAGTAATTTTCGTATCATTGATTTGAACAATGATGTCACCTGCTTTTAATCCGGCAATTTCGGCTGGAGAATTTTCATTGACCTGCGATACCAGAGCACCTTGAAAATCTTCGGGATAGCCCATGGATTGAGCTAATTCAGGTGTTAAGTGTTGTACAAAGATGCCCATCAATCCTCTATGGATAGAGCCAAATTTAATAATTTGTTGGGTAACATCCTTGACCATATTAATAGGAATAGCGAATCCTATTCCGATATTACCGCCGTAAGGAGAAATGATGGCTGTATTGATACCTATTAACTCGCCTTTAGTGTTAACCAGAGCACCGCCAGAATTGCCAGGATTAATGGCTGCATCGGTCTGAATAAAGTTTTCTACACCTTCAATATTCAGATCACTGCGTTTTAATGCGCTGACAATACCAAAAGTAGCTGATTGGCTGTTACCAAAACTATTTAATCCAAAGGGGTTGCCGATTGCAACTACGAAATCACCAACTTGCAAGTTATCAGAATCGCCAATGACTAACGATTTCAAATTTTTTGCGTCAATTTTTAGAACGGCCAGATCAGTTTCACTATCTCCACCAATCAAGCGAGCTTTCAATCTTCTGCCATCCTGCAGGGTTACAGTAATCAAATTTGCATTACGGATTACATGGTCATTTGTCACAATGATGCCTGACTTGGGATCGAGGATTACTCCAGAACCAATGCTTTCAAATTTGCGGCCTTTGTCCGGTACTCGTGACTGACGTCTGTTGTCTGGAGCGACTTCTTCATCTCCGCCAGACCCTGAATTCGATGCGTCATTGGGTAAATATCCTTGAACTGCTACATTAACAATTGCTGGCATTATATTCTTTAATACTGGTGCCAAATTAGGAACAGCAGTCTCATCGGCTTTTACAGCTAACGAGACTGTTAACAAGAGTAAGGTGCTTACTAATAATTTTAGGTGTTTTATCATTTTATTCATCCCGAGGTTGATCGTTAAACCAGATAAAGGTACCTATTCTACCTGTTTGTGACTGTCTACGATAGGAATAGAAGTCATTTTTTAATTCAAAAGTACATAAATCCGACTGATAAACTGCCGTTACTCCATGTAAATTAAGGATTAACTTAGCAATTTTGGGTAAATTTGCTAACCATTTGCTGCCAGTGGATTTAAATGCCACATGACTTAAAGGATACTTCTCAGTAAAGGATTGATATACTTCTTCTCCAACTTCATAACAATTTTGGCATATTGCTGGTCCAATCCATGCCAGTACATCTGAAGTATGGCTGTTCATTTTAGCCAGGGTATTTTCTACAATACCATTAAATAGTCCTTTCCATCCAGCATGGATGGCGGCGATTTCATCACCTTGTATGTTGCACAACGTAATTGGAAGGCAATCTGCGGTTAGAATGACTAATGGATGTAATGGAGAGCGTGTTATTGCCGCATCAGCAGATCGATTAAGGTCTTTTTCCGGAATAATGCACGTTGTGCTATGGGTTTGTTCCAACCAGACAGGTTCTTCTGGTAGTTTGAGCTGTTCTCTTAACTGTTGTCTGTTTTTCATGACATGATTGGGATCATCACCTACATGAAATCCAAGATTGTTTTCATTATAAGGCGGTAAACTATGTCCTGACAGTCGAGTTGTACTCAAGGCTGAAATATTTAAAGGGGCGGGCCAATTGGCTAATTTAGTATTCATAATGCTCATCCAGGGTTTCAAGCAATAATTTAAAATCATCAGGCATGGGTGCTTTAAATGTCAATTCTTCTTCTGTTTTGGGATGACAAAATGTAATGGAGCAGGCATGAAGCGCTTGTCTTTTAAATTTTTGAAGCCTTGTTTTTAATTGATCGCTGGCATTTAATGGAAATCTCATTCTTCCATTATAAAGCTGGTCTCCAACCACGGGATGATTGATATAAGCCAGGTGAACTCTGATTTGATGGGTTCTTCCTGTCATCAGACTGACATCCAGTAGGGTAAACTCATTATATTGTTTTTTGACTGTGTAATGAGTTATCGCCTGTCTTCCTTGTCCAGTGACTGTCATTTTAAGTCGGTTTCTGGGGTGTCTGCCAAAACCTGTATCAATAGTGCCTCCGGATATCACATGTCCCAATACCAGAGTGATGTATTGACGGCTTATATCTCTTGCCTGCATTTGACGAATTAATGATGTATGTGCTGTTAATGATTTAGCTACGATTAATAATCCTGTTGTATCTTTATCCAGACGGTGGATAATTCCTGCTCGAGGCAAATGCTGAAGGTCTGGCGCATGATGCAACAATGCATTGACGAGAGTATGATCTTTATTACCGGCTCCTGGATGGACCACTAAACCTGCAGGTTTATTTAGAACCAGAACGTCCTCATCTTCATAAATGATATCAAGCGGAATATCTTCCGGTTCGCAATGAGTAAAATCAGTATCAATTGTGTTCAAATCAACATGAATTTCGATCAAATCACCATCCAGAGCTTTATCTTTGGGTTTGCAGGGTTTTTCATTTAAAGTTACAGCGCCCGATTTGATCCAGTTGCTGATTTGAGAGCGTGAATAATCTGGCAACAATTGAGCGAGTACGCTGTCGATACGTTGACTGTGATACTCGCGAGGAACTTTAATGTGTTTTTGTATGTGTTCTATCATCAGGCTGGTTGCATCTCGACTTCAGTTAGGCGTCCTCTTAACGAGTTAGGCAAGGCATCAGTAATCTGTAGTGCAACAAATTGACCAATGAGATGTTCCGGTCCTTCGAAATTTACTACACGATTGCATTCAGTACGACCGGCCAACTGATTATTATCTTTTTTAGAAAATCCGGTAACCAAAATTCTTTGGGTAGTGCCTATCATGGATTGACTGTATCGAGCAGCATTCATGAGCAATCGGTTTTGCAGTATTTGCAAACGTTGCTTTTTAACGTCCAGAGGGGTGTCATCGGGCAAATTTGCAGCCGGTGTACCCGGTCTTGGGCTGTAAATGAAACTGAATGAAGTATCAAATCCAATTTCATGAACCAAATCCATAGTGTCCTGGAAATCTTTATCAGTTTCACCCGGAAAACCTACGATTATATCGGTTGATAATCGGATATCAGGACGAACTTTGCGTAATTTTCTGATTTTAGATTTAAATTCCAATGCTGTATAACCGCGTTTCATTAATCCTAATATACGATCGGATCCACTTTGAACGGGGAGATGCAAGTGATTGGCAAGTTCAGGAACTTCAGCATAGGCATTGATTAGATTATCTGAAAAAGCTAAAGGATGAGACGTAGTAAACCGAATTCTGCCTATTCCCTCAATTGCAGCAATATAATGTATTAAAAGTGCCAGATCAGCGGTTTCACCTTGTTCCATCTTACCACGATAATCATTTACATTTTGTCCCAGTAAATTGATTTCTCTTACGCCTTGTGCCGCAAGCTGGTAACATTCGGCAAGCACATCATCAAATGGTCTGCTGATTTCTTCGCCACGGGTGTATGGAACCACGCAGAAGCTGCAATATTTACTGCAACCTTCCATAATGGATACAAATGCAGTTGGACCCTCAGCCCGAGGGGCAGGTAGATGATCAAATTTTTCAATTTCAGGGAAGCTGATATCTACAACCGATTTGTTTTTTTCAAGACGTTCGTTAAGCAGAGCAGGGAGTCTGTGCAATGTTTGAGGACCAAAAACAATATCAACGAAGGGAGCTCTTTTGATAATATCAGCCCCTTCCTGACTGGCAACACATCCTCCGACACCTATAACGACATGAGGATTTTTTGCTTTATATTCTCGCCATTGACCTAACTGAGAAAATACTTTTTCTTGTGCTTTTTCCCTGATAGAGCAGGTATTCAGCAATATGACATCCGCATCGTCTACTTGATCTGTCTTAACCAAACCATGAGATTCCATTAAGACTTCTGCCATTTTTGATGAATCGTATTCATTCATTTGGCAACCATTGGTTTTAATATATAATTTTTTAGCCATATTCATTCTACTTTTAAAACGCCGTATTATTTCATTAATGTACACTTTGGCAATAGGTTTCTTTAATTTTTGGTAAAATAAGTAACGCTATGATCATACCCAAAGGCAGAATTGCCAAAGCCGTGTGATAAGCTACAAGCGGGTAAAGTCGAACTGTACCGTTCATTTCACCTTGCCACATTGTATCAAGAACGTATCCTATCAGTGGTTGCACCAGAGCAATTCCCACCATATTCATCATATTCATAAAGCTGAGACCTGTCGCAACGTATTTTTTGTTACATAATTCTTTTGCCACAGAGAATGCAGGCAGAAAGCCAGCAGAAAAAATACCAAAAGTAAAGAGCAGTAACTCCATAACGGTTGATGAGCTGACAGGAGCAAAAATAAAGAGGCTTGAGCAGATTAATGCTCCCACACAGCCGATATACATAGGAGGTTTTCGCAGACCGATGCGGTTAGAAAATATACCCCATAGTGGACTTGCAATAGCCCAGCCGATAAATACCAGTGAGATATAATTGGCAGCGGTAGATTTGGCAATTAACATTTTGTTCATCAGGAATGGAACGCCCCAAAGACCGCAAAATACTGGAGTAGCCATGTACATCAGACCACCATAAGTAGCTACCAGCCAAAGTTGTTTGTTTTTGATCAAGGCAAATAAACTGGGTAATAAGCGCTCTTCTTCTTCAACAGGATGTTGGTGAACCGGAGGAGTGTAATTTTTGGGTGTATCTCTGGCGATTAAAATAAGTAAAATAGCCAGGAGTAATCCAATTGTTCCCATGATAATCATGCTGTGACGCCAGCCAAAGTTATCAATTAACAGCGCAAGAGGTGCTTCTCCACCTATGGCTCCTAACATTCCTATGGTGACCATCAGCCCTGTTAATAATGCGAATTTTTGTGCAGGGAACCAGTTTGCTGCTAACTTCATTGTACCAACAGCTGCGAAAGCAGAACCAAAACCAATCATTAAGCGAGCAATGCATGCCATAAAAAAATTATCGGTCATCCCAAAAGCAATAGTACTTAATGCACAGACTACAGTAGCTAGTGTAAGAAGGCGATGAGGACCAAAATAATCCATTAATACACCACCAGGTAATTGCATCGCGGCATAAGAGTAAAAATAAATTCCTGATAAAATACCTAAGGTATGACTGGTGACTGAGAAATCTCTCATTAATTCATTGCTCATGACACTGGGGGAAACTTGTAACAGGCACTCATAAAAATAAAACATGCATCCTAAACCCCATACTATCCAGGGCATTAATAATTGGATGGTAGTGGTCTGCATAGATTTTGACTGTGTATTATAATGAGCCATTATTTTATTGTTCTCCAGATTTACCCAGGTAATATGATTTTGCGAGATTTACAGACCGAAAACAATCGATAAACGACGGGGTTATGAGATCCCTTGCGCTCCGTCAAAAGTGCAGTTTTTTTAATCACAAAGTCAACTTTATAAGTTAGCATATATGCAGGTAAATATCACTTATTAAAATAGTAACAGCTTGAACATTATTTGTCTATTAAGTTGAATGTGGGCACTTATTGTTCGTTAGGATCATCTGGAGCATCAAGAACAACGCGTGTTCCTTTCATTCCTCCTCCAGGTAAATCAATAAACTCTTCGTTGAGCCATCGAGCATCTTCAATGAACATTCGAACACAACCATGACTTGCTCTATAGCCAGGAACATCATAGCTGCCGTGTAAGGCAAATCCTCTAAAAAAGTGCATGCAATAGGGCATTAATGCGCCTCCGCTTTCCCCATTAGCTCTTCGAGGGAAAACCGTAGATACGCAATCTATATCCTGTTTCCTAATAATTCGAAATGATCCTGTTGGTGTACCACATCCTCCTGCAACTTTACAACTTCCTATTCCTGAAGAAATTGGTCCCCACCAGAGCAATTCTCCGTCTTCATCATAAGCTCCCCATGCCAGTTTTTTTTGGCTAACATAGATTGTTTTTTCACCATCAGATTCTATATAACGGGGGAAGGGAGATACATCATATATGGTTAAACGTTCTATGTTTTTCGGAATGGCAATTATCATTCCTTGTTTTAAACTGATGTTCATACGGTTAATGCGTCGGACAATATCTCTTTCTTCAATATTGGGAAACAATTCTTCCCAGCTTTCCCCATTTTTGATTTTCATACAAAAATAATCCGGCTTATTGCATAAAGTCTCACCGTAACGAACATAGGCAAAGCTGTTTTGAACACTCAGCATGAATCCTATAAATGCGGCTATTGATATCAAAATTTTATTCATAATGATTTCAATCTTTATTCATCGTATATTGTATAGCGGCAAAAAGTATATTTACTTTACAGTATTAAGCATTTTATTTCGGGATTTCCGGGGATTCCGTACTTGAATTAATTGCTTGCCAGGCTTGGTGGATTTCGGCGAGTAACATATTGGATTGAGCTAATAAATCTTCATCATTGTTCAAATTGGCTTTTAACAATATATGTTGGATATAGTCGTATATTTTAAGCAGATTTACTGCGATTTCACCGCCTTGATCCTGGTTTAAACTTGATTTTAAACCCTCTACAATACTGATCGCTTTCCCAATGTGTTCTCCTTTATCCTTAATCTGATTTCTTTGAATATTACCCTGGGCAGTGGCAATATGTGATCGCGCCCCTTGCAGCAATAACTCAATTAGTTCATGTGGGGATGCTGTATCAATACGAGTTTGTAGTTCTATTGATTTATATTGATTTGAAACTTGCGTATATGGATTTTTCATAAGTATAGTCTCATTTTATTTTGATTTGCGGTAAATTGGCTAATTGCTGGGTCAAAAAGCCACTGGTATTTTGAAGTCGTGAGAGTAATTCATCCAAAGCGGTAAATTGTTTTAAATACCTGGTTTGAATGGAGTTACTGCGGGTATCGATTCCATCCTGAACTTTTCCTAATTGTTTCACCTGGTTATTTAATTGCTCCGCTCTAATATTCAAATCCCCTTTGGAACTCATGTACGAGTCTAAAAACGAATTCATTAATACTGCAATTCCATCGGTTACTACTACCTGACCACGTGCTCCTGTAGAACCTGACAGGATGTTCACTGATAATCCGTTAAGTTCGCCAGTGCCTTTCAAAGTGACGCCATCTGCGGAATTAGCTGGAAGAGAGCCGATGGTTCCTGACATACTGACACCGGGTGTGAATTCAGTCAGGGCTACATCATAAGAGCCGGCTTTTACTTTTGTATTAACTGATTTGATGCGAATGTTCGGATCGGTTGCTGTTGCTGTTTTTGCAAACAAGGATCCAATGTCCTTATAATTGTTTTCAAGGGCTTTTTTATATTTATCCTGGTTGAGTTCCAATAAACCTTGTTTATTGGTGGTAATTCCCAAATCAGCCAGCGATTTAATTGGGCTGCTTCCATTGGTTATCGGGGTGGTTGCCCATCTGTTGATATTAAGCTTCAGATTTCGAAACTGCGGATCGCCCTGGAATACACCAGCTTGTTTTGTTCCAGAATTATATCCGGTCAAATTGGTCAGGAAGGTCATGCTGTCGTTGTATTGTTTAATAAAATCATTCATTAAACTGGTTAACTGATCCTTATTATCATCTACCGTTAACGTGATAATTTTTCCAATCTCAGCTTTTTTCAAGTTGAGCGTGACACCTGATATGGCATCCTGCAACTGGTTACTGCTTTGGTTAAGCACTAACCCATTAATTTTGACTGTACTGTTTTGAGCACCTGTAGTTTCTGTTAATGCATTGACACCCGTTGTAGGATCATAATTTAATGCAGTAATTCCTCCACTGATTTTCATGGCATAATTTTCACCTGTTTTTGACGAAGTCAAGGTGAGTCGGGATCCGAGATTGTCCTGAACTATGCTCGCTGTAACTGATGTACCGGCATTATTAATCGCATCCCGAACAGCGATAAGGCTATCGCTGCCCGGTGCAATAGTAACTGATAGGGGAGTGGCTGTTGCGTTGGGAGTAAATACGGTTTTATCGTTATTATAAGTACCAAAGTTAATCGTCAGAGTACCACTGCCCGTATTCGTTAAATAGTTGCTGGCAAGGCTTTGTTGTTGAGCCATTTTTTGAACTTCAATCTGATACGATCCTTTAGTCGCCTGCGGTGTTATATTCGTTGAAAAATAATCCTGGTCGCTCATTGAATATTTCATATTATAGAACTGACTTAAGTCAGATAATTTGGTCAAGGAGGACTGAAGGTTTGATAAACTGCTTTTCAATTGTCCGATAGCGGATAATTCCGTACTTACATCAGTTAACTGTCTGTCATGTCGTGTTTGCGCAGGGGTAATTTCGGCTTTTACTAATGCATCCACTAAGGTTTTTACATCAAGCCCTGATCCCACACCTGGTGATGATAAACTCATATATTCCCTTATTTAAATTATTGTTTTTATTATTCAGCCACATCAAACAGGTCCATTTATTAAACGTGCTTATCTATAGAACCACTAATAATATCATCAAGCAAACTTAATAAATGCAAGTATTCATCAGATGGCATTTTACGAATTATTTTATCCGATAGTTTGTCTGAAACAATAGTCTGAATCAATCCTGTGGCCTCATCCAATGTCTGCTTGGTTTCAGCATCCAGGACGGAATCTATAGAGCTTTGATGATCAATTTTAATGACTTCTTCGGCGTCTTTTATTGATTCAGTCTGGGTCACTTGATTGACCGAAGGTGTTGGTTCGATTTTCATTTCATACTCCTTTATACCCAAATAGCTTTGGGGGTATAAACAAATTGAGGTGTAGCCACAGCTACACCTCAATTGTTACATCCTAGTGACCTAACAATGATAAAACAGATTGTGGCATGCTGTTCGCTTGAGCCAGCATTGCTGTACCAGCTTGTTGCAGGATTTGGTTCTTGGTTAAGTTTGCCATTTCAGAAGCGTAGTCAGCATCTTGAATCCGGCTGCGAGCAGCAGACAAGTTATCTGATACGTTTTGCAGGTTGGCAATAGTAGAATCAAATCGGTTTTGCAAAGCACCCATACTGGCGCGGTTTGCGTTAACACTGTTCAATGCTGCGTCAATACGCTTAATAGCAGTTTGTGCACCAGCAGCAGTACTAACATCTACAGTGTCGATTCCAAGAGCGTCTTTAGCAATTGCAGCATTCAGACCTAATGTAGCAACTGTACCGCCAATGTTAATCGTATCAGTTGCGCTCACAGACAGTTTTCCTCGCAATACACCATCGAAATCACCGCCAGTAACTGTTAAACCGTCTGTACCTGCAGTAAAGCCAGTACCACTTTCAGTTACAGTAATGTTACGACCATCAGCTGCGGTTAAAGTCAAGTCACCACCATTCAGAGATGCTGTCACACCTGTCTGATCACTGACTCCATTAATTGCATCACGAAGGGTAGTATTGGTCATTGCTGTAGCGACGTCCTGACCAGTGAATACCGCAACACCATTAAGAGTCAAGTCATAGGTATCCGCTGCAGTACCACCTATAGCACCAACAGTTTGTGTACCTGAAGTAGAGGCAGTTACAGATAATCCAGCAACACCTGCATCATTAATTGCAGCTGCTTTAGCATATGCGGAAGTACCGTCTTGCCCGTTAAGTACTCCTGCAAAGCCAGCGGATGAGTTAATTGTAGTAGCGGCTCCACCACCCAGAGCAATAGTAATGTCAGTAGCTGCTGCCGCAGAAACTTCATTACCCGTTGCAGTAGCAATACCACCTATAGATGATGCTTTAATACTGCCGATACTAAAACTGATCGTTTGGTTTGCGTTAGCGCCAACCTGGAAACTGGCATTGGTAAATGAACCATCCAGGATTCTTTGTCCGTTAAATTCTGTGTTATTAGAAATACGGTTTAACTCACTTTGCAATTGTGATACTTCACTTTGAATTGATGAGCGGTCAGATGAGTTGTTTGTTGAGTTTGCAGCCTGTACTGACAATTCGCGCATACGTTGCAGAATGTTCGTTGTTTCCTGCATTGCTCCTTCAGCTACCTGAGCCAGAGAGATACCATCATTAGCATTTCTAACGGCCTGATTCATACCGCGAATTTGGGCAGTCATACGTTGAGAAATTGCCAAACCGGCAGCATCATCTTTAGCACTGTTAATTCTAAAGCCGGATGATAACCGCTGAATCGATGTTTGCATTGCATTCGCTGAGACTCCCAAATTCCGTTGGGATGTCAACGACGCTACGTTTGTATTTATTACTTGAGCCATGATTTTAGTCTCCTCAGACCTGAATCCTTGGTTATTGTTCGATAAATTCATTATTTTTATTGCGAATTTACCGTACCCACTTTTGTTATCGGAAAAGTGATGAAAAACTTTAGCGTGCTTAGTACATTTTTTTGAAAAATACAAAAAATTGCTTAATAAAATGAGCATGTTACAATTTTGTTCACAGTGAATTAAAAATTATACAGGGTATGCTTTGGGTAGATTTAAATCATTAATAATGAGAAAATGCCGCATATTAATAGAATGTAATAAGGGGTTGTTTCTTGATGTTATATGCCCCCTGAATCTGTGATTCATTCTTGAAAGAAGAATGGAAATCATGATTAGGGCGTGTTGACAATTGACCCAAATCGCCTACGTACCGCGCTTTATGCGCGGTATCCAGTTGAACTATGGGTCTTGTGTTGTAATATGTTAATACAGGATGAGTGGATGCCGCGCATAAAGCGCGGCACGTAGGGAGGGGGAGTTGAATTGTCAACAGACCCTAGTTAAGAATATCTTCTGTTTTGTGTATAATAATAATCGATTCACTATATAGGTTCTAATTTATGAGCTGGTTTAAAAAACTATTACCATCAAGGGTACGTACTGAAACCTCACAAAAAAAAGGGGTTCCTGAAGGATTGTGGGTTAAATGTTCGGGATGTAATGAAGTTCTTTACAGTACTGAGCTGGCCAAAAATCTAATGGTGTGCCCATCATGCAGTTTTCATCACCGTATTTCAGCGCGTGTACGAATTTCTCAATTTTTAGATGAAGCGGGTCAGGAAGAAATTGGGGCGAATCTTGAACCACAGGATAGATTAAAGTTCAGGGATTCTAAAAAATATAAAGACAGAATTTCACAAGCTCAAAAGGCAACGGGCGAAAAAGAAGCGCTTGTTGTCGTTAAGGGAACTTTGTCTCAACAACCCGTTGTTGTCAGTTCCTTTGAATTCAATTTTATGGGTGGTTCAATGGGGGCAACCGTTGGTGAAAAATTTGTTCGGGCTATTAATATTGCTACCCAGGAAAAACGACCTTATATCTGTTTTACTGCAAGCGGTGGCGCTCGAATGCAGGAAGGTTTGTTCTCTTTAATGCAAATGGCTAAAACGTCGGCAGCATTGGCGAAATTCGCTGAAACCGGATTACCTTTTATTGTTGTATTGACCGATCCAACTATGGGGGGCGTTTCTGCAAGCTTTGCCAGTCTTGGTGATGTGATTATTGCCGAACCTAATGCGTTAATTGGTTTTGCAGGCCCCAGAGTTATTGAACAGACCGTGAGACAGACATTGCCGGAAGGGTTTCAACGGAGTGAGTTTTTATTGGAGCATGGGCATATTGATATGATTGTTGAACGGAAACATCTACGTTCAACTATTTCAGAATTAGTAGCCAAACTGACTGGTAGAAGCTTGGGGAATTATTTTGCACAATCCATTGAGTGAGTGGGATTTAAATCACTGGTTAAGCAATCTGGAGTCCCGGCATACTCAGGAAATCCAACTGGGATTAACTCGTATCAAGGCAGTAGCAAAAAAGTTAAATCTGCTTGCCCCAGACTGTACAATAATTACTGTAGCAGGTACTAATGGCAAGGGTTCAACAGTAACTGCTCTTGAAACGATTTATCATACCGCAGGGTATAGAGTAGGGGCATATACCTCTCCTCATCTCCTTCAGTTTAATGAAAGAATTCGAGTCAATTTAAAGCCGATTCCGGATAATGAGTTGTGTCATGCTTTTTGTGCTATCGAAGAGGGGCGTGGTGAAGTCAACCTGACTTATTTTGAAATGACGACCCTGGCTGCATTATGGTATTTCAAAAGTCACAATCTGGATGTTCTGATTCTTGAAGTGGGATTAGGCGGTCGAATGGATGCGACTAATATCCTTGATGCAGATTTGGCGGTTATAACAACCATTGATTATGATCATCAAGAGTTTTTAGGCACTACTCTGGACGCCATCGGATATGAAAAAGCCGGTATTTTGCGACCGGAAAAACCTTTGGTCTATGCGGATGACAATCCTCCAGCAAGTATTCTCAATGTGGCTCATGATCTTGATTCACCCACTTTTTTGTACTCAAGAAATTTTTCATTTCAACGTCATGAGTCTAATTGGAGCCTGAATTTTGAGGGGAGTACGATTAGTGATCTGCCTATACCCTATATACAATTAAAATCTGCATCTGCTGCGATTAGTGCCTGTTTATTGCTGGAAGACAATCTTCCTGTTTCACATGAACATTTTCGAACTGCAATGAAGACTGTATTTCTACCCGGTAGATTACAGCTACAACAAAGGGGTAGTGTCCGTATTTTATATGATGTATCGCATAATCCTCAGTCTGCACGGCTTCTGGCAGATAGAATGAAGCAACTGAATACCAATACCAGGGTGCATGCAGTATTCTCCGCTTTGAAGGATAAAGATATTTTTGGGTTAATTTTTCCTCTAAGGGATTGTGTTGATCGATGGTATCCTGCACAATTAGATAACAAACGCGCTGCCAGCCCCGATTTGCTTCTGGCGCAATTTAAAGGTGCGGAAATAATTGTGGATGTTTGCTATAATACACCACTTCTTGCCTTTGAGCAGGCTTTAAATCAGGCAGAAGCTGGAGACTTAATTGTTGTTTACGGGTCATTTTTTACGGTTAGTCAGGTAATGGCTGCCCAACATAACATTTTGGAGCAGAAGGAGATACAATGAAACTGGTAATGGATGAGAAACTGAAACATCGTTTGATTGGTTTGGCCGTTATTATTTCATTAGGAGCTATATTCGCACCTGCTGTTCTGAAAAAATCCAGCCAAAACCTTGAAAATAATTACAGCGTTAATATTAAATTACCACCAAAGCCATTAGTGCCTGATGTGGTTTCAACGAATGAACAAGACGTATTCAAAACAATCAAGGTAGCTAAAGTTAAAATCCCGGCGGTGTCCGAAGAGAATCAGTTATCTGAGTTGGTTCGGGCAGAACCCATTAAATCAGATTTGGTTAATACGAATAAGGCCGCTGCTGTTGCGAAAATTGAGCCAGATTTAAAATCAGAGCCAGTTCAACTTGCATTGAACCAGGCTGCTAAATCTACTGCAAAACAAACGATAACGAAACAAACAGTGGTGAAGCAGACTGTAGCTGCAGCAGCAGTAAAACCCAGGAATCAAGCCCCTGTAGTTGCTTCAAGGAACAAAACCGTTCCAAAATCGACGAAAGTTGCTTCTGCTGCCAAAGCAAAATACATTCCTGCAACTAAAAAGGATGTTTACGCACTTCAATTAGCATCGTTTTCACAAATAACAAATGCACAATCATTGGTTAAACGTTTGCAAACCAAAGGCTATAAAGCTAATTTTGTAAAGATCGCAAGTCGAAATGGCGCCATTTATAAAGTGTATGTAGGACATTCCCCTCGTAAACTGGATGTAATGAAATTAAAAAATCAATTAGCCAGCGCCATGCAGTTAAATGGCTTTATTGTGAATACCGGAGTTAGTTAACCATGCAACTTCAATGGGTTGATATTGCCATCATTTCTGTTATTGGATTATCAGTATTGACTGGCTTATTTCGTGGCTTTGTAAAAGAGCTTGTCGCATTATGTGTCTGGGTTTTAGCGATATGGTTAGGAATTAACTATTCGCAAAGCCTTGATCCCTGGCTTCAATCATACATACAGGAACAATCAGCACGTACCGCAATTGCCTTTATCATTATTATGTTTGGAACTTTATTTGTAGGCGGCGTGATTAATGCCATTCTCAGTTTTATTTTAAAACGTGCCGGATTAAGTGGTACCGACAGAACTTTGGGTATGGGATTTGGATTTGTCCGTGGGGTATTTATAGTAGCACTGATTATGGTTGCAGTTAAAATGACTTCTTTACCTTATCAGCAGTATTCAAATGATTCAAAACTTTATGCGCGTTTTGATCCCGTTGTTTCATTGCTTTATTCACATCTACCTGAATTTATTAAACAGGTTAAAGCGGTCGATAAAACTGAAAATATTATTGATACAGTCCCCACGACTTAATGTATTCATAAACCTCTTTGGGCAGGTCATTTTTAACATCCTGGTTGTGTTTGAGCATGTTGCGTATAGCAGTTGACGATACTGCATAATGACCTGCATCAAAAAAACAAATGATTCCTGCTTTGCTGTTTAATAAACTATTTTTAGTATCTTTTTTGTGAGTTGTCAGAAGGCGTGTAATTGCTTCTGGCACAGGGTTTTGCACATAGTGCTCTCTGTCAATAACCACCAGATTGGCTAATTCTATAATTCGGGTCCATTGGTGCCATTGAGGCAAGGAAAGAAAGGCATCATATCCTATGATCAAGTTAATTGATGCTTGTTGATACTCCTCTCTGAAGCTTTGTAAGGTTTCAACCATGTAAGAAGGTGAGTCGCGATTGATTTCACGTAAATCAATATCAAAATAGGGGTGGTTTTGTATAGCCAATTTAAGCATTTCTACTCTGTGCTCATTGTTAGCCTGTGCAGGGGGTTTTATTGTAGGTATTTTGCATGGCAGAAAGTAAAATGAGTCGAATTTAAAATAGGATTGTAAGGTAATACTTGTTTGAATATGTCCATTATGAACAGGATCAAAGGTCCCGCCAAAGATCGCTATACTATACATTGCTTTCCTAAACTAAGAGACAGGGTCAATTGTTCCAGTGAGTTCCATACCTGATTATTTAAACTGGATTTGATCTGTTCATCAATATTTTTACAATAATAAAGCATTTTCAGTCCATGATTCTCATCAAATCGTTTGATGGCCAGTTGGTAGAAATTGACTCGTTGAGGCCATATTTTTAATTCACTACAGGCACTTTTTATATTCGTTCCAAGCCGAACTAAATAGGATAACTGGAGCAATAATCTTATCTCCTGGGTAAGCATCCATAAAACTAACGTGGGCTCAGATTTATTGTTAGCCGCTTGTCTGAGAATTTGTATTGCCTTATCCGCTTGTCCTAGTAGACAGGCATCCACCAGTTCATACAGAGAGTAATCACACTGATCGAATAAGTGCTCTAATGCCAATTGAGATGTAATTTGACTACCGGGAGGATTGCTTAATGCGATTTTTTCAATTACCTGTGCACAAGCAAGCATATTACCTTGAGTATACTTGTAAATTAAGTCTGCTATTTGAGGCGTACTATTCAAGGAATTTAATTTAAACCGTGATTGAATCCAATTTTTCATAGCTTCAGAGCTTAATGGATAGGCTACTACTACCGTGACGTGATTATGATTGGATAGCCAGCTTAATTGTTTTGTTGGAACGTTTGGGGCTCTGATAATAATAAAGCAACGAGAATTAATCGAGTTAAGGTATTCGGTCAGGATTTTTTTTCCTGCAGCATCTATGGATTTTTTATCATAGAGGATATTGAGTAAAATAGTATCTGAAAATAATGAGTAGCTGTTTGCTTCTTCCAGAATGGTATTCCAGTCTTCTGAATTCTGAACGGATATAATTTTTTCCTCATAATCATGCGCTTTTTTGATCGATGACTTGATAATATTCAATGATTCTTCAATAAGATAATTATCCTGGCCTACTAATACATAGATAGGATCAAGCCTTTTCTGGATTTGTTGTATAAGCAATTGATGTTTTATTTGCATGGTAGTTCTTGTATGCCCCATTTATCATTTTAATCAAGGCTTTGTTTGTTGTCTATTCAGAATGATAAAGTGCCCAATCACAGATATCATGTTTGATTGTGAATAATCAAACAAATGCATTCAACTATTTACGGCTTATCCGATTAAGAATTTGAATGACGGTGTCTTGATGCATTTCATTTAATAAAATGGTCTCTTCCTCATTTGAACCTAAAATTCTGTTATTATTTACAGTGAGTTGTCGAGTGACCATTACTTGTTTTGGTGCTTTAATAATTTGACCTTTTGGTGTTTGCAGCGAAAATAGAGTAGTCATTATTAATTGATACTGTCTTGGGTTCGTGCTGGCGCCAATGCTGATGATTTGTTGATGGACATTAGATTTATTAATAATCAGCCAATATTTGGCATTTGCTGGATCAGGATTTACATCAATTTTATATCCTTCCAGTTGTGTTTTCATTTTTGAGATCAGATCTTTATCTCCATCCCTGGAGATAATGGATACATTGTTGAGCCACTCAGGAATATCAATTACTCCTCTCAAGTGAAATCCACAAGCAGATAAAAGAAGTACTAAAAGCAACGATATAAAATAATTTGCTTTCATTAACCAACAACCAGGTTAATTAATTGTCTGTGTGAAACAACTATAGCCTTCTTGATGCTGAGGTTCTCCAGGAAACTGTGAGCATGTTTCTTGGCTGCCTCAATTAACTCCTCTTCTGAAGCTTCAGCACTCGCGGTAAACTGCGCTCTCAGTTTGCCGTTTACCTGAACTACATAATCCACTTCTTCTGTTCTTAACGCACCTTTGTCAACTTTAGGCCATGGCGCATCGATAATTGCTTTTTCAAATCCCAGTTGTTGCCAAATATGGTGACATATATGGGGTGTTATTGGGGCTAACAACTTAAGTAAAATGCTCATACTCGAATGGATAAAAAACTTATCCTCTTCTGTTTCTATGGTATAGCCTGAAATTTCGTTAAATAATTTCATGCACCCGGAAACGACGGTATTAAATTGATTTCTCTCGTAGTCATTATTTGCCTGAGCCAGTATTTGATGCACAACATGTCGTGATTTTTTCAAACGATTTTCAGTTTTTTGCCAATCGATAATTCCATTACCACTTAGAATAATATCATTAATATCTATGAATAAATTGACGTGTTGATGCGCAAATGCCCACACTCGTTTGAGAAAGCGGTGCGCTCCCTCAACTGCGGTGTCGGACCATTCCAGAGATTGTTCTGGAGGCGCTGCAAACATTACAAACAGACGAGCAGTATCCGCACCGTAGGTATTAATGAGGTTATTAGGATCAACCACATTACCGATAGATTTAGACATTTTATGTCCGTCTTTTAATACCATACCTTGAGTTAGCAGGGCTTTAAAAGGCTCATCTGAATTAACCAGACCTTCATCACGCATGAGTTTATGGAAAAAACGTGCATAAAGTAAATGCATGACCGCATGTTCAATTCCACCAATATATTGATCAACTGGAGTCCAGTATTTGGCACGGTCATCAAGCATGGCGCTTTCCTGTCCTTTACAGGCGAAGCGAGCATAATACCATGATGACTCAACGAAAGTGTCGAATGTATCGGTTTCGCGCATTGCGTCCTGTCCGCATTTAGGACAGGTAACGTTGACAAAGTCAGGGCATTGAGCAAGAGGCGAGCCTGCGCCGGTAAATTCAACATTTTCTGGTAAAGTTACTGGAAGTTCCTCATCAGGAACTGGAACTACGCCACATTGTTCACAGAGTATCATGGGTATAGGAGTACCCCAGTATCTTTGACGGGACACTCCCCAGTCTCGAAGCCTGTAATTAATAGTCGCTTTACCTGCTTCATGTGTTTCCAGGAAATGAGTAATTGATTCTATGGCCTGAGAAGAATGTAATTTATCGAATTGTCCTGAGTTAATTAATATTCCTTCACCAGTATAAGCTGACTGAGTCAGATCATGCTTTTTATCGTGTTCAGGTTTTATTACTTCGATAATTGGAAGATTGTATTTATGAGCAAATTCCCAATCACGTTGATCATGAGCAGGCACGGACATTACAGCTCCTGAGCCGTATTGCATGAGCACAAAATTGGCAACCCAAACAGGAATATCTTTACCTGTGATAGGATGAATTGCGGTCATCCCAGTATCAATACCACGCTTTTCCATGGTAGCCAGTTCTGCTTCTGCCATTTTGGTACCCTGGCAACTGTCTAAAAATGCTTTAACCTCTTCATTGTGAGTTGCTGCTTCCTTTGCCAGAGGATGATCGGTTGCAACTGCAAGGTACGTTGCTCCCATCAAAGTGTCTGGTCGAGTCGTATATATTTTTAAGCGTTTTGGGTAATTATTTACATGAAAATAGATTTCTGTCCCAATAGATTTACCGATCCAGTTGCGTTGCATCTGTTTTACCTGAGAGGGCCACTCATCCAGAGTATCTAGTGAATTCAGCAACTCATCTGCGTAGGAAGTAATTTTAATAAACCATTGAGATATTTCTTTCCGCTCAACCAAGGCACCGGATCTCCAGCCTCGTCCATCAACGACTTGTTCGTTAGCTAAAACAGTCTGGTCAACAGGATCCCAGTTTACAACGGCATTTTTCTTATAGACCAAGCCTTTTTCAAACAATCGAATGAAGAACCACTGTTCCCAGCGATAGTATTCTGGATCACAGGTAGTTAATTCGCGCTTCCAGTCGTATGCGTTACCTAATCGTAAAAACTGCTCTTTCATTGCTGCAATATTTTTTTTGGTCCACACCGCTGGTGGGATTCCATTTTTAATTGCCGCATTTTCAGCAGGAAGACCGAAGGCATCCCATCCTATTGGTTGCAGGACGTTTTTACCTAGGGCTCGCTGATAGCGTGCTATAACATCACCCAGGGTGTAATTGCGAACGTGTCCCATATGCAAGGTTCCGCTAGGATAGGGGAACATAGATAAACAATAAAATTTCTCTTTGTTTAAATCTTCGGTTACGTTAAATGATTGTTTTTTATGCCAATATTGTTGAGCTTGTTCTTCAACTTCTTGGGGTTTATAGGTATTATCCATAGTCCAATTAAATAAGTGACTGTAAAGCGCTTAGGATAACCCCTCTTGTCCTCGCCAGCAATAGATTATTGCTTAGTTAATCGTCTAACCTGTAAAAATAGTGCAAAAACAAACATAAATGCGCATAATATTAGCGCCGGATACTCATACCAAAGAACCCAAGGGGTTGTACCAACAGCAGGAAAAATCTCACTTTGAAGAATCCCTGAACTGAAAGGGGGGAGGCTATCAAGAACCTCTCCCTGATTATTTATTACAGAGGATAGACCATCATTATTGACTACAACCTGAAATCTGCCCGTAAGTAATGATAGCATTTGTGCCATTTGTAATTGCTGATAACTGGCAAGTGAACGACCAAACCAGCCGTTGTCGCTAATTGAAACGATCCATTGTGCCAGGGGCATTTGCAGTCTGACGATATTGGGATAGGCAATTTCATAACAAATCAAACTGGCAATAGGGTGATTTGCAATGTTAATTAATGGTTGATGGGGTTTCCCTGGTAAAATATTGGGCTCTGGCAAGTTCATCCATCGGTTAATTGCAACAAAAGGTTTGGGGATGTACTCACCGAATGGGACCAATTGGTTTTTGACATGCTCCCCGCGTGCGGTACCTAAACTTATTATCGAGTTATAGTAATTAGTTTCATTAGTATCCGTTGGTTGTAGAATTCCAAGAATCAGGGAACTGTTCGCTTTTAATGCTTTTTCATGCAGCCGATCCAAATAATCCTCCAGATAGCTCGCAGGCAAAGGAATTGCCGATTCAGGTAATATGATTAATTGTTTCCCCAAAAGCTTATCGGTGGTTTTTTCATAGTATTTTAAAAGTTGCCAAAATAACTGTTCATCCCATTTATCTCTCATTGACAGATTGGCCTGAATAACACCTATAGAAACAGGATCATTTTTAACCTGTGTCCATTGAATGTATTTTCCTGCAGCTGGAATGATGAGAATCAATACAAAAGCGCAGAGATAGTAGTATCGCCTGATTGATTGTTCACGGATTCCAATAGTTAACAAGCAGGCAAGAAAGACACAAATAAAACTTAATCCTTGCAAACCAATAATGGGCGCGAGATATTTTAGTGGCGTATCGATTTGCGTAGTACCAGCAATTAACCAGGGAAAGCCACTGAATAATGATGATCGTACAAATTCGCTTAAACACCATAAAGTACTGAATAACAACAGGGTAAACAGCTTATAGTGTGACTGATTGAGAACTTTGAAGGACCAGACTACTAACGCAGGAAATAGCGCGAGGTATGCGATAAAGGCCAGAGTAGTTATTCCGGCAAGGGCATAATTTAATTGACCGTAATCATGGATGCTGACAATAACCCAAGATACTCCAAAACCAAAATAGCCTAATCCAAATAGAAAACCGAGCATAAAACCTTGCTTTTTGCTGCAGTTGAGGGCTGATGAAAATAAAAGTGCCAAACTAATAATGGTTAGTCCTGGCATATGGAATGGGGCAAAACCCAGTGGACCCAACAGGCCTGCCAAAAATACAAAAAGATAGGTCAATTGGTTTATCCGGATTGATGAATCCATTAATAAGGAGTTGGTAAGAGCTGCTGGCTTCATGAACTAATCATAGTGATCAAAGCAGTCAAGATAAATGACTACGCCTTTAAGGTCAAGTTATATGGAATAAGAGGCGATGAATCAGTTGATAATAACAGGAATTTTTTGCATTTGTGCATGGATTTTGTCTCTTCTGTCTATCAAATTAGTTCTATTTTGTGTAGGATAATCTCGTTTTACAACGGAGAGGGATTGTATGTACAATGTAATGATTACTGGTGCTGGGAAGATAGGTAGCTTGATTGCTTGTTTATTGGCGGATAGCGGGTCTTATCAAGTTCATTTGGCAGATGTGGATTTTAATGGCTCTGATGTTACAAGGTTATTAGCTGCATTGCCTGAAATTAAAACGGTTGCATTGGATGTTAAAGATGAACAATCCACTCAAGCCTATTTAGAAAAACATAACATAATTGCGGTGATTTCCAGTTTGCCGTATTTTTTAAACACTCATGTTGCGCTCGCCGCAAAAGCTGCTAAAGCTCATTATTTTGATTTAACTGAAGATACAGCGGTTACTGAAGCCGTAAAAGCTATTGCAGAACATGCTGAAACTGCATTTGTGCCACAATGCGGTCTGGCTCCTGGATTTATCAGCATCGCAGCAAACACCCTGATGCAGGAATTTGAACAATGCCATCATGCTAAATTGAGAGTAGGCGCACTGCCTCAACGAGCAAATAATGCGCTTCATTACTCATTAACCTGGTCTACTGACGGGGTAATTAATGAGTACGGAAACCCATGTTATGGTATTGAAGGCGGCAAGGCAGTTGTGATGGCCCCACTTGAGGGTTTGGAGTCAATTCAAATAGATGGGTGTGAATACGAGGCATTCAATACTTCAGGCGGGCTGGGAAGTTTGGGAGAGCTTTATTCAGGCAAAGTTCAATCCATGAACTATAAGACCATGCGATATCCTGGGCATTGTGAAAAAATGCGTCTGCTCATGAATGATTTGCGATTAAATGAAGATCGATCTACTTTAAAACGTATTCTGGAAAACGCTATACCTAAAACTTATCAGGACATTGTTATCGTTTACGTTACTGTTGAGGGTATTAAACAGGGTGAGCTAACTGAAAAAAGTTATGTCAAAAAAGTGTATCCTGAAACCATTCGTGGTTTGGAGTGGTCCGCTATTCAAGTGAGTACCGCTTCAGGTATTTGCGCAGTGGTTGATTTGGTATTGGGACAGGAAAATGAGTATAAAGGGCTTATTTTACAGGAAGAATTCCATCTGGACAGAGTATTGAATAATCGCTTTGGTAAATACTACGCTTAGGAGCTTTCCATGGAATTATTACAACAATTAAACATTAAAGAAGTGAATCCTGGTGCCTTTAGCGGCCAGGGTTGGCAGAGTGCAGCTCATCATCACACATTATCTTCATTTTGTCCTGCAAATGGAGCTAAGTTGGCTGAAGTTGCCACGTGCACTATGGAAGATTATGAGCAGGTTATGATACGCGCTGAACAGGCGGCAGAAGCTTGGAAAAAAGTTCCTGCACCCAAACGAGGCGAAATCATTCGTCAAATTGGTCAGGCTTTAAGAGAACATAAGGACAGCTTGGGCAGTCTGGTTTCACTTGAAATGGGCAAGTCGAAACAAGAAGGGGATGGCGAAGTTCAGGAAATGATTGACATTGCCGATTTTGCAGTTGGTCAATCCAGAATGTTGTATGGAAATTCCATGCATTCAGAAAGACCTAATCATAGAATGTATGAACAGTGGCATCCTTACGGAATTATCGGAGTTATTTCTGCATTTAATTTTCCAGTTGCTGTTTGGTCATGGAATGCGTTTTTAGCTGCTATATGCGGTAACGTTACGATTTGGAAACCTTCCGCTAAAACACCACTTTGTGCTGTGGCTGTACAGCTTATATGCAATAACGTTTTGAGACAAAATAACTGTCCCGAGATCTTCAGTCTTGTTATTCCTGAGTCACACGATGTGGTTGAGGCCATGGTAGATGATTCACGAATTCCATTAATCTCTTTTACAGGCTCTACAGCTGTAGGAAAAAAGGTTTCAGCAAAAGTTGCCGCGCGACTGGGTAAAACAATTTTGGAACTGGGCGGAAATAACGCGATAATTCTCGATGAGTCAGCTGATCTCCATTTAGCTATTCCCGGGATTGTGTTTGGAGCGGTAGGTACAGCTGGTCAACGTTGTACTTCTACTCGACGATTGTTTGTCCATGAGTCTCAGTATCAGAATGTAATCAAGAGATTACAACATGCATACGAGCAGATCACTATTGGGGACCCTTTGGACAGTCGTAATCTGATGGGACCATTAATTGATCAGGATGCAGTAGAGCAATTCAAGAATGCAATTTCCAGGATCAAGGAAGCAGGTGGACAGATTGTCTTTGGTGGTGATGTGATAAAACAAGCCGGCTCCTTTGTTCAGCCTACTTTAGTCTGTGATGTAAAAAATCATTGGGATATTGTGCAGGAAGAAACATTTGCACCTATTCTATATGTGATGTCTTATCGTACTTTAGATGAAGCAATAGCACTTCAGAATGGTGTTCCTCAGGGACTATCTTCTGCATTGTTCACGCAAAATCTGAAAAATGCTGAACGCTTCTTAAGCGCTTACGGTAGTGATTGTGGAATTGCCAATATTAATATTGGTACGTCCGGAGCTGAAATCGGTGGTGCTTTTGGCGGTGAAAAAGAAACTGGTGGTGGTAGAGAGTCTGGTTCTGATTCATGGAAAGCGTATATGCGGCGTCAAACCAATACGATTAACTGGGGTGATGAATTACCTTTGGCTCAAGGCATTCGATTTAATTTGTCCTGAGAATGTCCGTGAACTATTGGATTAGTATTTAAAGGTAGCGTTCCAATTACCTTGGAAATTTCGTCATCCTGAACGCAGTGAAGGATCTCCAGATGCAGGCACTGTTCCACATTCAGGAGATCCCTCGTTTCTCTCGGGAAGACAAGTGCTTGTCATCCTTTTAAGTTTGTACCTCCTGTCTGGAGCTTGGTAAATTATCTAAATAACAATCAGTAAGAGAATAGAACAATTGGGGATTTTATAAATTTCATGACCAATAAAGAGGAAATAATAATGCAGGAACCATTTTTCATCAAGAAAGTCGCGGTTCTGGGTGCAGGTGTTATGGGTGCTCAAATAGCTGCGCACTGTGTTAATGCAGGAATAGAAACTTTGTTATTTGATTTAGCAGCAAAGGAGGGGCCTGTTAATGGATTAATCGATAAGGCAATCGCTAATTTGGGTAAGTTAAAACCTGCCCCTCTTGCAACAGCACAAACTGCAGCCTACTTAAAGGCACGAAATTATAAGGATAATCTGGCTGATTTATCTACATGTGATTTGATAATTGAAGCAATCGCTGAGCGATTGGATTGGAAAGAAGAATTATATAAACAGATATCACCTTACCTCTCAGAACACACAATTCTAGTGAGCAATACCTCGGGGTTAAGCATTAATTCTTTATGTGATGTATTGCCGGAACAGCATCGAGCCAATTTTTGTGGCGTTCATTTTTTTAATCCTCCTCGCTATATGCATCTTGCTGAACTCATCCCTGCAAGTACAACTTCACCGAGTTTATTAGACAATCTTGAGACCTGGTTAACCAGTCATTTAGGTAAAGGAGTGGTAAGAGCAAAAGATACTCCTAATTTTATTGCAAACCGTATTGGTGTATTTTCTCTGTTAACCACACTTCATCATACTATGGCGATGAATATGGGATTAGATGAGGTGGATGCACTAACAGGCCCATTGTTGGGCAGGCCAAAATCTGCAACGTTCCGTACTATGGATGTTGTCGGTCTGGATACCATGCAACACGTAATTCATACTATGTATCATCAGCTCAGAGACGATCCTTGGCATAGCAGTTTTAAATTACCTGAATGGTTGCTGGGATTAATTAAAGACGGACATTTGGGACAAAAATCAGGTCAGGGTATTTATAGAAAAAATGGTAAAACTATAGAAGTTTATGATATCAAATCAGGAACATACGTGCCTTCCAAATCAGAAGTTAGTGATGAAGTGAAAGTAATTATGAAGATCATAGATCCCGTTGCACGTATGCAAAGTCTGATCTCTTCATCTAATAAACAAGCTCAATTTTTAGCAGCCTGTTTTAAGGATTTATTTCATTACTGTGCTTATCATCTGGAATCAATTGCTGATAATGTCAGAGATGTCGATTTAGCAATTCGTTGGGGTTTTGGCTGGATGCAGGGACCTTTCGAAACCTGGCAATTAGCAGATATACGCAAGATGACTGATTATATTAATCAATCAATTCAATCTAATTCATCATTAAATAATGTGAAATTACCTGATTGGCTGGCAGAAATTAAATCGTTTTATACTCAGGAAGGTGCTTATTCACCACAAGCTAATCAGTATCAACCTCGAAGCTCACTACCGGTTTATCAACGTCAGTTTTTCCCTGATCGGGTATTAAAAGAATCCCTTTATCCTATAAATATCATTTATGAAAATGAAGGGGTATGTTTGTGGCATCTGAAAGACGATGTAGCAGTAGTTAATTTTAAAAGTAAGGCGAATACAGTAGGGCAATCCGTTCTGGATGGTCTGGAGGCTGCTCTGGAAATTGCAGAGCGACAATGCCAGGGTCTCATTATACATCAGAGCGATGCCTCCAATTTCAGTTCCGGGGCTGATCTACGTGGTGTTTCAATGTTAATTCAGGAAGGCAGACTTCAGGCTCTGGATAATATGATTGCCCAATTTCAACGGGTAGCCATGCGCTTGAAATACAGTTCGATACCCACTATCGCCGCATTGAGGGGTAGAGCCTTAGGTGGTGGTTGTGAGCTGATGATGCATTGTGATGCAGTTGTAGCTGCATTTGAATCGTATCCTGGTCTGGTTGAGGCGGGAGTAGGCGTCATTCCAGCTGGTGGCGGATGTAAAGAAATGGCATTGCGTGCTGCCAATCATGCCCAACAAGCCGATTTGTTGACTTTTATTCAACCTTATTATCAACAGATTGCAACTGCTCAAGTCGCTGGAAGTGCCGCAGAAGCGATGCAGATGGGGTATTTACGTCATTCCGATTCCATAATAATGAATGCTAATGAAGTGTTATTTGCAGCATTGGCCAAAGTCAAAGCCATGCAGGCAGCAAGTTACCTTCCCGTATTGAGCAAGCACTTTAAAGTTGCTGGTATTGAAGGCCATGCTCGATTGCAAGCAGGATTAATAAACTGGTTAGAAGGTGGATTTATCTCCAAACATGACTATTTCCTTGCAAATGAATTAGCCAAAGTAATTTGTGGTGGTGATGTGAATCAGGGAACACTAGTCAATGAAGAGTGGATGCTGAAATTGGAACGTCAGGCGTTTATCACTCTGGCTGACACCTCATTAACTCAGGCAAGGATCAGTCATTTGTTAGAGACTGGTAAACCACTGCGCAATTAAGGAAGGATATTTAATAATGACCAATGTATATATAGTAGATGTATTGCGCACTCCGGTTGGCAAAGCACCAAGAGGCGTTTTTCGTCACACATTACCCGATGATTTGTTAGCACACACGATGAAATGTTTAATTCACAGGCATCAATCTGTAGACTGGAATGAAATCGGGGATGTTGTCATAGGTTGTGCCATGCCAGAAGCTGAGCAGGGAATGAATGTCGCCCGTATCGCTGCTTTATTGGCTGATTTGCCTCAATCCACACCAGCGATGACCATTAATCGTTTTTGCTCCTCTGGGGTACAGAGTATTGCTACTGCAGCAGCATCCATTCGTAATGGAGATATGCATTTAGCTTTAGCTGGTGGTGTTGAAAGTATGTCCATGGTTCCTTTAGGGGGCAATAAATATACTGCAAATCCAGTGATTTTTAATAATGAGGACATTGCAATAGCGTATGGTATGGGTATTACCGCTGAGAATGTAGCAAAACGCTGGGAAATATCGCGTGAGCAACAGGATGAGTTTGCCGCTGCGAGCCATAAAAAAGCAGTTGCAGCTCAGCAACGAGGTGATTTTGAAGCCGAAATTAGCCCAATAGAAATTACTGTAAGACATGCTGATCTTAACACCTCCTCGGTTACCGTTAAGAAAAAACTGATCAGTGTGGATGAGGGGCCTAGAGCAGATACTTCTTATGAAGTTATTTCCAAACTACGACCTGTTTTTGCTGCTCGAGGAACAGTAACAGCAGGAAACAGCTCGCAGACTAGTGATGGTGCTGGAATTGCCCTATTAGCAAGTGAAGAAGCATTAAAACAATATAATCTGAAACCTATGGGTCGTTTATTGAGTTTCGCAGTCGCTGGGGTTCCTCCAGAAATTATGGGGATAGGCCCTATCAAAGCAATTCCTATTGCTCTAAAACGTGCTGGAATTACACTTGATCAGCTTGATTGGATAGAACTTAATGAAGCTTTTGCTGCTCAGGCCTTAGCAGTAATGAAGGAGCTTGACTTGCCTGGAGATAAGGTGAATCCGCTAGGTGGAGCTATTGCTTTAGGACATCCTCTGGGAGCTACAGGAGCAATCAGGACAGCTACATTGCTGCACGGATTGAGAAGAACCAAAGGCCGCTATGGAATGGTAACGATGTGTATAGGTACGGGTATGGGAGCGGCTGCAATTTTCGAAGCCTTATAGAAATCTGATTTGTGTATTATTGTAAATTTTCTATCAATCCATAAATTTCGTCATCCTGAACGTAGTGTAGGATCTCCAAATGCAGGCACAATGCCGCGTTGAGGAGATCCCTCATTGCATTCGGGATGACGTAACTCTCTGGAATTATGCCGAAGTGTCGTCA
>NZ_LNYR01000047.1:1374-1464 GCF_001467955.1 Legionella quateirensis | reverse complement strand
ACGGTGACTTCCGGCGGAGTTACGGAAACGGCTACAGTGAACGTCACAGTCAATCCGGTTAATGATGCCCCAACTAACAGCGTCCCTGGT
>NZ_LNYR01000047.1:1162-1312 GCF_001467955.1 Legionella quateirensis | reverse complement strand
GTCCCTGGTGCTCAAACGACGAATGAAGACACCTCTCAGGTCTTTAGCTCTGCTAATGGCAATGCGATTAGTCTTACCGATATAGACAGCGCTTCTGTGACCACCACGATTTCTGTGGGACACGGCAGTTTAACGGCTCTGGCAACAGCT
>NZ_LNYR01000047.1:457-1152 GCF_001467955.1 Legionella quateirensis | reverse complement strand
ATAACGGAACGGGCAGTGTGACCTTAACGGGATCTCCTGCTGCAATTACCACCGCTTTGGATGGTTTAAGTTACCAACCTATTGCCGATTACAACGGCGCTGACAACTTAACCATAGTCACCAGCGATGGCGCCTTAAGCGATACGGACAATATTGCCATTACAGTTAATCCAGTCGTCGATATTGCCAACGATGCGGCTACTTTTAATGAAGACACGGTGGTTAAGCTGAATGTAAATGCCAATGATACTTTTGAAAACGCAGGCCATACCATTACTGCGATTAACGGCACGGCCATAGCCTATGGCGGCACGGTGGCTGTAGCCAACGGTACGGTACTTTTGAATGCCGATGGCTCTTTAAGCTTTACCCCAACTGCGAATTACAACGGCAGTACCAGCTTTACCTACACGGTGACTTCCGGTGGGGTTACGGAAACGGCTACAGTGAACGTCACGGTCAATCCGGTTAATGATGCCCCAATCAACAGCGTCCCTGGCGCTCAAACTACGAATGAGGATACAGCTCAGGTCTTTAGCTCTGCTAATGGCAATGCCATCAGCCTGACTGATATTGACAGTGCTTCGGTCACCACGACTGTTTCTGTGAGTCATGGTACGTTAACACTTTCAGCAGCAGCAGTGGCTGCTGCAGCTGCTGCAGGAGTTTCCATCAGCAATAATGGCACGGGTAAT
>NZ_LNYR01000047.1:0-447 GCF_001467955.1 Legionella quateirensis | reverse complement strand
CCGGGTGCCCAAACGACGAATGAAGACACCGCTCAGGTCTTTAGCTCTGCTAATGGCAATGCGATTAGTCTTACCGACATTGACAGTGCTTCTGTGACCACCACGATTTCTGTGGCACACGGCAGCTTAACGGCTCTGGCAACAGCAGGGGTGACCATTACGAATAACGGTACAGGAACGGTGACTCTGGTGGGATCTCCAGCCAACATCACCACTGCCTTGAATGGTTTAACTTATACTCCGGTTGCTGATTACAATGGTGCAGACAGCTTGACGGTCGTCACCAGTGACGGCCTCTTAAGTGATACGGACAGCATCGCCATTACAGTCAATCCAGTTGCGGATATTGCCAATGATGTCATAACCATGAATGAAGACACGGTGGCAAATTATGATGTCAATAATAATGATACCTTTGAAAACGCAGGCCATACCATTACTGCAATT
>NZ_LNYR01000046.1:124162-148650 GCF_001467955.1 Legionella quateirensis | reverse complement strand
CCTTTGTTGGGAGATCCTTCACTACGTTCAGGATGACGAACATCAGCCGTCATCCCGAATGCAATGAGGGATCTCCTGAAGGTGGAGCGGTGCCTGTTTCGGGAGATCCTTCACTCTATTCAGGATGACGAACATCAGCCGTCATCCCGAATGCAATGAGGGATCTCCTGAAAGTGGTGCGGTGCCTTTGTTGGGAGATCCTTCACTACGTTCAGGATGACGAAAAGCAACCGTCATCCCGAATGTAATGAGGGATCTTCTGGATGTGGCTCGGTGCCTGTTTTGGGAGATCCTTCACTCTATTCAGGATGACGAACATCAGCCGTCATCCCGAATGCAATGAGGGATCTCCTGAATGTGGAGCGGTGCCTTTATTGGGAGATCCTTCACTCTGTTCAGGATGACGAACATCAGCCGTCATCCCGAATGCAATGAGGGATCTCCTGAATGTGGAGCGGTGCCTTTATTGGGAGATCCTTCACTACGTTCAGGATGACGAACATTGAATGCAATAAGGGATCTCCTGAGGGTGGTGAGGTGCCTGTTTTAGGAGATCCTTCACTACGTTCAGGATGACGAACATTGAATGCAATGAGGGATCTCCTGAAGGTGGTGCGGTGCCTGTTTGCGGATATCCTTAATTACGTTCAGAATGACGAACATCAGCCGTCATCCCGAATGCAAAGAGGGATCTCCTGAATGTGGTGTGGTGCCTGTTTTGGGAGATCCTTCACTACGTTCAGGATGACAGAATTCCCTGGCTTATTGCAAAAGTACTGATTTTCCAGCATAAGGAAGAGCAGCTGCTTCATTAATCCGCAATAACTGATTGTATTTTGCTGTTCGATCAGTACGGCATAATGATCCGGTTTTAATTTGTCCACAACCTGTAGCTACAGCAAGATCCGCGATAAATGTATCCTCGGTTTCGCCAGAACGATGAGACATGACACAGTTATAGCCATTTTGCTGTGCTAACTTAATGGCATGCCGTGTTTCACTTAAGGTACCGATTTGATTCACTTTAATCAAAATAGAGTTTGCTACATTTTGGGCAATGCCTTCTTGTAGAATTTTCGGGTTAGTGACAAAGAGATCGTCTCCAACAAGCTGAATTTTTGTTCCCAGACGTTCAGTTAACAGTTTCCATCCAGCCCAATCTTTCTCATCAAGACCATCTTCTATACTGACAATAGGATAACTTGAAACCAGTTCAGCATAATAATCAATCAACTGAATGGAATTAAAAATCTTCTGTTCTGAAGCCATGTGATAAAGACCTTGTTCATACAATTCAGATGCAGCGACATCCAGAGAAAAAACAATATCGTCACCCAGTCGGTAACCTGCCTTTTCAATTGCTTCACTAAGCATATCCAAAGCTTGTCGATTGGATTTTATATCAGGAGCAAAACCACCTTCATCACCTACAGATGTATTTAGACCTTGTTTTTTGAGAACTGATTTAAGGATATGAAAAATTTCAGCCCCCATACGAATAGCTGTTGGAAAATCAGGAGCGCCTACAGGCATAATCATAAATTCCTGAATATCAACATTATTATCAGCATGTGCCCCACCATTTAAAATGTTCATCATGGGGACAGGCATGGACATTATTTCGCCTTGATTCAGACTGGCGTAAAGGGATTTGTTTTGGTGCATTGCGTTAGCTCTGGCACTTGCCAGCGATACAGCGAGAATCGCATTCGCGCCTAAACGTGATTTATTTTCAGTTCCATCAAGCTCACACAAGATACGATCCAGGTGTTCCTGATCATCAATTTTAACCCCATTAAGTGCTTGATTAATTTCGCTATTAACATGCGATACTGCGTTAAGTACGCCTTTACCATTATAACGATTTATATCATTATCTCTAAGCTCGCAAGCTTCTCGAGTTCCCGTGGAGGCACCAGATGGAACGCTTGCTCTTCCCATCATTCCGTTGGTTAAAATCACATCTGCTTCAACTGTAGGGTTTCCACGGGAGTCTAAAAGTTCACGCGCTTGGATTTTGGCTATTTGCATATTCATTCCTGATTGTGATTAAAATAATTAAATCGAAACGGCACCCAGGCAAAGTAAGGCATTCGCCAGAGGAACCAGTGGTAAACCCAGAATGGTGTCTTCATTCCCTCGTACTTCCTTGAATAACCATTTACCTTGAGTTTCAAATTGATAAGCACCACAGCTATGGTATGGTTTTTCACTTTGTAAATAAGCTTCGATGTTCATTTCACTGAGGTAGTGAAGAGTTATATAAGCGATATCATGATGTTGCCATAAGACTTGATTGTCCTTTGCGATACAAAGACAGGCAATTTGTTGGTGTTTCTTTCCACTTAACAAGCGCAGATGTTCAATTGCAGTTTGATGGTTAAGTGGTTTATCCAATATCTTTTTACCTATAACACACAGTTGATCCGCTGCAATGATGTAATGATCCGGGTATCTTTTACTTACTTCAAGGGCTTTATTGGTAGCAAGAGCAAAGCCTAAATCAGGCAGGTTGTCTGATTGGTGCATTTTTTTTATTGCTTCCTCATTACAATTGGAAGGAATTACTAAAAAGTCCAGCCCAAGTGACTTGAGTAATTGCTGTCGTATTGACGAACCTGATGCCAGAATCAATGGTTTCTGTTGCAAAAATCTAGACATAAATAGCTACCGATGCCATAAGTAAAAAGCCTATAATGACGAAACTGAAATCGGTAAGATTACAACATCGTTCAACCATGACGCAACGCTCCAATCCATGCAAAGTACCTAGATAGAGGAAAGTCCCGGCAGAGGCCGCTATTAATATAGGATCAAAAAGTGAGCTGGTTTCTATTCCATGCCCGAAATACCAGCCAAGATAGATTCCTAGTGGGGTCATGAAACTGAACAAAATAAAAAAGATCATGCTTGTATTGGTACTCATCGAACTTCTGTTTAATTGTACTGCAATAGCAAAACTTTCAGCCCATTTATGAGTGATAATGGCTAAAAACAACATGATAATCATAGAGTTATAATGAGCAAGTCCTAAAGCAGCCCCAAGCATAATGGAGTGAACAGAAAGCATGGCCCAGGCCAGAATGGCAAAAGCAGGGTGTTCGGAACTATGATGGTGATACAGTTCTTTTCCTAAATGTTCAAACCATAAAAAAATAAGGAATACCGCGCCTGTAATAATGAAGGCAAAGGGATAGTCATAGCCCATGCTTTTAAATAATGAGTTTGATTCAGGTAACATATGGAGCAAAGCTGCGCCTAAAAATACACCTGTTGCTAAAGTTTCACCAATTGGGAAATCAATATGTTTATCGTCTTTAATTCGCTTTCTGAATGGGTACCAGCCTGCGATGAGGATGACAATAAAAATTGAAATAGCGAAAATAATTTTTAAACTCGTAGCCGAAAACATGAAGTATTCCTACTTTAATATGAGATATATCACTGCATGTCATCCCATACAAAAAGGGATGGTACAGTTAGGGATGTTACAAAAAGAGTATAATATCCCAATTGCTGATTAATTTACCAGCACCGATTCGCTGTGATGCATCATTTCGTGCAAACTAAATAATCTGACTTCTTCAATATCTGCCTGCAGTTTTAAAGCAAGGATAATACGATTGTGTAATTCCTGCCATTGATTAAAATCTTCAGTACATGCAATGTCGATGCTGATTTTTCCATTTAAATAATGTAAATTCCAAAACAGTATCTGAGGGAAATCAATGTGCACCTCCGTCAATAACTGGTCCTGGATTACTTTTCTGCTGGGTAAATGTAATGAAGGACTACATACTTCATCGTCTTCCGGATCGACATGAACAATAACATCCTGGACGCTGTCAATTTGAGCTACTAACGCACGGTGCACATGTTGGGCGATATAATGACCTTCGGAAACTGATATTTTGGGCGAGACAAGAATATGTACATCAATTAGAACATCATTACCCATAAAACGGCTGCGTAATTGATGAATTTTTTGTACACCGTCAATGCTTTGGATGACCTGTTCGATTTGGGCTAATAATTCGGGTTCTACAGCGGTATCAACCAACTCTTTGACACTATTCCAACCATAATCCCATCCCATTTTAACAATCATTAATCCCACTATGATTGCAGCTACTGCATCCAGATAGACAAAGCCAGCCAGGCTACCGATCAGGCCGAGTAGAACTACTATGGAGGAGGCGGCATCAGAACGATGATGCCAGGCATTTGCTGTAATTAATGGTGAGTTGATGCGTTTACCAACATGTTTTGTATAATGAAACAGCAGTTCATTGGCTATGATGGAGCAACAAATTATAGGTAAAGACAGCCAGTTGGGCATGGTATGTGTTGAATTGATTAATTCATCCAGGGCATCCCAGGCAATTCCAAAACCTGCCAGTATAAGTAATTGAGCTAATAACAGAGTGGCCGCAGTTTCAATGCGTTGATGACCGTAGGGATGCGTGTCGTCAGCATCAAGGCTTCCGTATTTTGAAGCAAACAGCACCATAACATCAGTGATTAAATCTGAAAATGAATGCACTCCATCTGCTACTAATGCATGGGAATGATAGATGATACCGCCAATTAACTTAACGACACCGAGTAGAGCGTTTACTAAAGCTCCAATCAAGGTAACCTTTTTGGCCTGCCTATACCGATCGTTTTGTATCATTGTTAATTCTTCTCAGGTTAAAAGTTAAAATGACATTAGGCTCGATTTAAAAAATGAATCATAACATTATATTAATAAAAACTCAGGTACTAACCCGCGTGTTGAATGAATTTAACTTATACACTTCTTGTCATTTCGACGTGTCGTGGACAATCCACAGAACTTCGAAACTTTTTATGTATTAATAGGCATGGTTTATCAAGAGCCAATCTAATTTGTACCTATATAAAACAGTTCAATAATCAAGTTTTTAGGAAAAACCTCAAGGTCGAGGCAAGTGGAATTTTTAATTCTGTAAAAAAAAATTAATTTCAACTTAAGAGGATACTGTTTCACGAGAGCAAATTGGTAAGTTCTGATGCATGTGAAAAATTAACTGATTTTACAAGGTATTCTGAGTACTACCCACAGGGTTATCCACAGATTTTGTGGATAAAGGAGTTGTGTTGTTTTTATTAAAAAAATTGCGGAAGTCCTTATTTTATATGGATAATATAAAAATCAATAGGGGGGATTTGATTGCAATAGAAAAAGAGGAGTGCTAATTTATCCACAGGAAAGGAAGGAGGGCGTGAACCTGATAAACTCGTGTATCTTAGCAAAGAAATAATTAAAAAACAGTCTTGACTTCCATATTATTGAAACTATTTTTTATCCTTGTAAAAATTGTTCAAAATTTCCCAACCATCGCTGGGTGATTGCTCGAGCTGTTTCTGGCATGTCCACGACCAATTGTTTCGCTATTGGTGGTAAAAGTGCTAATAGTGACTTGTCTCGTTGTAAATTGGCTAATTTAAATTGTCTGTATCCGGTTTGTTTCGTCCCTAACAATTCCCCTGCGCCTCTTAATTCCAGGTCCTTTTCAGATATGATGAACCCATCATTAGTTGCACGCATTACTTTTAGGCGTTCGGCACCGTGTTGTGATAAAGGACTTTGATAAAGTAGAAGACAATGAGATTGAGCACTGCCTCTTCCTACTCGACCTCGTAATTGATGTAATTGCGATAATCCCAGTCTTTCCGCATTTTCTATGATCATTAAACTGGCGTTTGGAACGTCAACTCCAACTTCGATAACTGTAGTCGCAACCAGTAAATCAATTTCACCTGATTTAAACGCTGACATAGTCGCTTCTTTTTCCAGTGATTTCATTTGTCCATGAATTAATCCCACTCGGGCAAAGGTTAATTGTTCCTGCAGTCGTTGGGCTGTTTCTGTAGCAGCCATGCATTGTAATTTTTCTGATTCTTCGATTAAGTTGCAAACCCAATAGGCTTGTCGACCACTGGCAATTCCAGCCTGTAGTCGTTCAATTATGGCCTCTCTTTTGTCCTGACTTAATACAGCTGTAGTAACTGGTGTTCGCCCTGGGGGCAGTTCATCAATTATCGATATATCCAAATGGGCAAAATGGGTCATGGATAGCGTTCTGGGAATAGGGGTGGCGGTCATGAGCAGCTGATGCGGAATTAATTGATCCTGTTGTCCTTTTTGCTGCAATAGTAAACGTTGTTCAACTCCAAATCGGTGTTGCTCATCAATGATCACCAGACCAAGTCTGGAAAATGCTACATCCTCCTGGAACAGGGCATGAGTTCCTATAATCATTTGGCAACTATTATCGCCAAGAGCTGTTAATGCTTTTCTTCGATCAGCTGCCTTCATTTTACCGCTGAGCCGTAATACGGAACAATTTAAGGGCTGTAACCAGTGGTGCAAGGTATTATAATGTTGCTCACTTAAGAGATCTGTCGGTGCCATAAGAGCCACTTGATACCCTTTGGCTATTGCCTGAAGAGCAGCAAGGGCTGCGATCACTGTTTTACCAGAGCCCACATCACCTTGAACCAGGCGCAGCATGGGTTTGGTTTGACTTAAGTCTTGAGCTATTTCCTGAGCTACCCGAAGTTGTGCCTGGGTCAAGTCAAAAGGAAGAGAATCTAAAAATTGTGCTGTTAATTCATTTTCGATCGGTATGCACGGAGCATGCAGTTGACTACGGGATAATCTGGCGAATTGCATGCTTAATCGTTGTGCCAGTAATTCATCGAACACTAACCGTTTCAGCGCAGGATGTTCACCCATTTCCAACGCTTGTAAGGAAGTTTCTGGGGGGGGATTATGTAATAATTTAATCGCGTATCCCAGATTTGGAAAATGATGTTCCTGTAATTGAATGTCACTCATCCACTCCAATTGATGAAGTTCCTGTTCGCAGCGATTAAGCGCAATCTGTACCAATTGTCTTAGTCGGGTTTGAGTCAAACCCTGAGTAGTTGGATAAATAGGCGTTAAGGTTTCATTGACCTGACATTCGGCATCATGATCAAGCAATTGATACTCGGGATGGATCATTTCCAAATGATTATTGAATTCACGTACTTCTCCAAAGGCATGAATTTTGGCGCTGTTATTTAAAGATGCTACCTGTTGTTTGTTGAAATGAAAAAAACGAAGTTTCACTACCCCGGTTTTATCTTCAACATAGCAATTTAACATCATCCTCTTGCCGTATTTTATTTCTGTTTTGCACACTTGGCCTGAAATCACGCACCAGTCATTAGAGCGTAAATCCTGAATTGATGTTATTCTGGTTCTGTCCTGGTAGCGATAGGGTAAGTGAAAGAGCAGATCTTGCACGGTAAGAATGCCACATTTGGCGAGTTTTGTCGCAAGTGTTGGGCCTACGCCAGCTAAGGATTCACAAGAGTTGGACAGCACGGTATTATTATTCTGTTAAAAAATTAATGATAACAGGAAAATATACGCGTTGCGAATGAGTACTTATTAAAAACAGGAGTTCATCACAATGAGCCGCATTATATATTTTACGGCAGCTTTAATTTTAGTCTGGATATGTGGCTATTTATTAATCGCGGGTCGTGGATTATTGATTCCTTTAGTCATTTCAATATTTATCTGGCATTTATTGAATACTATAAACAGCGGTATGCAACGAATTCCCTTCGTAGGTTTTCGTTTTCCCAACTGGATCAGTATGATTTTGTCACTCATAGTCGTGGCTGTTATGGTTAAAATTTTAATAAATATCATCACCAATAATGTGAATGATGTGATTGCGGCAGCACCGCGTTATCAGGACAATTTAATCACGATATTTAATAACGTGGAGAAACGATTTCATATCAAGGCATTTGCTAATTTTGATAGTATTATCAAGAACTTAAGCATTCAAACCATGGTGCTTAATATTTACAGCGTGTTTACTACCTTAACGAGTTCGGCAGTATTAATTTCATTGTATGTTGTTTTTCTTTTTGTAGAGCAGCATTATTTCAGTCAAAAAATGGATGCATTTTTTCCCCAGAAAGAACATAGAAAGCTCGTAAAGAATATTGTCTCTCATATTACAAAAGACACACAAACCTACCTTGGTATCAAGACCTTATTAAGTTTTATCACGGCAACCGCCAGTTGGCTTATTATGAAATGGGTGCAACTGGATTTTGCTGAATTTTGGGCTTTGTTAATTTTCTTTTTAAATTACATACCCAATATTGGCGCAATTGTGGCTACTGCGTTTCCTGCGGCTTTGGCATTAATTCAATTTGAAAGTTGGTGGCCATTTGTAGAAGTAACTTCAGGAATTGTTACCATCCAATTCATTGTAGGTAATTTCCTTGAACCGAGATTATTGGGAAAATCACTTAATTTAAGTCCTTTGATTATTTTGTTTGCATTAGGCTTGTGGGGGGCAATATGGGGTATTCTGGGGATGTTTTTATCTGTGCCTATTACTGTCATGATGATGATCGTATTTGCTCATTTTGATTCTACAAGGCCAATAGCCATATTATTATCCCAGGATGGCTATATTAACAAGTCCTATGAGACTATTGATTAATTTAACTTTATGGATAACCTTTCCATATGGCATGAAAAAGAGCATAATAACAGTATTTTTGACGGATATATGAGTAGTATGAAACATACAGTGGAGCATCTTTTAAAACACTCTTTAACTGCCTTACAACAATCTGGAGCGATACCTTCTGATCTTGATATTGAGATCAAAGTGGATAATGCAAAAGATCCAGTTCATGGTGATTATGCCAGTAATCTTGCACTAATATTAGCGAAGCCTTGTCGTCAAGCACCCAGGAAATTAGCGGAGCTTTTGGTTCAGTCTATGCCTGAAGATCCTTCTATAGAAAAAATTGAAATAGCAGGCGCCGGGTTTATTAACTTTTTCATGCGCAGCAGCGCCCGTTCAGTGATAATTGCTGAAATACTGAAACTGGGTAAGGAATTTGGCCGAAGTAATTTAGGTAACAATCAAAAAGTGCTGGTTGAGTTTGTATCAGCCAATCCAACAGGCCCTTTGCATGTAGGTCATGGAAGAGGTGCTGCATTTGGAGCAACTCTGGGTAATGTATTAAGCGCCGCTGGATATGATGTTACCCTGGAATATTATGTTAATGATGCTGGCCGGCAAATGAATATTCTGGCTGCCAGTACCTGGTTGCGCTATCTGGAGTTAGCTGGTGAATCGGTTGTTTTTCCAACCAATGCCTATAAAGGCGACTATGTTTATGAAATAGCAAAAAAGGTCCACGCTGATCATGGTTCGGCTTATGTACAAACCTGGTTGGCAATTGCAGCTGATCTTCCCGCTGATGAACCTCAGGGTGGAGATAAAGAAGTGTATATTGACGCCGTGATTGAACGTGCGCGTTCTTTATTGGGAATACAGGGTTTTGAATTATTTCATTCCTATGCCTTGAATACTGTTTTGGATGATATAAAGGATGATTTATCAGGATTTGGTGTTCAATATAAAAGTTGGTTTTCCGAACAATCTTTGTTTGAAGATGGATCGATTGAAAAAGGAATTCAGGCTTTAAAAGAGGGCGGTCATACTTTTGAAAAAGAAGGGGCACTCTGGTTTAAAGCTACAGATTTTGGTGATGAAAAGGATAGAGTTTTAGTCCGTGCCAATGGGCAAACGACTTATTTTGCTTCCGATGTGGCCTACCATTGGAATAAATACGATAGAGGTTACGATCGTGTTATTGATATTTTCGGTGCGGATCATCATGGTTATGTAACCAGAATTCGATCGGCGGTTAAAGCCTTGGGCCATGATGAGAATGCTTTAACTGTATTATTAGTGCAATTTGCCATACTGTATCGAGGTGGGGATAGGGTGCAAATGTCTACTCGCAGCGGTTCTTTTGTGACATTAAGAGAATTACGCGACGAAGTTGGAAATGATGCAGCCCGCTTTTTTTATGTGGCGCGCAAACCCGAGCAGCATATGGATTTTGATTTGGATTTAGCCAAATCTGAGTCAACGGATAATCCTGTTTATTACATTCAATACGCACATGCTCGAATATGCAGCGTACTGAAACAATTAAACGAGCGTGGTATGAACTGGGATCGATCTTTGGGTCTTCAGCACATTAATTTATTAGACAAACCGCATGAAACTGCTTTAATTACTCTGATATGCCGATATCCTGAGATTATCGAATCATCAGCTGCATCATGTGAACCTCATCAGCTGGCGTACTATTTAAGAGAGCTGGCTAATGGATTACACAGTTATTATAATGCGGTACAGCTTTTATGCGAAGAGGAACAATTACGATGCGCGCGTCTTTGTTTGCTAGAGGCTGTGCGTCAGGTTTTAAATAATGGTCTGGATTTATTGGGCGTTTCAGCTCCAGAGAGTATGTAATGGCAAGAGATTATGGAACCAAGCGCTCCACGCAACATAGAAGAAGTGCTCCTCATCAATTATTGATAATTTTAGTTACTTTTTTATTGGGATACCTGACCGCTACTTTTTGGGATCCGCAAACTATAAGTACCTGGATGAACACCCAGGTACTTGCGAATCATGAGAAGCCGCAGGTGGCCGCTAAAGCAGAACCACAACGAGCACAGGTACCACCTAAACCCAAGTTTGAGTTTTATACTCTATTAACTAATGAGAAAGGAGCGACGCAACCAGCCGCAAACTCCAATTCAAGTGCGAATCATCCGACGACAGCTACCGTCGCAACAACTACTGCCAGGCCATCCCCTGTTACTAATGGAACTGCAGCAGTTACAACTGCCGCTAATAACTCTGTAAAACCTAAAACACCAGTAACTAATCAACCCGCCGCAGTCAAAGTTGCCGTAGGAAAACCCTTACCGCCAGCTCAAGGAGGGCGAGGTTCCTTCTTGGTTCAAGTGGCGGCATTTAAAGCCAGGCAAGATGCTGAACATATGAAAGGCTTGTTAATTCTCAAGGGATTCGATGTTAACGTTGTGCCTGTCACCAATGCCCACGGAAACTGGTTCCGAGTGGTAGTTGGTCCTTATGCAAATCGGGTTTTAGCACAAAAAGCACAAATCACTTTGGCCAAAACCGAACGACTTCGTGGTATGGTGACACCTGCTGGCGGTTAGATTATCTAGTTACTGTTACTTGGATGGTTCCCGCATTTTTTACTGCATGAGGTTTGCTGACTGCTACAGTTACTGCAGTCAGTTTAAATTCATTTTTAATTAATTCAGAGACTTGATTCGCTACGGTTTCAATCAGTTGAAATGAATTGGATTCAACGTATTGAGTGACTAATTGGCACAGCGCATCATAATCCAACGTGTTTGTCAGATTATCTTCACAACCAGTAAAATCCGATGGGATAGTAATATCGATTAGTAGTTGTTGTTTGATACGTTGTTCCCAATCATGCACACCAATCTGGGTTGCAACGTTGAGGGCTGAAATTTTTAAGTAATCCATTCGCTAGTCCAGGGATAATAAATTGGTATTGATTCTACACTAGTACTCTTTCAAAGTGAAAAAGAACGTTTGCCCACTTATCTTGTATCCATCTTTGAAAGAGTACTAACACCTTGTCTACATACAATAATAGAGACCACTGCATTGCATTCTCTATCGTGTTACCATAAGGTCAATTTTATAACGTAATTGAGAATTAATGATGTACGATATCAACCAATCCCTGTTTCTTCGTGCCCTAAGACGCCAGCCAGTTGAACGAACCCCTGTATGGATCATGCGACAGGCTGGCCGGTACTTGCCTGAATACAGGAAGACAAGGGAACAGGCTGGTGATTTTTTAAGTTTGTGTAAAAATCCAGAGTTGGCCTGTGAAGTTACCTTACAGCCTTTGCGTCGATTTCCTTTGGACGCGGCCATCTTGTTTTCCGATATATTGACGATACCGGATGCGATGGGATTGGGTTTGTATTTTGCAGAAGGAGAGGGGCCTTGTTTTTCTAATCCCTTGCGTGATCCTGCAGCTATTGAATCATTAATCGTCCCGGATATGGCTGATTCATTGAGCTATGTTATGGATGCCGCGCGTTTGATTCGTCGTGAAATGCCCGAAAATTTGCCTTTAATTGGTTTTTCAGGCAGTCCATGGACTTTGGCCTGCTATATGGTTGAGGGTGGAAGCAGCAGAGATTTTAAACGCATCCTGAAACTGGTCTATACTGAAGATAGAGCTGCTCATATGTTATTGAAAAAATTGGCTAACTCAGTGAGTCAATATTTAATAGAACAAATAAAAGCAGGGGTAAATGCGGTGATGATTTTCGATACCTGGGGCGGGATTTTAACCCCACAAAATTATCAGCATTTTTCTTTGCATTATATGCGACAGATTGTTCGGGAAGTTAAAGCCTATAGTTCCGAGATACCGATTATTCTCTTCACCAAAGGTGGGGGACAATGGTTAGAACAAATGGCAGATACAGGTTGTGATGCTTTAGGGATTGATTGGACTTGCGATTTGCAATCAGCTCGCAAGCGAGTCGGTGAGAAAGTAGCTTTACAAGGGAACCTGGATCCGACCGTTTTGTTAAGCACGGACCAGTGTATTCGCAAACAAGTGGGAGATGTGCTGGCATCTTTTGGAAATGGAACCGGACACGTTTTTAATCTTGGGCATGGTGTTACTCCTGATGTGAGTCCGGAGCAAGTAGCTGTAATGATTGAATCAGTACATGATTTGAGCCCGCAATATCACTCGAGGTAATTATGATTATTGAGAGTCAATTTAAGCCTGCCTGGTGGCTTTCTAATGCTCATGCACAAACCATCTATGCCTCCATGAGACATCCGGTACAAGCGCCTGTTGATAAAGTAGAAAAAATTGATTTGCCTGATGGAGACTTTCTGGATTTGGCCTGGAGTACGGCCAATCTGCCGGATGATTCTCCCTTGATTGTTATATTGCATGGGCTGGGTGGATGTGTGAATTCGAGTTATGTCGCTCGCTTTATGAATGCATTTAACCAACAAGGCTGGCGGGCAGTATTAATGCACTTTCGTGGTGCAGGTAAAGAAATTAACAGACTACCAAGAGCCTATCATTCGGGTGATACAGGTGATTTGGATTTTCTGATGAAAACGCTGACGATTCGAGAGCCACATACTAAAAAAGCGGTCGTGGGAGTGTCCTTAGGGGGCAATGTGTTACTTAAATGGCTGGGAGAACAGCGGATTCAATCGAAAATTCAAACTGCTGTTGCTGTATCCGTTCCATTTCAATTGAATAAAGTCGCGGATAAAATGAATATTGGCTTTTCACGCTTGTATCAAACACATTTATTAAATCAATTTAAATCCGTTTTTGCCCGAAAAGTAAATCATTTAAAAAACCCACCGGAAGTTTTGAAAAGAGCAGCTGATTGTACTTGCTTTTGGACATTTGATGACAAAGTTACCGCTCCTCTTTATGGTTTTAATAATGCCCATGCTTATTATCGACAATCCAGTTCCAGACAGTATTTACGTCATATTAGTACCCCAACTCTTGTGATTCATGCTGAGGATGATCCTTTTATGACCGTTGATGTATTACCTACTGAGGATGAGTTATCTGAAGTCGTTACATTGGAGGTAAGCAAAAAAGGGGGCCATGTCGGGTTTATTTCAGGAATGAAAATCTGGGAGCCTGTTTATTGGCTGGATCAACGTATTCCAGAGTATATTGCCAAGCAGTTTAATGTTTAGAGTAACCTGATTCTGTTAGAACATGGGTAAAGTGATTTAGCAGTGGTCAGGTAGATCTTTATATAAAACTGCAGGCTACGCGCAATGATGCGCTAAGCCTGCTGTTCTTAATCGAAGATCTGTACGAGTTAGTTATGAAATTTAAAAATGAACTTTACGCATTTCTAAATTGCCTGCTCAGTTGGATGGCCATCTCTATTGATTGTTCGTAATTTAATCGAGGATCAACGAGGCTGTGGTATGCTTTTTTAAGATCATCAGCCGCTAAACCACGAGCACCACCAATACATTCGGTAACGTTATCCCCAGTCAGCTCAAAATGGACACCACCAAGATAACTTCCCATTTTATTATGGATTTCCAAAGCCTGTTTTAATTCAGAAAGTATGTTGTCAAAATGTCTCGTCTTGGTGCCATCAGCAGTAGTTTCTGTATTACCATGCATGGGGTCACAGGACCAGGTAACGGGTATTTTCGTTTTTTGTACTGCTTCGATAAGCGGGGGCAGCAGTTTGTCGATGTGTTTGGCTCCCAAACGGGTAAAGAGTAAAATACGGCCTTCTTCACGATCGGGATTGGCTATTTGAAGTACATCAGATAACCATTCTGGAGTTGCTCCTGGACCTACCTTGATTCCAATTGGATTTTCAACGCCACGCAAAAATTCCAGATGGGCGCTATCAACCTGGGCTGTACGCATTCCAATCCAGGGTAAATGGGTTGATAGATTATACCAGCGGCCATCTTTTAATTTACGAGTTAAAGCCTGTTCATAATGTAAATGCAAGGCTTCATGTGAAGTGTAGAAATCAACTTTACTTAAATTACTGGACCGAATTCCATCGATCGATTTTAAAAAATCCAAAGCATCAGCTATTGAATTAACAATGTGTTGGTATTCATTCTTTTGGGTTGAATGCTCAACAAAGCCTAAATCCCAACGCTGAGGATGATGTAAATCAGCAAAACCTCCATCCAATAAAGCACGAATAAAATTCAGGGTCATGGCAGAACAACTGTATGCCTGCAATAATAATTTGGAATTAGGTTCTCTGGCTGATTGAGTAAATTCCGGAGAGTTGACAATATCTCCTCTATAGCTGGGTAGGGTAATCCCATCAATAGTTTCAAAATCAGAAGAGCGGGGTTTTGCATATTGACCGGCTATTCGTCCAACCCGAATAATGGGTTTGCGTAAACCGTATAATAAGATCAAACTCATCTGTAAAATAATTTTCAATTTGTTACTGATGACTTCAGAACGACAATCATTAAAGGATTCAGCGCAGTCACCGCCCTGAAGGATAAACGCTTCCCCTCGTCCTGCTCGTGCGATTTCATCTTTTAAGTTCTTGACTTCACCACTGGTAACAAGCGGAGGTAATGAGCTTAATTGTTCCACTACTTTATTTAATTGTTCTTGATCTACGTAAGTTGCCGCTTGCAAATACGAATATTGTTGCCAGGACACTGGCGACCATTCTTGCATAATAAACCCATCTGTTTTTTTTGATACCTAAGTATGGAATAAATGAACATATACTGCAAGTAAGGTAAAAAGGTAGTCTATATTTAATTCTGAAATAAGGACTTGAAAAACAAATGAATCGCCCCCATGTGTTACGGTCACGTTAGTCAGGAGCATATTGATGAGTAAACATGATAAAAAAGATTGGAATAAGTTTAAGGAAGAACACAAGAGCCATGATGAGGATTTAGGTGAGGAAGTCCCCAATGAGGAAGAGCATTCTGAGCCAGCGCTCAGTCATCCCAGTTATCTGGCATTAGAAGAGCAATTGACTCTGGCAGAACAAAAAGCTCATGAGCACTGGGAGAAATCTGTACGGACTCTGGCCGAGTTGGATAACGTACGTCGCCGTATGGAGCGTGAAGTTGCAAACGCACATAAATATGGCATGGAAAAATTGATATCTGCCTTGTTGCCTGTACTGGACAGTCTTGAGCAGGCTTTGCAGTTGGCTGATAAAAATACCGATGCGGCCATGCATGAGGGGCTGGAATTAACGATGAAACTCTTTGTTGATGTTTTACAAAAATTTGATGTGACCCCGCTTGATCCTATGGGTGAACCTTTTGATCCCCAGAAACATGAAGCGATGTCCATTCAAGAAGTTCCTGGAACTCCACCGAACTCCGTTATAGCCGTAGTTCAGAAGGGATATCAATTGAGCGAACGGGTCATTAGGCCTGCTCGAGTCATTGTTTCCAAAAAATCATCTGCTGAGTGAGATAAGTACTGTTTATAAATTTTCGCTGTTGAAAACAGATTTTTTATAAAAAAGCTTGAAATCGGCGTGTTACGCCCCATATGACAATTATTGCATTAGAAACTACTAATTTGGAGCAAAGAAGAATGGCAAAGATTATAGGTATTGACCTGGGTACTACTAACTCATGTGTTGCTGTAATGGAAGGTGATAAACCTAAAGTAATTGAAAACAGTGAAGGTCATCGAACCACGCCTTCAATTGTTGCCTTTACTGATGACAATGAAGTACTGGTTGGACAGGCTGCAAAACGTCAGTCAGTGACCAATCCGGAAAAAACCCTGTTTGCGATTAAGCGTTTGATTGGTCGTAAATTTGATGATGCTGTCGTTCAAAAAGACATTAAGATGGTTCCCTACAAAATTGTTAAAGCAGACAATGGGGATGCCTGGGTTCGTGTAAAAGATCAGGATAAAGCTCCACCACAGATTTCTGCTGAAGTATTACGTAAAATGAAAAAAACAGCTGAAGATTATCTGGGTGAAGAAGTTAAAGAAGCCGTAATCACTGTACCGGCCTATTTCAATGATTCTCAAAGACAGGCTACTAAAGATGCTGGCCGTATTGCTGGTCTTGAGGTGAAACGTATCATTAACGAACCAACAGCTGCAGCTTTAGCTTATGGTATGGACAAGAAACGTGGCGATTCCATTATTGCGGTGTATGACCTTGGTGGCGGTACGTTCGATATTTCAATTATTGAAATCGCAGAAGTAGATGGCGAACATCAATTTGAGGTATTGGCTACTAATGGTGATACATTCCTGGGCGGGGAAGATTTTGACCTGGCTCTGATTGATTATTTAGCGGCAGAATTCAAAAAAGATTCAGGAATTGATTTACATAATGATCCTTTAGCATTGCAACGTTTGAAAGAAGCAGCAGAAAAGGCCAAAATTGAATTGTCATCTGCTCAACAAACTGACGTGAATCTACCTTATATTACTGCGGATGCTTCTGGACCAAAACATTTAAACATCAAGCTGACTCGAGCCAAACTGGAATCATTAGTTGAAAAACTGGTTGAGCGAACTGTAGCACCATGTAAAACAGCATTAAAAGATGCGGGACTGACCGTGTCACAAATTAATGAAGTTATTTTGGTTGGTGGTCAAACCCGTATGCCATTAGTGCAAAAGACTGTTGAAGAGTTTTTTGGCAAAGAACCAAGAAAAGATGTGAATCCTGATGAAGCAGTAGCCGTAGGCGCAGCAATTCAGGCAGCAGTTTTATCAGGTGAAGTTAAAGATATTCTATTGCTTGACGTGACTCCTTTGTCTTTGGGTATTGAAACAATGGGCGGTATTATGACCAAGCTTATTGATAAGAATACAACCATCCCGACTAAAGCAAATCAAGTGTTTTCAACTGCAGATGACAATCAAACCGCAGTTACCGTGCATGTTCTGCAAGGTGAGCGGGAGCAGGCATCAGCAAATAAATCTCTAGGACGCTTTGATTTAGGTGATATACCTCCTGCGCCACGAGGTGTTCCACAAATTGAGGTTACTTTTGATATCGATGCCAACGGTATTCTGAATGTATCAGCTAAAGATAAAGCTACTGGAAAAGCGCAGTCTATAGTCATTAAAGCATCCAGTGGTTTGAGTGATGAAGAAGTTGAAGCAATGGTAAAAGACGCTCAGTCTCATGCTGAAGAAGATAAGAAGTTTAAAGAAATGGCCGATCTTCGCAACCAGGCAGACAGCATGATTCACAGCTGTGAAAAATCCATGAAGGATTTAGGTGCTGAATTGTCAGATGATGAGAAAAAGGGAATTGAAACAGCGATTTCTGAATTAAAAGAAGCAGTTCAAGGAACGGATAAGGCTCATATTGAAGAGAAACTCAAAGTGTTGACCGAAGCTTCTGGTAAAATGGCAGAACGTGTTTATGCTAAAAAATCAGCTGAAGGGCAGGCTGGTTCTGCGGATGCTTCACATCAACAAGAGTCTGCGAAGCCTGCTGATGAAGGAGTTGTGGACGCTGAGTTTGAAGAAGTTAAAGACGACAAGCAATAAAATAGTTTATGTGTTAATGACTATTGCCAGAATTCAATGGTTAGAGACTAATAAATAATAAACTGGGTCGGGGCGATTTATTCGTCCCGTTTGTATTTTGACAATGACTTAGAATGTGTTGACAATTCCGATTTCAACGTCCCTCGACGTTTGGATTATTTTGAAGAATTGTAAACTCTCCAATAATTCATTGTCAGTTATTTATAAAAATGTGAGCAGTTATGGAACAGCGGGATTATTATGAACTTTTAGAAGTTAGTCGAGGCGCTAGCGATGCCGAAATAAAAAAGGCCTATCGTAAACTGGCGATGAAGTATCACCCTGATCGTAATCCCGATGATGCCTCTGCGGAAGAAAAATTTAAAGAAATTCAAAAAGCGTATGCGATTCTTTCCGACCCTCAAAAACGCTCTGCTTATGATCAGTTTGGGCATGCAGGTGTAGATGCCTCTGGTGGCGGTCATGGTGGATTTGGAGGTTTTGGCGGCTTCGGTGATGTATTTGAAGATATATTTGAAAATATATTTTCGGGTGGCCGCGGACAAGGACGACAATCAAGGGGGCAGAGAGGTTCCGATCTGCAATTCAACGTACAATTGACGCTTGAAGAAGCGGCAACAGGCAAAGAAGTCGAAATTACAGTTCCTCGTCATGGCACATGTACTGTCTGTTCGGGTTCCGGAGCTAAAAAAGGCACCAGTCCCAAAACATGCGAAACCTGTAATGGTATAGGCCAGGTCAGAATTCAACAAGGATTTTTCTCCATTCAACAAACTTGCCCGAGTTGTCATGGTGAAGGAAAGACCATTTCAGATCCATGTACCAGTTGTCACGGTCAAGGTCGAATTCGTGAAAGCAAGAAATTAACGGTCAAGATTCCAGCTGGGGTTGATAATGGTGACAGAGTTCGATTGAGTGGTGAAGGGGAAGCCGGGATACATGGTGGTGGCCCTGGAGATTTGTATGTTCAAATAAATGTAAAAACTCATTCGATTTTTGAGCGGCATGAAAATGATTTACATTGTGAAGTGCCTATTAGTTTTATTACTGCTGCATTAGGTGGTTCAATAGAAGTACCTACTCTTGAAGGCAGAGTAACTCTGAAAATTCCAGAAGAAACACAAACAGGTAAAGTGTTCCGCTTGAGAGGCAAGGGAATGAAGTCGGTTCGTGGGCATGGTCAAGGTGATTTGCTGTGTAAAGTTGTTGTAGAAACACCAGTGAATTTATCACGAGAACAAAAAGAACTATTGACCAAACTTCAAGAGTCTTTGGAAAGTGCCAAATCGAATCATTCACCACGTTCCAGTTCCTGGTTCGCAGGTGTGAAAAAATTTTTTGAAGACATGAAATTTTGAATCAAGTGAGTTACAATTGCAGGATTTATCAAAATGTGCATGGATTGCACTACATAATTTGTCCTATATGAAGCAAGGATTGACTTATATTGAACTTAAAAGAGCATATACATGATTAAGAAACCAGCAATTCTAGTGTTAGCTGATGGCACAATTTACGAAGGAGTATCAGTAGGCGCTGATGGAGATTGTGTTGGAGAGTTGGTTTTTAATACCTCTATGACGGGTTATCAGGAAATGCTTACGGATCCTTCTTACGCCAGACAAATTATTACTTTAACAGCAGCGCATGTAGGTAATACGGGATGTAATGACGAGGATCTGGAATCGAACAGAATCTGGGCTGCTGGTTTAGTCATGCGTGACTGCGCTATCCTACACAGTAATTATCGAGCTCAGCAATCACTTCCTGACTGGCTTAAAAAAAATGGCGTTGTCGCTATTTCTGGCATTGACACCCGTGATTTAACCTTAAGATTACGTGAGCATGGAGCAATTGGCTCATGCATCACAACAGCTGTAGAAGATCCTGAAGCCGCTCTTGCCAAAGCCAAAGCATTTTCAGGGTTGGAAGGACTGGATTTAGCTCAGGAAGTTTCAAGACAAACCATTGAGCGATGGCATGAAGGCCTGGGACATTGGGGAGCAGGCTCGCAGCCGAATCAGTTTCATGTGGTGGCTTATGATTTTGGCGTAAAAAATAATATTTTACGTATTTTACATGATAAGGGGTGTCATTTAACGGTAGTTCCAGCCAAAACATCTGCTGAAGAAATTTTAGCCATGAATCCTGATGGTATTTTTCTCTCTAATGGTCCTGGTGATCCAGGGGCTTGTGACTATGCAATTAAAGCGACCAAAGAGTTTTTGGAAAGCAATATTCCTGTATTCGGAATTTGCCTGGGATTCCAGATATTGGCTTTGGCCTGTGGTGGAACAACTCAAAAAATGAAATTTGGTCATCACGGTGCTAATCATCCGGTCGTTGCTACTCAAGGTGACAGGAAAGTATACATTACCAGTCAAAATCATGGTTTTGCCGTTGATGAAGATAGCCTCCCTGACTGTTTGGAAGTAACTCATCGCTCTTTATTTGACCATACTTTGCAGGGCATCAGACATAAGAGTAAGCCTGCTTTTGGTTTTCAAGGCCATCCGGAAGCCAGTCCAGGACCACATGATATCGAAATAGTATTCAATGAGTTTATAAAATTAATGAAGGAAAATCAGGTCAATCGTTAGGATAGCCTGAGTACTTGAAAAGTACGTCTTAATATAGAGGATTTGCAATGAATGAATGTTATGTTTTTACCTCCGAATCTGTATCTGAGGGGCATCCAGATAAAATAGCCGATCAGATTTCGGATGCAATTTTAGATGCTATATTAATGCAGGATCCTACCGCACGTGTTGCCTGTGAGGTTTTTGTTAAAACTGGAATGGTATTGGTTGGCGGTGAAATAACCACTAAGGCCTGGGTTGATGTTGATGAAATTACCCGTAATGTAATCAAAGATATAGGTTATAACAGTTCACAAATGGGCTTTGATTGGGAATCGTGTGCGGTACTTTCTGCCATTGGTAAACAATCACCGGATATAGCTCAGGGGGTAGATAATAAAACTACTAAAATCATGGGTGCTGGAGACCAGGGACTCATGTTTGGATATGCCAGTCGTGAAACCGATGTTTATATGCCCGCACCGATAGCCTATGCACACCGTTTGATGGAAAAGCAGGCCAGTTTACGTAAATCAGGTAAATTATCCTGGTTAAGGCCTGATGCCAAGAGTCAATTAACTTTAAAATATGAACATGGCGTGCCTGTAGAGGTAGATACTGTGGTTCTTTCTACTCAGCATTCTCCTGATATCAGCCACAGTGATCTCACTGAAGCAGTCCGCGAGGAACTAATTAAAACGGTTATTCCTGCTGAGTGGTTAACGAATAAAACACGATATTTTATTAATCCAACCGGAAGATTCGTTATTGGTGGTCCTCTGGGCGACTGTGGATTAACCGGCCGAAAAATTATTGTAGATACTTATGGTGGTATGGCCCGACATGGTGGCGGTTGTTTTTCTGGCAAGGATCCATCAAAAGTAGATCGTTCTGCAGCATATGCAGCACGTCATGTCGCAAAAAATATTGTTGCTGCCGGGCTTGCTGATAAATGTGAGATTCAGGTTTCTTATGCAATAGGTATTGCTGAACCCACGTCAATTTCGGTTGAAACTTTTGGAACTGGCCGGCTAAAAAATAGTGAAATCATAGACTTAATCCACACTCATTTTGATTTAACACCGCAGGGAATTATCGACCATCACGATTTACTTCGACCGATATATCAAAAAACAGCAACTTATGGCCATTATGGAAGAGAACAATTTCCTTGGGAACGTTTAGATAAAGTTGAAGAACTGAAAAAAGCATTATAATTAAGGAAAATCATATGAACTCAGTAACGGAAGCAGCAGTAAAAGTTAATAAAACCCATGATTTTAAAGTAGCGGATATGTCTCTTGCTGCATGGGGACGCAAGGAAATAGCCATAGCAGAGACCGAAATGCCAGGTCTGATGGCGTTGCGTAAAGAGTTTGGACCTTCTCGCCCTTTAAAAGGAGCTCGAATAGCGGGTTGTTTGCATATGACAATCCAAACAGCTGTTCTGATTGAAACGCTTATTGCTTTAGGTGCTGAAGTTCGATGGTCTTCCTGTAATATTTTTTCCACTCAGGATCATGCTGCATCGGCTATTGCTGATGCAGGTATTCCTGTATTTGCCTGGAAAGGTGAATCAGAGGAAGAATACTGGTGGTGTGTTGAACAGACACTAACTGGCCCAAATGGATGGACTCCCAATTTATTGTTGGATGATGGGGGTGACTTGACACAGATTATTCATCAAAAATACCCACATCTTTTGGCGGAACTTAAAGGAGTTTCTGAGGAAACAACTACCGGGGTCGCCAGATTGTATGAAATGGCAAAACAAGGTGAGTTAAAGATTCCAGCAATTAATGTGAATGATGCAGTTACCAAATCCAAATTCGATAATCTTTATGGGTGTCGGGAGTCTTTATTGGATGGCTTAAAACGAGCTACTGATGTCATGATTGCAGGTAAAGTGGCATTGATTTTGGGTTATGGTGATGTTGGAAAGGGCTGTGCACAGGCATTGCGGGGTCAAGGAGCTTCTGTTCTTATTGCAGAAATTGATCCTATTTGTGCTTTGCAGGCAGCGATGGAAGGTTATCGCGTCGTAACTCTTGATGATGTAGCGGAACAGGTTGATATCGTGGTTACTGCAACAGGTAATTATCATGTGGTGACTCATGATCATATGAGGCGCATGAGAAATCAGGCTATATTATGTAACATTGGACATTTTGACTCTGAAATAGATATTCACAGTCTAAAACAATATCAATGGGAAAACATTAAACCTCAAGTGGATCACGTTATATTTCCGGATGGCAAACGCCTTATTATTTTAGCTGAAGGTCGTCTGGTCAATTTAGGCTGTGCGACTGGACACCCCAGTTTTGTGATGTCAGCATCTTTTACCAATCAGGTTTTGGCTCAAATTGAATTGTTTATAAATTCCAAACAATATCAAAATCAGGTTTATGTACTTCCCAAATTATTAGATGAAAAAGTTGCTCGATTGCATTTGGGACGAATTGGCGCCAAATTAACTGAATTAACCACTGAACAGGCAAAATATATAGGGGTTAACAAGAATGGCCCTTATAAACCGGAACTATATCGGTATTAAGCAATCATCATTATCTTGCTACAGTAGCGTCATCAGGAGCTTTTTTGTTAAAAAGCTCCTCTTTAAAACATTGGATCTTTGAGGGATAAAGAAGGTCATGTCGGGATTGAAGAGCACGAGTCAATAGCTATAATATTGTGTACTAAATATCAGAAAGGGATACCACTTTGTGGATCGGGTTATTGCAGCAAATTATCTTGTTAATTTAGAAAAATGCCTTGAACAATTCGGGGTATTTCAATTTTTATCTAAAATAGGCATTGATTCGGTCAGGGTTCATGATCCTTTAGCTTATTTATCCATGGCTGAGTTTAAACAAGTTATTACATCGGCATATAGTCTGAGTAATTGTCCCTATCTGGGATTAGTGTTTGGTCAAAGTTTATCAATAGTCAATCATGGTTTTCTTGGGTATGCAGCCATGAGCAGTCCAACATTAGGTACTGCGATTCAGACTACTCTCAGTTATCTCAATACTCGAACCAGTCTATTGAGTCTGGAATTGCATCAGGCTGCCAATCAAAAAAGAGCATACATACAAATTATCTCGTTAACAGAGGATCAAGTCATCTCTCGTTTTATGACGGAATTGGCAATTATTCATTTCATGAAAATGAGGTCATTTTTAATTAACAGTTCCATCCCTTGTCCCCGGATAGATGTTAATTATTCAAAGCCGGATTATGCTGATTTTTATGAACAGGTGTTTCAGACAGAAGTGGTTTTTGAGGCTCAATGCAGTCGAGTTTGGATTGAAGCGGAGGAGCTGTATGCTCCTATTAATTTTGCTGATGATGTCAGTTATCAGTTAGCAAAAAATCAGTTGCAGGAAATTGCAAAAAATTTGACATCGAAGGAAGATTTAATCAGTAAAATAAAGACAATTGTACTGCATCATAGTTTAAATCATCTCAGCATGGAGGAAATTGCTAGTAAATTATGCATGACTTCGCGTACTTTAAGACGCCATTTACAAAAATTACAGGTAACCTATCAAGAACTGTTAGATGAGGTACGTGAACAAAAGGCTAAAACGTTTTTGTTAAATAATGGTATTTCGATAACTGAAGTTAGTTTTCTTCTGGGTTTTAATGATACTTCCAGTTTTACAAAGGCATTCAAACGATGGACAGGTTTGACACCTTCTGAATATAAAGACCAACATGGCATCAGTTGAACACGGATGTTGTAATTAATAAAGTCCTATTAAATCCCTGAATTTCGTCATTCTGAACGCAGTGAAGGATCACCAAATACAGGCACAATACCACATTCAGGAGATCCCTCGTTACACTCGGGATGACGGTGTTTTATTCGTCATTCTGAATGCATACGCCATGCTTAATGCATACGTCATT
>NZ_LNYR01000046.1:116757-124152 GCF_001467955.1 Legionella quateirensis | reverse complement strand
CCAGGAGATCCCTCGCTTCACTCGGGATGACGGTGTTTTATTCGTCATTCTGAATGCATACGCCATGCTTAATGCATACGTCATTCTGAATGCACACGCCATGCTTAATGCATACGTCATCCTGAATTTACACGTCATCCTGAACGCAGTGAAGGATCTCCCTTCAAGTGGCACCGTACTCGACTTCCAGCCACAACCAGGAGATCCCTCGCTTCACTCGGGATGACGGTGTTTTATTCGTCATTCTGAATGCATACGCCATGCTTAATGCATACGCCATCCTGAATTTACACGTCATCCTGAACGCAGTGAAGGATCTCCCTTCAAGTGGCACCGCACTCGACTTCCAGCCACAACCAGGAGATCCCTCGCTTCACTCGGGATGACGGTGTTTTATTCGTCATTCTGAATGCATACGTCATCCTGAATTTACACGTCATCCTGAACGCAATGAAGGATCTCCCTTCAAGTAGCACCGCACTCGACTTCCAGCCACAACCAGGAGATCCCTCGTTACACTCGGGATGACGGATCAATTTCGTCATCCTGAACGCAGTGAAGGATCTCCCTTCAAGTAGCACCGTACTCGACTTCCAGCCACAACCAGGAGATCCCTCGTTACACTCGGGATGACGGATGAATTTCGTCATCCTGAACGCAGTGAAGGATCTCCCAATGTGGGCACAGTACTACCTTCAGGATGGCTTTCTCGATTCTGCTGAGAAGTTATTTTTGAGCCTTGTGTTGCTATTTGTTCTCCTGCATACTGATTCCTGTTGTTATTTTTTAGATTTTGATAAGGAGTATCAAGAATGGGATTAAAATCGGGAATTTTAGGATTAAGTCTTTTATCAGTTGCGCATGGAATAGTGGCTGCTCCAGCCAATGACACTGTACGAGTGATTATTAAGTACAAACAACAACCTGTAGCATTGTCTTCCTTGAAATCTCAAGTGTTCAAGTCAATCCATTTACCAGTTAAAGAGATGAAACCCATGGCTAATGGAGCGTATTCATTAATATTGGATGCTTCGAATGCACCCTCTATTAAAGCCAATGATGGAGACAGTACTGAACTTGTTTTGGAACAATTACGTAAGAATCCCAATGTATTGTATGCAGTTAAAGATCGAATTGGATATTTTAAACCCGTGCCTGATCCTGTTGTCAGTTTGGAATTAAGCCAATTATTATCACATGACAGTCAGTGGGATGAGTTTCAGCGTCCAGCAGGTATTATGTTGGAATCAAAACCTGGATTAAGAGATGGCGCCTGGGCATATACAACGGGTAATGCGAAAAAACCTGTTGTAGTCGCTGTTTTGGATACCGGAATTGCCTTAAATGACAGTCTGGTGAATAACCTGGTTAGAGACACAGAAGGAAATGTTTGGGGTTGGAATTTCGCAGGTAATAATAATGATTTAAGTGATGAAACGAAGTCGTACCATGGAACACACGTTTCTGGAACCATCGCTGGTTATGGCAATGTCATGACGGGTATTGGAGAAGATTTAAAGATTTTAACAGTTAAAATTCCTGCTGCATCAGGAATGTTTTATGAAAGTGCTGTAGTGAATGGAATTTATTGGGCAGTTGGAGGTGAAGTACCTGGAGTTCCTGCCAATATGCATCCTGCAAAAGTTTTGAATATGAGTTTTGGAGTAGATGAAAAACCGGGTAAAGAAATAGATTATTGTGATGAGGCGTTACAAGAAGCAGTCTTTTTTGCTCGGAAAAAAGGAGCCGTACTTGTGGCCGCTGCCGGGAATGATAATGTATGGGAGCATTTTAATGCACCAGGTGTGTGTAACGGTACTATAAAAGTTGCCTCCACTGGTCCAGAAGGTTTACGTTCCTATTTTTCCAACTATGGTCCCAGCGTAACTCTTGCTGCTCCTGGTGGTGATAAACGATACGGTACAGCGGGCGGCATCTTATCAACAGTTAACCCTGGGGGTGGTTATAATTCATCTGGTTTTGATTTTTATCAAGGAACCAGTATGGCATCTCCTCATGTTGCTGGTGTTGCAGCCTTGGTGTATGCAATCAGCGAAAAGAATTTAAAAGCGGAGCAGGTAGAACAAATTTTGTATATTACGACTCATGATTTTGGACAAAGTAATGACACCAATAAATCCTGTGTTGGTAAGAAACCTTGTGGTCACGGAATATTGGACGCAGAAAATGCAGTGAAAACAGCATTAACCGGCTATGACATTTTATTTTCTGCTCCTCCAGTCTCAGCCTTGTCTACTAATGCTTGTGGCACTAATTCGTTAATACCAGGTCAATCTACTGTCAAGGTGAATGGTGTTGTCTGGATGCAGAATAAAACCGGTTGTGAATCTGAATCAAGCTATCAAAAGCCCCATGTTGCGCTTGATAAGGATGGTAAAATCTATGCTTATTATGGTGCTGTACGCTATATGCTGGATCAATCCTTTTATAAAGAGTGTCATGTAATAGGTTATGATGGTGTGGGGTGCTTTAAGTAGTATCTATTGTAAATTCTATTAATCTAGAGGATTTTGTCATTCTGTATGTAGTGAAAGATTTTTAGAAAGTGGCTGAAGACTGAATAATGTGCAAGTTTGAGGAGATCCTTCACTACGTTCAGGATGACGAATAACAAAAGTCATCCTCGCGAAGGCGGGGATCCATCATACAAGCACAGTGAGGTGCTACTTTTATGCATGAGTTTCCACTTTCGCGAGGATGACGCAAATTTAGCTTAGATAATTCTATTATTGATCAGATGGGCACTATAAAATATGCCGTGATTTCTCCATGCGAAGCCTAATTGGGGGAAACAATGGAGTACCTTGCCTCTTAAATCCCGTATTACGCTTCGCTAATACGGGCTACATAATAAATAATTCGGTACCGACTTCCATCTTCAGCTTTTATTTCAACCAGTTATTCAGAATATCAATAATTTTTTGTGCTTGATCTGTGCTGGATATATTAAATTTAGATTTTTGCCAATATTGATTGTTTCGTTTTTGGTAACGACGAATGGAATACTTTACCGGACCATATTCATTTTTAGCATTATCCCATTCCTGGTACTTGAACATGATAGTGGTCCATGCTCCTTTTGATAAAACTTGTTTATCCAGTTCTTTTGTTGTTTCAGTCCCATTCTCGGAATAGGCAATGGTGATATCATCTACAGTTTCAGTCATCTAGATTACTTCCTTAATTAATTATTGATGGATTGTAGTTTGCCATCAACAAAAGTCAAGGAAACTGAAGGTTGATATTGCCCAGGCTGATAGATCCATATCTGGGGTTTAGTAGCAGTAGGTACTGTTTGATTAATGTAGGTGTTGTTTATTACATCCGGACTTCCGCAGGCACCATAAACTTTACTGACTGGATCATTCATCTGGATACTGGTGCCATTACACAGACTGGTGGCATTACTGTTCCCGCCATTAATCTTGATTCCTTTAACCTGATTATTTGCCACATCGATTTCCATTTGAGCGCCGCCACTGCCTGTTTGAACGTTCCAAACACCATAGAAGGCAGTACTTGTACCTTGATTGTTATATATTAATTGCTGGACGGGAATTTGTTGAGTGAGTGGTTGATTGGATTCTTGCTGACTTACCGGTTGTCCGCATGCGGCTATAACCTCATCAGTTGTCATACCTACATTAATGAAGGCATGGTTTTGAGGACAATAATACGATTGATCGGCCATAAGATTAAATGGCAAAATAAATAATGCGAAACTGGCACAATATATAAATTTCATATGTTCAATCCGGCTATCCTTTCAACAATAAGTATAGTTCATTTAGCCAATAATTCATCTAAATTAATCGCCAGGGCAGAGATGCACTGATAAATAAAGTGATAACTTTTAAAATAATCATTATAACAATAGGCGAGAAATCAAAGCCTGATATATCAGGGATTATTTTTCTTCCCAGTATTAATAAAGGTTCAGTTAATAAACGAAGAAAATCAGCAACCGGATGTTGCCAGCCAGGTTTTGCATAACTCATAATAACTCGAATAAGTATCGCATAAAAAAGTAAATCACAGGGCTGAATGATTAAATCAGCCAACACATAAAGGAGTATGTATACAACGGGCATCAGGGTGTGGAATGCGAGCAGGCTCAGGCAAATTATTTTTAGAAACTCAACCAGTATTAGAATTATAAAAGCCATCCAGTCGTATTTTTGTCCTGGTTGGTATTTTAATTTAAATAAGGAATTTACAGGTCTAATTACGGGATCAGTAATTGATAAGATCAATTGGCTGAATGGGCTCAGTGCGCTGACTCTATAGTAACGCAGTGCAATTCGCAACCATAAAGTAAAAAGGACCAAGCCAAAAAATAAAGATGTTAAAAAAATTCCTACAGCGGTAAAACCAGACATTATTTCCCCCATTCAATACAACTGTCTTTAGGTACAGTATTGGAAATTCTCGGTGAATTACGAAAGCTTTATATTTATACTTTCCCTAATTCATGTGCGCGTTGTTTTGCAGCGTTCATCGCTGCTAAGACCAGAGTGTTCAATTGCTCATCCAGTATGCCTACAGCAGCTGCTGTTGTACCTCCTGGTGATGTTACCTTTCTTCTTAACTGGGATAAACTTAAATCGCTATTATGAGCTAAATTAACTGCACCCGTAAATGTTTGCAGGGTAAATGTTTTCGCAATGTGCGGATCTAGGCCCAGGTTTACAGCGGCATCTATCATTGCTTCCATAAAGAGGAAGACATAGGCAGGACCACTTCCTGATAAAGCGGTATAGGTATCCATTTCATCTTCGTTAAAAGCCCAGGTTATTAAACCAATTTTAGAAAAAATGAGTTCAGCCCATTGTTTCTGCTGTTCTGTAGTTGCGTCATTGGCTATCATTGGTGTTGCAGCAAGGCCAATTGAGGCAGGGGTGTTAGGCATCGTACGTATAATAGCCTGATTCCTATTGCAGTATTGAGTAAACCAGGAAAGGCTTAATCCGGCAGCTACAGTGATTAGAAGACTATGTTGTGGAATAAGAGGGGTAATTTCTTTCAATACGGTGCTCATTAGCATGGGTTTGACGGCCAAAATAATAATGTCTGCATTTTTGATCACTTCCTTATTATCGTGATGCGTCTGAATACCTTCCTGATTTATTCCAATCGTTAATGAAGGGGATGCCGCCGATAGTGAAAATGAATCCTGTTGACTTAAACCACGGGCAATTGCTTTTGCCATATTCCCGAATCCGATAAAACTGATCTTCATATTGATGTTCCTTGTCGTTCGCCAAAAATTGCTCTGCCAATACGAACCATGGTTGCTCCTGCCTTGATTGCCGGAACCAAATCATCGCTCATCCCCATGGATAAAGTATCCATTTTAAGATTTAACTCATGATTTATAGAGTGCATGAGTTGGTTCAGTTCTAAAAACAGATGATATTGTTCATCGGGATCCTTTAATGGCGGTGGAATGGTCATCAAGCCTTTCAAGTTAATATTGGGTATTTGACTTACAGCAAAAGCCAAATCCATGGCTTCATCTTTAAGTACTCCGGATTTGGTCTCTTCCCCAGCCAGATTAATTTGCAGGCAAACATTCAGAGGGGGGAGATTATTGGGTCTGAACTCACTGAGCAGTTTTGCAATTTTAATGCGATCAAGACTATGAACCCAATCAAACAATGAAGCAATTCCTTTCGCTTTATTACTTTGAATAGGGCCAATAAAATGCCAACAGATGGGTAAGTGTTTTAATTGAGTAATTTTTGCTTCCGCTTCCTGGAAATAATTTTCACCAAAATCCCTAATTCCATTTCTGAATGCCTCAGTGATTGAATCAATACTTTGTTGTTTACTGACTGCCAGTAATAATACAGAACCCGGTGCTCTGTTCTCATCAATTTCAGTTTGTCTTATCTTATCTCTAATAGCCTCAATATTGTTACTCATATTCATAGGGTAATCACAATGGATTTAAAAATCTAACCATATCAAAATAGTAGGTAGTCCTACAATGTTTGCTGTGTAAGCATTACTGAGCTAATCTTCTAGTAACAATGGGTTGATTGATCAGGGACATTTGAGCATGGATATAGCAGAATTATTAGCCTTTTCCGTTAAGAACAAATCATCAGATTTACACATATCCTCTGGATTGCCGCCAATGATACGTGTAGATGGTGATTTGCGAAAAATTAATTTGCCTGCTTTGGATCATAAAGACGTTATAAAAATAATATACGATATCATGAATGACAGGCAGAGAAAGGAATATGAAGAGTTCCTGGAAACGGATTTTTCTTTCGAAATTAATAACCTGGCACGATTCAGGGTTAATGCATTCAATCAAGCACGAGGTGCTGCTGCAGTATTTCGTACTATTCCCTCGACTATCTTAAGTATGGAGGATTTGAATTTACCTCCAATTTTTAAAGAAATGGCCTGCTTTTCCAGAGGATTGGTTTTAGTTACTGGTCCTACGGGTTCTGGTAAGAGTACCACTCTGGCTGCGATAATCGATTACATCAATTCTTCTCGATATGAGCATATCCTGACCGTTGAAGATCCTATTGAATTCGTGCATCAGAGCAAAAAATGTCTGGTTAACCAACGGGAAGTTCATAAGGATACGCTTAGTTTTAATGCAGCATTACGATCCGCTCTGCGTGAAGATCCGGATATTATTCTGGTTGGTGAGTTACGGGATCTGGAAACAATTCGTCTGGCAATGACCGCTGCAGAAACCGGGCATTTGGTCTTTGGAACCTTGCATACCAATTCAGCAACTAAAACAATCAACAGGATAATCGATGTATTTCCCGCCGAAGAAAAGTCCATGGTTCGCTCGATGTTATCAGAATCTCTACAGGCTGTTGTAGCGCAAAGTTTATTGAAAAAAAATAATGGTGGCCGGGTCGCTGCCTTGGAAATTATGTTGTGTACTGGTGCTATACGTAACCTGATACGAGAAGATAAAGTGGCGCAAATGTATTCTTCAATTCAAACCGGTCAGGCTAAAGGAATGCAAACTCTGGATCAGCATTTGACTGAGCTGGTAAACAATAACATCATATCCCGACATACGGCGCAGGAAGCGGCTATAAATAAAACTTTGTTTTAGAATACAGATGTATTCTTGATTAATTGCCAATTCGATTATGGGGTAATATCCCAATAACCTGAACAACCTGATCCCGAGTGAAACGAGGGATCTTCTGGACGTGGTACTGTGCCTGTATCAGAAGATCCTTCACTGCGTTCAGGATGACGAAATTCATCCGTCATCCCGAGTGAAACGAGGGATCTTCTGGACGTGGTACTGTGCCAGTCTCAGGAGATCCTTCACTGCGTTCAGGATGACGAAATTCATCCGTCATCCCGAGTGAAACGAGGGATCTC
>NZ_LNYR01000046.1:21995-116747 GCF_001467955.1 Legionella quateirensis | reverse complement strand
TGCCAGTCTCAGGAGATCCTTCACTGCGTTCAGGATGACGAAATTCATCCGTCATCCCGAGTGAAACGAGGGATCTCCTGAACGTGGGATTGTGCCTGTATCAGGAGATCCTTCACTGCGTTCAGGATGACGTAATAAAACAACTGTCATCCCGAGTGAAACGAGGGATCTCCTGAACGTGGGATTGTGCCTGTATCAGGAGAGCCTTCACTGCGTTCAGGATGACGTAATAAAACAACCGTCATCCCGAGTGAAACGAGGGATCTTCTGGACGTGGTACTGTGCCAGTCTCAGGAGATCCTTCACTGCGTTCAGGATGACGAAATTCATCCGTCATCCCGAGTGAAACGAGGGATCTCCTGGACGTGGAACTGTGCCTGTATCAGGAGATCCTTCACTGCGTTCAGGATGACGTAATAAAACAACCGTCATCCCGAGTGAAACGAGGGATCTCCTGAGCGTGGAACTGTACCAGTATCAGGCGTTTTTTTGCAGTTCAATTAATTGTGGTATACCACTTTCTGCAAGCGCAAGCATACTGTTCAGTTGATCCCGATTAAAAAATTGGTCTTCCGCAGTTCCTTGAACTTCAATAAAATGACCTTCTTCATTCATCACTACATTCATATCCGTTTCAGCGAGAACATCTTCTGCATAATCCAAATCAAGTACGGGTTGACCTCTGTAGATACCCACAGATACCGCCGCAACGAAATTAAAGGCAGGCATTTTGCGAATTTTTTCACGCTGTACCATCCAGTTGATCGCATCTCTCATGGCCACACAGGCGCCAGTAATTGCTGCAGTACGCGTTCCGCCGTCAGCCTGAATCACATCGCAATCCAGAGTAATTGTATTCTCACCTATGACCTTTAAATCCATACAGGCTCTGAGGGAACGGCCGATCAATCGTTGAATTTCGAGCGTTCTTCCGCCTTGCTTGCCTTTGCTGGCTTCACGTTCTGTTCTGCTGTGAGTCGCTCTGGGAAGCATGCCATATTCAGCGGTTACCCAGCCTTGGTTTTTACCTTTAAGGAATCGAGGTACTCCTTCAATAACCGAGGCATTACACAATACTCTGGTTTGTCCAAACTCAACAAATACAGAACCTTCAGCGTGATTTGTAAAATTACGAGTGATTTTAATAGGGCGAAGTTGATTGGGTTCTCGGTTACTGGGGCGCATTACTTAATCCTCAAAAAAATGGCAAGTATAGCTCTTAAATCACTGTGATGCACCCATGAAAGTGGAATAGTTGGCCATAATTTAACTGCTAAGAACAAAATTAATTTAATCGTTATAATATATCCCATATTGACATATTTATGAGCACCTGTATTATTGGTTGTTTTTTAAGCTTTTTGTCATTTTTTAAAGACATTAACGGGGCTGCGGTCTCATTCGAATTTGTTGTTTGGAGTTATATATAAATGCCATTACCAGCGCACTCTCAATTACTAGGTGAAGTGAATACAATAATTAGCACGGGTCAGATAACTAAAAAGAATCAAATATTATCTGAATTAAAAAAACAAAAATACAATCGTGCTTTGCAAATTGCCTGTGAACATTGTAAACCTGAAAATAAAATTCAGTTGAAGTTAATTTCAGCCATACTGCGTTATAGTAAGCAACTCTCTATCGATGTGAATAAAAAATATCTTGGAGATGGAATGACGCCAATTGGGTATGCTATTTTTAATAACAATTTTGATTTGTATTATTTACTTAAGAATGCCGGAGCCAATCCAGATATTCGTGTCTGTGGGAATCAGATTCCGAGTCAGATATTTCAAAATAAACTGTTAAAATCCACAATGAAACTGAATCCCTTACTGGATAAAGAGTCCTATAATAAAATTTGTTCCTTGTATGCGGATAGTACCCGACTGCCAACAAAAGAGAGTCAGGCTCATGGTGGTGAAAATGCTAAATTTGATATTTATCGTATTGAGTTTATGATTTTGGCGATTTCCCATCTGATGAATATCTACCGTAATGAGACTATGTTAGAAACATTGTCGCCCGGTGTGTCTGTTTTTGATAGAGAAGTATTCAAACTGCACTGTATTACGCAGGCGCGGGAAGTTTTGGAAAAGGTTTGTTCAACTGTTCATAACTTGTCAGGAGCATTTCGCAATGAATACAGTAAATACTTGTTACCTTCCTCATTGACTTGGGTTACTCTCGAACAATTTGGTGGTCTGATCAAAAATGATGAAAGAAAAAGGGCTTATTTTATTCCAATTGGCTCGGTGAACGACCCGGATCAAGTAAATGACTTAACTCTGCATATGCCTTCTATCCATCGATTTATTGCAGAACATGCTGATTTTGAACTATTAGTTGAAGAGGCAATTCCCTATGTCGTCAAAAATGATCTGCCTTCTTTAAAAATGCTATTTGAACATCTTGCAGCGGTAATGAAAACCTCATCAGATCATGAGCTTGTTCCATTCCAATTGAGGACTATTAAAGCGTTGACAAGCCATTTAAAGGATAACTTTACATTGGTTAATTTAATCAATCTGATGAATTATTCTGAAAATGAGCACGTACCGTTAAATCAACTTTCAGAAAAAAGTTATAATTTGTCACTATTGACATGTTCTTCGGGACAGGAGAATAGATATCAAAAAAGATTTAATTTAACAACGCTCGCCGGGCAACATGCAGCACTTCGTCGACTTCAGTTGATTGGAGAGCAGTTTACAGGTAAAAATTTCTCCAGCTTTTTGTGTAAACTTGATAATACTGTAGATTGGCAGGCATTTATTACGTTAAGGGATATCATAACTCATCAAGAGGAAGGGGATAATAAGCATAAAGTGGATTTACTCCTGAGTGATGTACCTCGATTAAAGAAAATTGTGGGAGAGGAGTTGAGTTATTTCTGGTCCAGATTACTCAGATTAATTGAGTTACGCGAAAAGAAAATGGGTCTATATACCGGAGATCCGGAACTGCGTTGGAAAAGTATTTTAGATGTCTATGAACACAATCCCGCACCAACCCCCACAGTTGTCAAACCGGCTCCAGTTCGAAGAGTTTCTCTGGAAGAAGAACAACAATTTATGAAGGCATTAAAAGACAAGAAGGCTCCAGACGATGTACTCATTTGTTGTCAGGGTCTATTCAATGGTATCGATCCGATACCAGATCAGAAAGTACAAGGGCAAATATGCTTTTATTTACCTAAAGCAAAGGAAGACAGGGTTCTTAATAAACTTCTGAAGGGTATTATGAAGAAGGCCGTAAGTGCGGGAGTTTTAACGAAACAAGAACGAATAAACCAACGTGCTTTACAAACCCAAGCAAAATCTTTGATAAAAAACCAGTTTACAGGTTTGGATGAAATTCGAAAGCTTGCTGCACAATTAGCTAAAGCTCCTTGTGAACAGTATGTACTTAATCCACTAAAACGTGTGAACGCTGCTATTGATGCTTTATTAAACATCAGGAGATTTCTGGTTGAACTTCAATTCATTTATCCCGAATTACCATGGACCACGCTAGAAGAATGGGATAAATATCATAAGATCAATGGGCATTTATCCTACGTAGAGCTTATGACAAAAAATCATCAATACAAAGATGCCATTGAGTATAACGTGGGTCAGCTATTACAGCATATGGATCGCGTGAGAGAGTTGCAGGTTGTTGTCGGAAATCAATACATACTTGAACGATATCCAGTTTTAAGAGTATTAAGAAACTTCATAGAGCATGGGAATCCGCTGAAGGACAATAATGGATTTTTAGTCGAAAATACTGTTCAAGGGAGTCAGAGACAGGCTTTTATCGCTCCATTTGTTATTGAGCTAATATATAAAATGCTACCTGAACTGATTCGCATTAAAGAGAAAATATCTCCTTATGAAGCGCATCAAAGTCCGCTTGTTTCTGATTCGGAACACGTGATATGGACGGAGTGTTTGACCAGGTACAGTATATTTGCCAACGGAGTTTTAAATTCTGGGCAAAATGCCGAGGTTATGGACGTGCCTGAGCCCGGCTTGAAATAACTCCATGATGAGTTCTCTCTGTCCAATTTCCTTGATTTGGGGTATATTCGCTCAAGGTTTATTCTAAGGTATTTTTATGATTCATAGCATGACCGCTTTTGCCAGAGCGCAAAAACAGATTGACTCAGGAACACTTTGTTGGGAAATCAGGTCGGTTAATCACCGTTATCTGGACGTTTCATTTCGATTGCCTGAAGCTTTTCGTTTTCTGGAAACCAATCTGAGAGGCTCTCTCCGAGATAAAATAAATCGAGGTAAACTGGAATGTCAGCTAAAGTATCAAGATACAAGTTCTGATAATCAGTCTATGCTTATAAATATAGGTATGGTAAATGCATTAGTCGACTTAAGCAGTACATTATCTGCTTCGCACCATCTGGCTAATGATATGACAGTCAGTCAGGTGCTTTCCTGGCCTGGTGTTGTTCAGGTCGGTCAATTGGATATAGAAGTATTGGGACAACAGGCGCTTCTATTATTCACGGATGCAGTGGAGCAGTTAGTCCAAGTCCGAGCTGTAGAAGGTAAGGCACTAAAGTTGCATGTTGATGAACGTTTGCATGCGATGGAGCAAGAGATAACTCGATCTCGAACCCTGGTCGGAAATTTGGCAAGTCTGACTAAAGACAAATTGCTGACTCGATTACATGCAATACAACTCGAAGTGGCTGAATCACGTGTCGAACAGGAAATCGCCATGATTTTAGCACGACTGGATGTAAGCGAAGAACTTGATCGGTTGCAAACCCATGTCGCAGAAGTACGCCGTACTTTAAGTACTGACAAAGTGGCCGGCAGAAGACTTGATTTTTTAATGCAGGAATTGAACAGAGAGGCGAACACTCTAAGTTCAAAATCAGATTCAGTGGACTTAACACAAAGCGCAGTAGAAATGAAAGTATTAATTGAGCAAATGCGTGAGCAAATACAAAATATTGAGTGAGTACTATGGTTGGTAATTATTCCGGAAATTTATATATAGTTGCGGCGCCCTCTGGAGGCGGTAAAACCAGTTTGGTTCGAAATTTAATCGCGACGCTTGATGATATAGAAGTATCTATCTCTCACACCACTCGACCCATGAGGCCGGGAGAACAAAATGGAGTAGATTACTTTTTCGTTAGTGAAGATGAATTTATGCAAATGGTTAATGATAATGCTTTTATAGAACATGCTCAGGTTTTTAATCATTTGTACGGCACTTCTGTTGAGCAAATCAAGCGACGATTGCAGCAGGGAATTGATATAGTATTGGATATTGATTGGCAAGGCGCAGAGCAAATCAGACACACTTTTCCTCATGCCGTGAGCATATTTATTGTCCCGCCTTCTCTGGACGAGTTAAAACAAAGACTATTGAACAGGCGTCAGGATAAAGATGAAGTAATCAGTGATAGAATGATTAAAGCTCAAGATGAACTGAGTCATTATCCTGAATTTGATTACTTGATCGTAAACGATACTTTTGAACATGCAGCGATGGATTTAAGAGCCATAGTCACCGCAGATCGCTTGCGAATTGACCGTCAGGTAAATAAACAATCAAAATTGCTTTCATTCCTGATGTCATAGCAGTAAAATAAGGGGTTTGAGCCAGATACAAGTAAAACAGTTATCTGATCAAGGTGTTGTGTTAAGTGAAGGCTTCTGTCTCTGTTAGGTTTGTGGTTGTGTGAATAACAGAGTAGTCCTAAACTTAGATGAGCTAACGGTCAACTTGTTCTTTAACGTAAGGGTGGATTTTATGGCACGAGTAACAGTAGAAGATTGTTTGGAGCACGTTGCAAACCGATTTGAATTGGTTATGGTAGCTACCAAGCGCGCACGATAAATCGCAGTTCGTGGCGATCAACCAATGGTTGAATGGGAAAATGATAAACCGACAGTAGTTGCATTGAGGGAAATTGCAGAAGGTTTTGTTACTGCAGATATTTTGGACAAAGAATAAAAGTATTTGTTGACTTTGCAGTAATAGGATTTGTCCTTTAAATACATACTACTTGAAGTACAAGTTACGGTATTTATGCAAAGCACAGGGAATAACGGCGTAGCATAAGAACGTAACTTGGGCAACGAGAGGTATTAATGGCCATGTTGGACATTAGGGAGTACTGCGTGAGCTACTTTAAGGAGCTCGATGAAGAGCTTAAATGCTATCTTGAGCAGGCGCAAATTGAAAAATGCTACCAAGCGTATGTGGTTGCTGAAAAAGCACACCATGGACAAATGCGTCGATCTGGCGAGCCTTATATTACTCATCCTGTAGCCGCAGCCTTAATTCTTGCCAGAATGCGTTTGGACTATCAAACCATTATGGCTACTTTACTGCATGATGTTGTGGAAGATACTTCCATTAGTAAAGAAGATTTAACCAATCAGTTTGGGGAAGACGTCACTGCCCTGGTCGATGGTGTTACTAAATTAACCAAAATCAAATTTGAATCCAAAGCAGAAGCTCAAGCAGAAAATTTTCGAAAAATGGTTCTCGCTATGGTTAAAGACATACGCGTGATTATAGTGAAGCTTGCCGACCGCCTGCACAATATGCGTACTTTGGGGGCTATGCCTTATGCCAAGCGCAGACGGATTGCTATAGAGACTCTTGAAATTTATGCGCCTATAGCCAATCGATTGGGGATGCATTCTATCTATGTTGGTCTTGAGGATTTGGGATTTCAGGCTTTATATCCCATGCGATACCGAGCCATTAAATCAGCAGTAGAAAAATCACGGGGTAATCGAAAAGAGTTAACCCAGACTATTGAAAAAGATTTGCAGCATGCATTAGCTCAATTAAACATTCCTTATGAGCAAGTGTTTGGCAGACAAAAACACTTATACAGCATCTATAGAAAAATGCGTCAAAAAAAGGCGTCGTTTACAGAAATTACTGATGTTTTTGCATTTCGCGTTATAACTGAGGATATTGATTCCTGTTATCGTATTTTAGGTGCCTTGCATTGCACTTATAAACCGGTTCCACAACGATTTAAAGATTATATTGGTATACCCAAAGCTAATGGATACCAGTCATTACATACTACTTTATTTGGCCCATTTGGCGTTCCGCTTGAAGTACAAATACGTACTCGCGAAATGGATAAAGTTGCGGATAATGGAGTAGCAGCGCATTGGATTTATAAATCATCCGGGCTTGAAGTAAATGAAGCGCAATTAAGAGCCAGGGAATGGGTTCAGAGTCTTTTAGAGATGCAGCGCAGCACAGGGAATTCGCTTGAATTTATTGAAAACGTTAAAATAGATTTGTTCCCCGATGAGGTGTATGTTTTTACACCAAAGGGTCATATCATGGAGTTACCCAAAGGCGCCACGCCAGTTGATTTTGCTTATACCGTGCATTCTGGAGTAGGTAACAGTTGCGTCGCTGCTAAAGTGAACAGGCGGCTGGTTCCTTTAAGCATTCCCTTGTCAAATGGTCAGACTGTTGAAATTATTACTGCTCCCGGCGCTCATCCCAATCCTGCCTGGTTGAATTTTGTCGTGACGGGTAAAGCCCGATCAAATATACGGCATTTCCTGAAAAGTCAGCAACATGCTGAGTCCATAGTACTTGGTAAACGTTTGTTAGAACAGTCGCTAATCGAACTCTCCAGTGATTACGCCAAAATACCGCCTGAATCATTGCAGGCTTTATTAAGTGATTTGCATTATAAAACTGTTGATGATTTATTGTATGCTATTGGAATTGGCAACCAGATGGCTATGGTTATTGCCAAACGCCTGGTTGTTACTCAGGATACGAATGAACTGGATAAAGTAAGTAAAACCCGCCCATTGGCAATTAAAGGTACAGAGGGAATGGTGGTTCACTTTGGTGAATGTTGTCAGCCTATTCCAGGGGATAATATTGTTGGAAAATTCCAACAGGGCAGGGGAATTATTGTGCACGCCAGCGATTGTGTGTCATTAAACAGTTCACGCAGCCATCCTGAGCAGTTCATTGCTCTACGCTGGGATGAGCAGGTTCAGGGGGAATACTGGGTTGATATTACAGTCGATGTTGCAAACGAACGAGGCGTTTTAGCCGCCTTGGCAACTGCGATTTCTGAAGCGGACTCTAATATAGGCAACATTAATGTTGATCCTCGCGATGGTCGACATAATGCCGTTACTTTTTCTATCAGTGTAACCGACCGAACTCATTTGGCACGAGTGATGAGACGTTTAAGAGCAAATAAGGTAGTCATGCGTCTATACAGAAAAAAACAAGGGGATAATTGATGCAAGCAATCCACACCAAATTGGCACCAGAAGCTATTGGTACTTACAGTCAGGCAATACGATGTGGGCAAACTGTATATCTTTCAGGGCAGATTCCATTGGATCCTGAAACAATGCAAATATGTAGTGATGATATTAAATTACAAATAACACAGGTTTTGGAAAATTTAACCGCGGTATGTGAGGCTGCAGGCGGCAGCTTGGCGAATATTGTGAAACTTAATGTTTATCTTACGGATTTAAGCCATTTTCCTTTGATTAATGATGCAATGAGTCGTTATTTTATTGCGCCATATCCTGCCAGGGCAGCGATTGGGGTTTCAGCCTTACCACGTGGTGCAAAGGTTGAAATGGATGGTGTAATGGTTTTATCTGCTTCAAACAGTTAGCCGTATGAGCGACGATCAATACGCTCGTGCCGGGCGTGTGATGTTTTTATTAGTCTGGATTATTTTATTTGCAGGCTTGTTTGTATTTTTTTATTATTATGATAAATCCGATAGCACTGTATATGTTGCCAATCGCAGTGAGTTTATATTAAGCGCAGATAAGGAAGGCCATTATCGGATAAAAGGCAGTATTAATGATTTTTCCGTAGAGTTTTTAGTAGATACTGGAGCTACATTAGTTGCCATACCTCAAACTATTGCAAAACAACTACATATCACTGGACGCTATCCTGTTACCATATCAACTGCAAATGGTGAGGTAACTGGCTCCTTAACCCGCTTAAAGCAACTGTCTTTTGGTGAGTTTGAGCTTAAAGACATTAAAGCGGTTATTATTCCTGGAGCTGATGATGAAACAGTATTACTGGGAATGAATGTACTGTCACAATTTAATATGGTACAAGAAGCGAATCGGCTGGTGTTAAAACGACAAGTAAAAAATTGAGAAGTAACATAATGTGTTATTAACCCATTGATTTATAGTTCCTGTAGTTCTTCATTCAACCCGGGCTGCATACACTATTCAATACAGAGTTTATTTATGAGTATTCTTTCGCTTAATGGTGCCACTCTTATTATAGCTGGCAATAGAATTCTGGATCAGGCTGATTTACAAATTCAGCCACAGGACAGGATTGCCCTGGTTGGACGTAATGGTGCGGGAAAGTCGACCTTATTAAAATTGCTACAGGGTGATCTGGTTCTTGATAGCGGTCAGATGCATCAGTTGTCGGGGTTAAGAATTGCTGGTTTGATTCAGGAAGTCCCTATTACAGGTGATGAGTCTGTTTATCATTTCCTTGTAAAAAGTTTAGGTGAAGTGGGCGAGGTATTAACTCGATTTAATGAATTGTCTCAGCAAGACGATATGGATAAACTGGCTGTAATTCAACAGCAAATGGATAATTTAAACGCCTGGGATTTGCTGCCAAAAATTGAAACCATGGCAAGCCGTTTGGGTATTACGATTAATGAACAAATGGTCAGTTTGTCTGGTGGAATGAAGCGTCGGGTTTTGCTAGGTGCTGCACTTTTAGCTACTCCAGATGTACTGTTATTGGATGAGCCAACAAACCATTTGGATATTGAAGCGATTGAATGGCTGGAGTCCTATTTAAAAACATTTAACGGCAGTGTTGTAGTAGTAACTCATGATAGAGAATTTCTGAGTCAGGTAGCTAATCGTATTGTTGAGATAGATAGAGGAAAACTGTATTTTCATGAGTGCGATTATGAAACATATCTGGATAGACGCGAAACAATCAGATTAAGTGAACAAAAGCAAAATGATTTGTTTGATAAAAAACTGGCTGAAGAAGAAGTCTGGATACGTACAGGCATTAAAGCCAGAAGAACACGCAATGAAGGTAGGGTTCGTGCTCTGAAGGCTTTAAGAGAGGAATATAAAGCGCGTCGTAATCAGTTAGGTTCAGTTAAATCTTTAGCTTTGGATGTTACTCGTTCAGGCTCTATGGTGATAGAAGCTGAAAAAGTAAACTATACAATTGGTAAAAAACTAATTCTTAAAGATTTTTCCTTATTGCTTACACGTGGTGACAAACTTGGAATTATTGGTCCAAACGGATGTGGCAAAACAACATTAGTTCGATTGTTATTAGGTGAACTTAAACCGGATTCAGGCTCAATAAAACAGGGCACTTCCTTGAACGTTGCCTATTTTGATCAATTACGTCGCCATCTATTGGAAGATCAAACAGTGATGTTCAATGTTGGAGATGGCGCTGATTACGTCACGATTAATGGTAAACAAAAACATGTGGCCAGTTATTTAAAGGATTTTTTATTTTCACCGGAACGTTTTAATCAACCCGTTTCATCTTTATCTGGTGGCGAAAGAAACAGATTATTATTAGCTAAACTTTTTGCTAAACCGGTCAATCTCCTGGTAATGGATGAACCTACAAATGATTTGGATATAGAAACATTGGAGTTATTGGAACAAATGCTGATGGACTATCCTGGAACCTTAATCCTGATCAGTCATGATAGAGCTTTTATTAATCAGGTAGTCACCAGTGTTCTGGTTTATGAAGAAGAGGGTAAGTTTAGTGAGTTTGTAGGTGGTTATGATGATTATAAAATGCATAAAAAACTGCAGCGTGAGGTTGCTGCAGTCAAAACACCGACAACAAAACGAACGAACGCTGCGAATAAATTAAATTTCAATGAGCAGCGTGAATTGTCAAAACTACCCCAGCAGATAGAGGTGCTGGAGAAAAAAATTGAAGCCTTGCATCAACAGATGGCTACAGCTGATTTTTATCAGCAGGATGCACAGACTATAGCGGATGTAACTAAAAAACTGGCGAGCGAAGAAGAGTTATTATCACAGTATTTTGCACGTTGGGAGGAGTTGGAAGCGAGACAATGACTCTCATAGGTTTTCAAGATGTCATATCGTATGAGTAGGATTTGCTGCCTGATAATAGTAGTATAAACTATATTGGGCTTATGCCATGATGATAATTTTGGCCTGTTGACATTTCATTGAGTCGGATCATTCAGAAGCCCTCGTTATGGAGCCAATAGAGATCACACCTCAACAGTCCCGGGTTGATGCATCATAATCTGTTGTTACACTTTGGTCTGTATTAAAGGAATAGAAATGTTATTAACTTTAGCTTTGGTTGTTTTTGCTGCTGCCATAATGACTTTGTTTGCTCAGGAGTTCATAAGGACTTTTAAGAAAATATTTGCAATTAAGGGAGCTAAACTAGTACTTCCTTTACTTTTGGGATCATGGCTGGTTCTCAATTTTGATTATTTGTGTTTATGGGGCTTCTATTATTATCAGGAAATATTAAATGCAGTTGTGGTTTTTTTAGCAGGATTAATTCCTTTTCAATCCATTGCTCGACCGATCGTTTTAATCCTTATATTGACACTAATATCTGTAGCTCCTGTAGTGCTGTTGGATTTATATCTCGTGAAGAAAACGTTCAAACACTATGAATACCCTTATTTAACCAGTACTTTAATATGGATTGTAACCGCTGTGATGTTCATTGTGGTAATTTAAAGCAATTTATCATAATGATATAGCAGGGAATGTTGATAATTCTGATTTCGACGTCCTGCGTCTTGTTCTCGGGATCCCTAGAACCAGTATGCCATCTCCGTCACCCTCCGCTTGCCATCTCCGTCACCCTCCGCTTGCCATCTCCGTCACCCTCCGCTTGCCATCTTCGTCACCCTCTGCTTGCCATCTCCGTCACCCTCCGCTTGCCATCTCAGTCACCCTCCGCGAAGGCGGAGGGGCCATTCTTTATCATTTTGTTGGTGATTTTCATAATCGTTGTATTCTAGTGTTTTCTAATCCTTTTGATGAGACTTGCTGTTATACCAGAATATAAGGTTTCCTTTTTAATATGCTGCAATGTACTGATATGGATATGGATATGGATATGGATATGGATATGGATATGGATATGGATATGGATATGGATATGGATATGGATATGTGTTGTGGTTTATCAGTATTGAAGTTACCTTTCATGGACCCTCCGCCTTCGCGGAGGGTGACTGAGATGGCAAGCGGAGGGCGACGGAGATGGCAAGCGGAGGGTGACGCAAAACCGCGTAGGGTGGCATATAAAAAATGAGGTTCGTTCAGGAACATGTCGCGGGACGTAGAGAATAATTTGATGAATATCAATAAAACCTATTAAATTCGTTCTCTAATAAGTTGTGATAAACTGATTAAACCTCGATTAGGAGGTAGGACCCTCTAGGATTCTTCACCTAAACTTGGAAAAATAGTTTAATTCGCGCAGATCAGTGTATAATTCCATCAAATTATTTTCAGGTTGTCTTATGAATAAGCAGGATTTTTATTTTGATTTGCCAGAAGAGCTCATAGCTCAATATCCTTTGGCGCAAAGAAGTGATTCACGATTATTAACCTATAATCGTCAATCAGGTGAATATGGGCATTATCAATTCAGAGAAATCGCAGATTTTTTAAATCCAGGTGATTTATTGGTAATGAATGACAGTAAAGTGATTCCGGCAAGGCTTTATGGTCATAAATTATCCGGCGGAAAAGTGGAATTGCTAGTTGAACGAATCACTGGTCCGAACACATTTCTGGCCCATATTAAAGCCAGTAAAGCATTGAAACCTGGAGGCATCATTCAGCTTGAACAAGGGAATCAATTGGAAATATTGGATAGAAATGATGATTTGTTTGTCTGTAAATCCAATTGTGACGCGTTATCTCTCTTAAATACTCTGGGGCATATCCCATTACCCCCGTACATTACTCGAAATGATGAATTATTGGATGAAGATCGTTACCAAACTGTTTATGCAAAACATGCCGGATCTGTAGCTGCACCCACCGCAGGCTTGCATTTTGATGATGCCGTTATTTCCAGTTTGAAATCAAGGGGGGTGAATATCTCTTATGTCACTCTGCATGTTGGTGCAGGTACATTCAGACCAGTACGTTGTGATAATATAAAAGACCATAAAATGCATAGCGAACAGTTCACTCTGAGCCCAGAGTTATGTGCCGCTGTTCATGCGACTAAAGCTGCAGGCAACAGGGTGATTGCTGTAGGTACAACAGCACTTCGCAGTCTGGAAAGTGCAGCAAGAGATGGTGAATTAAGCCCCTGCAGTAGAGATACCGATATATTTATATATCCGGGATATCAATTTAAGGTATGTGATGGTTTAATGACGAATTTTCATTTACCCGAATCTACTTTACTGATGCTGGTGTCTGCGTTTATAGGTCACCAACAAGCTATGGATCTGTATCAGGAAGCGATCAAAAAAGGGTATCGATTTTTTAGTTACGGTGATACAAGCCTATTATTATAGTTGGGGGATTGGAGATGTCAGGCAAAGTTCAACAATATGTACCTGTAGTAACAACAGAAGCTGGATCCTGCCTCACTTCAGCCAATTGGCACGAGGTTAATGTAAAAACCGTTGCATGTTATCTGGATGATTTATTATTAAAACCCGGCGCCGACTTATTGAAAAAAATAGATAATCTTGCTGCATATCTGGGCTGGCCTGGTACCGTTATTTTAAATGCATCCCGTCTTTTGGCTAATAAAGAAGGTATATTTACTCTTATTTCACCTTTTGATGGAGCAAGGATAAAATTCAATTATTCTGAACTGTTTGAGCTAGTGAACAACTTAAAACCGGATGTATTCCTAGTACCCAAAAATGCGATTAATGATGCTCCCGAATTGTGGGAAACCTTGGATAATTCAATTATACCTTATATTCCAATAAACGATTTGGTCAATCAGGCGTGTCATAAACCACATGGTGTTTATTTTAATTTTGTGGATGAACATACCAATCAATCCGTTACAGAATATTTGTCCAGATGGTCGCATCTGCCTTCTTATATGTCCGGCAAGATTCCTTTGAATTTAATCCACAGCCTGCGCGATCTCGGTGTGGAGTACATTGAGTCTGACGAACCTGCGCTGTCCGCCTTTCAGGGTACTGTATATTCTGGTTCAGATACTGTGGATTTAATCGATTCATCTACGGAATTACAGTTTGATGTAATCGATCCGGACTGTGACTGTCCCACGTGTTCCCAGCAACTAACCAAGGCTTATTTACACCATCTTTATCTCCATACTCCCTTATTATGTCAGCGATTTTTAATTCAACATAATGTTTTTCAGGCGCAACGTTCAACTTGAAAATAAACGGAAATTGATTCCTTTCATTTACCTTAGGTTCAATTCGCTATATGATGTCACGCTGTTGAACAATAGACTTTAACCCGACAGTCAATAGACCTCTAATCAGAGTTTCAATAACATTTGGGAATAAAGTTGAATGCAATAAATTAATGGTAGATTTGAGGAGATTTTATGAGTTTTTTTATTAGTGATGCATTAGCCGCAGCCACAACAACGGCACCAGCTGCACAAAATGATGGAACATTTTCGCTGATTATGATCGCTGCAATATTTGTATTGTTTTATTTTATGTTAATCAGACCTCAAAATAAAAAAGCGAAAGAACATCGTGAGTTAATTAGTCGTTTAAAAAAGGGTGATGAAATAATTACTACCGGAGGTATGTTAGCCAAGGTTGTGAGTTTGGATGAGCAATACATAAAAATCAGCCCTGCCGAAGGTATAGAGATTAGTATGCAAAAAGGCGCAGTAAGTACCGTATTGCCAAAAGGCACTTTAAAATCTCTTTAAGTTTGTCATAGGGACACGCAAATGCAAAATAAATACCCTCTATGGAAAAATCTGTTGCTGATTTTCATTGCAGTCATCGGATTTGTTTATGCCATACCTAATTTATACACCGAGCATCCAGTTGTACAGATTTCAGCAGAAGACACTGATGATAAAGAGGCCTTAAAAGCCAAAGTAGAAGAAGCGTTAAAGGCTGCCAAGATTGATTACACGTCACTTATTATTGAAAATCAGGGTGTTGAGGTTGGTTTTTCTTCAACTGATTCACAATTATTGGCACAGGACGTAATTAAAAACAGTCTGGGAAGTCAGTACACCGTAGCGTTGAATTTGGCATCAACGACCCCTCATTGGATGCAAGCGATACACGCAGAGCCCATGAAACAAGGTCTCGATCTTAGAGGTGGGGTACATTTTCTTCTTGAAGTGGATGTGGAAAGTGTAATCAGCCGCCGCTATGAAGGCATTATGAAAAGTATTGGCCAGGAGCTGCGAGAGATTGGTGTACGTTATTCGGGTATTCGATATGTCCCGGATAAGGGAATTGATTTGCGTTTCCGTAATGCAGAGTCCATGGAAAATGCGTTGGTAGAACTGAAACAAAAAATACCCGAAGTGGTATTTATCAAAAGCAAGGTTAAAAATGCCGTATTAGGCTCTATTTCTCCAGCAGAGTTAAACAGCATTAGACAGAATACTATAGAGCAGACCATGAGTATTCTACGAAACCGGGTTAATGAATTAGGCGTGGGTGAGGCTGTTGTTCAGCAACAAGGTGCTACTCGCGTTGCTGTGGATTTACCGGGTATTCAGGATGCTGCCAGAGCCAAACAGATTCTTGGCGGCACTGCGACATTACAATTTTACCTGGTTGATCAGGAAAATGATCCTCAGATTGCCAAGCAAACTGGAGTAGTTCCGGTCAGTGATAAATTGTATATGATGGATGGACATCCTATTCTTTTGAAACGCCAGGTCGTTTTGAGCGGTGACTCTATTACTTCCGCAGTATCAAGTTTCGATCAACAAACAGCGACTCCTGCAGTTCAAATTCAATTAGGTGGGGGCGGTGAAAGTCTGTTCACTAAAGTGACTCGTGAAAATATTGGAAAACGTATGGCAATAGTTTACGTTGAAACCAAGAACACAATGAAAACGGTTAATGGTGTTGAAACACGAGTGACACATAGAGAAGAGCGAGTCATCAGTGCTCCTGTCATTCAGAATGCTTTAGGAAATAACTTCCAGATTACTGGTCTTACTGACAGTAAGGAAGCCAGTAATCTGGCACTATTGCTGAGAGCCGGGGCATTGCCTGCAGCTATTTATCCCATTGAAGAACGTACTGTAGGACCTACTTTGGGTAAAGAGAATATTCGTCGAGGAATTATTTCTCTGGAAGTCGGTATGGGTCTGATTTTAGTATTGATGTTGGTGTACTATCGGTTGTTTGGATTGATTGCTGACTTCGCTTTATTGCTAAATTTAGTCCTTCTCGGCGCTTTATTATCAATTATTGACGCTACTTTGACTCTACCGGGTATCGCGGGAATTGTATTGACCGTGGGTATGGCCGTTGATGCGAACGTATTGATTTATGAACGTATCCGAGAGGAGTTGCGTTTGGGATTATCTCCCCAGGCTGCAATTCATGCAGGATATGAGCGTGCTTTTTCTACCATTCTTGATGCGAATGTGACTACATTAATTGTAGCCATCATTTTGTTTGCGGTAGGTACTGGTCCAGTTCGCGGGTTTGCTGTAACTCTTTCTTTAGGGTTATTAACTTCAATGTTGACAGCTATTACTTATACCCGGGCAATAGTCAATTGGTATTATGGCGGTCGTACCGTTAAAAAATTATCTATAGGTATATAAGGCGAGGCTCAGATGGAATTTTTTAATCCAAATTCAAAAGTGGACTTTATGGGAGCACGCCGCTGGACGGCGATGTTCTCCATATTAATTTTTGTTGTTTCAATTGGAGCCCTGGCTATCAATGGGTTGAAATGGGGACTTGATTTTACCGGCGGAACACAAATAGAAGTCACTTATACCAATGCCGCAGATTTACCTTCAATCAGGGAAAATCTGGCTAAAATTGGCTTTAAAGAAGCGCAGGTTGTGAGTTATGGCACCTCTAAAGACGTACTGATCAGCATCGCGCCACGTGCTGATAAAGAATCGGCTCTTCTTGTCGATCAGGTCATGTCTGCGTTACCCGGTGCAACCAAGCAACGAGTTGATTTTGTAGGGCCGCAAGTGGGGCAGGAGCTGGCTACTAAAGGGGCTTTGGCTATTATTGTTTCCTTACTGGCTACCATGATTTACATCGCCATGCGTTTCGAATACCGACTGGCGGTAAGTTCTGCAGTCGCTCTGGTTCATGATCCGGTGCTGATCCTCGGTATCTTTGCTTTGTTTGGTATTGAATTTGATCTTAAGGCATTGGCTGGATTGTTGGCTGTGATTGGCTATTCCTTAAATGATACCATCGTTGTTTTTGATAGAGTTCGTGAGAATTTTGTTAAAATTCGTCGTACCAGTCCAATCGAAATCATGAATATATCGATAAACCAAACTTTATCCAGAACCATTATGACGTCAATGCTGACTTTATTTGTTGTCGTGGCTTTGTTTGTTTATGGTGGTGAGACAATTCATGGATTTTCTCTTGCTCTAATCATTGGAATCCTGATTGGAACTTATTCCTCAATTTATGTTGCAGGAGCCCTGGCGGTAGCTATGGGACTGGATAGAAAAGACTTTTTACCCAGTCAACGTAAAGAACTGGATGATCGTCCTTAAGTAATGTGTAGAGTAGATTGCTTTGGGATCTACTCTTTTTAGATATCCCGGATTGTTACATGATATAATCCGGGATTATCTGGTGATGAATCGTTATTCTTCAAGCAACCTGTCAATTTTTGCTGCACAAATAAAGTCATTATGAGTTAAACCATTTAGTGCATGCGTCATAAAGCTGACTCGGCAGTAGTTGTAACCGACTTCCAGATCAGGATGGTGATTTTCAATGTTTGCTGTCCATGCTATAGCGTTGACGAAGGCCATCGTTTCATAAAAATTATTGAATGAAAATGAACGCTTAATTATTTTGTTATCTGGAGTCACTTGCCAGTGTTTATTAAGCTGTGGCATTAGGTTTTTAATTTGTTCTGCTGTTAATGCTGCTCCTATGCCTTCGCAGGATTCACAATGTTTGCTGCTTAAATCACTTGTCATATTATTTCCTTTAATTATAGATAATAGTTATTCAGTGCGGTTAGAAATCGAGAATTCTGTTCATTGGTTCCTATAGTGACTCTTATATAATTATTCATTTTATAGGCATGTAGTGGTCTTACAATAATACCACTATTCAGTAAATAATTATAAAGCTCCATACCGTCTTCTTTACAATCAAAGGTAAGGAAATTACATTGCGATGGTAAATAATTGATGCCCAAGCGGTCGAAACCATCTCGCATCTGAATCATTCCCTCCTTATTGGTTTGTATGCTTCGTTGAATGAATTCCTCATCATCTAACGCTGCTGTGGCGGCAGTGAGAGCAACCTGGTTTACTGTAAAAGGCAATTGAACACGTTGTAGGATAGAGATGATATCCGGGTTTGCGATGGCATAACCCAAGCGTAACCCCGCCATTCCATATATTTTTGAAAAAGTTCGGGTAATAACTAAATTTGGGTGCTCATTTAGCCAGTCGATACTGTTGCAGGTCATTGCCGAAACAGCATATTCATAATAGGCTTCATCAAGAACTAACAGGGTGGAAGCAGGGATCTGTTCTAATATATATTTGATTTCTTCCTGACTGGTTAATAACCCTGTTGGATTATTAGGGTTGGCTAAAAAAATCAAACCCGTCTGATCGGTGCATGCATTAATCAGGTTATCACAGTTAATTTGCCAGTCGTCTTTGATTGCAACACTGTGGACGGGAATATTCAAGGTATTGGCTTGAATGGAATAGGTAGTGAACGCATAATCATGAGTCAGAATATGTTTGTTTGTATGCAATGCAAAGCTATTCAATAAGATATTTACTATAAAATCTGATCCATTGCTAAGAAATAACTGATCAGTATGTATATCCAGATGACTGGCAAGTTTGGGTATTAGTGGGTGATTGATTGGTGAGGGATACGTCGCTATGACTTGAGAGGGCATGCTTCGTAATGCGGCTAATGCCTTTGGACTGCAACCCAGCGGGTTTTCATTCGAGGCCAGTTTGATTATATCGCTAAGCCCTTTTTCACGAGCCAGCTCTTCAATGGACTTGCCAGGTTTATAGGGAACCAAAGACCGTATTCCTGGATGGGGTAGTTGTTGAAAATCAATGGACATAAAGCGTTCCTTTCCAAAAAATTGAATTTCATATTACCTAAGCCTGTGCTTGCTGTCACGAATGAATTCAGTAAATTGTTGGCATGGAAGATGAGCCTTGTGGAAGCAATTGGATTGCATCAGCTGGCTAGACTCGGAAGGCTGTGATCCATCCTAAAAATTAGCACAAAGCCACATCGCTTAATGGATCCCCGCTTTCGCGAGGATGACCCAAATTTTTTGTTGCATTTTATAATTGAGGGCGCTAATCTTCGGCCGGGATCCAACCTCAGGAAGAAGTATTATGAAGCAGCTCAAGGGATTTTCCCTTATTGAAGTGCTGGTTTCTTTAATGCTGGTGACTACTATTGCACTGGCTTTATTACAACAGCAATGGAAAACACGTCAATTTATTAATCAATTGGTCTTGCATGCAGGAGCTTCACAGTTTCTTGATCTTGTGAGTGAGTCTGTATATGGTCAAGTAAGTACAATTCCCCCTGTGCCCGCACCCTATCATCTGAGTGTTCAAAATGAATCAAGTCGGCTCATCGTGCAAGTTGAGTGGTTCAATCGCAGAGAATCCATAACCCGTACAATAAGAAAAGGGGATGTGGTCTAATGAACAGACAAACAGGTTTCAGTTTATCTGAAGTATTAATCAGCTTATTTCTGGCAAGTATTATTTTATCCACTCTGATTCACATGTATTTAAGTACCAAACGTCACTATCTGGAATTTCAGAATGTTTTGGAACAGCGTTTTGAGTTGCAATGGGTCACTGATTTGTTAACTGACAGCATTAGAAGAGCCGGATTTACTCCATGTTTGGGCATAGAACAATTAACGACTGTAGACATGCGCAAGGCAGGACAAACTCTTTGGGGCATTAAAAGTGACAATAACTCGAGTCCATCTATTCGAATAAACCGAATGAGTGATGTTTTTTCAGAAAACGTTTCATTCCTTAGCCCAACCGAGTTAGTCGTTTCTTCTCCCGTAGTGATCAATGAGCGTCGACCATTAGTTATTGCAGATTGTACTCACGCAGAAGTTCATCAGATTTTGAAAGTAGAACAAAAGACTGATGGCCAGCTCATTACATTGGCCAAACCCAGAATGTACGCCTACGAAAATTCTCTATATGCAGGAGAGTGGCTGGAGGAGCAATGGTTCATAAAACCAAACTCACAACATATTAATACTTTACATTATCAGTTGGGTCAAACTGAAGAATTATCTCCTTATATTCATTCATTTTTTACTACACAGCAAAGCCTTCACGGTAAAAAAATTGTTACGATTAAAATGGGACTTGAACAAGACAAGATGCATGAACTCATCGTTGTGGTCCGTGGAGCATGAACAGACGCTGTGATGGATTTATATTTTTGATGACCCTTTGCACAATATGCGTCATCAGCTTGTTGATTCTAACGTGTATCCAACATGTATTCTTATACAGTAAAGCGCTAAACCGTCAGCAATATCAACATCAGAATTTTTATCAAATGGAAGATACTCTGATGCAGTTGACAGAACTGCAACTGCATTTGATTGACCAGGAGTGTATTATTCCGACGAAAGGTGCGGATAAAGTAATTGGCAAATTAGTCAAAAATGAGGGATGTCTGGTGCCAGGTAGCGATAAACACTACCGATATTTGATTGAAGATCTGGGGGATTATCCCTGTGTGGTGACGCAGAAAGAGGGACAAATGCTTTCGACACATCACATCCGAATAACCCTATTGCAGAGTCCTGATGCATACAATCCTGCTGCATCAGTTTTACAGGTAAGGAATATAAAAGAAAGTGCCTCCGAATCATGTCATGGAGAAACACATCAAGTTTCTACTGGTATCAGCAGTTGGCGGTATATCTCTGATGTTCAAGGCAGGGGTATTGATGCCCGATAATCGGTTATGATCAGGCAATAATGCGTCTGGATTCGCTTGAGTATGCAGTTGCAAGGTTGTATTGTTATAAACATACATAATAAAAAGGTTTCATGGATGCGTTTATTCAATGTTTCCGAATTTAAATATTGGCCACAAATCAGCGTGGTTTTATTATTGATGGTCGGGTACGGCTGCTATCGCTATTTTGCATATTATGATACTCGTTCAAACGATTCCTACGTTTCTGCAAATCTTGTCAATATGGCTTCACTAGTCTCAGGTCCAGTGACTCGATTATACATTAGAGAAAATCAGAGGGTTAAGAAAGGCGATAAACTCATTGAAATTGATCCTCTTCCTTATATTTATGCCTTAAAGCAGGCTAAAGCAAAACTGAATATAGCCAAATTAAATTATGAGAATGATAAATTAGCTGTAGTTAAGGCAGAACAACACTTGAAGCAATGCAGAATAATGCTGAGCTTAACTCAGGATCATTATAAACGTTATCAACCATTAGAATTGAAGGGGGATGTGCCTGAAATTACTCTGATCAATTTAACGGATAAAATGAAAGAACAGGTGGCTGCGATAGCTCAAGCAGAGCAAGAATTAAAAATTGCGCAAACGAATTTGGATGATAATGAGATATTAGCGGCGCAGGCAGAACTGGATCAGGCAATTTATTTGAGAAATCATACCACGCTTATTGCGCCTGAAGACGGATATATTACCAATTTCAATCTGCGTATTGGTCAGTATATTAAAGTGGGGGAAGGGCTATTCGCTTTAATTGAAACAAAACAATGGTGGGTAGAAACTCGGTACCGAGAAACTGTAATCCGAATGATTAAACCCGGAGATAAAGCTAAAATTATGATAGATATGTATCCTGGTAAAGTATTCCATGGTCATGTGAAAAGTATTGGTTGGGGTATAAATCGGGTAGCTCGGGGTAACGTAGCCAATTCAACTTTGGTTTATATGAAGGCCACTGAAGATTGGATCCGAATCGCGCAGCGATTTCCAGTACGTATTTATATAGATGATCTGACCGATGACTATCCTATGCGAATAGGGGCCAGCGCCACAACAATAACGTACAGGTGATCCGGTGTTCATTTGGCCTCAGAGCGTTGAAAACCGGGCAGCTATAAGAACAGCTTTAGCAACCTTGATTGCCGTACTAATTTCGTTCAAATTTCATCTGGATACCCCGTATTGGTCGGGAATGACCTTAGTTATTGTATCTAATTTGTATACAGGTTCTATTATCGATAAAGCAATGATGCGTATTATTGGTACTATTGCCGGTGCATTTTTGGGTTATTTTATTGCTGGACTCGTTGTTAACAGTTTTCTCCTCTATTTAATCTGCTGTTTCCTGGTTATTGCAATCAGTGTTTATTTTTTTAATTACAGTAAGTATGGTTATGCTTATTTATTAGGTGCTTTATGTGTATTCATCATTATTTCACAGGTTGCGTTAAACCCGCAAAATGCTTTTTATGTGGCGATCTGGAGATCTGTTGAAATTGGTATCGGGGTTTTGGTTGCCGCAGTAAGCGCTTATGCCATTTTTCCCAATCATATTAAAGATAATATTGGTGTACAGGTTCATGACATTTTTGATGATTTTTTAGCTGAATTTGAACAATTGCACGAGATGATCACTCATACCAGCGAGGATAACTCAGAACTGGCTGAGCGCAGTTTAAAAATAAAGAAAAAATTACGAACTGCGATCGAATTGATCGGGGCATTAAATCAGGAACTGGGTGTCAAAAAGGAGCATGTAGATAAAATACGCGCCTATCTCGATACCCTGTGTTCCATTTCACGACAGTTTCAGTATCTTATTATTGTTCAACCACAATCTGCGGAGTTAGCATCATTAAGCAAATTAAATATCGAGCCCTTATTCGCTGCTATCGAGCATGACTTATTAGAGCTTCAATCCAAGTTTAACACGTTGCAGACAGAACCTATTGTTTTGCAAACTGGCGATGCTTTGGTTCATTTCGAACAAAAACTTTATAGTAAAAAAAACACGTTTTCAGTAAAAAGTGATTTTATTTATTCATTTATAAATTATTTGAAACAGTTAAATCAGAATTTTATTCTCATCAAATCATTATTTTCTGCAAATCCGATATCGATGACTCCAAAATATAAAGTCATTAGCAAACAACAACGTTTGCGTTCGGATTTCGATTTGATTAAACACTGCATTAAAGCAGGATTATCCGTTCTATTGGCTCTGGGCTTTTGGTTGGTTAGTAATTGGCCTGGTGGATTAAATGGAATAATAAGTAGTTTGATCATATCAATAAAAGGTAAAAATCTTTTTGATATGAAGCATGTCAGTCTTCATCGGTTAACCGGTTGTTTTTTAGGTGGAGGGATCGCGTTAATCTCTTTAAGTGTGTTTGAGATGGATCTGTTTGATTTAATTGTCATCGTATTATTTTTTGTCTGGGCATTTAGCTATTTCATGTTCAAATATACTCAATATTCTTATATTGGTTTACAGGCTAATATTGCATTAATCATAACTCTTGCTCAGCAAGGTGGTCCACCTTTAGGACTTGATCCCCCTTTACAACGACTTGCTGGAATTGTTATTGGAATTGTAGCCACTTTTATTGTTGCTAATGTTGTGTGGCGATCTGATGTTTGGACTATATTAAAACGTTATATAGATAAATTGCACAAGTTCACTGCTTTTAATTTGGAGCAGGTTCTTTTGGTTGCTGAGGATCAACGTTCTCAGCATGATTTGGCTAATCTCTTTTGGCAGTGTCGAGGTTTGATCGCGGCACTAGGTAATGAGAGTCTAAGTCTTAAGAAGCAAAATATGTTAAGTATCTTTACGGTATGCTTTGACTCTTTGGTTATTATTCAGGCAACAATCAGTCATATATTAGTTACTATTGATTTGGGAAGGGCACATGAAACAGCTTTAATGTTTCATTTTGATTTGCTCTCCTATGAGAAAAAATTGATAGAGTTAATTAAGCGTCGTGACAGCTCAGGTGGTTTGGATTTAAGCCAGATTTTTGTTGCTTTTGTAACAAATGTAGATAAAAACCCTGTTTTTTCGCGTGTTGATGATGAGGATCTACGTAATTTATTAGCCTATATAAATGCCTTGAAACTGGTGTCTTTAAGAATTGTTTGACTGCTTTTTTCAAAAAAAATGACCTGTAAAAAAAGTGAATAAAAACAATAATTAATTTGCTTCAGCTCGTGTGCTATGAGTCAAACCCTGTAAATTTTAGTTGCAATTTACTCCATCACGTGTAAAAATTGACCTCTTATGAAATCAAAAATTATCTATTTTACAGTAGCCCTGGTGTTAATGGGCATTGGTATTTCGGTATGGTGGTATTGGTCGCCCAAGCCCACTTTTCGTCAGGTCAATTTTAATCAATTACCGGGTTGGGACGCTGCCGAATTCAAAAAATCTCTAATGACATTCCAAACTTCCTGTCGTGCGTTTATCAAACAGGATCCGGAACGTGTTGTTGGCACCGATAAAATTGATCTACAGGCGAAGGACTGGCAACCAGCATGTCATGCCGCACTTAAACTTAATCCTGTCAGTGAACAATCGGCAAAATCGTTTTTTCAGAAATGGTTCTCTCCTGTTGAATTCTATGATGGAAAACCAGTAAAAGGATTATTTACCGGTTATTATATGCCTTCATTAAAAGGCAGCTACAAGAAAACTAAAGAATTTAGTGTTCCGCTCTATGAATTGCCCAGTAATTTAGTGACTATTGATCTGGGACTCTTTATACCTCATATGAAAAATCGCAAAATAGTTGGGCGTATTACGGGCAATAAAATTGTACCGTTCTATACTCGAGAGCAAATCAATAAAGGAGCCATTAAGGACTCCGCAAAAGTGTTGCTTTGGATTCATAGTCCTATAGACCGATTATTCCTGGAGATTCAAGGATCAGGTATTGTTGAACTTGAAGATGGGACACGAGTATTTGTTGGCTATGATGGTCAAAATGGTGCTCCTTATACTGCTATTGCCGGTGTATTAATTAAAAAAGGGATCATGACAAAACATAATGCGTCTATGCAGGCAATTAAGCGATATTTGGAAGCGCACCCCAAACAAATGGATAAGATAATCAATAAGAATAAATCTTTTGTATTCTTTCGTAAGCTATCATTAGATGCTGCCTTGGGTTCTCAGGGGGTTGCACTTACCCCGGGATATTCACTTGCTATTGATAGAGAGTGGATACCTATGGGAGCACCTCTTTGGTTAAGTACTACTCGACCTGACAGTAAAGATCCTAATGTGAATAAGCCCATGCAGCGATTAATGATCGCTCAGGATACTGGAGGTGCTATTCGCGGTAAAGTTAGGGGTGACGTATTTTGGGGTGGTGGTGACAAGGCGACTTTAATTGCAGGCCACATGAAAAATGAAGGACACTATTGGTTGTTATTGCCACGTCATGCGGTATCTCGTTTAGAAAAACTGGCTTGATTTCTTAAATCCCACAGTGTTGTGTAACGTGCAAGAACAAGCTGAGCACGGTACCGCACTCTAGGGCTTCCTCTAATAATGGCTACTTTTACTGGTGTTCCGTATTATAATTCGTCTTCGCGTTGTTCGCAAAGACGGGGTTGATTGTGATCATTGCGACTTAAATAATTACATTCCTGGCGTGATACATAATGAGGAGAGTACTTAATCCTCGGTGCATAGTCTGGATACCGTGCATAAAGCACGGTACGTAGACGTATACAGGTAATTGAAACAATGAATCCTCAATAGACCCGTTTATTGTGGTTTAGTCTCTTCTTTGGGCTCAGTCTCAGCTGCAGGGGTTGCTGCTGAAGAATCATTAATAACTGGAGCCGTATTACCTTTTAAGGCCTCAGCTAAAGTAATAAATTTATACCCATTACTTCGATACATTTCAATAATATCCGCCAGACATAAACTGTTAAGCAAGTTCGCATGGATTAGAAGAATATGCTTTATTGGCTGTCCTTCTACTTTTTTTGCTTTCTTATCGGCTCTTAATGTTTGACTCCAGATAAAGGCAAGGTATCTTTTTTTGAATGAATTGATGCTTTGAGGTCTTTTTCTGTAGGGAATTCTATAGAACTGAGCATTAAACTCATAATCTTTGCTGTCTACAGTTACTGGAGCTATGGTGTATTGATGTTCAGCAAGCCACTCCTGCACTTTCTGTTTTTTTTCACCCTTGCCTTCCGCCAGGTAAGGGTAACGGAAATATTTAGGCTCTGTCATTACAGGTGCTAAAGTAGTGTCTGCTCGTTCTATATCCGCAATATATTTTTCTGCAGACATTCCATTTAAGCTCTTATGAGTATAAGTATGATTGCCAATAGTTAAGCCTTGGTTACGAAATGTTTCTAATAAATCCCATTCATTTTTAGCTACAGCTCCGCCTATGGCGAAACCGGTAGCTGGTACTTGATTTTCTACCAGTGTATTTACAATTGCCATAAATCGTTCTTGCGTTCTTTTTAAGTTTCCAGGGGTATTGGTACCAGAACCAACGAATGGTAAGTCATCTATAGTGATTGCAATTTCATGTTCCTCAGCAAAACATGAAGTATTCAGCAGAACAAATAATGAAGCTATCCCTAGCCATCGCATGAACATGGTTTCCCCCCACTCGGAATTTCATAATCCGTTGTTATTTTAGTTAGTTATTTTAACTATAGTCCAGGTTTTAGATTTGTTCCTCATATTAGAAAAAATAGTGTCTATTCAACGAACTTTAAGTAGAATGAGCACAGTTTCCTGAATCAGGAAATGGATCGATACAGGAGTTACGATATAAAGGAGTAAGCAATGACGCAAGAAAAATACGAGCTTGAAAACTCACAGAATAATCCAGAAGGCAACAGTCAATTAGGCCCTGATGTATATGAAAGTGCAAGAAAATTGAATGTTCAGCTCGCAACCAGAGGACCAGCTATTCTCTATGCGCTGGGAAAAGCGACTGAACACGTAACTAAAAATAATATTGTTACGGCAGTAGGAGGAATGGTCGTTGGAGCCATTGGTTTTTTTGGTAACAGATATTATAGAAATAAAGGGGATGATTCAGCTTATTCCTATATGGGACAGATAGTAGGTGGAGTACAGTTTACTGCCGGTTTTTTGTTGCTTGCCGCAGAAGCGTATGAAATATACTCCAGTAGTGGCGATCCGAGTCCATTTTTAGATGTGATTAAAATGTCAGGAGTTGCTTTGTCCTTAACGGAGAGCGCACTGGTTCTGGTTAATTCTTATCTTTATGGGGATAGCGTTCCTAAAAGCGCAGCGCCCAGACCGAAAATGAGTTAGAGCAGATTAAACTGGCACACCAGTTTATGATAAAACAAGTGTGCCATTACGTATAAATGAAGAGTATAATAATTTTTGTATTGTTTATAAGGTTGTTAACCTCGCGAAAGCGCTGAAGAATCCTGCTATTTCATTGCTTGAATGGTTAATTTTAGCTTTATCTGGGTGAAATGTACGTCATTCCCGCGAAGGCGGGAATCCATGCATCAAATTAGCACGTGATTGTGTTTGCTTAATGGATCCCCGCCTTAGCGAGGATGATGTATAAAAAGTGAGGAGCGCTCAGGCTCACATCCCTTAACCTAAGGCTTTTCGAACACTTGTGAACAAACCCTATTAAATTAAAAAACGAATTTCCAGGACTAAACTGAATAAAGGACTGATCATGGCTTACGTTTTACCTAAACCCGCATCGAACGCGTTTTTATTCACAGCTGCTCTTTATCTTATATTAGTATCTTTTATTAGTTTTCCACTTAATACCTTATTAAAACCAATACCTATAGCCTGTTTGATCCTTGCTGTTTTGCAACGCGACATGCTGTCATGGACCAAAATGGTGTTAGTTGCTGCACTAGGTTTCTCTTTGGCTGGTGATATCATATTAACAGTGCCTGTCGCTCTGCAACTGGAGTTGGGCATAGGCTGTTTTTTATTGGCGCATTGCTGTTATATCACTCTATTTTTAAAGTCCTTTAAGTACAATGGGGTACACTTAGCTTATTTTCTCCCCGTTTTGTTATTCATGGGATTTATCGCTTATATGATTATTCCATCCTTGGGAGCCTTGTTGATTCCCGTCATGATTTATTTCTGTGTTTTAATGTTCATGGCTTTTACCGCATTTCAGGTCAATAATGAATGTTTAACTATTGGAAGTGGCGCATTATTTTTTCTGATATCTGATTTAAGTCTCGCTCTTAATCTGTTCATTTATCCGCAAGCGGATGTACGCATATTCGTTATGTTTACCTATTATGTCGCTCAATTTTTGTTAACCTGGGGAATTGTAAGCAGTTACAAGTCAATATCTCTGGAATAGTATGTAATAGATCCCATAGGTTACTTTCATGCAGCTCTTGAGTCCATAAATAGCATCTTTACCGATAGTTGATGCGAGGAAATGCACAGGATTAAATCGTTGAAAATAATCTTGTGCCTTGCTTTTCTTTCTGGACCTCACCATAAGATACCGAGTAGTTTCATTCAGTTACTTTGCAGTGTTAATATCTACTGGTTTTAATTGATACCGGTTCAAGAGCACCAATTGAGTTATACTTAAATAGCCCATAAGAAAGGGTTGTTGATCAATGGCATAGTCAACCAGTTTTCTTTTGATTAAAGACTGCGTGTTAGGGGTTTTATCAAAAGTATATACATGAGGTTTGTAATCAAAATGATAGCGCTCAGGGTGTTTTAGCATTTGTCCCAGAGGATCCAGGGCTTGAGAGGTTAAACAAAAAATCACATTGGTCTCAGGATGAAGTAAAAAGTAGGACTTAATTCGGGCTTGAACTTGATTTGCATCAATGCCTACATCCAGTTCCTCAAAGGGAACTTTTTGCTCGTTCAGGACAGTTTTAATTCCCTTAGAACGCATTTCAAGTCCTATATGTCCTGGTTGAGGATTAATAATAAGGGCTCTCTGCTCAGTTCCTGACAATCCTTTTGCTTTTTGAGCCAGCAGTTTACCTGCTAATAGATTATTTGCCCCTAAAAAAGCGAGATAGGGATTTTTATTTTTATCTTTGGGTTTTGTATCAAAGGCTACGACCGGTATGTTGTTCTTTATCGCATGATGCAGGCTTTTGGTAAAAGCTGTATCAGAGGGTAGAGTCGTAGCAATTCCCAATGGATGCGTAGCCAGCGCACTATCAATAAATTGTACTTGTTTAGGCACGTCATTTGCGCCGGATGGGGCTAAAATTTGTACTTCTATTTTTAAATCTTCTGCGGCTTTTTTGGCACCTTCAAATAAACTCAGCCAATAGGGGTCTTGTGACCCATGCGTAATCAGATAATATTTATCTCCGGCATGTACCAGACTATGACTGAACAATAGGGAGAAAAAAGAGAGCATTATTAAATAGATTCTCATAGATAAATCCTTTGATTGTTGTGTTTATTAATTACTAGAGAGCCATGAGCGAGTTGGATGATTCGATCAGCAGTTTCTGCAACATGTTCCATGCGATGAGTAATGAAGATAATTGCCATTCCTGTGGCTGCAATTCTCTTTATGTTCTCAATTACTTCATATGCCTGCTGAGGGGAGAGAGCACTAGTGGGTTCATCCAGTATTAGAAGTTTTGCGTTAAAATATTTAGCACGGCAAATTGCAAGTATTTGTCGCTCTCCACCCGATAATGTTTTAACCGGGGTGCAGGGGTTTAGTTGTCGTAGGAGTTTAAAATTCGCAAGAGACTCCTGAGTGAGCTGTTGCATGCGTTTTATGTCTAATCGACGAAACGGCCCATAGTGTTTTATTAGCTCATTTCCTAAAAAGAAATTACGCCAAAGGGATAATTCATCGACCAAGGCTAAATGTTGATATACTGCTTGTATACCAAGACAGCGCGCTTGTCGAGGGGCATTAAAATGATTAAATCGGATTCGTTGATTATTCCAGTAGATACTCCCGGCGTCAGGTTGGATGTAGCCGGTTATTATTTTAACCAACGTTGATTTCCCAGCGCCGTTGTCTCCAATTAATGCAACAATTTGGCTTGGATATACTTCAAAAGATACTTTATCGAGAATTTGATTTGAACCATATTTTTTACCTATATGATCCAGTTTGAGTAAAATGTGTTTTTCTGCTTCGGCAATCATCGGGCAGTCCGTGAAGATAAGTTAATTGTTACAGCCAAGATTAAAATGATTCCAACAAAACACCGATACCAATAGGTTGAAACTCCAATTTGGACTAATCCAGTATCTACAGTGCTAATCAGTAAGGTTCCTAATGCCGCACTTAATAATGACCCTTTACCGCCTTTAAGAGAAGTACCTCCTATAACTGTTGCAGCAATAGCATATAATTCATACTGATCTCCTGCCAGGGGAGATAAGCTGTTGAGATGGCTGAATTGAGTTGCACCTGCAAGAGCCGATAGCAATCCACACAGGGCAAAACAGTAGAATTTTATTTTTATTGTATTGATGCCTGATAGGTAAGCAACATCAGAGTTATATCCTGTGGCATAGATGTGATTTCCTAATTTAGTCCACTGAAGCACGTAGGTGAGATAAAGTGCGATGATTAACCACCAAAGAAATGACGCTAATAAATTTTGGTTCAATTCACCTGCCAGAATAGTCATAATGAGACTATTATCTTCAATAGATATGGGTAATCCCTGCGTGTATAAAAGAATAAAACTACGAACAATGAGCATGGTACCCAAAGTTACAATGAATGAAGGAATTTTAAGAAAAACAGTTAATGCGGCATTGATTAATCCAATAGTGGTGCCAGTTAACAAGGAAATGATTAACGCAAAACACCCATTAACACCTGATAGAGACAGTGAGCCAAATAGTATTCCAGATAAAGCGAAATTTGCACCCACAGAAAGATCAAATTCTCCAGCAATGAGTAATAAGGTAACGCCCAGTACAACAATGCCCAGGTCAGCTGCAGAACCAAGAATACTTGCCCAGGTTGTCGTAGAAAGAAAGTCAGGAGACAATAGGGCAAATAGACTCACAAGCCCAATAAAAGGGATTAATACTCCTGTAAACATATTATGGCTTATCTTATACATGGTGCTACCCATATAAACTGATTAGGCGAAGTGTACTTAATTTAAGTGAGATATTTAAGCTGTATTTATTTTTTATTTTGAGCAGTGTAATTGATATCTAAAGGTTAGCCTTTGTTGTTGCTTTCGTATGAATCAAGCTACACTAGTAATACTATGGATTGGACGAATTGGATGGAAACATGGGAAAATTAAAAGGTGGGCAACTTGTTGTTAAGTGTCTGGAAGCACAGGGTGTTGAATTTGTATTTGGTATCCCTGGCGCGAAAATTGATACGGTTTTTGATGCACTGGAAGATTCTTCTATTGAGTTAATCTTATGTCGTCATGAGCAAAATGCTGCATTTATGGCGCAAGCATATGGACGTTTAACCGGTAAACCCGGCGTGGTTCTGGTCACTTCTGGCCCCGGTGTTTCTAACCTGGCCACTGGATTATTGACGGCTACAACTGAAGGTGATCCTATAGTCGCTATTGGTGGAAATGTTCCACGCAGCATGGCCTTAAAAGAATCGCATCAAAATACGAATAACGTCGCATTAATGTCTCCAGTAACGAAATCCAGTGTTGAAGTTTTAGTGCCGCAAATGATTCCAGAAGTTTTTGCCAATGCGTTTCGTTGTGCTACTGCTCCTAAACGAGGCGCTTGTTTTATTAGTTTACCGCAGGATGTATTAACAGAAATGGTTAATGTGCCTGTAATTAAACCCTTGGATACTATTCGTTATGGAGTTGCGCATAAACACTCTTTGCTCGCTGTTGCAGATATTATTAATGCTGCAAAATTTCCGGTGTTATTATTAGGGCAAGAGGCAAGCCGACCAGAAAATACCAGAGCAATCCGCGCTTTATTAGAAAAAACTCATTTACCCACTATCGGTACTTTTCAGGCTGCTGGCGTGGTTTCAAGAGAATTGGTTTCCTGTTTTGCCGGACGGGTAGGTCTGTTTAGTAATCAACCCGGTGATCAACTGCTGAATAAGGCGGATGTAGTCATCACCGTTGGATTAAATATGGCAGAGTATGACCCTGAAAGCTGGAATGTTGGAAAACAAAGAACGATCATCCATATTGATTATTTACCAGCAAAAATTCATGAAACCTATCAACCGAGATATGAACTACTGGGCGATGTCGATGCAAATATTGCTGCTTTAACGGATTTATTAAATGCAGCAATGGTTGCTCAAAATGACAAGCATGTGAAACCTTATCATGATGCACATCAAAAAATCATTCAAAGTGGTGAACATTTATCAAAAGGAAACCTCCTGCATCCTTTACATTTTATCCATGAATTAAGAAATGCCATTGATGATGATGCTTATGTTGTTTGTGATATAGGTTCTGTTTATATTTGGATGGCGCGTTACTTTTTATCCTATGAACCACACCATCTCTTATTTAGTAATGGCCAACAAACCCTGGGTGTTGGTTTACCTTGGGCTATGGCCGTGAGTTTCGTTCATCCTGATAAACGAATAGTTTCATTGTCTGGCGATGGGGGATTTTTGTTTTCAGCTATGGAGCTTGAAAATGCAGTACGACACAAACAGAATTTCGTTCATTTTATCTGGCGGGATAATTGTTACAACATGGTGAAAGAACAGGAACTAATGAAATACAAGCGTGGCTCAGGTGTGGATTTTGGCACAGTCAATATAGTCGATTTTGCCAAGGCATTTGGGGCAAAAGGATATGAGTTAAAACATCCGTCCGATTTTAAATCTTTGCTACAAGAAACGCTTGCTCAAAAAGGACCGGTAATCGTCGATATACCAATTGATTACTCAGATAATCCCAAACTATTTGAAGCGGTGACTAGTAGTACTGGAAATTAAATTGTTCTTTATCACCCTAATCCGTCCCCATCTTTTGATGGGGGGCGGATTTCGTAATGGTTATTTCTGTTTTTCAATAGCCTGTGTTGCACTATGTAATTCTTCGGCACCAATTTTTAAATCGCTAAACGCTTCTGATTCGATTAACGCCAGCTCATAATTTTTAATCATACACACTTTAATTTGTGCCGATTTAAATTTAAATCGAAACACATGGCCTCCTTTCATATCGTCGGGATTTAAAAAATGCATATGATGTCCTGGGATGTTTAATGTTGAAAAATATTCAGGAAAGCGAAACCCTGCAAACACACCGTTGATGTTTTGATAGCTGAAATTGACTTGCACTTTGGGAAATGTTTTAACGAGTGATTGATACGGTTTGGGTTGACACGCCTCGGAACGACATTCGATTTCATCCAATAGGCATTCAAAGCGATAGGCATATATATAATTTAGAGAAGGGATCTTTTTATCAAATTCTTCAGAAAAATGCTCGAAGCTTTCTATGTTGTTTAATTCAAATTGATGTGTTTCATCAAAATGAACTACCCACGCAAAGGGGGTTTTTTGTTGTGGATCGACCGGGCGAGCAATACCGTCTTCGAGTATTCGATAAAATTGGCCATCAAAACCAATTAACTCACCATGTACTGCATCAAAAGTTCCAATTCCAAAATTACCTTTTTCGCTCAAAGTCTTAAGAGTGCAATCTCCATCATAGACTTTATCGATGAATCCGCATAATGCGCCAGTTTGAAACATTCTATTATGAGTACAGGTCATATTCGTTATCCTTGCAAGACGTTTAATGCCATTACTTAATTATAGCCGCCTTTAACCAGACTTTATCCATTTTTGTAACCTGATGAAATCAATTGTCTTTTTGGGCATTAGCAAAGCTGGAGCATAAAACACTCGTTCATGTTGGGTATGGCTTATACGAAATTCAAATAGCAGCATAACCACCACTTAACCTATAAATTAATCATTTAGCTCATAATAGAATCATTCGTAATGATTGGAGTTTTATTATGGGACTTGAGATCTTTACCTGGAAGAGCAGCTCTAAGGGTTTGGGGTTTGCTAACCCAGTTAAATCCACTTTATTCGGTGGCAATGTTGGCCATGCTGCTGTTGAACTAACCTTCCCTGCTGATGCAAGAGGAGAGGAGCTGGCAAAAAAATATCAGGATGTGCCCGGTCTTTCGATAAGCAAACGAACAGAAATTGTTCCTGAACGACAAGAAGATGACAGTTATAAACCAAAAGAGCAAGTGAGTTATTTTGTTTATTTTAGTTGGTGGCCAGGAAATACCAATGGGCATCATATTAATAATCACCGAGATGATTTGGAATCCGAATGGAGGCATGAGCCAGCTCCCAAGATTAAATCGGAAATTCATGAGCATTTATTTGAAGAGGGCATTCCTTTGGCTAATAAAACCAAGGTTAAGGGGATGTTGACCAGAGATAAAACAATTATCAAGATTAAAGAAATTGCACATCAACAACTTCAAAAAGATATTGAAGATGATCTTGCCTATAAGGAGCTCAAATCATCGGTAAATGCATTAGTATCTGAGATGCAGCACTTGCTCGATAAGGGAAACCTTTATAGACAAGAGTTAATTGCTGCTGCTCGTGAACAAAGAAAACCTGACACGAACCTTGATTTAAATGATGCTGAAGTTGCTCGTGTTTCTGAGATAAGCAAAGAGCTAAGAAGATTAGATGCACAAATTAAATTATGCAAAAGAGACTTTGAAGAGCGGCATCTCAGCGTTGGTGAATCACCCGCATCGGTTATTAGAATACCTACGAATCTTGATCACAATGCGCCTGCTTTTGCACTTGATGCTGAACAAGTCCTTGATAAAATGGCTAGTCTGGCTGAAAGCCCCAAAGCGTATAGTTTCTATAAATTTAACTGCTCTACTACTGCAACAGAAGTGGTCAAGGCTGGCATCAGTGATGAGTTAAAAGACATCATGAAGAACGATGGTTTTAGCGTCGACAGCGCAGCTAAAGCGACTATAGCTACACCGACATCCTGTCGTCATTTTAGTCAACAAATCCAAACAGAGTTAATCCATCTGAATCTCAATCAGGATCTTGAGATAAATCAGGACCAGATAATGCAACACGGTATAAAAGAAGCAAAGGCATCTGAAACACACAAAACAACCACTCTGGACTTCAAAAAAAGATTACACGATCTAATTAAAGATCCATCACAAGACGTAGATGAAAAGCAAGAAAATAGTGTCGAAGACGGCATCACTTTAAGCATGCATTAGTATTGTATTCTTTTAATCGAATTCCGCTGAGCCTCTATTTTATGATAGTAAACAGGTAACGTGCTCAAGAGGATAGTATCTAATGCATGATTAGATACTATCAACAGGGGAATATAAATGGCTTTTATTCGCACTCAAACACGCATGAATAAACTCAGGAACCCAAGGTTCTGCTCCATCACAGGGTTTAACACCACTAATATCGGGGATCTCCAGAGAGGCTCCATGTTCAACCAAGGATTGAATTATACTCCTTTCGCCTGCTTGTATTGCATAGTGCAAAGGGGTTTTACCGTTGATATCCTGAGTATTTAATTTGGCACCTGCTAATATCAACAGGTTCACGCAATCAATTTGCTTTTGCAAAACAGCCCAATGTAAGGCAGTACATCGTTTACCTGAAATATCCTGTTTACTAATGTCCTCAACACTCATCGATTTGATTAATACTTTTAACTCAAATATCCGTCCCCACGCTGCTGCGCGTCGCAATGCTTGATCATAAACAGGTGAGTTGATTTCACCGCTTTTACGTAAGGATTGGCACACACTGACACATTGTCTGTGAAGTTTGGTATGAGTAGGATTTCCTATGAAACTCAAAAGTTGACCGGCAAGGGTACCATTCGCAATTTTAATTATCTTCTGATTTGTTTCAATCAGGCGAGAGGGAACTGATGATATACTTAACAAATCTTTTGTCCTATTAACTTGACTGAGACTTAATGGTTTATCAGCAAAAAGTAAATTTGATAATTCAATGATTATCTGTGGCATAGCGCCAATTAAGCTGGAATCGTTGGAAGCAATGTCTTTTACAGCAAGTAGATATGATGCTACAAAATTGGTGTTATTGGGTAACGTTTGGTAATAGGGTAATTTTTTGTCATTCATTGCCTCTATGGCGCTCATCACCCCGGTTGACAGCACTAAGTTACCAGTAGACTTAGCGACCATGTGACGCATTAAGCAATTGTCTAGAGATTGATGATAATGAATCTTTGGCAGTTGCTGTAACAAAGAGGTTCCATGGTATTTCATTTCTGCTATAACTGCGGCTCTTACTTGTAGAGGCTTCTCAGAATAGTCACCAACCAGAACGTATTCACTTAAATCAGAAATCATGGTGTATTGAGCAATTGTGCGTAGATCTATTGACTTATTAATTTTAGCCAGATAAATAAATCCATAGTCTGTATTTGGAATTTGGAGGCTTTGCTCGTAACTTAACTCGGGTAATTCATCAGCTGTCTTTATTTTAGGTAAGCCCAAGCGGTCAGTGCCTAGTCCACTGCTTCCCAACTTTATATCGTCAGCATCAAAATGATTATACAGTTCGGGCTGTTCCCTCTGAAGTCCTAAATATCTAAAATAATGACGAAATGGTCCACTAATTGCATCTTGATTTGCAGCACCAATAAAAAGAAATTTACTATCTGGAGAAATAATCCGTTTCACTATGTCTGCTGGGGCATATTTGCAACGATTGGCTTCAATAAAGGCAACAACTTCAATTTTTACAGGATCTAATAACTCAAGAGCACTAATCCCTATACTTCTGCCTTCTATGATAACCCTGCCATCTATAGTTTTGCCGTAGAGTTTTTCAAATCGCTCCATGCCATCTAAAGTTGAGGTGAGAATTACATCAATATCATTTCCAGTCCTATCAATGTCTTCTTTCAAATCTTTAGCAATGTTCCCTGCAAAAGCGAAATCACCTTTGGCTGTTGTATTTTGGCAGTTTGCATAGATTAAAATGACTTTAGGCATGATTATCTCCACTTACATCAAATTGTCTAAATGATAAAACATTAACATTAAGAGAATATTAATATTAGCGGCCATTTTGTATGGTTTTTCTACAAACGTTTTTTTATTAATGAGTCGGATAAAAGTGAGGAATCATGCATGTAGTTTACCGCTTAATCTCAGAGCGAATGGATTTTTGATTTTGGATGAATGATTAATATTAATTGAGATAGAGGTCTAGTCTTTTGATAATCAGATGATAAACAAAAGACTTGGCTTCTTAATGGGTTACTAGGGTGTATTGACAATTCATCTATTTATTTCCAACGTCCCGTGACTTGTTACTGAGAGATCCTCACAAAATTGAAGCATCTTATAAGTGCCTACGTACCGCGCTTTATGCGCGGTATCCATAGTGATGGTAGTGCTATGCAAATACTGTTTTCCTTAGGAGCAAAGCTTGGATACCGCGCATAAAGCGCGGTACGTCGATTTTTAATTATAAATCAATTGGTTACGCTCGCATTTTGTGACCATCTCTCAGGACTTGTTCGCGGGATCCAGAGATCAAGTTTCATTAACAAACATAATGTATTCATCAAGATCGAACTGGATCCCGCGAACAAGTCGCAGGAGGTGGAAATCGAAAATGTCAACAGCCCCTAGTTAAAAATTGGAGTATGTGTATTTTTAGCTTGTAATTCTGGGAAATAGTTATTCAAGAACTCACCTACAGTGATAGTGGGATCTAATAATGCGTTCTGTGTTATTGGTTGATGAAAACGTGGTGCGCATGAATAACTGCGTCCTCCTATAAGAGCATCTATCTCATCTTTTTCAAGTAACCTATTCATTCTTAACTCAGTGATTAACCGGCTATCAGGAGTAGAATTTAACAATTTATTGATAATAGATTTAAATTTGGATCTGACTTCAGTTAAATTTGTAAATTTTAAAGCAGAACGTTCGCCTGTAACAGGATTCTCTACTGTTCTTATACCGGTATGATATGTATTGTAGTATTCTTTCTTATTCGATAATGCGTGTTCAAAGTCAAAACCTAATTGCTCTGATATCCGCCCATTAAATCCAACCACATCTTTTATCATATTTAAATGGCTGTCACAGGACATTTGGTCACATTTAAACCACGAGCGAAACAATATATTTTTAACATAACTGTTATGATCATCCAAAGCTACGCATAAATCAGTTAATGTATAGTATCGTGCATCCGTCAAGCGAACGTCTCGATCATGAATAATAGTAGTTATGTTGAGCAAAACGTGTGAAAATTGACTGGGCGTGATCATGTTTCTTCCAGTTAAGGTATAACCCCCACGTTTACGCAATTCCACATGAGCCATTTTTTTAATGTAGGCAAGAATTTGACCTGATTGTTGCTCAGTAATTACATCTCCAGTGATCTCAAGCTTTTTAACTATTTTAGCTAAGGCTTCATAGCATACTTCTTCGATCAGATTATGGACAAAGAATATTCTTTTTGCATTCTCAATTTCCTGAGGTGAGCATTGAGTCCCCAGTTCTTGTGCTTTTAAAAGTAATTTATTGAACGCCTCAGTATACTTTTGTTCTCTGAGTTCTTCCTTGCTCATTATTGGTGGTTTCACATTGGGTACCGGGTGTTCTTGTTCAGTAAAAAAACCTGCTAATTCCCATGTGCCATGGCTTACGAGAACCAGGGCTCCAACTATTGGATTAATAGCTGTTGTTACGGCTGCAAGCAATCCAAAGGTTGCGCGTACATAAATTTGGGTTTCTGAAGAAATACTTTGAGGTAGATAGTTTTTAGGGATTGCAAAAAATTTCATTTGCTGTACTCAATAGGCATCTTAAAGGGCAAATATTATACATAAGGAACATTAAGGAAACATTAAGAATTCTGTAATCGTATTGAATTTAAACGGTTTAAATGACGTTTGAATGAGACAATTTTGAGTAATGAAGATGCTGAGGCGGGGCGATTGCCCCTGCCTGCAGGAAAGGATTAAGAGTGCATCTGTTTTTTAAGCCAGGCTTTTGCTTCTGCGCTGACCTGTTCATCACTTAAAGCCATTTCATAAATGGTTTGTTTACGAGCTGTTTCATTCCCATACAAATCATCAAGTGCTTCATTCCATAGTGATAAAACGGTAGCGTCTGGTTTTTTACCAACGAGTTCGAGAATGCCAAAAATTCGATTTTTCCAGTAGGCGTTGGTGGCTTTTTCTACCCAGGTCATTAATTCAGGTGTTAACCCAATGTCTTGTAAACCTTTGCCTTCCCCAAAGCCTTTTTCCCATTTTTTGGTTCTTAGGTGGGCATATTTTTTTCCATAAATTCCATTGACCCATGCCATGTATTTTTTGCCTAATTCAATACCTGAAGCAGATTGAGGATCCTGGTTCATATTCATTTTCAGCTCAGCCAAAAGTTGCTGCCATTGTTGTTCAAAAGCAGCTTTTTGCTCTGGAGTTTTATTGGCTTTCATTTCTTTTTCGAATTCAGCATACTGTTTTAATTCATCAGGGGTGAATATTTCTTTTACCCAGCTGTGTTCAAGATTATCTGTCATTTTATAGACCTCTATAAGTTGTATAATGGTTTCCCATGGTATGGATTTATGACTATCAACAGTATCAATGATGCTTTGCAGCGCTTTTGCACCATCAACCAAAGCCCTTCCTTTTTCTTCCAGCACCCGGACCTGGTTGTTAAAATGCTTTAGTGCCTCACTTTCTTCTGTGAGCAGAGTTTTGATTTGTGCTAACTCAAACCCGAAAAACTTCAAAGCAATAATCTGTTGCAGTTGCAATAAATCCTGTTCAGAGTAAACACGATAACCATTAGGCATTCGTAACGAAGGCTTCAATAAATTAATGCGATCATAATGATGCAGTGTTTGCACTGTTATGCCGGTTAGTTTAGCTAAGTCTTTTACGAACCATTGAGTCATTGTATTTCCTCCTTGTTAACTAAGATAAGGTCTATAGCAACAATAGGGTCAAGTATTATTTAAGCATAATTGTAATTATTTTTTATGTATAGGAATCTGACTCTGTAACCAATAATAAAATCCTGACGAATCGAAGAGAAGCATATAGAGTTTGTAGCCCGTATTAGCGCAGCGTAATACGGGGGAAAATCATGTTCGAAGCTCAAAGTCCCCCGTATTACGCTGCGCTAATACCGGCTACGATGGTTTGATTTTCGGTGAGTATTATTTATTTTTTCTTGGCATCTACCGCCCCAGGATTAAGGCAATAGCAAAAGTGCAAGAACATCACGGTTTATTTGTTGACGCTGAAATAATAAAATTGTTGCATTAGTCAAAAGAAGAATTTACTCTGATTTTTTGATACATGTTTTATTTTATTTTCCTGGTATCCCTTTAAACTTAGATTTTTTTTCAATTTTAAACATGGAATGTTATGTGGATTGTACGGATTGCGCTGACACGACCTTACACATTTATAGTATTAGCTCTATTGCTGCTCATCATTGGGCCATTGTCTATAATGCGTACTCCCACCGATATTTTTCCGGACATCAACATTCCGGTCATTAGTGTTATCTGGAGCTACTCAGAATTGCCACCTGACGATATGGGCAATCGAATTACCAGCGTTTTCGAAAGGGTATTACCTACTACTGTCAACGATATTGAACATATTGAATCTGAATCTTTAATTGGTGTCAGTGTAGTCAAGCTATTCTTTCAACCCGGTGTGAATATTGAGCTCGCCTTGAGTCAGGTTACTTCTATAGCTCAAACGATTCTGCGTTCCTTGCCTCCTGGTACTCTGCCTCCGTTGATATTAAATTATAAAGCATCAACCGTTCCTATTTTGCAATTGGTTTTATCCAGTGACACCATTCCTGAACAAGAACTAAATGATTTGGGCAATAACTTTATTCGTCCACAATTAGCGCCTGTGGCAGGAGCTTCCTTGCCTTATCCATATGGAGGTAAAGTACGTCAGGTACAAGTTGATCTGGACTTGCAAGCCATGCAAACGTATGGAGTATCTCCTTTAGAAATCAATACCGCTATTGAAGCGCAAAATCTAATCATCCCTTCAGGAACACAAAAAATTGGTGATTATGAGTACATTGTAAAGCTCAATAATAGTCCTCTAAAGGTAAACGACTTAAATGATATGCCCGTTAAAACTACTCCTGGTCGGGTTTTATATATTCGTGATGTTGCTCATGTACGTGATGGTTTTGCACCGCAAACCAATATAGTACGGGTCGATGGTAAGCGAGCCGTAATGATGTCAGTTCAAAAAACAGGCGATGCTTCAACTTTGGGAATTATCAAGCAGATCAAAGCGTTATTACCCAAAATTAAAGAAATTATGCCCGCAGGTTTAAATTTGGGACAATTTGCGGATCAATCCATATTTGTGACTTCAGCGATTCAAGGAGTGATTACAGAAGGGATTATTGCTGCATCATTGACTGCTCTTATGATTTTAATATTTCTTGGTAGTTTACGCAGTACCTTAATCATTAGTATCTCCATTCCTCTATCCATTATCGGTTCACTAACCATACTTTCAGTATTGGGTGAAACGATAAATATTATGACATTGGGTGGTCTGGCATTAGCGGTAGGTATTTTAGTTGATGATGCAACGGTTGCTATTGAAAACATCAATTGGAATTTGGAGCAAGGTAAAGAGGTAGAAGAGGCCATTTTAGATGGCGCACATCAAATTGCCATCCCCGCATTAGTGTCTACTTTGTGTATCAGTATCGTGTTTGTACCGATGTTTTATCTAGGAGGGGTCGCTCAATATTTATTTGTGCCTCTGGCAGAGGCAGTTATTTTTGCCATGTTAATCTCTTATCTTTTATCACGAACTCTTATTCCTACGTTGGCAAAATATCTGCTGCACAAGCATGATGCTAAAAAAAAGGAACAATCTCAAAATTTCTTCGCACGAATTCATCTTCAATTTGAAAAAAAGTTTGAAATTTTTCGAGAAAATTACAGTACTTTATTGAATAAGGCATTGCACAATGCCACTTATTTTGTCGGGATTTTTTTAGTATTTATTGTTTCATCCGTTGTTTTATTATGGCCTTGGCTGGGTAGTAATTTCTTTCCCAATGTTGATGCTGGCCAAATAAAGCTTCATATTCGTGCTCCTACAGGAACTCGCGTTGAGGTTACCGCACGTTACGTTGACACTATAGATAAGCTTATCAGAACAGTTATTCCTCCTCAGGAATTGGATACCATAGTGGATAATATAGGTTTGCCTGTGAGTGGAATCAATTTATCGTACAGTAATTCTGCTCCTGTTGGACCAGAGGATGCAGATATCCTGATTTCTCTGAAACCAAAACATCACTCTGTTTTTGACTATCAGCGTGAATTAAGAACCGTGCTTAATCAGAAATTTCCGGATATATCCTTTGCATTTTTACCAGCAGATATTGTGAACCAGACCATTAATTTTGGTCTTCCTTCACCCATTGATATTCAGATAATTGGCTTGAAGCAAGATGAAAACAGAATTTATGCGAAAAAATTGATGCAACGATTAAAAGAAGTTCCTGGTCTTGTGGATATTCGGGAGCACCAGGCAATGAACTATCCTGAATTATTTGTTGATATTGACAGAAGTAAAGCAAAGGAACTAGGGATAACTCAAAGTAACATTGCCAGGAATTTATTTATTGCTTTGTCGGGCAGTTTTCAAACGACGCCTACTTTTTGGTTAAGTCCTGAAAATAAAGTTTCTTATCCTATCGTAGTCCAGGCACCACAATATGTGATGAACTCTTTACAAGCATTACGCAATATCATGATTGACGGGATTTCTCCCAACATACAATCAGCTGCGCAACATCAGATATTGGGAGCATTGGGTACCATTACACGAAAATGGACTTCTGTTGTTGAATCTCATTATAACGTCATGCCGGTCATTGATATTTTTGCAGCGACACAAGACAGAGATTTAGGTTCGATTACTCATGACATCAATCAGATCCTTGCCGAAATGAAGAGTGAAGTGCCTTTAGGTTCGACTATAGCGGTCAGGGGACAGATTGATACCCAGCAACAGGCATTTCAGGGATTGTATTGGGGAATTGTTTTTTCTGTTCTATTAATTTATTTACTTATTGTGATTAATTTTCAATCCTGGGTTGATCCCTTTATCATCATTACGGCCTTACCCGCTGCAATTGCTGGCATTGCCTGGTTTTTATTTATTACCTGTACTACGTTGAGTGTTCCTGCATTAACAGGGGCGATTATGTGTATGGGAGTTGCCACATCAAACAGTATTCTCATTATCAGTTTTGCCCGTCAACATTTATTAGAAACAAACAATCCGTTACTGGCCGCTATGGAGGCAGGAAGAACTCGTATTCGTCCTGTACTGATGACCGCATCAGCAATGATTATCGGTATGATGCCTATGGCTCTTGGATTGGGTGATGGCGGTGAGCAGAATGCTCCATTAGGCCGAGCTGTAATTGGAGGGTTGTCTTTTGCGACAATTGCAACGCTCTTTTTTGTGCCTACGGTGTTTTACATGATTCATAATCATCAATTGAAAGTGAAGCAAAGGAATAATAATGCTTAAGGGAATTAAATATCAATTTAAAGAGCATAAAAGCAATCCACTGTTTGTGTTTCTGGTTCTTTTTTTAATGCTTTTTTTAACCGTTATTGTTTATCGTGTTTATTCAGCGATTATCTTACGCCAACAAACCCGAGCCGATGAGGTCAACTATGTCAGAGTACTCACCGCAACTCCTCTTAGCGGAACAGAACGAATTATTTTACCGGGTAATGTGCAGGCTTGGCATGATGCTACAATTTACGCGCGAACGAATGGGTACATTAAGAATTGGTATGTTGATATTGGCAGTCATGTAAAAAAGGGAGATTTACTTGCTGTTATTGAAACTCCCGAGCTGGATGCTCAACTTCGTCAGGCAGAGGCGGATCTCAATACTGCTATTGCGAATAATCAAATCGCTCAATCTACCGCTAAACGTTGGGTGAATCTGGTAAAATCCAATTCAGTATCCAAGCAAGAGCGCGATGAAAAAGTAAGCGACGCTGCATCGAAATATGCCCTGGAAGTGGCAGCTCGCGCCAATGTAGATCGACTAAAGGAACTGGTGAGTTTCGAGCGAGTTATAGCACCCTTTGATGGTGTGATTACTTCCAGAACAACCGATATAGGTTCATTAATCAATGCAGGAAGTAGTGATACCGGTTTACCGTTGTTCCAGATAGCTCAAACCAATCCATTGAGAATTTATGTGAAAATTCCTCAGAATTATTCATCACGAATTACTCCTGATATGAAGGTTAGTTTGACTTTCGCAGAGCACCCGGGGCAAACTTTTCCTGCGCAATTAATAAAAACTGCCCAGGCTATTGATCCTGCAACTCGAACCTTGCTGGCTCAGTTTAAAGCGGAAAATTCTAATGAAGAACTGCTTGCGGGCGGATATACAAAGGTGACTTTTACTTTCACCATTCCTAAAAATACATTTCGTTTGCCGGTAAATACTCTTTTGTTCCAGGCACAAGGATTGCAAATTGCTGTAGTTGATAAAAATAATCAGGTTGTTTTAAAACCGATAACCATCAGTCGGGATTTTGGAGATGTAGTAGAGATTGATGAGGGAATAAACGCAGGAGAAAAAATTATTCTTAATCCTTCTGATTCTATAATAAATGGTGAACACGTTAAGGTTGTTTCATGAACAAGATCATTATTTTGGGAATCGTCATTTTTATTGTAACAAGTTGTTCTTTTGCTCCCAAATATGAACGACCATTTATGCCCGTTCCTGCACATTTTAAAGAAACCGGGACATGGGTTCCAGCCAAAACGAAGATGCCTTCTTCTAAAGTTACTCCCTGGTGGGAAGTATATAACGATCCCGTTTTAAATAAATTAGAGCGTTTGATTGAGGTTTCAAACCAGGATCTTAAAAAAATATTTTTTCGTTATCAAGAAGCGCTGGCATTGGTTCAGGTATCCAGGGCAGCCTTTTTTCCCAACATTCAGGGAACGCTTAATGCCAACAGGCAACAGACTTCAACAACTATGGCAGATCCATCGACAATTCCTTTGTATAATAATTACATCATTGGTTCTCGGGTCAATTATGAACTTGATGCTTGGGGAAGTATTAGCAATGCAGTTGCGGCACAACAAGATACAGCACATGCAACGGAAGCTGAACTTGCAGCAATCTCTTTAAGTTTGCATGCAGAACTGGCTAGTGATTATTTTTCGCTAAGAGGTTGTGATGAGTCACAACGTATTTTAGATGCTACAGTCGTTGCTTATCAAAAAGCCTTGTACCTAAATAAAAAGCGTTATCACGGTGGCGCTTCTCCAATAGAAGCTGTAGATCAGGCTGAGACGCAACTGGAAAATGCAAAGACTGCTGCAGCAGATATGCGCCTGAAACGCGCACAGTATGAACATGCTATTGCGATACTTATTGGCCAATTCCCAGCAGATTTTTCTTTGCCTCCTGCTAAATTATCTCGGACGCTTGTCAAAGTTGCTCCAGATCTTCCTTCAACTTTATTAGAGAGAAGACCTGATATTGCAGCAGCAGAGTTTCGTGTACAAGCTGCTAATGCCACTATTGGGGTTGCACGAGCGGCATTTTTTCCTGTGCTGGATCTGACCGGGATTCTTGGTTTTCAAAGTCAGAGTTTATCCAATCTGATTTCAAAGCCCAGTTTAATCTGGTCTTTAGGGCCAATCAGCACGCTCGCTTTGGCGCAGCCACTTGTTGCTCAGCCAATTTTTGAAGGAGGCAAGTTAGTAGGGCAGTTAAAATATGCAAAGGCCAGTTATTTTGAAACAGTAGCAGATTATAGACAAACGGTATTAACTGCATTTCAGGAAGTAGAAGACAGTCTGGTTGCTGTAAATCAACTGGATCAGGAAATTCGTAGTCAAAAAGCGGCTGCTCAGGCAGCAAAACGTGCATTAACACAAGCAAACAATCGTTATTCTGGAGGTATTGTGACGTTCCTGGACGTAGTGGTAGTTGAAAACACAGCCTTACAAACAGAACTTGCAGCGGTTAATGTGCTCACTCGGCGCCAAATTGCCAGTGTTCAATTGATTAAGGCATTAGGCGGAAGTTGGGTGCATGTGAATAAAGTACACTAGATGGTATCTCTTCGTTATAACCGTTTTTAAATAGTGTACTTTAATTGTAATTTTTCTTTTATGTTTAGTGAATTTGTATCTCATATTCGTGCATCGCTATGTAGAGCTGGTTTTGATTTAATCATTTCATAGGGCTTTGTTAATTCACCGAGATCAACATGACGTCATCCTCGCGAAAGCGGTGATCGATTAAGTAAACACTATCATGTGCTCATTTGATGCATGGATTCCCGCCTTCGCGGGAATGACGCGCATTTTAATCAGACGGATATATTTTCGATATTTATTAGCTATTTTTTCTTGGCATCAACAGACCCAGGATTAAGGCAACGGCAAATAGTGCAAGAACGTCACCACACAGGTGCCCCATATGTTGAGGGTAGACAATAGATTGAATACCCATAATCCCTCCATGCACTATGCTCGACCAGATTGTGAACCAGATGAGACTGCGGTGTTCTAAAGGATTTCTGGAAGCAATTAGCAAGAATACGCCAAGTGTTGCGTAAATCCCAAGAATCATTTGCAAATATTCTGATTGTCCGGAGTGCCATGCCCAGCCTGTTGGCCAAACAATCGTCAAGGGGTAAATTCCAAAAATAAAGATCAACCCAACCACAAATAAAGCGGCCTTTAAGTAGGTTAAGCGATTGTTCTCAAAAGGATTACTCATTTTTTATCTCGCGCTAAACGTTATTTCTATGCACAATATCGCTGTTACTCATAATTATGGCTCATTAAGATATACATACTTTTCATGATTTTTAAGTTCTATCTCTGCATGGGAAAGGTTAAGATGTATCCTTGGATCCTGTCACACTTGGAGCATTGTTCTAATGAACAGAGTTTATTGTATGGTGTTATCGATGTTCAAACTTCGTCCCTGGTTCATCAGGCTCTAACTCACTTTTCATTTCATCTCTGAGTTCAGTGACGCTTTGTTTCAGATCCTGAAAAGATTTACTTTTAGAAAACGCAGTGCCTTGTGTTTCAAAAACATTTTTTTCACCGGATATTTTTTCAATAAATGTATTAATATGTGCTTTAATCTGATTCCAAAATCCTGGGGCTGCTTCAAGTTTGGGTTGATATTTGAAAATGATATCAATGCTTTTTTCAGCCAAGTCATATTGGCCACTTGGGTGGTGTCGGGTAAGAGGACCATGACTGGAATCTTCTTCGAGTACGGCTTGTAAATCGTTTAACATACACTGCGCTGCTTCTTTAACTTGTGGATCAAGTTTTTTTCCTTCAAGCTCCATAATAATTTTTACTTTATTATATAAATGTTGTACTTCAGTATGAACAGTACTTGCCCCATTCATCTCATCTTTTACATCTTGATGAAGAGCACTAGCCTTAGTAATTAAATACTTAGCACCCCTTTTTATTTTGGAAGTTAAGCCAGGCATATCTTTTTGTCCAGTGATAACACTATTTTAGTTATAGCACAGTTTCCAATAACTGTTCTTTTTTTGGTCATATAGAAGAAGTGTCTATAAGGATTCTTGAGATCAATCTCACAGTTCATAGACTTGTTCTCCATAAGTGTTGGACTAATTTCTACTAATCCGGTTGGGTGATCGGTTCTTTAGGGTAATGTTGCTTCTTTATTAATTTAGTTTGTCTTAATAATTGCTTAAGTATTTGATGTTATCCTTGCGCCGAAAGTTAAACTCTATAGGAGCATTATGATATGGCCGAACTAATAAAACCTTTATTAAATGGTAGACCTTATGAGTCAACCGCGCACCGTTTCTTAACAATGTTTCAACCGATTCAGGAAACTGAAACCAAACATTCGGATTTTCTTGCTTTTGTTGCCACTCCAGTTCTTGATTTCTTTGTATTAGATACAGTTTTTGCTGTTGATGCCTCTATACGCCTTTTGAATGCTACTGCTTCTTTATTAAAAGCGGCTTATACCTGGACCTTGAATCAACAAAAAACCAGTGACCTATTTGATAAAGCCACTGAAAGAGAGCTGGATGCATTTGTCGATAATATACACCACATTTTTAGCTCGCTTTTGGCTCAAATTGTTAATATATTGTTTAGTGCGGTAAGTTTGATTACCAGACCGATTGCCAGTATTGCTGAAGCGCTTAGTGATGACTCAATGGAAGAACGAACTTTTAGACCTATTTAATAGAGGTATTTTAAATACTCCCTACAAAGTTATACTTTGTAGGGGTGTTTTCTGCGCTCGTCCCAAACCCCTTGTTGTTCACAGGACTTATTGATAAATAATATCGGTTCCAGATATTAACAGGCGTGGTTTAATGATGAAGAATGGCTTTCTTGTTCTTCTTCACAAAAATTATCAATAAATTTTGTTACATAGATACACTTATTTGCAGTGACCTCTATAGTCAATGACTCATTTCCAGAAGTCAGAAAATGTGAATGGCTTATTTCTTTGGGCTTTCTAAAATTAGATCCTTCATAATCAAAGTTTTTGACTGCTTCAGTTAAGTGAAGCACTTCTCTTTCTGTGCCTGAAAGTATGAGTTCGCCATCTTCCCATACTGCTTTTTCTCCACCGATGAAATGTAATGAATCTATTTGAATATCAAGCTCGAAGGGGAAGTCAAAATGCATTCTGAGTTCATCTAAAAAATAGCTTAAAGTGTTGTTCATGGATAGGGCAGGATCTTTTGGTTCTGCTTTAAAACCAGACCAGTGGTATAAACCACGTGCTTGTATCAACTCGTCATCTTCATCATAAAATGAAGCATAAATTATAAAAGCAATACAGGTACTCACTCCATAAGTAACTAAATCTGTAGTTATATCTGAAGTAAAATCGCACTCATCCATCGCAATTTCAATAATCTCGGGCATAAATATATAGTGATTAATAATGCAATATAAAATTATACCACAGTTATGATTTTTTAATCAAAAATGACTTTAAATGGACATGAATTTTTGAATTTTTGAATTTTTGAAATTTTTATTTCGCACAGGTTCTACGCTTGCTGCGTTTGCAGTATTATGGGCGGACCTCATAGTAGGTAGTTGTATATGGGAAACAATTCCAATCTGTCATTTTACCTTTGATAATAATACTGATCTCAGACATTTGCTCCAATAATCCTGGAGGAGCCGTATTCAAAAAACACACTTTATTAATGCCATCCATTGTAATGTATAAGGTTTGGAGCCCAGGACTAATAGCAAGATTGAGAGGCCAGTAATATACATCATTTTGATATTCTAATGGAGTTGGCTGACCTTTAACAACGAGAGTTGCTCCAGATGACTCAATATAGATGCACATTAATAGTAAAAATATAATGTTTTTCATAAACATACATCCTTTTGAATGAATAATGTGTTTGAGAGAATATCTAAACGAACTCTCTTATTTTCTCCATTATTACTTATGATAGACCATTATATAGGTTGTGATCTTGATTAGTACTCCTTGAATTGAGAAAGACCCAGATAAGAGCGATTTATTAACGGATAAAATAGTTTAGTCTGGCACATTACGTTGCAATAATTTCTCTAGTTCATGAGGGGGCAGTGGCTTGCTAAAATAAAAGCCCTGGCATTCATCACACTCATTTTCTTTTAAAAATTCAAACTCTGCTTTGGTTTCTATTCCCTCAGCAATGGTTTTTATATTTAATGTATGTGCCATTTGAAGAATGGCTTTGACGATAGCTGCTTTTCTTTTATCGTTATTAACGTCCTTAATAAATGAGACGTCGAGTTTAAGATTAGAAATATTAAATTTATTTAAGTAAGTAAATGAAGAATAGCCGGTACCAAAATCATCAATGGATACCCTAACCCCCATCTCGGTCAGGATTTTATTAAATCGAAGCATCACGTCAGTTTGTTGCATCAATACCGTTTCAGTAATTTCAAAAATAAGACTGCCTTCAGCGAGTTCCAATTGCTTCAGTATATTTTTTGTTAGTTCTAATAAATGATCGCTTAATTGATGTACCGAAATATTAATAGCCATGGTTTGCAAACCGTAATGTTGCCACTCTTTAAATTGTTTACTGGCTGTTTTTAAAACCCATTCACCCATTGATATAATTAAATCTGATCGCTCCGCTATGGGGACAAACTCTTCTGGGTTTATCATGTCCCCTTTATCATTTATCCAGCGAATCAACGCCTCCACTCCAACAATATTGTGGGTTTTAGTACTGACGATGGGCTGATAGTAGAGAATAAATTGATTATTCTCGATAGCATGGTGCATTTCCACTTCCATTTCGCCTTTTTTCTTCTCTAAATCTCTTAATTCTTGAAGTGCAAATTGAATGTTATTTCTGCCTGCATTTTTGGCCTGATACATAGCAAAATCAGCTTGTTCAAGGAGCGTGTTAACCTCTACACCATCAAACGGATAAAGACTGATGCCAATGCTTGCCGTAAGGTAAAATTCTTTTTTATCTATACTTAATGGTTTTGTAATGGTTTTACGGATTTTTTCCGTAGCAGCAGTAACCTCATCTTTAGTTTTAATCAATGGAACTATAATATAAAATGCATTACCACCAAATCGTGCGACAAGATCAATATTAGTGCGCGTCACTTTTTGCAGCCGTCTCCCTACTTTTTTTATCAAGAGATCGGCTTTTAAATGACCTATGGTGTTATTGATGCGTTTAAAATTATCCAGATCAAGATCAATTACCGCCACCATTGAGTTAGTATTGTTCGCATGCTTAATCGCATTATATAAAAAAATTTTAGCCATAATTTTGTTTGGAAGATTCGTAAGCGAATCGTGCTGAGCAATATACACGTTAGCTCGATTCGATTTCTCCAGCTTGTTGCGTATGTGTTGTTGTTCTATGGTTCGATCTTTCAGGTTATGGGCCATTTCATTAAACGATTTGATGAGTAAGCTCACTTCGTCATTTCGATGAGCTTCGATTTTATAGTCCAAATCACCCTCCCCAATAACCTTAATTCCTTCATTGAGCTTGGAAAGGGGGGTATAGATTTTTCTTCTTAAGAAAATTAAAACTAAAAAACCAAGCACAATTAGAGTCAAGACAGAGCAGATAACAATCAAATCAACCTTTTCCATGGTTTTTTTGATGTTCTTTCGATTGATTTCGCTTAATCGATAGGCTTCTGCCATTATTGATTCACTTATTTTATTTAACGAGGATTTAAATTTATTTAGCAAAGGTTGATTATCGGCATGGCCTTTTATTTCCGATTGATTTTCCTGCTCAAAAATAATTAACTCAGTAAGTAATTTATTTATAGCTACATTATCTTCACGCATGCCCTCAAGAACAGCCTGTTCTTCCGGTGTATCGAATGCGTCGGATTGGAGCAGTTTAGTTGTTATCTCGTACATGAGTTGTAGCAGTATAATCTGTTCAGTTTGATGGTCATTTATATAATTATTAATGATTTTTTCTCGTTGGTTCACCACTCTGACGATTTCGTTTGCTAACATACCTTTTATTATCATCCGCTCCAAGTTGTTTTTTTGCACAACAACAAGACTAACCAGGCTAGCAGAGATCAACACAAACAATAAAAAAAATAGTTGTAACATCGTTTTTATTTTCATTATCTTGCCTGGTATTTTTGATAGGGTATAAACGTGTGATTTTTTATTATTTTGAATATAGTGGGTTTATTAGTGGCTCCACTTGGTTTAATAGTAATAGTTCCACTTACCCCTTGATAATTGCTGATTTGATGCAAATAGTTTGCCATACAATCTCGGTCATTTTTACATGCCAGATAGCTCTCGACGGACAGCACTACATCATCATAAACATTAGTAACCAGTACGTTAGGTTCTGTACCGAACTTTCGAATATAACGTCTTTCAAAATCTTTCATCATCGGTGTTTTCTCATTCAATTCAGAAGAAGAGAATATCACGCCTTCAGCCGCATCTCCGGCATAACTTATTACAGTAGGATCCTCTGTTTCGTAGTTCCCTAAAATGGGCACGTTGATGTTTGCTTTTCTCACTTCTTTAATAAACATCGCCAGAGGCAGACCAAAATGAGCGGTGATAATGATGTCAGGATTCAATGATTTTATTTGGTTAATCATCGACTTAAATTGCTTACCATCAGGAGCATTTGGAAAACTTCCTACTACATCCCCTCCACAGTGATTAAAATCATAAGTAAAATATTTATCATAATCATGACCAAAAGGGGTATCCAGGAACATAGTCACTGCTCGTCTGGCTCCCAACTGGTTACATGCGAACTGGGAAAGCCTTTGGGCTTCATCCTTTATTTCAACATTTGTAGAAAAAGCATAGTGCAGATTTAAAGCCTGGTCAGGATTAGCCGCTGTATTAAACGTAATTATTTTATTCCCCTCAGTTACGGGCAAAATAGGCAGATGTCCAAACAGGCAAAATGACGCTGCAATGATTGGAACGTTGTCATGAGAAAATTTTTGAACTGCTGGAATAGATTCTTTAGCAAAGCATCCATTCTGATAATCAAAATCGAGAATTACTTGTCCTTTGTATTGGGTCTCTATGTATTCTTTCGCAAGCTCCATGCCTTGTATCATCATTTTGCGATTTTCCGCCAAATCTCCGTTTGAAGAAGGCAGCAATGCACCAATTTTAATTGTTATCACAGGGGATTGCATGGAGTAGTAACTCCACATCCATAGAGTTCCCGCACAAACTAAAGTACCTATTAAAATGACAGCCATCGTTCTTGGTGCCGACATAATTTGTCTCCAAAAGAAGCACCCTATCTGACGACAAAGCACCTACACCAGGTCATCACAAATATAATCCAGCGACTAAACAGGAGTTCGTGATAGGTATTGTTTTTTTTAAGTATAGAAGATTGTTTAAAGACTTATTGATGTATCCATTAATAATTAAAAATCAAGATATTTATCTAACTAACAATCGGACGTGGGTGCCGGTTTTTGCTAAAAATCATTGTGTTGAATAACCAGAATAGTATGCCTTGGGCAAAATGTCACAGCCAGCCTGCTTTAAATAATCGATAAAGGGTCGTTGCATGCGTAATCGGAATGGTCAATACACCCTCATAATTTTGCAAAATAACGCCCCTTATTTTTTACTTTACGATGTTCGTACTGATGCAACGCCCTAACAGCCTTTTAAGGAAAATAGAACAAATAAGTACTATAGTGACTTATATAAGGAAATATATATGCGAAGGATCTGAAATGCCATGTGAAAAATGTGACTCAGTGCGTACTTATCAACTCTCTGGTCAATACACGTTGCTTATTGCTCCACCAAGAGGCCATAGTTCAACTAAGCTTCTCAATCACTTAGTCGATAATAAATATGATATCCATACGGATGATAATGTAATTACTTTATCTTTTTCTGCCAAAGAAGCATATCAACTGGGTCAAATCATTGATACTTGTTTTTCGCAGGTTGAGCTAGAAGACTCCAAGGCATTGTTAATACCTTCTGTACACGCGAATGCTGGGGTAGAAGTACTTTTAAACCACACGTATACATTGAGAAAATTGGTCGGGTTACTTTTAGCGCAATGGTTGGTAGATCTAATCGAAAATGGTTCTTTGACCACCTTTTGCCAACCTATTGTTCACAAAGGAACACTGGAACCTTATGGATTCGAATGTTTATTAAGGGGAAGCATAAACAACAGCATCATTTCGCCATCAGATATTTTTAATGCTGCTAAAACCAGTGATATGTTGTTTTTGTTGGATAAAAGGGCAAGAATTACTCATATAGAAAATATGAACAAAGTGAGTACTGAAAAAAAAATATTTATCAACTTTAATCCTACCGCAATTTATGACCCGTCTTATTGTTTGACTACAACGAACCGGGCTTTAAAAAGAACAGATTTAGATCCGTCTCAAATCGTGTTTGAAGTTATCGAAAGTGATGAAGTAAATGATAAAAAGCATTTATTAAGCATCATGGATTTCTATCGAAAACAAGGATATGGTGTTGCATTAGATGATTTAGGTTCGGGTTATAGCTCGTTAAATCTATTATCCGCTCTAAAGCCTGATTATGTTAAGTTGGACCTGGAGCTTGTTAGAAATATCCACATCAATGAGTTTAAGCAAGTGATTATGGAGAATATATGTGTAATGGCCAATAAGCTGGGCATTAAGATTATTTGTGAGGGCATTGAATCTGAAGAAGAGTATGATGTCATTAAAAGATACGACATCGATTTTTATCAAGGGTTCTTATTTGCGCGCCCTATGCCCTATGAACAATTAACTCAATATCTTGAAGACGGCAATTGTTATCATAAGGATAGTGATTAATATTGAGCAAGTAAAAAATAAACTGGGTGCATCTGGAACAAATGATTGAGCGCCTGATGCGTAACAGTTGAAGTAAAATCGATTAAGTTTTGGGTAAGTTCATTTTCTTGCCTTGTTTGCGTGGATTTTTCCAATTTGACCATATTAAATTAACTATGTTACATTTCCCGCTTTGTATTATGTCTTCGATAAGAGAGTTTATTGATGTATTTAAAAGCGTTAAATGGGTTATTTGCTCCAATTGCTCGTGTAAAAAAATATAGAACGAACGTCCACTACATAACGGATACAGAAGGGCATTATCCTTCATTTTCAAGTTCAATAAAAAAAAGCACCGTTGTTCGATTTGATTCCACGGGTAAACTGGATTTTCACCCTGGGGTTAGAGATCCTTATTTTATTTTTGGAGGTGATCTCACGGACAGAGGTGTTGGAGACTTAAAGCTCGCTCGAATGTTACTTGATTTTAAATATCGTTATTCTGATAGAGTAATTTTACTTGTTGGCAATCGAGAGTCGAGTAAAACACGATTTTTTGTTGAACTTAACCCCAAGTATATTCGTGAGCGGTTAATAAAAGGAAGTGCTCCATTTTGGCTATTATCAGCTCCTCACCAATTGCCCATTGATTATGTAAAAAAACACATGGAAGCGAACCATAAATCTACAGATACTTTAGAAGACATTGAGCATTATGTAAATTGCCTTGATATTGAAGAATGTCAACTTATCTATTTAAAGTGGATGCTTGAGCAAAATTTGGGCTGTCCTAATACATTTTATTATCATCAACAACATTTGGCTACAGAGAAAGGCTGTTCTATTACCGATATCTCTGATTATATGGTGCTACGAAGCATTTTAGAGCAGAATTCTCCAAAAGGTTTAATTGGTGAATATATTCAACAGACACAGCTCGCTGCTATTATACCGCAAGCAGGGATTTTTGCAGTCCATGGCGGGTTGACGGAAGAAAATATTGGGCGTCTACCGAGTATGCAGCCTAGTGACCCAATTATCGAAGACATGCACTCCTGGATAGATCAATTTAATATCTGGTATAAAACCGAGGTGACTCGATGGGCTGATTTAAATGTTGAAAATATGCTTTTAGATTTAAGACCAGCTCGTTCTCCTCTCGATACCTTTTCAATTCGAGTTCCATCAGAATACAGATCAATAGTAGCTGCAAGCATGCTCGATTCTCAACGGCGTTTTGTTCCTGTTCCAGGCCTTGTGAGTGATTATTTATATCGAAACGGTATTCAATTGGTTTTATCTGGCCATCAACCTTGTGGCGATCATCCCGCGTTATTACGTTCTGAAGATGACCGCGTGGTTTTTATCAATGGCGACACTAGTTATGCTAATTCCCGAGCGAATAACATTCACGACACGCGAGGGCCTTCATTTCATACTTTGCAAATCCATGCTAATGAGGATCATTTAAATATAAACATTGACGCGAGTTTACTCACGGGCAAAGAAATCAAAAATAGTTTAGACATGAGCAATGGCGTAGTAGTGGATGAAACTCCTATTGGTAAATTACTACCTGGGAATGAGTTGGTACAATGCCTGCTTGATGGGGGCTATTATCGAACAATTATTCAAGAAGGCTTTAAAGTTGAGTATAAATTTAGAACAAAGGAAGAGATAGAATTACTATTATCAAAAAATTTAAACAGCCCTTGTTCTCACGTATAAATCCTTGTATTTTAACAAGGTGTGCGTATAATTATCACTCATCGGAGTTTATAAAAGAACGGTATGAATAAAAAAAACATCAGCTTATCTTCTTTAATTTGGGTGGTATTTGTAGATTCTATGGGATGGGGGATTGCGTTCTCAGTTTTTGCTGCCTTATTTCTAACAGATAACGTTTCTCTATTACCAGCTACTGTATCTGATGCTTCCAGATATATGATCTATGAGTTTTTACTCGCTATTTACAGTGTGTTTATGTTTTTCTTTGCTCCAGTTCTGGGAGGGGTAGCAGATCGTTATGGACGAAAACCTGGTCTGATAATTTCCATGTTGGGTTTGACTTTTGGCTTTATTTTAGGTGCTTTAGGTTGCTACTTCAGCGCTATCTGGCTTTTGGTAGTCGGTCGTATTATTTCAGGTATCACTGCTGGTTCTTTATCCATTGCTCAAGCCGCTACTGTTGATATCAGTACTCCCCAAAATAAAGCATTCAATTTATCTATCGTGATGCTCGCGAACTGCCTTGGTTTTTCTTTAGGACCCGTTTTGGGCGATCTATTACTTAATTCGAGTTATGCGCCTTTGGGTACTACTACTTTCTTAATTGGTGCGTTGATGAGCGCTATTGGTTTTATTGGAATTACGCTTTTCTTTGATGAAACTTATGCACCTAGTAAAAAAGGGGAGAAGTTCAATTTTTTGAAGGATTTTGCAAATATAAAAATTGCCTTTAAGAAACCTGTATTATCCAGTTATCTCGTTTCTTTACTCTTTTCTATGGTGGCTTTTGGTTTATTTTTTTCAGATATTCCGGTGTTTTTAAGCCGACAATTTTCAGATCATGCTTCGGCCACAGGAACTGTACTAAGTACAGAAGCCATTGTTTTTTCATTGACATTGATGTTTGGTGGAAAATATATTTTTAATTACCTTGAAAAGACTACAGTGGTTTTTTTAACTTTAGTATTGCAATTGTGTTCTTATCTTCTTTTATCTCTTTGCATTGATTCTTTTGTAGTGAACATAGTTCTCTTTACTTGTATTTCTGCTTTTGCGGGATTGATGTATATCGCTTTATTGACTTTGATTTCAGATAGTACAGAAAGTGATTGGCAAGGACGAGTTATGGGTGTGGTTGCGGCCTTATCCTCTGTTACCTGGGGTGTTGGCCCGTTGTTGACTGGTGCTTTGAATCAGTATGGATCCAGTTTTGCTTTTGTTGTTAGTGGTGTGTTTATCGTAGTGGGTATTTTAGCTTTACGAAGTGTTAAAACAAAAAATCAACAATTAGGATTGGTTGAATCATAGGATTTTAATCGTGATTTTTTCTATCTATCAACACACCTGAAACTCTAGACATAATCTTCCCAGGGGGTTGCTGGATTTTAACTGTCTTGCGAAGAGTACTTTTGTCCTGAGGACTCTTTTTATAATTGAATAATGTATTGTCGCTTTCTCGTAAGGGGGGTATTCGTAAATTGAGCACCCTGCTGTTTTTAGGCTCTTTATTTACTCGGAGCGAGCGTTTTAATTCATCTAAATTATGAGGGTACATCGGCAGTGTATGTGATTCAGTAAGGATGTTTAACCTAAATCGAACGGAGGCAATGATAATTATAATTAAATTTTAAACGGGTTTTTGAATATGACTTCAACTATAGAGTGTTCTGATATATACCTCCAAGTTCAATGTGGTCCTAAAGAGTTGGAAGCAGGTTCCTTTGATGTAAAAACAACGTGTCAATTGTTTGAGGCTCAGGTTGCACGTGTTCCCAATCAAACGGCATTAATTTATAAAGACCGTCTTTTAAGTTACAACGCATTAAATGAACTTACGAATCAATTAGCGCGCACAATACGCAGCCAATATAAGAAAGTCACACAAACTGAGTTAACACCCGATACATTAATTCCAATTTGCCTAAAAAGAAGTGCTGATTTTGTTATTGGGATATTAGCCATACTCAAGGCAGGGGGCGCTTATGTTCCCATTAATCCCGAGTATCCCGATACTCGAATAAGCTATATTTTATCTGATATCCAGAGCAAATTAATGCTCACAGACACCCATTTATTTGATAAATTCCAAGCTTATGATGAACATCTCTTTTTAATGAATTTGGAGCCTCATTTCAATGAATCCAAAGAAAATCTACATGTACCTTTAAACCCCAATAATTTAGCATATGTTATTTACACCTCAGGAAGCTCTGGAAATCCAAAGGGAGTGTTAGCAAAGCACATCACTCTTATTTCACAAACCGTCTGTGCAAGCTATTTTAGTGCGGATGAGACAGATACGGTGGCATTTTTTTCAGATGTATCATTCGATTCTACAACAACGGAAATTTGGGGGGCCTTATTAAGTGGTGCCAGTTTATTTATTCCTGACAATTTTTTTGATTTATTATCAAATCCCGAGTTGTTTAAAACAACAGTTAAAGAAAAAAAATTAACCGTTATATTATTGACTCGGGCACTGTTTGATCTGTTGTTTACTCTTGATGAAACCGTTTTTTCAGAAGTTCGTATGATGATGGTTGGTGGTGAAGCATTAACAAAACATATTATGCTAAAATTGTCTCAATCACCCTATAAACCTTCACTTTTAATTAATGCTTATGGGCCTACTGAAAACAGTACCTTTTGTACTACTTACACCATCGAAGAGGATTTTAGTTTATTAAATTCAGTACCTATCGGTAGACCGTATTCGAATCGAGTGGGTTTTGTTTTAGACAAACATTTGCAGCTGTTACCAATTGGTGTAACGGGTGAGCTTTATGTGGGCGGTACAAGTTTGTCAAATGGGTATTTGAATCACCCTGAAATGACTCAAGATAAATTCATTCCCAACCTTTATTTTAATGAAAGTGGATGTAATTACCCTTTAATCTATAAGACCAATGATTTAGTAAAATGGTTACAGGGTGGAAATCTTGAATATATAGGTCGCAATGATTTTATGGTGAAGCTCCGTGGATACCGCATTGAGCTGGGAGAAATTGAAACCAGACTGGTTGAGTACCCTGAGATTCAGCACAGTGTTGTGTTGTTACAACAAAATGACAATTTTTCCTATTTGGCAGGATATTATGTTTCGTCACAAAAATTAGATGAACATTTAATTCGTGAGCACCTATCGTTAACGCTTCCTGATTATATGATACCCAGTGTCTTTGTGCATTTACATACGTTACCTGTAACTACCAACGGTAAACTAGACAGAAAAGCCTTGCCCAAGCCTATTTTAACTGAAGCAATAAGCCCAAATAATAAACCAGTTAAATCACAATCGGTTGCGCAGACAATTTATGATATCTGGTCGCGTACACTTAATATTCAAAATTTTAGTGAGGAACAATCCTTTTTTGATCTAGGCGGGAATTCGCTTGCTGCTATGATGGTTCGTAAAGAATTAGAGGATGCTTTTTCGGTTACAATTAATATCGTCGAGATATTTCAGTACACCACATTATCGTTATTATCAGGGCGTATAGTCGAGTTACTCAAGGCTTCAGGTGGCATGAATAAGTTTAAATGCAGCACTGAAAACATGTTCAGTGATCCTGAGCCGAACATTAATGAATCTATTGCAATAGTTGGGATGGCTTGTCGTGTGCCTGGGGCTAAAGATGCAGAGTCATTTTGGAATCTTATTAAAACAGCAGGAACAAATATACGTGATTTTACTCAAGATGAGTTACAAGAGCATGGAATATCCGATACGTTAATTGCAAGTACTTCATATGTGAAACGCGGTGCTATTTTTGACGATAGTTTTCATTTTGATGCGGATTTTTTTGGATATTCAGTAAAAGATGCTGAAATCATGGATCCACAGCACCGTCAATTTCTTGAATGTGCCTGGGAAGCATTAGAGCACAGTGGGAATATTCCAGATCATTTCGATGGGGACATCAGTGTTTTTGCAACCCAGGGAAGAAATACTTATTTTATGGATCACGTGTACAACCAAGCCGTTAGTGATCCGAATTTATTTCAAGCAATATTGGGAAATGAAAAGGATTTTTTGAGTACCCGAGTGTCCTTTAAATTAAACCTTACCGGGCCAAGCATTACACTTCAATCAGCCTGTTCAAGTTCACTAGTCGCAATCCAGATGGCCTGTGAGAATTTGAAAACAAAGGGATGTGATATGGCTCTGGCAGGGGGCGTGTCTCTTTTTTATAATTATGGTTACCCTTATCAAGAACAGTTGATAGAGTCTCCGGATGGATATTGCCGTGCATTTGATGCACGAGCTAAAGGTACAGTCATTACTAGTGGGGTAGGTGTCGTTGTTCTAAAGCGCCTTAGTGACGCGATTGCTCAAAAAGATACTATTTACGCGGTAATTAAAGGCGGAGCTATTAACAACGACGGTTCTTCCAAAATGGCTTTTACAGCTCCCAGTGTTACAGGCCAATCTGCGGTAATAGAAAAAGCATTAAAAAATGCTGAGGTAACGCCTGATACCATCACTTATATTGAATCTCATGGTACGGGTACTATGCTTGGCGATCCTATTGAATGGACTGCTTTGCATCAGGTGTATCAAAAGTATAGTAATAAAAATGACTATTGTACGATTGGCTCTGTGAAAACCAATATAGGGCACACCGATTCGGCTGCTGGCGTTTTTGGCTTGATAAAGACTTCATTAGCACTAAACAATAAAATACTTCCAGCTACTCTTAATTTTGAAACGCTTAATCCTGAAATTGCTTCATTTAATCAACTATTTCGTGTTTCTAATAAAACCATGGAATGGGATTGTGAAGGACTTAGACGTGCTGCAATCAGCTCTTTTGGTCTTGGTGGAACGAATGCTCATATGATTCTTGAAGAGTATTCTGAGTCCTTAGAACAAAATTTCGAACCAGGCTATTTTTTGATTCCTTTTTCAGCAAAAACCAGGGAGTCCTTGTATGCGATGGCAACCAAATTTAAAAAATATCTGGATGGATGCTCCGCAATGAATCTGCCTAATGTGGCCTACACTGCACAATGTGGACGCGCAGAATTTAAATACAGAGGCTATTTTCTTGTATCAGCAATCTCAAAAAGTGAAGATATTCGTTTTATTTCATCTTATTTAAATGATGACGAATATTGGGATGTAGCCTATCTCTTTTTTGGGTTTGGCGAGTTGTTGATTCGATTGCTTTCATCAATAGAGAAATTTTTTGATAAGCATTCTTATGATCAAGCAGAATTGAATCAATTCGTGGAAGTAGTTGAGCTTCTTTATTTGCAGATGGCGGGCATGCTCTGGACTCAAGAGTTGCCAATCATTTGGGAGAAATTTAATAAACAGGCACATTCTTCTCAAAAGACAAGTATTCCCACCTATTGCTTTACCAGAAAATATTATTGCTTGCCTAAAATAAATGCGTCAAAAGTTGCTCCATCGATACAAACCAGCGAAATCAAAGAATCGCAGTCATTAGAAAAGCAATTGAAAGATATGTGGTCGAAAGCATTAGGAGTTGCTGCGGCAGAGTTGCATGAATCGTCTAATTTTCTTGAGCTAGGGGGCGATTCGCTCTCCTACATTGATTTGTTCAATTATATAAAAAGAGCGTTTTCCGCCAAATTCCATTTAGAAGAGCTTACTCAATACAATGAATTTGGTTCAATGATTCAATATATTAATTCCAGGGTGGCTGAACATGGCATATGAGTACTTCGAACAAAAGCACGATCTTGCTCAATCTTTTGAACTCTCTATAGGCCAAAAAGAACTTTGGTTTATTCATTCTATGGGTGGATGTGCACAGTCTGCTTATAATGAACCTTTAATTTATACCCTTGAGGGTTATTTACCGATTAATGTCTTAAAAAAAGCATTTACGCTTTTAATGCAAAAACATGATATTTTGCGTACTTCCTTTAATACTGATGATGAAGGCAATTTATTGCAGTCAGTTCATCAATCGGCATCCCTGGATTTTCATTTAGTGGAATTAAATGATGAAGAAGAAATAACAGCATACATTAACCAGGAGATTGCCAAGCCTTTTAATTTGATGAACGCTTCTGCAATGAGGGTGTCGTTGATTAAAAAAAACGAAAGTGAGCATGTTCTTGTTATCGTTTTGCATCATATTATTACTGATGGCACCTCGTTTTCTATTTTGGTTGATGACTTAAATACTTTTTATAGTCAAATAATGCGCGGAGAAGTGCAGGAAGAACTTACGAGAACATCTTTTTACACTCATGTGTTATTTGAGCAGGAGAATTATGCTACCGCGGACTATCAGGAGCAGGTTGAGCAAGTTGCTGAGCAATTAAAGAGTTATTCTGGTTTAAATTTTTTAACTACACCCTCAAGTCAACAGAAAGATATTTACTCAGGAAATCGTGTTTATTTTACTCTTGAAAACGAACTCTATGAACAAATGATCTGCTTTTCTAAAGCGCATAGAGCAACAGTGTTTCACGTTTTATATTCTGTTTATGCTTTATTAATCAGTCATTATACTCGCAGTAATGATGTGGTTATTGGTGTGCCTTTTGCAAATCGTGAGTCTGATCTTGAGAAAGAAATAATAGGTTATTTTATCAATACTATGCCTGTTCGTTTGGTTTTAGAAGAACAGAATAGTTTCTTGGATTTAGTAATCAAAGTTAAATCACTAATTTTTGCTTATCTGTCCAGGCAAAGTGTTTCTTTTGAGCATATTGCACCAAAGCTTAACCTGGAAAGAAGGGCTGCTGGTCAACATCCTCTCATCCAAACACTTTTTGTTTGGGGCAGTACCGATAAATTGCAGTTGAGTTTTGATGGAATTAACGCTCAGCTTCAACAACACTATGACACAAAAACATCAAAATTTGATGTGTCTCTTTTTATGTTGGAAGAAAAGAAAGAAGTCATTGGTTACTTTGAGTATCGAGATTGTTTATTTGATCGTGAGCTCATTGAGCAATTTGCTACAAGTTTTAAAATTTTACTCAAGAATATACTTAATAGTCCTGAACAGGTGTTAGGTTCTTTTAGTCTTCTGGATGATGGTCGAAAGCAACACATGAAGGAGCGATTTTTTACAGCAAAACTAGGGCGAGAGGTGACACAATCTCTAGGTGAATTATTTTCGCAGACAGCGTCACATTATCCTAAAAATATAGGTTTAGTATTTGGTACTAATCGATATGACTATGAAACAATTGATAAGAAAAGTAATCAATGGGCCTCTTATATTCGCGCGAAATACAAGCAACTTTATAACCAGGAGTTAGTATCTGACACGCTTATTGCTTTGTGTGTTGATAGAAATGAAGACATGATTTTTGGGATGCTGGGAATTTTAAAGGCGGGTGCAGCTTATGTACCTGTAGATCCCCAATACCCCCAGGAACGCATTAATTATATTATTAATCACAGCAAGGCATCCTTATTGTTAACTCATAAAAAACAAGATGCATTGAATTTAGAGTTTTCAACAACGCATACTATTTATATGGATGATACATCCATTGCTGTCTCACCTGACTTTGTGAACAGAGCTTTAAATCATCGCGTTAACCCCAAAGACATTGCCTACGTTTTATATACCTCTGGTTCTACAGGTAAGCCCAAGGGTGTGGCGGTTACTCATGAAAACGTGAATTGCTTGTTTGCCTCTTTAGATAAGCAATTTAATTTAAATAATAACGATGTATGGAGTTTATTTCATACATTTTGTTTTGATATTTCAGTATGGGAAATTTGGGGAGCCTTTTTATATGGAGGTTCTTTGATTGTCATTCCTTATGAAGTAACACGAGATACCAAACAATTTTATGATTTAATTGCTGCGGAACAGGTGACAGTACTGACGCAAACAGCTTCAGCGTTTCAACTTTTTATTAATGAAGATCTTCGTTCTAATAAAAAATTGGAATCTTTAAGATATGTTGGTTTTGTTGGTGAGTCATTAAAAGTTTCGATTCTTCGACCCTGGGTAGAAAAATATGGAACAGAACAACCACGTTTGGCTAATTTATATGGGATTACAGAGACAACAGTATATACCAATTATAAATTCGTGACCCAACAAGACATCGATAAGGGACGAGATAATATTGGTTGGCCATTAGAAGAATTTAGTATGTGTGTTTTAGACCACAATAACGAATGGTGTCCGGTGGGGATTGTGGGCGAAATTTGTATTGGTGGGCGTGGACTCTCACGAGGATACCTTTATCGCGATGATTTAACAAAAGAAAAATTTTTTCCAGATCCCTATGCTTCCTATTTAGGTTTGCCTGAGGGTGCCCTTTTATATAGAACCGGTGACCTGGGACGATGGATGGAGGATGGATCTATCGAATATTTGGGAAGAAAAGATTTTCAAATAAAGCTACGTGGTTTTCGAATTGAGCTTGGTGAGATTGAGGCAGCATTGGGTAGTTTTGACGGAATTACTCATACCGTCGTACTTTTAAAAGGGGTAGGTGATTCAGCTTATCTGGCTGCTTATTATACAACCAAACCTGGTGTTGCTATCGAGAACAATGCTTTAATGGCACATTTAAAATCATTTTTGCCTGACTACATGGTGCCTAAAATAGTGACTGAACTGCCCTCTTTTCCAATGACTGTTAACGGAAAAATTGACAGAAATGTTTTAAATCAACGACACGATATACCTACGAGTACACAAGCTATTATTCCTTTGCGATCACAACTTGAACATGAGATTGCAGCGATATGGGCTGGTATTTTAAAAGTTCCGCTCGATGTGATTGGTTCTTCATCAAACTTTTTCGAGCTGGGGGGGAATTCTCTATTAGTAGTGAAAATGTTGACTCAATTGAATAATAAATTAAAGATGGATTTTTTATTAGGTCGTTTTATTGCCGCTCCAACTATTGCTACCTTGTCTGCGCAAACAGATACACATTATGATACAACAAAAGATGTTCGGGAGTTTTGTGACCGATTAGATAATGATAGAGTTCTCGCAGAGAACATTAGACCGCTAAAAGAAACGAATCCAAACATCCTTAATCCTAAAAACATCTTAATCACTGGGGTGACTGGCTTTTTAGGTGCACACATGTTGTTTGAATTATTGAACACTACTGAAGCGCAGATTTATTGTTTAATTCGAGCAAGTTCAAAAGAGGAAGCTCTTCATCGAATTGTGATGAAGCAAAAACATTATAAACTGGTACCTGCACATTCTAACCGGATTATCCCGGTGTTGGGAGATTTAAATCAACCTCAGCTTGGATTATCAGAACATGATTTTGAATTCCTGGCTAAAGAGATTGATTCTATAATGCATGTGGGGGCTTGGGTTCATCACATCTATGATTATAGTTTGCTGTATCATTCGAATGTACAATCAGTAAAGGAAGCGCTTAAACTTGCCGTATCAGTTAAAAACAAAGCCCTACATTTCGTGTCCACTTTAGCTGCAGGCGTTATTTCTCCTGTAAAGCGATTACCTGGTTTGAGTCCGGATTCTATTGAGGCTCAGTTGAGTTTTAATGGCTATTTAACGACTAAATGGGTGGCCGAACAACTATTAAAAGAAGCAAATGAACGAGGGATTGTTGCCCATGTGTATCGCCCAGGCAATATCATTGCGGGTATTAACGGAATATATGAGCCCGGCGACAATCATACTTTGTTGCGGTTAAAAGGGTTGTTGCAATTAGAAAAAGGGTTTATTGGTTCTCAAGAACAAGTGGAAATGATGCCAGTGGATTTGTTATCACAAGCAATCATTAACCTGTCGCAACGGCCCAATTTATTTTCCTATAATCTAAATAATATTAAAACCATTCTTTGGTCGGATTATTTACAATTAGCCAAAAATTTTGGATTTTGTTTTCAAGCGCTGGATGATGAAGAGCAATGGAATAACATCATTAATAATTTAGACGAGGATAATGCACTGTATAAGTTATCCCACTTTTATAAAATACGTACTAATGCACGGGAAACCGATCTGGAAAGCACGACAATAGCACCCGATTATGAGATTATAACTCCCTCCTATCAGGAGATGATTGAGCAACAGTTCCATTCTCTAATTACATCAGGTTTTTTAGAAAAACCTCAAAGAATGGATTGTACTAAAGCGGTGATAGAGCCAGAGGTAATGAGCTATGATGTTTAAGAAGTGTGTAATGCCATTAAATGTAGTGGTGATTGGTGCAAGCCGCGGTATTGGTTTGGGTTTTGTAAAAGAATATTTGACTCAAGGCCATAATGTACTTGCAACGTATCGAAATAATGGAAAATGGGATGGGTTAAGAGTATTAAAAGAGGAATATGCTGGGCGTTTAGAACTCAGCGAATTGGAAACCACAGACTATGAAGCGGTTGATCTACTTAAAGATAAAATTCATAGACCGATTGATATTCTTATTTTGAATGCTGGAATTATTCTTTGTCCTCCTGGCTCTCAACCATTAACTGAACGAGTTGAGGACATACGCCGAACTATGGAAGTGAATACTTTTGCTCCAGATCAAATCATGAGAACGTTATTTCCCAAGGTACTGCATCCTCATAGTTGTGCCGTTTATATGAGCTCTACTTTAAGTAGCTCTGCTAATAATTTAAAAGGAAGATATCAATCTTATAGAGCAAGTAAAGCTGCGGGCAACATCCTATTTCAAAATTGGAACATTGAGTTAGCAAAAGAATGGTTTGTCAATGGCGGTGCTGTCGATGATAGGCCTTGTGCCTTTCCAATCTCACCGGGTGTGGTACAAACCGATATGGGCGGCCCAACAAGTCCATTAACTGTTTCTGAGAGCGTTGCCGGGATGGTAAAAGTAATCCATGATGTAAGAAAACATAAGCAATGCTCTTTATATCTCTATGATGGCAGTGTCTTGGAAGCGTACCCCGAGCCTGAGATTGTTACGGCAAAGCGCACTGAATTGAGAGTTCAGTGCACATTATAAGTGTCGCGATAAAGGATCTGTTTAACTGTTCGATCAAATAAACAAAACAATATAGCCCTGTGAAATCGGGCTATGATATAACTATAAAACGACTTTGTGAATTAAGGGCTCGCCATTCAATAATCTGATCAGTATGACTCACCGTATTGGTTAATACGATATAACGCAATGACTTTAATTGACTCACTAATTCTGGATAATCCAGAAGAAACTCCCATTCCTCAGCCGATATCCGTAGATGCGTAATGTTCTGTGTTCTTAGATGATCCAGATAATCTTCTCTACAAGCGGTTACCTGATTAAAATCCAGGGTTCCACCTACAATTATCGAGGATAACATACTCATCATGAGCAGGTTAAAAGGTACCGAAGTATGAACATTTAATAGGGAATGCTCATTTAAACCTACAGTATTAGCATACCAATAACTGTAATTAATAATTTGCTTTTGATTTAATGTGTCACATACTGATTGCGGTGTGTAAAAACGCAAACACTCCTGTTTACCAACTGATAAATTAGATGAATAAACAGTTAAATTTTGACTCATAGGTTTGTGATCAAGCAAGGTTTCAGCTTTATAATTTGCTACTGATTCCTCAATAAAAGTACCTGGTGTTATAGGGACGCCAATATGTCCCGCTTTTAAAATACCTAGCATTAAGGCAAGTGTTGTCGCACTGGGGACCATTGAAAACGATACGGCAGATTGATGAGGCAATTGTAATGATTGTAAATATGAAGAGATAGATTCTGCTTCTAACCAAAGCTGGTAATAACTTAAAGGGGTATTGTTTTCAAAGAGTACCGTTTTTTCCGGGGAAAATTTAACTCGTTGTTCAAATAAATCGGTAATGGTATTACTCGGTAAGGGACGATATTCCCCAATACTCCATTCCAATAACTGAGCGTGCTCATCTTGTTCAAGAAATGAAAATTGATGCACTAATAAATTAGGTTCCGAACACATTATTTGCAAAATAGTGTTTATATGAGCTGACATATTTTCCAGCACGGGCATTACCGTTCCACCTTGATAATGACTATTAATATAATGCGCTATATTGATTTCATCTGAGTCAGGCTGGATGCCAAAATGAATTAAAGAGTTTTCTGTACGCTCAGTTCCTACGGTAATTACATACTTTTTAGCTTCCTGAACTATAGATGTTAAAGACGGTTGTCGCATATAAATATCATTAAGATAAGTTCCATGCCTACGTATAGAGTTTAATTTTTGACTAACCAGTTCTATAATTTCCCCAATTTTTAGATCGCTTTGAAAGTCATGTGCAGAGATGGGCAAAAGATTAGAAAAAAGATTAGTTGTATTTAACCCTTGAGGTTGATGCCAAAATACAGTGAAGGATTCGTAATTATTAATTCGGTACAAATAAATCATTATACTTGCGAGCAGATAAACTTCAGAACTATGAGCCAATTGTGTTGAAGCTGTATTGAGTCGAATTGGAGAAAGCTTTTTCTCGGTTCCATTTTCCTCAAACATTCTATCTGAAAAAAAACCATGCTCTGTGCTTGAGATAAGTTGTTTTAACCAATATTGCTCATGAGTTAAGGCTTTTTTATAAACGGGTGTATTTTCTTCAACAATTTGGGGTGATATTTGGGGAAGATGACTATTAACTTTTATGTCATAAGTTTCAATAAGCTCTTTTGGTGTTACTGAAGCACCCATAGGAGTTATGATTTTTTTAATCACAATCGGTTGAGTAAGAGTAGAAACTATTAAACCTTCGTTTTCTATTGCGAGCACTACACCGCCTTGTTGTATTGAACAAGGATACGTGGATAAGGCAACATCCATAACAATAAGAAATGTTTGATTTAAGTAGAGCTTTAACAACCCGACATTATTTGTATAGTTGCCAAAATTAAGTGCACGGTAGCATTGGATTACATCCTCCGCATTAGCCTTGTTCCAATTGATAAAACCCATATCAGGAAGAACGTGGCTTAGCCCATAATAACTCCGACTTTCTTTTTGTTGTTTCAATGTGTTTAACGAAGAGGATTCAATTTTTTGAAGGATGTCTGAAAATCCCTTCACCGCTGCTTCAAAACATCGTAAATTCAATGTCAGAACTGTCTCATTATTAGCAATAGGGAATTTATTCTGATAAACAATATCTCCCTCATCTATCCCCTCATTAATAAGATGCCATGTAATACCGTGAAAGGTCTCGTTGTTTAAAATAGACCAGGTCGTGGCGTGTACACCAGCATATTTTGGTAACAAGGAATCATGATAATTAATGGAGGCATAGCGTGCTATTTGCAGATCTTCTTTGGTTAGAATTTTACCGTTTACGATGCTAAACAAATAATCGACACTCTGTTTTTTTTCACCTGGTAATTCATTTAAGGTCGGTAAACAAGGAATATTATGTTTTTCACACCAGTTTTGTATAGAGGCAACCTGAGAAACTACCCATTTAATTTCATGATTTTTTTCGAGTAGCACGTTCCCACATTGAATTAACAAAGAGTCTTGGCCAATTAAAAGGAAGGTCAAGCGCATTGGAGCTTCTCCTGTATAGAGCCGGCGATACTGTCAAGACTATTTCCCAAACGGGCAATATGCCAATCAGGCCGTAATAAAAGATAAGAATAGGGGTAAGTATTCGCAGCTACTTTCACAATGTGAATATCATCCAAGGAAAATACATCTGCAATTTTTTTCTTTTCAGACTCTTGAACTGGATCTGAATCACAAACAATAAGATTCCATAGAGTAGGGGATAACGTGGCGTAAATAGTGTCGTTTTGATGTATGGCATGAGGCAAAAAATATCCCGGTTCGGTTTTAGGGGTATATTCAAATGGATTATTTTCTTGCACTTGCTGGGGCATTAATTGAGTTAATGGGGAGTCGAAATACGCATACCCTAAAGTAAGGCCTGAGGATCTTAAATAGCGGTTTCCTAAATCAGCATAAGCCATGGTATATGCTTTATAATCTACTTCAGGGGGATATTTTTTCTTTAGTTCTAAAAACTCTAACGCATTATTTCCCGCAAAATTCAGATTACTTAGCCATATTGGATGACGTTCTTTTGCATAAGTCTCAAGTAATTTGGCTGAAGCTTTGTTTTGAATAACTGCAGCTAATTTCCAACCCAAATTATGAGCATCACCAAATCCCGTATTTAAGCCCAATCCTCCGGTGGGAGCAAAAGCGTGAGCGGAATCTCCTAACCAAAAAACTTGATTATTAAAATTGAAAAAATCCGCAATTTTAACTTGCATATCCCATATATTAAAATCAACTATTTCTTTTTCAATGGGAATACCCACAATAGCATCGATTATTGAGGAAATTGAAAGTTCATCTGGATCTTCTGGTTTATTCCAGACAATTTGTGCTAGCCATAGTCCTTCTTGCAGATCGATAGGGCCTACAAAAGCCATAGCACCCTCTGCCAATACGAAATACATAATGCCATCAGGAACAGTTTTTAGTTGCATCAGTTCTTTAGAAATGAACATCGTACCCAGCATTTTTGTGGCATCTGACATCGTGTTGTAACAATTATTAAACAGTTGTTTTGTCGGGCCGGTACTCCCGTCACAACAGGCCAGGTAGTTTGCTTGATGAACCTTTTTCTGTTGGCTGTTTTTATCAAAAGAAGTGATAGAGACAATCTTATTATCAATTTGTATGTCTTGGACTTCGTGTTCTTTAAGAAAATCAACACTTGGAAACGCCTGTAGCCTCGTACGCAGCACCTCTTCTGTAATCCATATAGGGGATCGAACACCTGCTTTAGGGGAGGCATTTTCTTTTAGTTGATTATCGCCCCATGCTGTTTCAAAATAGGTTTCTCCGCATAAGGTAGAACACCAAATTCCAGTTTGAGGTAAATCTTTGGGGAGCAATAGACTCTCTTCAAGAGCCATGTCTGCACCCCAACGTATAAAAAATTCCATAGTGCGGGCCGATAATGATTGTGCGCGTGGCATTTTCAATGGCTTCGCATATTTTTCAAGAACCAGAGTTTTAACCTGGTTCAATCCTAATTCTATAGCAAGGGCAATTCCAACAGGGCCGCCCCCAACTATAATGACTTCATAATTAGAATTGATCATTGTTTAAATAATCGGCATTTGGATAGAAAGACATCCATAGTTCAGTGATTTTATGGTTAACGATTTTATAATGCATAATCGATTCCCATTTTACTAAGCCACCATCTTTAAGTATGTGACGTTGTTTCATCCGAATTGCTATTTTACCCTCTGCTTCATCAATAAATTGGTCTTCAATAATGTAATTGACTTCAGCAAATTTAGTTTTTGAGAACTCCAGACGATTTAGAATATCCTTCAAGGTTATTTCAGTAAAATCCGAATAAGCACGAATATTTTCATCATAAAAAGTAGGAATTTTTTCTTCGTCACGATTTTTCCATGCTTGATAAAAATCAGCAATAAACACTTCAAGTGCTTTTTTATCCATCACCAACTCCTGGAGAATGATTGTTAAAGAACTAAATCGACACTGATTTAGTTCGTGTTGGCGATTATCTGATCATACATGTTGGAGTGTCAAGATTGTTTTTTAAGCATGATGATCAAGCAATGGCTACTGTGTTGTGCCCAATAAAAATCTAGTAGATCGCAATGAATTCACCTTGCTTTATTCTGGAGCATTTGTATGTAATAATATTGCAAGACTTTGGAAAAAAAATAAAAAAATGGAACAATAATATGCTTGAAGAATTAACAAGTCTTCAATCTTTTTATGAAAAAGCCCGAACTCTTGTGTCAGCGGATGTCTTTTCGTTCATTGATGGCGGAAGTTTGGATGAGCTTGCAGTAAAAAGAAACCGACAACACTTGAATGACATAAGACTAGTACCTCGAGTTCTGCGTGGATTGGGTGAAATTTCTGCTCAAACACAGATATTCGGACACAACCTTTCTACACCTGTTCTAATAGCTCCATCAGCTTATCATGGGCTTCTGTCACCAAAAGGTGAGTTGGATATGCTTGAAGCAGCAAATCAATTCAATACGATTATGATATTGAGTATGTTTGCTTCCGTTGATCACATTTTAGTGGCTCAAAATAAAAAAGGGCCATTGTGGTTGCAAATGTATTTTTTACAAGATAGATCTATAAATAAAAATTTCATTCAAATGGCACAAGACAATCATTTTGATGCCTTGGTAGTCACCGTTGACGCACCTGTTTACGCCAAAAAAGAACGTGAATGCGCGCAACCTCTAAAGTTTCCTGACAACACCTCTTTTGCTCATTTAGAGCGACTAGGGATACCCATTAATCAATGTCTGAAAACAAAAAAACATCTTTCCACGCTTTTAGATCATCAAATCAGTTGGGATGATTTAGATTGGCTTGCTCAAGAAACTCAATTGCCAATTATTTTAAAAGGAATACTCGACCCGCGTGATACAGAAATAGCCCTTGGTTATCCTAATGTTAAAGGCATTATTATTTCCAATCATGGCGGCAGGCAATTGGATTCAAGCTGTACCGCAGTAGAAATAATGAAAGAGCATAAACAAGTAGTTGGCGATAAAGTAAAACTCTTTTTAGATGGCGGAATTGCTCGTGGAAGTGATGTATTTAAAGCATTAGCTTTAGGTGCTGATGCTACCTTAATCGGTAGAGCTGCGTTGTGGGCTTTAGCTGCGGGCGGCTCGAAAGGTGTTTTTCACGCGCTTTCTATTTTGCAACGCGAATTAATTGAAACCATGATTTTATGCGGATGCGCCAGTACTAAAGATATCACTTCTGATTTTATCAAGCTGTAAGGAAAAAAACATGAACACACAAAAATTTTCAAATTTAATTGAAAAAATAGCTTATGTTGAGATGTACGTGGGAAACATTTTTCATGCCAAAAGCTTTTTTGTCAATGCGATGAAATTTGAACATATTACGACCAAGAAAAATGAAAATACAGTACAGTATTTATTGAAACAGGGCGATATTCATATCGTGCTGAACTCCAGTTTGAGTCAAGATAATCCAGTAGCTAACCACCTGACTAAATTTGGAGACAGTATCAAAAAGATAAGCTTCTGGGTCCATGATGTGGATGCTTGTTATCATAATACAACCAGCAAGGGGGCAGTTGCGAGTTTAACTCCTCAAATAAAAGATGGTGTGTATACTGCATCTGTGGAGGTTTTTAACTCCGTAGAACATGAATTTTTGCAAATCAGCTCCTTTCAAAAAATTCCTGGTTTTGAGTATGATGAGCAAGCCGTACAACCTAATTCCATGCTTTTTGAAATTGATCATATTGCCTTTTGTCATCCAAGCAATACTATAGAAAAATGGGTGAAATTCTATCAAGAAGCGTTTTCATTCTCAGAAAATAAAAATGAAGATATCTATTCTGAGGAAAGCGGGATGCATATCATTATTATGAAGTCTCCTAATGGACGAGTTAAATTGCCACTTGTAGAACCCAGTGCAGAAAAGTCTCCTTTGAATACTTATCTCAAATACAATCAAGGGGCTGGAGTCCACCATATTGCATTTGCTACAGATGATATTATCGATGCGGTTAATCATTATGAGCAAAATTGTGGCGAACTAAGAAAAGCCTCTCCTCGGTATTATGATGAAGCAAAAGAAACCTACCCCAATCAAGTTGAAAACATTGATCGACTTGCACCTTATGGAGTTATGTTAGAGCAAGACGATAAAGGTATTTTATTCCAAATATTTACAAAACCGGTAGTGTCGCGGCCTACACTGTTTTTAGAGTTTGTTCAACGCGATGTTTGTGAAGGGTTTGGCACGGTTAATATTAAATCTTTATACGAGACACTAGAAGCTTAGGTATGGAATTTAATTGATATGAGAGGGGTGAAGCAATGAGAGAAAAACACTCGGGACTAATTAATAACACCTCTCAATGGATAAGAATTATTGGTGATCCTGTTTTACATCAGCCTGGCTTAAGGTTTCCACTAGATGCCTCTCCGGAGGATCATTTGGAATTAAACCGTCAAATAAATATTGCCAAGAGTATATTGATTAAAACCGGTGGTGGTGGAATTGCTGCGAATCAATGTGTTGAAATACAACGACCTTACCAATTTGCCATTGTGGGGGTATTTCATGAGAGTGAAGAACATGTTGCAGGTGTTACGAGGCGATATCCATCGGCAGTCTTTCCGCAGGCGATGATCATGGTTAATCCTATTATTTTGGAACAAAGTAGTAGGATGCAAAAATTTGACCATGGATGTCTTAGTGTTCCATGCCCTAATCGCTGTGCGATTCAAAGCCCTGAAGAATTAACCGTTCAATATTTGGATCCGGGTCAGGATATGAAGTCAGTGACATTGACCTTGGGTGGTAGTGCGGCCATCGCTTTATGGCATGAAATGAATCATATTCTGGATGGGAAAACCTACATTGATACTGCTTTAGCTGCTTTGAATGACTCTGATTTTAATGAATTTGAATTCATGATTGCTGAAGAGTTGAACCGTCGTGAACTGGGGCAGGTAACTCCTGAAATTATTCTACCGCCCTTTTATTTCTCAATTACGATTGAACATAATAGTTCTCGCTTAAATAAAGAAGCGTTGAGTCATGTTGTACCTAAAATGACTCCAGAAACTCTTAAAGGAATTAATCTTCGTTGTAAAACACTGAGAAACACCTGGAGTTCTGCTTCTGAAGAGTTGGCAGAAAAGTCTCTTACAGAAGAATTAATTAAGCGGGTTGAGCGGCTTGAAGAGCAAGTCAATGAATTAAAAAATTCAATGCCTTCGGAGGAAACATCTGCCCATTACTCAGCAAGCCCTAAGTTTTTCAATAAATAATTAAAATGAGACAGCCCATGAATGAGAGGATACAGCCCTTAGAAATTCAAACCTATATTAAATTAGCGCAAAAAAACGATGTAATCTCTTTTGCAGCAGGTTTACCGGATCTTTCTGTTTTACCATTGTCTCAGTTGAAGGAAGTTTATCTTCAATTGGCTGAGGAATCAGACCGTTCTTTTCAATATCAGTCAACATCAGTGCATTTGAAAACGAAGATACAAAATATAATGGCTAAGAAATCAGTGCCTTGTCAATTGGATGAAATTCTTATCATTAATGGGGCGCAGCAGGGTATTTTTCTAACGGCTCATTTATGGTTCAGAGAAAAGGCTTCATTACTGATCGAAGAGTTTGTTTATCCCGGTTTTTTGCAAGTAGCTAATCTGTTTAATTTGAATTATTTACCCATTCCCTCACTGTTTAATGAAGGGATCGATCTGGATTATCTTGAAACTATTTTAAAAACAAAAAAAACACTACCTTATTTATATATTGTGTGTAATGGACATAATCCTCAGGGCATAACCTGGAATACCCAATTAAGGAAAGAACTAGCGGCATTGGCAGATCGATATAATTTCATTATTATCGAGGATGATCCTTATGGCTTTCTAAGTTTTTCTGATGAAGAATATTTACCAATGCGTTCTTATACAAAAAACGCAATTTATATCAGTTCCTTTTCAAAAATCATATCACCAGCCTTAAGAACAGGGTGGATTGTCGGGGATAAAGAAATTATTCAAAAGTTGGAGCAGTTAAAAGACATGAATGATCTGTCTGTTTCTAATCCTAATCACTTGGTGGTGAATCGTTTTTTGGACTCTTTTTCTCTGCCCCAAGTCATAGAGCCGCAAGTCAAATTATACAATAAAAAATTGGAATGTATGATCACCGCTTTAAATGAACATATGGAAATTGAATTTAATTATGTGAAACCGCAACATGGGATGTTTGTTTGGCTTGAATTTCCTCATATTAATATAGAACGGCATAAAGAGTATCTGTTTGAAAAATCAAAAACACTCTTTATACCGGGCTCTGCGTTTGCGGTGGATAAATCGATTAACAAACAAGCTATGAGATTGAATTTCACCTATCCTTCATGTGAAGAGATTCAATTAGGTATAAAAAAACTTAATGATTCTATAATCAATTTGCCTGCTTTCAGCCGCAGATCGCCACGCATTGCGAGCATACATCGGCAGGAACTTACAGTTGCCTAGATAAAAAATCATCAATCATAAGTCTTGAAAGACTTATAGGTTTTGGGAGTTTTGGTAACTTGTCCAGAGAAAACCATTGAGCATCCTCGAGCTCCTTGGGATCGAATTGAAGTTCCCCGTTGTCGTATTCTGCTATAAATCCTAGCATTAAATTGCTAGGGAACGGCCAGGGCTGCGAGCCAAAATATTGAAGATTTTTTATAGTAATTCCTACTTCTTCTTTTACTTCCCGGACAACCGTTTGTTCCAGAGATTCTCCAGGATCAACAAAGCCTGCGAGAATACTATAAACTCCGGGCATAAAATGGGGTGAACGAGCCAACAAAAGTTGATTTTCGCGCCAAATTAGCACCAACATCGCGGGAGATATATGAGGAAAGGTCATGAAACTACAGGTTGAACATATTTTGGCGCGCTCTTTATTGCTTAATTGATTATTTTGCCCACAACGCCCGCAAAACTGGGTATTTTTATCCCAATTTAAAAGCTGTTTTGCCCGCGATACAATGCTAAATAAGACCTCATTATTTAGGGTTTCATGCGCCTGGCGTATGTGTTGGAAAAAAGTATTGTGTGGAAGTGACTCAGGAGCCTTATCCAGACTGAGAGCAAAGCAATGTGTTGTATTCCATACGCCTAAATAAAGCTGTTGTGAGATATATGGACTAAGAAAATTAGTGTCCATCCATTGAGGAATTGAGGTAAGACCTGGTGCGCTATAGAGCAGAATTTCTTCACCAAAAAAAATAAACCAGAGTACAGGGTCCGTGAGAGTTGAGGGAGGAATAATGTGTGTCGTAAATTGGCTCATATAGAACTCCTGGTTTTAAGCAGTTATAAAAACATCATCTATTTAACATAGAATCTAATGATTGACAAAGATGCTTGATGTTTAGATCCACGAAGAAAGGAGTTATTCGGTGTATTACAAAGATATTATAGAAGAGATACATTGCTATTGTTCCCAATCTCCAAGTACTTTAATTCAGGTAAAGAAATAAGCTCAAAAAATCAAATAATTATTGAACACGAATTTCAACACACCCTAATCATATACAAAATAAACCTTCTCTGATGATGGAAAATGACCAAGAGCCTGAGCTTGCAGAAAACAATACAAGTCCAGTTCTAACCTGTTAATTTTTTCTGCAGCTCACATTAAAATCAAGCAAATGACATAGTATTATTATTGAGTAAGGAGGTCTCTTCAGTGTCAGGTTTGGGTTTTTTACTAAAAAAACCTAAACAACTTGTTCGTCCTGATTTATCTGGCATAGGAAGATCTAATGCTTGTATTTCAGTTGTTAAACGTTCTAAATTTCCATAATCTTCTTCAAACTCAGTACTATCTACTCCCAATAATTCTTGCTGCTCAGGTGACAGGTTCGCAAGATCGTTGATGAGTGCATCACCTTTCATATGGTGCAAATAGAACTTGATTGCATCCATTTTAAGGAGTAAACGGGCTGCGAGCGTGTCATCATTTTCAAGCGAGCCAAATTTTGCCACTGCTTTTTTGATCACTACATTAAAAAGCGACGTCAATGGCAAAAAAGAAAGTACTTGTAATGTAGGTATGGAAATATCCAGTAATGCAGGCCTAATTCCATCCCAGATTGGATCTGAAAAAACTGTATTAATTAACTCATAACCACTTGCATAGGCGAACGTAGAAATATACAAGTTTGCCAGTAAAAATAGAGCAAAAGTTTTTGGATATAATTGGGCTTCCAGAGAAAATTTATCACGAATTCCATTCCAGGTAGTTAAATAATCGTATATTTGTTTTCCGATAAATGTTCCATAAAAAGCACATAAGACCCCAGTAGAATAAGCAGGTAAAGTTCCGGCGAAAATGTTTGCAGTAATATCTAAACCTGCCATAGCCCCTATATAATAAGAGTTAGCAATCCAACCAATACAACCAGTCACTAAAACGGAAGCCCCCAAAAATCCTACCGGGCCGCTTGTTAACACATTATTTGCTTTGGTCAAGAGTGTGCGAAAAAAAGAGGGTGATTGAGTTTTTGGAAGTACCGGATTATTTGTTCTTGCCAGCTCTACAAATTTAATTAAGTTCATATCGTTATTTTGAATCGCTCTTAAACCTTGACTGGAGGAGCCTTTTTTCATGATATGATCTTGTACCAGTTCCTGAGCTCTTGCTGCAAAAGTGGATGCAATAGTAGCCCTATATTTTGAAAAAATGAGTTCCTGCTCTTTTGACAACTTTAAAAACTCATTTTGTGCTGATGTGTTTCTACAATTTGCTAAAGAAGAAAATAATTTTTCAAAAGGAATAATAGGTAATCGAAAGTACCAGTATTCATCGGAGAGTATAAGATTCCATGAAACGGCGTGTAAAATGGTATTTGTGATAATAGAATGAGCCACAGTAATATCGATGCATGGTGCTTGAGTGCAATCCGGTAAAGGGAATAAATAGACCGCGATCCCAAATGGAATTGCGCAAACAACCGAACCCAAAACCATTTTTGTATATTTTGAAGCCAGTTGTTTCGTTGTTGGCAACTCAATAAGATCCTTTATTTCTTTGGGTGGTTGAAGTTCTGCTTGAACGTAATCAAATAAACCATCTGTAGCGTTCATTAAAAATAAAACATTGCTAAGAGGGTTGGATATGGCGAAACTATAAGCAAGCCAAGGGGCCAGATTTTTTGATTGGGCATAAGCCCATGAGGGTGGCCATGCATAAATTCCCCCGGTCCCACCCAAAACTTCTAAAAATAAACCCAGTTTACTTGCCATATTAAAAGGTATTGGATTACCGCTATGTTCCTTTATAAAATAGTCATAAAGTTCACTCAGACTAGATTGGGTCAAATCCGGAGCATTAGAGTGTGAGAGTGGGGTAAAACTAGTGTAATTTGTAGAAGAGTTACCATGTACAATGGTAGTTAACTCGTCATCATTAATAGAAACCGAAACTAAATCCTGCTCATCTAAATCATGATCTTCATAGTCGGCTATTTGTGAGTAGTCTTGTTTTTTAATGATTTCTTCACGAGCATACATAAGAATAAATACCTGGCAGAGTGCTTTAAAAGGCAGCAAGAATAATTCAAAATTTAAGCAAAATCCATATTCTTTTTCATATTGACTCATTTTTAAGTTCAAATACCCTCTTTACCATACTTGTTGGTATGTTGGGGAACACCACGTAAATCCTTGATTTACATGGTGGCCAGAGGCGGAATAGAATCATCGACACGCGGATTTTTAATCCTAATTATCATCAAACCCTTACTAATCAAAATGCAGCCATGTAGCCTGGGAGTAGCCCCAAAGGGGCGTATCCCAGGTTTTCAACACCATCATATTTTCAATGTTCATTTAATACTCCATTTTTTACCAAGGTATATATCCCTGTCGAATAAGTACCGTGATGTGTAAAATCTCTGCAAAAATAAACCCTATTGTTTATTACGTTGAATTTCTGTGAATGGAATTTTATAAGGGTTTATTAGGCCAGGAAGTAAAATGAAAACCTGGGATACGGCCCTTTGGGCCTACTCCCAGGCTACGTTTGCTGATTGATAAAACGTAGCCAGTGTAGCCTGGGAGTAGCCCCAAAGGGGCGTATCCCAGGTTTTCAACTACGTTTGCTGATTGATAAAACGTAGAATATGGTGAAAACAGATTTTATGACTTTGGTGGTAATCCATCTTGTAATACGATTTGGTCTAATACAGGCTGCGCATGTTATAAGTCTAGTAATGCTCAAATTTGCAGATTTATAATGAGGGAAGAGTGTCTGTAGTGTGATTTCATGAAATTTCAGAGGATTTGGGAACCACCACGTAACTGCTGAATTACATGGTGGCCAGAGGCGGAATCGAACCACCGACACGAGGATTTTCAATCCTCTGCTCTACCGACTGAGCTATCTGGCCCCAATGGGTTGCTATTAAACTCCGAGAAGCGTTTGGAGTCAAGTATTGATTACATTTTTTTTGAAAATAATTTTTTTTGATAGGCTACAGAGATCTGTGCGCCTAATAATGCATTGCTCTTAATTAGCTCAATATTGGCCTGTAAACTCTTGCCGGCAGTTAATTCGGCAATACGTTTTAATAAGAATGGGGTGACTGCCTGTCCTTTAATGTGTTTTGCTTCCTGATGCGCTTGCTGAATAAAGGGTATCATCTCTTCGTCAGAGATTTCAGCCTCTACAGGAATGGGATTGGCAATTACTATGCCGTTATTCATATTTAAATGACGTTGAAACATCATCAGTTGAGCTACTTCCTTGGCGCTGTCCAATCGATGCAGTACGGGGATGCCACTGGATCGGCTGTAAAAGGCAGGGAATTCATCGGTACCAAACCCGATAACGGCTACTCCATGCGTTTCAAGTACTTCAAGCGTCTTGGGCAGATCAAGAATGGATTTAGCCCCAGAACAGATTACGGTGACAGGAGTAGTGGACAACTCAATAAGATCAGCTGAGATATCAAAGCTGTTTCCTGCTTCCTGATGAACGCCTCCTATGCCTCCGGTAACAAATAATGGCAGTCGTGCCAAATGGGCGCAGAACATGGTAGCGGCAACAGTTGTACTTGCTGTTATTTTTTTACTGAGAACGTAGGCAATATCTCGGCGAGACGCTTTCATTACTTCTGTAGACTCTGCCAGATGTTCCATTATTTTTTTAGTCAGGCCAATATGAATTTTACCTTGGTAGAGTGCAATAGTTGCTGGAATTGCGCCATGATTACGAATAATATCCTCAACTTCATAAGCCGTATTTAAATTTTCTGGATGAGGCATACCATGAGAGATAATAGTAGATTCAAGAGCAACCACAGGTTTATGATGTTCTATGGCTTCTAAAACTTCCTCATTAATTTCTAATAAATCATGAAACATAATTGGATCCTTTATTCTTTTGCAACATAGCCTGAAGGCTTTTCCGAACCTTCACCAAAAAAATACTTTTGCATTTCTTCTTTTAAAAACTCACGGGATTTGGCTTCACTCAGATTTAAACGATATTCATTGATTAACATGGTTTGATGTGAGAGCCACATATTCCATGCTTGTTTTGACACTTCATTAAAAATGCGCTCGCCCAGAGCTCCGGGGAAGGGGGGCTTTTGCAATCCCTCAGCTTCCTGTTGTAATTTACAACAAAAAATTATTCTACTCATTTTGTGCCTCTTTAATTCATCAGGAAAGCACATTATGCGTGAATCTCTCATCTACTCCAAGTACTATCCTTTAGCTACGTATACTGAAATCAATCGCACTGATTTTTTACTTGCGCCTGCAGAATATGTTGGGAGAGCAATTGTTCCTGTTCAGTAGTTAATTGGGTAAAAGAAACTGCCGTGCGGTAGCTTGCCTCATTTTGAAACTGACTATAAACCACCACCGCGTCGACTATAATCGGAACCATTTTGGGTTTAGTGTAGATCACGATTTTTAAATGGGTTTTTTCCTTAATCAGTTCCGTTGTTTTAAAGGCCATACCACCTAAACTGATGTTCACTTTTCTCATTTGCAATGTTCCGGACATCAGGATGTGACGGGATAAATAATCGATTTTCGCATTTAACAGATTCAGATAATGTGCCATGGCTGGTTCTTTTACCGCTAATGCCTGCGTTAATTCAGCCAGCTCATAATCAATATTTTGAAAATATTGAGTTGCTTCCATATATTTTTGCCCGTTTTCGCCGAGTAGCTGATTGGATATCGATAAATCAGAACAAAATTCACCGGGTGAAATAATACGATAATCAAAATAGATGTGATCATCGATGCGAAAATGTTGGCGTCTTTCATGTACTGGCATAATTGCTCCATCAAGTCCATGTTATGTTACAGTGTTCTCAATGTACCTAATCAGGAAATTCGAACAGTAATCTCATCTCTTACCCCATCATCCATCCCATGAACTGTTTGTGTCACAGACGCAGAGGTGAGAGGTTGTGCAGTTAACACTTCGTGCTCAACCCTTAAGTCATCCTCAAGAGCAGCTAAGGGATCTACATGTAATAATCCATCATCAGCAGGCTCATGCAATCCTAATTGAATCAGTAAGGGTACAGGTGGCAATTGCACATGGTTTATGACTCGTTGCGCATCTAATGATAAGGCCTGGCTCTCTCTTACTGCATCAGCATGATTTGTTGCCAAGGCTTCTTTCTGGATACACGCAGTAAGGAATCCGGTAAACTGGACATCAGTAAGTTTGTTGTGTGCTATAGCTTCTCTGACTACCGCATTAAACTCGGATACTCTGTCCAACTTTAATGCTGCTGCGAACGCTTCATTAATATTAGCGGGAACTAATACCGGGTTCATGATTTTTTGAAGCTGTTGTTGCGCATCAAAATAGAATTTTTTTAACACGTGCATGCCCAATCCTTTGTCTTTAGCTGTCCTGACAAATTCTTTTAAATCGGCTTCGGTCTTTATTAAAGAGGCAATTTTATCTGCAGGGCCTCGTTCTGCATCATTCATTTCAGCTTTATAAGTCGTAATCGTATTGATAATTCGAGTTCGGTGCCCTTTACCATAAGCTTCCTTGATCAGAGCTAAATCTGCATTGGCCAGATAATCTGCATCAGGAGCCAGAATCCCGTTATGTTCCGGATGCAACATTCCTTCTCGAAGTGCATTAAGATGCGCTTTACTTATGGTGAGTACTTTTGGAGAAACAATGGTTAATGAATCACCACCACCATGTCGTTTAATGAATTGAATCATGTCTGGAGCAACTTTAGAGTTAAAATGGATTTGTACGCTGCCATTACCCAAATCATTAATTGTTTCTACATTATTAGCCTGGCGTGTCGTCCATGGATTTTTATAGGGCCGACCATCGTCGCTGAATAAAACAGGATTATGAATCAGTTTTTCTAATATCAGGGCCTGTCGGACTTCATCAGAACTCACAACGCCTGTTGTTTTGGGTAACACCTCATCTATTTGTTTAATACGACTTTCTATTTTGGTTCTAATAGTGATGGCATCATTCTCAAGAATTTCTACATCCTTTAATTCATCAATCAGTTTATCTCGTGTTATTTTATCCAGTACACCTCTTAATTGTCCTTTCAATACCTCAGCTCGATTGTGGTGCTGCCAGGCTACATGATTGGCATATTGGATTATTTTTCCGCCTAATTCTTTAAGTTGCATGATGCTTGCATATTTGGTAACCATTGAAGAATCTTCAATAAGTGTTCTGTTTCGACCTTGTCCGTGGCGGGTATGTTTCATAAAGAATTGATCGGGTTGCAGGCTTAAACGGGAATCAAGAATGAATTTATCGCTGTCCATAATTACCTGATCAAAAATGAACAAGCTTCTGCTGTCTCTAAGCGCTTTATTCTGGCAATATCCTCCTACAGCATCGGTATCGCTGCACAGATAGAACAGCGCCAATGAATTGCCAAAATCGTTAACAAATCGATCCGCCTGCATTCCATCCCCTACGGGTTTAATCGTAGAGTAATGAGTGTATGTTTGACCACTGATACCCAATCCGGCAGTGAACGTTTTTCCAGAGGAGAACTCACTGAGTAAACGTATATTATCAAAAGGCACGAACATGGCTGGATGTCCATTATGTGCAATAGTCGTGGAAGAGGCCGTGTCCAATCCCATGAGTCTGGAAATATTAAGAGCCATTGCTTCACGCTGAACTTCTTTAATCTCGCCATGTTTGGGGAGTTTTATAATGGCTTCGGTACTTAATTTGAATTGTGCTCTATCGGTATTATAGTTATCGACAGTTAAATCATCCCTCGCATTGATATGACCTAACTGTGTTTTTACATTGGCCAGTGATATCAGGGAAATTTTTTCTGTAACTCCGCCAGCTGCTTCTGCAAGGGTGCAGTAGGTTGATGTTGCCCCATTGTCCAGTGGTATGTTGATTCGTTCTAATTGATTGATTTTATTCAAATCCAGCAGTATGTTCAGTCTTTTTTGCAGAATGGCTTTTTGTGGATTTGTGTCGGCCATCGGTTTTATTTGCTCGTTTAGAGCCTTGATTCGTAAATTGACCTCGGCACTATCTGCCGCGTTAAATACCGTCGCAGCCGGAAAGGTTTGAGTCAAAGCATACAGTTTCGCTCTGCTGTTTTGGATTCCGTCATTTAATTCTGCATCGGGCGCTAAAGGTGTACTGCTAGCGCGGGCATAGTAATTATCTTTGGGTAATGCGCTGATGTCTCTGGCATTTCGCCAGTATTGTAAGCCAAATGCCGCGCTTCGTTCCTTTGTATTGGTAAGCGTTGGTGGTGAACCGGGAGTTAAAACAGTAGAATAATTTAAAATATCAGTGAATTTTTTCCATTGATTGGCATCACCTTCCAGAGTAGCAAAATCGAATAAACCATGATTATTGAGAACGATAAAATCAAGTAATCCATTTAGTGCCGCATAAGGCGCAAGCGCATCGTCATTAAGGTTTAAATCATCTGGTCGTACGCTTTTTTCCTTAATGTAGCGCTTGATAATTCGATTTTTTTGTTCGGCGTCCACTGGCTATATCCTTATAGTATCAACTAGACTTATCTATAACTATAGACAGTGATTTACTCGATTGGTAAGAAATTAACGCAAATTTTTATTCTGGAGATGCAATGAAAGAAAAATCAACAACACAAGGAAAGGTCGTTTCTTTCTTGACCAATAATCATTTTGATAAGGCGATAAAAATACTAGAGCAATGGAATGATGGACAATTAGCAGATTTTCTTTTCAGTCATACTCAATTGCATCCCAAGCTTAAAGAACCTCAATATAATCAGTTTTGGGAGAGACGCAGAACCAATTTGCGTTTGCCTGGCAATCCTGAGTTTCGTTTTATGGCACAACCCGGTATTCATGACTCAGATTTTGTAATGGGTTATTTATTGTATTTATTGCAGCTCAAATCAAAAACTACCCAATCTCCAGATGGGGTTAGTTTTATTGGAGTGAATGCAACAGACTATTTATCATTTCATAGCATTCGTACTTATTTACATCAGATATTCATTAATCTCCGAAACGCTTCAGAGGCTGATCTGATAAAAATTGCCGAGTTTTTATTTAATCTTGAATCGTTCGCAAAAAAACATCAATGCCCAGGGTATTTGTTGATGGCAAATGGTTATATGCAACTGGCTTTATGTTATCAAAATTTGAGGATGGAGGAACAATGCCGAGCGGGATACATCTTGTGCTGGAAATTTTTACATTTGGCTTCGTTGACGGAAAGTGACTCGGAAGAATCAATTAATAATGCGTATTTTGGTAAAGGAATTGTATTAAGTACTCCCTTTAAGTTGGCCTCAATTGATGAGATGAAGAAATATTGTATACAGGCTGCGGATAGTTATCTGTCTCATGAGGATAGGATTGGAGCTGAAAAAGCAGGGTTATCCATGTATCATCATACGCCTGTTTTGAGGGAGCCAGATGAAGGAATAAGACCTTCGTTTGGAATCTAATGCTCTATAATCGAATATCATTCAATCAAATACTTAAAAAAATCCCCGCATTGCGGGGATTATTCACTTATACTTGAGGAGAGTTGGTTCTTAAAGAGGGTTCATTTACATCAGAAGTAACGGGATCCCAATTGATATCCTCTACTCGTAAACGCTGTGGGCCTTTCGCTTTATGGCGATTGCTGCCGTCTCCTCTTAGAAGAGCTGTCCTGACACTATCCACTTTTTTAAATCTGGAAACTCGTGATTTAGGCTCAGCATCTGCAGCTTTTTTGCTTCTATGGAAAATACCCAGATCTTTTATGAAAGAAAAGGACATTCCTTTTTTACCGTTTTCAGAAGGTCTAATAACAACCGTATCTGATGGCAGTTCTTTTTTAGTCTTTTTGGTGGATTTAACAGAAGACGATGAGAGCGAATCTTTAGCTAACAGAGGTGCATTGATCTCTTCATCTGATTTTATTTTCATAGTACCTGAGGGTAACGAATCGGATAGAGGAAGCGAATTATCGGTTTCATCCTTTTTAATCACCATGGTTCCTGAGGGCAGGGAATCTGTTGGTACTGTCTCTTGATCTGATTTATCCGTTTTAATTACCATGGTGCCTGAGGGTAATGAATCTGATTCTTCAGACGATTTTTTATTAAGAGATCTTGATAATTTTCTTAAAGAAGAACGGCTCTTCTGCTCTTCTTCAGAATCATTACAAGAGGAGCTTGAATGTTCTGATTCTTCAGCATCTTGAGGCAGGATTTCATTGACATGTGAATAGAGAAACTCTTTAAATCGAGCGGATTGTAGTGTTCCTAAATGATCCAGTTCGTTTGGAGGGAGGAATTCTAAAAGAGGGAAGTGCATTTGAAATTCTTCCCCTTTAAGATCTTGTTTGATTTTTACCGCGGCAATATCCACATTTGAGGACCTTTCCACATTGTATAAACCAAAAGATAACCAATATAATGCTTTACTATACCAAGGCGCTTTATCCCAGTCCTGTTTATATAATGCTGCCTCAAGTGATTGGGAACATTGTTTAAAATAAGTATGGCTGTATTCTCTATAGCATTTAACCGCAAGTTTTTCGGCCAATCGGGTTAAACGAGTTTCTTTGGGATCACTTTCTGATATTTTTTTAAATACTTCATTGGCGCGAAGTAAAAAATCCTTGTGATAAGTACTTGGCGTGAACAGATTCATGAATGAACTGACAATGCCCTGCCAAAAACCGTTATTCTTTTTCTCATTCAGCAGAGTGTTGATTTCATCGATATCATCTTGTATGCCCAGTTGTGCAGAAGGAAACTCACTTTCCACTTTGTTATAGAAATTTTCCGGGTTCATATTGCGATATTTTACCAGGGATTTAAATTGATCGATCGTCATGCGTTTCTGAGGGTCAGTACGCGTTAATTCTTGCACCAGAAAGGATAAATTAATGATCGGGTTTGGTGGTGAGACAAAATAGGATGCAGCACTTTGATCCCTATTTCTGAAATCATCAGGTAATTTATCCAATTGAGTCAACAACAGGAATTCTTTTAATATCATTCCCACTTGAAAAGCCATAAAACGAGGCATATCCAGTACAGTAGTGTCCGCCTTTTCATTGAAATCGATACCAAAAACGTCAAAATCAAGGCAATCATTGTATTCGTCGGGTGCAAAATTCGGACTACTGCGTACGGTATTGACCAAAGGATGCGCATTTTCAATCAATGTCTTTCTGTCGCTGATTAATAAGCGGTTGTTATGAGCAAGAAAATTGGACAGTTTAATGTCTGGGTGATAGGCCTTGGCATCGATTAACAAGGAGCAAAAGTGGGTTACTTGATCAAAATAATAGCCAGCTATCGCTGCGATTTTTGTGGCGGGTTGGTTATGTAATTTTTTGGCTACTTCAGTCAAGTCGCCCTGATTGGCAAATTGACTTAAAACTACAGGCCTGTATTCAATGGGTGATAACTTATTTTTGACCATTTTTCTGAAGAGTACATAATCTTCGATAAAATATATGGATACTGGATGAGAATGAAGCCGTTGTTCCAGGCTCAGATCGGAACGATCTTCGACACGAAATATCATCATCTCATCCCAGCCACTCATTTTAAATCTGAAATTTGCATTATTACCACCTGCACCAAGTGGTTCTGTTTTATAGGTCACTCTGAATGGAACCGGTTCTGAAAAATTAGTATTTCCTTTAACGGCTTGAATTTTGGATTCTACCATTTCTGAGATTATCACTTGTTTTTGTACTTTTGTTTTGATTTTATGGTCGGTAAGAGCGAGTTGGGCGAGTTTAAGAGATAGGGCCATATACTCATCACCTGACTCTTCAAAAGTTTTATTAAGCAAAATGTCATCACGATTTTGCATTAATGCGTATTCACTGTTTGGGGGATACTCTTTTTCTTTGTCGTTCACTACTTCATCAACCGATTCTTTTTTTGAATATAAGGCAACAGCCTGTTCTTTGTCGATCACCACTTCATCAACCGGTTCTTTTTTTGAATATAAGGCAACAGCCTGCGCAAATTGGATGCCTTTTAAAAAGAACGATGCGTGAGGATTTATGTGATATGCCTTAAGATGATCTAGAAAACTGTTTTGTTCAGAATTAGTCATCCATTCGTATAATTCTGCATTCGGTGAGAGAGTGTTTGATAAATAATTAATTTTTTGTAAATAAAAGAGTCGTTGAATGTGTTCTTGTTCAGGAATTTTATTATAGTCATCAACTAACTGAACTAATGAGGGAAAGGATTTTGGGGCGGCTAACATCGGCATATCTGACTCCGGATAAAAAATTAGAGCAAAAATTAAATCAATAAGGTGTGTTGACAATCCCGATTTCGACGTCCCGCGACTTGTTCGCGGGATCCAGTTTTATCTTGATAAATACACTATGTCCGTAAATGGTATTGGATCTCTGGATCCCGCGAACAAGTCGCGGGACGTTGAGAATCTTTTGATGAATTGTCAACGCACCGTAAGATTTAGAATAAAAATTTGAACAAAAATAGCACATTATGATCACTTGAGCAAGCTTATTTTATAGGCAACAAGAAATATTTTGTCACGAATAGTTTTATTTTTTACTTTGCGATTGTTGTCTCTTAAAGAATTTTCAACGAGAACAGTTGCTGTAAAATTTAATAGTTATTACTCTGGAGACTATCTTCAAAGGGGTGATTTATGCTTTAATACCCTACAATTATTAATATCAATTGAAGGGTTTGTTATGACTTTTGTAGTTACAGAAAGTTGTATTAAGTGTAAGTATACTGATTGCGTCGAAGTATGTCCGGTTGATTGTTTTTATGAAGGACCTAATTTTTTGGTGATTCATCCGGAAGAATGTATTGACTGCGCGCTTTGTGAACCTGAATGCCCGGTTAATGCCATCGTCTCTGAGGATGATTTGACTGATGAACAACAGCAGTTTAAAGAGTTGAATGCTGAGCTGTCCAAAACCTGGCCTAATATTACTGCCAAGAAAGATGGGCCCGCAGATGCAAAAGATTGGGAAGATGTTAAGGATAAACTTCAATATTTGCAGAAAGAGTGGAAGAAATAACATCACTCGCTGAATCCTGTCGGCGAATTCTTAGCGAGAAAGGGCGGCTTTCTACAGCAATTCCTGGATTTGTTGCCCGAGCACCTCAATCAGATTTGGCCGTAGCTATTGCTCAGGCAATCGCAAAACAATCGATTCTGGTCGCAGAAGCTGGAACTGGAACAGGTAAAACGTTCGCATACCTTTTACCGTGTTTATTAAGTGGAAAAAAGGCACTTATATCGACCGCGACCAAAACCTTACAAGATCAACTGTATCAAAAAGATTTGCCTACTCTGGTAAGAGCATTGGGATTATCCGCTCGTATTCAAAATTTAAAAGGTCGTGCTAATTACATTTGCCAGCATCGAGTTCAGTTGCATGCGGAAGAAGGACAATTTCAAAGCCCGCAATGCGCGCATGAAGTGCTTCATATTAGAGACAAGCTTTCTCAAATGAGCGATGGGGAGCGATCAGAATTACCCGAGATTAATGAAGATTCACCAGTCTGGAATTATGTCACGTCTACTACAGATAATTGTCTTGGCGCCGAATGTCCTAATCATGAAACCTGTTTTTTAGTAAAAGCTCGTAAACGAGCAATGGATGCCGACATTGTTGTCATTAACCATCACTTATTTTTCGCGGATTCACGTTTGAAACAGGATGGCTTTGGCGAATTATTACCTGGTGTTGATGTTATTGTTTTTGATGAAGCGCACCAACTGGCTGAAATAGCAACTCATTTTAATGGTGAACGAATTGGTACACGTCAATTCTCCGATTTAGTTGATGATATTATAGGCGAATGGCCTGTTTTGGATTTGGCGAATCAACCTTTGAAAGCCATACGCAACAGGTCGGATAAAGTGTTGGATGAGCTGTTGAATTCTATCCCATTTCGCGAAGACAGGGTGAGCTGGGATGAAATACAACGTAACAAGACCTTCAGGCAAGCCTGGGATAGTTGGCTGGCAATAAAAGATGAACTGTTGACCTGTCTGAATGACGAGCATGTCGCAGAGGTTCCTGGTCTTGCACGATGCAAGGAGCGTTTGCTCGAATTGGAGAAAGTCCTGCTTTCTTTTTCTCAGTCCGCACAGGATAAAATACGCTGGCTTGAACGCTTTAAACAAACCCTGGTTTTCCATGCTACTCCATTTGATATTGCGGAAACCTTTAGTAATCTGCTTCGGCATCATCAATGTACGTATGTATTTACTTCAGCGACTTTAACCATGGCATCTTCGTTTGACTGTTTCTGTAAGCCTCTTGGCTTGAGTAATGCTCAAACTTTATTATTACCCAGCCCTTTTAATTTTCAGGAACAGGCATTACTTTACTTGCCCAGAGGCTTACCTGATCCAAAAGATTCCGGATACTATCAATCTTTACTTGAACGTGCTCTGCCTGTAATAAAAGCCTGTGGTGGTCGATGTTTCTTCTTGTTTACAAGCCATAAAGCATTAAAATTAGTTGCCCAAATGCTGAGCAATACCTTAGACTATCCTCTTTTGATTCAAGGTTCAGAGGCAAAGCCCATTTTACTGGAGCGATTCCGACAATTAGGTAATGCGGTATTATTAGGAACGGCAACGTTTTGGGAGGGGGTTGATGTCAAGGGAGAAGCGCTTTCCTGCGTTATTATTGATAAATTACCCTTTGCGAGTCCCGTTGATCCGGTAACTCGTGGACGAATGGCTTATTTAAAAGACAGAGGCTTATCCGGGTTTGATGAACTGTCTCTTCCGAATGCTGTAATCGCTCTAAAACAGGGAGTCGGTCGCTTGATTCGAGACATCACGGATAAAGGGGTTCTGATGATTGCTGATCCGAGACTCACCTCGCGAGAATATGGCCGTAATATATTGGCCAGTTTACCTCAAATACCGCGGACACGTGATGAACGCAGAGTTTTAAATTTTATTGAAGAGTTGGCACTGGATTATGAAACTGTTAGCGATTGATACCTCCACTGAATTAGCCAGCGTGGCGGTTTTATCAGGCGAAGAGATAACGTGTGAAGAGCAGGGTAGTCAGAGAACTCATGCTCAGTTATTATTGCCCATGATAAACCGCCAATTGGTTCAGGCCGGTTTGCAAATGAACCAATTGGATGGAATAATTTTCGGTTGTGGTCCTGGAAGTTTTACTGGTTTGCGCATAGCCTGTAGCATTGCCAAAGGATTAGCTTATGCCCATGATTTGGATTTAATGCCGGTCAGTAGTCTGGCTGCAATTGCCTGGGCTGCCCGAGAACATAGTGATTGCGTCAGTTCACCCATATTAGCTGTGCTGGATGCGCGCATGCGTGAAATGTATTGGGGATTTTATCCCGCAGATCAATGGGTGTCAGAAGAACGGGTAAATCCGGCACAGGAGATTTCATTACCCGTAAATCAACCAGTAGTATTGGCTGGAGTTGGCATCGAGTTGTACTGGAATGATTTTTCAGATTTAATAAAATCTCAAATCAGCAGCCGTTTGAACGTGTTTCCAAATGCTGCTGCCATGATAAAATTAGTGCAACATACTGGTTTTAACCCGGTCCCAGCTGCACAAGCTCAGCCTGTATATGTGCGAAATCAGGTAACTCAAGGAGATTCGCGTGGATAAAAAATTATTGGAATTGTTGGTTTGTCCTTTATGTAAGGGCAAATTAATCGTAAAAAAACAGGAACTTATTTGTAGGTTCGATCGTTTGGCATTTCCGGTGCGTGATGACATACCGGTTATGTTGGAGGATGAAGCACGGATTATTTCATTGGAAGAAAAAGACAAATTATGAGCACTCATTTTCATGTGATTATACCTGCACGATATCAATCAACCCGATTCCCCGGGAAATTACTTCAGGAATTAAATGGTTTAACGGTTCTTGAGCGAGTGTACCGGCAGGTTCTTCTGACACAGGCAGAATCGATTATAATCGCTACGGATGATGAGTCCATTGCCGATCATGCCCGAGGATTTGGGGCGCAAGTGGTCATGACCTTGCCTTCTCATCAAACCGGAACTGACCGAATTGCGGAAGTTGTGGCAAAGGGTAATTATGCGGCTGATGATATTATTGTCAATGTACAGGGGGATGAGCCGTTTATTTCTCCTTTACTCATTCAACAAGTAGCGGGAGGTTTAACTCATACCGATGCCCCTATGTCGACTTTGTGTTGGCCAATAACCAGTATGGACATGCTAAAAAATCCTAATGTTGTAAAAGTAGTACGTAATCGAGATAACCATGCGCTTTATTTTTCCAGAAGCATCATACCAGCAAGCAGAGAGGATAATCTGTCCTTTGAACACACGTTTCGCCATATAGGTTTGTATGCTTATCGAGCCGCATTTTTACTGGATTTTGTTACTTGGCCAGTTTGTGATCTGGAGCGATTGGAGGCTTTGGAGCAATTACGTGTTTTGTGGGCGGGTTATTCCATCAAGGTAGAGCAAGCCTGTGTTGAGCCTTTACAGGATATTAATACAAAAGAAGATTTAATTATTGCTCGGAACATTTTAGCAGTACTTTCTGAAGAGTAATGCATTATCAATACCTATGAAATCTCAGCTTCTGGAATACCAGAAGTTGTCAATTATTCGCATTGCTTTAGATGGTGTTATGCGCTTGCGCTATAAGCAGTGTTGTGTCGTGCAGATAGGGTGGTTTTATCTTGTTAGCGTAATTTATCGAAAACAGTCAAGTCCTCTCTTAATCATTCAGAAATTCATTATATGAAATTTTAATAATCGGTATTAATAATTTACATGTACTTTTAATAATTAGTTAATCAAGCCAACGTATCATTTGAACTATAGGGTATAAAAATACCGTAAGTTTTAACACGATTGATTGAGTTTGAGGTGATTATTATGTTTACAGTAGAAAATAGCGCTCAAGGTAATTGCATGTATGAAGCGTATAGCATTTCATTGATGTATTTTTTACGTTCAAAAAATAATCCCCAAATTACAGAGGCTGTATTCAATAAATTTGGTCTCACAGATGCTGAGAAAAATAAATTAATTCCTCTGATCACTGAAAATCGGGATCAAAAACTCTCCGAGAAAAGCATTAGGAAAATTATTGAGCCGGTTCTTGCTACTAAAGCAAGGGCATTAGGGGCTCGGCAAACACGAGAAGATTTCATTAACCGTCCTCGTACAACTGGTTTGTTTGCATCCGCAAAATATGGCTTGGAATTCTATTTTCGAATAAGTCTTCGCGCTCATCCTGAATCTCAATTTTTGTCTAGTGATTTTACGGATGCGGATTATACAGATGCTGAAATATACAAAGTAGCCAATATAAAAACCAGAATGCTGCAATTTGCAAGAGATAAAAGCGAGGAAGTCCATGCAAAATTTGAATCCGAGTGGGCTAAAATAAAAGCCACTACCAAACCAAAGGATGTTGAGTTCCGAAAAGAAATGATTTTAGATCAAATTATGGCTGAAAAAACTATAGAATTTTTTACATCTAATAATTATCTTAACTTAGACGCTTACATTGATCGCCTTGCTACCAATTATGTCTGGGGTACTGAAGAAACGCTGTTGACCATTAATAGGGCCGTGCAAGGAGAACATTTTGTACGTAACGACCGAGATGAAGTAGACACTTACTACGATACAGTAATTAATTTGCAGATTCGTGTTAATGGGGCAAGTCCTACTTATGAATACACTGAACAACCCGATCTGATTCTGAATAACAGCGTAAATGTTCATTGGAACTCATTAATACCTGAATATATCTTTGATCCCGTGCATCAAGTACAAATCAATGCTGATGAGCAGAAAGCACGTGAACTTCAGGACCTATACAATGCGGAAAAGAAACGAATTCAGGCTGAGATAACTGCGCTGCAACAAAATGCTTTAGATCGTAAAATCGCTGAGGAAATTGAAGCTGATGACTTGGCTGTTGCCGATATGATTAAACTCATGTTTGAAAAAGATCAGCAACTTGCTGAACAACTGCAAGTTGAAGAAATCGTGGCTAAAGAAGAACTCGATTTAGCGACTCAACAGGATGCAGCTTTAGCTCAGCAAATTTTTGATGAAGAGCAGCAGATTAGTGCTCAACAGGATCTAACGACTGAACAGGATGCAGCTTTAGCTCAACAAATTTTTGACAAAGAACAGCAGAGTAGTGTTCAACTGGATCTAGCGACTCAAAAGGATGCAGTTTTAGCTCAGCAAATTTTTGATGAAGAGCAGCAGAATAGTTATCAAATGGATCCAGTGATTCAACAGGATGCGGATTTAGCTCAGCTAATTTCCGATGAAGAGCAGCGGAATAGTGAGCAAATGGATCCAGTGATTCAACAGGATGTGGATTTAGATCAGCGAATTTCTGATGAAGAGCAGCAGAATAGCGATCAATTGGCTCCAGTGAC
>NZ_LNYR01000046.1:0-21985 GCF_001467955.1 Legionella quateirensis | reverse complement strand
GATGTGGATTTAGATCAGCGAATTTCTGATGAAGAGCAGCAGAATAGCGATCAATTGGCTCCAGTGACTCAACAGGATGCTGATTTAGCTCAGCGAATTTTAGAAGAAGAGCAGCAGAATAGTGTTCAATTGGCTCTAGAGACTCAAAAGGATGCAGATTTAGCTCTGCAACTTGCTCTTGAAGAGGTAACTCCAGCAGATCAATTAGTTCAAACAGCTAATCAATTTACTGAGCCAAGCTCACCTGTTACGAAACCAATACGTCAAAATAATCCATCTTTATCTGGCAATAATGCAACTAACTCGAGCCATCTGGCAGCAAATAAAAAATTTGAATCTCTGTTGAATGAGTTTGGGACTAAAATTGCAGATCTGGATGCTCGAGCAATTAATGCAACCAATGCTAGAAATGACACCGAGGCTGCGTCATTAAGAAGAGCACATGCTGTCGCTCAAATATTACTAGAAGATTTAGTGATAGCAAAATCTGCTTATGATGCTCGTCCAACTCGAGAGAATTATAAAGAGTTTAAAAATCAATGTTTTGACAGAATCGAAAAATCAAGGCCAGTACTCGAACAACATAGAGGTTTGAAACAACTTTTGGGTAATATCGTACTTGCAGTAATCGGACTTGGAGTAGTTTATCTGGCTGCAGCAGTTATTAACAAAGCGATTACAGGGAACTTCATGTTCTTTAAAACAGAGTCAGCAAAGATTGTGGATAAAATCAAGAATAATGTAGATGAGCTTGAACCGATTCAGCCAATTCCTGTTAAATAAGAACCTTTAAAGGGATTAATCCAATTCTCAAGACATGAATAACGGATTCTGAACTTATATTCAGAATCCGTTTTTTTTATTAGGGCCTGTTGACAATTGCTCCCGCCCCTTACTTGCCCCCGCCGCCTACTTGCCCCCGCCGCCTACGTGCCGCGGCTTGTCCGCGGCATCCAGTTGATGGTCAAAGCAACGCCATAGCTGATGTGCATATGCAGGTCTATTATGAAATCCATCAGAGCAATATTGAGGCTGCCCGGCGTGAAAAACGTTTCAAGAATTGGCCACGCCAATGGAAAATAAACCTCATTGAGCAATTGAACTCAGAATGGCATGCTCTCTATGAAGATATTTGCCGTTAGCAAGATCGATTGGATGCCGCGGACAAGCCGCGGCACGTAGGCGGCGGGGGCAAGTAAGGGGCGGGAGCAATTGTCAACAGGCCCTAGGACAGTCTGATTGCGTAAGGGTAACTATTTGTTTACCTACCGAGATACGATGTTACCTGGGATGATTTTGTTTTCTGGTCAATATCCGTTTTCGTAAATACAAAATAAAAGCAGGAATTAACATCACAATAATTCCGAGAGAAAATATTTGGCGAAAATGTGCTGCTCCGCCAACATCCATGCTTTGTTCCGGGGGAATAAAGCCTACAATCAAGGTAATGGCGCATCCGAATAATCCCAAAACACAAACCAGATAATAACCCGGTTTACCTCCAGGAATAGCAAAAGGTCTTTTAAGATGCGCAAATTTACTTTTTAAACTCCAGGCGGCGATAAACATCAGGACGTACATCATAATGTATAACTCGGTGCTTAAATCTGTAAATAACCAATAAATGGCATTAACACTGGGAAACAATAAAAAACCGCTGCATAAAACAGTAACCAGGATTGCTTGTACTATTAATATTCGTGATGCAATTCCATGCTTATTCAGTTTGCACATAAATTGCGGTAAAAAATCCTGTTTCGCTGCCATGAGCAAGCCCTTGGCAGGTGAGATAATCCAGTTAATCATACTTCCAAGGCTGCCAAGGAGAAGAAGAAATACCAACACAGGCATTAACCAGCTTAAATGATAAGCCTGAAAGAAATTATCAAATGCTCGCATGACCCCATCCACAAGGCTGATCTGTTCTTTGGGCAGTACAAAGGCTATAGCCAAAGAGCCAAATATCATGGTGAAGAGGATGAGCAGTACTGAAAAAAACATGGCACGAGGAAAGTTCTTTTGCGGATTACGAACATTTCTAACATGAACAGCGGCTAATTCCATTCCCAGGAATGAAGTCATAATAGCTGTTAAAGATACCCAGGACTGGCTGTCTTTCCATTGTGGCAGAAGATTGGGAAGACTGAGATCGATTGCTATTGGATGGCCTTTGATTAACCAAATGAAGGCGAGGAGGATAATGAAGCCCATGGGTACAATCATACCAACTATGGCACAGAAACCGGCAAAAGTGGCTGATGTTCGTAATCCGGATAATCCAATCAGGGTTAAAGACCAAAAAATAATTAAAATGACTGATATCAGGTAATATTTGTTTTGCGCTAGTTCGGGATTAATTAGATAGGCGATAGTACCTGCTATAAAGGAGAGAATCGTTGGATACCATACAAGAGTATTAATCCATTGCAGCCAGATTGTAAAAAAAGCAATGTTTTCTCCAAAAGCGTGATTTACCCAACTGTAAATGCCGCCTTCCTCTTCAGACCAGGTCGATGATAATTCTGCAGAAACAAGAGCAACTGGTATTAAAAAGATGATTGCAGAAAAAATAAAAAAGAAAATCAGGGTTGATCCGAATAAAGCTGTCCCTGGTAAATTTCTGATGCTGTCAATTGCTCCAGTTATAAGTAATACTAAAGCGAGCACCGATATTTTTTCAGAGGACCAGTTTTTCATTCGTTCTTCGAGTTGATAAAAAGATATACATTATACAGTAACTTAGGACTTGAGGTGAACTTTTATTTTTACAAAACCTGTTTTTATTGGATTTACTCATTAAAAAATCCTAAGTATTTACAATGAGTTGTATCTTCTCAATTACCCCGAGAAACGTCATCCCGAATGTGGTACCGTGCCTGTATTTGGAGATCTTTCACTGTGTTCAGGATGACGAAATCCGCGCGGCTGTTGAGAAATTCCATTCATTTATCGAATCTACTGAATTTAATTACCTGTTTTTATAACCATCTCTACAGGCAGGAGATTTTAAAACGGGATCTTGTTTTTGATTCCATTCACTTTCCGTATACAAATGCATGCTTAAAGCATGTAATCCTTTGTCAAATTCCTTTTCTAATAAGTGATTGACCATCCTATGACGTGCTATTCGACTTAATTCATTAAAACGAGAAGAAACGACAATTACCTTGAAATGTGTTTCAGCGCCTTCAGGCACATGATGATTCTTGGACTCATCCTCGACGGTTAAGAAGATGGGAGATAGTTCCCCGGATAGTTGGTGTTCTATATCTAATTTGCGTGACATGATTTACTCTGGTTCCAGGTATTTATTTTTTAATTATACCCAGTAATAATAAGTTGTCATAGTGCACTGACAATTTTGTCAAAATATGACATAAAATGTCAGTTTGTTATTGGTTTTACACTGAACTGCTAGTCTGCCTGGATAGTAAACGACACGTTTTTTTTTCGATATATTTATATTATGGAACAACAGGGGTTGATTTAAGGTGAGTCTAATAACTAATATGCCGCTGTTTGCTGAAACAGGTAAATTGGCATTATGTATGCATGATTATAAGAGTTAATTACCAACGGAGATGGCCATGAGACAAAGAGGTTTTACGCTGATTGAATTGATGATCGTAGTAGCTATTATCGGTATTCTAGCTGCTATTGCAATTCCAGCTTATCAAGATTATACCATTAGAGCACGGGTTACAGAGGGATTGGAACTGGCTTCTTCTGCAAAACTTGCTGTATCTGAAACAACCATTACTAATAATGCTTTGCCAGCAACACAGGCTGCAACAGGATATGTTTCTCCTGCGGCAACACCTAATGTCGCTTCAATAGCTATAGCTGATCAAGGTATAATAACAATTACCTATACCGCTGCTGCTGGTGGAGGTACTATCGTTATGACGCCTGTTCTGCAAGGGAACGGTGATGTCACTTGGACCTGTACAGGAGGAACCTTGTTGCCTAAATACCGACCAGCTAGTTGCAGACCTTAATATCATCTATAAAAACCGCCCTCAGGGGCGGTTTTTCTTTACCTCAGTTATTTAGAATAGGGCTTTTATAGAACTTCCTAAGATCTTAATACCCCAGAGAGACATCATCTCGAACCTGAGAATTCCTCACTTGTTAACAATGTGTATTGATTAAACTTGATTTGCTCTTTTTATCAGATCGTCATCCTCTCGAAGGCGGGGATCCATTAAGCAAACACAATCAGGTGCTCATTGGGTGCATGGATTCCCGCCTGCGCGGGAATGACGTAAATTTTGCTCATGGAATCATTATTTTGCTCTTGGAATCATTATTTTGATCGGGTGAGCAATTCAATGTCATGATTCCTCAGCGTTTTCGCGAGAATTTCGTATAAAAAGTGAGGAACGTTCAGGTTCTGCATGACGAAATTCGCGAAGGGATTTAGAAGTTATAGCCTTAATGACCGCGATAAAAATCTTTTATTTATAATGAAGAGATTGGTTTTTTTAAGTCTTGAGAATTAAAATATTGAAACAATCAAACAAATTGGCATTTTTTATGCGTGGTATATATTAAATGCAAATCCAGAGATTACTATGGTAGCAAAAGGATTTACCTTGATTGAACTGATGATAGTTGTGGCCATAATAGGAATTTTGGCTGCTCTTGCCATTCCTGCTTATCAGGATTATGTAATACGTGCACGAGTAGTGGAAGGATTAAATTTAGCTTATGCAGCTCAACTATCAGTTACAGAAACCACCTTTGCTCAAAGTGCGTTCCCAGCCAATCAATTGGAAACAGGGTATATAACTCCTGCTGCAACACCTAATGTGGCATCGATAACCATTGCAAATCAGGGGCTAGTTACTATAACTTATACAGCACAAGCGGGTAATGGGACTATCGTCCTGACCCCCACATTGGATCCGGATAAAGCGATACATTGGGATTGTACTGGTGGGACTTTGGCTAATCGTTATCGCCCTGCCTACTGTCGTCCGTAAATGAGACTTCTAAATATCTTCTGAAACCACGACCTTCTAATGAGTCAAAGTGGTATTATATGGTTGTCGTAATTCAGTAACAGATTTGGAATTAATATGAATAGCACTACATCAGTACTACTAGAGCAGCGAATTCTTAAAATATCCATAGCCGTAACGTTCCTGTTAGCTGTAGCAGGTGTTTTGTTTGGATTGATCTCAGGTTCATTGGCTATTGTATTTGATGGTATGTTTAATATGGTTGACACGGCCATGTCAATACTTGCTCTCCTGGTAGCTCGTCTATTGACTAGCAAGGGAAGTCGCCGATTTCAATACGGTTATTGGCATGTCGAGCCTATGGTGCTTGTCTTTAATGGAAGTGTTCTTATTTTGATTTGTGCTTACGCATTAGTTAACGCGATTGGCAGTTTACTTTCTGGTGGACGAGAATTAAATTTTGACTGGGCCTTTGTTTTTGCTTTATTGATGTCGGTATTATCAATTGTCATGTATGTTTATGTACGACAAAAGAATCTCAAACTGAACTCTGAGTTTTTGCGACTTGACACCCAAAGCTGGCTAATCTCCGCAGCTATTTCTACTTCGCTTTTAATCGCATTTGGTATTGCTGCGTTAATGGAGGGTTCTTCTTACGATCATCTGACTCCTTATATCGATCCGTTCATTTTGACGGTTTTGACTGCATGTTTGATTTTTGTACCGATGGCTGCGGTACGTGATGCAATGCGTGATATGTTTCTCATCGCCCCCTTTGGCCTTGATGAAAAAGTAAGGGGATTTTTAGATGAATTGACAAAACGGTATGGATTTAAAACCTATTCCAGCTATGTTGCCAAGATAGGGCGTGCGCAGTTTATTGAAATACATATTGTAGTTCCTGAAGGTTATCCCATATCTGGTATTGAAACTCTGGATGCAATACGTCATGAAATTGTTGAAGTAATGGGCGGAAATGGTCCTCAATTATGGCTCACCATCGCCTTTACAACAGACGAAAGCTGGATTTAGGTACTTTAAGATCCGATGTGAGGGTGTTAATAGGTCCTGAAGTGAGGACACTGCCATCAAGTTAAGCCGAGTAGCCCGTATTAGCGAAGCGTAATACGGGATCGAAGTGGTGACAAACTCCAGTATTTCCCTGTATTACGCTTCGCTAATACAGGCTACGAAAATAGCTAATTTACAATAAATAATCTTTAACTTAAGAGCAGTGGGTGGATAAGCATGAAGCAATCTCCAGGATATTTAACCTAATCCTGGGGATTGCAGAACTTGAGATGGTACCGTTTGAACTGATTAACGGGGATTCAATTTTTTTGCGACTAATTGATTTTTTAAGCGAACATAATCAGGCATGCCGTTAATGTAATTGGGATAAGCCTCGCCCTGAATCAACGGAGACAGGTAACGTTTGCAGGCAGCAGTAATACCCATTCCATCTTCTGAAATGTATTCGGCCGGCATCGCTTTTTCCTGATTGGCTACTTCTGCCAGTGCTACTTTACCAATGGACCATTGATAAGGCTCATCTTGCTCTCGAATAATCACAGGCATGATGGCATTATGGCCTTTAACGGCATATTCAACAGCTGCTTTGCCAAGAGCATAAGCCTGTTCTACATCCACCTGTGAAGCAATATGGCGGGCTGCTCGTTGAAGATAATCCGCAACAGCCCAATGGTATTTGAAACCCAGTTCTGATTTAACCAGCTGCGCTATCACTGGGGCAACACCACCCAGTTGTGCATGACCAAATGCATCTCGTAAGCCCGCATCACTTAAAAACTGACCTTCTTTATTGCGTATCCCTTCTGAAACAACAATCACACAATATCCGTAGGATTTAACACATTCAGACACTTTGGCCAGGAATTGTTTCGGATCAAAAGATACTTCAGGTAACAAGATAATATGCGGTGGTTCCTCTTTATTTTGACTTGCAAGTCCACTGGCTGCTGCAATCCATCCTGCATGACGCCCCATCACTTCCAGAATAAACACTTTTGTTGATGAAGCAGCCATTGACGCTACATCAAAGCCGGCTTCTTTGGTTGATATAGCCACATATTTGGCAACTGAACCGAAACCAGGACAGGCATCTGTAAAAGGCAGGTCATTATCTACTGTTTTGGGAATTCCAATACAGGTAATGGGGTAACCCATAGTTTCACCTAATTGAGAAACTTTATGCGCCGTATCTTGGGAATCACCGCCGCCATTGTAGAAAAAATAACCAATATTATGCGCCTTGAATACTTCAATCAATCGTTTGTATTCATCATTGTTGTTATTTAATTTATACCGGCATGAACCAAATGCACCTGATGGTGTTTGCATTAATTTTGCAATATCCGCATCGCTTTCCAGTGAGGTATCAATGAGTTCCTCATTCAACGCCCCAATAATTCCATTTTTTGCTGCATAGACGGTACCGATGTGTTGTGGGTATAACTTTGCAGTCTGGATAACGCCACAGGCTGATGCGTTTATCACGGCAGTTACGCCACCCGATTGAGCATATATTGCATTCTTAACAACCATTTTATCTCCATCAATTTATTGGAATTATTGAGTTTTATTGTGAGTATTGATTTTCATATTCATTAAGTACGGCATCAATGCTCTGAATTAATTCAGCAAAAGCCCCAGATAATTCTTCGATTTTTGCCGCGCGCGTAGCCAGTTTCTCTAATTGCATGACTTTCTTCTGCAAGACAGGAACACCACAAAAACAACAGGCACCATGCAATTTATGAGCCGTCTCACCCAGCCCCTTGATGTCTTTGTTATGCATTAACTGGATAAACTCTTCACGATTTTTATACAGTTCTTCTATGAACTTAGCCAAAAATTCTTCAGCGAGTTCCTGATTACCTGAAACCTTCTGAACACACAATTGCCAGTCAATGGCGGAATGTTTTGCTTTATCAACAATACGCAGAATCTGCATTAATAATTGTTTTTCATCAATTGGCTTTTGCAGACAAAAATCCACACCGGATTTTTTTAAATCAACAGTACTGATGTCACTACTGTTTGCACTGATAAGTACTATAGGGGTGTGTTTGTTGAGTAATGAGTTTTGACGAATCATCCGTGCTGCTTCCAGCCCATTCAGCTTGGGCATTTGCAGATCGAGGAGGATAATATTGAATTTTTTGTCTTCACAGGCGGTTACAGCCATTGCGCCATCATCTACAGCGGTAACATGGGTGTTCTCATTTAATAATGAATTCAGGAGCATTTTATTGACTGGATTATCCTCTGCAATTAATAGTTCAGGGTGCAAGAAACGCAATTGTTCTCGTAATCCGTCCAGTTCATGATTTATTGCTTTGTCAGTTGCGTTCTTATTGTTCAGGGATTCAATGAGATCCTGCAGCTTTTGTATGCTGATGGGTTTATATAAAAATCCATGAGCGCCGAGTGCCGCATAATCAGATATTGGCCATTTGGATATCAGTACATAGGGCAGGTGGGGGTGTTGTTTTATCAGTTCACCTACCTGGTGTTCGCAACCCTGATTGACGTTAATAAATGCTATTCTACAGTCTTTATTTTTAATCAGAGCTTTCGCCAGTTTGTTAAATGAGTTAATGGAGACACATTCAATGCCCCAATAACCCAGTCCATTGCATAAGGCTTCCAAATGTAAAGGATTGTCATCAAAACACAGAATTTTTAAATGAGCGAAGCGATGTGTCTGGTTTTTTTCAATTTCATAGGCCAGGAGCTTTTCAACTTTTATCCGTGCTGTAAAGGTAGAACCTTTATTTAATTCACTTGTTAGGCTGATCCGGCCATGCATTTCTTCACAGAGTTTTTTACAGATAACCAGGCCTAATCCTGACCCACCATAGCGCCGGGTGATGCTGGTATCGGCCTGATTGAAGGCGGTAAACAATTTGTTTTGATCTTCGGGCGAAATACCTATTCCTGTGTCAGTGATGGTAAATAATAAGGTATAGTCTTTATCTGTTTCGATGTCTATTTTCGTTCGTATCAAGACATAGCCGTGATCCGTAAATTTAACCGCGTTGGTTACAAGATTACTGATGATTTGTTTGATTCTGAACGGATCGCCCAGTATGGTTTTAGGGACCTGTATGTCAGTGATTGGGATTAAATCAATTCCTTTCTTGTGAGCGTTGGGGCTGGCCAAGGCAAGTACTTCGTCGATGCAAGCACGGATGTCAACAGGGATGCAATCAAGATGTAATTTACCGGCATCAATTTTGGAAAAATCAAGAATATCATTAATAATGCCAAGTAAATCCTGGGCGGAAGATTTTATGGTTTTTACATAATCCAGCTGCAATGGATCGAGTTTACTTTCCAGCAATACATTGGTAAAACCTATAACTCCGTTCATAGGCGTGCGAATTTCATGGCTCATGTTCGCGATGAACTCTGATTTTTGTCGGCTTTTTTCTTCTGTTTTTTTCTTTTCGAGCGACAACTCGATGTTTTTCTCTTCCAGCAGCTCAAGACTTTGTTGCAAATCTTCTGTAGCTACTTCAATGTGCTGGTTCAGATCCCGAATTGTATTTAAATACTGTCTCTGTAAATGCGCGCATCCTTTTTCGATAGTACCTAATTCACCCTGGCTGCCGACTTTTATTTCTGTTTCAAATTCATTACTTAAAATTTGTTTCATACTGCGGCGTAATCTGGAAATAGGCAGGTAGATCCGTTTTGACAAGAAATAATGAATGGTCAAACCCATTAGCAAGCCAAAGAGTGTAATAAAAATAGTCACTATAAGCATTTGATAGCGTTTGATCAGCATGGATTGAGTATCTATATCAATGGATAACCAACCCAGAATATCGTCTGCCTGGAACGCTACGGGACTTGGGATGTTTTTGAATAGGGTGCTGTTGGAATATAAGTTGAATTTGGGAATGGTGATTGGTGCGATAAAATTAATCGTAAAGGGGTTAATATGCTTGCTTTCAATATAATCCCCTGTGAAATCTGGCGGATTAAAGGGTTTATGGATGGAATGTTTACCGCCGCGATAGGCCAGAAGCTGTCCACTGGCATTGTAAAAGGCAAGCGCTTTGACTTCCGGGTTAATTGTTGAGGAATTAATCAGCCCTTGCAGGGTACGGTCATCATTACGAAGTAAGGCAAATTGAGCCGCAGGGAGTAACTGGCGAATGTAGGCCTCACCTAATCGGGACATATGCTGATTTAAGTCCTTCCCGAATTGGCCATTGTAAAAGACTGCAAATAGCAAGGCGACCAGGAATGCAGGAATAAGTGTGGTGATTCTTAGTTGATATTTTATACCAATACTTTTCAAGATAACTCCCGATTATACTGAATTGAGCGGTTGAATCTTTGCGTTGATGGTAAAGTCGGCTATTATAGCCCGATTATTTTATTCCTTACAACGGATGATATTATGACTGTTAGAACCCGATTTGCTCCAAGCCCTACTGGATTTTTACATGTGGGAGGAGTAAGAACAGCTTTATTTTCCTGGTTATATGCCAAACGTCATCAGGGGCAGTTTATTCTAAGAATAGAGGATACTGATAGAGAGCGATCGACACAAGAATCGGTGCAGGCCATTTTAGATGGTATGACCTGGTTGGGCATGGATTGTGATGAAGGTCCTTTTTTTCAGACCGATCGCTATGCGCGATATAATGAGGTAGCCCAGCAATTTTTGGATGAAGGCAAAGCTTATCGTTGTGTCTGCAGTAAAGAGAGACTGGAGTCCCTTCGTGAATCACAATTGGCTGCCAAGTTAAAGCCTCGGTATGATGGACATTGCCGCGATAAAAATCTGCCTTTGTCTGATGCTCCTTACGTCATTCGCTTTAAAAATCCTGATAGCGGTACGGTATCCTTTAAAGATGAAGTGTACGGAGACATCCATGTAGATAATAATGAGTTGGATGATTTAATTTTAGTCCGATCAGATGGACATCCAACGTACAATTTTGCTGTAGTCATTGATGATTTGGATATGAACATTACTCATGTCATTCGTGGTGATGATCATATTAATAACACGCCAAGACAAATTAACTTATTCAAGGCATTGAATGCACCGATACCGATTTTTGCTCATTTGCCCATGATTTTGGGTGATGATGGCAAGCGTTTATCCAAACGACACGGCGCAGTAGGGGTTATGCAGTTTAAAGAGTTAGGGATTTTACCTCATGCCCTGTTAAATTATCTGGTTCGTCTGGGTTGGTCTAATGGTGATCAGGAAATTTTCAGTGTTGAGGAAATGATATCCAGTTTTGACTTAAAAAATGTGAGCAGGGGAGTATCCAGTTTTAACTACGATAAATTGTACTGGTTGAATCAACATTATCAAAAAAGTGATGATCCAGATACGGTCGCACAAGCTTTAAGCTGGCATTTTGAACAGGCAGGTGTAGATCTCAGCAAGGGGCCTCAGCTTAAGGATTTGGTCGTTACTCAGGCTGAGCGCTGTAAATCATTGGCTGAAATGTGTGAAATGAGTCTTTATTTTTATTCAGATTCAATTGAATATGATGAAGATGCAGTTAAAAAGCATTTACGTCCTGTCATTCTGGAACCTTTAGCGGCACTTTATGAACGTTTGAAAGGATTGGGTGATTGGGAAAAAGATCATCTTCAGGAGTGTATTAATGACATTAGTGCGCAATTTGATATTAATATGGGAAAAATTGCTCAGCCATTGCGGGTAGCTGTTACCGGAACGAGCATGTCTCCTTCCATTGATATGACACTGACTTTATTAGGTAAACAAAGAGTGTTAAGCCGTCTGGAATGTGCCCTTGAAAAAATCCGGTTAAGAGCCAGCGCACAATAATTAATTATGTTCATCCGGGGTTGAGGAGCGTTTTTGCCTGGATCCCGGAACTACCAACAGGCTATGATTAAAAATCATCAATTACTTCAAATGCTTGTGGTAACTTCACAACAATTCAAGCTAATATAAAAGTTCCTTTAAGTAGGGTGTGTTGACACTTCCGACTTCGACGTCCTGCGACTTGTTCGCGGGACGTTGGGAATATTTTGATGAATGGTCAATACACTCTAATTTTTACTGAATACTGGATAATAAATCATGAAGATTAGAACGAGTATTTATAGTCTTACCCTGGCTGTTTCATTAATCTCTTCAACAAGCTACGCTGTTTCCAATGCTGCGGACACAGAATTAAAAAAACAGATACAGAATGTAGTGAACGATTATTATAAAAAATACAGTGATAAAGAATTGTTCACAGCAATGGCAGCTTCAGTACTTATTCCTAACAATAAACAGACAGATATTAAAAATACTATCACTGTAGTTAAAGGAACTATGGGTTTCCCTCCATTCAATCAAGAAATCACGACTAATAACTTATTTGATATAGGCAGTATTACCAAATCATTTACCTCTTTAATATTATTGCAATTACAGACAGAAGGTTTGCTGTCATTAGATGATACTTTAGGCAAATGGCTGCCCCAGTACCCTAATTGGAAAGAAGTTACTTTACGTCAGTTGTTGGATATGACCAGTGGTATTCCTAATTACTCGGAAGACCCGGTGTTTGATAAAAAAATGCTGAGTGATCTCAGTCATGTCTGGACGGATGAAGAGCTTCTGACTTATGCACACCCTGAGGAAGCACTCAAGGTGAATAAAAACAATCGTTATGAGTACTGTAATTCCAATTATATTCTCGCTGCACTTGTTATTGAAAAGGCAACTCATGATACTTATGAAAATCAATTAAAAAAACGAATAATTAACGCTAAAAACGATTTGGATGATGCCTTTTATCCGGCTGGACCCAATGGGGTCACAGTGGGTAATGCCATAAAAAATCGACGGGTACATGGTTATTTTTATGATGAGACCACTAAGAAATCAGTTGATACAATCAACAATGATTTATCCTGGGCTTCCTCAGCTGGAGCTATTGTCGCGAATACTGAAGATGTAGTGAAATGGGTGCAATTGCTCTATCACGGCACCTTGATTAATCCTGATTCTCGAGAAAAAATCCTGACTGAACTGGAATCTGTAGTCTCCACAAAGACAGGAAGACCCATTGATACGGTAACTGCAGAAGATCCTATGGGATTTGGATTGGGTATTGCTTATCGTTACGATAATGACTTGAAACAACGTTTTTGGTTCTATGAGGGAAGTACCTTAGGCTTCAGAGTGATGTATTTATGGAGTGCTTGCAATGATGTAACCACAGTGATTGCATTGAACAGTAAAGGTGCTGAAGGGAATCCGAATTCCAAGATGGGAGATCATATTGGAACCGCCAGTTTGAATTTGTATCACGCCATATTGCGGGTGCATCCTGAACTGCGCTGTAAAGCGTAAAATTGGTTATTTTGAAAGGAGTCGCCAGGCGAAAGTTGTTTAACCCTTCTTTCCCTGGCTCTCTTCTCATAATGTATAACACCGAACATGTATTTATTTAAATCTCAAAGGTCATATACTTCCCTGTCTTTGCGAGCAACGCGAAGCAATCCAAAACAGAGCCTTATTGAAACTGTGTTCTGGATTGCTTCGCGTTGCTCGCAAAGACTAAAATTTATACTGAACAGTAGAACATTATCCTCGTTAGAATTATGAGGATTACCTCAAAGAGGGAGAGGGGAAACCGTGCAAAAATTTGAGGTTTTTCCCTGTTGTTTTGATTAAATTTACCCTTTTTGCTGTATTTAATATAAAATGCCTCCGATTTACGTCGTTTCCACTGGATTATTGGGTATTTTTATATGAAGTTATCAACAACTCTAATGAGTGTAATTCTGGCAGCACAGTTCATCGTTTCAGAATCATGGGCGGGATCATCTAGTGCTGAACCGGTACGTAAGGATATAGTTCAGACTGTAGTTGATGATTATTTTAAAAAATACAGTAAAAAAGAACAGTTTACTGCTGTTTCTGCTTCCGTACTCATTCCTCAGAATGAAGAAACCCCTATTGATGAGATTAAGACCGCGGTGGCTGGTCGCGTTGGATACCCTCCCTTTTCAGAAGTGATTACTTTGGATCATCTGTTTGATATAGGCAGCATTACCAAATCATTCACTTCGTTGATTTTATTGCAGTTACAATTTGAAGATGCTTTATCTCTGGATGACCCAATAGGGAAATGGTTGCCACAGTATTCTAACTGGAGCGAAGTAACCGTCCGGCAGTTGTTGAATATGACCAGTGGTATCCCTAACTATTCCAATGATCCCGAGTTTTGGGCACAAATGGAGCATGATTTAAGTCATGTCTGGACAGATGAAGAGTTGCTTCATTACGCACATCCTGAAAATCCCATAGAGCGGAATGATACGAACACATATGAATATTCCAATACCAATTATATTCTTGCTGGTTTAATCATTGAACAAGTAACTCATGATTCTTTTGCTCATCAACTTAAAGAACGGATTATTAATCAGAGTAATTTTTTGAATAATACATTTTATCCTGCAGGACCAGATGGAGTCGCGGTACGAGAGTCACTAACCGATCGTAAGATGCATGGTTATTACTTTGATACAGCAAATAATAAAGTAGTTGATACCTTTGTAAATGATTTATCCTGGGCTGGAGCCGCAGGAGCGATTGTTGCAAATACTGAAGACGTGATGCGATGGGTTCAGATTCTTTTTCATGGCACGTTGATTAACCCAGTTTACAGAGGACAAGCATTGAATGAGTTGACGTCGGTAGTGTCCATAAAAACAGGATTGCCTATTGCAACGGTTACAGCAGATGATCCAGTGGGGTTCGGCTTGGGAGTTGGATATTATTATGATAAAAACTCCGGATTAAGATTTTGGACTTATCAGGGCAGTACTTTAGGATTCAGAGTCATGTATTTATGGCAACCGTGCAATAATGTCACTACTGTTGTTGCTTTGAATAGTAAAGGAGATGAGGGTAGTTCTGAGTCTAAAATGGGGAATCATATTATGGAAGCTAATATGAATTTGTATCATGCAATTATCGAACACCATCCTCAGTTGCGTTGTGCTGTTTAATTGATTTATGTGTTGAAGCGCTATGACAATTACTGTAAATAAAGAAACGGATAAATTCTTTCTTGCTTTAGGTACGGAAGGCAGACATTCTTTTATAATGTTTGGCGTCTATGACCAAAATAAGGTAAGTCATCTACTGTGCCGAGTAGGTAAAGATATTGATGAACCCGATAAGCCTGACGAGAGCCCGTGTCTGGTTATCGCGGAACGTCTGGCCAATGTCTTTTTTTCAAAGATTAAATCAAAACTAAAGAATGAACGTACCTCCAGAAATAAACCAGGTAATATTCCTATCAGTTATCAAGCTTATGACACAACTTATGAGCATTATCGAGAGTTTATTGGTTTACTGGAATCCCTGCAAAATAGTACCAATCGATATTCCTGCTATAAACCGACAAAGCAAGTGGATAATCACATTGTGTTCAATAAAACATCTCTGCCAATAATGAAGAGCCAATCCGACATGGGTGCTATTAAAAAGAATATTGAAGAATTTTCTATTGATAACACCTGTCGGCATACTGCTATTAAATTAGTTGAAGAGGTACAAAAAGTTCCAGTTTCTTCAATGGTATCTTCTAATTTTTTTACTGATTTACCCTATAGAACGAAACTTCTGTACGGAAAACCCGATACGGATATTCCTTTCTATGTATTGCCTTTGTCACCTGATGCATTTCCCGAACTGAGTACAGTACAAAAATGCGTTATAGAAAAGCTCTACGCACGGATGGAGCGTTTGGTTTTGCTCGAACCCGATTCTGTTCAGACCGTAAATAAATTCAATAGTCTTAAAAACGAATATAACCAACTTGTTGGTCCTAAAAAAGAGTTCAATATCGAGCAATTACTTCACAGTATTCAATCCTGGAAAGAACGGGATAAAACTCTGTTGAATACGATGAGAAAAACTTATTTCTGGGATGCATTCTTTACACGAACTTCAGCTACCATGAACATGATTAATGAGATTGAACACAGCCTTATTGCGCAAAAAAAATAAGTACTGAGGTATTGGCCGATTTGTAGCATCTCTCAAAGGCAGATTGCTTTTAGAATAGTACTTGCCATCATTCCTTTTTTACTGCATGTTATATGCTAAATTTAATAATGGAACTAATCCCTAACTGGACACATGAATAATACTCTGTGTGCCCTATAATTATCAAAGGAGTGACCGTGAAACTATATTATTATAAAGGTGCCTGTTCTCTGGTAGTACGTATCATCATGAATGAAATGGGACTTGAGTTTCAGGATGAAGAGGTGGATCTACGAACAAAAAAAACAGCAAGCGGAGAGAACTTTCTAACAATTAATTCCAAAGGTGCTGTCCCGGTTTTGGGTCTTGATAACGGCGACGTTATTACAGAAAACCAGGTTATTTTACAATACCTGACAGATATCACTCCGGGACAAGAATTATTAGCTCCTGTTGGTGACCTTAAACGATATCATACTCTTGAATGGTTGAATTATGTGTCTACCGAACTTCATAAGACCTTGGGTATGTTTTTTGTTCCTATGGTTACAGAAGAATTTAAGTCTAAAGTATTAATACCCATGGCCATGTATAAACTCAGTTATGTTGAAAAACATTTGTCTCACAATACATACCTCATGGGTGATCATTATACTTTGCCTGATGCGTATCTATTCGTTATCTTAATGTGGGCAAATAGCTTTAAACTGGATTTTTCTGCATTTCCACATTTAACCAAATATATGGAGTACATCAAAAGCAGACCTGCAGTCATTAAATCTTTAAAACAGGAAGGGTTTTAGGTTAAATCAGGAGCAGGCATGGCATTGATTAATTTTGATACTCTTTTTACTTATTGGTCGTTACCAGCGATTGAAATTAATATCATTGTGTTTATGAATCTGTTGGGCTCATTGATTCTGGGATTGATCGTAGGTTATGAACGCTCGTATCATGGTCGAGCTGCGGGTATGCGAACCTATGGTTTAGTATGTATGGCATCTACTGCGTTGGTAGTAATTGTAGGTTATCCCAATCATTGGTTTGGCGGCTCGCCTGCATCAGTCATGCTTGTTCCCGATGTTACTCGTGTCGTACAAGGTATCGTGACCGGAATTGGTTTTCTGGGCGCGGGTGTTATCATGAAGGAAGGGTTCTCCATCAGTGGTCTGACTACTGCGGCATCCATATGGACTGCTTCTGCAATAGGAATATTGGTTGGTGTTGGTTTTTACTTTTCAGCGATATTATTAACCTTCTTGTCATTATCTATTATGATGTGGGGGTTTCGATTAGAAAATTGGTTACCTTCACGTCATTCAATTGCGGTGTCATTGACATTTAAATCAGGTGTCATACCCAATACAGACACGATAAGACTTATGTTAAAAGAGTGTGATTACTCCATGGCTCAGGATACAATTGCGATTACTTCTGTTAAAGATGCAATGGAGTGGCGTTTTGTTGGGGTTGCATCAACTAAAAAAACTTGTTGTACTATACCTGAACTCTCTCAGGCATTGCGCAAATTGGAAGGAATCGATAGTTATTATGTTGCTTTTGCCAGGAATTAGTACTGGTTTTTATTTGTATTGAATGCCCAAATTGTATGAAATCAAAAATATTAAGTCTGTCGTTCATGATTAAATCCATATGTATTATTTGAATGCATGTTATAATGCGATTTTGTGCTCTGCTTGTAGGTAACTTATTTAGAAGTTAAAGCAGATGTAATATAAATGCGATAGATGTTTCTCATTCATCCGGAGTTTTAGAATGCCAATTAATGATTCATTTAAAGGTGGTTTGGACTTAAACTTTTTTCCAAATTCAGAGTTTGAATCTATGGCGAATAAAGACATTAGCCAGCGTGCTGCTATTATTGGACGTAATGTCTTACGATTGTTGATGATGGGATGGCCTAAATCCTGGACCGATCTCATCACCTGGTATACTCTAAGAGCGGTTTTTATCAAGCATGATCATGATTTGTTGAAAGAGTTTCGTGCTGGTTTTCAGCAGGGATTTGAAAACATATACAATCAATTGAAAGGACGAGCGTTAGATAAAAATCAGAGTGAACAGGTTCAATTGTATTTAAGTAACTGTTTATGTCATTTGCCTTATGCTGATCTTACTCCGTTTGAATCCATCAAAATTCCTCAGTGTGTAAACGGGGAATGGGAACTTGTTGAGTATTCTGTAAATCCAATCGAGTTGACTGAAGAAAATAAATATACGATCAGAGAACCTGATCGTGTTTATGCATATGGGTTGGAACCCATTATAAATCGGAACGCAGAATCGCATTTAATTTTTATGGGAACGAATTATCCAACAGGGCAAGGGTTTCTGCCTCAGATTGTTACTGATTTTGAAGCTTTTGAGACCGTTGGAAGTTCGTTGTATCTGAGTGGACGTCAGCGGATACTGGATTGGTTATCCAGACAAAAAGATAAAGTGCATGTGTGTGGAGCAAGCCTTGGTGGTTCACTTAGTTTGCTACTTGCAATTGATTCGGGAGAGTCTCTGTCTCGTGTTGATGCTTTAAATCCTGCAGGCTTACATAATCTGGAACCAAAGAGTAAGTATGACCGATGGGATGAATTGAGTTCCAAACCTCAAGTTGTTATTCAACAACAAGGGGATGATCCGGTCTCATTATTTGGATTATGGAAATCAGATTGGGAAATCCTGCTTGTAGCTCCACCAAAAGACAAAAGAGGACCTAATTCTTTTTGCGATCATTTTATGAATTATGCTGGATTTGCTGATACGTTATTTACTTATGTGGATCCGGAACATCAAAATGCAAAAAGGTCGACTCGTAATTTCTTATTGTATTCAATAGGGCGTAGTGTCATTTATTATTTAATGATAAGCCCCTATACACATGTAGTTCGACCTGCGTGGTATTACACAGTAGAAACCATCAAGTCAGCATCCCTGATTTTGTTGTCTGTGCTTGTTGGGCTAGGCGTATTGGCAGGTTTGACCGTAGCTGGTCTACTATCTCCTTTGATTTTTTTTGGTGCTGTTGCTGCGCTGGGTATACTGAGTACCTTATTGTTTATTCCTACTGTTATGAAAGCAGTTATCCCGAATGAGCATGTTGTTGCAAGCGATGCTGATAAGGACATGAACTACGCTCAAATTCATGATCCTTCATTACCCAGAAACCCTGAAATGGATTTATATAATAAAGATCATTTAATAGAAGTTAATTTAACTTATAAAGAATTGAATGCATATTACAAAACAATGCGCACTCTGGTAAAACAAAAAGACTTTATACCTGAAGATGATCTCAAAGTTCTTAAAGGTACGGACGTGTCAAAAAGGAACTGTTTGATAGAAAGCCAGAATCCAGAAAATGAAGAACGGGTAGTGACTCTTAAAACCACGAAAGCCAAAGCAGTACATATCAAACATGCTTTAACATTCATTGAACAGTTAGGTTTCGAAAATGAAAAAGAGTTAAAGAAAGCATTGGAACAGGATTATAGGCACTATTCTATTGGGAAGCATAATTAAATCTAACCTGCTTTATTGGTTTTTTTGGAAGAGAATCTTCGTTCCAAGTCCCGATTCATTCGCAATTTGGTAATTATTTTAATAAAATGACGTTATTCCATTTTAATGCTTTTTAGAGTAAAACTGTGCACTGTTACCAGGATTTGATTGATATTTTTGATGAGTGTTTTGCAATTACCTACAACACTCGATTGGTAAAAGGGGATGATGAGCCTATTTACCTGCCTGCTGATAGTGAACGTGCCTATAACGCATTATATTTTGCTCATGGTTTTTACAGCAGTGCATTGCATGAATGTTCTCATTGGTTAATTGCAGGTGAGGAACGTCGTAAATTAATTGATTTTGGCTATTGGTACATGCCTGATGGGCGCAATGCAGAGCAACAGGCATTGTTTCAGAAGGTTGAAGTGAAGCCGCAGGCTATTGAGTGGATACTTTCAGTAGCTGCAGGTCATAAGTTTCGAGTAAGTGTTGATAATCTTAATGGTGCTGAATCGGATACGGATTCATTCAAGAAAGCAGTTCATTCTCAGGTTATGCATTATTGTTCCAATGGACTTCCTCAACGCACTGGAATTTTTCGTGATGCGCTGTGCGCTTTTTATAAGCGTCCTTTTGAATTAACGCCAGAAGATTTTGTGCTCACCGAGCTGTAATACACCCGGTTATCTATAGGATATTTTTGCATTGAACCCTCATTGAGTTCCCTGCAGTCCAGTGATCATTGATTCAGGTTCTTTTCGATTCTTGACATGTGAGTGCCTTGTGCAAAATCAAAATACACAGCTTATGCAAAAGGCCTAATGATGTAAAACCACGCCCATAGTCCAATCCAGGTTTTGAGCTGGAGGGATGTAATTTATTGATTGATCGGGGACTATGCCATAACCATCAACCATCAGAGCATAATAATAAGCAGAAAAAAGGCAATATTGATAAACGTACTCATCATCAGGGAATTGAGAATTGAGTGAATCCCATTGCTGATGACAAACCTGACTGTCTGCTTGTTGAAGCAGATTCTGATTGGTTAACTTGCTGTTTTCGAAATGAAACAAACTGCTGTCAGCCAGATTTGAGATACCACCAATTGAATACCACGAATCAACCGGGTTGGCGGCAAGTAGCGGCTGAATAACATTGTTTACTTTATGCACTTCAGTCATTAATCGAGATACTTCCTGTTCGCATGCGGAAGCATTACCTTGCCCTGACTCACCATCTGGGAGGGGGTAGTCGTTTGAAAAACAGGGAGCTGAATTTAGAAATTGATGGGCTACTTCAGTCTGCCCCAATCCTAAGAAACTCTGGACATAGAGAGTGTAATGTTGGCCATAAAGATCCAGTTCTACCTGGGATCGGGTATTTAATTCCGAATTCTTTTGGATTGGGAACACAATTTGTACCGAAGCGCCTCCCATATCCATTACACCAACAGATTGATTTAGCGATTTTTGCAAGGTACCCAGATGATAGTTGACAGAGAGCCAATCATATAAGGCTTCGTCATTTCCGGTAATGGTTTTTGCTTCGACGAGCTGCCATTGTGATTGTTGAGAAAACCAGTGTTGCAGTTCATCATAATATTTTTTTTGTTTTGAAACCGGGAGTAATCTCATGCCTGCTGTAGCATAAAAATAAACAGGGATTTGTTGATTCGGTGCACCCGATAGTAAGGTGGTTAGATAAGCATCGATGGTATTGGAATTGGGCTCTATAGTTGCAAATCCTGGCTTGATTTTTTTGTTCCAGATTTCATTAATATTAATTGGAGATCGGGTTTCGTCAACATCATAGGAGAAGACATGCAGTCGAGATCCGGTACTGCCTGCATCGATTACGGCAATACATTGATGATTAGTACAAGGATTATCGGCGGCATAAACATTAGAGGAAATGACTACAAAACAAGCAATAATGACCAAAAAACGGAACATGGGTTAAGCCTCAGTCCAAGGTTTGCGTATGATACATTGTGTATATTTTGTTGTCAATGAGGTAATAGATGTTATCTACAGTAAATTCAATATTTTTATTTGACTTAATAATTTACTTTATAGTTTAAAAATAGTACATTGTTGGTTTTATAGTAACGTATTTATAAACTCGGGACATGTCATCCCGAATGCAATGAGGGATCTCCTGAATGTGGTGCTGTGCCTGCATCTGGAGATCCTTCACTGCGTTCAGGATGACGTGATAATTCTAGGGCACGTCATCCCGAATGAAATGAGGGATCTCCTGAATGTGGTGCTGTGCCTGCATTTGGAGCTCCTTTACTGCGTTCAGGATGACGTGATAATTCTAGGGCACGTCATCCCGAATGCAATGAGGGATCTCCTGAATGTGGTGCTGTGCCTGCATCTGGAGATCCTTCACTTCGTTCAGGATGACGTGATAATTCTAGGGCACGTCATCCCGAATGCAATGAGGGATCTCCTGAATGTGGTGCTGTGCCTGC
>NZ_LNYR01000045.1 GCF_001467955.1 Legionella quateirensis | reverse complement strand
ATGCTCCCAAAACCGACGTTGCCAAAGCTGATACTCTCCTCGTTGATCTTTTGTTATTTTTAAGCCTTCTTTAATTAAACGTTTTGTAAAATTCGATTTGATCTGATGCCAGCGTAAAGAGTAATTAAAATCATTGTCTGGCAGTTTCCAAACAGCATGCACATGATCAGGCAATACGACTATAGCCTCCGTACTAAAAGGATATTTTTGTTTTATTGTTTGAAGTGTCTCACCTAACAGGTCAATATGGCTGGTTAATAAGTGTGATTTTCGATTTCTCAAAGCAAGAGTAAAAAAATAAGTCCCACCTGGCGTAAAATCTCTGCGAAAGTAAACCATGATTGATTATGAAGTTGGATTTCCTTTAAATGAAATTTTATACTGGTTTGTTAAGCTATGGAAGTAAAATGGAAACCTGGGATTCGGCCCTTTGGTCCTACTCCCAGGCTTGTATCTTTAAATTGTAAGCAAGAAAGCTTAATCTCAAGGGCACTTGGGATGGGAGAAGAGATCTT
>NZ_LNYR01000044.1 GCF_001467955.1 Legionella quateirensis | reverse complement strand
TTTGATTAAATTACTTGTGACGCCAGTATAAATCGTCCCATTACGCTTATTCGCCATAATATAGATAGCAGGTTGTTTTGCTGGCATGTATTTTCTTTTTTGTTGGACTGTTGAATGACTCAGATACATCGCTCTAGGTCACTGGATTGCTTCGTCGCTGCGCTCCTCGCAAAGACGAGTTTCAACACCATATCACATAGCAACATCATAACGGATAGACAGTAGTGATGCACCGAGCCATAATTTTTGTTAACCCTGAATGCCAACTATGAAAAATAAAAATAGATGATGTTAAGAATCGTCGTTGCGAGGAGCGCAGCGACGAAGCAATCCAGTGGCGTTA
>NZ_LNYR01000043.1 GCF_001467955.1 Legionella quateirensis | reverse complement strand
ACACGGAGTTCGCATGAACCGATGGGTTTGCAACTGGTACTGTTTGTTGGATGAGGCTTTGCTCGTGAACCGATTGTGAATCATTATCTGTATTGTGATTTAACACGGAGTTCGCATGAACCGATGGGTTTGCAACTGGTACTGTTTGTTGGATGAGGCTTTGCTCGTGAACCGATTGTGAACCATTATCTGTATTGTGATTTGATACGGGGTTCGAATGAACTGATGGGTTTGCAACTGGTACTGTTTGTTGGATGAGGCTTTGCTCGTGAACCGATTGTGAACCATTATCTGTATTGTGATTTGATACGGGGTTCGCATGAACCGATGGGTTTGCAACTGGTACTGTTTGTTGGATGAGGCTTTGCTCGTGTACCAATTGTGAACCGTTATCTTTGGCATAAATATCATCAAAAAAATGGCTTGCTTTGGCGGGGCTTTTTACCCTTTTTTCTGGCAGTTTTCTTTCCTGAGTATATAATTCGAACGCTCCCTTTTTTATAGCCATCAGATAGCCTCTAGCTCGTTAGTTAGCAAAAGATCGACGAAGCTAAGTTCGTTGTTATTAACTCTACCCCATAATTCAGATATCAGATGGTAGTATTCTTCTGCTTGAGAGGAACCAAGAGCGTATTCTAATATGGTTTGTTTAGACATTAGAGCTTCTTCCCATTTTACAGATTTACGTATTGGTGTAGTAATCATATAGTCTACATAACGACTCAGATACGTTGCATTTATTTGTTGACTAAGTGAGCTTCTTTCAAGCGCAGTACTAAACATGATTATTCCTTGGTCTGTTAGCTTCATAACGTCTTGAAAGTCCCAAATGTTTTGCATATTAGTCGAAGAAGCATTATAAGCAAGAAGACTGCATCCTAATGGCATAACAACTGATGATGAAACCAAAATGGAATTTTCTACGAGATGATTCCATGTGGGGCTGTTATCAAAGATGATGACATCATATTTAGAGAGAAGCGGTATTAATTTATCTTGGAAGATATATTCACGACGTTTTTCAAAAGACATCCACTTGTTTAATTTAACTAAATCGTGTGTTTCAGGTATAAAGTCGAGGGTGGGTAAAGACGTTGGGCGAATTATTTCTTCTAATGGTGTATTTTCAACGAAAAAATGAAATAAGCCTTTTCCTTGTTCAAAATCATCAAGTCTATTAAGTTCTTGTTGAGGAATTATGATATCTGAAACAGAGCACTCAGGATCTAATCCTATTAATATTGTCTTTATACCATTAAGTGCTAGAGTGCGTGCCTCATTATAGCTGGAAGTCGTTTTATACACGCCTCCTTTTTGCATATACTTACATAATATTTTTTGTTGTGCGGGTGGCTTTAAAAAACCAAATCTTTTTCCGATTTCAGGGAGTTGTTCTAATCCCCATACTCTAGTTGAAACCTTCCCCCGGGCTTCTCTTTTTGCTATTGGTATTTCGCCTCGATCTTCAGCATTGTATAATGTTTGAACGGATTTAAAGCGGTTATCCATTTTAAATAATTTACGTATGTCTGAGTTAGTCCAGCTTGTTTGTTCCATTATTTATGCCTTGTATGTTTTTTTGTTTTTATACAGTTAATACATACAATTACATACTCATTTATGTAGGTCAATGATAAAGTAGTTAAAACATATAAAAAAAATTTTATATATGTAAAAGGCGTTTTTGTGTACCTATTGTGAACCATTAAACATCCCTGATTGTGAACCAATTGTGAACCTATACTAGGGACTATTTGGCCTGAATGTTGAATTACATTTGATGCTTATTTAATTTAGTTGTGAACCATTAAACATCTTTTTTTGTGAACTAATTGTGAACCAATTGTAAATCGAACGGCATGGCTCAACATATGTTCTCTATCCAATTAAATAAAGGACAATATCATAATTTGGTGAACCGTTTGTGAACCATTGCTCGTGATTGCGTCGTGTTAATTGTGAACCATTTAAATGACAAATTAGTGAACTGTTTGTGAACCATTGCTGGTGGGAAATATAAAATACATTTAGGTAAATTTCTTGGTGCTATGTGAACCAATAGTGAACCATTTTATAAGCATTTATGTGAACCAATTGTGAACCAATAAAACATAAAAAAATGCTATATTTCAATTGGTTATACAAAAAAAAGGAGTTGACGGGTTAAATAATAAACGATAACTTTCTATTAATGATTTAAAAAAGGCAAAAAAAAAGCCCGTTGACGCGGGCTTTCCGGTTAACGCTAAAGTATAACCTGAACAAATATATCTTAGCGTTAAGTAATTGATTAGTCAACAATTAGCTACCGCTAAGGATATTACACGCATGCAAGAAAGTGCGTTAGTGATGGATTGCATTGATTTCATAAAGGAATCAACAGGCATAAACTACAGCTCTAGAAGGGCAGGGGTGGTGCGTCAGGGTAACTGGTGCGGCCATGATCCTGAGTCCCCGCGTTTTTTTCAAAAGCCACAGGAACATAAGGATCGCCCCAAAATAATTATCTGGGCGATTGATGCCTGGCGGCGTTACTATGGGCTACCCACATCCTATTTTAAAGAAATCCGTATGCGCCGCAATTCAACGCGCCAGCAGCGATCTGAGGCACGTGAAGCTTTGGCGAGTATAGCTCAGGTTTTATTACATTACACCGAACTTGCAAGTCTTCGGGTAGGTGTGCCTCATGCAAGTGAAGGGTTCCGCTCCCTTACCATTGAATTTCTTGCTGATAAGGCCGGAATTGGTTTAAAGCGCGCACAACGCGCCATTAAATTACTGGTACGTGCAGGCTATTTAAAAATGATTGAGCGTTTTGATGTTAAAGTGGATGCGGGTAAAGAGCGCTTTATTGGTCTTGCTGCCGTGAAGTGCCTAACGCCCGCCTTTTTTAAAGCATGCAACATTAATCTGCAGGCGCTGTCTGCACAACGCGCTCTTGCGCGTAAACGGCTTAATAAGAAGCGAAGCACCTTTATTGCCAATGCCCAGGAGTCTCAGGCTGCCGTACGTAACATTCTTGATTTTATAGCTCCCAAAGGGAATGCTAAAACCCATATTGATGTGATGAAAGACATACTTAAGTCTGAGCAGAAAACTGAAGAGCAGGTGCGAGAAAAAGAACGCAGACGAAGAGAATCCCTTGAGCGCCGCCACAAATTGCGGGAATAGGGCGCTGCAACCTACTTCAATACCCTTACCTTTGTTATTAGAGATGCCTCTCTATACCCCCAACACTATCAAAATGCCTCACAAACTCTAATTTTTTTATATTATCTATAATTAGAGTAGGAAAAGAGCGTTTATTACCTGCAAAACATGTGAATTACATGGAATAAATCACCATTTTTAATAAAACCCACTGTATATATTTTGTCATAATGAAATTTAAGTGTCTTATAGAATAGCTTTTAAGTGTCTGCTCTTACTTATAGTCCCGTTTAAACCTTCTTGAATATTATCCACAGAATATTCTTGTGGATAATTAATAATAAGGAATTCGCTACGCTCATCAATCATTTCATCTTATTAAAAGGAATTGGCCTATGGCCAATAATCAAATAAAAAAACAAACAAAGCAATAATTAAAGATCGATTGCCTCATCACTCATCGCTCAGTCGCAATAAAAGATAACTCCGCATTTTATTAAGAACAATGACTACTCACTCGCAAGCTCGCTCCGTTCCTCATTGTTCTTAATAAAATACTCCGTTATTTTTATTTTTGCGACTGAGCGATGAATGACGAGGCACAAATCTAAATCTTTCTTTTAACCTGCTTTAAATGAATTCGCTTCGCTCATCTCTATTAAATGCTCCTAAGCTCCAAAATCAAAGGCAGATGGACAAAATAAGAACATCCATTTATCCACATTTTTAGGGGATAACCATGTGAATAGATTGAATTAAGGCAATACCTATAAGGACTTAAGAACAAGGCGAAAGTGTACTCAATGAGAGTACTAGTTAATTTAAAAAGTAATCGATAAAAGAAATGTATCAACAGATGGTAAATACAAGCGGGTGTAAAACCTAACTTAAAAATATCTAATGTATCAACTATTGATAAATTCAATGGTTATCAATAAACTGCCCTCTATAATTAATAGAGCATTATAAAATATGGCCAATAAAAAACGCAAAGTATCCCTGGATGATTATGTATCCTGTTACCACTATTTTGAACGTGCCATTCAAAATAATCGATTTATGAGTGAAGAAACGAACAATTCGGTGAGAATACAGGCAATTCAGGCCTTTGCTGAACTCAAAAACACGGCGCATGATGAAGAAACAGTACACCTGTTTCAATTATGGCTTGATGAATTCATAGATCCTCAAGCCTTTAGTCGCTGTTATCGTGCTCTGAATCAAAAAAAGTATCTGGTCGAGAAAACATTGCGTACCATCACCATCAGTGATGAAGCTTATAACTCATTAAAAGACCTCGCACATCAAAAAAATGTCAGTCTCTCACAGGTGATAATTGATGGCTGTACCTTACTGCAAGACAAAAATAATGAATCAATTAGACCATTAATCAACACGTTGAACACAGCCACATTAACACCTAGCAACATCAATCAAAATCCAATTGGTTCGCAAAGCTCCGTGATGACATCCGTAACTCTTGGCAACACCAATGTCATTTCATTGTTTGGTGATGAGCTCGATGAGTCATCTGATGAGGAAAATTCAGACACTGAGTTTGATTTCTTTGATTTTGAAGAAGTACGCGAATGGCCACGTAAACCCGAGGGCTATGATTTTAGAAGCAATGAGTCCTATAAAAAATACCGCAAATATATTGAGCGTCTTACTATTAAAAAACCAGACGAAAAACTACTGGACACCTTTAATAAAACGATTAACTATTACCTCACCGAAGACAATTGCCACCAGATTGGACCACATCTGCTTTTAATCCGTCAGGAACTTTTAAATCAACAGCTCTTTTCTCAAAAGTTTAATCCTGAACTCTTTGAGATCAGTAAGGGGTTTAACGTAGGCAATCTGACTATGGATGATTACGCAGATGAACTGATTTTTCTTTTAGGATACATCTTTGGCTGCACCACTGCCTCCATCACCGCAGGAAATAGACAACCGACCGTGTTTGCAGGTCACCCAAACCATGTTCAGCTGGCCTACAAAACCTTTCATTACCTTGATGCCTTCTTGAACGATGAAGTGAAGTCCTTTGCCGCACGGTGTCATAAAAACACCAAAAGAAAAAATCGCACTATCCGTGCAAAATGGCATGGATGCCACCTGGTTGGAGTGATGCTGAACTCTATTATCGATGACGAAGAAGACTATATGCTGTTACCCCAATCAGAATATGAACAATTGTCTCAATATTCCTTTAAAAAAGTGCATGAGTATTTCGATGAAAACGAACCTCTTGGTGGTTGGTGGGACCCTAAAAAGCATCCATTCAGGTAACCTAAAAACTGCACGATCATCAAGAATAGTGAGTCACTAAAAAAAGAATGACTGAACACAATTTATTCGATAGAATGATCAAGATTTAACCGTTCGAAGGAAAAGCACTCGGTTGATTGTTGTTTCTAACCAAATTAAGGAAACGTGGTAATGAGTAACATTCTAAAAATTAAAAATCAATTTCCCCACTCAATAAGCAACCTTAAGACCTTATTTTCACGGTTTTTATACGTTGCCTCAAAAACCGCAGATACACATCAATCCAATACGTAAAAAAGGTGCTGGTAATTAACTTAATAATTAAGAGGTTTCCCGTCACCATGCTTATCTTAAGCTTAATCTGATAATCATGTGACACCATTTCGATTTAAAAAAAATGGATAACCCATTCGTTGTAAGGAAGAATCATGTCGTATCAAAAAGTGGAACTTGAGTTGGCTTCTGATATCCATCAATCAGAAGACATGGAACAGGTCACGCTTGCTCAGAAAACAAAAAAAGATAAAGAACGTTTTGAGAAGATTGTAACGACTCAGAATAAAATACAAAAAATCAAGGTAGATCTGAATCAATTGATTCAAGCGATGAACCAAAATCCAAGTCTATTATCGAGGGCTGCCAATTTGTGGAATAAAATCCCTTTATGGCAAAAAATTACTGCAGGTGTTGTGCTTACCGTTCCTCTTTTGTTGATTGGACTCATGGCAAATCTTGTAGCCCTCATTACACTCAGTATTGTTACAGCAATTGTTTATACAGCAAGCAGTTTCCTTCTTGATAATCATCAGAGTCAAAATACAGACAATAGCGAACAATTAGAACAAAGTAATCAAAGGTATCGCAAATTGTTAGACAGGCAGGAACAACAGATTATTCGTCTGGAGCAACTGGATGCAGAACAATCCAGTGAGGTGTAGGAGGTAAGTAATGAAATTAAGCCAAGCATGAATGGGTTTTATGCAATTAAAAAAGAACCTCCATTTTTGGCCGTCTCTACCTATGGAACTTCGATGGTTGCTGTAGTATAACAGGGGCTATTCTTCTTTGAAGACTGTGTTTGAATAGGCATATGGCTTCATATTAATATCTGTATAGGGAAAACCCATCAATAAATGCCTTTTTTGGCAATTATTTTCAACTAAACGAGTAAGCCAACATGGAAATAAGAACTGTAGCCTTTGAATCGGATTTAATTATTATCCTGGAAAATAATCAAAAGGTGGTGATTACCCCGTTTAAAACCCATGAACAGGGACATTTTAAACTGGGAATTGATGCACCTAAACAGGTGACTGTCAACAGGCAGGAAATTTATTTAAAAAAACAGGAACAGTTAAAGAAAGAGAATTCATTAACAGACTCCTAATGGTTTTTGTTAAGGGGAGATGAGTGGATTCTAATTAACATTTATTCTTAAAATAATATGCGTTGATGGTTTCATAAAGCAGGTCGCTCAGGTAGTTTATCACCCGATGGATTAAAATATCATCGGTATCGTTGAATTGATGCGCTATTACCTCACTAACCGCATCACTTGTTTGCTCTTCTTTGGCCAGAATTAACGGTAAATGCTCTGGTTGTCTAGAAAGAGAAGGATATTGGTTTAGTAGGTTTTCACCTTGTTTTTCATCCGGGCTTAATCATAAAAATGATACCGTATTGTAATCAAAAATGAATACAAAGTATGGGGTTCTTCCAAGGAACTCTAAATCATTTGTTAATAGGGATGCCAGTTTAATTTTTCATCTCTCGGAGGAGAAAAAGACTCACATCGTCCATGGTTTCATGTCCCTCTCTAAAAGGTTTTTCTAATACTCTGATGAGTCGTCCTATATAGAGGAAAAAATAGGCAATGAAGCCAAACAGTATAAATGATTCCGGAGAGCCTTCAGTCTTTAAGAACAGAAGAAATAAGGTGAGAAAGCCTATTAATGATTCAGCCAGAATATGTACAGAGGGAATGAATTGAGTTCTTTGAATTTGATATATTCGTAATATTATTTTTCGCAATGTGCCTTGTTCTGTTTTTAATCGCACAAGAAAATTAGGAGGCATACCTAATTGTTCCATCTCTGCGAAGGAAGATGCCAATTGGTTGATAGAATGTAAGCAAGGATTTAAATCGTGGTGATCTCCTTCGTGATCTATTCCTTTAAAAAAAAGTTGAACTATTTTGTGAATTCTGGCATGAATTTTTTTTAAATCAAAGTCATTATTTTTTTGATAAAAAAGGGTCGCTTCTTCCAATATGTTTTCAAGAGTGGCTCTTATTTCTGCTGGAAATTTTTCGGCTTCTTTAAAGTCTGCCAAAATTCCAGCAAGTAAAATACTGATAATAAAAATGGCACCGGCCATCGTGCTGGTAAAAAGAGGACTAACTGCAACAAATTCTAAATCGAAACGATGGATAAAAAATTTAGTGATAACTAACAAAACCATAAGAGGTACAATCCAAAAGCAAATATGAAATTTTTTAAACCCGTTGCTTTTCCTCTGATGTTGATGGCTTATCATAACAAATCATCCCCTATTGATTTTTGTAGTAGATTTAATAAGTATTGCAATCCCTGAAACCCAACTATACATTGATTTAAGAAGGATTCAATTTATTAATGAATTGCCTCGGTTTGACTTAAAATAGGGTTTCATTCCTTATAAGATTTTGATTAGAAGTTATGTATTCACTTGAAGCACATCAAGAAAGAAAAAGAGGGTAAAGGCAATTAATGAAAAACCAGAAAGAAAAAGCCCCATTCGCCTCATTGTATTTCCAGAACTTCCATTGGCGAGAATTAGCATTATTATTCCTATAGTGAACATAACGCTGCTTATAGCAAGGATGCTATGATGTAACAAAACGCTCATTATCTTTCTTTTATTAATGGAATTGATTCAAGTATAGATGGAATTAGAGTCAACAAAAGAAAATTCATTAAAGATTTCATTGCTTTGTGCTATTGAGTATGTTTTTTAATGGCATAATAGGCGTGGAGTTTATCTAAAATACTTCGTAGTTCTTTAAAATAGGTTTGAGTGGCTTTATAGTCATTAGCATCACTGCTTTCATCCATTTGAGTAGCCAGTTTTTTGATAGCAGCAATGTTGTTTTGAAGTATTTTAAATTGGGCTGGAGATACATTTTGGCTTAAATTAGGGAGTGCGTTTACCAACTCAACAAGAGCAAAAACATGATAATGCACCTCATTTAACTGATTGTTCTCAAGCATGTTATAAAGAGCTACATTATATTCGTCTATTTCTTGAAAAATTTCTGGAATGGTTTTAGGGATAATCACTTGAGAAACAGGATGTTCATTTGCTAATGCTAAAGACATGAAGAATAAAAAAAGAAATAAAACGTTCGTACTTTTGGTTAATAGCATCTTCAGGCTTAAGCGTGTCGCGTTCATAGGTGATCTCCAAAGAGAGAATATTTAATTTTAATTAATTTAATGCCTTGGGTGACCATGAGGATGATAACCTCCTCCTGGACTCTTCTGAGTGTCGTTACTGGTGTTTGTATTATCACGAGATGAAGAGCAAGAAAATAAGAGCATGAGAAGTACAATAACCATACTTATTGTATTTATTATTTTAAAAAATCTCATGTGGCTATCCTTAATTTGTTTAATTTAATCATTTAATAAAATCAGTGTGTTGGAATGGTATGAAAATATTTCTTATATAAAGCAATATAAATGTCATTATTGGTAATGTTCTTAAGCGCTTTATTTACTCTTTTGATGAGTGTCACAGAGCCATTTTTTGCCATAATTCCATACCCTGTTCCTATGAGCAATGGTTCTCCAATCCCTATAAATGAGTGCTGATTATTGATAATCCAATAATCAGCAGAAAAATCGTCCATTAAAACACCATCTACTTCATTTTTGTTTAATGCGCTAATTAATTGGTCGGTTGTAGGGTATTCTGTAATGGATATTCCTGGCAACTTAAGAGTAATCCATTGTTTAAAAATACTTCCTTGTATAACGCCCACATTTTTTTTATTGAAATCATCCATCGAAGTAATTGAGTTTTTTAATGTTGTAATAAAACGTGCGTTACTTACTAAATAGGGAAGACTAAACGTAAATTGTTTTTGTCGCTCATCGGTTATAATAATTGCAGCAATGGCTAAATCGATGGTTCCTTTATTTAATTGTGTAAAGAGTTGATTAAAGGGCATGGGTTTAAACTGGCATTGGGTTTTCATTTCAGTACATAGAGTGCTCATAAGCTCTATATCAAAACCAAAATAATGATCTTTATCCGCGCGAACAGTAAATGGGGGATCATAAGAAACAATTCCTACTGTCAAGGGCTTGGCAATCACGAGAGAGGTATGTATCAAAAGAATTAAGCCCATAAAGCGAATCAACATAGCAGAGTCTCTTATAATAAAGCATTAATTTGATGATCAATGTATTGGTTTTAACATGTATCTTTAGGTTTTTAAATGATTTTAAAGAATAAATCGCAGGACTGTATAATTAATCTATTTAAGAGTAAACTTAAAAGGAGATTGTTATTACAGACATTTATTGAAGGTAAGGAATGCTTTATTTCATAAAAGGGATATTTACGGTTTTGTTCATCTTGGTTTTCAACGAAGTGATGGCAGCTAACCCACTAACATTTAAAGAGGCTTTGAATCAAGCCTATCAAAGTAATCCAGATTTGCAAGCAGAAATTGACAAAGCCCATGCTATGCGTGGTTATTTCATTCAAAGCGGGCTTTATCCTAACCCTCAAGTGACACTGACTGCAGAAAATTTTGGTGGCTCAGGCGCATACAGCAGTTATGAAGCTGCAGAAACGACACTTTCTATAACACAACCCATTCCTTTAGGCCATCGGTTACAGTACCTAAAAAAAGCAACTTATGCAGATTATTTAGCTTCTCTGGCCAGTATTAATGTGCAAAAAACAGTATTGTATGTCGCTGTAGGTATGGCCTACGTGGATGCATTGTATGCTTCTCAATGGCATCTTGTCACCAAGAAATTAATAAAATTAAACCAAGACATAGTATCTGCTATAGAACGGCGTGTAACCGCTGGAGCTGGAGCTGAATTAGACTTACGATTAGCCCAGGTACGATTGGGTGAAGCTAAGATTCAGGAGAATAAAGCGGGGCGCGAGTCCTTATTACAGCGGGCAAAATTGGCACGGTTATTAGGAACTGACTTTCGTATAGATAATGTATTAGTAGATAAAGGACTGCCAGCTACCTTATGGAGCTGGCCGCAATTATCAAAGAACATTGGAGGAAGTCCGCAGTTGCTTCAAATGAAACTTTTGTTACAAGCCAAACGCGCAACCATTACTTCAGTAAAAAAATCAGTATGGCCTGATTTGAACATCCAACTGGGTGGCCGACATTTTTCAGATGATGGCAGTAATGCCGCTGTTGCTTCAGCTTTTGCCCAGGTTCCTGTATATGATAGAAATCAAGGAAAAATCCTCACTGCAGAAGCTCAATACACTCAAACTGCCCATGAATATCGAGGAACTCAATTGGCAGTGCGCCAAAATCTCTACGCCTCCTTTCTACAAGCGCAACAAAATAATTACGAAGCACAACTGGTGACTAAATCGTTGTTGCCCTTGGCACGTAAATCCATAAAACTTGCTCAAGAAGGGTATCAAATGGGTCGTTATACCTACATTGAATTATCTGTGGCTTTAAATGCTTTGTATGAAGAAGAACGACATTATCAACAAGCCCATGCCGATTATCATAAATCCTTAATTCAAATTACAGGACTTTTGGGGCAGGATAATCCCAAGGAGAGCAAATGAAATTTTTAAAACCGTTCATTATTATACTCACCATTATGTGTGCAGTTTATGGGTGGGCAGACGATGCACCAATCGCCGGGGAAGGTAAGGGACATGAAGAGGCCATAGAAAAAGGACCACAGGGCGGTCGTTTGTTTAAAAAAGATTCATTGGCCATGGAGCTTTTAATTTTTGAACGGGGTATGCCTCCCCATTTTCGTGCCTACCTTTATGAGAATGGAGAAGTAATGTCACCAGATAAAGCGCAACTTAACGTCACGTTAACTCGCTTTTCTGGAAAAAAAGAAACCATTAATTTCACGCCTGTTGAGGATTTTTTACAAAGTAATGAAGTGATTCGTGAACCCCATTCATTTGAAGTAAGGATAAACTTAAACATCAAGGGACAGGACATCACCTGGCATTATGAGACTGCGGAAGGGCGTGTTAAGATTCCTCAGCCCGTTTTAAAAGCCGCGGACATCCAAACAGAAGTCGCGCAAAGCCAAACGATTAAAACGCAACTAAAGGTAGTCGGTAAAATTGTTCCCAACCGCGATACCCTTACTCCTATTTATGCACGTTATTCAGGTATTATCAAAACCATCAATAAAAATCTGGGTGATGAGGTGACCAAAGGAGAGGTTTTAGTCACGATAGAAAGTAATGAGAGCTTGCAAAATTACACGATTAGCGCACCGATGACTGGGACTATTGTACAAAAGTATGCGACCAATGGTGAGTTGGCACAAAACACAAAGCCTATTTTTGAAGTGGCTAACCTGGCTAATGTGTGGGCGGACTTTACCTTATATCGTAAAGAGGCTCCTTTGATAAAGCCTGGCATGGAAGTCACCGTGAGGGGTGATGAAGGCAAGCCCCAAGCCACGAGCACCATTTCCTACATTGCTCCTTTAGGGATTGAAGACAGTCAGACTACCTTAGCTCGCGCGGTTATCCCAAATGAAACTCGTGCTTGGTTACCAGGAATGTATGTGAATGCAGCCATCACGATTAAAGAAAAAGAAGTGCCAGTTGCAGTACTTCTTTCTGCCATTCAGCGCCTTGATGAACGCGAGGTGGTTTTTGTACAACAAGGCGATTATTTTGAAGCGACTCCTGTAACTATAGGACAAAAAGATGACGAGTGGGCAGAGGTAGTATCAGGTCTTGACGCAGGCCAACGCTATGTAAGTAAGAACAGTTTCTTTATGAAAGCTGAACTAGGTAAAGATGGCGCAAGCCATGAGCACTAAGGATCAATAATGCTTGAGAAAATTATTCGGTTTTCGCTGAAACACCGTTGGTTTGTGTTGTTGTTTACTGCAGCTATTGCCGGTCTTGGGGTTTATAACTTTCAACGTCTCCCTATCGATGCCGTGCCTGATATCACGAACGTGCAAGTACAAATTAATACTCAGGCTTCTGGATATTCTCCATTTGAGGTGGAGCAACGTATTACTTTTCCCATTGAATTGGCCATGAGTGGATTGCCAAGTCTTAGTTACACCCGTTCTTTATCACGTTATGGATTATCTCAGGTGACCGTAGTCTTTAAAGACGGCACCAATATTTATTTTGCACGGCAGCTCATTAATGAACGCTTGCAAGAGGTGAAAAACAAATTACCTCCTGAGGTGGAAACAACGCTTGGACCCATTTCTACCGGTCTTGGCGAGATTTTTATGTATACCGTGACCAATCAGGCGAATGTTCCTGTCAGCCAACGCCATAATCCCACGGAGCTGCGTACCATTCAAGATTGGATTATTAAGCCGCAATTACGCAATGTTGAAGGCGTTGCAGAGGTTAATACCATTGGAGGATATGAAAAGCAATTTCACATCACGCCCGATCCCATGAAACTGGTGCGTTATCGATTGAGTTTAAATGATGTCGTTGAGGCTTTGGAGCGCAATAATGCCAATGTGGGTGCTGGGTATATTGAAACAAATGGCGAGCAAAATTTAATTCGTGTTCCCGGCCAGGTACAAAATAGTACCGATATAGAGAACATTGTTATTGCAAGTTTTGAAGGAACTCCAGTTCGTATACGCGATGTAGCTGAGGTGGCTATAGGAAAAGAATTACGTACTGGCGCTGCGACTGAGAATGGAAAGGAAGTCGTTTTAGGCACGGTATTTATGTTGATGGGTGAAAACAGTAGAACGGTGTCTGAACGCGTGGCTGCCAAAATGAAGGAAATTAATAAATCTCTTCCTTCTGGTGTTGAGGCGGTGACAGTCTACAACAGAACCTTATTAGTAAATGCAACGATTAATACAGTCAAGAAAAATTTACTGGAAGGGGCGTTATTAGTCTGTGTGATTCTGTTTATCTTTTTAGGTAACGTCCGCGCGGCTTTAATTACCGCTATGGTTATTCCTTTATCGATGTTGCTGACAATCACGGGGATGGTTGAGAACAAAATCAGTGCCAATTTAATGAGTTTAGGGGCGCTGGATTTTGGTTTGATCGTGGATGGCGCAGTGATTATAGTTGAAAATTGCATCAAACATTTAGGGGAACACCAACATACTCTAAACCGCATTTTAAATCTTGAAGAGCGTTTAAAAGTCATCTCCTATGCAACAACAGAAGTCATTAGACCCAGCATATTCGGCGTATTCATTATTACCGTGGTTTATTTACCCATTTTAACCTTGACCGGCGTTGAAGGTAAAATGTTTCTGCCTATGGCAGAAACGGTCATTATTGCACTGTTAGCGTCCATGCTCTTTGCCTTAACATTTGTTCCTGCAGCAGTTGCTATCTTTTTAAATGGTCGCATCCAAGAAAAAGAAAATTGGTTAGTGCATCATCTAAGCCTTGGGTATGCCGTTGTATTAAGGCGCTGTTTTCATGCTCGACGTGTAGTCTTGGGGGCTGCATTACTTTTAGTCGCAGTAAGTCTTTTCCTGGCTTTTCGTTTAGGTGGAGAATTTATTCCCAGTCTTGATGAGGGAGACATCGCAATGCATGCGATGCGGATCCCAGGCACCAGTTTAACTCAAGCGCTTACCATGCAAGATTTAGTAGAACAACGAGTAAAAGAATTTCCTGAAGTACAATCTGTGTTTGGAAAACTAGGTACGGCGGAAGTAGCCACTGATCCCATGCCCCCGAATGTGGCAGATACCTTTATCATGTTAAAACCGCGTAAGAATTGGCCTAACCCTAAAAAAACAAAACAAGAATTAGTGCAAGAAATTGAGCAAGCAGTCCAGCAGGTGCCAGGGAACAATTATGAATTCACACAGCCCATTCAAATGCGCTTTAATGAGCTGATTTCAGGCGTTCGAAGTGATGTGGCTGTAAAAGTATTTGGTGATGATATGGATGTTTTGTTAAAAATTGCTGAATCCATAAGCGCTCAATTAAAAAAAGTTCCCGGTGCTGCTGATGTAAAGGTTGAACAGGTGAGCGGCTTGCCTCTTTTAACTGTGACGATTAACCGTGAGTCGTTAGCGCGCTATGGATTACAAATCAGTAGTGTACAAGATGCCATTGTTATTGCGACCGGCGGTAAAAAGGGCGGGGAGTTGTTTGAAGGAGATAAGCGATTTGATTTAATCGTTCGCCTTCCAGAATCCATGCGTTCAGATCCTAATGTATTGCGACAAATATTTATTCCTCTGCCGATCTCAAAAGATGGAGAGCGTCATTTTATACCCTTAAATGAGGTCGCCTCTTTTGTTCGAAGTGAAAGCCCTAATCAAATAAGTCGTGAAAGTGGTAAGCGCCGGATTGTGGTCAGTTCTAATGTGAGAAATCGTGACTTAAGTTCTTTTGTGAATGAAGCAAAACAAAAAATTGAACAAAATGTCAAAATCCCTAGTGGTTATTGGATTACCTGGGGAGGCCAGTTTGAACAATTACAATCCGCCACGCAACGCCTACAAATTGTAGTGCCGATTACTTTAATCGGGATTTTCTTACTCCTTTTTATGAGTTTTGGAACGGTTAAAAATGCCTTATTAGTGTTCACGGGTATACCTTTGGCCTTAACAGGTGGAATTATTGCTTTATGGGTACGCGATATTCCTTTATCCATTTCAGCAGGTGTAGGATTTATTGCTTTATCGGGTGTTGCGGTACTCAATGGCTTGGTTATGATTACCTTTATTAATAAATTGCGGGAACAAAAAAAGTTTTATTTAAAAGATGCAGTATTGCAAGGCTCACTAGCACGACTTCGCCCCGTGTTGATGACCGCGTTAGTGGCATCCTTAGGTTTTGTGCCCATGGCACTTGCAACAGGTACCGGTTCTGAGGTGCAACGTCCTTTGGCAACAGTAGTTATTGGTGGGATTATTTCATCCACTTTTCTGACCCTGTTGGTTTTACCAGGACTATATTTCATGTTTCATGACCGCCGTAAAAAAGGGCAACTCAGTCCACAAAAAAAGCCAGAGTGAATTTGACAAAACACGGTATTTAGCTATAGTAATAGTTAAATACTTGTTTAACTGTTTAAGTCATTATGCTAACACCCGATCAAATTATAACGCTAAGTGATATTTTACATTTAATGGGTGAGCCTAATCGCTTAAGACTGTTGGTGACGTGTTTAGAAGGTGCTAAGTCTGTTTCTGAACTGGCACAACAATTACACTTATCGGTACCACTAACCAGTCATCATTTGAGTTTACTTCGTTCGGCGCGACTGCTGGTTGCTAACCGAGAAGGCAAACACATTTATTACCGTATTTATGATGCGCATGTACGCTGTATTTTAGATGACATGCTAAAGCACTTTACCGAAGAGAAGGACAGTTAATATGCCTCTAATGAAACACCTCTTTGAGAATAGAGTGGTGCCGATCTTAATTGGCGTAATAAGGCCTATTTGGGAGTGTGAACTATGACCGCACCTTTAACCTTAACGACCTTTTTTGTTGCAGGACTTGATTGTCCTTCTGAGGAACAATTAATCAGAAAGCAATTACAAACGATACCTGAAATAAAACAATTAGATTTTAACTTCATCGCGGAAGAAGTAACCGTACACCATTCTTTACCCACCATTGAACCCATCCAGCAAAAAATTGAAAGTCTGGGTATGAGCGTTCGTTCTAAAAGTAGCAGTGTGTCAAACCAAGAGGGTAAGCGTTTTGGTATTGATGCGTCTTGGGGTGCCATTGGCATTGCTGGATTTTTTGCACTTTTTTCAGAATCAGCTGCCTATTATCTTTCATCAGAACTATCCATTTGGGTCCTTGTTCCTGCCTTATTAGCTATCGCGTTAAGTGGTCCTGCAACCATTAAAAAAGGGTGGATTGCTTTACGTACGAAAGCGATGAACATTAACAGCCTAATGTTAATTGCCATAACGGGTGCTGCCTTTATTGGTGCATGGCCCGAGGCTGCAATGGTGACTGTTTTATTCGCACTTGCCGAACGTATTGAGCGTTATTCCTTAGATAAGGCACGTCAGGCAATTCGAAGTTTAATGGAAATTGCTCCAGAGGTAGCTCTTGTTAAAATGGAGAATGGCCAATGGCAAACACTTCTCGTCACAGAAGTTCGACCTGGTGCCGTATTTAGAGTGAAACCTGGTGAGCGTATTCCTCTCGATGGTCATTTGATTTCAGGTCAAAGTACGGTGAATCAAGCGCCTATTACTGGAGAGTCAATGCCGGTGAGTAAGCGAATAGGGGATAGTGTTTTTGCCGGAACACTCAATGAACATGGTTCGTTTGAAGTCAAAGTCAGTAACGCGTCAGGGGATACCCTTCTTGCGAAAATTGGCAAAGCGATTGAACAAGCACAAAGTGAGCGTGCGCCAACTCAGCGATTTGTCGATCAATTTGCGAGGTACTATACCCCAATAATGGTACTCATTGCTGTTTTAATCGCCCTCATCCCACCCTTGGTATTTGGCTATCCCTTTTATGATTGGATCTATAAAGCATTAACCTTACTGGTCATTGCGTGCCCTTGTGCCTTAGTTATCTCGACACCTGTTACCGTGGTAAGTGGTTTAGCCGCTGCCGCTAAGAGCGGAATACTTATCAAAGGGGGAAGTTATTTAGAGAATGGGTATCGCTTAAAATTAATTGCCCTGGATAAAACAGGTACATTAACCGAAGGAAAACCGGTAGTTACTGATTTTATTGCTTATGATAAAAACCATACAAAGAACGAGTTATTACTCTTGGCTGCAAGTCTTGACTCTCATTCTGAACATCCCGTAGCAAACGCATTGGTGGCCTATTTAAATCAAGAGCAACCTGGTGCACAGATGCTCTTTATCGATCACTTTAGCGCCTTGCCAGGACGTGGTGTTAAAGGCTTGATTGACCAAGAACTTTACTATGTCGGTAATCATCAACTAGCAGAGGACAATGAAGTATGTAGTTTGGGAGTTGAACAAGAGCTCGAACGATTGGAAGAAGCAGGGAAAACAACTGTGATCTTAAGCAATCAGACTCAGGTTTTGGCAATTTTTGCTGTAGCAGATACACTTCGTCCCACCAGTAAAAAGGCTATTGAAGCCTTGCATCAACAAGGCATAAAAACGGCGATGCTCACCGGAGATAATGCCATTACCGCTCGTGCTATTGCAACGCTTGTAGGAATTGATGAAGTACAAGCAAATGTGTTACCTACAGACAAAATGAAGGCTATTGGTCTTCTTCTTAAGGAATATAAAGCAGTAGGGATGGTCGGTGATGGAATTAATGATGCCCCAGCCTTAGCTGCAGCTACGATAAGTTTTGCTATGGGAAAAGGCACTGATACTGCTTTAGAAACAGCCGATGTCGCTTTAATGAATGATAATCTGGCGATGCTGCCTTTATACATTCACTTAAGTCGTAAAACGTCTCGTATTCTACGGCAAAACATCAGCTTATCTCTGATGATCAAAGTGGTGTTTTTTATTTTAGCTCTTGGTGGATTAGCTACTCTGTGGATGGCTGTATTTGCTGATATGGGTGCCAGTTTAATTGTGGTGGCCAATGGTTTACGATTGCTCAACGCTCATAAAAGCTATATGAAAAAGAGTCATTTTAGCTAAAAGTGACACGCATCCTTTAATTAAGTGATTTATAAGGCGTAAATAGTACGCTTGTTAGATGAGTTAGGAGGTCGTTATGTTGCAGTATAAAGGCTACATTGGACATGTGGTATTTGACGATCTCAATGAATTGTTTTTTGGAGAAATAATTAATACGCAAGCGGTCATTACTTTTCAGGCAACTAGGGCTAATCATTTAAAAAAAGCCTTTATGGACGCGATTGATAATTATCTAAAAAATTGTGAGAAACAATTTAAAGAGCCTGAATTACCTTTATTAGGCCAATTGACGCTCACTATTTCGCCCGAACTTCACCGGGATGTATTCCTGGCTGCAAAATACTCAGGAGTGAGTTTAAATGTTTGGATTTGGTAGTGCTTTAAGGCATGCAGTGTGTAGGCATTAAAAAAATAGAAAGGTATGGTACAAAAGAGACCAAGTATTGAGGGGTGGTGTATGAATGGTGTATTGCATTTCCTAGTCACAGAAGCGTCGCTCGGCGCACGTATCGTCATTCGCTCTCAAATAATTCAATTAGGGCATTGTGTCGATATGGCCTTGGATGTTGAATCCACCTTAGTTTTGGTTGAATCAAAAACGTATCATTTAATTTTGATTGATGCTGAACTTAATAAAGGATTCAATTGTTACGAGCTGATTGATACGATCCGGGAACAATCAACCTGTAATAAACTGACACCCATAATATTACTGAGTGCATCACCTCATAAAATTTTAAAAAACAGTCTCTATCCTTGCTTTGCAAAACCTATGAACATTAACGACGTCACTAAGATAATTAATTATTGGGAGGAATATACTAAAAATAAATGATGTATTGTTGGGTTGGGACCTAATATCCTTCAAATAGAAGGGGGAATACATACTAATATTCAGTATGTTATGCTCAATAAGCACCGATTAAAAAGGAACTATTAAAATGAATATGGGATTTAAAAAAATTATTGTGTTGATTGGGGTGTTTTTACTGGGGTGCAGTTTAATGTCATGTGCAAAAAATACTCCTGTTCCAGCTCATCCTGAAGAAGGATATCAAGGAGGATTTGGTGGTGATGGTGGACATGTTCATGAACCTAAAGAATAGCCAGGGTATTTAATCAGACAAGGAAAAGATGATGGAACTTAATCCATGGTTTTTAGTCGTTGTGTCTGCAGTGGTTATTGTGTTATGTGGGCTTTCTCTTTTCTTTTTCAAAAAAAGAAAAAGTCGGCATTTCATTATGGTTCTTTTTATTTTTCTAATTTTTGCGGCCATTTTCTTACATGGGGTTTCGTTTAGAATGCTATAAAAGATTTGGTTTTAATGCACCTCTAAGTCTTTAGATACTCGGGAGGGATATTTGAAATATCTTTGTTAGGAAGGACTTCATGGACAAAAAAGTTAAGCCTAGTAATCAAGGTGTTTCGAGAGAAAAATCACTTTGGTGGGCTCTTTCGTTAACGGGTGGTTTTCTGATTGCTGAGGTAATAGGCGGTGTTCTGACGGGTAGTCTTGCATTAATCTCAGATGCTGCGCATATGTTAACTGATGTTACTGCGTTAATTATTGCATTAATGGCTATTCGTGTAAGTACGCGACCTGCTGATGCACGCCGTACTTTTGGTTACTATCGATTTGAAATCTTAGCAGCTGCATTTAATGCCGCTCTTTTATTTATAGTAGCTCTTTACATTATATATGAAGCATATCAACGTTTAAAACATCCTCCAGAAATCTATTCTATGGGGATGTTAATTATTGCCAGTCTTGGTCTTCTTGTTAATTTAGCATCGATGTATTTTTTGTCTCATGACAAAGATAAAAATTTAAATTTAAAAAGTGCTTATCTTGAGGTCTGGAGTGATATGTTAGGCTCTGTAGGAGTGATCATTGCAGCACTTTTAATTCGCTTCACAGGTTGGATCTGGGTGGATTCAGCTATCGCTGTTTTAATTGGTTTGTGGGTATTGCCCCGCACATGGATACTTCTCAAAGAGACTATCAACATCCTTTTAGAAGGCGTACCTACAGGTATTGATTTTAACCAAATTAAGTCTCGAATAATGTCTATAAAAGGTATTTTAGACGTGCATGATTTACATATCTGGGCTATTACCACCGATAAAATTAGCTTAACAGCTCACCTGTTCATTGATTCTCGTTTTAAAGAAGAACTGGTTAGGGATGAAGTTCAATTATTATTAAGCCAATTCAAAATTTCCCATACGACCTTGCAAACAGAATGCAAAAAGACACTTCATCTATGCCGTAGGGTTAATAATGTTGACTAGGAGACAGCAAAGATTAAATGATTTTTTAGGGGTGTAATGGAATCATAAACACCATATGGGGGAGACTATTGATTAATCCAATAAGATTAAATAGCTAGTGAGGTTTTGACATTTTCTTAGCTGCTTTATAGCCCATAATAACAGGATCAAGTAACTAAAGGTGTATTGGTTTAGTGGTTATGAAAGAATTTATGGTGTTAGAATTAATAATTATTATGGGGATGATTTATAATTGCTTCATCCATTTAGATTCTTAGGGAGTGGACTATATCACATGAAGCGACATTGCCCCATTAGATGGATTATTCTAATTACCTTTTTGACCATAAGTCTCCCTGTATTGGCTATGAATCAGGAAAAAAAGCTTACTTTATCTGAAGCAGAATCACTAGCCCTTGCTACTTCTCCTGAGTTACACCGCTTTCAAGCAGCGAGTGCGGCATTACAACAACAAGCGATTGCTGATGGTCAATTAAGCGATCCGCAGTTGGTAGCGGGTATTGCCAATCTGCCTACTAATTCTTTTAGTTTTACCCAAGATGAGATGACGATGGAGCAAGTAGGATTGCAGCAAACTTTTGCTCGTGGTCGTTCCTTGTCCATGAAATCAAAACAAAGCAGGGCGCTAGCGCTTGCGGAGCATAGAAAAGCGCACGAAAAAGCCTTAACGTTAATTCGCAATGTACGAGAAACTTGGTTAGAACTCTATTACTGGACCGAAGCGCTGCGTATTTTACAAGCTAATCGTTTATTGTATAAAAATTTATTTAAAGTGACCACGTCACAATATCAATCGGGTAAAACAAATCAATCCGATGTGTTGCAAGTACAGTTGGAAGTTTCAAAGTTTAATGATCAAGAGATTCAAATTCAGCAACAAATCAGCGTCCTGCGCGCTCAATTAGAAAGATGGGTTGGAAGAGGGGCCTATCGTCCTTTAGCACTTTCTGTACCTTCATGGCCTGTACCTTCTCTTAAGCGATTACAAGGATGTCTACCACAACATCCTCTATTAAATATCGATGCTGCTGCGATTACAGCGGCACACAGTGAGGTGGCATTTGCAGCAGAGCAATACAAACCGGGATGGATGTTAAATATTGGCTATGCTAAGCGTCAAGGACGCATGCCGGATGGAATACCGCGTTCTGATTTTGTTGGTGCACAAGTCACGGTTGATTTACCCTTCTTTCCCGCCAATCGACAAGACAGGCAAATGCGAGCAGCTTATAGCCGATTGGCTGCTGCAACCTTTGATCGGCAAATCCACTATCGTGACTTATTACAAGTACTCAACACGCAATATGCCATATGGAATCGTATAGGAGCTCGCGAATCAGTATATAAAAGACAGCTGATTCCAGAATCTCGGCAAAATGCGAAAGCCTCTTTAATCGCTTATCAAAATATCAGTGCTGATTTAAACAGTGTATTAAGAGCCTATAGTAATGAACTAACTATTCAGTTGGAATCGATCCAACTTCACGTGGAGCGTGCTAAATCTCGCGCAATGCTCATATATTTAGAAGGTAGGGTTCAATGAAGAAATACTCTTTATTCATAGTAGGTTTTGCTCTGCTTTTTGGTGTAATAATGGGTTATTACTTAAGCCCTTTAGCGATAATAAATAAAGGAGCCAGCACAACCGCTACGAAAAAGAAACCGATTTATTGGATTGATTCTATGGAGCCAACCATCCACTACTCAAAACCTGGTAAATCACGCATGGGAATGGAGCTAACTCCTGTTTATGCAGAAGACACCCAAGAGCAAGGGGCATCAACGATTCAGATTTCACCATCTCTAATCAATAACTTAGGTGTTCGAACAGCCCCTGTGATTAAAGGCTCTTTAGCACGACAAATTGAAACAGTAGGCTATGTGGTGCCTAACGAAAATAACATCAGTCACATCCATACTTATGTAAATGGTTGGGTAAAAAAACTATTGGTGAAAGCAGTGGGGGATGTGGTTAAAAAAGGACAAGTTGTGTTGCAATTGTATTCGCCAACATTAGTGAATGCCCAGGAAGAATATTTAATTGCCCTTGACAGCAAGAATCAAACATTAATTAATGCGTCTTTCCAAAAACTACAAACATTTCACATTCCAGAAGAGCAAATTGCACAATTAAAAAAAACACGGCAATCAAGTCATTTAATTGATATTTATCCACATCAAGGTGGTGTGGTGACCATGCTTAACGTGCGAGAAGGAATGTATGTGACTCCAGAGACAGAAATGATGAGTATTGTTGATTTATCCAACGTTTGGATGATTGCAGAGGTGTTTGAGGAAGAAGCCAATTGGGTTAAAACAGGAGAAAAGGCTCAAGCCCAATTAACGGCATTTCCCGGAACGATTTGGAAAGGAGAAGTCGACTACATTTATCCTGAAGTCGATCTTAAAACACGAACCTTGAAGGTGCGGTTTTGGTTTGACAACCCCGAGGGTCTTTTAAAGCCTAATATGTATGCTAGCATCAGTTTAGTAGCAGAATTAAAACAAGATGTTCTTAGTATTCCACTCGAAGCGCTCATTCGAAGCAGTGAAGGGGCGCGGGTGGTTGTCTCTTTAGAGAAAAGTGGTTTTCAGGTGCGTTCGGTAACTACAGGAATTGAGTCAGGAGATCGCATTGAAATTCTTTCCGGACTTAAAGTCGGCGAGCATGTGGTCACTTCAGGTCAGTTCCTGATTGATTCAGAAAGTAATTTGAAAGTGGGGTTAGAACATCTTGAATCTCCTCAAAAATCAACTAACCAGTCATCACCTTCGCAAGCCCAAACAATTGCAGGTCGAGGTATCATCAAATCAATCAATGCACAGGCTCACTTGATAACCCTACAGCATGATGCCATTCCTAAGTTAAATTGGCCTGCTATGACCATGGATTTTTTAGTGGATAAAACCATTTCGATTAATGAGTTTAAAGTGGGCGATACGATCGAATTCTTTTTAAAAAAAGAAAATGATCAGTTTGTCATTATCAAGATGAAAAAGGACAAGGACAAATGATTGCGGGAATCATTCGCTGGTCACTACAAAATCGTTTTTTAATTTTATTAGCCACGGCACTTATTCTGTTGTCAGCCCCCTATTTTCTAAGCAATACCGCGGTGGATGCTATTCCTGATTTATCCGATGTGCAGGTTATTATTAAAGTAGATTATCCAGGCCAAGCACCTCAAGTCGTGGAAGATCAGGTAACTTACCCGCTTACAACTGCCATGTTAGCGGTTCCAGGAGCTGTAACGGTTCGAGGCGAATCGGGTTTTGGGGTGGCTTATGTGTACATTATTTTTAAAGACGGTACTGATCTCTATTGGGCCCGGTCGCGCGTATTGGAATATTTAAGTCAAATTGCCAACCGCCTTCCAACAGGCGCACAAATGGCATTGGGTCCTGATGCTACCGGTGTGGGCTGGGTGTATGAATATGCTTTAGTGGATAAGACTGGACTTCATGATTTGGCGCAATTAACCAGTTTACAAAATTGGTTTCTAAAATATGAACTGCAAAAAGTACCTGGGGTTGCCGAAGTGGCAACAGCTGGAGGAATGGTCAAGCAATATCAAATTATCTTAGATCCCAATCGACTGCGCGCTTATGGCTTGACTTTGGATCAAGTTAAATCAGCCATTCAGAACGGCAATAGAGAAGCCGGGGGTTCTTCCATTGAAATGGGAGAAGCAGAATACATGGTACGGGCTAAAGGATATATGAAGTCCATTCAAGATATGGAGCAGACGCCAGTAGGATTGGGGAAAAATGGAGTTCCTATTCTATTAAAAGACATAGCTTTTGTGCAATTAGGCCCACAAATGCGTCGCGGACTCACGGAATTAAATGGCGAAGGTGAAGTAGTCGGTGGCATTATTGTGATGCGTCATGGACAAAATGCCATGGAGACGATTGCCAATGTCAAAAACAAATTAGCGCAATTGAAATCGAGTTTGCCAAAAGGCGTGGAACTGGTTACCACCTATGATCGTTCCAGTTTAATTCTGCGCGCAATCCATACACTTCGCGATAAGTTAATTGAAGAATTTATTGTAGTTTCCCTAATTTGTATTGTGTTTTTATTTCACTTTCGCTCAGCACTTATTATTATCATTAGCTTGCCTCTGGGGATTCTTATGGCTTTCATGGTCATGTATGGGCAAGGCATTAATGCCAACATCATGTCGTTAGGAGGTATTGCCATTGCCATTGGCGCGATGGTGGATGCCGCCATTGTAATGATTGAAAATGCGCATAAGCATCTTGAAAAAGAACTTGACCCTCTCAAAAGCCGTTGGCCCATTATCCAGCAAGCGGCTCTTGAAGTGGGACCGCCTTTATTTTTCTCGCTATTGATTATCACCTTTAGTTTTTTACCGATTTTTACATTGCAAGCTCAAGAAGGGCGATTATTTTCTCCCTTAGCCTACACCAAAACCTATGCGATGGCGGCCTCAGCTGTACTTGCCATTACCTTGGTCCCTGTGCTCATGGGCTATTTAATTCGCGGTAAAATAAAGCCTGAAGAAGAAAACCCGCTTAATCGCGCATTGAGAGCGATATATCGCCCAGCGATTGATGTGGTATTAAAAAGACCAAAAACTATCTTGCTTTTGGCAGGTGTCATCTTGCTCATAGGATTTTGGCCAATAACTCGGTTGGGTGGTGAATTTATGCCTGATTTAGATGAGGGGGATTTACTCTATATGCCCACCACCTTTCCAGGAGTATCTATTGGGGAAGCGCAGCGTATTTTACAACAGACAGATAAATTGATTCGCACGGTCCCTGAAGTCGATACAGTTTTTGGTAAAATAGGCAGAGCCGAAACAGCAACCGATCCCGCACCATTGTCTATGGTGGAGACCACAATTCAATTTAAACCAAAAAGTAGCTGGCGCCCTGGTATGACCCTGGAGAAAATTCGTGAAGAGCTCGCTTTACGGGTCAAATTACCCGGTTTATCCAATGCCTGGGTGATGCCGATTCGTACGCGCATTGACATGTTAGCCACCGGCATTAAAACACCCGTTGGTATTAAGGTTGCTGGCGCTGATTTAAAAACCATTCAATCAATTGGTCAAGAAATTGAAACGATATTAAAACAAATTCCAGGTACGGCCTCAGTTTATGCAGAGCGTGTAGCTTCCAGTCGTTACGTGACCATTGATATTAATCGACTTAAAGCCGCTCGCTATGGTTTGTCGATTGGGACTATCCAGGAGCTGATTGAAACGGCAATCGGTGGGCAAAATGTGACTCAAACGGTAGAGGGGCGTGAGCGTTATCCTGTTAATTTGCGCTATCCACGCGAGATTCGCGACTCACTGCAGCGATTGCGGATGCTTCCCATTGTGACTGCAACAGGGGCTACGATTCCTTTGAGTGAAATTGCCCGTATTGATATTACCGAAGGTCCTGACATGATTCGCAGTGAGAATGCTCGGCTTAACGGATGGATTTATGTGGATATCACCGGACGTGATTTAGCGTCTTATGTTAATGAAGCACAAGAAGTACTCAGTAAGAAGCTCAAATTACCTGCGGGTTATTCATTGTCCTGGTCAGGACAATACGAGTATTTAGAGCGTGCAAAAGAACGTTTAAAAGTCGTTGCTCCCGTTACTCTTTTTATCATTGCCTTATTGCTCTACTTGAATTTTAGACGCATGGCGGAAGTGGTTATCATCTTAGCCACCTTGCCGTTTGCTTTAATCGGAGGTATTTGGCTCTTATATATATTAGGCTATCATTTGTCGGTGGCCGTAGGCGTTGGTTTTATAGCGCTCGCCGGTGTTGCTGCTGAAACTGGAGTAGTGATGTTGGTGTTTCTTAATCATGCACTTGAACGTCGAGAGGCATTGGCGCAACGAGAAAAGCGACAACTGACTCAAGAAGACTTACACTTGGCAGTGATTGAAGGGGCATTACTTCGTTTGCGACCAAAGCTTATGACTGTTGCTGCTATTATTGGTGGTTTGCTGCCAATTATGATGTTTGGAGGAACAGGCTCAGAGGTCATGCGACGTATTGCTACACCAATGGTGGGAGGAATGGTTAGTGCTACTGTGCTGACCTTAATTGTGATTCCCTCAGTTTATCTGTTGTGGCAGGAGCGTCGAATTACTAAGGAAAATAATTTAACGAAAGAGAGATAGATTACTTAACCTCTTGGAACTTATTAAGTTTAAATTATGGAAGACAAAAATGACTGAATCAAAAATTCGTATCCATATGGTAATAAAATGCTTAATTTTTAATAAAATATCACTTATTTTTTTTCTTGACTGAATATTTGAATTTTACAATAGCAAGATTAACTTCTATGCTTGCTTCAGTTTCTGATGTGTCGAGGTCATCAGGAACCACTAGATCTGAAATTAGATCACCTGTTTTTTGCATAAGCTCTTGGTATTTGGGTGAATTTTGCGGTGTTTGCGGTAGTGCTTTAATAGTGCGTGATATTTCTCTTACTTTCGTAAAAGTTTCAATAATGGCTAAAGTAGTTTCCGTTGCCTTAGGGCTTTTTAATATAGTAGCCAGCATATAAAGGCCTTTTTCAGTGAACGCTTTAGGCAAATTGGGTGAGAACTTTAGAGAAGCGAGGTGGTCGCAATTTGCGACCACCTCTTGTTTTTCGTTTTCATTAAGTTCTACCAAATAACCTTCAGGAAATTTTTCTGGATTTCTGCTTACGGCTTCGTTAATTCTTTTCGTTTCTACACCATATAGCTGAGCGACATCACTATCAATAATGACATGTTTTTTTCTGATTTCGATTATTTTATCTTCTACGTCTAATTGATTGATGTTCATCATTAAATCCGGGTTATAGCCTGATGCGCTATTATAAGGTGAGCTGAGTTTTTATCCAGAACAATTTTAGAGGGTAGAAGGGTATTTATGGTATTGGACAGATATGATAATGTTTGGGCTAGATAACGTACCTTATCTTTCACAAACAGGGTATAATTGAGAAAAAATTAAAAAGGGAACATATGGAGTTACTGGATCGCCAAAATGTGAAAAATCAAAAGTTTGTGATAGATAAGATTTTCCATCCCCTAGATGTGCATTTTGATACCAATTCCTTATCTGCATGGCTGACTTATTATTATTCAGTGCATGTCAAAGGGGCACCTGAAAAAACCGAACAAGCCAAAATGAAAGACATGTCCAAATTCGCTCAGTTTTTCCAAGCCGAAGTAGGGCATGATCTAGTCGATAGTTGGACTCCAGCGGTGAGTAAACAGTTTCAAAAAAATTTAGTAAAAACTATTTCAGAGAAAACGGGAAAACCGTATAAGGCAACATCTATCAATCGAACGATGGCAACCATCCGGCATGTCGGTCGATGGCTCCATCAACAACGCCCTTTATTGGCTGGCGACCCTTTAGCGCAAGTCAAAGATTTACAAACCGATGCGCCTAATTGGAATGGATTAACCTCAAGACAGTTAATGCGTTTAAAATCTGCCTGTGAACAACGAATTAAAAGTTGCACGCGTAAAAATCAAAATCCTGTCATGGAGGCCGCTTTATTTTATTTGCTCATGGGTACAGGGCTTCGTGAATCAGAAGTGGTTTCTTTAAATGTAGGGCAATACCGGCAAAAAGGGCTCTATGATGTGCTACGCCATAAGTCAAAACGAATCAGTCAAAAAATTCCACTACCCCAAGAGAGCAGGGATTATTTGGATGTGTATTTAGAAAAAAGGGGTGGACAGGATGAAGAGCCTTTATTTATAACAAGATATGGGAAGCGCTTAAAAACCTTGGATGTTTATAGGATTTGCCAACGGGTGTTGAAGCAAGCCTTGGCCTTTTTACCCGAGCAAGAAAAGTTTGCATTTACACCTCATAAACTTCGCCATACCTTTTTGAAGAAGGTTACGGATAGACACGGAGTTCATTTTGCGCAGGAATTGAGTGGGAACGTATCCATTAAAGAAATTTTTCGTTATGCAAAGCCAAGTCAAGACGAGATGCAGTCAACCATTGAAGAGCTATTCGAAAACTAAAATTTTATGGAAAATATTGAATCAGGCATTTTTTTTAATTATTACGAAGTTTTTTAATAAAATTATTTAATTTTCTTTTCATTAAATCTAATGTCAGATTTTCATTATAATAAATATAAACAACAGTAACATTATTTTTTTGACACAGTTCATTTTTTCTTAAATCTCTTTCTTTATTTTTTAGAAATGAAGTTTCTCCGCCAAAAAAATTAACAGGTTCTAAATGTTGTTTACCCTGATATTCTAATGCCAAAGCAATTTCAGGAAAATATACATCGAGACTCTGATTGCCCAACCAACTAGGACTAGCTTCTCGTATAATCTTATACTCAGGAAGTAATGTCTTAGCAAATAAGAACATCTTATTTTCATTGATCCATCTAGGCTTCTTGAATACATATTCTAAATTATGATAAATCCAACTATATTTAGGATCCTTCATATAATAAAATGAAATGGGATCAAAACAATATTTTAACTTCTTATCTGGAATTCCATATTTAATAATACATTCATCAAATCCATCCTTTTGTAAAACGCATAAATGACATATGTTCTTATATCTAGGTAAGTATACAATGTCAGATAGCATCAAAAGATTATCTTTTCTCTCTGTTGGAGGGTTTGACTTTAAAAGATGATCGTGGAATTCTTTTGAACACGAACATATATATCTTTTACCAGAAATATAATTAAAATATGTAATCTCTTGATGTTTACTATTAAAAATTGCGAAATCACAAAGATAAAACCACTCCGGGATGAATTTATTATTTAATTTATTTATTAATTCTGAAGAAAGGTGATTTAGAACATTGGGAACATTAATAGAGAACTTTAACCTGTTAATATAAATATTTGTTTGTGTTTTCAATGATTTAATTAAAACATCCTTTTTTACTATTCTGGTGAATTCTATCTCATGAAAGTAATTATTACTTATTGTGTTACCATTCATAAAACGAACTAAGAGACGTTGGGGGCATAAAGTTGCAAGTGAATCGGATTCAAAATTTCCATTATTAGTAATATAACCTGATTTAATCGGGAAAAATTCCATGTTTACCCCAACAATTAAAGGGTTAAAATAAATTTTGCCTTGTTCGGATTTTTTTATTTTTAATTGTGTTGAAAGATTAAAAGTAAGTTTTCTATCAAGAAAATTAAAACCAAATCCATGAGTTAATGTCGTTGGTATTATGCATTTAATAACAGTGTCTGAAATGACATCATTTTTAATTAAATGGTTGAATTTTGACAGGTAGTTTCCAATAGATAGTTTTAATGCATGTTCTATCACTGATGAGAGATTATGAAAGATCTCCTGTTCTAATGTTCTTATTAAAACTTTTTCAAAAAAATCAATATCTACGCCTAATTGCAGTTCCATATAATAAACAAATTAAGTTAATATTTTTAATTATAGACTGCGAACCCCTTTTCAATTTAATACCGAGGTAGCCATATGAACCAATGACTTAAATTTAATTCTACGATCTCGTGGAATAAGCATATATATTCTGATCAACTAATTTCCGACAAATTAGGGCAGAATAAATTTGTTTAATTGAGTTTAAGTTGCTTCGTTAAGATGCTTACTTTTTTATATATAATAAACAACAGTACAATGATTAGTACAAGAGATATTATTGTTATATTCAAATTTGAAAAAACCGTATTAGCAGCATCTTCCAATTTAAACTTTGCAAGAGTGAGTGCACCTATTGCCTCTATTTTATTAACTCTGGTGGGAATTGGAATATAGTTTACAGGCAATCCAACTTTGGCTGCTTCTTCACACCTGTTATAAGAGTATTCACCTTTGTTATATTTGCAATCTTTTGAGGCAATCGCTATGCGTTTAAGTTCTAAAAGTTTTTCTATATTTAAATCAGCGAAACAGTCTTCTTTTGTTAAATATTGCTTATTAAGATTTTCTACAGTTGTTCTAAAATCTACTTGCCCTCGCTGAAATGCACTTTTTTTTATTTTGCTCAGCGCAGTAAGGCAGTCATCTTTTGTGTATTGATTTTGGGAACTAAAATCATCAATCCAGTTTTGTGTAATAGTATTAGCACAAACCCATTGGGATGAAAATATAAGAGCAAGTATTAGTATTGATTTTTTCATAGAACACCCTTTGCTTTGTTAACGTGTTCCCTACTGTTATTTTTATTTCCTTGGGTCAATTTGATCGCTATTAATTAGCGAGTTAATTTTGGGCAAGTATAAAGATTAATATATACGTAGTAAACATTAATAACTTGGTTGGTCAAAAACATGAGCTTTTTTTCATTGCATATTTAAGCTCGAAGTGGCAGAGAGAAGAGGTTGGCAATATTGAGAGATTCACTAGAGATATGCCAGAAAAGAAAAAAAAACTGAAAAATGGCATTATAAGTTTAATCCAGAAGATTATATTGTGGCGGACATTGTAACCCCTTCTGGCATTGAGGACACCCACTTTTGAAAATAAGAGGATGTCTTTGATGTTGGTTGAAATTTGAAACAGGAACGTGCAATCTGTATTATCAATTAAATCGAGATGCTCTGGAAGTCATCTATCAAAAGTAAATATTTAAATCATATGATAGATATAACCCTCTTGTTTTCTGCCTTTCACTAAAGTGTACCCATGTGATATGAATCTCGCTCCCTTGAATTTGTGTGTATAGTGTGTATAATTACAGGTATGAAAAGCGCAGAAATAATAAAAATAATAGAACGCGATGGTTGGGTGAAGTGTCACCAGAAGGGGAGTCATTGCCAATTTAAGCATCCAACAAAAAAGGGTAGGGTGACTGTGCCTCATCCTAAAAAGGATTTACCCGTTAAAACGGTAGCTAGTATTTTTAAACAAGCTGGAATTAATAAGGAGGATATAAAATGAGATATCCTGTAGTAATACATAAAGACGAACACAGTGATTATGGCGTAAGTGTCCCAGATATTCCTGGATGTTATTCTGCTGGAGCTACTTATGATGAGGCATTAACTAACGTCATTGAGGCAATTGAATGTCATTTAGAAGGGTTGTTAATGGACAATGAGTCCATTCCAGTAGGCTCTACAATTGATCATTGGATAAATGAGGAAGAATTTCAAGGTGGAGTGTGGGCATTTATTGATATTGATTTAAGTCAAATATCAGGCAAATCAAAACGCATTAATATCACTATTCCAGAGCGCGTATTAAATCTTATTGATTTGTACTCTAAAAATCATGCTGTAAAAAATCGCTCTTCATTTTTAGCTGATGCAGCACTTAGTTATATAGAAAGTCATAAATAATACTTATGGGTTAGATAAAAAACCATGTCAAGAAATATCATCGAAAAAAATATAGGTGCTTTTTTAGAATTAAAAAGTTCAGAAGTTCTTGCTGTATACGGTAGTTGGGGTGTAGGAAAAACTTATATATGGAATGACGTAATCAAAAACAAACGTACAATGATTCCTGACTGCTACAAATCATATTCATATGTGTCACTATTTGGTATCAATTCACTCGCAAACCTGAAAACATCAATTTTTGAAAATATGATCAGTACTGATTTAATTGGCGAAAATGAACCTTCTATAAAAACCTTTATCAGTAATTTAACCTCTACGATAGAGTTGCGGAAAAAAGGATATTGGAACAAAAAAGCCCCAACGATTGCAAAATGTATACCTTTGATAAAATCGTTTAGTCCTCTTATAGATCATACAATGAGTATGGCTATTAAAGATGCAGTAATATGTATTGATGACATTGAGAGAAAAGGAGAGTCCTTAACGGTTAATGAGATTTTAGGATATATCAATTTTTTAAAAGAAAAACGAAACTGCAAAATAATCGTTATTTATAATTCTGACAAGATGAATGATGATAAATTCAGCGAGCTTAATGAAAAGGTGATAGATAAGCGTGTACAGCTGAACGTATCCTCAGTGGAATGTTGCAACTCTATTATTTCTGAAACCAATCCTCATAAAAAATTAATTTCAAGTTATCTTACGAGCCTTAATCTGACGAATATGCGTGTTATTAAAACAATTAATACTTTATCTGAAAATCTTCAGACGATAGTTTTCGATCTTGAGGATGAGACATGGGATAAGCTTATTAAATCGCTCTGCTTATTTTGTTATTGTCAGTACATTGTTGGTAAGCATATACCTACCTTGGAATTTTTGATTGAAAAAGGAAAAGACTTGCCGAAATTGTTCTCATCAAACGATTCAGGTATTAATAACATTAAGGAGCAAAAAGAGTTTCTTCATAAATACCTTTTTTATGGAATGACAAACCTTGATTTTATTATAGCGCAGGGTGTTAAAACCGGATTTTTTAATGAACAAGAGCTAGTTGCCGAAGTTAAAAATGTTAACTGCCAAATAATTAAGGATAAGGCAAAAGAGGCTTCTTACAATATTTGGGACTCTTTGTCTGATGGCTTTAATGACAATGAACAGCAGGTTATCAAGGATTTAAAATTAGGATATTTTCAATACAAACAATATATGTCAATCAATGACATTGATTATATTATTTCAATTTTTAGACAAATTCAGCAAAATGCTCTCGCTGAAGAAATAATGAATGATTATATTCAATATCTTAGTGTGAATAAAATAATTATTAACAGTGATAATTGTTATTATTTTAATCAACTAAAAGATGAGCAATTCAAGGATGCTATTGAGGCGTTAAATAATAAGCTTCAGCCTGAAATTTCACTTGTCCAGGCAATTGAACATATGGCATACAATAATAGTTGGTCACCAGAACATGAGGATGCCTTGGCTTTAGGAACAATTGAAGAATACTATACTTTTTTCAAATCTCTTAAGAGGGGGCAGATAGATAAATACTACAAAGCATTGTCGATATTTATATCTTCACGTAATTCAAAAGAGAGTTACCGAATAATATCAGAAAAAGTTCACTTTGCTTTGCAAAAAATAGCAAAAGAATCTCTTTTAAATGAGATAAGGGTAAAAAGGTTAGGAATAGACATAAATTGACTTGAGATTAATTGACCTATTTATGGAGCTAATAATCAACCCTTGAATTAGTATGTTTAGGGGCTGATTACATACTTACTACCAGCTACTATGTTTCATCCATAATTGTGATATGATTTTTCGTCCTTCATCATCCAGCACGTTTAGCGCATCAACAAAGTTAGCGGTATTCGATTGTTCCAAAAATTTTTGACCGTCATCGGCATTATAAAAAGAGTACATCAGCACAAGTAGGACTTGTTTTCCGTTTATTAACTAATTTAATGTTGAGCCTACGTGGGCTGAGAGTTTAGGGCTGTAGAGTAGAGGCCGCCCTGTTAAGTTAACTGCGGCATCGGTACTATTTCAGGCTCATTTTTAGATTCGAGAATACTCAAGAGGCCTTATCTTAACTAACGTGATTTGGCATCGGATGTTGTTTGCGCCAGATCATCCAGTCGTAAATTGGTTATTCCAATTGCAGCAGCGCATTGCAAAAAGAAAGCAAATTGAAAGGCACCACGGCTCATTTTATTTAATATACTGGCGTGAGTTTCGTGTACATCAATTGCGTTGAGCAGGGTAACAAGTTGCTCATAACTGATGTTGCGTCGTTTTAATTCGGCTTTAAGCATCCCAGAAGCTAATTTATTCCAGTCCATAGTACTCAATATAAATCCTCTGAAAATATCTTTAATAAAATTATTATCTCAAATATGATATAAAAATGTCAAATATGGCTTGCATCGAATGCCGTAAGTGATATAATAATACTGTATTCGATATATCATATTTTACAAAGGACATTGAAAATGATTAGAGAGATTGTGCGAAAAACTTCTTTACCGATTTATTTTGTTTTGGACACCATCCGATACAAGCGTGGCCAACGCAAGATGATGGCATACTCCCTGAGGAATAGACGATGTAGTTAATTTTAATTAAGACTTTTTGTGTGCATGTTGCGCCAGGATATAAGTTTTTTGAGATACTCTTTATCACCTAATACACCACAATACAAAGATGGAGAACACAAATGAAAATAAGATTCATGTTAATGAACGCAGTTGCAGTATCGGCCATTGTTTTAACGGGATGCAATACGACTGATATCAAAGCGACTATGGGGAATGGAGATGCAGTTACAACAACTACTAACCGACATTTAAAGCCAATTAGCCCAGATCAAGTAAAGATCTATCATTCAAAATCTTCAATACCAAAACACCATACTGTTGTGGGTAGAGTATCCGCTTCGAATTATAATATGATTGGTATGACCATTTCTCAAGAATCGATAATGTCTGAATTAAAAAAACAAGCAGCTTCAATGGGAGCTAATGGAATTACTCATATTACGACAGGACTGGCACAAACTACTGCTGAAGCTGTGCTTTTAAAATAAGCTTATCACCTAGCTACCTGGCTGTAGTTAGGTGATTAAATTTAATTAATTGCTAACTGATTTAGCTAAATATAAAGAGGAGAAGGGACATGGATAGTATTGGGGCAATGCGTATTTTTGCACTTTGCATGGCAACCATATTGCCAACTTTATATTATATTTTTTCTACTTCCATAAAACGTGCTTGCCTGTTTTTTTCGATTACCATTTCAATGTACTTATTGTTTGAATTTTTATATTTAAGTGGCCCTTTCTGGTTATCGGATCATAGATTTTTTGCGGCGGTGGGTATTATTACTGGTTGCTTGTTAATTCAATTTTGCAGAATACATTTGATTAAATATATTTTTAAACGTGGTGAGCAACTTTTAAATTAGTATACAAGGGGTCGTTTAGTAGCACTGAGCTAACTTGGATAAATTGAATTATTCATCGTTCTATTTTCAATTCATCAATTATTTCAGGATGAGAAAGCAATTCATCCAATGTTCGAGGCACACTTTTATATAAATTAAAGTTATTTGTACGTCGCATCTCTTGTAAATTACTCAGCACCCTACTAATAGACGAGGACCAGGTTGAGTCTCTATGAAGCATATTCGATGGAATGGTAGCTAAGAGATTTTCAAGCGTATTCATCGCATCGATAAAGTCATTTCCTGTTACAAATGGCAGCCAATCAGTAGTATCAAAATAATCTGCTGCATCGATCATCGCACAGTCTCCACCGCTAGTTGAACTTCTAATTTCATCCAAAAGAAATTCATTGGGTGACACGCAGGCCCATACCCCTTTGCCATAGTTGTCAAACCAGGATTGAAAGCCAAATTCATGGGTTGTGATAAGTAAGTTGATACGTTCAAACATGGGAGGCTCCTTTTATCGTGCAGCAGTTAATTGGACTATTATTTCAATCTCTACTAAGCAATTTAAAGATTTCACTACTCAATCTTTTGTTATACTCTTTCCAATAGGCCAAAATAGATCTTTTTTTTACCGAAACAAACCAAGTATCACAGCGCCTACAGCTAGAAGCGTACATGCTGATGCAGCAAGGTTGAACATGGCGATTCGTTCGGTACGACGCAATAATCCTTCCGTACGAAAAAGCAATTTTTCAATGCTATTGTGAATGCTGATGGCAGTGCTTTTTGCGCTTTCTTGAAGTACGTTTGCCATCGCTTCTTTGCTTGCAGCAAGTGAAGAATTTAATATCCTCTCTGATTTTTCTTTTGCCTCATTTCCCCAGCGTAAAGCGATCCCCTCTAATTCCTCTTTGTATTGATGGAGCATGAGTTGTTGTGTTTTAGCGTTGTCTTCCATCAGCTTGGCATTCATGGTCTGCAATATAAGAATGGGATCGTCTCGTCCAAGGACAACCCCATGTTTTATGGCAACCTCGTTAATGAGTGATTCGAATTGATCGGCCATTACATTACTACCGCATTGGTTAGTTGATTAAAAAGTTCGTCTCGCACTATTTTGAGACGTTGCCTTGTCATGATAGTTCGAGCGGGTGAAGCGATGGCTTCGCTAAAAGTAAGACGTTCTTGAAGCATTTCGGATACATCACGACCAAAAGTCTCTTCTTTAAGTGCCGGTATATGAATTATTGCGGAAATCTTTTCTTTGTTTTCTTTGTAGGTTTTCATTTGTTCGAAGTCTTTACCTTCGTGTTGCACTGGTCCCCAGTAAGAGTTTAGCCAAACTACAAATAAAGCATTTTCTGGGAACTGGCTGGCAAGTTGTGAAAAACCATTCACAGTGTCTTGCATGGCTTGCCCACCCGTAATGACGGTATGAACTACCAGCTCATGCCCCATTTCAGCCAACAGTGAAGGGATGTTGCTGCTGATTAAGTAATGTGACAGTGGTACGAAGGAGCTTGCTCCATTGTCAATTATGACGTCATGGGTTGTTGGCGCAATCAGTTCAATGAGGTCATCAAAGTGACGAGAGTTAATTTCATCGCCATCCATTATTTGCAGTCGGGTAACATTCAGTGCTTTATAGCCCGAAAAAGTGGTGTTAACCGGATCGGTATCGATACAAAGAGGCTCTTCCCCCTCGTTTTTCATATACTGTGCCAGTGTTGATGCTACGAAGGATTTTCCGACCCCTCCTTTTCCTTGCAAGACCATATTAATTTTAGCCATTAAAATAATTCCTCTGCATTGGGTACTGGATTAAAGGTAAAGCCTGACAGTGTTCCTGGTTTCGTTGTTTTTTTTGTGTGGTCGTCTGGTAATTTGGATTTATTGTCCTTTGATGTTTGGGATGACTCGGGTTCAACTTGAGGGGTTGGTTGATTTGCTTGTGGCCGACGAATTTGGCGATTCACATAATTCAAAAAGGTGTCATAACCAAATTCAATTCGCTTTAACTCATGCATGTTTTCCCACACGGTTTTAACTGGATATCCCGCATCAAGCGCTTCTTTTATATCAGCTCGAACAGCTAAGAAGGCCACCAAATTCTTATTGCGAGGTGTTGATTTTTTTTCCTTGACCCACTTGGCCAGCTGGTCTGTATAGGATGTTCCCATATCAATTAGTTACCTGTTATAAAATCAATTAAATGTCAATTTCATGTCAACTAACATCAGTTCAAATTCGATTATAAACCTATTAACCCCGTTTTTCATATGACCTTCGCTAAAATTAATTTTTCCTATAAAAAACAAGGATAAATCGAATGCACCGTGGTATTATTTCTTGGCGTAATGGATTTAAAAAACAGGGCAAGATAGGTGAAGATGGCCACCCAGCGAGCTGGGTATCCACTTCACATCCTTCCTTATTCGCACCTTCGGTGCTCAACGGAAATCTTGCTCTTGCGAGGCTAACGGCTGCCGCCGTTTTAATGTCAGGACAACGCTTGAAAAAAGGTATTACGATGAACAACAGCGAAACAAGACTCAGCAGAAAACACGTCCGACGGCTTCGAATTCCCGTACTTCCAGAGGAAGAGCAAATAATCAAAGAAAACGCGGCACATGCGGGATTGGCCACCGCTGTATATCTTCGTCGTTTGGCTCTAGGTTATGAAATAAAGAGTTCCATCGACCAACAGCACATCATCGAACTTTCTAAAATAAATGCTGATTTAGGTCGCTTGGGTGGTCTGCTCAAGTTGTGGCTTACCAATGATGAGCGGCTAGCTCATATTGAGCCCAAAACAATAACTGTCGTATTAGAGCGTATCAAAGCAACCCAGGCAGCCATGCTTGAAGTAGTGAACAAGCTATGAACGTGTTTATAGCCAAAAGCGCTGCAGGGGGTTAGTACATGATAGTCAGACACATTCCAATGAAAGTTATTAGGAAAAGTAACTTTGCAGGACTCATCCAGTATATGACTAATGAACATGGCAAACAGGAACGTGTTGGCGAAATTCGCATTACAAATTGCCAGAGCAATGAGATTGAATGGGCAATCCATGAAATACAGGCAACGCAAGAACTGAATCAGCGTGCAAAAGGTGATAAAACCTATCATCTTTTAATTTCCTTTCCTGCAGGAGAAATTCCATCAGCTGACGTATTAAAGGATATTGAGCAGAGGGTTTGTTCTTCCGTGGGTTTAGGGGAGCATCAACGAATTAGTGTGGTGCATTATGATACGGATAATTTTCATATTCATGTGGGCATCAATAAAATCCATCCCACGCGTTATACCTTGAATGAGCCTTATCTTGCCTATAAAAAAATGGGTGAGATTGCCACACTGCTTGAAATCGAACACGGTCTGCAACAGGTGAATCATATTCCTCATAAGGTGGGTTCTGAGAATCGAGCGGATGATATGGAGCATCATGCGGGTATCGGGAGTCTTTTAAACTGGATTAAATCTGAGTGCTTGGAGCAACTTAAGGCCGCTAATAATTGGTCCCAGTTTCATCATGTATTGGCGCAACACGGTCTTGAACTACGCGTGCGAGGTAGTGGTTTAGTGATTGTGGATGGTTTAGGAATTGGTGTTAAGGCAAGCTCAGTATCACGTGATTTTTCTAAAGCGAAGCTTGAAAAAGTATTTGGGTCTTTTGAAAACAATACATCGACTCACCCAGACCTCGCACCTCCCCTAGCTAAAAACGCAAGGGTTGCAAAAGTGGGACATAATCCACCACCGCGTAGTCAAAATCGTTTGTATAGGCTAGATCAGCTTGAAACTCTTTCTATTGAGCAAGGTATTCATTATTCACTCAAACCTGTTCACATGAAAATAAATACCTCGATTCTTTACGCCAGGTATCAAGAGGAACAGAACCACGCCAAATTTAATTGTGCCTCTGAGCTTTCTCGTGCTCGCACACGGAAAAAACAACTGATCGAATCAGCGAAGCGAGGCGGTCGGTTAAAGCGTGCGGCAATTAAATTATTGTGTGGAACTCCTGTTACCAAGAAAGCTCTTTATGCTCTGACCAGTCAAGCAGTTCAATCCAATATTGAAGAAGCAAGAAAGAAGTATGCGAAAGAACGTGAATCCATTTATCTTAAATATCAGCGCAGCACCTGGGCTGATTGGTTGAAATTAAAAGCCCTAGAAGGCGATGCCGATGCGCTTAATGCACTGCGTTCTCGTGAAGTACGCCAAAATCTTAAAGGGAATGTTGTTACGGGGCAAGGAATGCAAAGTGGTGAGCCTAACCTTAAGATAAAAAACGATAATATTACTAAAACAGGAACCATCATTTATCGCGTGGGAACTTCTGCGATTAGGGATGACGGGGAGCTGATTAATATGTCACGTGGTTCTTCCGAAGAAGGAATTGCGACCGCCTTGCACATGGCCATGAATCGTTATGGTGAATGCATTACTGTCAAAGGAAGTGATGTGTTTAAAGAGCAGGTCGTCAATGTTGCAGCACAGTTAAAATTAAACCTTAGGTTTGATAACGAACAACTTGAGTTACAACGTCAACAGTTAATAAAAAACCCAAAACCAAAGGAAAATAATCATGAATCAAGAAGACAATCTGATCTTAACGGCAGAGGAACAAATCGAGGCAGTAATGAGAACGTTGGATCAATCAGAGTCATCAACCCTGACAGCAGAAGAACCAGAAGAAAATCAAGTTCTGGCGGGACACCCAAGCCCTACCTTGGGCGCATTGGACAGCAACCGCCGCCCGAAAGTAAAAACCGTTTGCGAGACTTGTCCCAACTCGGTATGGTTCAGTTCTCCACTCGATGTGAAGTGTTATTGCCGAGTCATGTACCTGGTCACCTGGAGCACCAAAGAACCCAATCAGATGACGGGCTGCGACGGAATGTATCTAGGCCAGGAGCAGTAAATTTTATTTCGGATGCTGCAGACAAATACATTGCTGAGCGTGAATTAAAGCGTCAAAAAATAGCCGACATTCCTAAGCATAGACGGTATAATAAAAATGATGAGGGGCTTATGCAGTTTGCAGGGATTCGTCAAATCGATGGTGAACTGTTGGCTCTTTTAAAGCGAGATAATGTCATTGTGGTATTGCCCATTGATTCGGACACAGCTCATCGAATGAAGAGGTTGTCTGTTGGTGAGATGGTCAAGTTAACCGCAAGAGGCACCATTGCATCAAGAGGGCGCAACAGATAATGTAGGTTAATCTGTGAAAATTATTATAGGGACTGAATTTTATGAATAAAAAACAACCTTTCAAATCGATTTTTTCTCCAATGGTGGGTGTGTTTCTTACAATAATTCTGTTTGGAATAGAACAGAAATTCCCACTATATAAGATGATTGAGAACAGCCCCAAAGGCGCCTCATGGATTGATTTGGCTTGGATGTATTGGGTGTATTTTGCTTTATATAACGGGTATTTCTTCTTGAAGAAGATAATATTCAGCTTTTCAGAAAAAAACCACGAATCCATTTGATTGAATTAATCATTTATTTTGGCCTAAAGAGTGCAATTTAAATCCATTTTTCTTTCAACCGCAAGGGGCTCTATTATAGAACCCCCTGTTATTAGTAACTTACTAAATGTTTTTATTTAAGCCGCACTTTGAATGTCAACCAATAAATCTAAGCCTTCTCGATTAAGCATGTCTTGCAAGCACAAACGCACAAACTGTTTGCTTGAATATCCTAGTTTATCAGCAAATTCAGCAGCAGCTTTAGGACTTACGTAGCGGCGATTATGCTCGATGTCACATAAATAATGACGAGAAACCCCTAGTTGTTTGGCAAAAGCGGCTTGCGTCATTTCTTCACCCTGACGAATTGCCAATAAATGATCTCCAAGAGTCGGTTTTTTGCCTATTAGGGACTCCAGATAAGCAAGTGCTTCTTTGCTTTCGTTAGTAATCATGTTTATTTACCTCCATCACTTCAACAAGTTCCATTTGCCCATTAGTCTTTAATTCATAAATAGCCCGATAAGCCTTATTTAATCGAATAGAACGCTGTCCCTTTCTTTTACCCTGTAATGGCTCATCGTGGTAGCTAGAAATTTTTCTAACTTCTAATAACCCATCATGAGATACTGATTCAACCCATTGATACAACTTGATGGCAATATACTGAGGTACTTTTTTTAAGTCCTTTTTTGCCTGTTCACTAATGGTGACTTTACAAGTATTCATTGCAATCATCTTATTTTTCTATAATTGTACCCTAATTTAGGTAACAAATCAAGTTTGAGTTAACTGATTTGTCCACAAGGACTGTCTTTACCCACAAATACCCTAAAAATGAACTAATCCTAAGCTTAGGTGCACACCAAGTAGTGATTCGACAACTACATAAAAAGAGTCGTGATTAGCAAAAATAGACAAAAGTATGGCATTGTCCAAAAACTCAATAGTGGAAGACGCACGAGGATGAAGATTGAATTTTCATGTGACTCGATAATCCTCCAAAGGATTCTTTGCAAGGAACCCTTTGGATAATATGATTTTATAACGTCAACGTGCTGTGTTGATGCCTGGTCATTTTGATTTCTTTCTGCTCTATAATAGACGTTTCCTTTTTTTGAATTATTTTATCGACAATAGGTTTAATCTGGCGTTTTACTCCCTCAGAGCCCAATACACTTTTGGATGCCAAATCGTTAAAGTCGCTAAATGACTTTGGATCTCCTGCCTGTTCACCAGGTGCAAAAATTGGAAACAAGGCAATGCCATTAACGGCCTTTGCAGCGTCAAGCGCTTTGCTTCTTCCTGGATTAATTCCTTGATTTATTTCAAGATGCTTATCATCATCCCCCATAATAATAATGGGTTTATCAGGAAATTGTTCTTGCAAAGCCCTCGCTACTGGCTCTAAGTTTCCTGCATCAAAGGCCGAAATTGTAGCAAACCCAAGTTCTTGAGAGATGCTTGCAGCAGTAGCAAACCCTTCTGCGATTACAAGGGCAGGAGCTTCGGCTAATGCGTTAAGCCCGCCCAAAGCATGAAAGCATCCTTCCTTGCGAGAGTTTTTAGCAAATCGTTTGGTCCCATCTTCTTTAATGTATTGCATAGTCCATAGTTTGCCACTTGCATCGGTTGCAGGAATATAAGTCGTTTGTCCGTTAACATCTGTGAATATTTCAGAATGGGGTTCGATTTTTTTGGTCTGTAAATAAGGCGTTGGGGTTGTTATGAGTACTAAATCGGATAATTGTTTGCTTACTCGTTTGGCCGCTTCTTCCTGGTCTTGCCTTTGTTCCTCGGCCCGTTTTTTAATTTTTGTGGCTGCAAGTGCATGCAATTTGGCCCGCTCTGCATCAGTTAATGAGTAGCCCTTACTTTTCCATTTTGTCTCAATACCCGTGCGGTTATTTTTAACATAACCCGCAGGATGACCATCAAGATGCCCCACATAAAACCCTGACTTTTCACCTTTTTTATCCCCTTCAACGCTGATTCGATGTTTTTTTCCATCCATAATAGGATGTTCGCCTGTAACAATACTGCCGATACTTTTCAATATATCGGAAAATTCCTGCTCAGGTGTTAAGGCAGGCTGTTGCCGTTCTAGGTTTGTGTTTAAAATCCAGGGTTTTAAAGGTTCTAAATTGGTGCCAATGTGTGCAAACCAGCATTTTGCGGCCTTATCCCACTCTACTGCCTTTTTACCGTCCTCAAGCCTTCCTGCAATATGTTTGACCGCTTCTCTTTGCTCGTATGGTACAGCAAGCCATGTTTTTTCAGTGGCGATTTGTGATGGCTCGATATCTTGAGCTTTAGAGCCAGTATCAAGCTGTGGGCTAGTAATCCAAGGTTTTAAGAGTTCTAAATTAGCACCAGGGTGAGCAAACCAGCGAGAATATTCTTTATCCCATGCAATGGCTTTTTTGCCATCGGGAAGAACACCCGCTAGTTCTTTAGCTACTTCTTTTTGTTTAAAGGGAATATCGAGCCAGATTTTTTCATTCTCTGCAGACTTATTGGTGACTGGAGTTTGGTTGGTTGGGGCTTGGGTTTGGAGTTGACTTTGAGCTTTATTGAGCGTGGCAATCTCATCGTCTAAGGTGGGTGGATTTTCATTTAAATGATAATCATGATTTACAGGTTCTACTTCATTTGCCAATGTCATTTTGTTTTCCAGCTCGTTTGGCAAAGGGTGATTGGTATTTTGTACTTGTTCTTGTTTTAGTTCGAAAGATAGAATGAATTGTTGCATTTTTTCAGCCTCTGCAGCAGCACGAAACAGTTCCAATGGATCGTCATGTAATACTTTAATCCAAGACTCGATATAAGTTGCATGTTGATCTGGATCGTGACCAATCCCCAATTCATCCCCTAAAATCATGCTGGTAATTTCAGCCCGCAATTCTTCTTTGGCATAGCCATCACTTCCAAAAGGATGAATCAAATCCCTGTCCATTCGTGTTGAATGCCCAGTCCAATGGCCGAGTTCATGCAAAGCAACCGCATAATAATTATCTGCGCTTAAGAATTGGCTTTTGTCAGGCAGATGGATGGTATCCGTGGAGGGTCTATAAAACGCGCGGTTGTTCTCACCATGTAAAATAGCAGCTCCAGATGAACTTAGAATCTGTTCAGCCCGGTCGATGGAATTCCAGGCGATTTCCTTTTGAGTGCGTGGAGGTAATCCATCAATTTGTTCTGCATTAAATACGGTGGCATAAAACACTCGTGGCCGCTCAAGGCGAATTTCAATTTTAACGGGCTTACCATGAGGATCCAGTACTGGTTTACCTTGCTCATCTTTTTTGATCTGTTCTTCGGTAAATTTCCAATATTGAATAGCGGAACCTTTTTCGCCTTTTCGCACTTGCGCTTGAGCCTCTTCTGCTTGTTTGTAGGTCATCCAACGCGGATCGCGATAATCCTGGGCCATTAGTGCAATAGCATTTATTCCTTTATAACGTTTTCCGGTGATTGGGTTCATCGGTATAAACGCATTGGGAGCACCTGGTTCCCATGGTCTTTGCCATGGAGCTGTTCCTTGCTTTAACTGCTGAATTAATCGTTCAGCGATCACTTCATGAAACGGTTTTTTATTCATTATTGATCCTTCCCGATAATGTTTATGTCTTTAGTACCTGCATTGAAGATATCCATTTCATCAAAACAGCTGTCTTTGGCATCCGCTTCAGTTAATGCGTCCTCAATGAAGGCGCCAGCTTTCATCGCTTCATCAGGATCAAATTCCACTTGCAGCCCTGGGGTGAGTGCATCAAGCAGTTTTTCAGACAACACTTGAGTTTCATTGGCTTTCACGTTTAAATGACGGTCATTTGGTGTTTGGGTTTTCGGGTTCATGAGTTAACTCCTTTGATTAGTAATTTGCCGCTAGTTTTGAAACGCTCTAATTCATTTTTACGGATTAAATAAGGATTGAAAGTCCAAGTAATACTGCTTGTTGAGTAGGAATATTAGTGATACGCGCCGTTTCGGTTAAAGAATCCACCTGATAGTCGGGATTGCCTCCAAATACCTGTTGATACTCTATATGTAGGGTTAAATTGTCGTTTAATTTATAGCCTATTCCTGCTTGAAGCTCTGGACTGATTTGAGATAAATCATTGACTTCATTTCTATCGACTTGAGCTTGTCGATAGGCCACTCCTCCTTTGAGAAAACCAAATATTCGCTCGTCTTCAAAAGGAGTAATTTGTGCTGTTACCAGAATATCTATCATCGGTTTAACAAGGATGCTGACTGGCTCGCCTCCTAATTCATCCAGGGTTGATTGAGGAATATCCAAACGCATGGTATTGCCATTTTGTATTCCTGCGTCTATTCCAAGAGCAAAAAAACTAGACAGATTGTATTGGGTATTCAAGCTCAATCTTCCCATGACGCTTTGTCCATCATTGTTATATACAGAATCATAATGAGTGAGGCCCAAGCTACCAGAAAACCCCCAACTTAAGGGCATGTCACAATCTGAACACGCATAGGATGGATGCAGATAAACACACAACAAGGCAAACAACAGATGTATTTTTTTCATTTTTTAATCCTTTTTAGTTTCATTTATTAAAAATGGGATATAGCGCGAACCCGAGCATTCGTGTTGGATTTGTCACTGGCAACCAATTCTCCGGTCGAAAAATTAATGAGCCAGGCTTTGGACGCACTTGCTTCTGTTGAACTCCAATATAGGTCTGGCGCAAAGGAGGACAGGTTGGCTTCTTGTAAATGGGTGTGCATGAGTTGTAATTCAAAAGCACCTGGCAAATACCATCCGCCATAGCACATGCTGTCATTGGCAATTGGGGTCTGGCAGGGCGTTATTCCATTACTTAGAACTTGAAAGGATACGGCTTTTAGGGCTGCAAACGTTCCTTTTTGATTATCAATCGTTTGCTCTGCAATAATGACTCGTGTATTGGTTTCTCCAGCGCCTATTCCATCTGCTCGTGCATTGGTTACTTTGTTTCCTGAGGGCCCATTTCGCCATTGCACTCCATCGCTTAGAACATCTCTTTTGCTGGCAATCAATCCGTGTTGGCCTGTTTCATCGACATAAAAAACAATACCGCCGCGATATTCTTCGCCAATATGGTGCTGATTGGATAATTTGGCAGTGATTACAGCACCTTGAATTTCAATTCCTGGACCTGCCTGATAATGAATGGGTTGTGGAAGCTGGTTGACTTGAGCTTGAAGGGCCGATATTTGCCCGCCTAATGCACCTATTGCTCGCCAAAGTCCGGTGTGACTGGCATGGGCATTTAGACTGGTTAATAACATTATGGTAAGAATTGATTTGTTCATGATTTCCTCATTAAAATTAAAAAGAATGAATGGGGCGAACCTTAGGCTCAGTACTTGATTTATCAAGAGAACTTGATTCACCAGTGATCCAATCTAAAGCGAACGATTGGTTGACGCTTGCTTCCGTTGAGGACCAATAAAGATTGGGTGAAAAATTTCCAAGCCCTTTGTCATAAAGATTGGCTCTTAGAAGATGTAATTCGTTTAATGAGGGCAAATACCAGTTGCCATAACATAATTCATTCTCAGTGCACGCAGAAACCCCATCGGATAGGACAGAAAAACTTTGAGCGATCAATGCTGCAAAACGCCCTTCCTGATCGTCAATGGTTTGTTGACTCACGATTAAGTGGGTGTTGGATAGACCTGCATAAACTCCGTTGCCAAGAGCATTCGTTGTTTTGTCGCCACTTTCTCCATTTTGCCATGACATACCGACACCTTGATTTGCATCGATTTTGGCAACGATTAGCCCGTGTTGTCGGGTTTCATCAACCCAAAAAACAATCCCCCCTTGATAGGACTCCCCTACCTCGTGGAGCGTGACCACTGGAATCGCATTGATTTTAGACTCCGTTTTTTGGCTTTCCTTAGCCACTTGGATGAGAATCGTATCAACAGCTTCTTTAATTTTGCTGTTCACATATTCTGTGGAAGCAGGACTTGATGTGGCAACAGTGCTGTAAGCCAATAAACCAAACCAAATATTTAAAAGAAATAAGTGTTTTTTCATGAAGTGTTCCTCTTGTTTATATTGATTTTTTAGGGGTATAAGCGGGTTTTCCTTTTGCATCGGGATAGCTCTCTTTGCATTGCGGATAAGCGCTACAGGACCACCAAAATCCTTTTTTCCCAGGTCGTCGAACAAGTCCTTTGCCACACACTGAGCAGCTGTAATGATGGGAAATGGTCAGCGCGTTTTTAGCTCCTGATATGTGAATGGCTTTACCATTCGCTTTTTTTACCCATTCCTTTACAAACTGGGTTTGCCGTTCAATGAATCCCATAGAAAGGGTTTCATCCTCTTCCATGTCTTTTAAAATACGCTCATTAATGGCAGTTAGAATTGGGCTTTTGACCACTTCGGGAAGTGCATCAATGATGCTTTTTCCTAATGAAGTACTGAGAATAGTTCGTCCTTTTGTTTCCAAAAAATCACGACGTTTTAATTCTGAAATAATGGATGCACGAGTTGCTGATGTGCCAATTCCATCACCCTCTTTGAGCATTTTTTTATGTTCTTCTCCTACGATATATCTATGGATGTTTTCCATCGCTCGTTGCAGGGTCCCTTCAGTGAATCGACCTGGTGGCTTGGTTTTGGCATCGATTCGGGTGGCTTTTAAGCATGTCACAGCCTCATTTACCCTCATTGCAGGCAGGTTTTGCTGTTCATTAGTCCCGACGGTTTCTTCTTCATCTACAACGGCATATACATCACGCCAGCCGTTATGAATAATGGTTGTTCCAGAGGTTTTAAAGGTCATACCATTCACTTCAATGTGAACTGTGGTGCTCAGGTATTCATGTAAGGGGTAGAATTGGGCAAGATAGGCGCGGACAATTAAATCATAAACAACTCGTTCTTTTTCATTTAATCTGGTGCTGTTGCCTAGATGCTGAGTTGGGATAATTCCATAATGCGCCCCTACTTTGCTGTCATCCCAGGTGTTTGATTTAATGGACGTATCACACCGTTCAATAAGTGCAGTCAACTCAGGATTAACCTGTTTTAGAGCCTCTAAAACCTTTGGTGCATCATTGAGTTGGGATTCGGGTAAAAACCCACAATCGGTTCTGGGGTAGCTTGTGAGTTTGTGCGTCTCATATAAGGATTGGCAGGCATCAAGTACTTCAGAAGCTGTATAGCCCCATTTTTGGGAGGCACTTAGGGTAATATCGGATAGAGAGTAAGCGCGGGGATGGTTTTTCTTCTTTGGTTCTTTGGTGTATTGGGTAATTAATCCCGAGTAGCCTGTCACTTGACTAAGGATTTGATTGGCAATATCAGGATCAATCAAACGACCTTCAGAATCTAAACCTTGCTGATGTTCATCTGCATGAAAGGTCGCTAAAAAGGCATGGTTTTCAACCTGGAACGCAGCCTTGATGGTATGATAATCCTTTGATTTAAAGGCCTCAATTTCTCGGTCCCTGGCAACAACCAAGGCCAGGGTCGGTGTTTGTACGCGTCCCACCGTCAGTAAAGTATTACACCCGCCACGCTGAGCACTTAAGGTATAAGCACGACTTAAATTCATGCCAATTAACCAATCCGCACGGCTTCGACTGAGTGCGGCCAGACTTAATCCTTTATAGTGTGCATTGTCTTTCATGGACGCGAATCCGCGTTGCAATGAGATGGAATCATGAGCAGACACCCAAAAACGAACTACAGGCTTTTGGTTATTGAAGTATTCTAAGATTTCATCAATCAAGAGCTGCCCTTCCCTGTCGGAGTCTCCAGCATTAACAATGAGCTGTGCCTCTTTGAGCAATTGCCCAATGATTTTAAGTTGTTTTTTTGCCTCATCTTTGGGTTTTATAATCCAGGTTGCTGGGATGATGGGCAGCTCATCAACTCGCCATATTTTTTTATCGGTTTTAGGATGCCTTGGAACGTCATTGGCGGTGTACTCATCAGGCTCAGCTAATTCCAGCATGTGGCCAAAACACCAGGTGATTTTATCAGTGCCACATTCAATATAGCCCTCCCCTTTACCCGTTACTCCAAGCTCTTGGGCTAGAGCACTAGCCACGGATGGTTTTTCTGCAATAAATAAACGCATGGTTTGTTCCTTTTTAAGAAGTAGATCCCCAAGTGAGGATGGGCTTAATAACCGCCTTAACCTGAGAACGCTTTATGAGGCCAAAATACCGCGCATCAAAGGACAGATCGTTTTGGTCGGTCATCAGCAGTAATTCAGAATTCTTTAATGGGTATTGGCGAAGAGTCAGTTCGGGCAATGGCCGCCCCTGCTCATCTGTTGGATACGGAACACTATGTTCTACGAACCGATTGTTTACCCAGACACCCCATGGATTGATGGATACGACATCATTGTGCGAAGCTAGAACACGTTTCATCATGTAACCAAAGCCACCAGAACAAAAACCAGAATGGATATATCCCCGTTTTAATGCTTTTTGGAAGATGGTTTTTTGTGGTGGACAAAATAGAACGTACTCTCCTTTTTGAATGGGGTGTTTGGTTATCCAATAAAGCCCTAGTGGAATACTTCTGGAGGTATTAAACCGAGCGCCACTGATAGTGAGAAGTCCAGTTAAAAAAATGAAGCTTAAGCTTGCGATGGCCACCATCATGCTTGCTTTTTTTGCCAGTCGTTTCATAAATGAATTTCCTCATTTGTACTAAGACTCTGACGCAAGGTATCGCTTATTGCGGGAGGGGCAAGGGCTGCGCGAGCAGTAAAAACAGGATCTTTAAAGTACAAAGGCTGCTTACCATAAATCATAGGAAATCCGGCCATATAAACCACCATGTCCCCCGCCTGCTCAATCAGACCCATTGAATTTTTTTTAGGTCCAGGAAGGCGTAAACATTCATCGGCAGTTAATAATGGACGTTGTACTTCGGCAATAGTGCGTGATACTTGACTTAACATAAGTCCCGCACGTCGGCCGCTGGTGGTGATTTGCTCTTTAATCACGGTTGTAAGTCCCGTGAGTTTTGATAGATGCTCAGCAGTTTCAAGGCGGTTAGGAGGAAATGCATTTTGAATGTGACAGTTAGAGGTAATGGTTTCATCAGGACCATAACCCCTCTCACGGCTTTTGAGTTGATTAATGTCCTGGCAAATCAGATAAAATTTAATGCCGTAGCCTGCAACAAAGGCAAGAGACTCTTGCAGAATATCGAGTTTTCCAAGGCTTGGAAATTCATCAATCATGCCTAAGAGTCGGTGTTTGTAGGTTTTTTTGGTACGCACCGTGTGTGATGGTTCAGGACGCAGAGTACAGCGCACTAAAAATCGTTGCCAGAATGAGGTTTCAGGAAGGAAGCGCTCAAACTCCATTTTATCTGCCAGTAAACGTACGCTCATATTGATGAGTACGCGAACTAGCGGCTGCAAACGTGCCTTATCGTTTGGTTGGGTGACAATATAAAGGCTTACAGGTTGGTCATGGTTCATTAAGTCTTTGATGCTAAAATCAGATGCGCTAACATTTCGTGCAACAACCGGATCGCGATAAAGTGACAAATAGGATTTTAAGGTGGATAATACTGAGCCGGCTTCTTCTTCGGGCCGGTCAATCATGTCTCTAGCGGCTGCATGAATGACTGGGTGAGTGACGTTATTTTGATGGGGATATTGCGTCATTTCTTTCAATAAATCTGAAACGCTGAGATGGGTATCCGCCAACATGCGGTCGATGTTTGGGAAATGTGCAGGAATTGCCTCATTTTTTAGTTTGTATAAGGCATGAAGAATGAGACCAACTAATAAGGCTTGAGAGGTTTTTTGCCAATGAGACTCAAGGCCTTTGCCATCAGGATCAACAATCAACGTTGCTAAATTTTGGACATCACCCACTTCATATTCTGTCCCAATTCGAATTTCATCCAGAGGATTCCAGCGGGCAGAACCCTTTAAAGAAGCTGGCTCAAAGCGAATGACTTTATTATTCGCGTGATTTTTTCGCCATCCTGCGGTCATCGCCCAAAGCTCCCCTTTTAAATCGGTAATGAGTGCGCTGTGAGGCCAGGACAGTAAAGTAGGCAAAACTAACCCCAGTCCTTTTCCTGAGCGAGTCGGGGCATAAGTCAAAATGTGCTCAGGTCCATTATGGCGTAAATAGTGGAGCTGGCCGTTTTTATCTTCCCAGGCTCCTACATAAACCCCTTCCTCGGTACCTAAAAGACCTGATTCAATAATGTCTTTTCGATTGGCCCACCGGGCTGAGCCATGCAAATGTGCATTGGTTGTTGATGAGTTTTGCGCCACCCGCTTCAACATGGCACACCCTATTAAGCCAACCGCTGTGAGCATGGCACCCAGACTTCCTGCGGTGGTAAACTGCTGGGGATAAAGTACATATCCTTGTTGCCACCAGGTAACAATTGACCAGGGTAGATAGACATGGTTCCATGAAGCACCTAAAGCGTCTTGATAATCAAAAAGATAAGCAAGGTATTGAGTGGCAGCTTGAAGGCCAGTCGCAAGGGAGGCGATTGCTAATAAGGGTATTGATTTGCTGTGTCGTGCTTGGTGATTCCTACCTTCTGGACCACTTTTATACTGGCTGTGTTGTCTCATGAAAAACCTCGCATCGGGTTTGATGTATAAAAGGCATCTAATGCCTTTAGTGCGTTACGATTGACGTAAACCGTCTCACTTTTAGTTGGTTTATTCAGCGGTTGCGGTACCGCTATGCTGGTATGAATGGCTCGTAGTGGTGCACTACCCGGTTGGGTCACGCCATAGGTTGGAAAACGCACCTCTAACCATTGCCCCCATTTGGCTGCTTTTTTAATTAAATCTTCCCTATAAATCTGGTTGTATTTAGGGGTTCTGGAATGATAGTTGGCAGCCCGGGTCCATAAGTCTTGAGAGTCATGACGCAAATGCCCACGCAAGCGCCAAGCGGCTAAATCAAAGGAATAACAGCCTGGTTGTGCTACGTCGTCCGCGGTAATGCCGTACTTTTTTAAATCTTTAAGGTAGGTGGTATTAAATTGCATGGAGCCGACATCAAAGGTCCCATTGCTGTTTTTAACCCACTGTTTCGGTGTTCCCCCTTCTTTTTCAGCAACAGCCAGAACGATGTTCGCAGGCACTTCATATTTCACGGCAGCCATAATGGAGCACACCACGCGCTCTTCAATCTGTGGAGGTAAATCAATCGCTATCATTCATCCCCCGCATCAATACGTGGAGATTGATTGACAAAATGAGCTACTTCTTCATTCTGACTGGCTATGCTCACCACGTTACCTGCACCTAGACTGTCGCCACTAAAATCAGGAGCGCTGTCATTACTGGCATCTTTTGTCATTTGAACCGTGCTCTCTCCACCTGAGCCGCTATCGTTCATGTCATTGATGGATTGTGCGACCTGTCCACCAAAGGTTTCAGAAATCCGGGCGCAAGCGGACTCTTTCATGGAATCGAATTTATCTTTGACCGTTTGAGCTGCCCCTGATGCTAATTGAGATCCCATAAGCGCTGCCATTCGACTGGCACCTCCCATGGCGCTTGCCAGGCTCCCACCTGAAAGTCCTGAGGAACTACCGCCTCCTGATGAACTGTCTGCCATAGTGCTTTGAGCGGCTTGAAACGCTGCTTTTAGGGCAGATCCTCCTCCTGCAGCGCTTGTAGCCGCACCCATTGCCGAAGCTGCAGCACCGGACGCCATGGCTCCGGCCATACCAGCAGCACCAAGTGCAGCCCCAAGCCCAAACCCACCCATACCGCCGCCACCGCCTCCTCCACCGCTTACAATGGCGGCTAATTTAGACGGGATTTTATCCATAAGAAGTAAGAGAATGATGGCCACGACTAACATCACCAGCAGTTCTTTAAAGGCCATGTCATTACCCATGGCAGCGTAATATTGATCGATAAAGGACTTGCCAATTCCGACTAAAAGAACCATGGCAAACATCTCTACACCTACGCCTAAAACCATCTTGTAATAACTAATCGCAATGTCCTGAGTCCAACGACCACCACCAAAACCTAATAAAAACACCCCGCCATAGGCCAGAATCCATCCGGTAATCAGGATGATTAATAAATTGATACTGACTAAGGCCAGCACGATAAGAATCACGGTGGCAATTAATAAGCCCACAGTGGATGTGGCGGGAGACCAAATGGATGATTTATCAACTACCTTGGATGCAATATCAAAACCTATGTCAATAATTCCTGAAGGGGAGACCACTTTATTAAGTCCAGAGGCTTGTGATGCCATCATTCGACACGAATCCATAATGGCCGTTGCAATCGCAGGACCATTTCTTAGAATCCACAAGAAAAAACCCGTGGTTGCAAAAAAGCGTACGGTTTCAGCAAGAAATTCGCCAATATCCGCTTTTTTTAAAGCCATTAACCCGTAAGTCCATACCATACTGATTAAGGTTAATCCCCAAAATAACCAGGTGCCCAATTCAACCAGTCGCTTTCCCCACCCTGATGCAGTATTTGCAAAACGTACAAGAATGCTGTCTAGGAGATCGGCATTGTTTATTCCAAGAGATCCTGCATCTGCTGAGTGACACATCAGCGTCAAAAAACAGATGAATGCACTTGAGGCAAAAAATTTCTTCATGCTCTTACCACTCCATCCCAGAACTTTTTTTAAAACTCCCCTGGCGAAAACACGCATCTGCTATTAGGGTTTGCTCGGCTTTAGAACACCCTGTTGGAGAGTCCTTGCACGTTAGTTCGGTTGCAGGTTTTGGTGGTTGGTCGCAGCTTGTGAGTAGTCCTACCAGTAACAACGCCATTAAGTGTGATTGATTCATGTTTGTGCTCCTTTTGAATGTCAGTGAATTACCAGGTTTTTCCTGAACTTTTTATAAAACTCCCTTGGCGGAAGCGCTCATCTCCTGCAGCCTGCATCGCTTCTTTATCTGCGATGGCCGCAAGGCGTGTCGCTTCTGCATTTTGTGCTGCCACCATTAATCCTCTAATTTGCAGTAGTTGGTTGGTTTCAGCGCTCGCCAATTGGTTTGCCGCTTGAAGGGCTGCCATTTGCCCTGGGGCACCTTGTGCTTGTTCTTGTAAACGAGTCAATTGACGTGCATCAGATTTCATGGCTACTTCTTGAAGTTCTAAGCCCCGTAACATGGCGTCATTGGCTCGTTTTTGAGCTTCTGAGGCATTTGCTTCTTGTTGCAGTAACGCATTAAGCTCTGCTTCACTGCATTGTCCTCCATTAAAACAAGGCATGTTTCGGTAATGGTTCTCGTCCTGGTATCGGGATAAATATTCATTCATGCCGCCTGCTTGCTGTTTGTAATAGTTCAGCGTATCTATGGAGTTGACTAGGTTATCCATGGTGTTGGTGGCTTCATCCCAGGTGAATTTATCCAGATTTTTAGTATTTTCTAACATGTTTTCATATTGGCTTAATTGCGTTTTATATTGTTGAAGTTGTTGTGATGTCTGAGTCACGCTTTCAAGTAAATTAGTAAAATCAATGACTGGTAAATTCGCATAGACCGCTTGAACCAGGATGATCGCGGTAACTGATGTCCTAACCGTTAAAGAGAGTATTTTTTGAATCAACATGGTGCTATCTCCTTAATGCTAATAATCAAATGATTGATAAGGTTTGGTGAAGGTCATGTCTTTGACCACGATGACATTAAATTCATAGCCTGGACGAATCTTAAGGCTTGGCGCTATATTTAAGTTTTTCGCGATCATTTGGGATGTAACCTGCCCTAATTCCTGGCCTAATGCGGCACTCATCACAGAGCCTGCAGTGGGTTGAGCGGGTTGGCCAAATGCCCCCGTCTGTGTTGGGTTTTGGCTGTAGGTGATGCCAGCAACAACACCTGACATGAGTAAAGCCGAGCCAAACAAACGCACGTAATGGTTATTTACCTGGTCATGAAATCCTGCATAACCTGCGCTATCGCCACCCGGCATGGAACCTATATCTAATGCTTTGCCATCAGGAAAAATCAAGCGCTGCCAGGCAATCAACACGGAGCTTTGCCCATAGGACACTTCATTTGAATACATCCCTATGAGGCGTGTTCCTTGCGGGAACAATAAGTATTTACCAGTGGCAGTGTCATAGACATTTTGCGAGACTTGACCAATGATTTGCCCCGGTAAATCAGGTTTGACACCACTAATCATTATTCCGGGAATCACAGCCCCTGCTCTCAAAACAAAAGGTGTACTCGGTGCCTCCACTGTAGAGTGAAGCTCCCATCGGTCGGAAAGATCGCCTGAATTTTGCGATGGGTTTTGAATCAGATGCATCCCCGCATCCCCCTCATGGCCTCCCATAGCAGCGCGTATTTGCTGTAATCGTGCTTGATATGAAGCAGTAGGATCTCCTGAATTAAGAAGTTCCATTTGACGTTTAAGGGCTGCCAGTTTTGACTGGGCATCATCCCCTGCATGTTGCGTTTTGAACGTTGATGCAGTGCTCAGTTGATCGGGAAGTGGGATGCTCATTTTTGCTTTTACCGCATCCTCAAATTGTTCCATCTTTGCCATCTTGATGCGATCGAGATCGGGTGAGGTCAGCTCACCAGAACGTATCGTTTTTGGACGTAAAATAGGAGGTTTATTACGGATAACGGGTGGGTTATCTGGATTATCGACTAAGGCCACAGGCAGTGCCAGGCTGGTATTCACCTTCTCAATCGGTTTGGCGGGCATAATAATGCCTCCTGCACGCCCTGCTACAATCTCAGCTGCCATTAATGAAGAATCCATATGGCGCTCTACAGGAATGGGATCTTGCTTTGTTGGGTGTTGTTGATTGGCGCGCTTCATGGCGACGAAGGCAATGATGAGTACAAACAGCGCAAAAGCTGCGATAACAAGGATTAGAGGAAGATTATTGACTCGACGTACCCCGTTTTGGTTTAAAGTTCCAGGGGATGCATTAGGTAACATCAGATCATCATTTTTTTTCATGGTGTTTACTCCTTTCGAACCCAAAACCCTAAAGGGGTCAATGTGCCGTTTTTAATTTTATAAGCGCGGCTAAGAGACTGTTGCCCCACTATGAGGGTGACTCGATATAAGGTTCCTTTGATGGGCTCATCGACTACGTAGTACAAAGCCACATTTTGTGATCCTTGAGAGCTTGCTCCATGACTTGATGATTCATTGATGCTGTAGCCTTTTTGTCGTAAGCCTTCAATAAGCGACACACCAAAAGAGTCTTTAACGGACTGTTTGAACTGAAACCGGGTTCGAGCCGGAGGATAAAGAGCTACCAGACGATTGATGCAATCTTTGGTTATTGCTTTATTTAGGGTCACTGGAGTTGGTGTAAAGCTCCCTTGTTGGACTGTGGCACATCCTAAAAGATTAAAAGTAAGCAGCAGGATAAAGGGTAGTTTGAGTCTCATTATTTTCTCCTGGTGATAGTGATTTTTTCTTGGTTTCGGCCAACACCGGCAATCAAAATGGCTTTATCAAAAACGGTGTCTACAATAAACCGATTGTTTTGTACCCGATAATTAACCATCACCGTTTCAGCTTTTTTAAATAATCCCCCATGGCGCAAAACCAGCAAGGTGGGCGCTTGTGTTTGTTGCATCGCTTGAGGCATTTCAATGATGGTTTTGACCCCATCATTAAATACCCGAGTGGGTTTCCAGCGGGTGTTACCTGTGATGCAATAGTTAAAATTCAAATTACCTAGGTATTCGCCGGTAAGGGGTATCGTGTTGTTATGACGCTCAATGGTTTCTTTCACCCGAATGGCATCCCATTTGGCTTGGGCATCTTCCGGGTAAATAAAGGACACATAAGGCATAAATTGTTTGCGAGAAGAGCGAAGACGTAAGTGATAGGTTCTTCTGTCGGTGGTGACTACTAAAGACGTATCAAGACCCACATCAAGCGCTTTAATCAGCAAATGCAATCGTTGGGCAGGACCAATTCCGGTGATTGCAGGCTCCACAAGAAAGCGTGGATCGCCTACATTGAGGTTATTCACCTGCTCACCAGGCTGTAGAGCTACGTCACAGACTTGCAGTACGGCACATAAGATTTGGGTCTGGCCTGAGCCATAAACAAAAGCAATGGACCCATCTCGAGCCGTAACTGGTTTGCTAGTCGCCATTCCAGTTTGCCATTTTTTACCAATGGAAAGGGCTGATTGTTCCTGTGGGGTGAGCTGAACCACTTTTTTAGAAAAATAGCGATCGGCTATATCCTCGGAAGCGCCAGCAAGTGCCACAACAGGGACACACATTAATGCAAAAAGCAGTTGTTTCTTCATGAGATCACCTTAAGTTAAATTTGTTTAGACCAGTTAAAATCACGAATATAGAGAAAATGCGGGTTACGCAGCGCCTCAATGTCCGTGGTTTGGCTGGTGGGTTCGTTTTGATAAATAGAGACGATTGCCCGCATTAAAGTAGGTTTTGTCTTTTGTGAGCCATCACGGCTTCTTACTGTTTCTAACCAATCCACTTGCCATGATTCTTTTGATTGCTGTAATACAGAGCGGATCTCAATACTGACGGTTTCATTGGCTGCACGATTAAAAGGATTCACCTCTTTGTTGGCGTTTAAGTATTCATTGGCTTTTAACGTTGCAGGGTCTTGTGCATTTAAAAAAGCATACGTTTGCAACACCGCTTTTCGTTGTAAATCCGCATCTGCAGTGACCAGGCGAATGTGTTCAATAAACTGAGCTACGGTGGTGCGGTAATCATCGGTTTTTGCATCAGGTATGCGGTCAGCACGGGTGATTGAAACGGTATTGCCCGAAGAATCTTGTTGAAACACTAAAGGAATGAATTTTGATTGGTTGCCGATGTAAATCATGCCACCCACGGATGCAAGGCTAATCATGAGTGAAGTAATGCCTACCACCTGCCATACTTGAAGGGCAGACATCACTCCTGCTACATGCCCATTCCAGGTTCGCCTGGCATTTAAGTAGGGATTATCATTCGATTGCATTAAGTTTTTAGACTGTTTGTTGAATCCATTAAAGCTTATTTTTTTGAGCATATTCATGCAGTAACCCCATAATCGTTAAGAGCCAATCCTTTGGTGCGTAGCCATTCATGCACCCAATTGGCCTTGTGTGTTTTTTCTAATTGTTGAATCATGGCTATGGACTCCTTATCGGTGGCCCCAACAAAAGAAAGTGCCAGTGGTCCCAGTGCCAGACTGTATAAACGACGGCCTTTTTCACTGACGTAGTAGTAATCTCGTTTAGGAACAGCACTGGCAATAATGTCAATTTGAGTTGGGTTAAGTCCCATCTGGGCATAGGTTGCAGCAGATTCTTGAGCACGTGCATTAGGATTAGGTAGAAATATTTTGGATGCGGTGGATTCCACAATCACTTCAAGAATTCCTGAGTTGACCGCATGGGACAGATGTTGGGTGGCCATCAGGACACAACAGTTTTTCTTGGCCATGCTGTCGAGCCATTCGGCGATTTTATTGCGAAATACCGGGTGAGCTAACATGAGCCACGCCTCATCAAGAATAATGAGCGTCGGACGACCATCCAGAGACTGTTCAATACGACGAAACAAATAAAGTAATACAGGAAGCGCAAATTTTTCGCCTAAATTCATCAACTCCTCAATCTCAAAGGTCATAAAATCAGAAAGACCAAGACCATCGGTTTCCGCATCCAACAAATGCCCCATTAATCCATCAATGGTGTATTGCTTTAGTGCTTCTCGAATGATTTCATCTTGAATCGTAAGACAAAACTCCGATAGGGTTTTGGAGTGGCTTTGATGCATGTTCATGATGGCATAGCCGATTTCATTGCGTTGAGCAGGCGTTGTCGTTACTCCGTTTAATGCCAAAATGGTATTAATCCACTCCATAGCCCAGGCTCTATCTGCTTTAGTTTCTAAAAACTGTAACGGTGCAAAAGCCAGGCGCTCATTTTTTGCAGCAATCGTATAGTGATTTCCGCCAGCACCAAGGCATGCAGGAAACATTGACATTCCCTTATCAAATGCATAGATGCGAGAACCTAAATAACGGCGCCATTGCAAAGCAATGAGACCTAAATGTGTTGATTTACCTGAACGGGTTGGTCCAAACATGATGGAATGACCCAAATCACGGACATGCAAATTGAGGCGAAATGGAGAGTTACCACTGGTTACTCCATGCATAAGAGCGGGTGAGCTTGGAGGAAATAAAGGGCTTGGTGCTTCATTTTGACCGGTCCAAATGGTACTGGTCGGAAGTAAATCAGCCAAATTCATAGTGTTTAACAAAGGTCTTCGGACGTTTTCAACGCCATGCCCTGGCAACGTCCCCATGAAGGCATCCATGGTATTAATCGTTTCAGTGCGGGCGCTAAATCCTAATGCGTTGATCGCTTTTTCAATGTGACGTGCGGCGCGCTCAAGGCTTGCTCTGTCCTCACTCATCAACACGACTACACTGGTATAATAACCCTGAGCCACCATGCCGCTGTTGGTTTCAGCTATGGCATCTGAAGCATCCTGTACCATGTCCATAGCGTCTGTATCAATGACCCCCCTATTCGTATTAAATACCTGATCGAAAAAGCCCCGTATTTTTTGCATCCATTTCTTTCGATACTTCTCAAGGTGTGCAACGGCTTCATGGTTATCCATAAAAATAAAGCGTGATGACCAACGGTACTCAATCGATAACTCCGCAAGAGTGGTTAAAATTCCAGGATGAGACTCCAAAGGAAAACCTTCAATGGCAACGCATTGAATAAATTGTCGCCCTATCTTTGGAATGACACCGGTCCATAGCTCTTGCCCACCAATCACCGCATCAAGATACATTGGGTTACCAGGCAGAAGAACTGGGTGATTAAGGCCTGTGACACAAAATTGAATCCAACGCAGGAAATTGTCGTGCATCACTTCACTGCCGTCTTCTTGCAGAACTTTTTCGCTACCCAATCGGGTTAAAGACACTGCACCAAACAAACGTGATTCTATGTTATGGCACTCTCGTTTAAACGACTCGATGAGTTGGGTGGTTTGAGCATGGCGGTTGGGTTTCTCAGCATCGTCATCAAACATCAACTCCACAAATTGACGTTGCGCAAGCTTTGGCGGAAACCAGGTCACGGTAAGGATAAAAAACCCTTCATAAAGCGTCCCTAAACGCTCAAAATGGCGACGTCGCTCTTCATCAACAGCTGCGGATAGTGCATCAGGGAAATGAGATTGGGTTCCTTCATTGTAGCCAGGTGCTGCCCGGCGTACTGCATCCACATGAACCATCCAACCACTGCCAAGAGCGCTGAGAGCCTGATTGATGCGAAAAGAAACCAGTTCTCTTTGATGATGGGTGGCACTCGCATTGTCCTCACCACGGTAGAGCCAAGCGGCCATGAATGCCCCGTTTTTTCCGACAATGACCCCATCATCAACTAAGGCTGCGTAATTGAGTAAATCAGAAAGCCCCGCCTCTTTTTGCTGATGTTTTTTAAGACGAAGTTCAGTAGAGGATTTGCGAACTGTTGCAAATAAAATCCAAATAAGCGCAATACTCAATACCGAAATAAACACTAGGATAAATTCAATCATTTATATTGCCTCTCCTGGGACCCAGTATTCACCCGAAATGGAGTGGAACGTGCTGGGTAATAAGGTTGATAGCGACGCTGGCGTAAATAAACAAATCGCAGTTGTGGGTCGGCTTTGGCCATAAGTCTTAACATCCAGAGGGATAAAAACCACAGCCCAATACCCACAAACAACGCAATCCAGTCTTGGGTAGCAAATACGAGGATTGCGGCCAGTAGGCCCGAGAACATCACCAGTTCTCGGTCGCCACCCATAAACAGATTGTGACGATTTCCAGCACGTCGAATGGGAATGGAACGCAGGCTCATGATGCAACCCTTATACTGTGAACCGAATGTGAACCAATTTGCGCCCCTTTTCCTGTAATGGCTGAGAGGGTGTTTTTTGCAGCAATGATGAAAGCAAGGACCAACACGATAAAAATCAACGAGCGCATAAAGCCATTCATATCGCCACCAAAAATTAACGCAGCACCTGCGGCAACAAGACCTATAATAGAAACGGAGAAGGCAAAAGGTCCTGTAATGGAATTACTGATTTTTGTAAGCCAACTATCAAAAGGCAACCCTCCTCCACTGGTGCTTGATGCAAAAGAAGGCTCGGTTCCTAGTAAGAGCAACATCATTAAGCCTAAGGCAATGAATACTTGGGGTTTTAAAAACAGAGCGTGTTTATTCATTAAATAATTCTCCTTATAAAGTTCGGGTAATGTAGTGGCCGTCGCTAAAGCCTGAAACTTCTAAGAGTTCTTGCACGCGACGACCATCCTGAGTTCGGGCGATATGGACTACCAAATGAACTGCCTCGCCTATGAGCGGTTCAATGTCTGCAGGTGCGGAAGGATTACGCGTAATGAGTGATTTTAAGCGCGTCAAACCTGCGGCAGGGTTATTGGCGTGAAGAGTGGCCGCCCCTCCTTCATGCCCGGTATTCCAGGCATCCAGTAAATCCAGGGCTTCAGCGCCTCGAACTTCTCCTACTAAAATTCGGTCCGGGCGCATTCTTAAGGTTGTTTTAAGCAGCATGGTCATGGTGACTTCAAGGGTTGTGTGGTATTGCACGCAGTTTTCAGCGGCACATTGAATTTCACCGGTGTCTTCGATAATAAAAACCCGCTCAGTTGGATCGAATAAAACCATTTCATTGATGATGGCGTTGACCAGAGTTGTTTTACCGGAGCCTGTGCCACCAATAACAAGGATGTTTCGATGGGTTGCAATGGCTTTTTTAATAGCCTCACAGTGCTCTTTTGACATCACGCCAGACAAAACGTATTCATCCAGCGAAAAGATGGATAGAGCTTTTTTACGAATGGCAAAGGTTGGCGCATGAACAACAGGAGGAAGCTGGCCTGCAAAGCGTGAGCCATCCAGTGGCAACTCCCCTTCTAGGGTTGGTTTGAAACGGGTAATTTCCTTACCGTGAAAACCCGCAATGGTTTTAATAACCGATTCAGCGCGACTTGCTGACATGGTTCCAATGCAGCGCATTTTTTCGCCCAGCCGTTCCTGCCAAAGACGTCCATCCGCATTGAGCATGATTTCCACTGTTTTGGGATCGGCTAGAGCATTCTCAATGACAGGCCCCAAATCGCGGCGCAATTTTTCTTTAGCACGGGTTTTAACCGTTGACTGTTCTTCATCATTGTTCATCTTTGAACCCCTTCATTCATGTCCTCATTCCTTTTTTAAAGTCAAAAAATCCCCATCAGATGATAAACATCCGATTTTTGATTTAATTTTGCTTAATTAGTGCAAAGGGTTATTTGCACTTCATTTAGAGCTACATCACTTAATGAGCAGTGTATTGATTAGACTCTGTTCGTTTTAATGGTGTTATTGGCACGCCATTGCCATTTACAGTATCCTCCGAATCAAGGCGCATTGTTTTTTCTTTCTGAACCTTTAGATAGATTTCTTGGCGATGAATTGAAATATGGTCAGGGGCATCAAAGCCTAAGCGAATTTGATTGCCTTTAATTCCGAGTATCGTAATAAATACGTCATCACCTACTACTACTGTTTCACCTATTCTGCGCGTTAAAATGAGCATGGTTTTTCCTTAAGTTTTTTAATGGATTTGGTGTGTTTTCTTCTGTGAATTAATTTCAAAGCCCAAGGCTTCACAGGCAAGCCTTGCCTGGATTGCAATGTGCCAAAAATCAGTGTCATTACTTTCTTGATACGCCAAGGTTAACGATTCAGAGCAGGCGCTTAGAAGGCAATAGAGTTCTTCTTTTGAAAAGAGCTTTAATTTTGGTATCTGTCTCATGATGCAATTCCTAGTCGTTGGCGCATTAAGTTTAAGTGTTTTGTTGCAACGTCTTTTGATTGAGGTTTAGGAAGCATTACCCCTTCTTTAATTTCAGGAACACTATGCCCTTGGCGCACTAAGTGGCAAACTTGCTCATAGGCTTCCTTAAACACGGCAAAGGACTCCCCTTCATTTATTATTTCTAAAAATTTATAACCCAATTTTTTGGCAGTATATTTAACAACTATATGACTCCATTGTGGGTTGGTAGTGTAGGCACGATTTAAAACTTCTCTATGAGCCTCAGCGGGCTTCGGCATACGCAACTCACTATAAAAACCAAGGCATAACGCGCGAAATTGCAGGCAATTTGGTGGAAACTCACAAAACTTATCGCCTTTACTCAATGTCATTAATTGCTCCACGCCACTGTCTAATGCACGAGGTGTTAAATCTTTAAGTGCAGCAAACCAAACGCCCGTATCCTTAACCCCATGCTTACTAATAAAAAGCTGTCCGTAGATTGCTGTCAGTTTCATCCATAGGCTGGACAAGTGTTCCTTCGATAAATGCACAGGAGTTGAGTTCACTGCCTGAGGTGCCCCAGAGTGATTCGATTGAAATGCCATGCTGCTGGCTGACTCGTTCAAGTGCTGTTGGGTTAAGACTGCTTTGATTGGTACCACGCTCATTGTGATTACTCCTTAATTGTCCTTGTGCCTTTTGTTGTTGTTTTTGCATGTATTGGGCATCTCGTTCCAGCCAGGTAATGAATACTGGATTAAAATCAGCCCATTGGGTGTTTAGTTTTTTGTTGTGTTTGATGAACGCCTGAATTTCCGTGAAATCCGTCACCTTGGTGAGTCCCATGGACAAAGCCAGTTCAATGGTTTTTGTGTTGGGGTAAAAGTCGTCGCTAATTTGTTTTTTGCTGCAAGAAAAATCATTGCTCGCAGTTTGAGTTTGTTTGTTTGAGTTAGTTATATTAAATATATTATTATTCTTTACAGCGGAGTCATCTGTGTACAGCTCTGTGTACAGCTCCGTGTATTCCTGTGTGTTCTCAAGCGATTTTAATTCATCATTTTTCTTAGAATTTTCAAGGGTCTTAGATATGGATTGTTCATCCCTGCGCTCTGTGTACTCTTCTGATTTCTCAAGAAAACCAGCATAAATCTCTGGTAATTTTGGGAACTGAAATTGTAGTTTTTGGCCCTCACTAATAACTTGAAAATCTTCGGGACATTGTTTTTCAATGGATCGCAAATAACTTCGAATTGTTTCTTTTTGAGGAGTTCCTGACTCAGTTCTTCCAGGAGCTTTGCTGATAGTTAACAAATCGGCAATGTCACGGTAAGTAATACCAGTAACTATTCCTGTTAGCGGATTTGCTAGCGTTATAAGAGACTTTATTAAAGTTGTGTGTGCGTGTAATAACCCTTTAAATCTATTCTCAATATTTATTCGTGCTTGTTGATATGGTTCAAAATAATTCACATCAAATTCCCTTTCCCCGTACTATAGAATAAAATATTATCTATTAATGGTTAAAAAGTCAATGAAAATTTAACCATTATGGTTTTTTTGATATGATCAAATTATCCATTAATTTGTGAGATATAAAATCTATAATTGTTTTAAGGTAGTTTTAACGATGATTTTTTAACTCCATTGGTATACTATGTTATTTATAAAACAACCAACTTAGTTATTTTTATAATATGAAAAACTCGTTACTCGATAACCCATCTAGTGCAGAATCACGAGGAAAAAGAATAAGATTTGTTCGTGACCATCTTTTATCTCTTACTAGGAATGAATTCTGTCAAGATAGCGATATTACTTCTGCAGCAATCAAAGGATGGGAATTGGGCTGGGGAGGGGGATTAACTCAGCAGGGGGCTGAAAAAATCGCTAAACGTGCTAAACAACTCAATGTGTATTGCTCAGACTCATGGCTCATGCATGGCATTGGGCGAGAGGCTATTCATTTAACAAAAGATTTAGATATACAAGAGACCGATGAAAATCATATCGCTAAAGAATTACTGTTATTTAGCGAACTCCATAATTCTGTTAATGCTATTGTTAAAGATGATGGAATGACCCCCCTTTTATACCCAGGCAATTATGTTGCAGGAATAATATACAATAAAATTGAAAATGCTATTGGAAAAGAATGCATTGTTATTGATGATAACAATGATATATACATCAGAATTCTGAAGCCAGGTAACGACCAAAACTTATTTAATTTAGTTTGTCTCAATCAAAATCCAAGTCTTGTAAAAAAAGAAATTAAGAACATATCTGTAAGAATTGCAGCCCCCATCATTTGGATACGTAGAGTTTTTTTAGAGAGCGACTCTTGATGGAACAATATAATAAAGACATTTTAAATCATCCAGATTTTTATATAGTTAAATTCACCAAAAATTTAAGTATGCCTTATGTTCTTCTTATTCATGGAGGTCCTGGGTTTAATTGCGGAACTCTAGAATATCTTATTGATAATAATAAATTATTTAGTTCGCTAAACTATAATATCATATTATATGATCAACGAAACTGCGGTAAATCTAAGAAAACATCTATGGTCGTTTCGCATCAGGATAATATAGAGGATTTACAAAGAATAATTTTATATATAACAGAATTTTGTGAAATTGAAACGCAAGCTTTAATTGGACATAGTTATGGTGCAAAATTACTTTTTGATTACTATAAAAAATTCTCATCATTTATCCCAGGTGTTTTTGTCTCTACAGCCAATTCTATACTTACTCCTCGACTAAATAACTTGATGCTTGATCTATCCTATTTAAAAAAGAGTAATTTGGTTGAATATAATAAATTATTCAATGTAATAAATGATCTTGATCTTAATAAAATATGGGAAGTATCAGAACAATTAACACCTCTATTTCAAGAAAACGAAGATAGGCCATACTTGTACTGGGCAAATTTAGAGTGTTTTCATATGGTTCAGGAAATTCAAAAGCGCATTCGACTTCCCACAGATACAGAAACGTTCATTAGTGTAAGAAAAGATCTTTATTCAAGTGAATTAAATTTTCCAGTTGATATTGATACGCTTGGTATCTCTAAATTATGGATAAATGGTTTTCATGATTTTGTTATGAACGGACATGAAGCAGCGTTGTCAAAAAATAAAAATATTTTAACTTTCTATAAATCTGCTCACTATCCACACATAGAAGAAAATAATCATTTTAGTGAGATTTTAAATGAATTTCTCAAACATTCTTAAAATTATTGTCTTAATATTTTTTTTATCAGTATGCCCTGCTGTCATGGCTAATAATCAAATTAAAATATGCTTAACAGGGAGAGTTGTTGAAAACTTAAAATCCTATGGCCAATCATTTGAAAATGCTGCGAATCTTGCTTTAGACCAAGGTGAAAAATTTGGTAAAGTCGAGATTAAAAATTATTTTTACAATAATAGGCCTCTAGAGCCAATGCATGCGTATAAAAAAATGGTAAGTGAGGGCTGTTCAGCAATTATTGGATTTGAATATCTTTCCGATCTTTTATTGGCAATTAAAGAACAGAAAAACAATAAGATACCAATATTTACCTCGTATGCCAGCACTACTGAAGTAGATAAATTGCCTAATAATGTATTTATATTTATGCCAAGCTATGATTCCCAAGCCAAAGAAATGTTAAATTATTTACGGAACAGATTTAATAAAATAGATGACGTATTATTAGTTACAGAGATTAATCGTGATGAAATGTTAAAATATAAAGAGGTATATTCTGATGTCTTAAATAAAGAATATATTAAATATGACACATTCGATTTTTTAGAAAATGATAAAGAAATTTTAAATAAGTTACATACATTTTTAAATAAAAAGAAATATAACTATGTTTTTCTATTGTCGGGTGCAATCGCATCAGCAAAGATTGCCGATGCTATGAATAATCAAAATACAATATTTATCGGGACAGAGAACTTTGGGTCATCAGTAAGTCCAACTTTTTTTATGCGGCTTAATAATAAATTGATCCAATCGTATTTTATTCGCAACTTAGATTTCATAAAACCAAGCCCTGCTTTGCGGGCATTTGAAAGTATTTATACTAAAAAATATCATGAACAACCTACAATATTAGCTGCATATACATACGATGCGATGCGAATGATTTTAAAAGCATTTAAGGTGGTAGGTTTTATTGATACACATAGTATATCTCAGATTAATTATAACGGGATCACCGGGGCATATATCAATAATGGTAAATTCCATCGTTCGACAAATTATATAATTTTGTCTGTCAATAAAGATGGATATAAATATGAAAAATAAAAGCCAGTCAATAAAAACTATATTTATAAAAAAAATGGCATACTCAGCATTTATTCAGTTTTTTGTTTTTGGATTGATTTTGCTACTGGCAAAAGAGTATTTTGATAATAGTCAGATAGGATCATTATCGAAAAATTTAATTATAAATGACTCATTTACTACGGATGAAATCGGAAGATATCAGTTGCTGAATAATAAACACGCATTAGATTTGGCATTGTACAACTTAGAAAATGAACGTAAATTAGACTCAATAAAGTTTGTCTCCGCTCAAAAACCATTGGAGAATCTTGGATCTTGTCAGTCAATTAGTGGCAATATCCATACAATTTGCAAAGCGGATAATGGTCAGTTTTCCGGTATAACTGCAATTAAAAAAGATGACCAAATACTTGGATATGTGATATCAAAAAAGCAATATAACTCGATTTTTTTAATACCTGCTTCTCATGGTCTTTTATTGATTTTAATAACGGTTATTGGAATATTTCTTTTTAATTTTTTATTTCTATTCTTATCTATGAGAAAGACCATTGCAAATAGCACAGGATATTTACTTGATTTTATTTCTTCACATCAAAATAATAATGCCACTGAATTTTCGAAAGTAGATATTGATGAGTATAGACAAATAGCAACTAAATTTATTGAGGAACATAGCCAAACATTAAGCTTACAAAAGGAAAAGGCTTACTATGATGCAAGAAAAAAGATTGCTGAGCAAGTTGCTCATGACATCCGGTCACCATTAGCGGCAATTAATACAGCTTTATCTGATGTGACTTCAATTTCAGAAAATAAGCGTATTATGATTAGAAGTGCAGCTAAGAGAATTAATGATATTGCGAATAATATACTATCACAGTCAAAACATAATTCTTCTGAGTTGGGAAGTAACGATTTAGATAGAAATATATTACCTGAATTAATATTTGTTGTTTTAGACAATATCGTTTCTGAAAAACGGTATGAATATCATAACTCAAAAATTGACATCCAATTAAAAGTATCACCATGTTGCTATAGTAGTTTTTCTAATATTAATCTAGTTTCTTTTAAACGAGTATTATCAAACCTTATAAATAACAGTATTGAAGCTATTGATTGTAGTGGGTTCGTGATTATTTCCCTCCGATGTGATAATAACCAGGTTGAAATTACTATTGAAGATAACGGATGTGGGATTCCTTCAGAAATTCTACCCCAAGTAACTGAGCAAGGATTTAGCTTTAATAAAAAAAATGGTGCTGGTTTTGGTTTATCCTATTCTAAAAAATACATAGGATTGCTTAATGGAAAAATAGAACTTCATTCAGAAGTTGGTATAGGTACAAAAGTTACAATTTTTTTACCTCGCTCTAATCCCCCTGTTTGGTTCTGTGAAGCATTATTTATTAAAAATCAATCGGTAATTATTGTATTGGATGATGATCCATCAATCCATGATGCATGGAATGAAAAATTTATAGGTTTTTCTGACTTTAGGATAGTACACTTCTATAATGCATCTGATTTGACATTAAAAAAAATAGAAGAATTAAAACCTGATATGTATCTAATTGACTATGAGTTACTTGCAGATAATAAAAACGGATTGGACGTTATTGCTGATCTTGAATTAAAAACCAAAGCTTTTCTAGTAACCAGTTGTTTCGAAGACTTGACTGTACGCAATCGATGCAAAAAACTTGATGTTCAAATTATACCAAAACCATATGTTCCTTATATTAAGATTAACCTCTGCCATCAGCTTTTAAGTAACGCACCCTTCGTTTTTATTGATGACGATGAAATGATGCGAACCACTTGGGCCTTTGCCGCAAGTGATGCGGGTACACAAATCGCGCTTTATTCCTCCATGGATGAATTCATGAGTGTAATTAATGATTATACCAGTGATACAATAATTTATATTGACTCAGATCTTGATAACAATATCAAAGGGGAAATTGAAGCTAAAAAGCTTTTTGATCTTGGTTTCACGGAAATTCATCTAGCTACAGGACATTCTCCGAAGCGGTTTGAAAATATGCCTTGGTTAAAGTCTATTGTTGGGAAGTCGCCACCTTTTTAAAGAAGAAATTCCTATGAATTTAGAAGAAAAAAATAAGCTAATTCACGATGTTACGAATTCATTCGTAGTTATTAAAAGCATATCAAAATCAGCATCTAATTTTGTTAATAAAATCTTAGAAAATGATAACTCCCTTAGTGTTGCTCAAGCCGATTTATTTAAAAACGCAATGTTATCCCTTCAAAAAGAGATATCTAAGATTGAAATTATATTTCACGATAATTTTGATAAATGGTAGAAGTTCATTGATATGAAACCACCTTGTCCCAATGAATTGAGTTGGTTAAATTTCCTACTACGATACTAAAATTGTAATTATCATCTAATTTTTGGGACTCAAAAATATATTTTTTCCATTCAACCAGGTCTTCTTTATATTCATTTTCTGAAAACAAGAACAATATATTTTCTTTTTCTTTTATTTTTTTGATCAGTTCATCTGGAAAAGAATAATCTTTTAATAAATCAACTTGACTGTTAATTTTATCTTGATCTGATATGAGCAACCACGTTGGTTTACCATCTCTTGTCAAAAACAAAAAACTACCCAATCGATCAATAAGATAGTATTCAATTGCGTTATTTTGTTTAATAATTTTATTAAACAAATCTTTGAATGAATCATTATTTAATAAGGATTTTAATGATCCACCACCATAATTAAGAGAATCACGTGAAAAATTAATAAAATATTTATTTGTTAACTCATTAATATAGATTTTCAATTGTTCAAATAAATTAGCATGTGTCTTTAATATAAATTTATCTATAATCCCATCATTAAACGCGTTGATTGCAATATCACTATCAGCTTCGGCTGTTAGTAGTATCTTATATATGTTTCTATCACGTAGTTGTTTACAAAATTCAATACCATTAATATTGGGCATTGAATAATCAACAACTAATACAGCAACATTATTAAAACGTGAAGGTTCATAAATCATATTAACCATGTTGAATGTTGTTGTTATAGAGTTGCCATTTAGATCTAAGTTATTATTCTCTTTTTCCATTGCTGTGAATTGAAATATGCTTTCGTTACTATTTTTGCATTGCTCCATCGCGCTATCTGGGTTCGTAAACATGAGTAGATTTTCTTGTTCGTACAACTCTAAAGCAACAGCATCTAGAAAAGCTTGATTATCATCAAGAAAAACAACTTTAGTGGGATGATAGAAACTCATTATACTAGTATTTAATACATTCATATTTTTTCCATTTACATCTAACGTATAAACCAACTGTTAAGATCTTATTGATAATTCTTCTATAAGGCCTACTGCTCCGGAACTTGCGCCCTGACGCAAAAATTGCTCTCAAGAGATTTATTTTAAGAAGTTGTACTATTATAA
>NZ_LNYR01000042.1:22691-37908 GCF_001467955.1 Legionella quateirensis | reverse complement strand
CCTTTTTCTGGTCTGTATGAATGTTAACTGTTACCTATGTGTCCGGTCATTTGTGTTACCGATGTGTCCGGGTCGGACCTTCAGTGACCCTCCGCCTCCTATCTCCGTCACCCTCCTCCTATCTCCGTCACCCTATGCATCCCATCTCCGTCACCCTATGCATGCACCGTCGCCCTCCGCGAAGGCGGAGGGTCCAGGAATGAAACGCCTTAAAGATCAATAATGGACCCTCCGCCTTCGCGGAGGGTGACGGAGATGGGGTGCGGAGGGTGACGGAGATGGGGTGCGGAGGGTGACGGAGATGGGGTGCGGAGGGTGATATAAAAAATTAAGATCGTTCAAGAACGTGTCGCGGGGCCTCGAAATCGGAATGGTCAACACGCCCTACTTCCAGTACATTTTGAAGGCATGATATAATGTGCCCATTTTGTGTACATGAGTATATGCAAGTCCAATGGGAATAAAAATCAATTCAGACCACCCGACTTTAGCGCTTAAAGAAAAAATACACGAATTAAGTGCTGACTTCTTAAAACGCAATGGGCTTAATTATTTCCAATTTTTAAGATGTTATGATAACGGTTCTATAGGACTCTTAACCAATAATACCGGTCTTATTGAGCAGTTCCAACACGTAGATAATGAACCAGTAGTTTTTTCCTCGTTTGAAAATGAGCATCAATCTGCTTCATCATTTTGGTTTCTGTGGGATGAAGAACTCCCTGAAAATCCTGTTCAATTTGCCAGAGAACAATTGAATATTCGCAATGGCATTACTCTGGTCAGAAGATCAAAAAACTATTACGACATGATCGCAGTAGCATCTCCTGTTGATCCTGAAAATGCCGGGGCATTTTATCTCAATAAATTAAAATCCATTGAACATTTTATAATTGACTTTGAAACAGCCAATAAAGAATTAATTGAGATAATGAATAAAAACCCTATCGCATTACCTGAACCCTATAGGGATATTAATTATCAAAATTTATGTCTTTCCCAAGGAACCCTATCTGTAATGGGTAAGACGGGACCCAGCCATATTACCGTACAGGAATTAGCCTGTTTAAGATTATTGATTCAGGGCAGGTCGCATAAGCAAATTGGTCGCATCTTAGGGCTGTCACCAAGGACTGTAGAAACCTATCTTCAACGAGTTAAACTGAGAACCGGGATCGCTACCCTTCATGAAATGGAACACATGATTATGTTTTAACGTTCTCGGTACCTATAAAATCCTCAGCATCATTAAGTTAAGAATTGCCCCTGGCTCCCTTCGATTTGAGCAGATGTACTAACCTCGTCTCGAATACGTGACGCACAGGCATCGAGACAAAAGGAGTAGTTGGTAACACCAGTTTAATTCACTGTCCGTAATCAATCCGGACATACTTCTTAACTCAAATCGCTAAAATCTCCGCATTATAATAACGCAGGAGAAACCATGCACCTTAAAAATCAGCCTCAATCAGCAACACGCCTTTTAAAACAATTTTGTCTGGGCTATAACAAACGCGATTTAACCCTGTTACTTGATCTCTTTACTCACAATGCAACGATGTGGGGTTCTGGAATTGATGAGTATCGAGTTGGATTAACGGAAATACAGGAACAACTGGAGCGTGATTGGAGTCAATCGGAACAAGGCAGAATAGAAATTGTATCATTTATTCCCGGATATAACGATTTACTCTGGGCTGCCGCTCTTTGTAAAGCCCATATATTGATTGATGGTACGGAACATGTATTCGAACAATTACGCGGTTCCATAGTGCTGTCAGATGAACATGGAACATGGAAAATCGCTCATATGCATGCTTCATTTCCAGATTACAGAAATGCCGAAAACAACTCCTTTCCAATAAAAAACTAAAGTGTTTATGATACTATAAGATGAAGTTGGCTAGGCTCTAAAATTAAGACACAAAAACATGAGACCTCTTGCATCACCTGTGAATTTTGATTTAATGCAAAGTAAAAAGTTTTGAAGAACGAAATTTACATCCGTAAATGAACACTGCAAAACCTTGCCTAACGCAGTAATTAAACAAAAGACATACTCTTCAAGAGGTCTATTATCATTAAGGACTTGTACTAAGATGCTACAGGATACACGTTCAAGATCTGAGGTTCTTGCCAATTTAAAACCCGAACTGCGTCAACTTATTGATGATTTTCATCATGTTGAACGTCATTTTTTCTCTTTAATCAGTTGTCATCAGGTACACTTGACTGATTTGACTCTTTTTGCAACAGAGGTTCAAGCCAGTGGTTTAAACCCTGCACTGATACAACAAATCGACGCCTCTTTTTCAGCGAATCTGACGGATTGCCATTCATTTTACAAGCAACACAAATTGCCCTGGGCATTAATACTGCCAGAGTATTTTTATTCAGATCACCTACAACTGATTTTAGAACAGCATAAAATGAGTTTATGTGATAAGGGCGTTGCCATGGTTCGTTCACTTAACTCCATTCCAATCCCCTCTCATCAATCATTATTAACAATTAAAGAAATCAATGGGGATCTGGATACCTGGAGTATTCCTTTAATACATGGCTTTGAATCAACACCAGAAGTAACCGGTATTTATACAGAACGTCATAAGCAGGCGACCCAGAAAGGCGCAAAAATTTATCATTTATCCGGATTTATAGACAGTACAGTCGTCTGTTCCTTGACGATCTCAATAGCGGCAGATTCAGCGCGAATTGATGATGTCGCAACCATGCCGGAATATCAAAATAGAGGTTATGCCACCGAACTAATCCATGCAGCACTAAATCAATTGAATCAATTAAATATTAATCACTGTTATCTGGAAGCTTCAAGTTCAGGATTATCCCTATATCAACGTATCGGTTTTAAAGAATTATTCAAAAATTATTACTATGAACCTAAATAAAAAATAACCTCAGCAGCCCGTTTTACGGCTTTGCCTGATACGGGCTACATGGTGTATTGATCATCTATGTACGCAAGATGAACTTTAAGAAGGATTATTTTCATGTACGGTAACTATTGGCATCGATTCGGGTTTATATTTCAATAAAACTGATTTAAATTTGAACTAATTCATGTTAACCTACCTACTATTTTTTAAGCCTAAGCGACGCAATGAAATCAAACCAATCAGTGAATCAAGATAACGAATTACCGCAATCATTCTCTCAATTACCTATACGAGAAGAATTACTCAAAAGTATAGCGACCCTGAATTATGAAGTCATGACCCCCATTCAGATGCACACTTTGCCCATCATGCTTAACAATGAAGACGTCATTGCTCAGGCTAAAACAGGCAGTGGAAAAACAGCTGCTTTTGGTTTGGCCCTACTCAATAATTTAAAAATTGAATTTTTTGGCGCACAAGCACTTATACTGTGTCCAACCCGTGAGCTGGCAGAACAAGTCAGCCAGGCTTTAAGAAGAATTGCCTGTATGATGCCCAACGTAAAAATCATTAATCTATCAGGTGGGATCCCCATGAAACCCCAACTGGATTCCTTAAGGCATGGGGCTCATATTATTGTAGGTACACCTGGTCGCATTTTAAAACATTTAAACAAAGAATCTCTAAATCTATCAAAGATAAAAACATTGGTTTTAGACGAAGCAGATAGAATGCTTGATATGGGATTCCTGGATGACATTAAAACCATCATTTCAGCCTGCCCAGGACATCGACAAACTCTGCTGTTTTCAGCAACATACCCTGAGGAAATCAAATTAATCTCAAAACAATTCATGCGAAATCCACAAGCAGTGCTGATTGAAACACCTCACGCTGAATTTGATATTGAACAACGATTTTATGAAGTGAGTAAACAAGCAAATAAATTCCCCTTATTAAAATCCATGCTGTTGCATTACAAGCCAGGATCTGCCTTGATTTTCTGTAATACCAAGCAACAAACCGCGGATGTTACCGAACAGCTCATTCAGGAAGGTTTTAGTGCTGTAGCCTTGAATGGTGATATGGAACAGGTAGATCGTGATCTGGCGGTTCTGCGCTTTGCAAATCAAAGTTGCTCTTTTTTAGTTGCAACAGATGTTGCTGCCCGTGGTCTTGATATCAAAGAACTGCCGGCTGTAATTAATTTTGATCTGGCTTTTGATCATGATGTACATGTTCATCGTATAGGAAGAACCGGAAGAGCAGGAAATAAAGGACTGGCACTAAGTATTACCACTCCAGCAGATGCGCAACGTATTTGTGCTATTGAAGATCAATTACACCATCCGTTAACGTGGGGAAACACCACTGAATTATTAAACAGTAAAGGATCTATAATCGCTCCTGAAATGATCACCTTATGTATCGCTTCTGGAAAAAAAGATAAAATCCGACCTGGAGATATTTTAGGGGCACTCACAAAAGATGCCGGGCTGGATGGCAGTACAGTAGGAAAAATTGATATTTCACTATTTAACTCATACGTCGCTATTCATCGCAGTCAGGCAGATAAGGCACTGGCCTATTTAAAAAATGGGACATTAAAAGGGCGTAAAATTTCTGCAAGAGCCATCAAATAAAAAAGTAACGGATTCTGTTTATTATTCAGGCCACTCTTTATCACCAAACAAAGGTCCAAAGATGGCAGGTTGATTTAAACAAAGACTCCAGAAGAAATTACCCATATCATAATGCCACCATTCATATTGATACGAGGTAAACCCCACCTCCTCCATTGCCAATCGAAGGAGCATTCGATTATCCCTGATTATTATTTCTTCAGGGGTTAACTCTTCCAGCCGATTAAAATAGTCCCTGTGCGCCCGGTCAGAACACTCATCAAATGGGGTTCCCATGTCCAATGGAAGGCCGGAGCCCACATCAAACAAAGTCAAGTCTATTGCTCCTCCACTCAAATGTGGGGCACAATAATCATCACCCAATGCGGATGGAAGAGCCACAAACTTGCGAGTTTCTGCAAAATTCTCTTCATCACTTAAGTGCGGCATTTTTTTCTTTATTTCTTCACGCATCCAATCAAATAGTGCAGCTTGAGTTGCCCTTGACCTATAAACATCCCAGACAAGGAGGCCATATTCAGAAGGCAAATTATCAAGAACCTTCATAATGCTGCTGAGTACTATTGATCTGCCGTATACATAAGGTTTTGGACTAAATCCAGATTTAAAATAGACTGGATCCACTTTAAGACGAGGATGAAGTTGATTATGAAATTCTACCGATTCAAAATCATGTGTATCAAATGGTTTCTTATTCATGTTGTTTTTTTAATTAAACAGTGCACTCAATATACATGATTATAGGTCATAAATTGAGTGTTTTTCACTAAAAATTTTAATGCAGGCATCGACTATTTCTTCAGAAAAAAGAATGCCTCGACCCATTCGTAATTTTTCAAAAGCAACCTCAATCCCAAAGGCAGGTCTATAGGGACGATGAGATGTAACCGCCTCAACTATATCCGCTACAGCCAGAATTCTGGCTTCCAGAAGAATTTCATCTCCTTTCAATCCACGAGGATAACCACTACCATCCAATCGCTCATGATGCTGTAAAATAATTTCTGCAATAGGCCAGGGGAAGTGTACATTTTTTAAAATCTCATAACCTACAGTACTGTGTGTTTTAACCAGTTCAAATTCAAGCGGAGTTAACTGGCCAGGTTTATTAAGAATGGAAATCGGGATGCCCATTTTGCCAATATCATGCATTTCTGCAGCAAGTCGAAGACCGTAGATCTGGTCTTCGGATAGACCTAATTCATGAGCTATCGCAGCGGACAGACAGGCAACCCGTCGTTGATGTTCAGCGGTATAGGGATCACTTTGTTTCATAGCAATGGTTAGAGCCACAGCCAATTCGCTGATACCTCGTAACATTTCTTGCGCATGATTTTTCCGCTCAATCTCAATTTTCTTGCGTTCAGTGATGTCTTCTCCAATAGATGCTGTACCAATAACCACACCCGAGGGAGACATCAGCAACGAATTATTCCAGTGAATTAATAAACGTTCACCATTCCTGGTAAGAATTTCATTTTCATAATGAGATACAATTTCTTCATTTTTAAGTAATTTATTAAATACTTCCAATATAGACGTGTTTTGTTCTTTGGGAATGAACAAATCAAACCAGTTTTTGCCTATTATTTCCTCATACGTCCAACCGGATAATTTTAATAAGAAATCATTACAATCCAAAATGGTAGCCTGACGGTTCAATATGACCGAAATGAGCTCGACATTATGCAACATATGGGAAAATCGCCGCTCACTTTCTCGCAATTGTTCCAATGCTTCATGCCTGATGCTGATATCCTCCGCTACGCCGGAAGTACGAACCAACTGATTGGATTCATTAAAAATAGGAAACGTTCGCGCATGAATCCATCTTGTTTCACCATCCGGACGCACTATTCTAAATACATCATCAAAATACCCGGTCTCCAACTGTTTGAAATACTTCAAATAGATGCGTTCTTTATCGTCAGGATGCACTGCTTTAATCCAGGCATCGGAAGTGGTGTACAGTTCAGACAAAGATCGTCCCCAAATCTGTTCGTAGGCGGGACTTATATATAAATAATTCCCAGAGCTGTTTTCTATAAGAAAAAAAACATCATTTATGGATTCAGCCATCTGTCGAAAAAGAGCTTCGCTTTGACTTAACTTTTTTTGTGTTTTGTTTAATTCTCGAAGATCGGAGACCAAAGCCATAATTGAATTATGATCGGCAACTAAGAATTTTATATGTGCCTGAAAATACTTCCCACTTTTACGTACTAAATGAAACTCATAAATTATATTATTATTTTTAGTGTATTTATGTTGATTAAGCTCTATCTGTTCTGCTTCTGAATCATGAAAAATATTTTTAATATTGAGTTTTTTTATCTCATCTTCCCTATACTCAAGCATGCTGCATAAATTAGAGTTAGCATACCTGACATTTCCCCTATCATCATAAATAAAAACACCATCAAACATTTGTTCAAGCAGACAGTTATAAGGATCTTTCATCCTGATTACTTCCTTTTAAAACAATGTACCTACCATTAACATTACAATGACGTTATAAAGGCAAAAAGTGAATAATGAGCTGTTCATATTTTGCACTTTTTATTATTATAGCTCATTTATAATTACAATTTGGAATATTTTAAATTGTGTTGGGAATTCATCAATTGATTCCAAACGTCACATGAAAACTGAACAATTAAATTTGAAACAAAAGAAATTTTTAAATGGTTTAGATGCCCTCCCTTTCAGGACATGAACCAGAAATCAGCCAAAGGAGTATTTTTATAATGAGATAGATGATGCGAAAAATAATGCTGTGCTTTGTTCATTTGTTTTGTATGCAGCAATGTTTGAAGATAAGTTTGCGCGAATAAATCCACCTGAGCATCACTGCCTCCTAACTGCCAGGCTTTGTCAATTACTGGGGTCAGAAGGGAATCAGCTTTGTTGTAGTCCTCTTCTGCAAAGGAATAAATACCTTGACATAGAGGTAAAATCACCTTGGCCCACAAAGAGTCAGAAGTTGAACTAGCGTAGTGCTCCATTTTTTTCAAAGATTCAGCCGCCTGCTTTTTTTGCCCGGCTCGGACAAGACAATAGATAAAGTGGAGATTGTTAAACCCAATATAATGTTCTATAGGATGATTACCCAAATGCTCCGCGATTGAATTTAATTGCTCATTTTGAGGCAAGCCTGCCATATCCAGTCGCCATAACAAGGATACCGCATCTATTTGCTCGAGCACTGTATCGGGCAAAGTACCTGATATACTCGGATACAGTTTGAGCACATCGTTCTCATTACGTTGAGCCAGATATAATAAGGCCAGATGCCAGGTATTATGCCCTTTTGATAATGGATGAACAGTTTGCCAGCTGTCTTTTAAACTGTTTAAACGCTTAATCCCACCATCCAAATCTTGAGTCAATAATGCCACATGAGCCAAAGTATGATGTGCCCATGGAGTAATTAATTCCATATTGATTGCTGCTTCAGCCATTTCCCTGGCCCTTGCATAATGACCGCATAGCTCCAGAGCAAAAGAATGAGTCGCCAAAAAATGAGACTCATCCTGATTCTCTGCAGCACACATAGTGCATACACGTAAAAAATATTCAGCCTGATATGCCTGACCAGTACAGTAAAAAAGCCACTCCATCAATTTCATGGCCAAGGTATCGCGAGGATAAAGTTGCATCACCTGTTCTAATATGCTCAGCGCCTCATGATGTTTTAAATCGGACCAGTTAAGCGTTGCATTATATAATAACTGTTCACGAATATTTGCGCCTGGTACATAGCGTTCTGCTGCCTGCAGGTAGGTTTTGGCTATCGTATTTGCCACATCCTCCTGTGCATACAAATAATATACTGCCGCATAGATTTGGATCAGCACATTCTCAGGATGTTTTTTTGCAGCATCAGTAATTAATCCTGCATCAAGACCAGACCCTACTATGTTTTGATGAAAGGAATTAATACAATCAATCACTTCATGTGACTGCGTTGTAACTGCCAACCCTCTTTGTGTATCCATAATTAATCAGAAAAATGAGTAACCTCTATGTCAAATGATAGCACAGATAAGCGGAGCTAACCTGTAAGAGACTGAAGTGACTATCCATCCTCTTGCCTCAAAATAAACCATCTAATTTAACTCAATCACCATGACTTTAATAGGATGATTACTCATATTTTCATCGTTATGTAACTCACCGGGTACATCTTGGGTAAGGTAATACGCTTTATTCTTTTTCAGGTTCAGATAGTGCACTGCGCCCTTATTATTCGTTATTTTTAATACACCATCAGTCAGTGCTACAAGAACGCGTTCATGATCGTGTCTGTGCATAGGAAGCACTTTGGTAGAGGTAGGATAAATAATGGTTTGCCATACCTTAACTTTATTATTGGTGAATTGTTCAATTCTTTTTGTTGCTTGTTCTTCTGCATAGAGAGCAGTGACCGGATACATCAATAATCCGAACAAAACAGTCATAAAATATCTGTTCATCGGGGTAGTTCCAGAAATTACCGTGTGGCCATTATAGCACCAGTTACATTCGAATTTTACTTTTATTGAAACGGAATAAAATTAAAAAGAAACATTGAGTTATTCAATAATTTATTGGTAAAAGTACTATAATTATAATAAGAAAGATGTTTAGGAGATTTATCATGACTACCCTGTTTTTGGCAACAGTGATTGGGTGGTATCTTGTCATCGTTAGCCTTTATTCTTTATTTCAATACGAGCAGTTAAAAGCAAACGCGGCCGAAATTATGGGGCAACGTGGATTGTTTTTCGTATTAGCCATTATTACTTTAATTTTAGGTTTACTGATGGTTACAAGCCATAATATATGGGTCATGGGTTGGCCTGTAGTGATTACTGTCTTTAGCTGGCTGGTCTTAATCGGTGGTATAATTCGCTTGTTCTGCCCTGATACGGCAAATAAAATGAGGCAATCCTTCATGGATAATCCAATAAAAATGAAAATTGCCGCTGTTGTATTCCTCTTGATAGGACTGTTCTTATTATTTCAAGTATATTACCCCTTAATTTAAGGGCAATTGATTGAAGCCGTGATCGTTAAAATCACGGCTTTATTCTGTTCAAAATAGGACTCATCATAATTAAAATGAATGACTTAATCTAGAGATAAGGTATTATAGCGTGTCGAAACAGGGGCGCTTTAAATGAATCAGGATCACTCATAATGGGTTCCAAAGTAGTACATGTCCCGCAAGGATTCAGGAATTCAGGATGCTCTTAACGAATAATACAAAAGATGGCATTGAATTATCCAGTCTTCACTATCTCATGGACTGGTTTATCAAACTCGCTTTACTAATAATCCTGCTTCTGGTCATCGTTCCTTTCTCACCCAAAATGCCGGCACCTGGACTTGATGCATCATGGGCCTTGGGACTTAACCAGGCTGTCGCCCAGGGACTTTCATTTGGTAAGGAAATTATTTTTACCCTGGGCCCTTATTCTTCGATATACACCAAATTTTATCACCCATCCACTGATCTGATGATGATGGGGGGAAGTATCTATCTGGCACTGTCGTTCTGGCTCAGTATCATGTTACTGATGCAAGGCATTAAATGGCGATGGAGTTTAGCTTTTGCTGTTCTTATTTTCGGGATGATATATGCCAGGGATTCATTATTCTTCTCATACCCATTAATAATAAGTCTGGTTTGCTTCAAAAACCTGGGCTCTCATACCATTACCCCTTATTCAGATAAAAACAAATATCTTTTACTCAGCTTATTGTTTGCTCCACTTGGCTTATTAGCATTAATCAAAGGCTCACTGTTAGTAATAAGCGGAGTTGTTTCTATTCTATGTTCCCTATTTTTTGCCCTGCATCAACAAAAAAATATGTCTGCTATCTGTCTTCTTTCCCCACTGATTTCAGTCATTTTGTTCTGGACTATCGCGGGCCAATCGATTCTCCATCTCCCATCTTACGTCATTAATTCAATTCTTCTGGCCTCAGGTTTTACTGAAGCGATGGCGGTTGATGGAGATAATAAGGAAATAACGCTTTATTTAATTTCTTCCGTTCTCATTCTGTTCGCTATTATAGGGCAAAAGCAAACATCAGCCCTTACCCGAATTTTTTACTTCAGTATTTTTATTATTTTTCTTTTTCTTTCATTTAAGGCCGGATTTACTCGACATTTTGGTCACTCATTTATTCCCGGTACATCTATTTTGATTGCAGCACTGCTTCTCCCCTTTTTATTTCATTCAAAATGGGTCATTCCCGCACTTGTTTTCTCAATATATACAACCAGTTATATTGATGGTCAACATACTAAAATTTCTCTGCTCAATAATTTTATCTCAACCTATTCAGCTTCATGGTATGGCCTGAAGAATCGGGTTAAGGATCCCCAATGGGTCAAGGAGAATTATCAAGTCAGCATGAGCTATCTGCATAATCAATTTCCTTTTCCTGCTTTAGCAGGCACTACGGACATTTATTCTTATGATCAAAGTTATTTATTCGCCACAGAAACAAACTGGTCTCCGCGCCCCATATTTCAAAGTTATTCTGTTTTTACTCCACTCATGGCCGAAAAAAATAAAAATCACCTGTTAAATCCCCACAGTCCAGATAATATTATATTTAAAATACAAGCAATAGACGAACGCATACCCTCCCTTGACGATGGCGCCAGTTGGCCTGATCTGTTGAACAATTATCATCCCGTTCAATTAATTAATGATTTTTTAATTCTAAAAAAGAATGGAACTACTCACATCACCGAACCACCCCAACTGGTGAACAGGGAGCAGCATGTTTTTGGGGACATTGTCCAAGTACCTGAGTCCAACCAACCCATATTTGCAGAGATAACTATTAAACCAACCCTTTGGGGAGTACTGGCGACTGTATTTTTTAAACCACATCAACTTGAAGTCACTATTGAATTGAATAATGGCACTAAAAGACAGTTCCGTATTATTGCCAATATGGCACAATCCGGTTTCCTAATCTCACCGTTAATTGAGGAAACAGCTGAATTTGGATTGTTGTACAGCCACAATCATTTTTTGGATAATAAAAAAGTTAAATCAATAACCCTGTCTTCCAGTCAAAAACATTCAAAACAATGGGATAAAGAATATACTATCCTTTTTAAGCGTATTAATAACGTACCTCATCAGATTTAAGGTTCTATCCTCTAGTACTCTGTCACGATGAAAAAAAGTTCTCGTTATTTTTTTAATTTTCTTGCCATCACTTCATCAAATATTTTTTTCTTCTCTTCTGATAATTCAGCGCGCCGCAAGGTCATCATTTCCTGTACAGTGCCCTGCACACAATCAGGAGTCAAACGATCAATAATTAAAATTCCATTTAAATGATCGATTTCGTGTTGCAAAACGCGAGCATAAAAATCACTTTCAATCCGTTGATGTTGTTGACCCGTTTCATCAAAATAAGTCAATTTAATGTGCTTGTATCTCGGTACTTTACCCGCTTTACTGGAAACTGAATAACACCCTTCAAAATCATATAATACAGTTATATCAGATGTGGGTTCATAAGAGGGGTTAATCATAATATGCATTGGATAAACCTGCACGTTCTCACGTAAAAGACCAGCTTCCTCAGGTATATAAAGGGCTATTATTTGCTTCGCATAATTCACTTGTGGAGCAGCCAAACCAACACCACCAAGAACCTTTAATTTGTTTTTCATGGCCTGGATCAACTCGGCATCATCCTCACTTAATGGGAATTGAACCGTTGTGGCTTTAGATTTGAGTACCTGATAATGCTCTGCTTGCTCGATTGTGACAATGTCCATAGCCATAATTGATGTTAATCCCAGCGTAATTCCACATAGGATGCATAGTATACGAAAGATAAAATGAAACAAGCGTTGCTATCCTTATCCTGAATTCTTAAATGATGTCTTATTCTCATATTGATGCTCTTTTTTAAAATACACAATATTCTTAAATTGGTGCTATTTTTATATAAAGACCACCGATTTGTTTAAAAATAGAAAAAAAAGGTTCATTTAAGCTAATAATGTAGTAAAATAGTGCTTACTATTGATTCATTAACACAAGAATTTTTGTTATGGCCAAAGATTTAAATAAACAATCCAGGTTATCAGAAAAAATGCAGAGATTAAAAAATAATATTCTTGCTCTGCTTTTAGAAAGAAAATCCTTTATGGAACGAGTTTACGAAGGCAGCCGATTTGCGACCATAATTACCACAGGAATCAGTAATGTATTTAATGTGATTGCTTCATTTCTAAGCTCGTTTCAATCGATACCTCTAATAGGAAGTATCTTTCAAGGCATTGCGGCAATTCCACAAGCTATTTCTTTCATTGCTGATCCCAAAATAACACTTGCTCAAAAAGCGCTCAGTGGCTTACTCCTTGCTGTGGTTGGTGGTATCGCCCTTACCGCGTTTCTTCTAGGTAGTGTAGCGACTCTGATATTTGGAACCGTGATTTCATCTATCTTAACTCTTATGGAGGGTTATTTTTTTACCAACAGAGTTATTGATAAATACCAAAAATCAAAACGTTATAATGAACGAAACGAATTCATGACCCTGATAGCAGAGCGCCGATATCCGGAAGAGGATAAATATAATGATCAATTAGAAGTTCGCGCAGTGGAGCTGGAACATGCGCTTTCGAGAAATGGATTGAACAAAGATAAAAAGAGAAAAATTGAAGATGAACTGGGTTTCATAAATGGAGTTCTCAATAAAAAAGGAATAGTCATTGGTGAAAATCCAGAAAGCACAGCTTCTCAGCTTTCAGAATTGTACAAAATTCATAAGGAACAATTGCACGAACTGACTGAAAAATTGTCATTAATTACTGAAGAAACCAAACTGGAAGGACACAGTGAAATTCTTGACGAAATCCAAAAAATTCAAAAAGCGATTTTAACTACCGAAGAAGACATTGCCTATTTTACCAAACCAATCAATGAACTTTATTTTGAAAATGAAATGGCTACCGACAAGCTTGGCTTATCCTTAAGCACCTTCGTATTATCAGCTGCCGCCACTATTGTTTCTATTATCGGGCTACTTGTGGGATTGGGAGTCTTGTTAGCCCCACCAATTTTTGTTCCAATTATGGCAGGAGTTGGCGCAAGCCTGGCTGTTGTCGGTTTAGTAAAATGGATCGCTGAAAAAATAACGCAGCAGCAGGAACGAAGCTATTTAGCCAAAAAAGAAGAGCATCAAAAAGTAACCATTCTGGAAGAATCCCTCTATACCCATGAGCAAACTCTTGATAAGAATCATTCTGTTTCAGTAGAAAATTCAAGTCACGCCAAGTACATGCATGAATTATTGGAACAGAAAAATACCATCGGCAATGAAAAAGAACCTGAGGAAATAAGCTCCCACAAACCCAATGAACAGCTTACTTTCTTTGGTCCTAAAAATGTTGACTCGGCTAATCAACCTGAAGATACTCATCAGGTAGATAGTGCTCCCACCGTTAATGAACATATAAATCCATAGCGAGTCTATACTTTATATGACAAAATGTCGCTGTCCATTTATAATACATCCACTGTGTTTGTCGCAAGAGAGTACCTATGAGCCTAAAACGATTTCATGAAGCCCAAAAAGGAAACACAGGCTATGACCAAGCCCATGCGGAAATTCAAAAGGGAAGAAAAATCAGCCATTGGATTTGGTATATTTTTCCACAACACCAATCTCTGGGATATAGCTCTCAAGCCAAACTATATGGTATTACCGATTTTAACGAAGCCTGTGATTATTTAAGAGATCCAGTACTTTTTAAACGCTACGATGCACTTGTTAGACTTGTTGAACAAAAATTACAAAGGACTCCCGTTGAAACGCTTATGGGTGGTGCTGTTGACGCTCGAAAACTGGCCTCCAGCTTAACTCTGTTTCAAGCAGCCGCTGTTTTCCTGAGCTCAGCAAACCACCGAACACCGCATGATTATGCGGGTCTTGAACAAAGATGCGCCCGGATTTTTCAGATCATTTCAAACCAAGGTTATTCCCCATGCAAAGCGACTCTTGCTGTCTTGAATAAACCTGGACAAAATATTAAGTATAACAATACTCATCCATCTGTTGTACTGACACAACAGGAACCGAGTGCTCATGTCAAACCCAGGACATCTACCCTAATTCAAGAGTTGGCGCAGTATAAAAATATCAGAAAAAATGAATGGGAATTTCATTATAATTTTTTAGGGATTGTATCTGTACTGTATTTTATACAGGATAGTTTGTTTGGGACAGATCATTTCAATACCAAAAATCGGGAAATCAAAATAAGCGCTGCATCAAAACTGGAACAAATTCTTGATCCCGATCAACCTATACCAGATCCATTAAATGAAGCAGAGATAAAAGCACTGAAAGAAGGACGATTAGGGGATTTGGTAAGCCGCCATGGAAGTTTACACTACCTAATAACTAATGCTCCATTAAAGGCGAATGATGATCCTTCACCAGATAGTCGTTTACAACCGTAATGCATAGATCATCAATAGAACATTGATCGATTGCATCGGTTTTTAATAAACGAGGCACTTTCGTCATCCTTAGCTGAGGTATGCTCTCATAATTCTAGGTAGGATAATTATCTGCCACTCAGTATAAAATATCATCTTTCGAACGAAGTGAAGCAATCCAGAACAGGAATCCAATAAAGCTCCC
>NZ_LNYR01000042.1:0-22681 GCF_001467955.1 Legionella quateirensis | reverse complement strand
GATAATTATCTACCACTCAATATAAACGTTTGTCTTTGCGAACGAAGTGAAGCAATCCAGATCAGGAATCCAATAAGGCTTCGTTCTGGATTGCTTCGCGTTGCTCGCAAAGACGGGTATTTATAGGATTCTTGAGATTTAATTACATACTTTTTCGGCGTTATAAATTATGTGAGGATAATTATCTACCACTCAATATAAACGTTTGTCTTTGCGAACGAAGTGAAGCAATCCAGATCAGGAATCCAATAAGGCTCCGTTCTGGATTGCTTCGCATTGCTCGCAAAGACAGGTATTTATAGGATTATTGGGATTTCGATAAATACATTTTCGGTATTATAAATTATGAGGGGATACCTCAGATCCTGAACGCAGGGAAGCAACTCCAAACACTGGCACAATACCGTATCTGGAGATCTTTCCAGCTTAGGATAATACTCGCTGTACCATATATTGGGGTACAGGCGTTTCGATTCCTGCGCGATCAAATTGCTGTTTAATGCGTTCCTGCAAAACATTCCGTGTTACTGATAATTCAGTCGTACTGACCCATACCATAAACTTGAGTTCTACAGCTGAATTGGCAAAGTTATTAATACTAACAACAGGTTCCGGATCTTTTAATACCTGTTCACAATGTTGCGCTATATCCATTAACATGGATTTGACCAGACTAATATCGCAGTCATAAGCAACCGCTACGATAATATCAAGTCGTCGAGTTGAAAAGTAACTCAGATTGGTAATCTCGGATTTTATCATTGCTTCATTAGGTATTCTGACTAATTTATTGTCCGACGTTTTCAGTTTCGTAGAAAGTAAATCGATTGAATCCACAACCCCGGTTATTCCCTTTACCTCAACGGTATCCCCCACTTTAAAAGGATGTTCAAATAATAAAAATATGCCACTGATTAAATTCGAGGCTGCTGTTTGAGAGGCAAAACTGATAGCAACGGTAAAAACACCTGCTGCCCCCAGTAATACACTAAGCTTGAATCCAATATGCTGTAAACTCGTCACTGCAAAAATGGTGAAAACAGCATAAAAGACAACCCTTCTGATGAGCATGGTCTGATGACGGGAAAACCGTTTAATTAATGCTCGTTCAGCTAATATGCCTAATCGTTTTGAAAAAAAATAGCCAATAACAAATAAACATAACGCAAAGACAATATTGACCATCTTGTCTGGATGGACGAAATAGCTTAAATAACTTTTATGTATCCATTGTTCCACGAATCATCGACCTCATCCCATTTGTTGATTATAATTATGACAGGATTTTATTTTAAAACCATATCGTTACATTATAATTGTCTAAATTTTATAGGCATTGAAGTCACAAGAAGTACACTTTGATTTTTTTTCGATAAATAAGGGCTCTATGAACAAAACAACCCCAATAAACCGTTGTGGCTGGGTCGGACTAAACAAACCACATTATGCACACTATCATGATACCGAATGGGGTATTCCAGTAGATGATGATCAAAAGCATTTTGAAATGATTCTTCTTGAAGGAGCTCAGGCTGGCCTGAACTGGGAAACTATATTAAAAAGACGTGAAGGGTATCGAGAAGCTTTTAAACAATTTAATCCGGACCATGTTGCTCAGATGACTGATGAAGAACTGGAGATTCAGTTAACCAATCCCCAAATTATCCGCAACCGTCTTAAGATCTACTCAACGCGTAAAAATGCTCGTGTATTTTTAGCAATTCAAAAAGAGTTTGGTTCCTTTGACGCTTATATCTGGCGCTTCGTTAATGGCACACCTAAAATCAATCGCCCAAAAAGTCTACAGGATATCCAGGCCAACACGGCTGAATCTGATGCCTTATCCAAAGATCTCAAAAAAAGAGGAATGACTTTTGTAGGCTCAACTATTATGTACGCCTACATGCAGGCTGTTGGTCTGGTTAACGATCATACTGTTGATTGTTTCCGAGCTATGGATGACCTAAGCTAAATTTAACTATCAAAGATACATCACATTCATTTCGATAAACAACATCCAGAGCGCAGTGAGCGATCTCCTGAAACCGGCATGGTGCCTACTTTTGGAGCTCCTTCACTGCGCGTCAAGATGACGAACGTTCCGGAGTTATTGAGAAGTTACAAATACTTCTTTTGCCTCGAGCTTGAAGTTTTTCCCAAGTCCTGATCTCTTGCTTTAATAATATGAAAAGCCCTATGAATTCATATCACCATTGCAAAATAGGTAATTTTACTGACATGACAGATAAGTCCCTTTAGAGAATAATCGCCGCTCTCTTCAATGGTTTATTTATGGAACATCAGGATGTATTCTAAACAAATTCAACGAATGCAATTGTTGTCACACGTCAATGACAAGGTAGTGTTTCGCACCATTTTTGGATGGTTTACCACGTTCATCTGCACTCTTGTCATGCAGATAATTGTTCAAAATACCCTGTTAAATGCCACCTTGGCACATTTTATAGTCATTTTTTCTGCAGCGTTGGGGATGTGGGTTTTTCGTCTTGTTCCTGAAAGTATTCCAGCTGTTTTTATTATTTTAACAACATTATTTTTTAATTTTAACCCGCAACATATTATTCTTTCTGGCTTTATGTCTGATAGTTTTTTTCTAACTTTAAGTTTATTCGCTATAAGCTGTGTGTTAATCAAATCTCAACTATTTTATAGATTTTCCTTATTTTTGTTGTACCGCTTGCCACCCAATCAATCCCTGTTACAAAAAGCACTTTTTGGCATTGGAGCACTAATGACCCCTGTTATCAGTGTTCAAAGCGCTCGAGTGACTCTTATGGCGCCCTTACTGGATGATCTGGTAACCAGCAGCAAAATTAATCCGCGGAGTACTACAGCAAATGCATTAGCTTGTGCCGGTTTTAATGGATGTATTTTATTATCAACTATTTTTCTTACTGGAAAATCAAGTAACTCAATACTCTATGCCATGCTTTCCCAACATCAGATGGGGCAATTTAGTTGGTTCGATTGGTTGTTTGCTGCTTCTTTTCCCGGAGCATTATTAACTGGATTATATTTTATTGTTCAATCCCGATTTTTTAGAATGAATCACTCCGTAAATATCAATAAATTCAGACTCAAAAAAGAATTAATCTCTTTAGGTAAAATCACTATCGAAGAATGGGCGGCAATTATAGGAATAACCACCCTGCTTATCGGACTCTTTTTAACATCCTGGCATCACATTCCTGGCCTCTTGATCTGTATTGCTGTTTTTTTCGTTCTTTTCCTTACCGGTGCTGTAGAAATTCATGAGTTTAAGACAGGGATTAACTGGTCCTTTTTATTCTACCTCGGAGCGATCATTGGGATAATGCGTTACATTCAAAATATCGGTATTGATTTATGGCTCGGCAATCGATTGGGCTGGATCACGGATTTTGCTGATGGCAACATCGTTCTAATCATCGTCAGTATTTATCTGATAAGCTGGTTGTGCGGTTTAATACTGGGAACAATGACTGCTCCGGCCTTGTTGTTTACCGTGATCGTGCCAGTAACTCAAAAAGCGGGGATTAACAGCTGGCTTGTTGCCTTTATTATCCTGATGGCTACTGAAGCTTGGGTATTTCCCTACCAATCCAATTATTTTCTTTGCTTTGAAGAGTTACTCAACAAGAAAAAAAATTTCCAGCTTAAACCTCTTTTACGCTTTAATTCCTGTTTAGCACTTCTGAAACTAGGTATTTTGTTGTCGTCTATTCCTTTTTGGTATTGTTTTAAGATCATCTAATCCAGATTTTAATCATGATACCTGGCAGATTATAATTGAATCAATTAACGCGGCGCTGTGGATGCACTGCCAATTCCAGTGATTCCAACTCGTCCCAACACTGAGCAAAATGATTATTATCACTAAAGCCATAACTTGCCAGTTTGGCATAGACCAAATGAACGTTATCACTGCCTAGACGATAGCATACCGGTACTGCTTTATCGGAGGCACCACCAGTCAGATAGCGATGATATTCTTGAGGAAGCTGAAAAAAAGGAGGCAATGTTTTCGCATTGACATCAGTACCTACGACACGTTGCTGGATTTTAATCCCCTTAGTTGCAAAAATACTGGTTACCAGATCTTCAGATAAATGATTTTTAGGATAGAACGTCATACCTGGAGGAACATAGCTCATTCCATAACCTGGAGGTATGGCTCTGAAAAATACAAAAACCTGTGCTTCAGGATTATTCTCAGCCAGACTTAGTGAAATTCTATGAAAATTCAGATCAGCAATACCAATTGGACTAAAGTTGCAAGCTAACTTTCCATGAAATAAAATTAAATCACCGTATTTGGGATGGGTAATGCGTTCCACATCAAAAGCAAAAAAATTCGTTATTGAATTGTCTTCAGACTTCCATATATCCACATAGAACTGACGATCCGCATCCGTCTGTTGCGGCAATAACATGGCGTTGAAATAATCAGCCTGATTTCTGGCTTTTTCTCCACCTAAAAATTTGAAAATATCTGGTTTATTTATCAACTCAGCCAATTCATCCTGAGTTAATAAATGAGCCGGCTTTATGATTGAACGATACTTTTGCCCTTCCAGGACAATCGGAGTTTCAATCACAGCATTATCAAATGAGAAAGTCGGTTTCGCGATAACTGTTTGCCCAACTCGTTTACGCTGCGCTCTGGCATCCAAACGCTTGTTATGGGCTGCAAACAGGTCTTCCATTTCAGGAGTGACCACCGGATCAGTAGGCACTTCTGGAAATCGTTCTTTATCATAAGGCCCATCAGGAACATGCCAGGTCCAATATTTTAAGAAGAACTCCAATATTCTCAAATCGTTTGGCTTGGCCCATGTGACAGCCAAATCAAAAGGTGTAAGCCCTACTTTATTCTCTGGTAACGTTTTCAAATAAAACAATATAATGCGCACCATGGCAAAATCATTCATTCGGACAGCATCGGCCAAACGACTATTCACCTCATCCAGTGAAACACCTCGATAAAGAAGCATTTCCATTATTTCAGGAGTTTTAGCGTTATCAATAGGTCTGAAGTATAACGAACCATTCCCATAATCATGGGAGTAGTTGTTCAAAGAAGCGCCTTGGCCTATTAAATACTCTGTTATGGCAGCATGACCATTAGCCATGGCTAACAATAAGGGACTAAATCCGAACGGATCTTTACGTTCCAGAAGTTCGGGATTCTTCTGCAATTCACTCTGAACCACAAATAAATTACCATCAATGCAGCTCTGATGTATTAATGAACGAGGATGTTTCAAGGCATGTTCTACTTCAGTAAGATATTGTACACGCAAGGCTAGATAGTGAGCCATGGGATCAACCAGAACCTTCCTGGGGATACAAATAATCATGGAATAACTGATTTGTCTTACCTGTTCTATCCACGGTAATTGTAAAATTCCATCACGCTCTGCAACTTTTAAAATAAACTCGTATTTTTTCTGTTGATTAAAATCCATCTTGCCCGTCATCACGCCTTCATGTTGCCGCGCCTCATAACAGAGTTTTTCAATACTTAAAACACCAAGATGAGCCGCTAGTTCATGCGCCGCCATCCCTTTTGGATCTTTAAAATTCGCCAGATGTGGATCGTGCTCTAATAACTGACGCACTTCCTCTTCGTTAACGTCCAGAATTGCTCGATGTATTTCTGGAATATCAACAGGAACAATCCGATCATAACGTTCATCATATTGCTGAATAGCACCGCCGAAAGCCAAGGCATTCGAAGATCCAAAATAAGGTCGGTCTTTGGCTTTATCACTCTCTATTTCATTTATTTTTTGCAGATTTTCTGGAGTTGGATGGAGCATTAATTCAAAAAGGGACCGCTCAGCAGAACTAAATGGAGCCAGGCTGTCAATCGTTTCTATAAAACGTCTTGCTTGCGCCAGCTCCTCTGCATGATGTAAATCTTTGGTAACTCCCAATCGTGGACTGGCATCAACACTTCTGTCAAAAAAAATAAAATGAGGACCTTTCCCTTTAAAATGAGAATATACCTGTCTTGAAACAAGTGGTCTTGGATACACTAACGAGGATAAATAGCCTTCAGGATGATAAGCAAAGACCAATTCTTTTAATGGTGATCGAAATAGAAGATTATTAAATCGGATGATCCAAGTTGGTGTTCTTGTTAATTCCACCTCTTTATTATTGGGGAGTGCTATATTGTTTAAATAATTTGTTGAATTTCTAAGACGGCTGTATTCCCAGATATTACCCGCACTTACGGAACTGGTACTCAACGATCGGGCATTTTTAAACGAATTAATGATGCCTCGCAATAAACCACCAGGAACTGACATACTATTTGACTCCCTTTCGAGGGCAATATAGAATCCCCCTTAAAAATGGACAAAATATTATCACTGATTCAATTTTTAATCAATTTTCAACCCAACAACCTTTATTCTAATGGATCTCAACTCGTTCTTAAAAAATCACCCTACCCTGCTCTTTGCTGAAGACATGAGAACTATTTGCCAACCTTTATTTAAATTAGGCATCGATTATTTCAGTCACGTTATGATTAATTCGAACAATGAAATGACAGCCAACGCAAGTAATCCGGAGTATTTTCGCTTTTATTTTGAACAAGGGTTCCATCAATCCGATCTGCATACCGCGAAGTTTGACATACCGCAACGTTATGTTCTCTGGCATCTGGTCAAAAGAGAAGGAAAAGCAGAAGAACTGTACCAATCAGGAATAGAATATGGCTTATTTTATATATTTACCATTATAGAACGTTCCCCGACTGAACAGAATTATTATCATTTTGCTGCAAAATCACATAAAGAGTACATGAATGAATTTTATTTCAGACATATTGATTTATTAGAACAATTTATTGCCTACTTCAAACATTCCATGCTTCTTAGCGACGGGCTGAATCGGGCATATAAATTGCCTTATAAAATTAAGGACACTACCGGATCACACATCATTAAGGTAGATTTTTCCAGTTCACTAACCCCAATCGCTATTAACGATTACCTGAACAGCATTCAGATAGAATCAAACAGGGAAAAACCCATTTTAGAATTATCACGACGTGAACTGCAATGTGCTTTATATTTACTTGAAGGCAAAACATCCATAGAAATAGCGGTTTTGCTTAACCTCTCACCCAGAACAGTGGAAGTCTATTTTAATCGACTTAAAAATCGTTTTGGCAGCAAAAATAAAATTCAATTGGTTCGGCATTTAATAGAATCAGGTTTACTCAGTCACGCTATTGTTCCCATTGATTCATAATTTTTAATCACTGTGCTCTCCATTCAGCCTGTAGACACTTGATCTGCAGAATCTCATGTCTAAGGTCGGAGTTTTACACGATAGTTTCCTTATTTGCACCAAATGATCCAATACTGTACAATTGGGAGATTATTGACCTATGCTGCATCGATCAACACTATGCCATCATTCTTCACCGAATCATCAAAACTCTATGAAACAGAAGCCCTTTCAGCCATTAGAACCATTCGTGCCTTGTTAACCTGCGGTTCAAATCATGTATCCGATCAGAATCACGTTGATTTCCAAAGAGGGAATGCGATACGTGCAGCAGTCCCATTAATTGCGTTGCAAAACGCGTTGTATGGAATTCCCCCCTCACATCACGTATTTACCAGAATTTATTTACTCGCATTAAAAAAATACGGTTATGGACATTGCGGCGAATTAGCTCAAGCTGTCTTTATCCACCTGATTGATAACGGAATAGCTCCAGTTGATATGTGCTATACCACTGTCGGTCGTCATGCATTACTTGTTCTTGGTAGAACATCTGACTCCGATCCGACTGACATCTCCACCTGGGGCGATGAAGCTCTGATATGTGATCCTTGGGCGAACATGATCTACCCTGTTTCTCAATTCAGAGCAAAACAGGCTCTTAACCAATACAATCATTATAATCCTGCAATTTATAAAGAAATTGGCGAAGAGTTACCTCCATTTTATCTTGCCGGTGACCTCTCGATTCAATATGGCGTAAAAAATCAATCTGAAGCCGAAGAGTTCAAAAACCGATCTCAAATTGATCCTGAACTACTCTACTTTTTCCAGATAAAAATCAATAACGATTCTGATTTAAATGCCGATCTTATGAGCATGAAAACCATTTTAATTGCATTGATCAATTCACCATTAGCCAAGAACAAAGGGGCTTTACCTGGTATTAAACAAGCCTGGGAATGTTTAACTGCCCTAAAGATTGGACTTGAGACACGATCGGAAGAATCGAAACCTTTAGGCTCCTTTCCTGTAATGTAACGAGAATGGAGTATTGGAAATTAAAACTCCAATTACCTGAAAAACTCCATTACATCAAGACGTACAAACAACACTATTTAGTGCTTGATCAATTTTAAAGTTATAATCAATTAAGGTGTATCGTCAACACTGAGGAATGAAATAGGTCACTCTTTATTGGCATCAGTTAGATTGGGGTTAACCCATAATATGAGTAAAATAAATAAACTATTATCGGGTATTTATTCAATACGGCATGTAATTGCCATAGGAAGCATGCTATTGGGTATCTGTTTGATCAAAAAAATAACCATCTTATTCTATTTTAGTTCTGTGAAGCAGCAATTTACTCTTTTTTCTCTGTGTCATTACCTGTGGCTCTCTAACGATTTGTTTTTACGTTTTATCCTCATCATCAACTTTATTATTAAACCTGTTTTTATCTATTTTGGAATAATATTGTGTTTCTATTATTTTAATGAAAAATTCCAGCTGAAATCCAAAGTTTGATGTTTCTGGTACACCTACAAAGGGTAAAAGGACTTAGGAGAACTCCCAAGGTCCAGGCAGTAGATGCCAGTGCTCAATTTGAACGGATGATCTTTGATTGGCTTGTGGAGCTTTATGAAATCTGACTCATAGCAGCAGGAATACAATAATTCCTACATTGTTTCAGTTTCTGATATCATGGAATAAAAATCAAATGAATCGTTAAAGGATATAGACCCATTATGGACATCATCAATGCATAATTTGATGTTAATTTTTTTAGCGTTCCTGCTTGTTCTGCTTAATGCCTTCTTTGTAGCAGCAGAATTTGGAATGGTAAAAATAAGAGCCACTAAAATACAAGCAATAAAAGATCGCTATGGGCTGCGAGGACGTATTTTAGAACAAGTTCATAATCAATTAGACGCCTATTTATCTGCCTGTCAATTAGGGATTACTCTTGCGTCATTAGGACTAGGTTGGATTGGAGAACCCGCGTTCGCTCAATTATTAGAGCCTGTATTCCAATTTGCTGGAGTCACGTCACCAAAGATCATTACCTTCATTGCATTTCTGGTTGCCTTTACCATTATATCGTTTCTTCATATTGTGGTTGGTGAATTAATGCCAAAATCACTTGCCATCAGACAATCAGTGATTATTTCAATCTGGACTGCAATTCCGTTATATGCATTTTACTGGATAATGTATCCAGCAATCTGGGCGTTAAACAGCTGTTCCAATTTCTTTCTTTCGCTTCTGGGACTGAACAGCTCAAGCCATCATGAAGGAATCTACTCCAGTGATGAGCTCAAATTAATCTTGAGCGGTAGTCACCTTCATGGGGAATTGGATAAAGACGAGCGTGAAATTCTCGAACATACCCTAGATTTAGCGGAACTCAATGTAACAGAAGTTATGCGACCCGCGGATGAGATGATGGTTCTAAATCATGATGAGCCATTTGAGATCATAGCCCAAAAAATTCTGAAAAACAGATTCAGCCGCTACCCTGTATATGACACTGCTAAAAAAGAAATGATTGGAGTCATCCATGTAAAAGACTTATTTGCTGATTTATTAATGCAAAAAGAAATAAACAATGTGACACCTTATATTCGACCTATTTTAAAAGTGTCACATAAACTGCCTGCTATGGATTTACTCCGTAAATTTCGAGCGGGTATGCCGCATTTTGCCCTGGTTTATAAGAATAAAAACACCTTACTCGGATTTGTAACTTTGGATAATCTGTTGCATGTCATGATTGGCCGTATTAAAGACGAATTTCATAAAACACATGATGATTGGATAAAAAATTCAGACGGTTCTATAAGCACCAAAGGAGATTGCTCGCTGTATTCTCTGGAGAGGGCCCTGGATTGTGATATCACCCTGTCTTCTGAAGAAGAAGAGCTGAATACCTTATATGGTCTTATCATTACACGGCATGGCAAATTGCCCAAAGAAGGCGAAATGATTCAGTTTAATGAATTCGACGCCTTGGTTGAAAAAGTTCAGGATTCTTCGATAGTACAAATTAAAATAATTCCCAAATCGAACGAATAAATAAATACTGAACTAAAATAAACTAGGATGTGTTGACAATTCATCTATTTATTTCCAACGTCCCGCGAACAAGTCGCAGGACGTCAAAATCGGAAAGGTCAACAACCCCTAGTACAGTGAGACTCCTGCAGTTATCAATCATTACGAGATGATCCATCATGAGCCAGCATGAATATGAACAGAAACATCCTGAATCAGATAACCACACCTGCTGTCACCACAAAAAGTCCAAAGAAAAATCACATCCCATATCAGCGGGAGAGCAGCTAGCAGGACTTATCTATACCTGTCCCATGCATCCCGAAATACGCCAGACAAATCCAGGAAGTTGCCCAATTTGCGGCATGGCTCTGGAACCAGAAACGGTCTCCTTGGAGCACACTGAAAATCCTGAGTATAAGGAAATGCAAAGACGATTCATTCTCGCATTTATTGCAACATTGCCAGTATTTATTCTGGCCATGGGATCACATTATTTTTCTTCATTAATCTCATTTAAATTATCGGGGTGGATTCAGGCTGTTTTGACCACACTGGTGGTCATTGGTTGTGGATGGCCCTTTTTTCAAAGAGCCGGACTATCGCTCAAAACCCATCACCTGAATATGTTCACTTTGATTGCGATAGGTACTGGTGTTGCATGGGGATATAGTCTATTTGGTCTTTTGTTTCCCTTTTTATTTCCACCGCAATTGCTTGAAGCTTCGGGATTACCGGGACTTTACTTTGAAGCAGCCGCTGTAATCACAACATTGGTATTACTCGGTCAAGTGTTGGAGCTTAAAGCGCGTGAACAGACTGGTGGCGCTATCAGAGCGTTATTAAATTTAAACCCCACTCTCGCTCATCGCCTCTCGGCAGAAGGCGTTGAGGAAGAAATCTCCTTGGATAAAGTGCAGCTGAATGATCTCCTGCGTGTCAAACCGGGTGAAAAAATCCCGGTTGATGGCAGGATCATCAGTGGACAAAGTTATGTTGATGAATCAATGATTACTGGAGAACCCATGCCTGTAAACAAAGTACCAGGAAATCAGGTAATTGGAGCTACCATCAACCAAACCGGCAGTTTTGTAATGCAGGCTCAACATATAGGTCATGATACCCTGTTAGCTCGCATCGTTCGTTCAGTCAGTGAAGCACAACGAAGCCGAGCCCCGATTCAACGCCTTGCAGATACTGTGTCGAGCTGGTTCGTTCCAATGGTAATCCTTATCGCTATAATCTCATTTGTCTTCTGGTTGCTGATTGGACCTGTCCCTGCATTTACCTACGGATTCGTTGCCGCTGTTTCTGTACTGATTATTGCCTGTCCCTGCGCCCTTGGTCTGGCTACTCCGGTTTCCATTACGGTTGGCATTGGCCTGGGAGCACGACATGGTGTACTTATTAAAAATGCAGAAGCTCTTGAAATGATGGAACAAATAGATACTCTGGTTCTGGATAAAACCGGGACGTTGACAGAGGGTCATCCTGCATTAACGAGAATAATAACCTCAACGGGTTATAGCGAAGAAGAACTATTGGCTCTGGCCGCAAGCATTGAAAGCAACAGTGAACATCCTTTGGCTAAAGCCATCATGACAGCAGCTAAAGACAGAACAATTTCAATCACCGCAGTCAAAGAATTTAAAGCCAGCATAGGCCTGGGAGTAAGCGCCATAATTGATTCACGACATGTAGCGTTGGGGAATGCACGTTTTCTAAAAGAATTAGCCATAAGTAGTTCAGAGCTAACGGAAGAGGCCAACAATCAGCAAAAGAAAGGAGCGACTGTTCTCTACATGGCTATAGACAGAAAATTGGCAGGGCTCTTAATCGTTGAGGATCCCATAAAAACCATGAGCCGTTCTACCCTGGAAATCCTGGAAAAAAAAGGAATAAAAGTGGTGATGCTGACCGGTGATACGATAAAAACTGCTGAAGCAGTTGCAACACAATTGGGTATCACGAATTGTATTGCTGAAGTCCTCCCTGAAGATAAAAAACAAGTCATTATTAATTTACAATCCCAAGGGGCAAAGGTGGCTATGGTCGGTGACGGGATTAACGACGCAATTGCATTAACTCAGGCGGATATTGGCATTGCTATGGGAACAGGCAGTGACGTTGCCATTGAAAGTGCTGGTATTACCCTGTTACGTGGCGATTTGAGTGGTATCATTACCGCATTGGATTTGTCAAAAGCCACTTTGAACAATATTCGTCAGAATTTATTTTTTGCCTTTATCTACAATGCCTTGGGCATCCCGATTGCCGCAGGTATTTTCTATCCATTTACCGGTCTGTTGCTTAACCCGATGATAGCAGCTGCAGCCATGTCGCTTAGTTCTGTCTCGGTCATCGTTAATGCACTGAGGTTACGAATCAAGTAACATAGACTCAAATGCCTGTCACCTTTCCTGGGAGGAACAATTCGCGTTCTTTGCAGAACAAACTCCTGCTGTGATAGTATTTTACCAAATGTTAAGCACTTGTTTTCTTATGGCTATAAATCTGAAAGAACTGTCTTCAAGTATCCTGATTCGCGAACCAACCCTTAACGATGAAGAACACTTCGTGGCTACTATGGTACGCAGTCAACCATTGCATCATCCCTACTTAAAAGCGCCGAGTACTTCACAGGAATTTCAAGATTATTATCTTAAATACCAACAGGCAAACAATAAAAGTTATTTAGCACTAAATAATGACCACCAAATCATTGGTGTATTTAATATAAATGACATGGTGCATGGAGTATTTCAAAGTGCTTACATGGGATATTTTGCTTCAATCGATTTTGCTGGACAGGGATTGATGAGCAAGGCATTAAAATTAATTCTGCATCGTGTATTCACTCAATTAAACCTTCATCGGATAGAGGCAAACATCCAGCCAACAAATAAAGCATCAATCTATCTCGCTACCAAAAATGGTTTTCAAGAAGAAGGCTATTCCCCCAGATATCTCAAAATAAATGACATCTGGTGTGACCATATCCGATTTGCATTAACTTATGAAGACTGGATCGCTCTTAAACTGATACCTGAATTGTAAGAAGTCACGTGGGGATGGTGAATCTTGGTCGAGCGGTCAGGTTTGAGTCCAGGTTGAACGAAAAAACTTTCAAAAAAGCGGAGCATAGGCGGCTCTGTGTGCATTTTTTGGGACGCTTTTCGTTCAAGATGGAACCATGGCCGTTCCTTGATAGGGACTCTGAATTAAGTTAATGTGGACATATCAATAACAAAACGATATTTAACATCGCCCTGTTCCAATCGTTTAAATGCCGTATTGATTTCATCCATCCGAATCAGCTCAATATCCGCGGTAATGTGATGCTCGGCACAAAAATCTAACATTTCCTGCGTATCTTTTATTCCACCGATCAAGGAACCGCTTACACTCAAGCGCTTAAAAATCATGGGCAATAAAGGAAGTTCCATTGGCTCAGCTGGCAATCCCACCTGAGCGAATTGTCCACCAATCTTAAGAATGTTCAGATAACGATTCATATCATGTTTGGCTGATACGGTATCAAGAATAAAATCATATTGATTAGTCAGGGCATGCATGGCTTGTTCATCAGTCGATAATACAACGTCTGAAGCGCCTAATTGTTTTGCTGCATTAACTTTATCTGGAGAAGTGGTGAAGACGGTGACGTATGCACCCATGGCATGAGCCAATTTAACAGCCATGTGTCCTAAGCCGCCTAATCCTACGATTCCTATTTTACTTCCTTTTCCTACCTGAGCTTTTTTCAATGGAGTATAGGTAGTAATGCCTGCACACAACAACGGTGCTGCAGCTGCCGGATCCATTGATTTATTGATTCGTAATACGAAATCCTGGGTTACTACGATCTTTTTGGAATAACCACCATAGGTCACACCGCCAGAATGTGCGTCCTTAGTGTTATAAGTCTGCGTGTTCCCTGCCAGACAATATTGTTCTTCATGGTTTTCACAATTAGGACAATGACGACAGGAATCAACCATACATCCAACCCCAACCAGATCACCAACAGCAAATCGAGTGACATCAGATCCAACGGCTGTGACTCGCCCGATAATTTCATGCCCGGGCACCATAGGATATTGAGAAAATCCCCAATCATTATCCACCTGATGGATGTCTGAATGACAAATACCACAAAATAAAATATCAATAGCTACATCATTAGCATCCGGCTCACGACGCTCAAAACTGAAGGGTTGTAAGGGAGCGCCACGTTCAAGCGCGGCATAACCAATTGTTGTTGACATAATCTGTCCTTACACTGAAAAAATAAAGTTAAATAAACTGCATTAAGAGCTTTTGATAAGTACTCTATAACCTAATCGTGGCGGGTCATTGATGCGAGCATGCCACACATTATTCTCAACAGCCTCTAACCCGTCTTTAAACTCATGATGATTTAAAACTATAGACCTAATTACAGTATTGATCCAGCCAACATTCTCCATAAGAATCACATACTTCAACTTCCTCACAGACTGGCACGTAATATCGTTGTACAGGAACATTGATAACAACATTCGGAATAATAATCGACGGGCCAATACCATAGTTATACCCTCGATCATAATAGGGGTAACCACCTGGATAGGGATAACCACCTGGGTTATATACGGTTATGTCTTCGCCATGATAATGGACATTCCCACCCCCAAAACCAACACGTACGGCGCCCCCATGCCAGGCCAGGCTGGCAGTACAGACCAGCACGCCCAGTACAAGTCCACACATTCTGCCTGCAGCGCTCTTGAAATTCATCATGATGTTCATCCTATATTTATTTTTATTATATGATACTGATGTACATTATCATTCAGTTGTTTTTCTGGCAGTTAACAGGAACGTTACACCCCTTATTATAAAACCTTTTATTTTTGCTGGAAATTACGAATTTTTTTATCCGTATTGTATTGAGAAAGTGAGTAAACAGCCCAAAGAGCAGCAGGCACCCATCCAATAAGCGTGAGTTGTAATAGCAGACAGATAATACCCTGAATAGGTCGTCCAATAGTAAAAAATACCGTAAAGGGTAAAAATATTGCCAAAAAGAGACGCACGGTACATCCTTACAAACGAAAGCAGATCTTATTGATTTAATTGTAATCACTTGATATTTGATAATCAATTATTTAAACATAAAATATCCACTTCTATTGTTAAGCACTTCATGGTTCAATGATGACAAATGAATAAAAAATAACCAAAAATACACTATAATTAAACAATATCCATGCGATACACATCGGAGATGACATGTATAAGTTAACTCAAATTGAAGGCATTGGTCCCAAATTTGCGGCAATGCTGAAACAGGCTGGAATTGAAGATCAGGAAGAGCTATTACAAACGTGCAGCAGTCGAAGAGGAAGGTTAAAGTTAGCAGAACAAACAGGAATCAGTCATAAATTAATTCTGAAATGGACTAATCAGGCAGATTTGGCGCGTGTAAACGGAATCAGTGAAGAATTCGCCGAATTACTGGAGAAAGCTGGAGTAGACTCCATCCCCGAGCTGGCTCATCGCAATCCAGAACACCTTTATACCGTGTTAAAAGAGAAAAATGAGGTCAGCCATCTCGTTCGACACATACCCGGACTTCCTCAAGTAATTCACTGGATAGAAGAAGCTAAAAAACTGCCCAAAAAGGTATTCCATTGATGTCTTGGTAGAAATTAATTCAGAACATTGCGGTTGATTTAAATCTGTATTTTATTGAAATTTAATCATTTAATTTCTACTAAAAAAGCGGTATGGAAAACACAAAGACAAACCAAACTTAATAATTTCTTAACACTTTGTTGCTATAATCGTCCTATTAAATATTTGGAACACATTGCCCATGCCGACATTGTATCAAGGTAAAGAATTAACTCGCTATAAAGAAAAGTCCGGTGGAAAAAATAAAAGTGACGTTGATGGCTTTTATGAAAACAGCGATCACGAGCAATTTTTCATCAAAAAACCTGCTGATAAGAGTGAATTGTTTACCGAATTGTTTGCCGGCTTATTGCTCAATGAATTTAAAAATCGCAAATTAATAAGTGAGGTTTATTTTCCCTCATTAATTTGTGCCGATGTCATTCAATTTGAGGATGGCTCATACGGCTTGATCCAACCCTTAGTCGCATTTGACGAATTACATAAAATTATTGGAACGAGCTACAGTGATGGGAGTGATAGAGATCCAATAAAAGAAGCACTATCCGGACCTAATTACTATACCTCCGTTACCAAGTTAGGTGAGTCCTTTGGTCTATCGATAGCACTGATGTTTTCCTTGTTACTTGGAGCCCACAGCGTTCATAGCGGAAACATTGTCGCGCTCAAAGGAAATGAAAAAGCCACCAGCAAACAATTCGGCCGAATTGACTGGGGTGACGCGTTTCGTAACTTTGCTCATAAGGAAAATAATACGGATATTCTGTACGCCTATGAAAATCGAGGCGTGTTCAATTATAAACGGTTTACAAAAGACTACTTCCTCAATTTCAAGAAAATCAATGGACTGTTTCCTGCAATGGCTGAAAAAGCTAAGGAATTACTCCCTAAAGTGCCGGAAGATATTCTGCTGGATATAGTGGTCAGTGCATTGAAAAAAATCCCGTCCGATTTCATTGATCAAACAACGAAAGATAAATTAGCACACTATATGACTATGCCGTCGTTCAAAGAGGTACAATTGGGATCAGAGGCTCATGTTGATACTTTTGCGACAGAAATGGCCAAATTACTAGAACAACGTATGACTAAAATCACTGAATTAAAAGATATTGTCGTACAAGAAATACCGGAAAATTTGTATGCCAGCGTTATTCATTTACCACCTCAGCCCCTTACATTTGATGAATTTACTTCGTTCCCTGATATAATAAAACACTGGAGCAGTTCAATACGTCCCCATGTCACGATTGATATCGCAGGCTTGAACCTCTCAAATCTGGCGAACGTATTTAATAGTTATGTTTCAGATCTCGCTAATGTCTGTGAATCGACTAACCAATGGGCACACACCCTCTCCAATAATTACAATATGTTCCAACCCTATGATATGGGTCACGGTGAATCAATCCACGGTCATGCGTTTGTTCCTCAATATAAAGAAAGCACCATATTACGCCGATTATTTTCAATGGATCTTCGTACGCTTAATACACCGAGATTTGCTGCGTTTGAGAACGCCATCCAAAATTATTCAAAAGATCATACCGAGTCTGAATGGGTGAAGATACAAACAGTGTTAGGTCTTGGGCAAGAAATAGTAATGCTCCTTAATATAATCAACCAAGTCCAAAAGTTTGGTATGGAAGAAGAAGTCAGCCAAAATATTGAGCGTTTTAAAACGAATCTTACTGCGTTCCTGAAAGCCGAAGCTGAGGTTCGTCATTTAATCGATAATCCACGAGTACCTCCGCACAAAGAACCACATTCCGAAAGTAGCTTTTTTTATCCCATAGAGGACATCGAGTTAAATCAAATGACTGGCGAACAACTGGCTACTATCTACCTCGAAGAGATGAATCATAATGTTCCTAGCCAATTAATCGTGCGCATCATAAAAAATGATCCGTTGTGGCATCGAATGAATCAGGCTTTTGATAGCGGAGTTTTTAATCCAAGACTAGATCAACCGATGGAAAAGATTGCAAAAGCCCGTGAATGGAGGCAATTATTTGAAATTGAACATACACATTCTATGAAACACATCAGTGCATTGGAACAACAGACCGCTGTGCTAAATAAGGAAGTAAAAGATAAAACAGATGAAGCGAGAACTCTGAATACCGCCTTGCAGCAACAAACAGAACTAACTCAAGCACTATTAAAGAAAGTGGAACAACTGGAACAGCAACAGTCAGAATCTCACTCCATTAAAGAGGAAATAGCACTTTTAAAACCGGAAATAGAATTGCTTCAACGCCAGTTAGACGTTGCTGCAAAAAAAGAACAATCCGTATTAAGCGAGCACTCCAATGAAATGAGTTCGCTCACCCAAAAGATAAGTGAAAAAGAATTGCGTATTACCCAATTAGATGAACGGTTACACGCTCTTCAAAAAGTAAATACTGAACTTCAAGCCGAGATTAAAAAGGAACAACAGGGTAAAATACACGCAGAACAATCAACGATGCTAATCAAAGAAGAACTGGACACATTAAATCTTGAATTAAGTCGACTGCAAAACGAATTAGCAACCGCAAAAGAGCAAAACTCTCTTTTATCCAATGAACAATTACATAAAATTGAAGAGCTTGGCAGCCAGTTAAAGACCAATCAATTGTTATTAAAACAAGCGAATGAGCAATTGAAACAATTGGAAGAAATCAATACAACCCTCAAATCTGAAATCACTCAGCTGAGGGAAAGCAAAAATTCAGCGGAAGACTCTGCTCTGAAATTGACAGAAGAACTACGATCCCTAAAAATCCAAATGGAACAACTGCACCTTCAACTAACTGAAAAAAACCGTTCTATTTCAGAACTGCATCAACAAAGAACTGTTACACCTCCTGTAGATAAACCTCTGGTAGAAGACGATCTCCCTTCAACTGAATCGATAAGGAACAAGGAACAGGAAGAATTCATTCAACAGCAGTTAAAAAAGGAAATTGCACTACTTAAAGAAGACCTGAAAAAGCGCAAAACACAAACAAATCCTATAGACGAGCTGATTCAATTAAACTCCAAAGCACAAGAAAAGTACAAAACTGCTTTAGAGCATAATAAGCCAATTCATTTTGCCCGCCTGGAACGAATGGCTCCCGTGCTCCTTCAGGTCAAGAATATTGAAATGAAAGCGGCCAAACTGGCAAAAAGAAATGAAACCAAGGCAGCTGATGCCGCTTTACATCTTGCTTCCCAGATACGAGCAGAAATAAAAGGATATGCCGAAAGTGAAGAACAAAATGAACAGCTTGCTTTGAACGATTTTAAAATCAAGGCAGGTCGTCACATTAATGCATCAAAAAATACATTGATTCATCATAGGGAAGAGTGGAAATACATCCTGGCCAATGTCACTGTAGGCATACTTCTTCTTGGAATCGGTTATGCTGCGGCAATATTAATTAATAAACAAGTGACAGGCCATTATACATTCTTTAGTAAAACAGACAGCATCAAACAAGTGGAGCAACTAAACGAAAGTATCATTTCAAATGACATAAAACCCTTCAGTGGTGGCTGAACAATTTAAACATCAACTAAAGGGTATGCATTTGCTCCCCATACATCAGAATAATTAATTCATGATGCAATGAGTCAATTTACATTTGGATTATCCAATAACCTGATCCAACCACGGTATGTTTTTTAAAGACTGTATTATTTCATTGCTGATGTCTATTGCATTGGAAGGATGTCGAACTGTATTGCAGGTAATTATTTTGTCGACTCCTGCAGCCAATATCTGTTGATATGCCTCTCCAGCAAAAATCGCATGCACACCAATACACACTGGAGGAGGTAAATTGAGCGAATGTAACTGTTTTACTGCCTCTATCATGGTCATGCCAGTAGAGATAATGTCATCAATTAATATGGGTGTTTTACCGGAATAAAGTTCCAGATTGGGGATTGACACGTCAACAGATCGATCCCCCTTTCTGTTTTTTTCTAAAATAACAAAAGGTGCCTGAGCTTCATCCGCGATATGATTGACCCATTGCATGCTTTCTTCATCAGGGCCAATAAGTAATGGCTGCTTTATGTTAGTTCTTATCCAGTGCGCGATTGGCTTGGTCGCATGAAGAACCTCAGTAGGTATCTCATAAACATCATTTAAGGAATGCCAGCGATGCAAATGAGGGTCTAACGTAATCAAGCCATCAAAGTAATGCGAGATGAGTTTGGCAAAATATTGTGAGGTAATTCCCTGGCCCTGTTCAAATACCTTATCCTGACGCATATAAGCGAGATAAGGCGCGATAAGAATTACTTGCGATGCGCCTAGAGCCCTTGCAGTTTCTGCAGCAAAGAGTAATGGAACTATTTTAGGATTTGGTGTATCTAAACTGGCGATGAAAACTACAGGACGATTTGTGACCTCTGTTTCGATTTTAAAAACTGTTTCCCCATCTGGAAATTGATGTTGGTTGATGCTGCCTAATTCATAATGACCGTTTTTTTGAATTCCAAGAGCGAGCTCATCGTAGTTAAATAAAGGAAAAATAATTGGTTTATTGTTCATCCGCTGACCTCAATTTGAAATATATCATGTTCCTGTCTCAAAAAATCCAGGGCGTAATTCAGCTGTCCTTTGGTTTCGGCATGAACTTTAAATAATGGCTGGGATTTTGCGACCACACTATGCAAAGGTACAAATAATTCAACACCTGCGGCTTTTGCTTCAGGCGCTCCGGCCAATTTCGCAACACGAGCGATATGACGATTATCAATATTGACTATAGTTCCGGACACTGTGGACTCTATGGTTTGAGAAAATGGAGCTTTTGGAATACTTCTGAAGCCGCCCTGTGCTTCACAAATCGCTTGAAATTTAGCCATAGCTTTACCACAGTCAAGCAGTTCGGTTGCAATGCTTAAACCCTGACCGGGCTCAACGCCTTGGGCGAACTCAATGACTTGTCCAGCAAGTAACAAAGAATGCTCTCTTAAGCTCTGCGGTGCATCAGCATCCCGATTAAGAACAGAGAGTACATCAACGGCTTCCAATGCCGGACCTATGCCTCTGCCAACGGGTTGCGCACCATCAGAAAATACAATTTTTATGTGCAAACCGAATTCATGAGCTACTGTTTCAAGAAAGTTTTTGAGGCGCCTTGCGCGCTCTATAGATCGTACTTTAGCTGTCGTACCGATAGGCATATCTATCACAATATGAGTGGAGCCAGCCGCAATTTTTTTTGACAAAATTGAAGCAACCATTTGTCCTTCACTGTCGATATTAACCGTTCTTTCAATTCTGATTAATAAATCATCTGCTGGACTCAATGCCATGGAACCACCCCAGACAAGACATCCGTTTTCCTTCTCCACAACCTTGTGCATTGCAGTTAAATCCAGATCGACGCAGGTAAACACTTCCATAGTATCCGCTGTTCCAGCTGGAGATGTGATGGCTCTTGATGAGGTTTTAGGAATCATCAAACCGTATGCTGCGACAATTGAAACAACTATGGGCGTCGTTCGATTTCCCGGAAGTCCACCCACACAATGTTTATCAACAATAATAGATGAAGGCCAGGTTATTTTTTGTCCGGTATCTATCATTGCTTTAGTTAAATCAATCACTTCCCTTTTGGACATGTGATCATTAGAGCTGGCCGCTATAAACATGGCGATATTGATGTCGGATAATTGTCCGGAGATTAGATCTTCAATGATTTGTCTGGTTTCATTGGCTTTCAATTCATGACCATAAATTTTAGAACGAATGTAACTCAATGAATCCAGCGGCTTAGGATGAGTAACCGTCACTTCATCACCGGCTTGAGCAGACAATAAATCCCAGGCATAACGAGAAAGACTGGCTTCATTATGTCGCAATAATTTAGTTTCAACAGTATTCACGGTGGCAATAATGGAACGATCCTTTAAGGTTACCCTGACCCGTGACTGAGCAGTAAATCCTTCTGATTTACAGATATGGCAATCTTCCCTCATATAAATTATGGGATCTTTAAAGGTATTGATACCTAAATACTTCAGTGTCAAAGTTGAATAAGTATCACTCATAATAAATTCGATAAATTTGAGTTAATATTAATGTCCTTATTTAATTATTTCATGCAAAACGCAAGATTTAATCATAGAAACAGTATGCCATAGTCCATCCAGCAAAAAAATTACAATAACGTACTTTTATGTGAATAAACAAGTTCAACCGAGCGGCGACCGTATGGAGTCGCTTACGCGATTAATTTAACCCCCTCACCCTTGATCCCTCTCCCCCACGCTGCGCGCGGTGGAGAGGGGAATAAAATAAGAGGCGATTAATTACTATTAATTAAAATTGATTTGTTCCACAGCCTCGTTAGGAAGAGGAATATTGGGATGACAATTTTAATCACAGAACAAAATACCCAGTGATGCATCTCATTTGTATTGCAATTTGCACTGTACTTAGTGATACAAAGAATTGAGTTTCGATTAAATGAGCAAAGACAGGTTATACCACAATTTTACTGTTCCGCTTTTTGACGAGGCTGTGGAACAAATCAATTTTAATTAATAGTAATTAATCGCCTCTTATTTTATTTAAACAACCAACAATCTCCCCTCTCCACCGCGCGCAGCGTGGGGGAGAGGGATCAAGGGGGTCCGACCCGGACACATCGGTAACACAAATGACCGGACACATAGGTAACAGTTAACATTCATACAGACCAGAAAAAGG
>NZ_LNYR01000041.1:108217-121678 GCF_001467955.1 Legionella quateirensis | reverse complement strand
ACAGGCTCGAATCCAAAAACAGGCAGAAGAACAACGTCTGCAAAAGCTTGCCGAGGAACAGGCTCGAATCCAAAAACAGGTAGAAGAACAACGTCTGCAAAAGCTTGCCGAGGAACAAAATCGACTCCAAAAACAGGCAGAAGAACAACGTCTGCATATCCCGTTTGAAGATCCTCTGGAAAGACGAGACGAAGAATTTACAGTATTTAAGTCTATTGAGAATAAAGGTGTTCAAAAAAGAAATGAAACCTTCATTCGAGAAAAAACACCGCAAGAACAGAGCTTTAATAAGCATCTTGAAATGCTCCTCAGTAAAGGAAGTGAGTTTAAATTACGTCGAGACAGAGTAAATAAAATGCAGCATCAGGGAACATTCCATACTCTGAATGAGGCTTATGAGGCAGTGCTAAATCTTCATCAACATTTAAAAACAAGAGGGGATGAATATTTTAGCAAACCCACAATGGATTCCTATATAAACTTTAAACAGCATTGCGATGCTCATATTAGAGATGCGCATAAAATACTGGATAAACATAGAGGATGGTCTGAGTTTTTGATCAATCTGACCCTGGGTATTTTTACTGTTGGTTTAGGTCTTGTAGTAAAGGGTGGGATTAACCTATTTTATAATAGATCGTTCTTTTATGTACATCAAACAGATTCCTCAAAAAAATTGGATGAAATTGAGGAATTGGTTAAGAGCGTAAAACCATAAACTGAGCGAATCATTTTAAAAATCAGCACTGTTCGGGGTTCAACAGTGCTGTATCTATTATGCAAGTAGAGCTACTGAGTCTGATTAAGGTTGATAAACTTCTTGTTGGATTCCGCCGACCACCCATTCTTTACTGTTGGTGAATTGATAAAAATGCCAGATTTCATCAAGAGGCGCGATTGCTTCATCGTTTTCTTTTATTGATCCAGTAAACCGAACACTGGCAATAGTAGACAGCGTTTGTTTGGATACATCAAGTAACTCAGCATTCAAAGTAATGACTTCAGTTTTATTGGGCTCATCACCGCGCTCATCAAACTGCATTTTAATTTCAGCAAAGACTTCAGGTGTAGTAAAGGTTTGAATATCCTGCAAATTTTTTGTGTCATATGCTGCTTGTAAACGTATAAAATTAACTTTGGCATTTCGTAAAAAGCTTTCTGAAACAAAGTCAACGGCATTAGAATGAAAATGAGAGCTGTTGCTACTGCTGCTGTTTGAATCAGGTTGAGCAAATTGGTTAAATGAATTGTGTCTGAATGCATTTGATTGTGAGGATTGAAATCCTGGCTGCATTCTTCTGCGTAAATAACTTACTGCAAAAAAGATCACCGAACCGAGGATTAACCAGGTCATTAGCCCATTCGCCAAACCATTACCCATGAACAGACTGGCCAAAAGTCCACCAACCAAGAGTCCTCCTAACATACCACCCCATCTGCTTTTATTGGCTTTTTGTCCCATTGAAGCAGTATTTTGTGGTTTATGCGATGAAAAAAGGCTGCTTTGTGACCGTTGCACACCAAAACTTCTACCGCCGCCAAAGCGTTTTGCAGACGCTTCATTAATGACCAGTCCAAAAGACAGTAACGCAATTAAAAAACATGAGAGGAGATTACGCATTTTATTACACCCTATTGTAGTATGAAATGTCATTATATCTGAACACAAACAAACTTGCTCGTGATCTGTGGTCACCCTATTTTTATAATTGCAATTCAATTGCTGCAGGTACATTATCAATTACTTTCGGAACCGGGAACATACCAAAAGATGAGCTTGAACCCGCAACAGGGGATGAATAAGGCTTATAATCTTTAGGAGATTCGAAATAATGTGCTATTTCAGCAAATAATCTTTGATTCAAATTGTCTTGTGGCGATTGTGATAAAAGATTTTCTAATCCAAGATTTAATTTTTTTAAATGCACTGAATTAATCCCTTTAAGCAATAGTTTATTCAGATCGCCGATTAGAGCTTGATCAGGCATCAATTGAATTAACACCCGTTCAATTACTTGATAGGTTCCGGATCGATGAAATCTATCAATAAACTGTTGTAGCTTTTCAATGGCATTTAAATAATTGAATAAGTTCTTTAAAATAGTTTCATCCATAATCGTGTAGTCATCGATTTGTGCTTTGAACTGATTGAAACAGTGTTCATATAAAGTGACATGTTTTTTAAGCGGATGATCGGTGTTTGAGAAGCTCACATCTAAATTAAATAATAAGAACAGAATATGTGTTTTTTGAATAAGTTCTGCCACGGCATGATCTTCTTGAATGCGCAGTGTTCGTATCATTTCATTGATGGCGTCCATACTGTATGGTGATTGTTTTAATGCTGGAAATCGTACAAACAGGGTTCTCAGGTGTAATTGATTTTCAGAAATTCTGGCTAATTGCATTGCTAAAGTACTTCGTGCTGCAAAATAAGGGGAGAGATCTCTTTTTTCAGATTCACTAAGCTGGTGTTCATTGAAATAGTGAATCCATTCTTCGGTTTTTTGTTGCAATAGGTCATTCCAATATCTCGCTGTTTTAAATGTACCAAGTATCTCGGTGATTTTCTCTAAGCAGTGAAATTGAGAATTAATCCGTTCAACCCATGCAGGTAATTTCTGAACTTGTTCAGCAGGATCCATGACTAAACACGAATCAAGAGTTGCTTTTAGTGAATGAACGATTGCAGAAATACTGGGTTCATGGCTCAAATTTAAAATTAAGGCCGTATTTTGGATAAATTTACTTAACTTATTACAAAATTGCTCTTGTTCGGCAGTAAGTTGAAGCGGAAGTTCATTAAGAATATTAGTAAAATAAGTACACCATTCTGCGGGCAGCTTATGCTTATTTTGTGACAGTGCTTTCTTAAATGGTTTGAGAATTTCATAATGTCGGGATATTAAACGTACGCAGGCATTATCATCGCACTCATCAATTAAATTGAATCGTAGAAGATTCAAAATATAGTGACTTCTAATTTTTATGTGATCTGGAATAGTTAATAATGTTTTAAATCGTTCCAACTCATCTGCTGAAGCCGTAGAGAGCAGTGCATGGTGTTTTGATATCCAGGACATAAGTGCCGCGGTAGGTTTATTACCTGAGAGAATATGCTCACCGATGGTTATATCCAGATTTTCTTCCAAACTGCTTTTTAATAGTTCAGCGGTAACGGTATGCGGTGTAGCCTGATATATTTCTCGAACGTCCTGCACTACTGTGGATTGATGAGCGGAAAGAGCTTCTTGAAAACTGGTTAATACTTCGTCCAAGGGAGGCGTTTCATCAGAATTAGAACCTAGTATCCGTTTAAATAGTTCCTGTAGTTTTGTTTGAATAGGCGCATCCATAATCATGGAGTAGAATAATCCTTGAAAATTGGGGTGTTCCATATCTTCGGTTAAAGCCGAAATACTTTTAAGGTTATATCTGTAGCGTGCGCCAGCGAGGGTAAATATAATCATATAAAGTGCATACAAATCCGTTTGAGAAGAATAGGTGATTGGTTGATGGTTTTGTATTGCTTTAAACATGTGGGGATCTAATGCCATTAAGTTACCCCTGGGATGTATTGTTGTGTAGTGCTCCCCTGGTAATGCCTTAGCTAATCCCATGTCTATGACGGTAATAATCCAGTCGTGATCCTTGTATTCAGCCAGGATGTTTTGCGGTTTCAGATCACGGTGAACAATACGTTTTCCCGCATGTTTCCCGGATCGGATTATTCCTTGCAACTGTTGCGGTACTTGTTCCAGTAGTGCGCAGGCCAGTTTTAAAAATGATTCAGCATCCAGTCTATTAAAATAAGACTGGAGAGGTAAACCGGGGGCGCGATTCATGTGAAGATAAGATGATGATGAACCGTTTACCAAACGGTAATAAGCACCTAACCGCGGCATATTACTGGCTAAATAGTGTTCTCTATGAGCCGCTCGAATGGAATAATTTGGCTTGTCTGGTTTATCTTTTGGTTCTTCATGATCGACATAAATTAGTTTAACAATATAGTTGCCCGTAGTATCAAAAACAGGCTGTCCGTTGTTAAAAATTATGGATTGAATGACCGGGAGAATACAACCGTAATGACCTTTGGATTCAAAAGTTAGTTCAACCACATCGAGTCGTATCGGAGGAGCATCAGACAGCACCAATGGATCGGCAACAAACTGTATCACACCATGCGTTAAGACGTATTTTATGGGTTCGCCATCTATATTGGGCAAGATATAGACTTCGTAAGGAACTAAATGTCCCGGATTTTCTCCATGAATTGAGCGCATCAATTCAACCGTGAGATTAATATTTTTTTCGAGAGTTGGATTAATGATTTGAATAGTATTGGGCATAATGCGATCGATGACCTGTGTCTAATAAAAAACAATAGTGGGCAATATTATATCACATATAGTTGGTTACAGAATCTTTAGTATATATTGGTGCATGGTGTATGTGAATCTTGAGTGGACTGACATGGTTATCTCGTAATTAAAATCTTCAGGATTTACGAAAAACGTCCATTCTCTTCGTCAAAAGAATCGGGAGCCGTCATCCCGAATGCAATGAGCGATCTCCTGAATATGGTGCGTTGCCTGCATTGGGAGATCCTTCACTACGTTCAGGATGACGGATAAAAAGACGTCATCACGAACGAGAAACGTCATCCCGAATGCAATGAGGGATCTCCTGAATATGGTGCGCTGCCTGCATTGGGAGATCCTTCACTACGTTCAGGATGACGAAACTGAGAGCCGTCATCCCGAATGTAATGAGGGATCTCCTGAATATGGTGCGGTGCCTGCATTGGGAGATCCTTCACTGCGTTCAGGGTGACGAAAAGGCCTGTTGACTTTCATCCCTTCCACTACCAGAACATGTTCTGGTTTCATTCCTATAGGCGTTGGATAGGCATGGAACACACTCAATCGTTGCGAAAGCCAACAGAATTCAGTGCAAATAAATTGCATTTCACCAGTTCGAGATTGTACAATATTCGCACAAACTCATGTTAGGAATTAAAATAATGGCTGCAACAGAACGAGATATCCGGGAACAGATGGCAAGCGGAAAACCAGTGCGACCTTCATTACTCAGGATGGCTTTCAAGGCACTTGGTGACACACCATTAACAACCCCCGGTTTTTTTAACGCAAGGATAGCACCTTGTCCTGATTTGATTAAACGCAATTTATTAGAAGATTTGCTTCACTATGCAGGTTTTGGCATGCGCACAAAGGCAGAAACTATTTTCAGGATTTATCCTTCATTATTAGTCTGGCGTGGCAAGTTAACCGATATTGCCAAAATGACTTATGAAAAAATTACAGCTTTTGAATATGCTGTTTTGGTAAAGGACTCCTATTTTGTCAGGAAGGTCGTTGACTTCCTTGAAACATATCATGGCGAGGATAAACGCGAACTAGTTACAAATCTTCTGGAACAATTTGACAGGTGTTTTAACAGGGAGCGTCTTGCCGCTGTGAATGGATTTATTGAAGCAAGCGATGCGTGGCGCGCTGCTTTCCTGACGCGAAACTGGCCCGATCGGGACCGCCACTTTGTACAGGATGTTGGTGAATCGCAGGCAAAATTCCCGGCGCATATTCTACAGGAATATTGCCATCCGACTCGCTCGTTTGAACCCACTCCGAAATTTAGTGAAGCGGAGCTTCCGGAGTGTCTGGATTTTTATAACTGTAATAACCGAGCCATGGCCTCCTTGCTGGCATATTCTCCCGGAGGGACGAGTAATTTTGCATTATTGCGAGCGGCGCGATGTGGGGGGGTGGGGGGAACCGGGGGGAATAGGGATGTGTGGGAGCGGGCAGGGCAGCAGCAGGGCGATCTCGAAATTGATTGCGTCGCGATGGACGCATTAGATAGAGCACGAACGACAGACTTGTTGGCACTCAGGGAGCGACTGGCAGCGATTCTAACTGCAGATGATTCCCTCACGCCGAATGCACCAATGCCGGGCTGTTCTTCCTCTGTACCATCATAGCATCTTGAAGCAGCCCCGCCGCAAATCCGGCGGCGGGGTTTGGCGTCCAACACGCGCTTAAAAGTCATTCCAGTAATTCCTGGTATCCCCAGTTTTCTGTTGTACCTACCCACCACCGACACCAACAATGCAAATATCCTATGATCTGGCGAGGAGAGACCGCATCTTTGACCCTTGCATCATAGGCATCATCCAGCGGTTTTAAATAAATTCCACTAGGGTGTGTTGACAATTCATCTATTTATTTCCAACGTCCCGCGACTTGTTCGCGGGATCCAGAGATCAAGTATCATTAACAAACATAATGTATTCATCAAGATCGAACTGGATCCCGCGAACAAGTCCTGAGAGATCCTCACAAAATTTAACTAGGCCAAAACCGCCTACGTACCGCGCTTTATGCGCGGTATCCAGTGCCATGTCACATTTTAATTTGAGCTTTGATGCATTGATTAAGCATCTCTGGATACCGCGCATAAAGCGCGGTACGTAGGTACTTTAGCATTTGTTATTTAAAAACATGATCTTACATTTAAATTTTGTGACCATCTCTCAGGAACAAGTCGTGGGACGTCGAAATCGAAAATGTCAACAGCCCCTAAAAAACTGTGACAGAGGTTCACGCAGAGCGATTCCATAATCGGGCTTTTTATACCCTCGTAGTGTTTCAATGGAATTGGTGATGATGTCTTCAAGCATGGTTTGAACATGCGGATCGTCATACAGGCTTTTGATATCCAGAATCATTTGCCGATGAGGAATCGATCTGTAAAAGGACTTGATATCTGCGTGTATGACATACTTCGGTTGCTTCCCTTTAATTTGTTGCATTTAGTTTTGCTCTTGATATGATGCTAGAGAGTTAACTATAGGGATATAATTTATGAATAAATTGATTAATTTAGCTGTTTTGTCGTTATCTACCTCATTGGCTTTTGCCAGCCAGGTGAGTCTCAAAGGAGAGGTTGAAGTTAATATCACTCCTAAAAATCTTAGTGGTGTTTCTAAAACACTGAAATTCAAACTACCAAAATATGAATTATCAGCGGATGCCAAATCGTATTTGCATGATCAATTATCACAATATCCCAAAAATGCTGCATCAACAGCATCTTTTGCTTCTGAATTACCCAGAAAAGTAAATGTAGGGATGCAATTAACTCCTGTTCTGGATCAAGGGTATCATGGCAGTTGTGTTACTTTTGCGGTAACTGCAGCACTGGACGCTACTTTGGGTGCAGGTGACTATATCAGTCAATTATGCAGTCTTGAATTAGGCAGTTATCTAGCTATTCATGATAAAGCTCAAGCCAGTGGGTGGAATGGTTCCTATGGATCATGGGTTCTGCAGCAAATATCTGATTACGGCATCATCAGCAAAAATTATCAAAAACTAAACGGTTGTGCCGGCGTTAGAGACTATCCATTGCAAGAAGAAACCAATGAAGGCAAGCCAATGTCTGATAGTGAGTTTTTATCCCATAGTATTCCTGTGTCCAATGTAATCAGTTGGGAAGCGTTATTACAGGACGAAGAAGCATTTTCTGCTAAAGCAGATATGAATGAGATTGTTTTTCAAATTAAAGAAGAACTGGCTAAAGGCAATCGTCTGACTGTTGGCATGTTGTTAGATGTCTACGTGGGCGATGCAGGAGCTGTTGGAACTAACCGTGCTTATAATGACACCTGGATGTTGACTCCTGAAATTGTGATGGATGCAATGAATGGAAACATTTATGCAGGTCACGAACTCGTTATCACTGGATATGATGATGATCTGGAAGTAACTGATAATGAAGGTCATGTGAACCGCGGCGTGTTTACTTTGCGTAACTCCTGGTCTAAATTAGCTGGAGATCAAGGCGATTATTATGTTACTTATGATTACGTCAAGTTCCTGGCTATGGAAGTAATGGCAGTACGTTTGAAAGCTAAAAACGCATAGAGAGTCAGTCAGTTAGAATTACAGGTTCCCCACCAAGGTGGGGAATCATCATTCATGAAGATGAATTGTTTGGATTTATTAAGCAATGACGCACGCATAACCTGTCTCAGGTTATAAATCAATAAAATACCCTTCTGTTGTTCAATTAATCAGGGCAGATAATAAAATGGATTAGGTAATTTAAATCCCTTTTCTGCGTAGCCACCCTTAATATCACTGAATTGATCACCAATAGACGCAATAATCGTATACCCTTGTTTTGTTATTGTTTCTCTTGTCTTTGATTTAAAAGGTATGATTGATGGGTATGCGTATGTATTGGGACGCAGATAGAGACCTGACCATTTTTTATAACCTGCTTTAATAAGATTAATTCGTGTGGCATTGCGCTCTGATTCATGGCGACCGGTTACGAAAAATACTTTAATATTGTTTTTTAAGGCAGTGTTATATAGATCTAACATCGGTTTTATTACAGTAGCATTTGCAGCCATAATTTCTTGATGGATTTCTTCCTTGGTGCCAACGAAATTACGTTTGAGCATTTTGTCATAATTGGACAGACTGGTTTCATCTATATCAAGTACCAGGGCCAGCTTTTTGGATGATTTATTTTGTTTATGGATTTTAGCCTGGTCAATAATGTATTGTTGAGCTTGTTGTATTTTGCTTTCCAGATCTTTGTAATAGAGGCCGGTGTCATAGTAATTTATTATTTCTTTTCTGACCAGACTCAGGTTAGGCGGCTCTGAAAATAGGGGTGTTGAAAACAACAAGGTAAGACATAAGGTAAATAAAAGTTTTGGCAATACATTGAACTGTTGTTTCATTGTCCATCCATAAATTTACAGAATGGTGCATTATATAATGATAATATTGTTTGTCAATTGCTCATGTTGGCTTTCGTTATGGCAATTATTGTAATTCCAACGGTTCTAAAATAGTCATACTCTCCATCCTAAGTTATAATGGTCAATAATTTATTATTTTTGCAATCACCATGCATTTGAAGCAACTAAAATTAGCTGGTTTTAAATCTTTTGTAGACCCTACAGTAGTTCATTTTCCCAGCCAGCTTGTAGCAGTAGTTGGTCCTAATGGCTGTGGCAAATCCAATATTATAGATGCAGTACGATGGGTCATGGGAGAGAGCTCAGCAAAAAATTTGCGTGGTGAATCCATGATCGATGTTATTTTCAATGGATCCTCAAATCGTAAATCTGTAGGTCAGGCTTCCGTCGAGTTGGTTTTTGATAACAGCCTGGGGCGTTTAACAGGACCTTTTGCCAGTTATGGAGAGATTGCTGTAAAACGGATTGTAACCCGTGATGGCGATTCATCTTATTATTTAAATGGCAGCAGATGCCGAAGAAAGGATATTACCGATATTTTTCTGGGTACAGGAGCTGGCGCAAAGGGATATTCGATTATCGGTCAGGGAACAATTTCTCGATTGATTGAGGCAAAACCTGAAGAATTAAGAGCTTTTCTTGAAGAAGCGGCAGGTGTATCAAAATATAAAGAACGACGGCGCGAAACTTTGCAGCGTATAGAACATACGCGTGAGAATTTGACGCGAGTCGCGGACATCAGAGAAGAGCTGGATAAACAATTACAACGTTTGGAACGTCAGGCTAAATCAGCTGAACGTTATACTTTACTTAAAGAAGAAGAACAATTATGCCGGGCAGAAATTCTGGCGCTCAGATGGCATGAATTAACTGAACAACAGTTAATAAAGCAACGTGAATTGCATGATTGGGCAGTCCGTTATGAAGAACAGCAAAGTGTGTTAACCGGATCAAATAAAGAACGGGCTCTGTTAAATGAACAATTACATGATGCAACTGAACAATCACAACAGATTCAGGAAACCTTTTACCAATTAGGTACTGAGATAGCTCGTCTCGAAGAAACCATACAGCAGAAAGAGCGAGATAAAAAACGTCTTGAACAGGACCGGCAGCAAATGCAGGAGGATTGGCAGATTGCTGAAGGTCAATTAAAACGAGATAAAGAAGAATTACTTAATTGCCAGCAAAACGCACAGAATCTGGAGATTGATTTACACCGACTGAAGAGTGAATTTAAAGAAAAGGACGTGCAACGGCAGAATGCCCAACAGCAGCAAAAGCAATGGGAACATCGTTGGCAAGAAGTACAAACCAATACTAATACTATAAAAAGTGAATTGAAGGTAACACAAATCAATTTGCAGCATTTGGAACAAAGACGTCATCAAACCCAGATCAGACTGGAAAAACTGGATTCAGAAAGAAATTCAATTTCCCTGGAGAACTTGCAGGAAAGTAAACACGATTTGGAACAAAAACAAATAAAATTGAAAGAAACTCAATTGTTTGATGAAGAACAATTAAGATTGGGTAATGAACAAATAAATCAACACCGTATTCATCTGCAGGAAACGGAACAGCAATTGCATCAATTGCAGGATGAATTTCATCGTTTAAATAGTGAGCATGCCGCTTTAATTGCGACTCAAAAAGCAGCAAGACAAGCCAATAAGACGAATAAGGAAGGCATTAAGGCATGGTTAGATAAATCCAGATTAATGGATATTCTCCAAGTTGAACCCCAATGGCAATCCGTTTGCGAAATGGTACTGGGAGATGCTTTGCACGCTTATGTTTTAGAGGATTTTGAGGAATTATGGCCTCAGTGGTCGGAGTGTGCCAGTTTGGGTGAAAGTATCGTAACCCTTATTGCGTCACCAGGTAATAAAAGCACACACCCTCGATTGTCTGATAAAATCAAAGGAACGGTTCCAGCCACACTCAATAATCTGCAGCATATTTATACTGCCGAGCATTTGGATGAAGCGAGGAATTGGTTGCCAGATTTGTTGGATTATGAATCTATAGTGACTGCTAATGGATTTTGGCTAGGGAAAGGTTGGGTAAAGCTGGTCAATCCTGGGGAGCAGGATGAAATGGGGCTGCTTGCTCGACAGCAAAGGATTGCTGAACTGACATTAATTGTTGAGGAATTACAGCAAAAAATTGAATCCATTCGATTGATTCGCGATCAGAGTCATGCGCAGTTACAACAGAGTTTAAATTATCTGGAAATTTATCAGTTAAATCTGAATGCTAGTAATGAAGCCTTAAGATTAAATATCTCTGCATTAACAGGAAACGAACAGGCGATACACCATGCTGAACGGCTTATGGCAAATATTGCTGCGGAAGGTGACGAGTTACTGGTTTTAGTTGAAGATTTGGCAGCAGAACAATTAGAACTTAACGAACAATTAAATCGTTTAGAACATCAATATAAAGAAGCGGAGCAATACCAACTTCAGGTTATAGAAGAAAAACAAGCCTGGCTGGATTCCGTGTCCGAGCAGAACACTCTTGTTGATGAGTTGCGTAGAATCCTGCATCAGACCGAATTGGAATACGATAGAGAAATTACAAAAATTCAGCAGGTTACAGATCGCATCAATCGTGAACAAGAGCGTCTTGATGTTTTGCAGGAACGATTGGAACATTTAGCCATGCTGTGTATGCAATCAGCTGAACCCGATGCCGTATTGCAAGAACAATTGGCTGAGCACTTAATGAAACATGGTGAAATCGAATCCCAATTAACGTTAAGTCGGGAGCGTTTGGCACAAATCAGAATGGAATTGGAAGCACTGGAAAAATCAACAATTAATCATGATCTGGAAGTAAAACGGATTCAGGATGTCATAGGACAAACTCGAATGGATGAACAGGCACTATCTGTACGTGCCAGCTCAGTTCAGGAGTCGTTGGATGAGTTAGGTTTACAAGCTCAGACTCTTTTGGAGCAAATCCCAGACGGAACGACTCAAAGTATGCGTGAAGATGAGTTAATTGCCATTACTGAGCGGATAAAACGGCTTGGGGCAATTAATCTGGCTGCGATTGAAGAGTTTGCTTCCGAGCAGCAGAGAAAACTCTATCTGGATGAACAACATGACGACTTAAGTCAGGCTTTGGCTACTTTGGAAACGGCCATTGAAAAAATGGATAAAGAAACGCGTTTACGTCTTGAAAATACTTTTGATGAGGTGAATACTTCTTTTAAAGCTCTTTTTCCTCGATTATTTGGAGGAGGAAGGGCACAGCTTGAATTAACTTGTGATAATCTGTTGGAAGCGGGCATAATCGTAATGGCTCAACCACCAGGAAAACGAAACAGTACGATTCATTTGTTATCCGGTGGTGAGAAAGCGATGACTGCTGTTGCATTGGTGTTTGCGATTTTTCAGCTGAATCCTTCACCATTTTGTATGTTAGATGAAGTGGATGCACCATTAGATGACGTAAATGTGGGGCGATTTTGCGATTTAGTGAAAGAGATGTCACAATTCGTACAATTCTTGTTTATTACACATAATAAGGTAACTATGGAATTGGCAGATCATTTAATTGGGGTGACTATGCGTGAGCCTGGGGTGTCGCGTTTGGTTGCGGTAGACGTGAAAAACGCTTTGACTATGGAGTAAATCATGCAGGCAAATTGGAGCTTAATTCTTAATGTCCTGTTGTTAATTGGCGTTATAGTAGCCATTGGACGCTTAATGAAAGCGAGAAAGCAGAGTTTAAATCCAGAGCAGTATCAACCATCGTTAGGTCCGGTTGTGAATAGTCCTTATGATGCACAACCTTATAATGATGATATTATTGCGGTGCGAAAAGTAAATAAAGACGTTTCGTTTGATTTGGCTGACGAAGAAGAACCGGAACTGCACCTATTAAAAAATCCAGCATCCAGACCTTCTCAACCTCAATTGATCCCGCAGGAAGAAATCAAGACGGATATCCCGGCGGAAAAATCAAAAGCACCTACTCCTGGAACCATAATGATGTTTTTATTGGCAAAGGAAAACAGACAATTTGCTGGATATGAGTTGTTACAAACTGTTCTTGCAGCGGGATTGCGTTTTGGTGAAGGTCATTTATTTCATCGCCATCAAAGTGCCAATGGTCAGGGGCCGGTGATTTGCAGTCTGGCCGCAGCTACTTCTACAGGGGTTTTTGATTTACAGAATATAGGCGCATTTAGTGTACGTGGGTTATGCCTGTTCATGCAAACCTCTAAAAATCCAAGTATCGACGCAGAGCGTTTTGCAATTATGCTGGAAACAGCACGACAATTGAGTGAAGGTATGGATGCTCACTTGCTTGATGATCAACGAAAACCATTGACCGATGAGCGCGTTGCCCGTTATTACAGATTATTGAATATAGATCAATTTGAAAGAGATTGTGCAACGGCCTGAGTTGTGTTGTGCGTCAGTCCATCGGTGTACTATGGATTACTCCTGTTCGTTTTTGTCGAATTCAGCATTAATGTATAGGGTGTGTTGACCATGCCGATTTCGACGTCCTGCGACTTGTTTGCAGAATCCAGTTCGATCTTGATGAAGACATAATGTTCGTTAATGATACTAAATCGCTGGATCCCGCGAACAAGTACTGAACGATCCTCACTTTTTTATACGTCATCCTCGCGAAGGCGG
>NZ_LNYR01000041.1:70238-108120 GCF_001467955.1 Legionella quateirensis | reverse complement strand
GTGCTAAATTTTAGGATGGATCCCCGCCTTCGCGAGGATGACGATCTTATAAAAATTGCAAATTAAAATTAATAAATGCGTATTTTTAAAAAGTGAGGATAATTCAGGAACAAGTCGCGGAACGTTGGGAATATATTGATGAGCTGTCAACACACCCTGGTGATTTTTCTATAAATTAATGTTGATTATCACATTCTGAGAAGTTCTGATTACGATTCATCTTGAACTCTAAGCGTGAGTGTTAGTACACTAGACTTTTAGCCTTATGTAGATATCATGAATCTAAATACTATTGCGTCATTGCTTTCTCAAACCTGTTCGATTAACACTGAAGTTACTGGTGTTTGTATCGATAGCCGCACCATTCAGCCAGGAAATCTTTTTGTTGCCATTAAAGGGGATAACTTTGATGGGCATGACTTCATCAAGGAAGTTGAAGCAAAGGGAGCTATTGCTGCGGTGGTTAATCGAGCCATTCCGGGTGTGCAAATACCTCAGTTTGTTGTAGATGATCCTGTTTTGGCTCTGGCCAAAATTGCAGAAGCGCATCGACAAAAACTTCATTGTCCAGTCATTGCATTAACTGGCTCAAATGGAAAAACTACAGTAAAAGAAATGATAGCCGCTATTTTACCTCCTCCTTCACATGCAACTAAAGGCAATTTAAATAATCATATCGGTGCCCCTTTAAGTGTGTTGCAGTTAAATCATCAACATCGGTACGCTGTTTTTGAATTGGGAGCAAATCATCCCGGAGAAATTGCTCATACGGTGGCAATTGTTCATCCTGATGTAACTTTGATTAATAATATTGCCCCTGCTCATGTTGAGGGATTTGGCTCTATTGATGGTGTTGCTCGTGCTAAAGGGGAGATACATCAAGGTGTATCAGTTCATGGAACTGTTGTTATCAATGATGATGATGCCTATTCCCATTTCTGGGATAATTTGATTGCTGATAAAAGAGTATTAAGATTTTCAGCCGATCATCCAGCAGATGTTTATGCGCAGGATGTACGTTTGGACACACATGGACGAGGTCATTTTTCTTTAGTATTGCCTAATGCCAGGACTGACATCGAATTGCAAGTGCCCGGTCTACATAATGTCAAAAATGCCTTGGCTGCTGCAACCTGTTGTTATGCTGTTGGTATTTCAATTCAGGACATTCAAAAAGGTTTAAACCAGTTTAGTGGGGTAAAAGGGCGAATGACCGTATTACCCGGAAAAAACAAATCAACGATTATTGATGATACTTATAATGCGAATTTACGCTCCGTGTTAACTGCTTTGGAAGTATTGGCGATGCGGCCAGGAAAAAGGATATTTGTATTTGGAGATATGGGTGAATTAGGTGATTGGGCGACACAACACCATCAGGAAGTTGGATTAGCTGCGAACCAATTAGGGATTGATCAATTGTTGAGTTGTGGAACACATAGCCTGTTAGCCTCACAGGCATTTGGCGATAGAGGACAACATTTTTCCAATCAGGAAGAACTGGTTCAAAGTTTGCTCGAGGAGCTTTCAGATAATACAACTGTATTAGTAAAAGGATCCCGCTCTAGCGCTATGGAAAAAATTGTGCATAAACTGCTTAATTGATTCGATTTGAATGTGATATGCTTGGTCGCTTTTTGCCCCACTCAGGGTTTGTTTTTAACAGTAGTGTAAAAAAGCACAACCCTAATTATTAACATGAGGAAAAATTATGCTCTATTGGCTAACGCAGCTATTTCAAGGACAGTATCATGCGTTAAGAGTTTTTCAATACCTGACTTTCAGATCCATATTAGCTTCTTTAACGGCATTAATGGTCGGTCTATTGTGCGGTCCCTTGATGATTAACTGGTTGCGTGGGTTGCAGATTGGCCAAATGGTGCGTAATGATGGCCCTCAATCGCATTTATCTAAAGCAGGTACGCCTACTATGGGTGGGGTATTGATATTATTGGCTGTTACAGTCAGTTGTCTGCTTTGGTGTGATTTAAGACAATCCAGTTTGTGGTTGGTATTGTTGGTAACTCTGGGTAATGGTGTAGTTGGTTGGGTTGATGATTATCGTAAGCTGGTACTAAAAAACAGTAAAGGTCTGCCGGGTCGCTGGAAATATTTTTGGCAGTCCGTTATTGCGGTGATTGCAGTATTTTATTTATATATGAATGCCAATTTGCCAGTGAACACCCAATTGATTTTGCCATTTTTTAAAACAGTGACCTTGGATCTGGGTATTTTATTTCCAATTCTTGCTTATTTTGTTATTGTAGGTAGTAGCAATGCAGTAAATTTAACGGATGGATTGGATGGATTGGCAATTATGCCTATAGTTATGGTAGCGGGCGCCTTGGGTGTTTTTGCATACGCTTCCAGTAATTCGGTGTATTCCAATTATTTGGCTATTCCGTTTGTACCCAATACAGGTGAGTTAACCATTTTTTGCTCGTCAATTGTCGGAGCAGGTTTAGGATTTCTTTGGTATAACAGTTATCCCGCACAGGTATTTATGGGGGATGTCGGTTCACTGGCTTTAGGCGCAGCATTGGGCATAGTGGCTGTAGTCGTAAGGCAGGAACTTGTGTTATTAATAATGGGTGGATTATTTGTTATTGAAACAATCTCGGTTATTTTGCAGGTGGGGTATTTTAAAATGTCTCACGGTAAACGATTGTTTCGCATGGCTCCGTTACATCATCATTTTGAATTAAAAGGTTGGTCGGAACCTAAAGTCATAGTCAGATTTTGGATTATTACTGTTGTATTTGTGTTATGCGGTTTGGCTACATTAAAACTACGATAGGCAAGGTGCATTCATGAATCATACTTTATATTTAGTCGCAGGCTTAGGCAAAACAGGATTATCTATAGCACGGTACCTGCATAGGAAGAATAAATCCTTTATAGTATATGATACTCGAAAAGAGGCTCCTGGACTGGCTGAATTTAAAGCAGAATTTCCTCATGTTCCTGTTTATCTTCAATCGCTACCTGAGGAACAATTAAGCCAATTAACGGATATTATTACCAGTCCTGGATTATCTCTTGATACACCTTTTATAAAACAGGCGATACAATCAGGCGTAAACGTTTATGGTGATATTGAATGTTTGGCTAAAGAGATTAATACACCAGTAATAGCGATTACAGGAACAAATGGCAAGTCTACAGTGACTACCCTGGTAGGCGATATGGCGAAGGCTGCTGGCTTCCGTGTTGCTGTCGCAGGTAACATTGGTACCCCCGTTCTGGATATGCTGGTTGATGAGCATCAGTATGATTTATGGGTTCTGGAATTATCCAGTTTTCAGCTGGATCTGACTTATTCTTTATCTCCTGTCGCGGCAACAATTCTTAACGTAACTCCTGATCATTTAGACAGACATCACACTATGGAGGCCTATACACAGGCCAAACAACGTATATATCATCGAGCTAAAACAGCCATTGTAAATCGTCAGGATGAGGCGACTATCCCCAATGAGACATCGAATCCAGGTATACACCGTGTATCTTTTGGCAGTGATGTTCCTACCCGGGAGAATTGGGGTTTAATTTCCAAAGATGAAACCATTTATCTGGCAAAAGGAAGTGAATGTCTCGTGTCCGTAGACTCCTTATTGATCAAAGGAGTACATAATTGGCTCAATGCGCTTGCAGCATGTGCTCTGGCTGAAGCAGCCGGAGTTCCAGAACAACACATTCTTCAGGTTTTAAAAACATTTGCAGGGTTACCTCATCGCTGTCAATGGGTGAGATCTCTGGATGGTGTAGAGTGGATAAACGATTCAAAAGGAACAAATGTAGGTGCAACAATCTCTGCCATTAATGGAATAGGGGGGGCTATGCAAGGTAAAATTGTTCTTATCGCTGGGGGGCAAGGCAAAGGCGCTGATTTTAACGATTTGACAAAACCAATTGCGGATTTTGTTCGTTCTATAGTGCTCATTGGTGAGGATGCTGACAAAATGGAAGCTGCTCTTGCTCATGTTGTGCCTGTAGTTCGCGCGTCCTCGCTTGATAATGCTGTGGTATTGGCGAAGACCTGTGCAAAACCAGGCGATGTTGTTTTGTTATCGCCAGCCTGCGCGAGTCTGGATATGTTTCGTGATTTTAATCATAGGGGGGATGTATTTGCTTCCTCCGTTAATGGATTGTAGGCAGAATGCGACCGAGACATTTAAATCAAAGAGGTAAACCCGTAAGTAAACCAATATCACTTTATGATAAGTGGTTGATTGGTGCTGTTTTTGGTTTATTAATTATTGGCTTGATGATGGTCGCTTCCAGCTCGGTGATGATCTCGACAAAATACTTCCAGCAACCCTTTCATTTTTTAATTCGTCAGGCCTGTTATTTATTTTTTGGCCTAATGTTGGCATTGGTTGTGGTACGAACTGACAGCAGTTTTTGGGAAAAAATAAGCATGCCCATGTTGATCATCTGTTTGGTCATGTTGCTTGTTGTATTGGTTCCTGGGATCGGGAGAACCGTGAATGGGAGCAGGCGTTGGCTTGCTTTTGGACCCATAGGCATTCAAGTGTCGGAAATGGCAAAATTAACCATGATTTTTTATCTGGCCGGCTATTTGGTACGGCAGCAGGAAGCGGTTAGTGGAAGTATTTTCGGCTTTATCAAGCCAATGGTAATTCTGGGCGTTGTTTCATTTTTATTGCTGCTGGAACCGGATTTTGGAGCTACTGTTGTTATCTCAGGAACGGTAATGGCCATGCTTTTCCTGGCGGGAGTGAAATTAAGGTATTATATTGGTTTAATGATTGTAGTGATCGGCGCTCTTGCGCTTCTTGCCATTTCATCACCGTATCGTGTCGCCAGGTTAACTGCCTTTCTGGATCCTTGGGCTGATCAGTATAACAGCGGATATCAGCTCACTCAGTCGTTGATCGCGTTTGGTCGTGGCGGCTGGTTTGGTTCAGGTCTGGGGGAAAGCATTCAAAAGCTGATGTATTTACCTGAAGCACATACTGATTTTTTATTTGCTGTACTTGCTGAAGAATTGGGTTTGTTTGGAATTTTAGTAGTAATGCTATTGTATAGTATACTTGTATTTAGGGGACTTAATATCGCATATACAGCCCATGTCCAAGATCGCCTTTTTGCTTCATATACAGCATACGGTCTGACTTTTTGGTTGGCCTTGCAGGCTGCAATCAATATGGGAGTAAATGCGGGTTTGTTGCCTACAAAAGGGCTAACTCTGCCATTACTTAGTTATGGTGGTGCCAGTATGGTGATTAATTGTGTGGTTGTCGCATTGTTATTGCGTATAGACCATGAAAATCGTTGGCAGTCTCTTGGATTGAGAACGCAAACGGCATAAGGGGGAATTGTGAATAATTCAGGACCATTTTTATCTACAAGGATGGGGCGTGTAGAACAAATTCATTTTGTTGGTATTGGTGGCGTTGGCATGTGCGGTATTGCTGAAGTGTTGCATAATCAAGGTTATCGTATCACGGGTTCTGATATTGGTGAAAGCAGCACGGTACAGCGTTTAAAATCATTGGGTATACAGGTTCATATAGGCCATAGAGTTGAGAATATTCAGGGTGCTGATGTTGTAGTGCGTTCTTCGGCAGTTGATATGAATAATCCGGAGATTATTGCCGCACGTGAATTAATGATCCCCGTTATTCCAAGAGCAGCAATGCTGGCTGAGTTAATGCGATTCAGACATGGGATTGCTATTGCGGGTACTCACGGAAAAACCACGACTACAAGTCTGGTCAGTAGCCTTCTTGCTGAAGGGGGACTCGATCCCAGTTTTGTTATCGGTGGAAAATTAAACAGCTGTGGCAGCAACGCGCAACTGGGTAAATCCGCTTATTTTGTAGTTGAGGCAGATGAAAGCGACGCTTCATTTTTATTTTTAAAACCTATGATGGCTGTGGTTACCAACATAGATGCTGATCATATGGATACCTATGAGGATGATTTTGATAAATTAAGAACCACATTCCTTGAATTTTTACACCATTTACCTTTTTATGGTCTGGCTGTGGTGTGCATTGAAGATGAAGAAATTCAAAAAATTCTTCCGGCAATCCAAAGACCTACTCTAACTTATGGATTTAAAGAGGAGGCTCATTATCGCGCTGTGAACTGGACACAAAATGAAATGCTCAGTCAGTTCACTGTGATTCGACCAGCCCCTTATTCGCAATTATCGATTGAGTTTCAGTATCCTGGTCGTCATAATGTGTTGAATGCCCTGGCTGCGATTGCAATTGCAACAGAGCTGGGTGTCGATGATGATTCCATTATTCGTGGTCTGAAAAAATTTCAGGGTGTAGGACGACGATTTCAAATGCTGGGTGAAAGACAGTTTGAACACGGCTCTGCTATAGTCGTTGATGATTATGGACATCATCCACAAGAAATATTATCTACTATCGATGCGTTCAGACGTGTTTGGCCAGATAAACGTTTGGTGCATGTATTTCAACCGCACCGTTATACCCGAACACAATCTTTATATAATCAATTTATAGATGTTTTAAGTCTTTCTGACGAGCTGTTTTTATTTGATATCTATGCTGCGGGTGAGAAAGCTATTCCAGGTATTTCAAGTGAGGGATTAGCCAAGGGAATCAGGGATAACGACAGAAGAGTGACCATGGTTACTGAACAGTCTCTAAAAGAAAAACTGGATGAATTTATTAAGGACGGCGATGTTATTTTGATGCAGGGGGCTGGAAATATTGGCCAAATGGCAGTAAACCTGATGAAAAAAGGGTGAGAATTAACATGAGCATAATGGAAAAGGATTGTGGTCTTGCTGCTGAATGTCAGGGTACATTGCTGTTTAATGAGCCGTTGGCTGATTATACAACCTGGCGTGTGGGCGGGCCTGCAACTCGACTTTATAAGCCAGCTCATCTGGCTGATTTAGTTGTATTCCTTCGTCAGCTTCCCAAGAATGAACCCTTGTTATGGTTGGGCTTAGGTTCTAACTCTTTAATACGTGATAAAGGTTTTTCAGGTACAGTAGTAGTTACTCAGGGCTGTTTAAAAGAAATTAGCCTGTTAAATGAGGATACTGTCCGAGTTGAAGCGGGCGTGTCCTGCGCCAGTATGGCACGGTTTACTGCACGCAATAATCTTTCCGGCGGAGAATTCTGGGCTGGTATTCCAGGTACCATGGGCGGTGCTTTGAGAATGAATGCGGGCTGTCATGGTGGCGAAACATGGCAATCAGTAATCGAGGTTCAAACAATTAACCGCCATGGTGAGATTAGAGTAAGAAAACCAGAAGAATTTGAAGTCGCTTACAGACATGTGGCTGGATTGGACAATGAGTGGTTTATTTCCGCTACTTTTAAATTGTCCCCGGGTAACAAAGAGACTTCGCTACAGGTCATAAAAGATTTGTTGGCACATCGCACCAATACTCAACCAACAAATGAATACAATTGTGGTTCAGTATTTAGAAATCCCCCTGGAAATTATGCTGCGCGGCTTATCGAATCATGTGGCTTGAAAGGATTTCAGATAGGAGGAGCAGTTGTCTCTCAGAAGCATGCCAATTTTATTATCAATCATGAGGGAACTGCATCTGCTGCAGATATTGAAGCATTGATTCATTTGGTGCAAACTAAAGTTAAAGAGCAAACAACTATAGAGTTGATGCACGAAGTACATATTATTGGAGACTGTTAATGTCTAAGCTTATCAACCTTGTTTTGCTTTATGGTGGAAAATCAGGTGAGCATGAAGTGTCATTAATTTCAGCATCATCGGTTCTCAGGCATTTGAATTCTGAGAAATATCATATTATTCCAATAGCAATGGATAAAAATGGCCAGTTTCATTTGCACACTTATGCCGATTTACTGAACTATAAAGAAAAACTCCCCGTAATAACAGAACATTCTAAACCGTTAGATAGTCTGGTAAGTAATGGTCGCCTGGCCGTTGAAGCCGATGTGGTTTTTCCTGTAGTACATGGTCCATTATACGAAGACGGCAGTTTGCAAGGTTTGCTCGAGCTGGCGGGAGTTGCCTATGTTGGCTGTGATGTATTGCCTTCAGCCATTGGTATGGATAAGGATATGGCAAGACGAGTAGCATGTATTAATGGCCTTCATTCTGCTCAGTATAAATTATTATCATGGCATACCACTTCGGCTGAAAGACAGCAATTTTGTAGCGAAGTTTCCGCGGAGTTTGGCTGGCCCTTATTTGTAAAACCCTGCTCATTAGGATCCAGTGTGGGTATTCATAAAGCCAAAAATATGGCTGAATTGGTTGCCGCTGTAGATGATGCCTTACGCTATGACGAGGAAATCCTGGTTGAGGAATACATTCAGGGTCGAGAAATTGAATTGGCGGTATTAGAAAATATCAAACCTTCTGCCACGCCACGAGTCAGTGTTGTGGGAGAAATTCGGGTGAATCATCCCGATGGCTTTTATTCTTATACTGCGAAATATCTGGAAAGTGGTCAGACCGATTTAATTATTCCAGCGCTATTAAATAATAAATTGGACGAACGATTAAAACAGGCTGCCGCTGAGATTTTTTCCAGATTAAAATGCAAAGGAATGGCGAGAGTTGATTTTTTTGTGAATGATAAAACAGAAGAAATTTATTTTAATGAAATCAATACATTGCCTGGTTTTACTTCAATAAGTATGTATCCAAAATTGTGGCAAGCAAGTGGTTTGACTTACCCTGATCTGCTTGATGAACTGATTCAAATTGCAATGACACACCAAAACTGTCGACAACATTTAGTGACCAATTACCTGTGAAAGAGAACATCAAGATAAAGGATGTTGATTCCGATGGGCTGCGATATGTCGGCCTGTTGGGGTTATTGATTGTAAGCGCCGTGCTGTTAGCCGGGCGCCTGGGCTATTTATATCTTGCTGATGCAGATCGTTTCCCAATTACTACGATTAAAGTAGCTGCCAGTTATGAACATGTGAGTCATAAAGAATTGGAAGGCGTGTTGGCAAAACATTTAAGCGCCAGTTTTTTTGCTTTGCCGGTGAGCCGATTACAAAACGAGCTTAATGCAATAAACTGGATTGACAGTGCCTATGTAGAAAGAGTCTGGCCTGATACTATAAAAATAAAACTTGTGGAAAAGAATCCGGTTGCCATTTGGGGAAATGCCTTGATGACTGAGGATGGCACCTTGTTTAATGAAGGCGATGTTCCAGCTGATTTAAACATTCCAAAACTAAAAGGACCGACAGGTCAACAATTAGACGTCTTACAAGTTTACGAAAAATTGAGTAAGATATTATCATCCTATGGTTTAAATGCTTCTGGATTGAGCTTAAGAGACAATCAGGCCTGGGTATTAATACTGGGTAATGGCGTAAAAATATACTTGGGAAAGAAAGAGTTAGAGGCGCGATTGCTGCGTTTTTGTAAAGCATATCCTGCAGTATTTGCTGAAAAAGCAGATCAGTTGGCAAGCGTGGATTTACGTTATCCGCGTGGTATGGCAGTGCAGTGGAAACAACAAACGGGACGATAATGGCTAAAAAAATAGAAAAAAATATTATCACTGGATTGGATATTGGCACTTCAAAAATAATTGCCTTAATTGGTGAAGTGACTTCCGATGGAGCGATTGAAATAATTGGAATTGGCCGTCATCCTTCTCGCGGTTTAAAACGTGGAGTCGTCGTTGACATAGAAGCCACAGTTAATTCCATACAGCGTGCAGTGCAGGAAGCTGAATTAATGGCTGGCTGTGAAGTCAGAACTGTTTATGCAGGGATCGCTGGTAGTCATATACGCAGTTTGAATTCTCACGGAATTGTTGCTATTCGGGATCAGGAAGTATCTCAGGCTGATGTCGAACGGGTTATTGATGCAGCCAAGGCTGTGGCCATACCTGCAGATCAAAAAATTCTACATATACTGCCTCAGGAATTCATAATTGATCATCAAGGAAGTATTCGTGAACCTATAGGCATGGCTGGTGTCCGACTTGAGTCTCGAGTGCATATTGTCACAGGATCGGTCAGCGCCGCCCAGAATATAGTAAAATGCGTACGTCGATGTGGACTGGAAGTGAACGACATCATTCTGGAGCAATTGGCATCCAGTCATGCAGTACTCACTGAAGATGAGAAAGATCTGGGTGTCTGTTTGATTGATATTGGTGGGGGTACTACTGATATTGCCATATTCTGTGAAGGTGCAATTCAGCATACATCAGTAATACCTATCGCAGGAGATCAGGTGACTAATGATATTGCCATGGCCTTACGAACACCAACCAAGGCTGCTGAAGCAATTAAATTGAGTCACGCTTGTGCTTTACCTGAATTGGCTAATTCAAACCAAATGCTTGAAGTTGCAAGTGTCAATGAACGACCTGGGCGAAAAATATCAGCCAAGGCACTAGCTGATGTAGTTTCAGCTCGATATGAAGAATTATTTTCTTTGGTTCGCAATGAATTAAAACGCAGTGGTTTTGAAGACAGAATGGCTGCAGGAATTGTACTGACCGGTGGGGCTTCTAATGTTAGAGGTGCTACTGAACTTGCGGAACTTTGTTTTGAAATGCCAGTTCGAAAAGGATGTGCGCATCATGTTTCAGGGTTGGCAGAAGCTACCGAAAATCCATCTTTTGCTACCGGTGTTGGCTTGTTACTTCATGGCTTCCAACAGCAATATGAAGGAGGATATAATGTGCCGGCATTGAATGATAATACCAAGGGAATTTGGTCACGAATGAAAGAATGGTTTCAAGGTAATTTTTAATTAATTAAAAAATTATTAAATAAACGTTTAAAGAATACTTACAAAGATTAAGTACATGATTAGGGGTTGCATCATAATGCAACATACACAAAACTGTTTTAAAGTGATAAGCAGAAAAAAAGCAGCACACTAGGGGAGCGGGGTTATGTTTGAATTAATGGAAAGCAGCCATCAAGATAATAATGCTGTGATAAAAGTTGTAGGTGTTGGCGGTGGCGGCGGTAACGCTGTGGAACATATGGTTGCTGAAAATATAGACGGTGTAGAGTTTATTTGTGCTAATACAGACGCTCAAGCATTGAAAGGCTCCAATGCAAAAATTCATATTCAATTAGGCGACGAACTGACTAAAGGCTTGGGTGCTGGAGCTAACCCGCAAATAGGCCGTGAAGCTGCGGAAGAAGATAGAGATCATATACGAGAAATATTAAGTGGCGCTGATATGGTATTTATTACAGCAGGCATGGGAGGCGGGACCGGAACAGGAGCCGCTCCAGTATTTGCCGAGATTGCCAAAGAATTGGGAATTTTGACTGTTGCTGTGGTAACCAAACCATTTTCATTTGAAGGGAAACAACGTGCTCTTGCAGCTGAAGACGGAATTCGTCGTTTGGCAGAGCATGTCGATTCATTGATCACGATTCCTAACAATAAATTATTAAGTGTTTTAGGCAAAAATATCAGTTTGCTGAATGCGTTTAAAGCGGCAAACAACGTATTGCTTGGTGCCGTAAAAGGTATCTCTGACTTAATCACTCGTCCCGGTTTAATCAACGTGGATTTCGCTGACGTGCGAACTGTAATGTCTGAAATGGGCATGGCCATGATGGGAACTGGAAGTGCCGTTGGCGAGCAAAGAGCAAGACAGGCAGCTGAGGCTGCAATTGCTTCTCCATTATTGGAAGATGTGAATTTTTCTGGAGCACGAGGAATACTGGTCAACATTACTGCCGGTCTTGATATGTCTATAGGAGAGTTTGAAGAAGTTGGCGACGTGGTTAAAGAATTTATTTCTGATGATGCGACCGTAGTAGTAGGTACAGTAATTGATCCTGAAATGACCGATGAAATGCGGGTTACTGTGATCGTTACTGGTTTGGGCGATATGAGACAACGTCATCAACAGCCACAACAACAAGGCCAACGAGCACGATTAATGGAATCCACCCGAAGTGATGGTTCCCTTGATTATCATCAATTGGATAGACCTGCCGTAATTCGTAAACAAGCTCAGAGTGCCGCTGTATCTACATCTTCTGCAAAACAAAAAAGTTCTGTAAGTGACAGTGTTCCGGATGTTGATTATCTGGATATACCTGCCTTCCTTCGTCGTCAGGAAGAGGAAGCCTAGTTGATCGATCACACAAGTGTTTTTTGAACGATTGGGAATCTGGAACAGAGCACAACCTTGTGTAGGTTGTGTATTTTAAGGTTGTGATCGTTTGAATGACACTTGAGTGGGGTTGTTCAATCAAGTGATTTGTTCTTGATTAAGGATTTTGATTTTAGATTAGAAACACCTTCGGACGCGCGAAGAGGTTGAGCTTTTTTTGTAAATCCTGATAACTTTATCAGGAATAAAATAGTTGTATACTGTTTAATTATAGAAAAAAATTAGACTAATCAATAAATTGTTGCTAAGATCAAGAGGTTTTTGCGCGCAAAATAAATAAAGAAGAAAGGTGAGCACTGAATGATAAAACAAAGAACTCCTAAAAAGGTAATCCAGGCTACTGGCGTTGGGTTGCATTCCGGTGAGAAAGTGCTTTTAACCTTAAGACCCGCTCCTGTTAATACAGGGATAGTTTTTAGAAGAGTGGATCTGTCACCAGTCGTTGAAATTCCAGCATCCTACGAATATGTCGGGGATACCATGCTCTGTACTACGTTACATCATGGAAGCGTTAAAATTGCAACTGTGGAACATCTTCTGTCTGCTTTGGCTGGTTTAGGTATTGATAATGCCTATATTGATGTTAATGCGCCCGAGCTGCCCATTATGGATGGCAGCGCAGCACCGTTTGTTTTTCTAATTCAATCTGCTGGCATAAAAGAGCAAAATGCTGCCAAGAAGTATATCCGTATTCTTAAGCCCATTCGTGTTGAAGACAATGGTAAATACGTGCAGTTCCTGCCACACAAAGGGTATAAGGTTTCCTTTACAATTGATTTTGATCATCCCGTATTTAATGACAAGCCACAGACCGTCTGTTTTGATTTTTCCGGCACTTCCTACGTTAAAGAAGTATGCCGAGCCAGGACTTTTGGTTTCCTTTCCGATTATGAAAAATTAAGGGAATGTGATTTAGCTAAAGGCGGTAGTTTGGATAATGCTATCGTTGTTGATAATTACCGTGTCCTTAATGAAGATGGATTACGTTTTGAGTCTGAATTCGTGACTCATAAAGTTCTGGATGCAATCGGTGACTTATATCTGTTGGGTTCCAGTTTAATTGGTGCATTTGAAGGGTATAAATCAGGCCACGAACTGAATAACAGACTATTACGTGAATTAATGGTCAGGCAAGATGCTTGGGAATATACCTATTTTGATGCAGAAAATTATTTGCCATCAATGCAATCTGAATATTATCCTGTCGAAGCCTAATACAAGATAAAGTGTACCATCAGGTTAATTTTTAGCTTTTTTTGGAATAAAGGCTGAGAAATTATGATGGTACGATTTATTAATCAGTTCTTCCCCGCAGTAAAGGTGTTCCATTAGGGTCATAAGATGGTTCTCATTAAATTAGTACTTTAAAAGATACGCATAAATCTCAATACTATTGAATTAATTGGTTGTATTCTATTAATTAGTAAAATACTCTCGATATAAAGGCAAAGGAGTCGCACGATGAAATTCAAAATAGGATTAATTGCTCTTCCACTGATTTATAGTTCAGCAGTTTGTTCCGCAGATGCAGATATTACCACGAAACAACGTAATGCTCTGCGTCTGCAATGGATCGATTCTAAAGTCTTACCAGGTCAAGATTACTACTCTTACGCCAATGGAAGCTGGCAAAAAAATAATCCTATTCCTGCTGAATATGCTTCTTGGGACAGTTTTAATATTCTTAATGAACACATTCAGGATATTATTCATCAGATGCTCATCAAGGCTTCCCAAAATACCCACGTCAAACCGGGCAGTATCGAACAAAAAGTAGGGGATTTTTATTTTAGTGGTATGGATGAGGATACCATCAATAAAGTAGGTATTGCTCCAATTCAATCCGAATTTGCTCAAATTGAGGCAATAAACACTCTTGAAGATCTACAAAAGGAACTGGTTCATTTACATCAAATTGGTGTTGATGCTTTATTTGGTTTTGGCAGTATGCAGGATTATAAAAACAGTACGTTGATGATAGGGGCTGCCGTTCAGAGTGGCCTAGGTTTGCCTGAACGAGATTATTATTTAAGCGACAATCCAAAATTTAAAAAAATTCGTGACGCTTATGTAAACCATCTTGACAAGATGTTTCAGTTACTTGGCGACAGCCCGGATAAAGCGGCCAAGGAAGCAAAAATTGTAATGGATATCGAAACCAAACTCGCCAAAATTTCCATGCCTATAATAGAACGTCGTGATCCCAAAGCTGTATATCATATTATGACTCTAAATGAACTGGAGCAAATTACTCCTGATTTTTCATGGCAATTCTACCTAAAGGCTATAGGCCAGGGGCAACTTACCAGTATTAATTTAGCCATGCCTGAATTTTTTAAGGGAATGAATAACTTATTAAAAACCATCAGTCTGGATGAGTGGAAAATTTATTTGCGCTGGCATTTGATTGACGCTTTTGCTTCCTACTTGTCTAAGCCTTTTATTGAGCAGAATTTTAAAATGGTTAGCGCTCTTACAGGAATTGAAAAAATATTACCTCGCTGGAAAAGGGTAGTGAGTACTGAAAATGGAGCTCTTGGTTTTGCAATTGGTAAAATGTATGTAGAACAGTATTTTCCTCCCAAGGCTAAAGAGCAGGTTGAAGAAATCCTGAAGAACATTCGCGGCGTTTTGCGGCAAGATTTAAGTTCCTTGAGTTGGATGTCACCTGAAACTCGAAAAGAAGCGTTAAAGAAACTCGATTTAATGCAGGAGCGGATTGGTTATCCTACAAAGTGGTGGGATTATTCCAAACTTAAAGTGGATAGAGGACCTTATGTTTTAAACGTAATACGAGCTAATGAATTTTTAATCAATAGAGATCTGGATAAAATTGGTAAGCCCATAGATAAATCCGAATGGGAGATGACACCACAAACGATCAATGCCTATTATGATGTTTCCATGAACAACATCAATATGCCAGCCGGGATATTGCAAGCTCCTTTCTTTGACCCTGATGCACCTGCAGCAGTGAATTATGGGGCTATAGGATTTGTTATGGGGCATGAAATTACCCATGGTTTTGATGATCAGGGGGCACAATTTGATGGTTATGGAAATCTGAATAATTGGTGGAAGCCCGAAGATTTGACCAAATTTAAAAAAGCGACTCAATGTATTGCAGATCAATTTTCCAACTATAAGGTTGATGGTACTCTGCACGTACAGGGTAAATTGGTTGTTGGTGAAGCTGCTGCAGATTTAGGTGGTCTGATTTTAGCTTATAAAGCATTTTTACAATCAAATGATTATAAAAATGCTAAAACCATTGATGGTGTTACTCCCTCTCAGCAATTTTTCCTGGGCGCAGCACATGTTTGGGCAAAAAATATTAGACCGCAACAATTACAGAACCAGATAACAACTGATCCTCATCCGCCAGCTCAATATCGAGTTAATGGAAGTTTTGCCAATATGCCTCAATTTCAAGAAGCTTATAAACTTCCGGACAACAGCGCTATGGTGAATAAAAACAGATGTGTTATTTGGTAAATGAGTAGGAGCAGGCAAAATTTACTTTAGATAATTCAGTCTGGTCTAATGATAGTAGTTTTTTTCATTATCAGTAATCGCACACGTACCGCGGCATGTCCGCGGTATCTAGTGTCTTTTGGATGGCGCGGACATGCCGCGCCAGGAAGGGGTTGTAGAACCATTTTATACAGATCCTGGTGTTAGCGAATGGTATGCGAACAGCAGTATAAAATGTTAACCATAGGGAGATATTATGTGTCGACTCGTTGCATATTTGGGACGTTCAACTTTATTGGAAAATGTATTAGTCACACCTAAAAACTCAATAATAATGCAGAGCCTTCATGCCCGTGAAACCAATTTGCGAACTAATGGTGATGGTTTTGGTGTCGGTTGGTATGCTCCAGAAGTCAGTTCTGATCCTGCTTTATTTACCTCTGTTTTTCCTGCCTGGAATGATAGAAATTTGTTGAATTTAACCGCCAAAATTCAATCTCCTTGTTTTTTTGCCCATGTCCGCTCTGCCAGTGCTGGTGGAGTTACCAATTTTAATTGCCATCCCTTCGTTTATGGCGACTGGATGTTAATGCACAACGGTGAAATTAATGATTTTATCGATGTCAAACGGCACATACGGCATTTATTGGATGATGATATTTATCACTGGGTAAAAGGTGATACGGATTCCGAGCATTTATTTGGTTTATTTTTGCAACTTGCCAAAGGACGAGATTTAAGTCAAATCACTGTTGTTGCAGATGTTTTGCAAGAAACGATACTTAGAATCGAGGATGTAATAAGAGAGTTCGGACATACTGGTGTTTCTTATTATAATGTATGTCTTACCGATGGAAAGAGAATAGTCGCAACACGATATACCAGTCATAAAAAAACGAAACCTTTGACATTACATTATCTGGTTGGATATGTTTTAGCGACTCATGGATTATGGATAAAGGAAGAGGGAAAACCTGCTTATATTGTCGTATCCTCTGAAAAACTGAATGATTTGGCCGATGGATGGGAAGATGTGCCCGCGCAGCATATGTTGCTAATTGATGAAAATAAAAACATTCAATTGCGTCCTTTCTAAACAATAGGATAAACTATCAATCCTTATTCATTTATTGAGATGATTATGACTAAAGAAGAAATGATTTGCCGAATTATTCGTTTTGTTACCAAGAAGCCTAGTGCTAAAAAAACTTGTTGCAGATAATGAATTTCAAGCTCGACGAACTGAAAACCTATAAAAATCAAAAAATTATCACACAGTTCTGTTACCATCATCCCGAATTTTCTTTGGATGATGGTCGATGTATATTTGAAGATTTATTATCCTGGATGTGGTTAAACAATCAGCGATCTAAAATGGGCAAAAAAACGTATCTTTTTGGTCCTTTATTGATTTTAGATGAGATGTGGCATACGTTTATTTTGCATACACGGGATTATATTGATTTTTCAATGCATTATTTTGGTGAATATGTTCATCACGACGTGGAACCAATCGGTTTTGAGCATATCCTGGAAGAGGATGAATTAACTGATTTTTTGCAGGATTGTTTTGATTACCTCGATCACGATTGGGTGGCACGACGATTTTCAAACGCTTTAACACATGAATCATGATAATCAGATGTCGTGTTTTCAAACGACATTACTTTTATTTTATTCATCAGGATTGCCGGCAATTAAAACATCATTTAAAAATCTGATTATCGATTAGAGTGTGTTGACAATTCACCAAAATATTCCCAACGTCCCTCGACGTCGAAATCATAATTGTCAACATACCCTAGTTACAGACCTAATTTACGGTCGTACTTACACTCATGAAGAACTGATGAAGTTCCTTGGTCAGATTACACTATAAAATTCCTTCAGTATGCGAGACGCACATAAGGCCGTAATGTGTTGTGTATCCAGATAGGGAATGAATTCACTTATATCCATTCCGACGAAGGTGAACTGTTCTCTTAAATAATGGATGAGGTAAAGAAGCTGATTTAAATTAGGGCCTCCTGGGTATGGACTTTCTACTGCCGGTGCGCAGGATGGATCCAATCCATCAAGATCAATGGAAAAGTAGAGATAGTTCAGATGTTTGAATTGTGCGACAATTTTCTGACCTAGTTCTATTATATGGGTATTATTAAACTCACTTCCTTTAATGATGCCAATTTCTGGTTGATAACGGCATAGTGCTCTAGCTTCACTAGATGTAAATTGTCGAATACCCGTCAGCATAATCTGTTGCGGTTTCAACGACGGTAATAAAAATCCATGATGTAAAATAGAGCTGTAGGATAATCTGCTCTGTTCTTCGCAATCAGGATGAGCATCCAGATACACAACACCGTATTGTCCGGGCATCACGTGATCTAAAGCCTTTAAAGCCGCATATTTTATTGTATGATCACCACCAAGGCAGATGGGTATTTGTTTATTTTCCAGGCATTGACTAAAGAACGATGAAACGAGTTCTATTTCTTCTTCCATGCTGTGATGGTTGATAGGTAAGTTTCCGGCATCAAATAATTGTGCTCCTGATTTAAAATTTTCTGGAAGGGAATATAAAGTGTTGTCCACCTGTCTAATAAAATCAGCAGAGAATAGCTCCCGTTCGGATGGTTTGGAAAAGGTTGGTGCCGTACCTGCCTTCTGAGTATTGGCACCGAATAAAATACACTGTGCACCGGGATCCTGAGCTTCAGCATAAATTAGTTTGTTCATATACGACTCCTTACATAGGGTATAAAAAATGATTATGTTTAGGTTTCTATTGTACCCAGGAACTAAAAACAAATATAATTCATTAATTTTATTATTTGATGAATTAAATTGATTTTACTTGATCCCCAATTAATCGCCTTTGAAGCAATTATTAAAGAAGGTACGGTGCATGCCGCTGCCGCTGTATTAAATTTAACTCAAACCGCAATAACCCAACGGTTGCGCATGTTAGAGCAAAAGATGAGGACGACTTTATTTATTAGAAGTCGACGCGGTATGCTGCTTACAGCAGAAGGTAAGGAATTACATCGTTTTTGCCAACAGGTACTGGCAATGGGAGGGGAATTGCTGGCTAATATTCATGGTTCAGGAGTTACCTCAATTGCTCGAGTCAAAATTGCTGGTCCAGCCAGTATTATGCGTTCACGAATAGTACCTCAATGTACGGCGGTAATGAAAAAATTCCCCAATTTGTTCATGTCGTATCAAATTGATGATTCACCTGATTTAAGCCAAAAACTTAAATCAGGTGACAGTGATTTGGTTCTGTTAAAACCAGAACATATTTCACCAGAAATGACGCATAAAATACTCGCAGAAGAACAATATTTATTGGTATGTTCTTCCAAATGGAAGCACCGAACTTTAAATGACATTATCAGGACGGAACACATAATTGATTTTGATACATCAGATGACATGACGTTTACTTATTTAAAAGAATTTGATTTGCTTGAAGAAATTCAAACGGAACGTCATTTTATCAACAATACTGAAAGTATCGCTCAATTATTTATCGCAGGTTTTGGTTATGGAGTTTTAACTAAAGAATTCGCAGATCCTTATTTAAAATCCGGTGAGCTCCATGTATTAAACGAGAATAAAATTTATGCGAATTCAGTCGCTTTGGCATGGTATCCACGTACAGAACCCCCCAGTTATTTTACTAGTTTGATAAACAGTATTCAGTAAATCGTTTTTCATGTACATTACGGCCAATTGCTATGGCTCTATTCAACCTGGAAACAGAACGAGGTACAAACACATGTTACATATTGCACTTTATCAGCCTGAAATTCCTCCTAATACTGGCAATATCATTCGATTATGTGCAAACAGTGGTGCTCAGCTTCATTTGATTCATCCTTTAGGTTTTGAATTGGATGATAAACGGATGCGTCGAGCTGGTTTGGATTATCATGAATGGGCTTCGGTTCAACACTATCAGGATTGGAGCGATTTTCAAACACAGCATGTGGGACGTAGAATTTTTTGTTGTACGACCAAGACCGAGCAGACCTACAGCGACGTCCATTATCAATCAGAAGACGTCTTATTATTTGGACCAGAAACGCGTGGATTGCCTGCCGATATTAGAACTCAATATCCATCCATTCGTATTCCAATGGTTGAGAATAGTCGCAGCCTGAATTTATCCAATGCAGTGGCTATTATTTTATTCGAAGCCTGGAGACAACTTAAATTTGCTTGATTTAAGCTCCCAATGCACGGTGGCTTACTGGTTTGGTATCTTCTTGTTCCGGGGTTGGAAAGTTCAGTCGTATCAAACTGGCTTCCAACGTTCTCGCCCAGGTTCTTAAACCTTTGCAGGTTTCAATTGTGTTCAACTTAAAAAAGGATTGTTTCAATCCTGCATCGATTAAATGATCGCGCAAAGTTTTGTCTATACCGGCTAATATACACCGTTTAACACTGGTAGCGCAGTTATTGAAAATAAAGGAATAGGTACTGCTTTGACGCTCTTTTTGCATGGCTTCGAGAATTTTAATTTCATCTACATAGTAATCCCAACCGTCCGATTGAACTGGTAGCTTAATGATGTGATCAGGATGCCTGCCTTCAGTTTTTTCATGAGTAAGTAAAAATTGTTCTTTACGAGAGGTGTAATCGACTCGGTTACGAGATTCCGCACGCATTAAATTCAAATCTTCAAGGGTTCTTCCATTAGTTTCCTGCTGAACCTTTTCTATCCTGCCAGTATAATAATGAATAGTGCGTTCATTGCTCTTAATATCATCGTTAATTTTATTGATTTGGTCTGCAAAAATTAATTCAAGTTCATCAATGGTTCTCAGGAACTCCTGGTTCTCATGTACGAGATGTTCCCTCTCCTGTTGTAAACTCTGTATTTGCGCCTTGATGGTTAAAAATTGTTTTTGAGTATCAGTATCTCTATTTTGAACGATGTTTAAATAGCTGTAAGTTCTTCCTAAAGCAATTAATTTTTTGCTGATCTGCTCCAGACTGGATGAATTTTTTTGAATATTGGATTTAAGTGCATTAATTTCATTCTTATGTGAGGTTGTATTGTGTTCGAGGAGTCCTGTGAGACGTGCTCTATCTATTTGAAGTTGTTCCAGTTTATTTTGCCATTTGGTTAAATTTTCAAAATTAACTTCCAGAGTGCTTAAATTGGTCAGCAGGTCAAGATTTTTTCTTTTTTCAGATTGAATAAAATCGTTACTGGGTTTCTTATGTTTCACTACATGAGATGTCTTGCCCTCATCTTCTCTCATCATGTCATTGTCATGAGTATTAAAATCAGCTTCAATGCCTATTGTTCCAGAACCCAGATGCATACTGCGTTTGGTATCCTTTATAAAAATACTTCCGAAACTGGGTATAGTTTTGGGCCACTTACTGTGAGTGAATTGATAGCTTTTAACTGTTTTTGGTGCTACATGTGACCAGTTTTCTTTAGCAATTACTGGAGTGGGGATTATACTCAAGGTTTTTTTGGGATTCAGGGTACCAAAATGTGCTTCTACATAGTGATAGTGTTCAGAACTCTCATTAACATCTAAGGTCAGATTCGCATGTCCTACATTCTCTCCAGAGGATTCTGATGCAAACAGAGGACCGAAAATTCCATTGGTAATACGCTTTTTGAATAGAACGGTTGTTGATAACCAGATGTTGACATCAATCATTTAAACTATATCCTGACTTAAGAGTACTTTTCTTTAAAAAATAAAGACTTATTATATTGAATCAAGGTTAAGAAATTATTAAGAAGAGATAGATAAAGTGAATTATTATTTACGAGGTCGTTAAAGCATGTTGTAGTGAACAGGATTAGGAAAACAGCTTGTGAATAAAAATAAAGAACGATTAAATTTCTTCTTCGCCATTGGCAAGGTGAAGCAAGGCTTTTCGCAAGGGTTGATAGGTACATTGTTCGCTTTCACGAATGATAGAGGCTTTGGCTTTCTCTGTTAATTCATGAGATGAGTTTTGTTGTTTCGTGTATTGAACATCAGGTTCAACCAATTGAATTTTTATCGATGAGAGTTGGTACATACCCGCTTCTTTTCTTAACTTGTCACGTAGTTCGGGGATGGCATAGCGTAATTGTGATGCCCAGGCTGAGTTTGATGTAGTCAGAACAAGGCAACCTTTTGAAAAGCTACCAACATGACATACAGCGGCTAAATTTTCAGGAAGAATTTTGGATACCTTGTTGGACAGTTCTTCCAGTTGCATCGAGCGCTGGCATATGTCCAGAAGCTGTTTATTAAGGCATCTGCTAATAGAACGCATATTTTTATTCTCAAAATGTTCGTGTGTATAACTGTATTCCCATTATGTTTGATAGTAACATAAAGAAAGGAACTATCGCTAAATAAACTGTTTTATGTGTAGAATAGCAAAGGACTATCAATTGCGTCGTTTATTTTCAGAACATAAATGAAGGTGTGTAATGGCTGAGACAAATACAGAGAGTAATGTGATCTACTTTACCCGATTGCATTGGGTTATATTTTTCGGACCCATACTGGGTTTGGGAATAGCTATTGCACTTTATGTGTACATTGTCCAATTGCGACAAGTTAGTCTCATCCTGGTTTTGTTTGCAATACTTTGGATTTTGATGACTTGGGTTACCTTCTATTTTTCTTCCATAACAATTAAAAGAAAACAGGTGATTTTACGCACTGGAATTATAGTCAGGCAGACAGTTGATATACCTTTGAGTAAGATTGAAACCATTGATATCCGTCAATCCATTTTGGGAAGTATTTTGCGATACGGTTCTTTGGTCATCACCGGTACTGGTGGAACACGTCATTTAATTAATTTTTTACATCACCCTTTAACCTGTAGACGGTACATTGAACAATTGATGAATGAACCACAATAATTGATTTAAATGAAGGTTGGGAATACTAATTCCTGACCTCAGTAGTACACGCTACTTTTTTGTATCGGTTCAAAGGAATTTTTCAACACTACCTAATCTAATCGGTTGTTTTATCAGGGAAATCACCCAATGCTCCTTTATAATAATCGCTATTGGGGACATTAATTTCTCCTGAAAACGGGTAATCAAAATTCAGCGCCAGAGCTAAATTCAAACCCAATAACCCCGAAAAAATAAGTATTGGCGTCAGATTAATTAGTTTGTCTTTTCCTCTGATCAAACCAACTATCATGGCCAAAAATATGGAGTATGCAAATACAGTATCGATTAAAGTTTTAGGAATAATACTGTCTATCTTACTAAGTCTGTCCCTCCGGCTCAGTAGAATATTATTTACGTTAGAGGTAACCAATGCGTGATAGAGTTTATCCTGATAAGAGGTTGCCGGTAAATTTTGAATCTGAAAGTACAGTTGATCCAAGCTTTTCCATGCTTCAGGACTGTCCTGTCCTTTACGCATGGCTTTCCATTCATTAACTCGGACATGTACAGTATAGTTAGCAATACTTTGTTTTAATTTTTTCTGTTCTTCCTCTGGAAAGGCGGTGATATTTCGAAGCATAACCGCCAGATAATAAGCCTCTTTAGATGCGGCATTTCGTGCCTCCTGCTGATAATTCCATGTGTTAATAATAATGAAGGCGAGCAAAACAAAAAAACCGCTGGCTAATATACCCATTAGCGTATTCGTTAATTTTACATGTTCTGTCTCAGCAGAAATATGAAACCAAGGATTTGAGATACGTGAAAAAATATAAGTAATACACATAAACATCAACATTAACAATATGATTAACAGGTTAAATGGTATGGTGTTTATTAGTTCCCTAAACATATGTATTCCTTATAGAGGACTTACTAGAAACTCCCAATTTCTTTTGCCTCGACCTTGGGGTTTTTCGTAAGTCCTGTTCTTTGCGAAAAACTCCTAATCGCTATTCTTCCTTATGGGAATATCCACAACCTTCACGTGGGCATAAAATTTGACGACCAAATTTTTTGCTTTCTTTTACTGTAAGTATAGGCCATGCACACTGAGGGCAGGGTTTATCAATGGGTTCATTCCACAAAGCGTAATCGCATTTAGGATAGTCTCCGCAGGAATAGAAAATTTTCCCTTTCCTTGATTTGCGCTGTAGAATTTTGGCTTGATTGCATTTAGGGCAGACAACGCCAGTATCAGCCGGTTTTTCCAGCGGTTCCATATGTTTGCATTGAGGGTAGTTGCTGCACCCAATAAATCGACCATAACGTCCTGTTTTAATATGCAAAACACTGGAACAAAGAGGGCAACTTCTGCCTTCGACAATTTCAGGTTCTGTTTTTTCACTGTCCTGGCCACCCATATCTTGAGTGTAATCACATTCAGGGTAACCCGTACACCCAATAAAACGCCCGCGTTTACCAAGTCGTATTGATAATGGCTTTTGGCATTTTGGGCATAGCTCTTCCAATATTTCAGTAGTAACGTCTTTACGCTGAACCTGCTCATCTGTATTTTGAATTTGTTGTACAAAGGGCTGCCAGAATTCTTCCAATACAGGGATCCATTCTTTTTCTCCTCGAGCTACTGCATCAAGAGTATCTTCAAGGCCTGCTGTAAATTTATAGTCCACGTAGCGGGTAAAATAACTGGTCAAAAAACGATTTACTATACGGCCAACATCAGTCGGCAGAAAACGTTTTTTATCAACTACTACATATTCCCGTTGTTGCAAGGTATGAATAATGGCTGCATAAGTGGATGGCCGTCCTATATCATATTCTTCCAGCGCTTTTACCAGAGTCGCTTCGGAATATCGTGGAGGTGGCTCTGTAAAATGCTGGTTGGCTTCAATATCAGCAATTTTTACTTTTTCACCGACTGTAAATGGAGGTAATATGTTTCCTTCATTGTCATCATCTTTAGAATCATCACGACCCTCTTCATATACAGTAAGAAAGCCGGGAAAGGTGACAGTGGAACCATTCGCCCTGAACAGAGTACCTTCACCACAACTAAAGTCTACTGCGACCGTATCCATAATCGCATCTTCCATCTGGCACGCTATAGTTCGTTTCCATATCAGGCTGTAGAGTTTGAACTGATCGGTGGTCAATGCTTCCTGTACCATTTCAGGAGAACGTTTCACCGAAGTGGGTCGTATTGCTTCATGAGCTTCCTGAGCGTTTTTGGATTTGGTTTTGTACAGTCGAGGTGTTTTGGGGCAATTGTCTACGCCATAGCGTTGAGTAATATATTCTCGAATTTCATCTATAGCTTCAGCCGCTAGATTAACTGAATCGGTACGCATATAGGTGATAAGACCAACTGTACCTGTTCCAATATCGATACCTTCATATAACTGCTGTGCCACCATCATTGATTTGCGAGCAGTGAATCCCAGTTTTCTCGCTGCTTCCTGTTGTAAGGTTGAAGTAATAAAGGGTGGAGAAGGTTTTCGTTTACGTTGTTTCTTCTCAATCTGAGTAACGGATAAATAACCCTGAGCCTCTTTGATTAACTCATCTTTTATCCGGTGTGCCTGTTCTTGCTGAGTGACTGTAAATTGTTGTAACTTTTCATTTTTATATTGGGTTAATCTGGCTTCGAATCCCGTATTTGCATGATGGCATTGAGCCAGGATCTTCCAATATTCCTGCGAAATAAAGCGTTCTATTTCCTCTTCTCGCTCGACGATTAGGCGAAGAGCAGGGCTTTGTACTCGTCCTGCTGAGAGTCCGCGGCGGATTTTCTTCCAAAGCAGTGGTGATAAATTAAAACCAACCAGATAGTCCAGTGCACGTCGCGCTTGTTGCGCATTGACTAAATCCATGGAAATGGTACGTGGATTATTTATGGCATCCTGAATGGCAGATTTGGTGATTTCATTAAAGAAAATTCGATGTACAGGTTTATCCTTAATCAGATTTCGATCTTTCATCAGTTCAAAGATATGCCAGGATATAGCTTCGCCTTCTCTATCAGGGTCAGTTGCAAGCAGTAATGAATCTGATTTTTTCAGTGCCTTGGCTATAGTTTCAATATGTCGTGCATTTTTTTCGATAGGTGCATAAGTCATATTGAAGTGATTATCTGGATTCACTGAACCTTTACGTGCAGGCAAGTCACGAACGTGACCATAGGATGCCAGTACGTCATAATCGTTACCCAGATACTTTTGGATTGTTTTGGCTTTAGCAGGCGATTCTACGATCACCAAGTGTTTACTCATATGAAATAAACCTTTCCTTAAAATTGGTAGTGTGTGTTCACCAAGCGTTGACACTAAAAATAATTGGTGACTATGTATTAAAGATAATTAATTTAATGTTAGTTCATCTTCTGTTTGGTATAGCACAATATCAAGAAAAGCCAACTGTTCTTCATCCATGTGGTTTTCCAGAACGTTTCTGATAGTCCATTTCGTTTCCTGCAAAGTGATTATACGAGATTCAGAACTGTGTAATTGGTTGATTATTAATTCAAACAGATTAACATCAATTATACCCCATAATTTCATTCGCATTAGAAATTGATAACTGGCTTTTGTCAATTTCATTTGTTCTTCATAAGTAACTATTCTTATAGATTTTTCCTGGGCTGTTTTAATAAATAAAGCCTGTTCTTCAGTATGGAATATCTCATCATCTTCTGTGAGTTCCGGCATGCCCTGATCATCGGATTTATGGCTTTTTTGGAGTTGATTTAGACTTTTTTCAAATAAATTCAATAACATTTCAAATAAGTTATCTTTCATATTAACACCTTATATAGCCACCAGGTACGGCCTTAACAGCACCTTGTAATTCTAATTCTGCAAGTTCACCAGTAACTTGTTCGATAGTATATCCACTACGTACAATGATTTGATCAATACTCGTCATTTCAAAACCAATGAACTTTACTAGGTTTTCATTCCCGCTGGCAAGGGAAAAAAATGATTTATCAACAGTTAACTGCCGAGATTCAATTCTCAGTTCCTCAAGTACATCGGTTACTGAGGTCACCAGTTTAGCCCCTTGTTGTAATAAATAATGACAGCCTCGTGCTAATGGGTTATGGATAGAGCCTGGAATAGCCAATACATCTCTATTCTGCTCTAATGCCATTTTGGCAGTGATTAGGGAACCACTTCGAATTGCTGCCTCAACAACCAAAATGCATAATGATAAACCGCTTATTATACGATTTCTGCGTGGAAAATGTCCAGCGATCGGTGGACTATTTAACGGAAATTCGCTAAGAATCAGGCCATTTTGGGTAATTTTTTCTGCCAGTTTGGTATGCCGGCGTGGATAGATGCAATCTATTCCAGTACCTAAGACAGCAATAGTTGTTCCATTGGCTTCAATACAACCGGCATGTGCCTGGCCATCAATTCCCAACGCCAATCCACTGACTATTGTAATTCCATGGGAGGCAAGTGCTTTAGCAAAATTCCTAGCATTTTCACTTCCCGTTATTGACGGATTGCGACTGCCGACTACGGCTAGTCTGGGATGATCGAATGAGGATAACTGGCCTTTTGCATATAAAATTATGGGAGGATCACTAATCTCTTTTAATAGCTCTGGGTAGATCGGGGAATCCCAGGTCAATAAATGATGATCGGATGCCGCATTTTGCCAGGCTAAATCCTCTTGAACCAGATCCAGGTTAAACTCAGTAATTGTTTGGGCTAATACGGAAGGTAAGCCAGCTTCTTCCATGTCTCGTTTTGAGAGACGAAACAGATCATTTAAATCTGGCCAGCGCTGAAGCAGTTTCCTTACAGTGCGAGGACCAATTTTGTTCATCCGGTTTAGTGCGAGTAGAAAAGATAAATTGTTCATGGGTTCGTAACGCTATCCATTAAGTATACGGCTCGGGTAGACCGAACGATTAAAGCAAAACTGGTTTTGGTGAAGGGGCGAAATACCAAAGCCTCACCAATGCGTTCAGGAGGCAGATTAATCGGTATTAACGGATTCTTGGGATCACGAATGATTCGTTTTTTACCGTAGATGCCAAGCACATCACCTGCTTCAATACCCGAACGTGCGCCGAGATTAATCACGATTACACTTCCCACGGCGACCTGACTATTACCTAATGGCATGCCGCCAGGCATTTCAATAATATAGCCTGAAACGTTTTGAGAGGGTGATTTCGGTTCGAAGTACATATCAAATTCGGGGCTGTTATTGATTAACACCTTATCCAGCTTTTTGATACCAACTCTGATGTTGGTGAGCAATAAAGTTGCGGGCTCACCGCCAGCAACCAATTCACCATAGCCAACCAGATTGGCATTAAAACCTAACAGTTCATTGGTAATTGGATCGATGTAGTTTTTTCCACTCCTAAATATTGAATAGGCAATTGTACCTCCCTTAGGCATTTCCGTGGAGGGATGTAATCCTTTGACATAGACTTCATTCCCTTGCCCTCCCAGCATGTGCTCACCAGTAAACGCAACGATATAAGGCGCGCGGGTGAGTACATCTTCATCAAGTACTAATGATTCATCTAAAAATGGTTTTAAGTCTACTAAGGGTATTGGTGGTATCGCTTCATCGGCCGGGCGAGCGCGGACTTTGGGGGAAAGCTTGATTGTGCCGTTGGACAAAACTCTGATATAAGGCTGATTTTGATAATAATCGAGAATTAATACTGCTCCAGGATATAAACGATTTGGATTTTGGATGTTGGGATTGGCTCTCCATAATGACTTCCATTCCCATGGGTTTTTGAGATATTTATTGGCAATGCTCCATAAACTGTCACCATGTTGAACAACATATCGTTGAGGGGAGTCATCTCTCAGGCTTAACGCGTGGTTCACCGGAGATAATAAAAAACAGAATAAAATGAGCAAATATCTCATGTATCAATCCTTTGTCAGGCCTTGGCATCATTTTCTGACTCTTGCACGCAAATCTGATTTTTCACCAAGATTCCTTATTTGTGATCAAGCTTCAGGGCATCTTGCAGCATTACTATATATGGGGGATAATATCATGACTTTGATGTGGAGAACCAGATAAGCAATGGCTATTAGAAAGATTCTTTATTTACCCGATGAGCGTTTAAGAAAGATTGCACAACCAGTTGTACATTTTGATGATGGTTTGCAAACTTTGATTGACGATATGTTTGATACTATGTATCACGCAAGGGGAGTAGGGCTTGCTGCTCCACAAATCGGGGTTAGTTTGCGGTTATCGGTGATTGATATTATTGGAGATAAAACGCAACAAATGGTGATTATTAACCCGGAAATAGTATCAGCTCATGGCGAGAAAGAATTTGAAGAAGGGTGTTTATCAGTTCCTGGTGCCTATGATACCGTTATAAGAGCAGAACACGTTACGGTAAAAGCGTTGGACCGATTAGGAAACCCTTTTGAAATAACGGGTGAAGGATTACTTGCTGAATGTTTGCAACATGAAATTGATCATTTAAACGGTAAATTGTTTGTTGATCTCTTGTCACCTTTAAAAAGAATGATGGCTCGTAGAAAACTGGATAAATTCAAGCGTCAGCAAGCACGCAAATCATGAGTGGATTATCGATTGTTTTTGCAGGTACGCCCGAATTTGGACTCCCATGCCTTGAAGCGCTATGCCAATCATCACATCAGGTGAAAGCCGTATACACGCAACCTGATAGACCTGCGGGCCGTGGTCGAAAATTGCAGGCTTCTGCAGTAAAGGAGTGGGCTCTGGCTCATCAGATTCCAGTTTATCAACCCCTTAACTTTAAAAATCCTGAAACAATTTCAGAGCTGGCAGCATTACAACCGGATGTGATGATTGTCATAGCCTATGGACTTATATTGCCAAAAGCTGTTCTTGAGATTCCTCGTTTAGGGTGCATCAATGTACATGCATCCTTGCTGCCTCGATGGAGAGGTGCGTCTCCAATTCAACATGCTATTTTATATGGTGATGCGCAGTCAGGCGTAACTATTATGCAAATGGATGTAGGTATGGATACAGGCGATATGTTATCTACAGTCGAATGCCCCATTACTTCGTTCGACACGGCAGGCAGTCTGCACGATAAGCTCGCTCAGTTGTCAGCTCAACCCTTATTGTCTACTTTGACCGCGTTAGCTCAACAAAAAGCAAAACCTGAAGCACAAAATAATGAATTAGTTACCTACGCAGGTAAAATCAATAAAGAAGATGCACGAATCAATTGGCATGATTCCGCCGAACAGATTGATTGCAGAATTCGAGCATTTAATCCCTGGCCTATTGCATATACTCTTGTTGGGGATGAAATACTCCGTATTCATAAAGCGCAATTATCAGAGACAGCCAGTTCACAACCTCCGGGTACCATTCTTCAAATAGATAAGAAAGGTATGTTGGTTGCTACAGGAAACAAGGCTATTTTAATTGAGGTGATTCAATTTCCTGGAGGAAAAGCAATTTCCATAGCAGATTGGTTGAATTCAGGAAAAACACAATTGCATACAGGTTTAGTGTTGTAATGAAAAATAATGAACGGTTACATGCCTTAAAGATTTTAACCGCATTGTTGGAAGAAAAATCCTCTTTATCACAATTGATGCCCGCTTCGGCAGAAGTGTCGCCAATGACCAAAGAACTGTGTTTTGGGTTTTGCCGCCATTATTTTCGTCTGGAGGTAATAGCCGATTATCTGGTAGATAAAAGACCAAAATCCATAGAAGTCTGGATTGCTTTGTTGATAGGTCTTTATCAATTACACTATATGAATAAGCCTGATTATGCTGTAGTCAAGGAAACAGTCGCGCTGCTTGAAAAAATTAAAAAGGTATGGGCAAAGGGATTGGTCAATGCAGTCTTGCGTAATTTTTGCCGGCAACAACACGAAATTTTAGCCAAACTGGCTTCCCATCCTGCTTTTGTATATGGACAGCCACAATGGTTATTACAACGTTTAAAAGCGGACTGGCCAGATGAATGGCAGGCTGTTGCTCAAGCCAATGACGCACATCCCCCAATGACTTTAAGAGTCAATATCAGAAAAACTTCAGTTGAAGACTATTTAAGAAAATTAGCCGATGCAGGTATCGAAGCCTATGCTCATCCTGTTGCCGCTCAGGGTATTACATTGGTATCTCCCTGTGATGTTCGTCAATTACCGGGGTTTGCTGATGGCCTTGTATCGGTTCAGGATGGTGCTGCGCAGCTGGCGGTATCTTTGTTGTCCCTAAAGACTGGATTGCGACTGTTGGATGCCTGTTGCGCACCGGGTGGGAAAACCTGTCACATTTTAGAATCAGAGCCTGAACTGGCACAATGCGTCGCTTTGGATGTCGATGCAAACCGTCTTAAGAGAGTGCAGGAAAATTTGGATAGATTAAAACTTAAAGCCACTTTGTTGCAAGGAGATGCTTCGGCCCCCCGTAACTGGTGGGATGGAACACCTTTTGATCGTATCCTTTTGGATGCACCCTGTTCCGCGACAGGAGTCATACGCAGGCACTCTGACATTAAATTACTCAGAACCAGTGAAGAGGTGAGTACCGTATCCCAAATTCAACAATCGATGTTGAATGCACTTTGGCCTTTACTTGCTCCGGGCGGTATTATGGTTTATGCCACGTGTTCTGTAATTGCTGCTGAAAACGAACAACAAATTGCGGCATTTGTGGCAACACATCCTGATTGTCAGGTGACACAGTGTAACTGGTCCTGGGGGCGAAAAACTGGCCATGGCCAGCAGATTTTACCTGGTGAACAGGGTATGGATGGTTTTTTTTATAGTGTATTAGTTAAATCTGAATTCCGCAGCTGATTCTAACCCCTAGGCTCGATTCAGCTGTCCAATATAAGTTAAGGATGATGAATGATAATCAATTGGCCACTAATTATTGTTTTGTTTTGTTTGTGCATTCCTGGTGTCAGTATTGCAATGTCTCGACTCATTTATTTTTTATTGCCTCAAAATAGTGATGTGTTAAAAAAACGATTCAGCCGATTCGCTGTTTTGCAAACATTGCTCATGGTTTTTGTCATGAGTTTTGCCGGATCTGTATTATCTGGAGAAACGGGTTTAAACGCCCCTTTGCTAGAAGCTCTTTTAGCTGGGAAAGCTGGACTTGATTCATTTCAATCCATTTTATTGCCTACATTTCTATATACCCTCGTCGGCACCATTATCTTTTTTGTGTTTTATTATGGAATAGTAGGTTCAATCCTGGATGAACACAGTTTTCAAATTATGGCAAAACTGCGTGCGGCTCTAGGTATTGATGGCTGCGTACTCTATGGTGGAGTCGTTGAGGAAATCATTGTCCGATGGGGATTAATGAATGTAGTGGCTTATTTTGGCTTGATGTTTGCCAAACAGAAGAGTAATACGGTTATTGTTATTTCAATAATTCTCAGTGGTTTACTCTTTGCAGTAGGACAAGTTCCCGCTTACATTGCTGCAGGATGCATTGCAAGCAGGCGTTTCCTGTATTCATTAGTTTTGCTCAGTCTCTGGCAATCGTTACTTTTTGGCTTTTTATTTTGGTACTATGGTTTGGTGTCAGCAATTCTGGGTCATATGATATTTCATCTTGCCTGGGGTTATTATGATAAGAAATAATCAAGAAAATGAGTTCTGATTTGTACTAATCGATTCTTGATTTTTATTAATATAAAAGGATTTAATTATGAATTATACCATTAGAAGCTTGTTACCATTAATCCCTGTTATCTGGTGTTCTACAGTACATGCTGGATTCTATATAAATTTGGGAGCAGGGGCTGCATTCTCCGACACAAAAACCAGTTTCACTGAAAACTCTACTTCGATTCTGTATTCGCCAACCGCCATTGGAACAAGCTTGTTTTCTCTGCCTAATGTTAATTGGAACAATCAGTTTAGAAATGGTTTTGATCTTAATGTTGCAGCAGGTTATCACTTTAATAGTCATTGGCGTGCAGAAACTGAATTCCTCTATCAGAATATTAAACGCAACAGTTATGGTAGTTATGGCTGGATGGAGCAAAATAGTGTTACCGGAGCGGTATATGCTCAACAAATTTATAATCCAATCAGTACGGTATCTACTCGAGCTCACCTGTATTCATTTCTGACTAATGCTGCTTACGATTTTAATAGTCTTGCAAACTGGACACCGTTTATTGGTGGTGGGGTTGGTGTCAGCTGGCTTAAATCGGGAAGAGTACAGACTAATAATTTACTTGTAGTTGATGATCCTAATACACCTATATATGAAACTGCTCCAGCAAGCCAACTCAGCCCTTCGTTATATGGCACAGCCTTTATCTGGCAAATTAAAACAGGAATTTCTCGTGCGATGAGTGCGCATAGTTCGTTGTTGATTCAATATCGACTTTTGGGTACCAGTGAATTTAAAGCAAGTAACAGTCTTATTAAATCGAATCCTGGCTTACCTGGAGAAAGTAATTTTTACGTAGCTCAACATGATATTAAAGGGTTATTAACTCAGGCTGTTGAATTCAATTTTCGATGGGATGTTTGATAAGTACCAATATATTAATTTCGGAATTGAGGTGAAATGACGACTGATTTTTTGATTAAATAATGCATCATAAATCCAATAAAAGTCACGAAGTGTAAAAAAACAGTAAAGTAACTCCTCCTTAATGATGCCTTAATTTGGAGCATTTATTCTGAGACTAACTTTTAACATTAAAGGTTGAGTTATGGTTGCTTTATTAAACATCGGTAGTGACTTTTCTCTACTCGTTAAGGAATTACATAAAAAACCAGACAATCCTGCTATTAAGCAGGAGGTAGTCAGCCGAATGTCAGAAATGAAGGCTTTGGCAAGACAAAATCCTTTAGATTTATATCGTCTGGCTCAAGTATATGCACCTACATCGCCTCAGTATAAAAATATGATGCGACAGTCTGCTGCCAGCGGTTGTACCAATGCCATGTTGTCCATGACGGAGTTATTATTGAAGTCAGGATCACCATCCGATGTGAAAACCGCAGCATATTATATGAGGATGATAGAAGCCTCCAAGGATTCTCATATAATAAAACAAAGCCGAGTATTATTATCAGCTTATCCGGAGCTTGCTGAGGAACTAAGACGTGATGTTAAAACAGAACCCTATAATTCTAAAATCAGATTCTTTTCCAGCACAGTGGAAAGAACGACCGATCATCCAGTCGAATTACAACACGATCTTGCAATTTAGTTCTAATTTGTTGTAATCGAGGGGTTGGTGGCTCTGGTACTAGATTAATGATTTTTGTTTCAATTGATCTTTAGTCCTTATACGGTTTTACACAAATAGCTAAAGTCTAGTGTTAATTCTGACTGGTTTGTGAAACAATTATAATCAATCTTCTTTAGTGTTTCGCGTTCATGCATACCGAATTTATTTATATACCCATAGAACAATTGCATGCAGGGCAATATCAACCCAGGCAGGATTTTAATGTTGATTCGTTAAATGAGTTAGCTCAATCTATAGCCTCACAGGGTTTAATTGAACCTTTGATTGTACGAGCCATTGCCAGACAACGTTATGAGATAATTGCCGGTGAAAGACGCTGGCGCGCTGCTAAAATAGCCGGATTACGGGAAGTACCCTGTCTTCTGGGAGAGTATACTGATAAACAGGCCTGCGCGCTTACCCTTATTGAAAACATTCAACGTCAGGATTTGAATTTAATTGAGGAAGCAACTGGATATCGTCGCTTAATGGATGAGTTTCATTATCATCAGGATGAGATAGCTGTATTGGTTGGTAAGTCTCGCAGTCATCTCGCTAATATTTTACGATTACTCACTTTATCAGAACCTGTTAAGAACCTGATTCGTGAGTCTCAGTTATCATTAGGTCATGCGCGGGTTCTTGTGGGATTAAATACCGATCAGCAAGAACTGTTTGCCCACCAGGTGATTGATGAACAATGGTCGGTGCGGCAGCTGGAACAGGCTGTGAAAGATTATAAAAATCGAGATTCAGAATCCCCCAAAAATGCCAAAAAAGACAGGGATATTGAACGATTGCAGTCTATTTTATCCGAGCAGGTCGGCGCACCTGTTCAAATTATAAACGATACAGCCGAAGGTGGTTGGTTGAAGGTCAAATTTTTTGATAATGATACACTTGCAGGGCTTTTGGAGCGCTTGGGCTTGAGATATGATTAGTTGATTGAAATTAATAGTTCACTCTTATTTTATAAGGAAACACAATTGATGAAAAGGACGTTAACTGGCGTTTGTTTGTGGGCCTTATGGTCGATATCATCTGGCGCCAGTTTGCAAACAGGCGTAGATCAGTTAATAAAACGTTTGAATCCAAATGTAAATCTTGGAATTGTAGTTTTAGATTTAACTTCAGGAACGACACTGTACAAACGTAATGCTGAACGTTTATTTATTCCCGCCAGTAATATGAAATTGTTCTCAGAGGCCGCGACCTTGATGGCGCTCGGACCGGATTATCGGTTTAAAAATCAACTGAGTACCAGCGCTGGACAAATAAGCCAGGGGGTTCTCAATGGAAATCTTTATTTGCACCTGAGTGGCGATCCATCATTTACTCGAGATGATTTAAATTCCCTCCTCACTTCTCTTAAAGAGTGGAACATACATTCTATCCAAGGCAATGTAATAATAGACAGCAGCCTGGCCTCAGTTACTGCTTATCCTCCCGGTTGGTTAAAATCTGATTTATCTTATAGTTATGGCGCTCCGATAGCGCCATTGATGATTGATTCCAATCGACTGACCGTCACTGTAAATCCTGGGGCACAGACTGGTTCTCCTGCAATTGTTGAAGTGGATGACGGTGGCGGAGCAATTGTTTTAAACAATCAGGTAACAACAAAAGCCAATGAAAAAGGGTGCGGTGTCGGTTTTACTCTGGACAAGGATAATCACTTGACCGTTCGCGGTTGTGTAGGTGTAGGGCAATGGGCCTTACAACAACGCCTGGCCATTATAAATCCATTAATGTATGCCCAGGGAATGATAAAAAGTGAATTGGCAAAAGCAGATATTCAATTAAATGGCCAGGTACAATTAGGTAAAGCCCCTGCGGGAACTTTATTGATTGCCACACAATATTCAAAACCCATTACCCAGTTGATGGCGGATACGTTAAAGCCTTCGGATAACCTGTATGCTGATAGTCTTTATTTGCATGCTGCTGCTAAAATCAAGGGGTCACCGCTCAACTGGAATGACGCGCAGCCGGTCATCAAGGACTTTTTGCAAAAACAGACGGGTATTGATCTGACGAATGCAATTTTTACCGATGGTTCTGGTTTATCCCGATATAATCTGGTTACTCCCGAACAAACCATTTCCTTGTTGAAATTTTTATATCAACGTTTTCCATTATCTTATGAATACATCGCGGCTTTACCTATTTCCGGACGGGATGGTACCTTGCAAAAACGATTTAAGGAACCAGGTCAACAGGGCTTTGTTCGTGCCAAGACAGGTACCATGACCGGGATGAATAGCCTTTCCGGATATTTATACACAGTTAATGGTCATACTTTGGCTTTTGCTATGTATATTAATCGATTGCCTGGAAAATCTGCAGGACCTGGACGTCCTTTACTGGATGCTTTAATCACTTATTTTTTGAAACAAAGTCCTGGTAATAATAGTTTGGCGAGGGTTTTTGCGCCACATAATCGTATTAATTTTCAGATGAATCCTACTCAGGTGGCTGTACAACGAAGTCATCAAGCCAAGTGGAGACGTTTGGAATCTGCGGTACGTTTGGCACTTAAAGGCCAAGCAGTGAATGTGGTGTACAGAGGAAATGAGTTAATCGTTACCGATAATCAGTCCGATGCAAATAGAGTTTGGTCTGCATTGCAACCTTTGGGAAGAAAATATCCCTTTGCAGTTGCCCTAACATCTGATTCATTGAGCTTTTCCCCTAACGGAAAACCAATGATGCTTTGGATACAATCAACTGCTAACGCAGAGCAGAAAGGAAGAACCTGGATAATCCGTGAAGCAATTTAATTCGACTTATTGCCCGCAGTCAGTGAACACTGATTGCGGGTGTTAATACACCTTCCTGAATCAATGTATTTTTTGACATGTAGAGTGAAAACAATAATGTACATAAGTACCTTTTGATTGAACTACATCATATAATGGGTTACATAGTATAATAACGGCATCATTGTTATTGGAGAGTTTAATTGCGTTCTATGGTTAAAGTTCTTTTGTTGTTAATCTGTATTATGAATTCTGTAATAGCCGCTCCTCGTTTTTTAACAGTTTCGGACATTCATTATGGTAGTGATAATATTTCATTAGATGGTTATGATACCGGCAATGAGTTTTTAGCTATTACTCTGAATCGGATTAAAGAGCTGACTAAAGATGTAGATTTTATTCTGTACCTGGGTGATCTCCCTACTCATTCAATATTTGTTACCGCCAAAAAAGAGGCCTATGAAAAGACCTTATTTTCTGGTTTATTTGAAGCAGATCAGAGTTCTAAACCTATGTTTTACATTACAGGCAATAATGATTCCTTAAGCGGAAATTATCAACCTTTTGAACTGGATGGAAAATCCCCATTGAATTTTGCAACCGACTGGACTGGAGCCTGCGTATATTGTGAGGGCTTAATAATTGAGGACAGTCATATGCGGAAAGATGGTTATTATTCCAGTTATGTAATTCCTGGTAATCAAGAGATCATATTATTCGCTTTAAACACGGTGCAATTTACTAAGCTTCCCTTTTATATTCCTCAATACCCAAATCAGCAACGAGATGCTTATACCCAGCTTTTTTGGCTTGAGCAGCAGTTGAAGACTCAGCAGGCCAAGCAATTATTAATTGCAATGCATGTACCACCTGGAACGGCCTACAATGGAGCCTCTTTTTGGCATGAGGCTTATTTAACCCGATTTATCCAGTTATTGGATAAATATCATCATCGTTATGGTCAAATTACCTTGCTGGCCTCACATACGCATATGGATGAGTTCAGAAAAATTCATTTAAATGATGGAACGAATATTTATGACTACTCAACACCGGGTATCAGTCGTATTCATCACAATAATCCCGGACTTAAGGTATTCTCCTTAGATCAAAACTTTAAGATAAAAGATTTTATTACTTATTACACAACTGATTTAAATGATTGGGGTACGGAACAATATCATGCGATGGGAACTCCAGATGCTATTTTCCCCAATTGCAAGAATTCAGATCTGGCGCAATGTTTAAATTCCATGAATAAAAAGCAGGTATGCGAGAGTATGGAAACCGGTTTGTTTTATGGGGTAAAAAGTCCGCGAATTAAAAATCAGGAATGTTTTAAAACATATAATGTGAATTAATTTCTGTTCAATATCATCAGAAAGT
>NZ_LNYR01000041.1:615-70228 GCF_001467955.1 Legionella quateirensis | reverse complement strand
TGCTAGAACAGGGAGATCCTTCACTGCGTTCAGGATGACGGAACTCCCAAAGAAAACGTCATCCCGAATGTAATGAGGGATCTCCTGAATATGGCACTGTGCTAGAACAGGGAGATCCTTCACTGCGTTCAGGATGACGGAACTCCCAAAGAAAACGTCATCCCGCATGCAATGAGGGATCTCCTGAATATAGCACTGTGCTAGAACAGGGAGATCCTTCACTGCGTTCAGGATGACGGAACTCCCAAAGAAAACGTCATCCCGAATGCAATGAGGGATCTCCTGAATATGGCACAGTGCTAGAACAGGGAGATCCTTCACTGCGTTCAGGATGACGGAACTCCCAAAGAAAACGTCATCCTGAATGCAGTGAGGGATCTCCTGAATATGGCACAGTGCTAGAACAGGGAGATCCTTCACTGCGTTCAGGATAACGGAACTCCCAAAGAAAACGTCATCCCGAATGCAATGAGGGATCTCCTGAATGTAGCACAGTGCTAGAACAGGGAGATCCTTCACTGCGTTCAGGATGACGGAACTCCCAAAGAAAACGTCATTCCGAATGCAATGAGGGATCTCCTGAATATGGCACAGTGCTAGAACAGGGAGATCCTTCACTGCGTTCAGGATGACGGTACTCCCAAAGAAAACGTCATCCCGAATGCAATGAGGGATCTCCTGAATATGGCACTGTGCTAGAATTGGGAGATCCTTCACTGCGTTCAGGATGACGAACAAAATGGCGTCATCCCGAACGCAGTGAGGGATCTCCTAGACTTGGCATGATGCCAGTTTATGGAGATCCTTCTTTAGTTATTTGATATATTTTTAAGCAGTAGCTGTATCTGAATTTTCAACTTCGCTGGGAAGGTTGCGTATGCGTTGCGCTTCGATTACCAGAACTTTGAAATAATCATAAGACATATAAAAATTACCTTTGTCTCCATATTGTTCACCCCAGGAATTGCGAAGGGTAAATAATCCTTTGTGTTGACGGCCTTGATCATCAATTGCAATGGCATCATCATCATATCCGGTAATAACCATTTCATGACCACCAAATAATGGATTCAAATAGATGTCACGTGCTATCTCAGGAGTAAGCACCCAGGTATCGAATTTGGAGTTATGAGTTCCAATTGCACCCATGGTACCCAGATCAAAATCCAATAAAAGAACGGCGAAGGTTACCCGGTCGTTTTCATTTAGTGCTGCTTTAATATCATTAATCGTTTTATTCGTATCAGTACGTTCCATAATTGCTTGATATATATCAAGAATCGGTGAGAAAAGTACGGTCTTTTCATTAAGATCCTCACTTAATTCATGGAATTTTTCTAATGGCATTGCGCTCTCTGGACCTGGTTGTTCAATTTTGGGATACTCAGTTAAACCGCCACAACCAATAGCTTTCTGTTTTTCTTTACTGACTATTCCAAAATGTTCCATTTGACTTAATGCCAATCGACCAAAGGAACCATCCCAACCACTTGGAGAATATCCATTTTGTTCCAGATACATACCCAATTGTAATTGACATAATTGACTGATGTAATCCCCTTTATTCAAGGCTGCATCAACTGCTGCTGTGGTTGCAAAAGTAACGCAGGAACCAAAGCTTCCTTGATTTAAAACGGGTACATTATTCATGCCCAATTCAATCTTTTGCGGTAAGTGTGAAGGGGAGATCAGGGTATTGGATTTGTTGATAGTTGCTATACTTCGCTTATTCAACGTTTGGATAGCATTTGGAGAAAGTTGCATTTTAAGCAGTTTAATGTCTTGTTGTTCTGCTTTTGTATTGAGTGATTTATTTTGTGGAGCTTTAAGGGTCTGAGTAATCGTTCCAACTATCTTAAGATCCTGGGCAAATAAATTAGTACTAAGCGCTATAGATAACAAAAACAACTTAGATGTTCGCATTGATTCAATCTCCGAAAACGGTACAAGCTTAAACAACGGAGTGCAATCATACTTGATGGATTAAAAATAATCAATATAGCGTTTTAGTGATCACAGGGTTACTGAACAGGAAAATTAAAGTACGTGTGGGGATAAGGTTCATTTCGCAACGTATAATGCCACCATTCAGAATAATATGGTTTGAACCCATTACTGATCATTAGTTGTTTTAAAAATGATCGATTCGTTTTTTGAACGGTACTTAGATTTGTATAGTTATTATTGGCCGTCACATCCAGGCAATCAAAGCGGGTACCCATGTCGATGGAATTATCATTTAGATAATTCGGTGATTTGTCATAACATCGAGCAATATGATTTTTGGCCGTAGGACGATCTGCAGTATCGAGTTTCACCAAGGTTAAATCTACCGTACTGCCTCGCGTATGACCGGATGTAAGAGCTATATAATCTCGTTTAAACAGATCTTTTTTAATCTCACGAGGATAATATTCTGGTTTTTGGCGCTCGTCCCTTGGATTTTGACTCCACTTATAAAAATAATTAACCGCTTGTTGCGGTCTGTAACAATCATAAACCTTCAGGGTATAACCCTTGGTTTTTACAGCCTGCTCTACTTTTTTTAATTGTTCCGCAGTCTGTCGGGTAACAATGCAAACGCCTCGGAGATAACCAGGAATGGGATTCCCAATAAAATTATTTGAGGTGGCATAACGCATGTCCTGCAAGATATCTGGAGCAACTTCATGCAGATAGACAAAACCTTTCGGCAGGGCATAGAGACTGAAACTTGCAAGTATCATTAGAAGGGAGACTATTTTTTTCATACAGGTACAGGTAGATATAAATTAGTCTTTCTAACACAGCAGGTGATTCCATGTCTATGATTGGCGATATAATTTAATCGTTTAATGATCTGGCGGTTTTTTATCTAGAAAAGGTTTACTTAATATTTCTAGAGTATAGTTAACATATAAACCGCATTTATTGAATCAGCGAGGCTACACGCATGCCACACTCACAGTTATATCAAACGATGGTGAACGAAGCTTCTTATCGTGATGAAAAAGAGAATAAATTAATCAAGGAACAACGTCTTGATAGTGACCGTGTTAGTGACAAAATCAATAACACACCAAATGCGGGTCTGCAGGATTTATACAGTGAGATGGGCGATTTGTTACGTGAAACAAATGACGCTCAATTTGGTATCGTGTCTCAGCTTGTTCAAGTAGATGGTGAAGATCAATGGGTACGAGATGCAACTCACTCTTTACCTTTAGATGAGCGGATGCCCCATAATGCACCTGTTATTGAAGCAAATAATGCGTTACTGCGTTGTCTTTCCCGATTACGCCCCATTGATTTTGCCATTAACCAAAAATTGGGTGATCAGGAACCTGGACCGGCATGCCGTGACCGTTTAAAAGTCAATTTTCAGGAGTTAACTCGGGCGATTTTAGAGACAGCTCAAAGTGGAAAAAGTAACTCTGAGAAATTAAAGGCAATAACAAAACTTGAAACAGAATTTAACAGTACTTTAGTTAAAGAACTCCATGAAGCCAATTTAACTCAAGGGTGCAATACTGCGGAGCAAGCAGAGAAACTGTTATTTCATTACCGTAATTTATCAAGCCTGCTGGAAAATCCCGCACGAACCATGGCTACTTTAACCTATGATAAAACGGCACGAATTTTTCAACGTGAAACTCAATACCCTGTTACCGAAAAAACGCAATCGCAGCATGATTCAATAAAAGACTTAGCTAAGGTTCAGCCTTATCCTTTTAGTGAAGAAAAAAATGCACACAATTCAAAAAATACCGCCTTTCAGGAAGCAGATGCCTTGTTTGTTGATCTTATGGATCAGGACACAACAGCACTCTCCGCTCAAGCGCGAAAAACACATCCTGTTGGAGCAAAAAATGCGTTCATAGTCAAAAATGAGCTGATTCCAATGACTGAGGAAGTGCTGGAGGAATCCGATCTCAACACGGTTCATGCGGACCAGGAAAATACTCTTTGGCTGGCACGAATGGGGGTTCCTGTTTATGTGGGCTCTGGTGAATCCAGTAAGTCTGTTGAATCGCATACCATTCAGAATTTAGAGCAAATGCGCATCGCTGCTGAACGACGAATGAACATTGAGTCTCCGAAGTTACATGTTACTTGCCTGAATACATACAGTCCTCTGGAAAATCAGACGACGATGATTAACAATTTGTACAAAGCAACTCGTAAACAAGGGAATGGTGATGACATTACTTATGCACCAACGAATCCGGACGGCACATTTCGAGCTATGGATGTCGCGCCCAATTTACATTTTGCCGAAGGACAAGAGCCTGTTGGTACCTTTCCTCTCCAAAAAGCTAATCGGCTGGATCAGGTTTCTAAAGTTGTACTGGCAGCCGCGCAACAAGATGACACGGTAAGCATAGTTCAATGTGCCAGTGGACAGGATAGAACTGGAACTGCTGTTGAAAAATCGACTCAGGTTTGGATGCAAAAACGATATGAGCAAATGGGCAGAAATCCAGCCAATATTGAAACCATGCGTGCAGAAGGTGGTAATGCTGCCGAAATAACCACTCATCATATTCATGGCTCTCCAGGAATGAAAACAGATTCCATGGCGAATAATTTTTTTGGAAGCGGAACAGCGTTTTCTACAGCTTCATCCGAGCAGTTTTATCTTTCCAGTGCAAAGACTAATAAACAGAATAAAGTGGGTAACGTTGATTTTCTTAAAATGCCTTCTGATGAAGCCAGGAACCAATATGGAAAAAATTTGCAAGAATTTGAACAAAGCCTTGCTCATTTTGCGCAAACCATTTCTGGTGATCAAAAGAAACAGCAGTTTTACAACAGTGGACAAGATTTGTTACGCAACATAAAAAAAATTGCGGCTGATAATCCTGATTCACAAAGTTTGGCTGATCTCAATGCAATCCTTCCACATTGTACTTATGTTATACAAAACCATGATCAACCTGACAATCCTGAATATCAGGAGAGTATGAGGCGATTGGCCAGTCTCTCACAGCATGTATCAGGAGCAACCTCACCAGGATGGAAAGCTCTGGGGGCAGGATTAATGACTTTTGCTTGTTTGGCATTAATTGTAGGGGGTGTTTTAGCCGCAATTCCTACTGGAGGAGCCAGCCTTCTAATGACGGTCGCAGGCGCAGCGGGTCTTAGTGTCGGGGCGGCAGTCGGAATTGGCGTTGGAGTGGCCGCTGTAACAGCGGGGACGGGATTTGCTGCATATAAAGCGGGTAGTGAAAAGGGTCTTGCTCATTCTATTTCTGAATTTAAGTCCGCACTGCACGAAATTAAACATGACGAGAAAGTGGATGACGATCCTTCTCCTCCCAGTAATGATATAAGTTGTAAATATTAGGTGTTTCCATTTCATCGTTCGAGATGACGTAGACCAATTTATTGAGAAGATACGATTTCCCAAGCGGAACTTAAATACCTGGATTGTGCCTCTTTAGTTGATAAGAGGACAATCCTTTTGTTGTACTGATACTTCAATTGAATCCATTAATAAAAATCAATTGTAGTAGTCGTCACATCTAATGGTCCCGGAGCATCGTAATCAAACATTACTGTTTCAACGACCGGTGCGACAGTAACCTGTCTGTATTCAACGATTTCCGTAGATGTATAAACACAACCGGTAGATAATAAGGTAACTCCTATTAACAATATCCATTTCATAGTGCAACCTCTTGTGGTTATTATAAGCATATTGTAGATTAATTGGCCATTAAATGCCAGTTGTGTCATTTCCTTTTATATTCTCTGATTTTTTTTCATCCACATAATAAAGAAAGGCCAATATCTGAGCGACTGCGGCGTACAAATCCTTGGGAATTTCTTCATTGATATGAACGTTAGCCAGTAGCGAGGTCAGTTCCTCATTCTGCTCCAGCGGAATTCCATGCTCTTTGGCTGTAGCAATGATTTGTCGGGCAATATATCCTTCCCCTTTGGCAGTAACTCTGGGAGCGGAAGTGCCATCATAGCGTAATGCTACAGCCCGGGTTTTATTTTTTTTCATATGCGTATGTCCAGTAATCGTAAATTCGCAACATCAATGTGATTTTCTTCCAATCCTGCTTGTACATTCCAGTTGCGAAGCTTGAGTCCTAAATCAGAAAGAACTTGTTTCATTTCCAGTTGATATTCTTCAAGCGTTTTTAAGGCTGATGCATTTTGGGTATTGATTTTAATATCGATGTGTTTCGCATTAAGAGTTACCGTTGCTTGCAAGGCTCCAAGATGAGTCAGATTGAGGGCAAACGATAGTGACCATCGAGACTGTTGCATAGGCTCTGCTTTATGTTGTTTGATCATCATAGGAATGACGTCTATGTTTTGCTCGGTTTTTACAGGCAGATCCAGCATCACGAGATATCCTTCCTTGTGATCATTAGACAGATGATTAATTTGATTCGCTGTGATTCGCGCTATTACTTGATTGATCTGATCGCGTAATACATGCTGCAATGCTTCAAGCGACAAGTCCAAGGTGTTCAGCAACATGCTTTTGGATAAAGGTTGAGGTATAGCCCCTGGTAAAGGCAAAGGATCCTGAGCTAATTGTTTTATTTCTGTATCAGGAACCCTGTAGGGATTGACTCTTCTATCTTCAGGTAAACAATTTAATAATTTGAAACATTGTCCTTTGAAATCTGATTTTAGTTTTTGCTGATTTGTGCTTCTTCGCCAATCCAGCAATGTCGACTCTAAAAAAATACCACTCTGATTAATCGCCTGCATGAATTGTTGAGGTAACTGAGTCAGGCCTGTAATGCTGTTTAACAGGGATTTAATCTGTTGATTGAGCGAGTAAGGTAATTGGTCTGATTTCATTAATTCAGTGAGGGTCTGCAGCATATTTGTTGGAGGTGCCTGTTTGGGCAGAGCCTGGAGCAGGGCATTTTGCAGTATGGATAGTTCTGGATTCTTCTGTTGCACTTCGAGTATGGTTTCATGTTGGTTTGCAATCACTTTAACTTCGAGCAGTTCTCCCGGAGTAAAATGATGTGAACTTTTGGCATTGAGATTTTGCCCGTTAATATTAATCAATACCTGATTATTCGTTAATGCAGTGACGACCACAGTTTTGAGGATTTGTCCTACATAAAGTTCCGTGGCTGGTTTTGCTAATTTTATCTCCTGGACAGGGGTTAACCTGACGCTTGAAGATTTATTCATTTCAACAGCCATAGGCGTTCTTCCGGTTCAATTTGAATCAGTATATACTCAACGTCTTTGTTATCGGCAGAGTTGTGAATTGCTTTAAAATTCACCAGGAAGGGATACCAGGAATTGAACTGAGAAAATCATTACTCTTAATGTAATTGAATATAGCCTTGAGTTCATCTGGTCATTACGCAATTTAAACAGGGTGTGGTGATGTTAGATAGAGCCAGTGTAGTTGATGAGCAGTTTATTAAGCGAGTATTGCAAGGGGATTTCCCGGAGCCCCACAGTACTATGAGTCCCGAAATGGCAGAATTGGATAAAAAAACTGCCATAGAACTTTTTGATTCACAGATTAAATCCCGTTTGCTTGATTTAATTGCCAGACAGTTAAAAGAAAAAGGGTTGTCATTTTATACCATAGGCAGTAGCGGACATGAGGGTAATGCCGTAATGGGGCAGGTATTTAAACATACCGATATGGCTTTTTTACATTACCGCAGCGGCGCATTCTATTTACAAAGGGCAAAACAACTTCAGGGTACGGATGGTGTAAAAGATATTCTTTTGTCTTTAGTAGCCGCGGCATGTGATCCGATATCAGGTGGTCGACATAAGGTATTTGGCAGTGTCCCATTAAATATTCCACCTCAAACATCCACTATTGCTTCTCATTTACCTAAAGCATTAGGAGCTGCCTTATCCATAACCCGGGCAAAAGAGCTGGGTATATCAGGTAATCTGGCTGCGGACTCAGTTATTATCTGTTCCTTTGGTGATGCTTCGACCAATCACGCATCGACTCAGACCACACTGAATGCATGCTCCTGGATTACTCAACAAAATTATCCTTTGCCCATAGTATTTGTGTGCGAAGATAACGGTATTGGCATTTCAGTCCCTACACCATCCAACTGGATAGAGACTTCAATCGGTTCACGTCCAGGGCTGCATTATATCACCTGTGATGGCTTAAATATTGCCGATACCTATGCGAAAGCTCAGGAAGCAGAATATCTGGCTCGAACAAAAAAACAACCCGTGTTTTTACACATGCGCTGTGTTCGCTTGTTGGGTCATGCTGGTTCTGATATTGAATCTCAATACTCTAATCAAACCGAAATAGAACGCAGAGAGGCCAATGATCCCTTACTGCATACTGCCGGTATTCTATATCGGGAAGGCTGGATGACCCTGCAAGCCATGGTTGATCTGTACCAGGATAATAAAGACCTTATCGAAGCGAAAGCAGTGGAGGCAATAAGAGAGCCTCGAATGAACAGTGCTGAAGAAGTGATGGCTTCAATAATTCCAAAGGTAGAAAAAAAGAAAGGGTATGCTCTCCCGGATGAACCGAAACGAGTTAAGGCATTCGCTGGCGCCTACAATCAGTTGTCTTTAAAGCGCAATATGTGTCAACACATTAACTTTGCGTTGACGGATTTGATGCTGCAATATTCCAATATGCTGATCTTTGGTGAAGATGTGGGTAAGAAGGGTGGGGTCTATCGGGTTACCGCTGATCTTCAGGCACGTTTTGGTCAACGCAGAGTTTTTGATACTATTTTGGATGAAACGACTATACTGGGAACCGCTATTGGTTTGGCCCATAATGGGTTTATCCCCGTACCTGAAATCCAGTTTCTAGCTTATTTACATAATGCAGAAGATCAATTACGTGGTGAAGCGTCTACCCTATCTTTTTTCTCCAGTGGCTTATATAAAAATCCCATGGTGTTAAGAATCGCATCGCTGGCTTATCAAAAAGGTTTTGGTGGACATTTTCATAATGATAACTCCATTGCTGTATTGCGCGATTTACCTGGAGTTATTGTGGCTTGCCCTTCAAATGGCCCAGATGCTGCGCGAATGTTACGAACGTGTATGCGTTTGGCGGCTCAGGAAGGTCGGGTAGTCGTGTTTTTAGAACCTATTGCGTTATATATGACTAAAGATTTGCATAGCCCGGGAGATAATGGTTGGCTATTTGATTACCCTGCTCCGAATGAACTGATTACTCAGGGCAGTGTAGGGGTTTTCGGTGAAGGCGATACGGTTATTTTAACTTATGCAAATGGGTATTATTTATCGCGTCAGGCTGAGAAAGTGTTGCGCGAGAATCATGGGATCAAAGTTAAAATTGTCGATTTACGCTGGCTTAGTCCTTTACCAAAAGAAGCCATATTAAACGAAGTGGCCAATGCAAAACGAATTTTAATTGTCGATGAAGGTAGACAAAGCGGCTCAATTAGTGAAGGATTAGTGACATTATTGATGGAAGAAGCTGCATCAGGATTGAAAATAAAACGTCTCACCGGTAAAGATTGTTTTATTCCATTAGGAACTGCCTGGCATTATTTATTACCCAGTCAGGAAAGTATTATAGAAGCGGTAGTCGCATTACAGTCAGATAAAAGGGAGAAGGAAAGTGGACGACTTGTTATTTCTTGATGAACAATTGCATGATGATGAGCGCATGATACGTGATAGCGTTGCGCGTTTTGTCAGCAATGATGTAATTCCATTGATGGCTGAATCTTTTGAACATGCTCATTTTCCCCGCGAATTAATTAAACAATCTGCTGAGCTGGGGTTATTAGGTTTGACTTTGCCTACTCAATACGGTGGATCAGAGGCTTCTTACGTATCGTATGGATTGGTATGCCAGGAGTTAGAACGGGGCGATAGTGGATTGCGTAGTTTTGTTTCCGTACAAAGCTCTTTATGCATGTACCCAATTTTCAAATTTGGAAATGAAGAACAAAAAATGCGGTATTTGCCGGCGATGGCTGCTGGTGAAGTGATTGGCTGTTTTGGTTTAACGGAGCCTGATTCCGGTTCAGATCCGGCGAGCATGCGTACCCATGCCAAAAAAGTGGATGGCGGCTGGATTTTAAATGGGGCAAAAATGTGGATTACCAACGCTCCTATAGCGGATATTGCAATAGTCTGGGCAAAGACGGAGTCTGGTATCAGAGGCTTTATTGTTGATACCCGAGCCAAGGGAATGAGTTGCCCTGAGATTAAATTGAAAATGTCTTTACGTGCTTCCATAACGGGTGAGTTGGTTTTTGATCATGTTTTTGTTCCTGATGAAAATCTTCTTCCAGGAACTGAAAAGGGTTTGGGCGCGGCGTTGAGTTGTTTGAGTCAGGCGCGATATGGGATTGCCTGGGGAGCGATGGGTGCTGCTATGGCGTGTTTTGATCTGGTGCGTGATTATGTGTTGGAACGTAAGCAATTTGATAAACCTTTGGCTTCTTTTCAATTGATCCAGAAAGATTTGGCAGAAATGTATACCGAGATTATTAAAGCACAATGCTTAAATTTACAGATAGGCCGCTTGAAAGATCAACATCGGGAAACTCCTACGATGATTTCGCTGGCTAAAGGGAATGCTTGTCGTGAAGCATTGAAAATTTCACGAAAATGTAGGAATCTAATGGGCGGAAATGGAATTAGTCTTGAGTATCATGTCATCAGACATATGCTTAATTTGGAATCGGTCTTTACTTATGAGGGTACTGATAATGTTCATACCCTGGTCATGGGAAGACATATAACAGGAATTAACGCTTTTGGTTAAAGATGTTCTGCTTTTATCAAGTCAGCTCTGATTACCACAAGTTAATTACTTAACAAGTAATTGTTCGATTCAAGTTCTTCTGTCTCTGGATGGAAGAACTTCCAGAGTTTTTTTACGTTTACTCTGGTATTAAGTTCACGATTTCTGAGACATGAGACAGGATTATCCTCTGGATTTACCATTAGTTGTTTTAGGGAAATGCAATTTTAGTAAAGGTTTTATTCAGAAAATTACAGGAGTTTATATGATTAATAGATTAAAAGGAGTTTTAATTCTAAGCCTGCCTGTTTTGGCTTTAAATGCAAATTCAAATAATACCTTCGAGAGTAAAGATATTTTGACGCAAAAATGTCGCGATTTGGCGCAAACTGTTGCCTCTTTAGTATCAAGCCAGGAAAAAAGAGCATGTGCAGAAAAACTTGCAATGGCATCCATGCAAATTGATATTGCCGGAGACTGGTTAATCGAAGATGTTTATTCCGCTGCGAAAAAAGAGCTCGATAATGCAGTCTATAGTTTGCAGTATGCTGAGTTGAATAATTGCAACAGATACATTCAAATATCGCATTCCAAATTTGAAGCACAAAGAATAAAAAATTCACTATAAAAAATATTTATTTATTTTTTTACATGATAAAGCCTCTTTAACCGATATTCGGGAGGCTTTATTGCTGCTAAATATCGCACATTATTTAATCAACAATCATTTTAAGAAATCATATTAATCAGTGCGTTCTTATTTGCCATCCTTAGTGCTAATTGCGCGCATAACTTGTTGAAATAATAAAGTTTTTTTAATATAGATGCCTATGGAGCGATTCTTTATCATTTAATTGAATAAAGAGTTGTAATCAGAGTGATGTGACATTGAGCACCTGATTACGCAGTACAGCGTTTTTAGTCCAACATGTTTCTTTGGGAACCTCCAACCTCCGAGCGAGATTAAATCTATTGGATTTTAATTGATGCACATGGAGGACATCGTTATGTTTAATGGCGTATTACAACGAGTTAAACTGATATCTATTCTTCTTATCCTGCCTTTCGGGATAAGTTTCGCAACAGCCCCACTAACCTTCACTACCGCTAAAAAAATTGCCTTTGATCTGTTTTCTATGCATCAAATCACGCTGTATTGTGGATGTAAGTATGATAAAGAAAAGAATGTTGATTTAACCAGTTGTAGTATGAACACAGCAGCCCCCATTGAACGAGCAAGGCGGGTGGAATGGGAGCATATGATGCCGGCATCAGATTTTGGCCGCTATCATCAATGCTGGAAGGAAAAGATGTGCGTTAGTGAAAAAACAGGCAAAGAATATAAGGGGCGAAAATGCTGTGAAAAAATCGATCCTGAATTCAGAAGAAAGGAAGCTGAATTATATAATCTTTGGCCATCAGTAGGTGCTGTGAATCAGAAACGTTCCAATTACAGTTTTGGATATCTTGAAAATAAAAGGGGGTATTACGGGTGTGAATTTGAAGCCGACAAGACTTTAAAAATTGCTGAGCCGCCTGATAGAGCCAAAGGAATAGTGGCTCGTGCCAACCTTTTTATGGCAGATAGATATCAGGTGGAGATCAGTCCTGAACAAAGAGAACTGTTACTAAAATGGAACAGAGAATTCCCTCCAGATTTGTGGGAATTGGCCTGGGCTGCTGAGGTTGCCAATATTGTAGGGTACACTAACCCTTACATCAAAGTTGAACCAGTGTACTAAATGAATCCCCAATACCCGAGTCTTGCTCGGGCATTGGGTTGTCCTTTACTTTACTACACTGTATTTGATCTGCACTATATTATTTCCAAACGTTTCCGTCTTGAGCAGCTTCAAGTTAATATCTTCTTTAAGTGTACCAAACAAGGAGCGTCCAGAACCGATAAGTACAGGAATGTAGGTAATTGTTAACTCATCAATCAGTTTTTTGGCTAAAAAGCCCTGTATGGTGACTCCTCCATCAATGTACACATGCTTGACTCCCTGTGTACGAAGTTGCTCAATCAATTCTTCGGGGGTTTTTCTCGTTACAGAGACATGAGAACTTAAAGCTTCAGGAATTTGAATATTGTGACTGCTCATTACAATGACAGGTAATGTTCCGTAGGGCCATTCTTCGAAGGTTCTGATCTTTTCATAAGATGCCCGCCCCATAATCAGAGTGTCTACAGTGGCGATAAATTGTTTATAGCCACAATCCTCGCCTTGAGGAACCAGTTCGTGGGATTTCATTAACCAATCAATAGATCCGTCATCTCTGGCAATATAACCATCAAGACTTGTGGCAATAAAAACGGAACACTTGGGTTGTTGCATTGGAGACTCCGGCTCATATTTCGTAAGCTCTGTAGTTTAATTCAGTGTGGGGTCGAACTGTACTTATTTTTCTACAACATACAGTATTGAGAGCGTGACGTCTTAATATTATTGAGAATCGTCATCCCGAATGCTAAGAGGGAGCTCCTGAATGTGGTGATGTGTTTGTGTTGGGAGATCCTTCACTACGTTCAGGATGACGTAATTCAACCGTCATCCCGAATGAAATGAGGGATCTCCTGAACGTGGCGCGGTGGTTGCGTTGTGAGATCCTTCACTACGTTCAGGATGACGTAATTCAACCGTCATCCCGAATGCAATGAGGGATCTCCTGAATGTGGTTCGGTGGTTGCGTTGGGAGATCCTTCACTACGTTCAGGATGACGCAATTCAACCGTCATCCCGAATGCAAAGAGGGATCTCCTGAATGTGGTGCGGTGGTTGCGTTGGGAGATCCTTCACTACGTTCAGGATGACGTAATTCAACCGTCATCCCGAATGAAATGAGGGATCTCCTGAACGTGGTGCGGTGGTTGCGTTGGGAGATCCTTCACTACGTTCAGGATGACGCAATTTAATCGTCATCCCGAATGCAATGAGGGATCTCCTGAATGTGGTGCGGTGGTTGAGTCGGGAGATCCTTCACTACGTTCAGGATGACGCAATTAAACCGTCATCCCGAATGCAATGAGGGATCTCCTGAATGTGGTGCTTTGCCGGCATTAGGATTCAATGCGATAAGGATGACGAAATACCCTGATTTATTGGGAAGACTTCTGAGAGTGAGTTAACCCGGAGTAAATAATACCGTCTACCGCTATCTCTTTAACTGATTTGAACCTAGAATCATAAAAACCATAACATCTCACTATAAAAAATGTATATTGAATCCAACCAGCTCGTATTTTCCCCTTCCGATTTAACTCAATTCATGGAAAGTCCGTTTGCTTCATGGATGGAGCATTTGGCATTGACTAACCCCGATTTACTCCCTGCACCCGATGAACGTGATGCTCTTGGAGAGGTGTTACAGGATTTGGGAAATCAACACGAACGAGATGTCCTGGCTGATTTTCAGGAGCAAGGATTAACCATAGCCGATATATATCACAGCGAAGAACCAATTAAAGCAACTCGTGAGGCCATGATAAAAGGAATGGATGTGATTTATCAGCCGCGGTTGGAATTATTGCCTTTTAAAGGATATGCGGATTTTCTTATTAAAACCGAAGGGTCAAGTCGGTTTGGTGATTATCATTATGAATTGTACGATAGCAAATTGTCACAATCAGCGAAACCTTCTTTTTTGATTCAATTATGTTGTTATGCAGAAATGCTGGAAGCCATTCAGGATAGAAAACCCGAGTACATTACCGTTATTTTAGGTACTAAGGAATACAAACGATTCAGGACTGCAGATTATTATTATTTTTATCAAAGACTCAAAGAACAATTTATAGCTACTCATCAGCACTTTACTCCCGGAACTTGCCCTGATCCGGCTGCATCAAAAAGTTGGGGTAGATGGGGTAATTATGCTGAGCACCTGTTAAAACAGGCTGATCACCTGATTCAGATTGCTACCATTACTTCCGGTCAAATCAAGAATTTGATCAAGGCTGGAATTACCAGCATGACGGCTTTGGCGAATACTCAGGTGAACATGGTTAAAGGCATCAAGCCTGACATTTTAGAACGTTTGAAGCTACAAGCCAGAGTTCAAAAGCAAAGTGAGGGGAAGGCTGTACCTGATTTTCAATTCATTCCACTGGAGGCAGGAAAAAAACAGGGATTGGCTTTATTGCCACCTGCATCAGCCCGCGACATTTTTTTTGATTTGGAAGGTTTCCCTTTGGAAGAAGGCGGCCTCGAATATTTATGGGGAGTGACTTGGCTGGATGAGCAGGGTGAACGGCAATACACTGATTTTTGGGCACACCATCATGAACAGGAAAAAGAAAGTTTTCAGTCTTTTATTAAATGGGCATATCAGCGATGGCTGGATGACCCCGCCATGCATATATATCATTATGCCCCTTACGAAATATCAGCCTGTCGGAAATTAATGGGCAAATACGGTGTGTGCGAGTTTGAAGTAGATCAACTGTTGCGTAATGAGGTCTTTGTCGATTTATATAAAGTAGTAAAAGGCTCATTAATTATTGGAGAGCCACGCTATTCCATTAAAAATGTGGAGCATTTATATCGAGGCAAACGAGATACCGAAGTCGGTTCTGGTGGTGACTCGGTAGTCGTTTATGAACGTTGGCGGGAACATCCGGATGGAGATACCTGGCACACATCAAAAATATTAAATGATATTCGCGAATACAATATTGATGACTGCAACTCAACATATGAATTGGCCGTATGGCTCAGAACACAACAAATAAATTTGGGAATTACCTATCTTGGTAAAACTGAAGTTACTGAAAAAGAAATTACAGAAGAAGGTTCCGAGACGATTAAATTGCGAGATGCATTACTGACCCAGGCGGAACAGCTGAGTAATGACGGACATGAAGAACAGGCAAGGATTCATACCGTTCTGGCTTGGTCCCTGGAGTTTCATCGACGCGAAACAAAGCCTGTTTTTTGGCGCATGTTTGACAGGCTGGGTTTAAGTGAGGAAGAGCTTCTTCATGATATTGATTGTTTGGCTTATTGTCAGCGCACGAATAAACCCGGATATAAACCGAAACCTTCAGCACGTAATTTGGTTTATGAATATTCATTTGACCCGGATCAGGAATTTAAAGGCAATGCGAATGAATACTATATTTTAGGGAAGGAATATGAGGACGGTAAACGTGTTAAAGCCACTCATCATGCAATCGACAGCGATTTGGAGCATGGTTTAATCGCTCTGCAACTTAGGTCTGAGATTAATGAATTGATCACGTTGATTCCTGATGAATATGTGAATCCAGGCCCTATACCGGGGGCGATTGCCAAACAGGCTCAGGATTATTTCAAAGGAACGCTTTTGCAGTCCGCTCTGCTTGATTTTCTGGCCAGAACTACTCCCAGAATTAAATACCATCCTTCAGGTCAACCAATAGCGCCTAGCCATAGCCCTCAAGAGCGTATGCAGCAAATGATTCAGGCAGTAACTCATCTTGATAAAAGCTATCTCACCATTCAGGGACCTCCAGGCGCGGGTAAAACGTATACGGGAAAACATTTGATTGCAGAGTTGATTCAAAGAGGAAAGAAAATTGCCATTTCATCGAACAGTCATAAAGCAATTAATAATTTATTAATCAGTACTGCTGCCTATTGTGAGAAGGAAGGGATTAAAGGATATTTCTCTTGTACACGCAATACAGACAGTGCGATTGACGCACTGAATATTGAGGTATTGGAGACAAAAAGCATTATTGATTTTATCAGGCCAGGTTGCGTTGTCGGGGCTACTGCCTGGGGTTTATCTCGGGACGAACTGGAGCACCAGTTTGATTATCTTTTTATTGATGAAGCGGGGCAAGTGAGTGTTGCTAATTTAATTGCCATGAGCAGAGCTACGGATAACATCATCCTGATGGGCGATCAAATGCAATTAGGGCAACCCTCTCAAGGAAGTCATCCAGAAGACAGCGGCTTATCCATTTTGGATTATTTATTACACGATACCCCAACAATTCCAGAGAGCATGGGCGTCTTTCTTGGCACTACCTATCGCATGCATTCTGCTGTGAATCACTTTATCAGTGAAGCGATTTATGAGGGTAAACTCGAAACGGCGCCGGAAAATGACAAGCAACGAATCAGGATTCCAGAACATTATCATGGTCCTTTGAATAAAGAGGCCGGCATCGTCAACATTCCGGTGTTTCATGAAGGGAACACTCAGGCTAGTGATGAAGAAGTTGAACAAATTGTTCAATTGACCAGCGAATTACTGGGGCGAACGTTTTACACCCATGATGGAAGAGAACAGATACTTGGCTGGAACGATATTCTTTTTGTGAGTCCTTATAATCATCAGGTGAATAAACTCAAAACAGCTCTCGGTGAACAGGCGAAAGTGGGTAGTGTTGATAAATTTCAGGGACAGGAAGCTCCCGTTGTATTTTTAACTATGTGTGCCAGCAACGCGAATGAATCCCCACGCGGCTTAAATTTTTTGTTCGATAAGCATCGTTTGAATGTGGCGATATCAAGAGCCCAATGCCTGGTTGTGGTGGTGTACTCGCCTGCGTTATTGGAAACAGTGCCAAACAGTATTGAACAAATCGCTATGATTAATATGTTTTGCAGGTTAACTGGTTGATCGAAAGTCTATTTGAAAAAATGTAGGTCATTCCCGCGAAGGCGTGAATCCATGCATTAAATGTGCACCTGATTGTGCTTACTCAATGGAACAATGAGCTCATTTTAGTGAGATAAATAGAATAATTGTAAAATTTTTGCAAAAATCGTCAAGAACTTTAAAATTCAGAGATTCTCTTGTATTAATATAAACAACAGATTAATTCCAGGGTTAAATCATGCCAGTACAAAGGAAAAAACTAGAATCACCGAAAGAAGAACGCGCTCGTGCTATAGAGAATAATCCATGCAATATATGCCGTTCAATGGGTTTACCCATTTGCCGTGGACATGGCAGTGGAGGGGGCGGCGGAGCTGATAGTGACAGCCGTGACAGTCAATCTGATGAGGAGCAAACACATCATGAGATGATGTCTCTGTCATTAAAGAACCCCTCTTTTTTGGAGAGCGTTTTTAACAGTGAATTATGGCAATTGACTGCAGATTCCGATTTCATTTATGAATTTAATGATCCCTATGCTTTATTACGAATTACCTTGAATATGGAATTGGGTTCTATAGTGTTCGAGGCAAAAAAAGAGTTGTCAAAGGAGGATCAGGACGCATTGAATGATCTATTTGATGCAATTGAGAAAGAATTTGATTTGTTTAAAAAGTCACTGGATAAATCCCAGATTCCTCTGGAATCTATGACGCTGACTCGAGATGCAAATAAATTAACCATCAAGATTCCCAGTCCCAAATTCTACGACACGTTTGTACAGCAATTAATGGAGAAGAATTTATTGCCAACTAAAACATTCCCATTGCCACAACAAAACAAGACAGTAGGAACACCAGAGCTGGATCCAGCAGAAGAAGCCTTACAAAAATACACCTCATTACTGCCCAATCCTTTCGACATTCGCAATGGCCCAAAATTTACAGGAAGAGATTAGTATTGGAGTTTTACGAAGAAGTTAATCTCATCATTAAACTTCATAGAGCAAAAATCCAAACATCATGTTATCCCGGGCGAGAACAACTCCTCAGAAACCCGGGAAAACAACCCAGGATTCAACGCTTATAACACAATCCAGTCCTAAACCCTTGTTATTTTAACCCAACTTAGATATCATTCCCTACCAATCGGGGCGTAGCGCAGCCTGGTAGCGTACTAGCATGGGGTGCTAGTGGTCGAAGGTTCAAATCCTTCCGTCCCGACCATCTTCTAGAAAGTATTGAAATCCTCGGAGTACACTTTGTGGTAGACTTAACGAAAAGTGATATCAAACAAAGAGGACTTAGAAATAAACAAAAATTCAATTTATTTTAAAGCTGTTCTTGAATCAACTTTGATCTTTAAAATAAAAGGAACAGCAAAATCTCTATTTGATATCTGGGTAGAGCATGCCAAGCAACGATATCCTAATTATTTGTTCCAAGCTAAGGAAGAGATTCTAGCTGATGACTTAATAACCGCCTTTGCTAAAGGATTGGAATTTGTCTGGCGGAATGAGAACAAAACTAAACGCAATATGCCAGAATGGTCAGTTGGAGTTGTTTTAGATACGGCCTCTGTCACTCTAAATACTCACTGGTCTCAAGAGTACATTTATAAACAAACTCATGAATATAAGGATTTATGTCTTCTTATATCGCTTTCTCAGTTTTTAAAAGTGGATGCAATAGCTGTTAAAAGAATAGAGGCACTTTATAGACATAAGATGAAGAAAGAAATAAGTATTATAGAGCAAGAATCTGAAAAAAAAGATAAAATTATTGATCTGACGCAATTTAAAAAAAATAAAAAATCTGGTGCTGCTTTTAAAAAAAATATAATTGATTACCTGGATTCACTATATTACGAAAAACATTTCCTTATATTTGGTGATATTCTCAAAAATAAATCCAGTTTTGTATTAGCCGATTTCTTTAATCATGATGAGATGAAAAGCCTTATTGAAAGTGTCAATAGCCGTTAGGTTATCTCTTCTAATTTTTATCAGGAGCCTTGATGATTCTGGATCATGTTGGAATAACTGTTTCTAATTATGAGAAATCCAAACAATTTTATACTCGGATTTTAGCACCTCTTAGCATCGTACCTATTTCTGAACACGATGGCTGGATTGCATTTGGCAAAAATGGTAAAGCAGAGTTTTGGTTCGGTCCAGGTAAAGATACGAAATATTTTTCCCATATAACCTTTATAGCGGAAACAAAAGCATCTGTTGATCTTTTTTACAAGATAGCGATTGATGAAGGTGCTGTGTGTAATGGAAAACCAAAACTAAGACATGATTATTATCCTGGATATTATGGTGCTTTTGTGATTGATCCTGATGGTCATTATATAGGTGCTGTTATTCATAACTCATGATTTGGTTTTCGTAAAAATGTTGGACTTGACTCATTATTGGGTCAAGCAAGCTATGAAAAGATACGCCATTATTTTATCGTTGCTCTTTAGCAAGCGTGGCAACTGTATTCCCATTTTCATTCGTTATGTATGCTGTCGTGCCATCAGGGTTTAATGCAATTTCAACTGGGAAATTAAAGTCATTGCCTGTTGCTTGGCACATGCTTAGAGTAACATTGGGATTGATCGTGATCCATTAAATGTTTTTATTTGAACAGTAAGTGTGTTAAAATTAATCAGGTTGAATTTGTTGTTCCCGGTTTATTCTTAATAAACACAGTCTAGATGATTCTGTTTTATGTTCCGTGGTGTTTTAGCAAATTCAATGGAATTAACATAGACAGCATTTATAGGGGAACATTGTGATTTCATCACCAGAAGAACCATCTGTTATTTTTTCCAGCGAGGTAAACGAAGATAAGGGATATACTAAATTGGAACAACGCGGTGCTAACCTCCTGCCAACAAAAGCGGTATGGTTGCTAAGAGAAAGCTCTGTTCCTGGATTGATTACTTTATCTTATTACGTTGCAGAAGAAGGGCGCTATCTCAATCATCGAATGGGATTTGTCGACGGCAATTGGCGATTTGGCCCCGAAATCAGAGAGGCGGCTCTTGTTTTTGTACAAAAAGCAGCTCTTGCATTTAGCAGTAATTTACCAGCCGATAGTGCTGATAAACTCTTCACATTATTGGATGAGTACGGATTTGATCAGACCGGACTGATACGACCTGAACTGTTTGAGGCTACCCAAACTCCTACCTTTTTGGGATATAGACCTTCTGCTGTGAATAATGAACCCACTCATTCTGAAGCCGCTTCAAGTGTTCCTGAGTCCACACCAACCGCATCTACTTTGGGATTCTTTAGTGAACCTGAGGCTATGGACATTGACTCCAGTGATGATGATGTTTCCTATACAAACAGATATACACCTCTTTAATAAGCAGTAGCTTGGGCTACTCAACACCCAACAGGCATGAATGTCTTGTTGGGTGTTGATGCCCGGCTTATTCCGGATGTTCGAAAATCACTTCAGGACATGTTGTTCATTACGATTACGTTCCATTACCTTATATCCGATAGCAATATTAATAACATCGGCTCCATATTTGACTCTATATTCTTCAACTTTTTCATGATTATTGGCTAAGGCAAACCCTGTAGTACAAACTGAATACTGGCGTTATGGAGGGTTAAATATTCATCTACTTTTTTATGATTTCCAATAAGAGCATAACCGTAAGCTATGTGGTTCTTATCTACATTAAATTCATTCAAATAATAGTCTACGAATTGATCATTTCCTGCAATGGCAAATCCGGCTGCAATGGAATGGACGTTCGCTCCACATTGATGCATGTGTTCCTCTGCGCGAGTTTTATTTTTTGCTGCCAGTTTACCTGCGACGGAAAGGAATGGGGGATTGGGGGCGCCGACCCGGACACATCGATAACAGTTAACATGCATTTAGAGAATCCGGTGGAGTATCTAAATGCCTTGGACAATGAATAGCAACAGGGTCAGATCTTGCTTTTTGCTATGTTATATCCTGATAGCTGACCCCATTGGTGTGTGCTTGACCCCATTACTGAGCAATTTAATTATCTGTGATAAAATTTGCCAAAACCAGATTGATACAACAGAGGCAATTAATGGCTATAGCAAGCGTAGGTCGGGCCTTGGCCCGACAACTCCTTGATTCGAAATAATATTTGATTTATAAACGCAGATAATGGAAATGAATCAGGTCCAAACTCATATAATATAGGGGGGGCAGATCTTGCTTTTTGCTTTGTTATAGCCTGCAAGCAAAAAGCAAGATCTGACCCCCATTGTGTGCTTGACTCACTATTTCTGTTGTCTGGGGTCTGGTTATATAACCCCTTTTTCCGTCATGCGGGGTAAGTGGGAAGCATGGATAAGGTTGTAGTAAGGTTAAATCAATATTCCTTCTACCTAAGAGTCATGTTATTAGTAGGTTCAACCCCATGATCTTCTTTCACCTTAGCCACAAATTCTTTGAAAATGGTGTGAGCAGACTTATCAAATCTGTTATGCAACTTATTCGGATCAGAATTATGGCCATCTGCACCGTTATATGCGGCTTCCATTTTCCTATCACTGCTCACTTTTTTTCTGGCAGCAGTTAATTCTTCGATTTTTCTTGTATCGTTTTTATCAGTAGCTGAAATCAAGCGATCAATTTTGGCTTTTTCTGCTTTTCGCTCATCTGAAAGTCCCTTATGTATAGAGGCATAGTGAGGTATTACAGGATCATCAATGCGATTTTCTCTTATTTCTTTTCTTGATCTGACAGCAATATATTCTCTATATTCTTTGGGAATGTTTTTAAATGCATCAATGGCATCAATTTCCCAATTAGCTAAATTAACAGCCAATTTAATGATTGGTTTGATAATCCACCCTAATATTTTACCTCCAAAGCTTTCTTTATGACCTACAGCATCCCCGTTTTCATTTTTATCCAGACGCGTATGACCTACCAGAAAATCGGTGATATTTGAAAATGAACGGCTATTGAAGATATTTATAGGTTGACCTAGCTGATGAAAATGATAAGCAACCAAAGATCCAACCCCAGCGCCCAGTGAAAAGGTTTTCAAAGTGATATTTTGAGGTGAAACGCCTTTATCCAGTAAACGTTGTACCTGAGCAATACCATCGGTAACCAAATCATCTTTCGATAAAGCACGACTCGTACTCATGCCCACGCCTCGAAGATTAAAACCAACTATGTTCGCATCCAGTTCTACGGCATCCTGTCGCATTTCATCTACGATATGCTCGTAGCCCATGTCGTTTCCGACAAAATTGATAATATATTTTTGGTATTTAGGATCAACCTGCTTTTGCGATTTAAGTTTTATCTCAAAGGTATCAAGTTCTGCTCCATCATGAGTAACAACAGTATGCCGCTTACAGGAGATTTGATCGGTATTGAACCGAGAGGGATCTCTATACTTCCAAGTTGAATATGCGTTGTCTTGAGCTGGTAAAACCAGGCTACCGATAGCCTTGCCTGCTAACTTATTCACGCCAAGTTTTAATAGATCCCAGAGTAAAACAGGAGGAAAAACAGTGCGAAGGCCAATAAATTTAAACCATTGCCAATTGGTGTATTGAGGTTTTGGGGCTTTGTAAATCGTCATTGATTTTGTCCAAAGACATATTATATGCGTAAATTATAGACAAATAATATTAAGAGAATATTATGCTGCTCCAGGATTTTGATAGTTGAGACTTGGTGGTACACAGTAATAGGGGGCATGTGATTAGAGGGCGTTCGTCCGTTCTATTGCTCTTTAATTTTGACCGGAACATTTAAGAAATTTAAGGGGGCAGATCTTGCTTTTTGCTTTGTTATGGCCTGCAAGCAAAAAGCAAGATCTGACCCCCATTGTGATTATGTATAATCGACATAGAGCCATCTGTGCAATCTGTGATAAAATTTGCCAAAACCAGATTGATACAACAGAGGCTATTAATGGCTATAGTAAAAAAATTCTTGTTTATAAATACCCTTCCCTGTGCGTTAGAACAAATAAATGATGATTATGAATTCAATGATTTGAATCAAACTCGTGGCGACCGTATTATTTACATCCATCAACCAGTCACTGCGCCTCAATTAGGGATTCTAATTTGTCTGGATGGCGAAAATGAAATAAGTTCAATTGTTACCGAGCAAATTGAATCCACACCTGATATTTTGGATAGATTATATAAAGAGGACGGACATACCAAACAACTGGCTGTATTTATACCCGCTCCTCCTCTGATGCGAGATCGGGTAGCTGAATACGCCTGTAATCCTGATTTTACCTCATTTCTACATGATCAACTTCTTCCATTGCTTCAACGACCGCTATCTGAGGGAGGGCTTTTTGAATGCTCGACTGATCGCGAGCAAATAGCTATTTCTGGAGTAAGTATGAGCGCAGTTGCAGCCGTTCATACAGTGCTCAAGCATCCGAACACATTTTCTAAAGCCTTAGTTCAATCCGGCGCGTTTTGGTGGTATAGAGGCTGGGAGAAAGAGTGTTCATTTGACGCAGCACAACTTGATTTGAGCGTCGGAAAAATGGAGTGGCTCGATGCTCATGAATATCCCCCGTATCAACCAGATCTTCCAATTAGTTTTTATTTACAAGCGGGTAAGGAAGAGAAGGGTTTTGACGGTTTTCCAACTTTTGCGACCTTGCATAATGATTTAGAACAAAAGCTGATAGCAAAAGGTCATCAAGTTAAACATGAGCTAATTGATGGCGGTTCGCATAGTTATGACTTTTGGCAGAAGCATAAAGAAAGTGCTTTTCGGCAAATGGGATTTGCATCTTTAGGTATTAATTCAAAGTTAACAAAAGACTTCCATTCTTTTTGGAAGGCACCTGAAGCAGCTATAAGAGTCAAGGTTAGCGGGGGCCAAGAAGAATCTCGGCCTGAGTTTAAATAAAGAACTAACTTTAGTCTAATACGGATTATCTCCTCTCCCGGTCGTTATATATAACCTTAAAAGAGCTCTTGGGGTAGCGCAAAAGACAGGGCGCGACCCTATTGATCGTTGCGACCCCATAGAACCTTGATCCCCAAAGATTAGAAATTCTTGCGTAAAAAATAAAATACTGAATCTTTGAGGAATCCATGCCTTTCAAATTCAATCTTAAAACCAAGTGTTTGATAAAAATCAAGAGCTTCCCAATCAAAAGTATTGACGGAGGCAAAAGTACAGCCGTTTTCTTTACCATATTGAAGGGCTGCTTCTACAAGTGCTGCTCCCCAACCTTGTTTTCGTAGGATATCACTTACCCAAAGCTGATCGATATAAAGACATCCATAAAGTACACACCCATTACAGCCACCCACGATGGTATTGTCTGCATCTCGGATGAAGTAAGCAAAAAAGTCCAAAGGATTAAATCCTTTTTTCTGTGTAGCTTGTTCCATAATCGCATTACCAAGAACTTGAATGTCTTCCTGAGTTGGGTTGCTCTCAAAGGATAATTGATAAGTCATTGTTAAAGTTCACCTTAATTAAACTAGCTTTTTAATTGAGTCGTTTATACGCAATAGTGTAGGAATAACCTGGGTCACTTGTTCTATTCCCATTACACGCTGTTCGGAGTCTAGTGGGTTGCAGGAACGCTCTATGTTATAGGCGAACCAATTTATCCAATTTCCTAAAACACCATAGAACGATGCTTCATAATCTGATTTGTTAATAATGCCTCCAGCGTTTTTGTAGGTCTGAATCATTTTATTGAACAAGTCGGGATTAAATTGTGTCGTGATCCCACTCCAATCTAAACTGCTATTTACGATTTCATAAGTTGGATTCAATTTGCGAGCAGATTCCCAATCAATAAGAATTGGATTATTAGCCTTATCCCATAAAACATTTTTTTGGTCCAAATCACCATGACTAACAACATTATGTTTTTTAAGAATGGGAACCGTTTGAAGGTAAGCAGTATTTGAGCTGAGTAAATCTGCAAGATGCTTATTTAAAAGCGGGGAAAACGGGCAATCGTATTCTTCAGCTTTTTGAGTTAAGGCTATAAGATTATCGTTTGTATGAATAGCATATTCAGGCTCTAAAAACTCTGGAACGTGTAGATTAATCTCATGCAATCGAGCTAATATTAGTGCAATTTGCAGGGCATGAGGCTTCGATATAGTGTCTTTATCCAGTGCTTTGGCAATAACCCACGGATACACCAAAAAACCTACGTCATCGATAATCAGTAAATAGTTACTCGCTTGCCCTATGGCACAAACAGCGGGAATACCTTTTTGAATAAAGTTAGAAGCAATGTGTTCAGTAAGGTTATAATTTTCAATAAGGTGGTTATCAGAAAGATTGATGTCCCTGGATAACTGCTTTACTGCATAAAAGCCTTTTTCAGTTTGTAGTTGCCACATTATATGAAGCAGTCCCCCATAAATTCTATTGGGAGGCTTTATGGGCGTGCCTAGTTTAAAGTAAGAGCAAATAGACTCTATCTGAAAATTTTTCACACATTAACTCCATGAGACCACTTTTGAATGATCATTGTCTGCATTCATAGACAATAGACTCATCGTTTTTAGGGGAATTCCGCGGCGGGAAGAAGGGCCGTTTTCTAGTTTTATCTCGTGCAACTCGTTTAAAAATAATGCCAAGTCTTTAGCAAGAAGTTCATATTCCTTATCTTTTTCAAAATTTGGGTTATGTCCCTCATTCCATTTGGTCACAGTCCAAAACCAAGGATAGAATTCTTCAGGATTACCTTTGAACACAGGTTCAGAGATGGATATTTTCAGAAATTTAGCAATTTTTGGAATCCACTCATATTCTTTATTAATATTTTTATTGATACTTCCTGGAGCCCACTCAATTCGGGGAAGACGAACAACGTACTCACTGCCTAAACGAAATAACGCATTGTCCGTTCCACTTGATACTATAGGTTTTATAGACAGATTAGACCACTGAGGGCACTGATTTTTTATAAGTTTATGGACAAGATCTTCGTCTATCTCAAGTTCGTTTTCATGCATTTTTACCATGATGTGCTGTCTCTATGTCATATTATTTTTAACTGGCATTTTACTCATACTAAATAAAATGGGCCACTCTGGATTATAGGGAACAACTTCGATTATTCTTTGAGTACTCACAACGCATTATCCAGTTGTTTGATGAAAAAATTAATAAGTGAACGAATATCACGGCACTGATTTGAATGTGGACCATAGGAGCATCGTGCGAGGCAATCAAGTAAGGATGAAAGATTAAGTAAGTAAATACTAATGCGAAAGTCCGGTGGAAGAGTATAACCTTCCTTTAAACCTTTTAAAAATGCTTCATCAAATTGAACAGGCATTTGATGTGCATAACGGAGCATGTTGGCTACATCCCAAAGGGGTGATCCAGAAAAAGAAAATTCCCAATCTAAAATACCTGTAATTTCCCATTGCCCATTTTTTATATCAACCAAAATATTAGCGGGATCAAAGTCTCCATGAACCAAGTGATTCTCATGATCATCTGGAATATATGATTTAAAGTGATCTAGATGAAATTTTATCTTTGTAATGACTTCGTTGCCTAAGGCTTGAATCACAAAAGGATGATTTAAACTCTCTTGATCATAGTGCAGCAAGGCCTCTTTGGTGGTTAGTTCAGCTACCATCAATTCTTTATTGAAAAAACCAGCAGAGTCAAAGCGGTCGGCTTGAATAATGGAGAGCATCTTTCCTGCTGAAAACATAATCGAATTCATGTCGTAGGGTTGATTACCCAATAACAGATCTCTGAGTGTAATTCCGTGGATGAATTCGGTGATTGCAAAGCGATAATGTTCATAATCCCCAATAAAATGGACTTGTGGTATTGGAATGGTTTTTCTTAAAAGTAGGCTCAGGTTTTTTTCACGGTATGCAGCTTCTTTATCCCGCAAATAAATGCGCAATATATAGGTTGATTTATCTGCTTCCAGGTCGATTTGGATGTTGAGATTGGCGCAGCCACCAGAAATTATCTGATAAGAAGACATCTTTTTATTAGGAAAGGCCATCTTTACCATAGTTTCAATGGTCTGAACAGGCAGTTGTATTTTCTGGTCTACTTTTTCCCAGGTTGCTTTAAATGTCATGGTTCATTCACAATGTTCATAAAAAATTCCTTAGTAAACCAAAGCACTAAATCGTCATCAAGACAAACATCGGTACCTTGAGTCACATGATTGTAAAATGGGGGCGCGCCTTGCCTTTTGTCTTAACAATTCAATGAAATTAAATGTTATTAGAAAAACAAATACAGAAATTGCATAAGGGGGAAGGCAAAAGGCAAGGCGCGACCCCATTAGCGTTTTGGGACTAAACCTCATTCCGGTAGCGTATTGCAGAGAGACTGTCTGGAGAATATAAGTTCCATTCGATAGTGCCTAGAACCCCTTGACATCCAAGAATCGGGTCATAAAAACTGGAAGTATAGAATATCTCTGATTGATTTAAATTCAGGAGCGCATCTTCACCGTCTTTTGATAAAAAAGTAATTAATATCAACCAACCTTGCGCATAGGGTTCTTTTGTAACATTCCATGCAGAGTAGCAAGAAAATCCATCTGGACGCAGACCGCATAAAGTCTGGTCTGATGATTTGGGTAGGGGTAAATTGAAGTTATCTTCATTAAATTGAGTAATTCCTAATTCAGACAGGGTGGGGCATTGTATTGAATCATTTTGGGCATGTGACCCTATGGAGAAAATCAATATCCATATTATTATATTGATTTTAATCATTAATTTCATTGTACACCTCGGATTGCAGCTTAATTATTACAACTCGAATAGTCTTGTTGGCTAAGGAATTCTACAGTGTTGCACGTTAGCTCTCAACTTTAACTCAGGGGTTATATTTGTTTGGCTAGTTTGTTCTCTGCTTTGCAATTTTTCTTGAATTATAAGATTAGTACGGTATCTTATTGCCATCATTTTATGGCAAGTCATGATAAGGAGATCACTTATGTAAACATCCAACCAGTAATCTAGGCTTTAGGAAACAAGCCATGAGTCATTATTCTTATGGATGAATAATGAACCAACTTCGATTGACATTATGGATTGACCAATGAAAAAATCTGTTTTATTTATTTGCTTATTATTTGCAATCAATACTTATGCTTACAATGTCCGTTTGTTTTTTACCAATAATACGGCCGACACATTCAGGCCTCTGGCGGTAATCAATTATAACAAGGACGGTATTCCCTACGAAAAATATATCGAACCTGAAGTCCCTGTTATTGAGGCTTATGCTCAAAATGTAAAAATTGATAAAGATCACACAGGAATAGACAATTATATTTTAGTGTGGTTTGAGCTAAATGATGAGCAAAACCATTATAAAGACGCATGTCTTGACAGTTACTTACCGCTCACCAGGAGCAGTGATGTTTATTTTACTTTATCCCGTGATTCTGAAGCACCTTATCAATACTTGTGTAATTATAAAATTATTCCACGATAAAGTTACCTTTTCACATTGGGAAGCATGAGTGAGGTATACAGACTATAATTAGGGAATCGGTTAGATAATTGTATGCGTTGAGAAAGTTAATGACCGTTCGTGGATTTACTTTTATTGAATTATTGGTTGTGGTTTCTGTAATTGGAATTCTGGCTGTAATTGCTATTCCTGCTTATCAAGACTATACAATTAGATCGCGAGTAATAGAAGGTTTAAATTTAGCGGATACCGCGAAAATAGCGGTATCTGAATCGACTAATTCAAATGGAGTATTCCCTTTGAATGATCCCGGTGCAGGATATACGGCGCCTAATCCTACGTCTAATGTATCTTCAATTGCCATAGATAATGGGCTTATAACCATTACTTATACTCAAAATTCAGGTAATGGCACAATTGTACTAACCCCAACATTTGATGCTGTTTCTAGAATAATTACCTGGGATTGTACTGCGGGTACGTTGGCTGATAAATATCGTCCTGCAAGTTGTAGGGGAGATAATTCCAGCGGAAACAGTGGAAACAGTGGAAACAGTGGAAACAGTGGAAACAGCGGAAACAGTGGAAACAGTGGAAACAGTGGAAACAGTGGAAACAGTGGAAACAGTGGAAACAGTGGAAACAGTGGAAACAGTGGAAACAGCGGAAACAGTGGAAACAGCGGAAACAGTGGAAACAGTGGAAACAGCGGAAACAGTGGAAACAGTGGAAACAGTGGAAACAGTGGAAACAATGGAAACAACGGAAACCATGGAAACCATGGAGACAACGGAAATAATGGAAACAATGGAGACAACGAACAAGGTAATTAACTATACATTGCTTAATTTACTACTGAAAAAATGCTTATAACTGTGCTTGGCGTTTATAATGAATGTATGAACACTCTCGCCAAGCGGGTATCGATTAAAATGTACTATGCTGCGCATAGGCTTCCCGGATTTCGCTGTGCTTCATCCGGGCTACTTTTGATTGTCTCGTTGTTAGCTTGGCCTTCCTTTGCTATGCTCGTCCTTTTATAATTCCGTGCCAATATAATTTAGGAAATAAAAATCTTTTTAGGAGCCACAGGCTTCTGCGTTGCTTGGTCATATCGAATGGGAACGTTGGCATTAATGTTCCATCATAACCAAACTCAGCAAGAATTACTTTACCCTTATCAGTAATTATGGGGCATGCGGAATAACCATCATAGTGAGCTTTAGGGTCTTCGCCCTTGGCAACTGAGAGAAGATTTTCTACAACTATAGGGGCTTGTTGGCGAATTGCTGCTGCTGTTTTTGAGTTAGGAATACCAGTAACATCACCTATACCAAAAATATTCTTATAGTCGAGATGTTGTAGTGTATGCATGTCCACTTTCAGCCAATCTTTATGAGCGCCTGTTTCAACTGCGAGTCCTGATTCTTGAATTAATTTGGATGCAGCCATAGGTGGAACCACATGCAACAGATCAAAATGCATCGATACTTGATGGGTCTCTGATTTTATGACTCCGTCTTGTTCGTATTCACGGGTCTTTTCAAAACAGGCTAGGCGTTGTTGCGGATCAATTTTGGTCAAACGATGAGAAAATAGAGTGGTAATATCTTTTTGAGCAGCCACCTGTGTCAGGCTGTTTGCAAATGATGGTACGCTAAACATCACTTTTCCAGCGGTTGCAAAGGTTATTTTCGTCTGTTGACGTACCCCGTTTTTTCGGAAGATAAAGTCTGATAAATACATGATTTTTTGAGGAGCGCCAGCGCACTTAATCGGGACAGGCGGCATAGTGAAAATGGCATTTCCGCCATTAAATTGATCAATCATCTCTGCTGTTTTAGTTACTGATTCCTTATGATAAATACTACAAATTCCATTGGTTCCAATAAACTCGGAGCCTGGAATCAGGTCAAAACGAGTTTCCAGTCCTGTAGCTAGAACTAAAAAGTCATATCGCATCACGGTTCCATTAGCACACTGTACCTGTTGATCTGTAGGATCAATCTTTACGACGCGATCAGCGATCCACTCAACCCCTGATGGAATTAAATTCTTTTGTTGTTTGTGAGACGCAGCAAAACTGGTTATTCCAGCTCCTGCCAAAGTCCAAAGAGGTTGATAGTAGTGTGTACTTGAAGGTTCAATAAGTGCAATGGTTTGATTTTTTAATGTTCTTCTTAAACGTGCTGCAACTGCTAATCCACCGCATCCTCCACCAATAATCAGATAATTATAGTGTTTGTCCATTTAGTTCTCCTGAAAATAATCTATTCCACATTTTGAGTTCGCTGATTTGGCAAAATCCTTTTTAATTGGCAATGCTAACCCTATAGGGGCAGAGCCAAATTTTATATTAATAAACAATTTGATACACTAAAAAACAACCTGTTTTTTGCGTTTAAGGTCTATTCACAAGCTTAAATTAGCTTCCAGGGACATCATGATTTTTTAAGAAATATCAACACGATGGGGTTATTGGTTTCTTACTTTTTATAAGGCTGCTCTGCATCTTACAAGGAGTTTATATAATCATTTGATTTAATAATGAGTTTAAACTGGTTATCACAACATTAATGGTAACCTTAAAAATGCCTCATTAAAATTACCAAATATATTCACACTGAATACGCCCAAGTGGGGAAACTCCAAATTCATAATCATAAAAATCATAATCGATAATATAAGAGAAAATATTACCAAATGAATCCATGTTTGTTTTAAATTATCTCTAATTCGATACCCTGCAAGAAAGGAGCTTAAAAGTACAATACAAAATAAAAGTAAATAAATAACTAAAGGAGGGTGAATATGTTTATACAGTGTGACTTTATTTTCTAGTGCTACCATGTTATTTAAGGTATTCAGAAGCCCGTTACACGCACTAACCTTTCTTTGACTGCAGGTATCAACAACCAGATGCCATAATTTGTGTTGTGATTTCAAATAAACCCGTCTTTGGTTTTCTTTATCAGCTGCAGTTGTTCGATTTTGATACCATTTGATTTGCCCATTCAGGTATTGATTAAATACCTCCTGTGCTTCTTTACGTTCCGGCTGCGGCAATACATCTAAAAAATGGTAAGTGGCTATAATGGAATCAATTTGCTCTATAACTAGTTTACGTTGTTCATCCACCCTTAAATTGGCTCCAGAAAATGTAAATGCTATTAAAAGCCCCATTATGGTATAAATAGTCGCTTCAAACACTTTAATGTCTTCGGTGATCTTAGGTTTTTTTTGAGCCTGGACTGAAAATAGACGGAGTTTATGTGTGGCCAAATATCTGCCTAATAACAAAAAGAATAGAATAATGAAAAAAAACAACCAAATAGACATGGCGGAAAATAATAGATATTCTAAATATTCCATAGTTCTATCCCTATATATCAACCAAGGTAGCCTGTAGCGCCTGCCTAGTGAATTGAATTAAAATAACGCACTATCAATAGCATCATTGCACTAATTACAAACCCCGCTTGTTCATTACGATTCCCTTGATTTTTATTATTTATTGTCGTCTTAATTGATATTCTCTTTAATTAGAAAGATAGATCATGCCTCTATCCTTTGCTGTAATATCACGAAAATATACTTTGTAATTCTCCAGGGCATGCTTAACCACGCTGATTCGGTTTGCCGCTGAAAAAGAGAACATTCATCATGACTTTCAGGCCAACATGATTCAAATGCATTATGTTTTATCCTGGGTATATCTTGCGAAGTAGATGGTAGTTCTTGTGGTCAATAAACTAAGAATTAGAAAATTCAAAAAACAACATTCTTTCAGCGTCTGACAAATCCGAATCAAGTTTGGCGATAATGCTTTCCGTCCTATGTGCTAGATGTTCATCGGATTTTTCTGTGATTTTGGATGTAAACAAAAGTATTTTTCCTTAATCTACTTAAGTGTCTTCGATATAAAAATAGCATATATGAATCAACTTTGGGTTTCTATACCCACTTTGTGCTGCCAATATTCCTCTGAGAACTATTGGTTCCTAATGTAATTTCGCAATGTAATTATAGATCTTCTATGGTGAATCAGGTTCTTTAAAGACACATCATACTGTTTTTAAATAAGATATTTTGATCAGGCCCCGGTATTCAACCCCGTATGAAGTTAACTTTTAAACTGGTGATAAATTGTCATCGATTTGCATAGCATTGAATGCACCCAAACTTAGCTATAGCTGAAAATCGATGGGGTAAGACTCGATTGGTTCATAGTGTAATTTAGCGCATTCTGAGACAGGTACAATATGTTGCGTATTAGCAATCAAATCAATTAATTTATTATAATCTTCCCTGGCACTGGTATCTCTCTTAGAGTTCTTTATCCAAATTTCCGATGTTATTATCAAAAGTGTCCGAGTTAGAACTTGACGTGCCGATAAACCGGAAAGTTTGTCTCTGTAAAGACTATCTTCATTCATAACATCTATTAAGTATTTTTGCGCTATTTCTTCCGGATTGTGAAACACCCAGCTTTTCATCATAGTATTGCAATACTGCAACGTTTTTTCGTAAGAATCGGAGGTTTCTGCGATTGGAAACGAACGAGAAAGGTGTTTAATCTGCTTCAATAAATCAAGAGTTTCTGGCATTGTACCATTACTAAACAAACATAATTTTCTTGCTAATTCAGAGGGTAAGCTTACAGAAGAACTTGAAGTATCGACAGGCGATATGTCACTAGATGAAGCAGAACCGATGTTTGATGTAACAACAGTATTTACATAAGTCGAAAATTGTTCCCGAATTAGAGCATTGTCAACACCACTTTCACACAGCGCAATTATTGTATCAAAATGTGATTGAGTGAATATATCTGCGGTTAGTCGTTCCCACAAATGACCAGTTTCCTCATGTAATAATATATGCGAATTGACCAGCAATTGATCTATGTTTCTTTTGGTTGCCAGTCCGATAACCGAATTCAAATCACAAAGATCCTTGAGTAACTGGAAAGCAAGTTCAAATACTGATTGAGGATGGATAGCAGGGAACTCCCGAACTCTTGTGCAAAATGCAATACCTTCTTGTTTTAATAAGTTGAGTGCTGCTGGCAATCCGCAAAGGTAAGGCAAATTTGCCACGCGCTGCTGGTACTGACTCAGATTTGGAATACCACAAATCATTTCGAGTTGGCCTTGGAGCATGGATACTATTTTATGGGTGTCAGCAGTCGGGATCACCTGATACCATTTCAACAAGTCAGGTATAATTTGATTCACAGATTCTACAGCACTGGATATTTCTTTAATAGTTGGCATTATTTACATCTACAACTCAATAAATTTGAGTTGGATACTATCATACAATTTCAAAATCCACGAATTATTGATGGATATTCGTTCTATTGGAGCATTATTTGTTCTTGTTGGGTTTATATTGATCTATAATGGTTAATAACTACAGTGATTTTGAGTGAATCATGCCTGTTCGTTTTTTATCCGAAAATGCTCAAGCTATGTTACTTGACGGTCATAATCAAGGGAAAAAAAGACATGATCAAATCCCTTTAATTCACCGTAACTCAATAACCGGTTGGCCCCTTTTACAAGTTAGTCTCTTTTCTCCTTCAACAAAAGATACACAGATATATGAACATGCTTTAGGTGGTGGTAAGTGTCATTATTTTTATATCGGAGCCTTTAACCTGGCTTGTGCTTTAGCAAAAATACCTGGACCTATGGAGATTACAGCCGGATATGGTCTAACAGCTACAAGAGAACAGCTCACAACTGAAAATGTGGGATTATTCCTTGAGAGATTTATCATCAAACATAAGGTTATTAACACAACCATAGCCTCTGATTCAGGAGCATATGGTAAGACATTAACTGTTGAGTGCCCAGAGGGAGAATCATCAAAATTACAATTTGCATTAACTGATCTTTTTAGATTCGCAGTGAAGAAAGGTTCAGTTATTTCAGATATTGGTGGATGGAAAGATTCTCCAGGATATAGTGAAAGCGACTTAAGAAAAAATATAAATGATGAAGTTGCTGTATTTGCTGAGGGGCAAATTTTTGTAGATCTTGGCGACTTGCTAGAACGAGAAGTAAAAGATGTAGATATTTTAGATTTTTTTAAACATTTGTTTAAAGTGAATGAGTTTCTTGCGTTTAAGGAACAAAATCCGGAATTAGACACTCTTCCATCAGTTGTACACGTTGATGATGTGGTCGAATCAAAGCTAACTGCTTCGAATTTAATACCATCGTCTTCACTTGTTCAGGGGGATGAAGTACCTGAGCCATTAAAGAATAATCAAGATGTAACAGCGCCTCATCTGAGTGTTTCAAATCAACCTGATGTAAGGAAAAACGAAGACATTGCATTTGATGAGTTTAAATTAACCAACATACACCTAAAAAATATTTATTTTCAAATTAAGATAATGAGGGACTATGGAATTTCTTTAACAGCCAGTGATCTAGATAAAGGAAAAGAAGTTGAGTCTCTTGCTAACGCCCTAGAGACGAAGCTGGATGACTTTTATAAAAAATCTCTGGTAAAAAAACCGGATGAGCAGGAATTATTGAAATTTAAAGCGGATTTTAAAGGACTATTAAATAGTAAAAATGATCAGATGAGAGAACACCGAGAAATTTGGAAACCTATTGTTGCAAATATTCTAATCAGTTTAACTGGAATTGGCTTATTGGCCCTTGCCGGTCATGCTCTATATCAAGCAGTAAAATCATGGAACCAAAATGAAGAAATTACAGTGAATAAATTAATGTTTTTTGGACAAACTGAATCAGAGAAGAAAGTTGAAGATATTGAGCAGGCAATAGAATCTGCTCCCTCGGATATTAATAAAATAAAATAAAATAAAATAAAATAAAATAAAATAAAATCAATCAAGTCGGATCCCGTTGATCTTCTCATTAGTAATCAATTTAATACCTGTCTTTGCGAGCAACGCGAAGCAATCCAGAACGGAGCCTTATTGGAACTGTATTCTGGATTGCTTCGCGGTGCTCGCAAAGACGAAATTTTGTACTGAATAGTCGGTAATTATTCTCTCTAGAATGATGAGGGGATACCTCAGACCCTATTGATTCACTATTTTTTTAGCTATGTTCCGGTGGTACAATCCCTTCTCTCGCTATGCGGGTGAAGGGAGTAATGGGTAGGGAAGTGAAATAAAATTTCATCTAATTTAATGACTCAGGTTAATAGTCGGTTTAACCGCATGATCTTCATTCGCCTTAGCCACAAATTCTTTGAAAAAGGCGTGAGCAGACTTACCAGATCTATTATGCAGCGAATTCGAATCAGCATTATGACCATCCGCACTATTATATGCGGTTTCCATTTTTCTATCACTGCTCACTTTCTTTCTGGCCGCAGCTAATTCTTCGAGTTTGCTTGTATCGTTTTTATCAGTAGCGGAAATCAAGCGATCAATTTTGGCTTTCTCTGCTTTACGCTCATCTGAAAGTCCCTTATGTATCGAGGCATAGTGAGGTATTACAGGATCATCAATGCGACGTTCTCTTATTTCTTTCCTTGATCTGACAACAATATATTCTCTATATTCTTTGGGAATTTTTTTAAAAGCGTCAATGGCATCAATTTCCCAATTGGCTAAAATAACAGCTAATTTAATGATGGGTTTGATGAACCATCCTAAAATTTTTCCTCCCAAACTTTCTTTATGTCCTACAGCTTGCCCGTTATCATCTTTATCCAGGCGGGCATGACCTACCAGAAAATTAGTGATGTTTGAAAATGAACGGCTATTAAAGATATTTATAGGTTGGCCTAGCTCATGAAAGTGCTGTGCAACCAAAGATCCAACACCTGCACCAAGTGAATGGGCCTTTAATGTGATATTTTGTGGGGATACGCCTTGATCCAGCAGTCGTTGCACCTGAGCAATACCATCGGTTACCAAATTATCTTTCGATAAGGCACGACTCGTACTTTGGCCCACACCTCGAAGATTAAAACCAATTATATTCGCATCCAGGTCTGTGGCATCCTGTTGCATCTCATCGACGATATCTTCATAGCACATGCCGTTTCCGACAAAATTGATAATATATTTTTGGTATTTAGGCTCAACCTGCTTTTGCGATTCAGGCTTTATCTCAAAGGTATCAAGTATTGCTCCATCATGAGTAATAACTTGATGCTGCTCGCAGGAGATTTGAGGAGTATTATAGCGAGAGGCATCTCTAATCTTCCAATTTGAAAAATCTGAGTCTTGGGCTGGTAAAACCAGGCTACCGATAGTCTTGCCTGCTAATTTATTCACACCGAGTTTTAAAAGATCCCAGAGTAAAACCGGAGGAAAAACAGTGCGAAGGCCAATAAATTTAAACCATTGCCAATTGGTGTATTGAGGTTTTGGTGCTTTATAAATTGCCATTGACTTTATCCTAAGACATGTTACATATTTGATGTGTAAATTATACGCAAGAAACATTAAGAAAATATTATGTTGCACCTTTTTAGGGCGTGATCCCGGTGCTCCTCCAGGGATTTGATAGTTGGGACTTTGTGGTACACAATGATAATAACTCCCCAAATATCATGATACGAGCTATGATCACGCTATCTCCTGAAAAACAAGCCTTGATGGACGCGTTTCAACAACATGTTGATGCAGAATTAAGAAGAGATTTAAGCGCGACCCTGGGGACAATGACCGCCGATCCGCATTTAAATAATATTCCTACAGCAATAGGAGGCATGGGATTAGAGGGCGTTCGTCAGTTCTATAGTTCTTTAATTTTGACCGGAACATTTTTTCCCTCTGACACGGAAATGGTGCTAATTTCCAGAACAATTGATGAACACCAATTAGTGGATGAGCTTATTTTTAAATTTACTCATAATTCAGAAATTGGCTGGATGTTACCTAACATAGCCCCAACAGGAAAACGAGTAGAAATTCCTTTAGTGGTGATTGTGGGCTTTTCTCATGGAAAGTTGACACATGAGCATATTTATTGGGATCAAGCGAGCGTGCTTGTGCAAGTGGGGTTATTGGATGAAAGAGGGTTGCCAGTTAAAGGGATTGAGACAGCCCAAAAAATGGAAGAGATACGTCAAAGATGTAGTAAAGCTGGGATGGTATGAGACATTTGGAATGTCACTTATGAGACATAAAGACTTAAAATGAACTTTGTTGATCTAAATGAGAGCAAGGTGTAGAATCGATTCTTTTTATTGAGAAGTCAAAATGCCTAGTTTCTTGAATCTAAAATTATTTAATCCCGCCCTGGTCTATAGTTTTGAGCCAGAGTCTTCACCAGAAGCACTTCTCTATGGTGAGGGGTTGAATCATGCACTTTATAAAATGGAACAATATGAAGACATGCAAGCTGCTTATATTTAAGCAGAGGAAATTATATTGCCATGGATTCAAGCAAACGGTCTGGATGCGCTTACCCCGGAAATTTTTGAAGATTGGGTACTAAACATACATAAACGAATGGCTAAAACCCTGCTCTCTCTAAGCGAGGAAGGGAAGAGCGGAGAATATTCCAAATCGATGGTGATTCGTTGGCATTTCGGCAGCAATATGATGAATCATTTGGCTATGTATTTCGCAAAATTATTTAAACCTCAACTGTCCGAACAGGGATTTTTGAATATGCTTGTGAAAGAAAATCAGGGCCTTAAATATAACGATGCGAAACAGTTTTTACGTATTCTGAAACGACTAGAAAGGGATAATGCAGCCCCTATTCATTCTACTTTAAAAGAACGAATGAAATTGGAGGAGCCCTTAGCTGGTATCATTCTGGCTTTAAACCGATTAACCACAGCCGTGCATGATAATCTGTTGCCTAAACACGAACTTAAAGTTGTGGAGAAAATAGCCTTATTTGTTGATTATCCAGAACGTTTACCAGGCCAAATGCGCAATTTTGCTGAAACAATGGTTCCACGATGGAAACAACTTAACAATAATGATTTGGTGGCGGTGAGTGAGTTTTGCGCAGATCTTTTTTATCAGTTTACTCGTATTCATGCATTTCCGAATGGTAATGGTCGAACCGCAGCAGAATTGAATAATATTGTTTTAAGAAGTATCGATTTACCTGATATCCTTATGCGTAAACCCGGTGACCGTAATGCCAATACGGGTAGTTATGCGGAAGCTATAGCAAGCATAGAAAAAGACAGAGGGCCTTTAGCAGCACATTTACTTAAATGTATCATAGAAGCACAAACTAAACCATTCGCAGATCCTGACTTGGCAAAGTTAATTTACGCGAGAATGGCGATGCACAAAATTGCATCGCAAATAAAAGCAATTAAGCCAGATTTTGATTTGAATCGAATTACTGAATCATTAGTAGCTAAAAACCCCTTTCTTAAATATTTAGATCATTCAAATAATGCCCACTCGTTAATGGCTTGTCAGCTCTTGACAGCAACTGCTCAAGAGTTTTTAACAGGTCTAACGAATGAAGTCGAACGTAAAAAATCAGCAACTACTTCTGTATCACAGGTTTCGTTTCTTAAGCCTGTTTACGATCGAGTTGCTCTGCAAAACCAGATGGTGGAAATAACAGGATTTAAGGATTGGAAGATTCCTAATAAAGAACCCTTAACTATATGGCGTTACTGCACATCAGAAGCTGAAGCAACAGAAATCGTTAATGGTTTGAATCAGTTGAATTTTTGTGAAGCCAATGTTCGAACAACAGAAGTACAGGGTAAAAAAATCGTTCTGTGTAGCAACATTAATCTAGAACAAATGCAGCGTGCAATCCCATCACAAGCACCTGCTTTACCTTAATACTCTTATCCCTAGAGCAAAACAATCAGCCAAAAGATTATTTGGCTGATTGTTATTTTATTTATAATGATACACGCCTTGTGAACGAATTTTTAGAAATTATCTTCAAGATACCCATGTCAACACACCCTAACACTACTGAAAATATAAATCCTCTTATGTCATGTCATTAAAAATGAACTTATTAAATTCATTTAATGAGTGCTATAAATCAGGGGAGTTTGACCTTATTTGACACCATCATTTGTAATCAATTCTCCAGTTGCAAGACAGCACCAATAAGGAAGATCAATGTTCTCTTGTAACCAGGATAGGCCATCCCGACCTTTAAGTATGCCGATTGTAGCAATACTTCCAGCAATGATGCATTGATCTGCTAATACTGTTAATGAAGCGATGTATTCTTCGACAGGCCAACCGGTTTTGGGATTAAGGAGATGAGAATAACGTTTGCCTTCTATTTCAATAAAGCGTTCATAGATACCGCTTGTTGCAATACCTCCCTGTAATACGTCTAATTGTGCGCAAGATTTTTTTATTTTTTGAGGATCCTGTATATGCACGGTCCAAGTATCATGTTCCGGATAAGGGCCAATAATTCGGATGTCTCCTCCTAAATCAATCAGACCAGTATTAATACCATAATTGAGACATAATGTTGCAACCGCATCGGCACAATATTCCTTAACAATTCCACCAAAATCAATTTCCATATTTTTTTTAGGCAAAGCAAAAGAATCTCCCTTCCATAAAACTTTTTCCCAGCCTACCAGGTCTAATAACTCATCAATATATGACTGGGATGGTACAGTTTCTTTGTTTTGAACTACTTTAAAATTCCAGGCTTTACGGAGAACACCTGATGTAATATCAAATAATCCATCACTTTGTTGATAACACACATCCGCATAATTAATAATAGCTTGTGTCTCTGCATCCAAAACATTGAAATGACCGCTTCCCGCAGATTGATTGATTTGGCTGGTAACACTGTCTGGTCTATAGCGTGAATATTTATCATTCAACCGCCGTACTTCTTTAACGGCTTGCTCAATTACATAAGCACCAAGCTTTTGATCAACAGCCATAACTCGAATTTCACAAGGAGAACCCATTGAAGTAAAGCGTACAGCAAGTGGTTTTAATTTGCGTGCGATGGACTTACTAACCACAGCCACAACCTCCACCTCCCAGAGTGATGCCCCCACGTGAGGACTCCAGTGCTTTCTCAATGGTTTTGTTATTCATATATTCAGGAATAGACCAAGGCTGAAGAGACATGCTTGCTTTGGTGAAGTTGCCTTTATCCCAAGGTTCTACCTTGGAGCAACTTACACATCCTATAACTGCTAAAAAAAGAAATGCGTGCATTCGAACTGCCGAATAATTAAGCTTTTTCATAAAGAATACCATGTAGTGTAACTATTTAAGGCTAAGGATTGTGAGCCTGACTAATAATTCAAGACCCACCTTAATCATGGGTCTTGAATTGTTCATATTATTTTACCAATTCTCTGATTGCTTTTAAATTTGCCTCATTATATCCAGGAAAAATACCTATAACTTTTTTATTTGGCCCAATCAAATATGAAGTTGGTACTTTAGGCAAACCAAATTGTTGCGCCGATATGCCTTGGGTATCAAGCAGTTGAGTAAAAGATGCTGGGTATTTTTTTAGAAACTGCTTGGCCAACGCCGGATCTTTATCCAGGGAAATCCCAATAACCTTGAAGCCTTTAGAACCTAAGCTATTGGATAATTTGGAAAGAGTTGACATGGATACCCTGCATGGAGCACACCAGGAAGCCCAAAAATCGATTAACACATATTTTGAATTGATGCCGGCGACATTTACTTTTGCTGACGAATTAGAGACTAAAGGTAAAGTAATATTGGGTACAGAGCCGCCTACACCTACTGCAAAAAGAAGGTTAGAAACAAAGGCCATGGTAACAAACAAGAAACATCCGTATTTTTTCATTACATCCTCCAAAGTTATGTAAATCCTAATTAGTATACACCTTTTATTCCAATATAAACTTCAGAAATATTCATTTGTGTAAAGACAGGCTCATGCGGATTAGTAATTTTTGTACCGCCTAATCGTAATGAAGCTCTTCTTTTTCCATAGGAACCACCTACATAGATTGTATTTGCAGCACTAAGTTGTTTATTGACTTGCAGTAATCCAGAAATTTGTCCAAATGAAGCAAATTGATACAAATTGGTATAGTAAATCGATGTAGGTGGTAAGGGCGCAAATGGAGGCACTAACAAATTGTAGAATTTACTGCCATTTTGTGAATAATACCTCACGCCAGGCTCCAGTCCCCAGCCATTAGCTAAAGCGAGCCGAAAAATAGTCTTAAAAGTAGAGGAGTTTACTCCCCAGGTATCTCGATAATAACGATAATTCAGATCAATACTTCCCTCATGAAAGGTTGGAAAGTAATGTATGTACCGCCCTGCCGCAGACCAACCAATTTTTGAATCAGGTACAAAATTGGTCTTGTACGGATCGCGCAAATAACCTTTATCCAGAAAATAAGTAACGGCAATTTGCCCAATGGATTTATTATCAATAATTTGAGTCAGGCCACTCAATATTTGCCAATTAAAGTTAGTTCCACCAATTCTGGGCGTTACTGCCCCTAGTTGATCGGGTATTACATCATTAGATGTATAACTGGAGCCAAGGATTAAAACTGTATTTTTATTATTAATATCCAGATTGGTCTCACCACCAACAAAATTTGATTTATAATCATATTCTCGTGATGCACCGACTTGCAGTTTGGACGTTGCGTTATCACCATAATAATTTAAATCAACAATACCATCATTACGCTGATCCTTGACTGATGGTCCCGTAACTATTTGGCGTACATCTCCGGCAGAATTAATTTGAACATATGAAAAAGGAGTAGCGCTGGTTGTTGCATCTCGACCAACGGTTGCTTTAATATCCATTCGCTCTGTAAATGGGATCTCAAAATAACCATTGATGGTTTCAACTTGATTCATTGGATCAGGACGTAAGGGATTTAAATTATAAGCTCGGTTATTGTGATAGATATTTGTTTGAATAAAAGCAACATCAGCAAATAAATTCTTAACTGGCCGGGTTAGCCGGGTAAATACTTTTGAGTCCACACCAAAAACTGAATGACGATCATATTCAGAGCTTTCTGCATCAGTACCGGTGGTTGCATTGTCTCCAGTTGTACTTTCATCACCCGTAGTAACCGTTCCATCTCCGGCAATAACTGTACCATCCCCAGTAGTACTAACCACGGTTCCATTTACTGCAGTTTCCGGATCAGTACTTGTACTGTCTTTTTTAGCTGGATCACCTTCGACACAAAATATTTTTATGGTTTGTAAGTCCAATGTCTTCTTAACATAAGGTGCAATACATAAGTCTGGGGTATTATTAACTGAAGGAGCATTTATTAAGGGTTCATATTTTTTTTTAAATGCTGAAATATCGGTTGTTTTTGTATCTTGTTGTGCCATTGACGGCGTTGCATGATTTAAAGCAGGTAATAGTACAGCTGCTGCTGACAACGATGACAAAATTGATGGTTTTTTCATTACGCCTCTATCCATTAGCCTGAGATCATTGGTAAATCCATTTAATAATGCATATTTTAAAGAAATCAGGGGGTTAAAACTTGTATTAGCAAAAGTATTAAGGTGAATGGCATGCTACTTTTTTTGATAAATAAGTCAAGCACTTATATTTAATAAAATGCTTAATTGCGTGGAGTAGGATATTGACGAAACATTTTGAGCATCTATTCATCATGAATTTAGAATTCAGGGTAATAAGTCAGGCCTATTCAGCTGAGTTGACAATGCAGCTTTTGACGTCCCGCGAACAAGTCTGGAGAGTTAAAAATACATGTGAATAATCGCAAATTTGCATATTCTAAAAGCGTTTCAATCTAATTTTGTTCCTTTATTTTTTTAAGTAATAAGTATTGTTAAATGCGTGATGCATGCAAATCTCCTCTGTAGACTGTACAGAGTGAAAAACAGCTGGAGGAGCGTGTAAATCGTTTAAAAAAACCTCACCACTATAATGTGAGCCCTCACCTGCCAGCAGACCTGATTTCATTCCTAAAAAGGTAATAGTAGCTGTGGCAGGGAGTGCAATACCGGCGATAATACCAGAACTGGCTTCAACTCCTGTTGGAACTTCGAGTGCTAAAACAGGGATGTCACTAGCTTTCAATCGTTTAATAAGTAGCTCAATTTCGGCAGTTACCCTTCCTTGTAAACCAATTCCAAAAATCGCATCGACAATAAGTTCCGGCTCATCAAGATTCACCTCATTACTGTATGGGAGTAATCGAATACCTTGTTGATGGCAGGAACACATTACATCCCATACCTCCTGATGCATTTTTTCTGGTTTGGTTGGCGTCAAACTATGTCGCACTTGATAAACGGTCACATCAAGACCTCGTTGATGTGCTTGTTCAGCCAGCACATATCCCTGCCCCCCATTGTCCCCACGGCCACAAAAGACAGCTATTTTTTTGATGTTTGGCCAAAGATGCGTCAAAAGGTCACAAGCAGCAACTCCCGAGTCGTGCATTAATTTTAAACATGAAATAGGATATTGATTTTGAACCGCATCCATTAATTGTTGAAATTGTGCTACCTGGTAGACAGGGACGTGTTGTACTGGTGATTTCATGTCAATTCTCGTGAAGTTCGCTTAAAGTTTAAAAAGAACTGTTTGTCCCTCCTGACCAACTCATACCTTATTCCTTAAAATGAAAAATTTTTATTAATTCTTCAGACAATCTTTTTCCTGCGACCGGGTTGTCTTGATATGCCCGCTCCAGGGATTCAAGTTCCTCCTTGTCGAGAACTATATCAAGTGCCTTCATATTTTCAGCCAGATGATTAATTTTCGAGGTTCCTGGAATGGGTATAATATCTTCGCCTTGAGCAAGTAACCAGGCAAGGGATAGTTGAGCTGGGGTATATCCATTTTTTTTCCCTATCTCACTTATTGCCGCTACCAATGACAGATTGTGTTCGAAATTACCTGGATTGAATTGAGGTACAAGGGTTCTAAAATCAAATGATTCCAGTCCGAACGATTGAGGGTCCTTTAGTGTCCCGCTTAATAGACCACGCGCAATAGGACAATAAGCTACAAAACTTATCCCTAACTCGCGACACGCACCAAGCACTGCATTGGCTGGTTCTCTGATTAGAATTGAATACTCAGTTTGGACTGCTATAAGTTTTGAATCAAGCATGGAATGAGCTGCTCGAATGGTAGACGTATCAACCTCAGATAAGCCAACGAAACGAATTTTACCTTGCTGGATTAGATCGTGCATGACCATCATGATTTCTTCGATAGGAGTTTGATAGTCATAGCGATGCAAATAATACACATCAATATAGTCCGTTGCCAGTCTCCTTAAGCTTGCATCACAGGCTTGTCGGATGTGTTTTGGGGAGTTATTGACCGACATTTGATTGGCATGTTCTTCTCTAACTACGCCACATTTGGTGGTCAGGATAATCTGTTCTCGAAATGCTTTGACGGCTTTACCAACCAAGGTTTCATTATCGCCTTTGCCATAAATATCTGCGGTATCAAATAGAGTCACCTCATATTGATGATAGGCGGATTGAATAATCTGGATTCCAGATTGTTCTGACGTTGCGGCACCATAAAATTCAGATAACCCCATACAGCCAAAGCCCAAGGCTGAGACTATAGGACCATTTTTCCCTAAATGTCTGTACTTCATCGCGTCAGATCCCGAGAATCATAATAAGCATTATTATAGATATAGAATAAAATAATGGTTAAATCCATTTTGAATAAAGGGATTTACGCCTGCATTGATACGATTGATATTGAAGACGTAAATTACCAGTATCATGAGATTCAATATCCCATACTCTGAAAAATTTCGTGGTTTTGGATTTTTTAATTAATATGGGCAATAATGAATATTATGAATACATTTAATCCAACTGTTATTTTCAGATCCGAAGCAACCTTGGGAGAAAGCCCTCTTTGGTCAAAAGATAAAGGTGTGTTGTATTGGTTGGATTGTTTACAACCTGCGATACATTGTTTTAATCCTCAAACAGGTGCCGATGAGTTAATAGTTTTAGAACAAATTGTAACAAGTATCGCTTTATATTCTTCAGAGATGGTACTGGTTACTGTTGAAAACGGATATGCTTTTGCTAATCTTTTAACAGGTTCATTAGAACACATCGCCAATCCACAGGAAAATCAGGCAGTTATTTTAAATGATGGCAAATGTGACCGCCAAGGACGTTTTTGGTCAGGTACTGCAGCAAAAGATTGGTTATCGCCTATAGGGGTACTTTATCAATTATCTGCTGACTTAACCTTTAAATCCATGGACCATGGTTTCACTGTGTCCAATGGCATAGGTTTTAGTCCTGATAATAAATTTTTGTATTTTTCAGACTCATTGGCACTCACCATTTATCGTTATGATTTTGATTTACTTTCAGGAGCGATTACTGATAAAAAATCATTCATCAACATCCCTGAATCTACGGGATTACCTGACGGTATGACGGTTGATGCTCATGGCTTTTTATGGGTTGCCATGTGGGATGGATGGTGTATTAATCGCTATGATCCACAAGGTCAAAAAGTGAATACTATAAAGTTACCAATACCACGACCAACCAGTGTTGCTTTTGGTGATCCTCATCTATCAACACTCTACATTACTTCTGCTCGCATGGGGCTTAGTGAGGAACAATTACAACAAAGTCCTTTGTCCGGGAGTTTATTTGCAATGAAAACCCCATTTCGGGGTTTACCTGAACCTCACTTTATTTGTTCCACCGCGTTTTAAAATTAACTGGTAAAGAACGCAAGCAAGTCCTTGTTTACTTCATCTTTGTGTGTGGTACATAAGCCATGTGATGCGCCTTTATAAATCTTAAGTTGCGAATTTTTAAGTAATTTTGAAGACAACATGGCTGAATCTTCGATAGGAACTATTTGATCATCATCACCGTGTATAATCAAAACAGGTACATCAATCTTCTTTAAATCCTCTGTAAAATCGACCTCGGAAAATTGTTTAATACAGTCAAATACTCCTTTCATACCTGCCTGCATACCCATTAACCAGAAAAAATCGCGGACACCTTGCGTCACTTTACTGTCCTTCCTGTTCGCACCATAAAAAGGCTCACTTAGATCTTTGAAAAATTGAGATCGATCATTGATGACATTCGAGCGAATGCTGTCAAATACATTGATGGGTAAACCTTTAGGGTTTTCCTTTGTTTTCAACATCAATGGAGGGACAGCTCCAATTAATACAGCTTTTGCTACCCGTTTAGTACCATGGCGTGCAAGATAATGAACCACTTCACCACCGCCAGTAGAGTGTCCAACATGAATCGCATTTTTTAAATCAAGTGCTTCAGTAAGCTGAGCAAGATCATCGGCATAAGTATCCATATTATTACCGCTCCAGGGTTGATCTGAGCGGCCATGCCCCCGACGATCATGAGCAATACAACGATACCCGTGAGATGCTAAAAAGAGCATTTGATCTTCCCAGGCATCAGAATTAAGAGGCCAACCATGACTGAATACTATTGGCTGCCCGCTGCCCCAATCTTTGTAATAGAGTTTTATATCAACAGAATGCTCTTTGCCTACGGTAAGATATGCCATAATCGCTCTCCTTAATCAATCCCTTAAATGTCCGTAAATGGCAGTTTTGAATCATCATTTTACTATTCAGAATGAAGCTGCTCAAACGATACAATTTATTATGATATGAATTTTAGTACACTAAGTATAAATTAGCACAATAATTAATTTTTGCTTTTAACTAATATGATTTAAATCGATTTAATTTTGATATGGCAACTTGTTCATAAAGTACAAGGAATGCATTCATAGCCCTCGTGAAATGGCTGGAGTTGGATTCCGAATAAATCATGTTTTGGGTAAAATTCCTTTAGATTGCGGTTACCGTTATTTTTATTTAGGAAAAGGCAGTTTCTACAAAAACAATGATGAATGGTTAACTACATTGTATCAAGTGTGCAGTACTCATCTGCGCACTTTACGTCTTTGCAGTTATTCTCAAAATGTAGGCAGACTTGATTGGGGTACTTATTGAATAAAGAGTGTCGCTAAAACGTTTATATTGAATACCAGGGGCTGTTGGAAATAAAGAGATGAATTGTCAACACACCCTAAATAAAGTTTTTTGCAAATAGACATAATTTGATCTAAAAATAAATCTAATCCAGGGATTTAAAGCCAAACATTGAATGGCAAGGACGCACGATGAACACAAGAATAAGGGCGAATTTATTAGTTTATCCACCACTTTTGCTGGGAACACTGATCATTTTTTTCCTTATAGCTCGTCAGCAGCAATTAATAGTCCTTGCGCCGAGTCAGTATTTAATCGGTGGATTATTGATTTGTTTTAATTTATTTGTCCTGGCGTATCATTGGTTCGAAAATGCTCATCCCAAATACAGCATGAATAAACGCAGGGTTATCGTATTAGGTATTCATCTTCTCGGTGGCAGTATTGAATTAATTTGCTCTATTCTGGGCATAATGTTGCACTCGCCAGGCTTTGCCCTTGCCGCTGCTTTAAGCGCGCTTTTATTGCACCTGCCAGCCGCAGTCTATATGATTCCAGAAGTTTCTGGCGCCAAAGGAATTATGGTTCCCGCCTACATTTTTGTAGTGCTCTTAAATGGTTTCTTTGCTGTGAGCGTGTTGATGGATCCTTCACGATTGCCTTGGCTTGTCTGTTTGTTTTTCAGCTTGAACATTTATGTGCTTTGCCGTGTCTTTTATGTGGTCTTTCGTATAGTTGGATTGTTTCCTTACGCACGATATACGGCTGCTATTCTATTTTCCTGTTTTATGCTACTGCCTATTATTCTTGGTACTGCGGGTAATATTCTGTTGGTCTTTTTTATTCTGATTAATCTGTTTGCTTTTCAAAAACTTCTGCATCATTCACCGCAACAAACAAACGACATGTACCTCGAACATCAACGTACTGAACTGATCAATGGAGTTATTCCAGTTATCCTCGATAAAAATCGGGTGCAACAAATTATTCATCAGCATCCTGAGTATTCCTCCAACAAATCATTCACTGATATGCAGCTCGCCAGGTTATTCTTTGATTTAATGGATATTGATCAAAACAGTTACCTCTCCTCAGCAGAATGGCTGGTCATTGCCCAGGATTGGAAGGTTGAATCGCCTTTGAAGGAGGAGTTGTTTTCCCTGATTGCTCGTGAAGAGGGCATCGATTTCATGAGTTTTTATCAAAAAGTATGGTTAATGGGCTCTCATTTTAATAAACCATTCTCAATTACTACCCAGATGTCGATCAAAGATCAGGCTAATTTTGTCTTTCAACAACTTGATATTTATAATCAGGGCATCATTGGCGAGCTGGAATTTAAGCTGTTGTTAACTGAATGGGGATTGTGTGCCGATGAAATCAAGAAGTTCTTGCAAACGATTCCCAGTGGATTAAATTTTGAACAGTTTTATGCCTCTTGTCCGGCAATCTGGAAGTATTACTTATCATGAAACCCATACCCATAGTATTTATACCTGGTATAAAAGGATCACGACTACTTACTGACACGCATCAGTTACGTTGGCTGGGATTAAAACAAGTCTTCAATCTTGATCGTAAACCCCTTTATGCCAGTGAACCACTGCTCCCACAAGGCGTCCTGAAACGTATTTTATGGGAATCCATTTATGCTCCATTTTTGCATTTAATGCGCCAACGTACAGAGCATTTTTATATTTTTTCTTATGACTGGCGGGCACAAGGATTGATTGTGGCAGAAGAGCTGCTCCAATTTATTCGCGAGATTAATGCGCAACAAGGTCCGGTGTTACTTATTGCTCATAGTTTGGGCGGGTTTATCTCATTACCAGTAATTCGTAGTAACCCTGAGCTGTTTCACGCTGCTTTATTTGCTGGTTCGCCTTTTGGATCGGGGATAGATTTTGCCCGAGACATGCATCAAGGAACTCGTATTGGCTTGAATAATCGAATTTTGAATTATGAAGCTCATTTTTCCTGGTTCTCTCCCTATCTATTTTTTCCTCTTGACACAGAAAACAATCGAATTGTAGATCGCTATGGAAACACTGTTGCACATGACTGGTATGATCCTTTGTCCTGGGAGCGTTTGAATCTGTCGATATTTCAAAAAAAACTGTCATGGGATCAATTATCAAATGCTCGCCAACATCTACAAGAAGCGTTATCTGCGGCAAAAAGCTTTCGTAATGAGGTATGCAGAACGGATCAGGTCTCTGCCTTAGCAATGCCTCCCCTTGCCGTATTGGCAGGTCAGCATCACCCAACGCTTGCGCAGCTCATTTGTCAGGTTACAGCGCAAGGATATCAATGGGATTTTCAAAATGGCGTGAAGACCCCGGGCGATGGACGGGTGGAATTCACTGCCGCAATGCTTCCAGGTAATCTTCATGCGCACGTGTTTACTAGTAATCACGGGCATGGGCAACTTCTTAATGATCTAACGACCGTTGATCGGATTTTATCGACATTAATCAATCTCAATCTTTAAATATTCTTTGTAAGGAATTGGCAAAATAGGGCGTGTGTTGGATATGAATATAATTCAATAGTTCTTGTTTGCATTCTGGAGTTAATTCATCCTTGATGCGAATTGTTGCAATACATTGCAGTAGTAGCTTATTTTTCTTTATATCTTCATCAGCTTTTTTTTCAAAGTAATCAAGATTTTCAGGAGATGTTGCGAAGGGTTTGGAATCGTTCCAGTCAAGTACAGGATTTAAGCGAATATAAATGAGTTTGGGTAACTGATTCGTCGGTATTGTAGACATTTCATGTACCATAAAAAAACTTAAGTATTCACTAGCTGCCTGGCTGTTTGTCTCAGTAGCTGCGGCAATTAAATTGGGCATCCACTGGTATAAACCCCAATGATAACTTTCCTGATTGCTGCTCATTTCCGGATAATTTCCAGTTCCTAGTGAAAGAACCACATAATGGTGTACATTGGGACAGATTTTTGAAGCTAATCGGGTGGTCATATAAGCCGGATTATTGATAATAAGACCAAGATCCGCGATATCATATTTGATTTGATGATCAACCGTAGATAACATGATTGGGGCAAAAATTCCCATTACAGAAGTGGCTCCTGATACAATATCTGCAATTGAATATTGATTTAAAGAATTATCACATTTTATCCAATTACAAAATATGAGTATATTTTTGTGCTTTATGTCATAAGCAAAAAGTGCAACATGATTGGATAAATTCTTTAACGTAGAATTTTTAAAGTGTTCTTTAAAAAAATCATTTTTATTTTGCGAATTGAACAGAGGCAAAATCAGACCATTTAATGAAATTATCCTGTAAAGAAGACTCTGGGAAAAAAAATCAGGAGATTTTTTTCTATATAAATCGCTTATTTGTTTTGCGGTAAAATGATAGGAATCAGAGTGTTCAGATTGTTCTTTTGAGAGTGCGGCAGTAATAATGGCGCCTGTTGATATCCCTCCCATTAAATTAAAAATACTCGCTATACCGTCAGGGTTTTGTTGTTCCAGATATTTTAAATAGGCTAAAGGAATCAGGCCACGTGTTCCCCCACCATCAATTGTTAATATCGTATAGTACTCTTTGGGGCATATGGTTTCATTTGATGCTTGCTGAGATGGTGTTGTACCTTTTACTGGATAAACAGTGTTTTGTTCCAATATATGTGAAGAGATATTGTTCATTAATGCAACAAAAAGAAGTATAAGTGCTAATAGTAATGAAGACGCTACGAACATTTTCTTCATTCTCTTGGCCTCTTCATACTTTAATCCTTGTATAAATAATATAGTTAACGTGCTCAACTGGTGCCAGCTATCTGCTTAATTATTTCAGCAGGGGTACTCTTTTCTTTAATAAAAAGAGTACCAGCCTCATGGATTTTATAATGACATCTGATGAGAAAAGTTCCAGATCATGATGCCAAATCAAATCGATCCGCGTTCATGACTTTTGCCCAGGCAGCCACGAAATCCAGTACGAATTGTTCTTTGTTATCATCCTGAGCATAAACCTCAGCATAGGCACGCAAGATCGAATTGGATCCAAAAACAAGATCTACTCGAGTTGCTGTCCATCTGAGATTACCGGTTTTTCGGTCACGAATTTCATACAAATTGTTGCCTGCTGGTTTCCAGGTATTGTTCATATCGGTCAGATTGATGAAAAAGTCGTTTGTAAGAACACCTACACGATCGGTGAGTACGCCATGCTTGGTACCTCCGTAATTAGTACCCAGGACGCGCATACCTCCAATAAGAACCGTCATTTCAGGTGCGGTGAGTCCCATCAGTTGGGTGCGATCGAGCAATAGATTCTCTGAGTGGACAGCATAATCTGATTTAAGCCAGTTACGATAACCATCATGAAGGGGCTCCAGCACACTAAAGGAATCCGCGTCAGTCATCTCGTCTGTCGCGTCGCCTCGACCTGGAGCGAATGGTACGGTGATGTCAAATCCTGCGTTCCTGGCAGCCTGCTCGATACCGACATTACCAGCAAGAACAATCACGTCAGCCAAACTGGCGCCAGATTCCGCGGCTATAAGTTCAAGAACATTAAGTACTTTTGCAAGACGTTGTGGCTCATTACCTTCCCAGGCTTTTTGTGGCATCAAACGGATGCGCGCACCATTTGCACCGCCTCGTTTATCAGAACCTCGGAATGTTCGCGCACTGTCCCATGCGGTACAGACCATTTCATTGATGCTAAGACCGCTGGCAGCAATCTTTGCTTTGACAGAAGCAACGTCATAATTTCGGTTACCTGCAGGTACTGGATCTTGCCAAATCAAATCTTCTTTAGGAACGTCAGGTCCTATATAGCGTGCTTTCGGACCCATGTCACGATGAGTCAGTTTAAACCAGGCTCGGGCAAAAACTTCTGAAAAATACTCAGGATCTTTATAAAAACGTTCTGCAATTTCACGATAAACAGGATCCATTTTTATAGCCATGTCCGCGTCGGTCATGATTGGATTGTAACGAATGGAGGGGTCTTCAACATCAACGGGTTTATCTTCTTCTTTGATATTAATCGGTTCCCATTGGTTGGCACCAGCAGGGCTTTTCTTCAACTCCCAATCATGGTTAAGAAGCATATAAAAATAGCCATTATCCCATTGTGTGGGGTGAGTCGTCCATGCACCTTCAATGCCGCTGGAAACTGTATTACGACCAATACCTCTACTTGTTTTGTTAATCCAGCCAAGGCCTTGATCTTCGAGAGCAGCACCTTCTGGAGCTGGACCTAACAGTTTTACGTCTCCATTACCATGACATTTTCCGATGGTATGACCTCCTGCTGTCAAGGCAACTGTTTCTTCGTCGTTCATCGCCATACGAGCAAAAGTTACACGGACATCCTGCGCGGTTCGAAGCGGGTCTGGTTGGCCATTTACTCCTTCAGGATTCACGTAGATCAGCCCCATTTGCACAGCGGCCAGCGGGTTTTCCAGTGAATCGCGGTTTTGATCTTCATAACGTTTGGCGCCTAACCATTCTTTTTCCGAACCCCAGTACACGTCTTTTTCGGGCTGCCAAATGTCTTCACGTCCAAATCCAAAACCAAAAGTTTTAAGGCCCATTGATTCATAGGCCATAGTACCTGCCAGGACAATGAGGTCAGCCCAACTGATTCTGTTGCCGTATTTTTTCTTGATAGGCCATAGCAGTCGGCGAGCCTTATCTAAATTCACATTATCAGGCCAGGAATTTAATGGGGCAAAACGTTGATTGCCCGTACCCGCACCACCACGACCATCAGCGATACGATAAGTTCCTGCGGCATGCCATGACATACGAATCATCAACCCACCATAATGTCCCCAGTCAGCTGGCCACCATGCCTGACTGTCGGTCATTAGCGCACGCATATCACGTTTGAGTGCTTCTACATCAAGTTTTTTGACTTCTTCACGATAATTGAAGTTTTTAGTCATAGGATTAGTCTTCGTATCATGCTGATTCAATATATCGAGGTTTAAAGCGGCCGGCCACCAATCCATATTTGATGTACCTGTTGTGGTCATACTTCCATGCATTACCGGGCATTTACCCATTGTGCTCGTATTTTTTGTATCCATACCCATTTTTTTATACCTGATTTATTGAAAATTTAAATATAGCTTAAGAGAGGGGACGAAGCAATTTGATGAGATTTTATAAAAAACATATATAAATCAGTAAACTGAAACCTAAGATAGTTACTCTTCAATAACTCTGGAAAATGTCATCCCGAATGCTATGAAGGATCTCCTGAATGAGGCACTGTACCTGCATTAGGAGATCCTTCACTGCGTTCAGGATGACGATATTCTTGAAATAGAACACTTCACGTCATCCCGAATGCAATGAGGCACTGTGCCTGCATTAGGAGATCCTTCACTACGTTCAGGATGACGATATTCTTGAAATAGAACACTTCACGTCATCCCGAATGTAATGAGGGATCTCCTGAACGTTGCACTGTTCCTGCATTGGGAGATCCTTCACTGCGTTCAGGATGACGCAATAAAACCGTCATCCCGAATGCAGTGAGGGATCTCCTGATACTGGCATGGTGCCTGTTTTTGAAGATCCTTTATTGCGTTCATGATGACGAAACTCCCAAAGCATGTTGGACTGTTAACCCCATAACCATCTACATATTATGGAGTACTTTTGTCTTGCATTAACCATAGAGCCGGTAGCGTTAATAAAGCCAAAACGATTAAGTAAATCGAAAAAGCACAATTTATAAAAATATAATTTAAGAACAAAATAATCAGTGGAGCCGTGCCGCCAAATAAAGAATTGCTCAGGTTAAAAAATAAAGTAAAACCACTGGCTCGTTCTTCTGGCGGTAATAATTCCAGACTCGCAGTAAATACACTGCCAATATAAAGAGCGATGATAATCGCTAAAACACTGCAAGCAAGAGTAGCCTGAAGTAAAGAACCAACATTAACCAGGTAATTTATTAGCAATCCAGCAAATACTGTTGCAATCAAGCTGAGTGCTAATGGAGCTTTTCTTCCCACCACATCAGAGATAAATCCTGATAACAGCAGACAGATGCTATAACACATCATGGCTACCATAATGACATCCAGCGCTACGTTTAAGGCGTATCCCCGTTGTTGTAAATATGAAGGCATATAAACAAAAAGAGTATAAAAACTACCATTGCAATAAATTGCCAAAAGAAAAATCGCAATAATTGCTTTTTTCCGATAATGCCAGGCACTTTTTAATGGACGGTGTTGTTTTTTTGCATTTATTTTTGAAAAATCAGTTAATTCTCTGGTCTTCTTACGCAGATAAACTCCGACAACACCAACCAGTATTCCCATTAAAAAGGGAAGACGCCAAACGTAGATGAGATCCTGTTCAGAAAAAAATAACGAGCTAATTTTGCTGATGATGATTGCCAGCAACAATCCACAAATAGAACCCAAAGTGACAAAACTAACAGCAAACCCCTTATGACGCAGAGTCACATTTTCATAGATGTATATACTCGCCAATGTCATTTCTCCTGCCACGGAAATACCTTGTATTAAGCGACAGAGGGTTAGCAAAATTGGTGCGATAATCCCAGCGGTTTTATAAGTAGGTAATAAACCTATAAAGCTGGACGAAAAAGTCATGATCAGGAGGGTGATCGTCAATGTTTTTTTCCGACCTATAGTGTCGCCTAGACTCCCAAGCCAGTAAGCAGCAAATGGTCGAACGAGAAAACCAGCTGCAAAAATAGCAAAGGTCGCGATTAAAGCGATGTGTTTATCCGCATCAGGAAAAAAAACAGGCGCTAAAAATGGTGCCATAAAGCCGTAAATAGCGTAGTCATACATTTCAAGCATGGTGCCCATAGATGATGCGGCAATTATTTTTTTATTCATAGGGTTAAGGTATGCTCCTCAATTGAAACTGTTGGATTTACCTGATGAACTGCTAAAAACATCAGACTTTCCAACTTCCTTAATGTGCAGATCATTGATTTGTTTCTTTAACATAAAATATCACGTTTCAGTTGATGGGAGTATGTGGACGTACTCTTTATCTCTTCTTCAAAGAAATGAGCAATATATGTTGCACTATCTTTTAAAGGCTTGCTTGGTTCTCGTATATGAATGTCAGATTCCTTTCTGCGTGTTTTGGCGAATCAGATCCTTCTTTTTTCATCTGTTCTATGAAGAGATACAAGGAAAAATGATGCAAATCCAGGAAATTCCGGGATAGAACGCTATTTGCACAATAGTCATCACTTGATAACTGTGTTATAATTTACCTATAAGTGCAATTTGCACTCATTGATTGGGTCCTGATGATGAGCATTTATAGCTGTGCAGATGAAATAAAACTAATGCTTAAAAATGGAGTTCATGAACCACATACAGGAGTTATGAAGTATTTGTTGCCGTTTATCCCTCGATTACCCTGGATAACCGACGAACCTGTTCGACCATTGGAAGATCACGAGAGACGGTTTCTGGAGGATGTTCAAGCCAGGTTGAAATTGATAGGTAAAGATGGTTATAACGAAAGCAAAAAAACGGATCTTGGTGATTTAATTGAAGACATTAGAGCTTATAAAGAGAATCACCATGACATAGGACTAAATGCATTACTTCTACATATTATTAACGATTTAACAATCGTCAAAGACGGTAGAAAACCACTCGATCACTCTGATGAGCCTAATCCTGACCCTGAATCTCACAGCACTAAATTATCTCCGTCCCCTGAAGTTAATGAGCAATATCAGGCATTGTTAAACAGTCGCTTATTGGTGAGTAAACTGGCTCAAGGAACAATGAAAGAGCTGGGTACTTCCCGTGGTGAATGTAATGGTTTTACCATGAGTATGGCTGATTCGGATTTAAGTCCTTATAAAAACAACGGAATAAAACAAGTAGAATTTAATAAAACCATACATAAATATCAAAAAAATCAACTTGATCGAGAAAAAGATCAACAGTATATTAAAAAAACACGATTAACCACCAAGACCTTTTGTCCTTCTCTAACGGAACAGGCTGAAAAGTTGTATCAAATTGCATCCGAGCATGTAGGTGAGGATTTGTCTGTAATTCTGCAATGTAAAGTCGGTAGTCATGCAACCTATTTAAGTATTCAGGAAGATCAGAAAATCAGATATGCAGATCCAAATCATGGGGTATTTTTATTTGATAATAAAGAGCAATTTATCTCTGCTTATAAACTGATGTATCAATACCACAATCAAAAAAGACCTGATTTTGCATTTACGTTCTTTTCAGTGAATCAATTAAAGGAAGATAAAAACAACGAATTAGCGGAATCTAATACTCTGGCAGGTAAATGGCGAAGTCTAATGACGGGAACAAAATATAAATCAGATTCCGTCATTTCAAATCCCGACCTGATAATACCAACAAGCCTTGGGGCATTGGCAGGAGGGGCTGCAGGTGCAGTAGCCGGCGCAGCAATAGGCAGTGTTGTTCCAATAATCGGGACAGTAATAGGAGCAATAATTGGAGGAATTGCTGGCGCATCTCTAGGAGGCGCGGCTGGGGCAAGAGTTGTCAAACAAGCTCAAAGTAAAGGCCATTTCGGCTTATTAGGCCCCTATCATTATCTCAGAGAGAAACTGCATGATTTTAGTGAATCGGTTAAAGATAAATTAGGATTTCAAAGAGAGTGCGATGAAATTCCAGCACTGATTATTCCTGAATCTGATTCTCATTCCAAAATGCTTCTGAGCTTGTGTGGCCAAGGTATGACACATCCCTCCAGAACACAACAGAATATGAATACTGAAGAAGCGAGTACATCTTCACAAAACTCAAATGGGTTAATGATGGCAGAACAAAAGGCCGACATTCCAATTCCCGATGTTCCTGATACAACGGTTGATGAAGACACTCATCGTGATGAATACACTCATCGTGATGAAGATAATGATCAACATTATGTATCGTACTCTCCCAGATAAATGCGTCAATTCTATATCCCCCCGGAACATATCATCCCGAATACAATGCTGTCTATTGCATGCAAATCTGACTTCTCCCCAAGATTTCATATTTGTGACTAAGAGCCAGAATGCAATGAGGTCAATGTAATTAGCTTAACAAGTTCACCTCGAACCGAACGAGATTAAAATAGATAAAAACTCTTAACTTTTTTCAATAATCGATCTTGTCTCGCTTCAATGGCTCTGTTTCTTTCTTTTATGGTGTTGGTGGGTCTGTAGTAGTAAGGCCGAGAATGAGTACGCGAGCAGCTCATTACTTAAGAATCGGGTCATTAAAATTTAATATTCGCTATTAAAAATCAACAACGCCACTTAATAATAGATTAATTTTTAATCAATAAAATGGAAGTCGTAATAAAACAAAATCAATTGGAGTAAATTATGGCAGCTAGTACACACGATATTTCAGGGTTGATCGCACATGATATTAATCTCAATACTTACCCTGAGGTAGATCTTGGTTTGGATGAAGCAATCACGGAAGTTCAATTTGGCGATATGCATGGCAATACATTGAAAATGTTAGCATTATTAAAAACATCTGGAATCATTGATATCCCCAAAGATAAATACGATGATTTCGTAAAGCTCTACACAGATACTTACAATTTAATGGAAGATCATTCCAGAAAAGGGCAGACAGCCAATGGGGATTTACGTTACCGCGCCTGGAAGCGGTTTGCCAAGGAACATCCTGTATTCACCGAAGAGATGAACAAACAGTTTGATGCGATACTGGCTTCAATTCAGGTCATTAATAAAGAACGGCTTGTGACTTTTTTGGGAGATATTTTGTCAGATCGTGGGGCGAGTGATTATCTTACTCTTAAACTTTTGGCACATCTCAAAAAGGAAGGAATGCACTACCGGATTATTTTTTCCAATCATGATCTGGAGTTTGTCTGGCAATATGAGCGATTGTTGTCAGAGCCTGTCAGCCGCCTGGATGACCGAGATGATCAAATCATGTATCGATACGCAATGGCTACTGATAGGCATCAAGGTGCATCAGTACACCATTTACTCGCTTGTGTTCGTCAAGAAGTAATCTCTCTTGATGAGTTAACTCAAATTGTAAGAGAGGCGTATTATCCTCATTTGGAACTGTTTAGTTACTCATTGCAAAAAGAGGGAGATGGCCTCTATGTTCTAAGTCATGCTCCTATGAGTCTTAATGAAATGGCTTCGCAGGTCGAACAAAAGTTTGATATAACCATTAATACGATGGACCGAAATCAATTTGCCAAATCTATTGATAAATTAAATAAACAATTTAAACACATAGTAGTTAATGGTGAATTTACATTTACAGCTCCTTGGCAAGATGATGCCAGTAAAAGGAAAAATCCAATTTATCAAATAGTCTGGTCTCGCAATGTATCTTCTGATTCACGACCACTTCGTGAAACAGATTTTGATACGCTGAAGCCTGTTATTTTTGTGCATGGCCATAGTATGGATAAACGCGGAGCCAATCCAAGACCAGGAGTTCTGACTCTTGATGATGTTGTCGGAAAAGACATGTCTTGCCATAGTGGGATCGTATTTATTGCCGCATTAGCTCATACGGAGTTAAAAAGTACCCTTGAAGTATCAGAGGCAGCGACTCTTAAAGCGTCGAGGTTTCGCTTTCATTCATCAGAGGCAAGAAGACTCGAATCAAGTATCCTGTCTTCTGATGTCAATAATCAGCCAAGAATGTAATTGATTGTACCCTGTCTACAGGACGTCCAAATAACTTCGATTATTTGGACGTTCTTATCATGTTAATTTGAATAATTTTTGATCAGTGCTATTTTTTATTTATAAGCTGTAAATTTTGGGTGCGTATGTTCAGCAAGATTCGCGCGACTTCAGGGTACTCCAGTACTGAGCCATATTTGATTAAATTGGGCATTCTGATTAATAAATACAACGAAAATCAGGTGAACGGCATTGTTGATATCATCAGTCTTCAACAAATCAGTGCTGTGGCAGATAAGCTGTATCTCATGGTGAGAACTGATCCACCCAAAGATTATGGCTCAGATTTTATGAAGTGGTACAATAAAAAAGAGATTAGTCGCGAGTTAAAGAATTTATCACAAAGTTCAAATACAAAAAGCTCCAAAAAACAACGAATAGCTGATATTAGTGTGGCCGTGCCCTATCATAGAAAAGATTTTACCAGAGTCCCTACACCCAAAGAATTTAAAAACAGAGTGAAAAAAATATCATTTTTTTCCTCTGAACCCAAATATTATTCAGACATCAGATTGCTTTTGCATCAGTTTCACGAACTGGATCTCAACAAACCGGATTTTGATTGGGGAATGGCTATAGGTCAACTTGAATTATTACAACAAAAAATAGTGGAAATTCTAATTGACGATCTGGATTCAAAAGATACACCCGACAGGATCATATTATCTCGTTTGCTCATGGTAGTTAATCGTACAATGAACGAATTTTTTAGAATGAATTCTGAGTTAAGCAGTCGATTTCTGTTGCAGACTCCCAATCGTGTTTCTACGATTATTGATCCCTATGCCGACGACGATAGACATAATTTACGACATTTGGTATCGGAACTGATTTCAACACCCAAACCACTTGAAATCGATGAGTTTTCCCTAGAATTTCTGGGAGGAAATAATAATAAAAACTGGAAAATAACCAATCGAGAAAATCGTGCGCAATATACTTTACGTATAGAACGTCCGGAATATTATTTTGACCATGATTTACGGCACAGAGTCAAAACAAATCCCAACCTTAATAGATACATAGCACAGGAATTTGATTTTTACCCTACTGATGAAATAGCCCATCGTGGTTCGGAGAGCGAATACAATCTTTCGATCACTGAATTCTGCGCGAAAGGGGATGTATTATCTTATCGTCGCAGTATCAATGAGAGCATGTCCCAGGAAGATATAGTTAAAGCAGTGATTGACATGACGAGACAGATATCGGATTTTGCTCTTGAATTACAACGTGATCATTTATTTTATATGGATATTAAACCAGAAAATTTTCTTTTGCGTGATAATGGAGAGGTTTTTACTGCGGATTTGAAATCGATATTAAACACGCTCGATATTCAAATCAAGACCAATTTGATTGTCACGACCCAAGAAAACGCCCCACCTGAATACCCGTCTGCCCGTAGTTATGATTCTGATCGGTTTATGACCTATCAACTGGGCGTATTATTGTATTTGTTAATGGTTGGTCCTGATGCTGAAGGGAAAAGAGACATATTAAACCGTCTTGCAGAACATCAGTCTCTGGACTTCACACTTCCTGTATTCACAGTTCCTGGCGGGGAGGCAATGATTGATTTAATTCAAGTTGCAACCAAGCCGACTCCATCGGATCGGATTCCATTACGGTTTTTGAGTGAAGCAATCAACCTGGTTCATAATGAACTTAATAAGGAAGAACACCATGCTTTGGATACTGTAGTACCTATTTCTTCAAGATGAGAGTTTTTAGCTTCATTATATTGTTACACCCAAAATGGTTCTCAACCAAGCATTTCACCTTTTAATAACAATAATGGAGCCATTTTATAATGAAGAAGCTCTTATTCAACCAAAATGAAAAAATGAATTATCGCCAATTTAGATCAGCTTCAAGCCTTTCCAAATGATTAGGATACCTGTTATAGTTTTTCTTTTTTTAAATTAGGGTCTGTTGACATTTCCGATTTTGACGTCCCGCGACGTTGGAAATAAATAGATGAATTGTCAACACATCCTAGTGGAAGTTGTTGATTCAATTAAGGAAAATAAATGAGATTTATGGATTTAAAATGGACACATCTGTTAATTGCATCATCGATAGGTATTACTCAAAATGCACAAGCGCTGGTAATTTATGGATTGGATCGCGCAAAGGATTTTCATTCAAGAACCCATGGCCCATATACTATTCAGGTAGGTTCTTTTAAATCGGCACATAATGCCAATCAGCTCAGAGCTCAAATTGCTTCCAAAATTAAGTATCCAGTCTTGGTTCGATCTGCACATGCATTGCATACAGTGATTGTTGGTCCTTTACAAACAGCTGACGCTGTCCGAAGCGTAGGACGTATGCAAACTCAAATGAAACAGCAAAACAGATCGATCGTTAGAGCAACACAAGTTCAACATCCTGTTTTAAAAAGACCAGTACAATCTTTGGTAAAAAATAAAGAGCAACCATCATCAACGTTTAAGGAAATTCCAGCCATAAGCCCTCGAAGCCAATCAATTTATATTGGAGTTGATGTAGGGCAAGTCGACCCTAATACGCCCAAGTACATGACTGTGAATAATGGCTCAAATTATCCACCACCGGAAAATGTGGACCAATATTCTGTAAAGTTAAATAATATGAATCAAATGGGTTTACAAATTGGTTCCCGCTGGTTGAGAAATGAAAAATGGATTCCGGCCTATGCATTAGCATTGAGGTATCAACATCTCTTTAGAAAAAATATAGATGGTAGCATTACTCAATATTCATTGCCTGATTTCAATAACTATTCTTATCGTTGGGGTATCAGCTCTAATGTAGTGTCCGTGTACTCTAAATTGAACCTGGTTTCTTTGGGTCGGTTTATGCCGTATGTTGATGCTGGAGTAGGGGTAGCCCTCAATCAGGGAATGAACTACAGCGAAACAGCTTATCCCGATATTACGGCACGTGTTAGTCCAAGTTACAGGACTAATTCAACACGCCAGCTCTCTTATAATGTTGGCTTGGGTCTGGATGTTGCTTTGACCCAACAACTGTTGATGTATGTTGGATATGATTTTCAGTCCTATGGCAGGATGCAATCAGAAAATGGCATGTCAACATGGAGTGGTGAACGGTTAAGTTTAGGGACCTTTAATACCAATACGGGCTTAATTGGATTGACTTATGTATTAGGTGATTCATTTTCATAATCCTGATTACACGCATGTATTTTGAAGAACGGAGATTTATATGGATTTTTTAAAAGCCACTTTGGCTTTATTTTTATCGTTATTATTGACGAGCGCTTATGCTGCAATAGACCCGGTAAGTTGGTCTGTCAGTCCTGCAGGCTTTCCCCCAAACACTGTTAATGGCAATAGTTATTCTGTAACGTTTACATTTACAAATAATCTGCCTCGTCCGGTTCCTTTCGATGTAAGTTCTGTATTTGATGGCGGTTCATTTTCTGTAACCCATGGATGTAAAACAACACTAGCAGGAAAAAATCAGCCTAACAGCAGTTGCTTATTGCATTTGCAATTTCAACCAAGCTCACCAGGACTTAATACCGCAAAATTAAGTATGTTGTATCATAATAATGTGGTTCCACTTCCCACTTTATCTTCTACATCAACAGGTACAGTCGGGTCAATTCAAGGTTTTGTAAGCACACCTCTCCCTGGAGTAACTTATACTGGTGTGACTTATCCGGTTCAGTTTACTTATGTTAATCACGGTACTGTTCCTGTTACTGCTACAGCAGTTGTTCCCAGTGGGTTTAACCCTAACCCGGCCAATGGATGTACCGCAGCAATTCCTGTTGGTGGATCATGTACGGTATCTGGGACTTTTACTCCGGTCTCTGTAGGCCAAACCTCATTAGGTGTTACTTATTATTATAATGATGGAAGTACAAGTCGTTCGGTTCCATTAGTCACACAAACTGTGGTGAAGAATGGAGCGGGTTGCCATCAGATTAATGGTATGGCTGTTTTACCACTACCTGATAAAACCTACATCTACGCCGATAATGTTGTCAAATATGAGTTTACAAATTTTTGTCCTTCAACCGAATCTTTAGGTACTGTATCTTTAGCTTCTGATGGCACTGCCACCTTAACCAAAGGCACTGATACCTGCTCTGGAGCTACTTTGGCACAATCTCAAAGCTGTTCCGTTTATGTGTCTGTAGTACCTACTGTTACTGCGGCTGATCTTACTGTCAGTGCATCGATATCCTATCAAGGAGGATCTTTAAGTGCTTCCGCCCATACTAGCGAAGAAGTACAAGCCCTTACTCAAACGGATAGCAAGCATACAGTAATGTTTGTAAATCAGTGTGATTTTCCTGTGTGGTATGAGTTTTCAAATGGTAGTGGAACCAGTGCAGATCCGACTCCTGCAAATGCTCGTACCTTTGCTGACTATCAGATTAATCGGCAAGTTCGTGGAAATTCGCCCTATATAAAAGTTCTGATGGTAGATCAATATTTGAACGGTGCCATTTATGCGCGAACCGGTTGTGATGCAACAACGGGTGTTTGCCAAACAGCAAATTGTCCAGTGATAGCCGGGACAGCAACCTGTCAGCTTGGAGTACAACCAGTTCCCCCTCAAACCAAATTTGAATTAAACATGGGTACCGCTGGAAATGATGGAATTTATGATGTATCGGTGATTAACGGATTTAATGTTCCTGGAGAAGTACGCTCTTTGGCACCTGTAAATTCTGGACCACCACCTCCAGGTAACATTAAATTTCCGTTTAATTGTGGACAATCTACCGGAGCACTGATTCAACCTGCGAATACGGCGCTTGGCGCATGTCCCTGGACTTTTTCACCCCCATCTACCGCACCTGATGCACCAGCTAATTATATTTGGGTTACAGGGGGAAGTCCTGGAGTAAACTGCACACAAAATTCAGATTGCGCCTTGTCTCCTTTAGGTAAATATTGTGGCATGACTTCGCCTGATCCTGTTGATGGTAAAATATATCGCAGTTGTGGAAACTTTTTAGGCTATTATACCCTGGCCGATTACATAGGGCTTACTGCACCGGGTCAATGGGATCCCGCTTACGATCTCTATGCACTTTATGGAATGGGTAATCCGTTACAACCTCAGGGTACTGGGCCAACTGATTACGGTAATTTTGGAGGCGCGGCCGCAACCGTTGCTGCCATGTACGGTTGTCAAACCACTACAACCAATGCATTGAATACTGGTTATAATACACAGGCTCAAAACAATGATAAAGTGTGTGGTTGTTATAATTGGAATGATAGCCAAAGTCTTGCCTATACACCTCAGGTAACCGATTGTACAGGCCACAACATACAATGGCATGGTACAGTGTTCCCTCGAATATTGTGGTTGAAGCAAGCCTGTCCTACCGCTTACTCCTTTCAATTTGATGATAAGTCAACCCAATGGCAATGCAATACAAGCGGTGTAAAAACCAGCTATCAAATCACTTTTTGCCCTGGCGGTAAAACCGGAAAACCTGCAAGTTGATTTATGGTAACAAAGAGGGTAGTTTTTACTACCCTCTTTGAATAAACCTTGACTCATCAATTTAGATTCCGATAGAGTATTTTTTGAAGCTTATCACAAGGATTAGTTATGCTTTTAAATAAATCGAAATTATCTCTTATATCATTAGTTTGCGCTTGCACCTTAATTCCAGTATTTCCAATAAATGCACAAGATGTAGATCCTTGTGACAATATAACAGGAAAATGGTCTGGAGTAACTACCAGCTATAAATGTACCTGGGATGCCTCGGCTGAATTCAGAAAATATAAAAGTACGATTCGAATGGATTATCATTTGAAACCCAGATCAAAATGTGGGGATGAGTTGGATATTATTTACAGTGGAACATGTAGAAAGGCTTATCTTAAAATTGAGACTAATGTGATTGGTACTATTTTTGGAGATACAATATTTTTACGTGATGCAGATGGCACGGAAGTGAATCTGCAAAAGCAATAGTTGAGTGAGTTTTCCAGGAACTAGAGTACTGTTTTGAGTGGAAATTTCGTCATCCTGAGCTCAGCGAAGGATCTCCCTATGCAGGCACAGTGCCGCGTTCAGGAGATCCCTCATTGCATTCCGGATGACGTTTCCTATGGGAGTTTCGTCATCCTGAGCACAGCGAAGGATCTCCCTATGCAGGCACAGTGCCGTGTTCAGGAGATCTCTCATTGCATTCGGGATGACGTTTCCTCGTTTCGTCATCCTGAGCACAGCGAAGGATCTCCCTCTGCAGGCACAGTGCCGCGTTCAGGAGATCCCTCATTGCATTCGGGATGACGTTTCCTCGTTTCGTCATCCTGAGCACAGCGAAGGATCTCCCTATGCAGGCACAGTGCCGCGTTCAGGAGATCCCTCATTGCATTCGGGATGACGTTTCCTATGGGAGTTTCGTCATCCTGAGCACAGCGAAGGATCTCCCTATGCAGGCACAGTGCCGCGTTCAGGAGATCCCTCATTGCATTCGGGATGACGATTTCTATTTTATGAAGAGATAGGGAGTTGTCCCTAAATTCTGAACAATGTATTAGCCATGAAAACTCACTCCAAGCTCCGGACCATGCATGACGACATCCATTGCTGATCTGTTCTTGGCGTAATTTATTTTTAATACGCGATAGGCAATACCGAAATCAATATGCTCTTTATACGCGTAACTCAGGCCTGCTGTCGCGCTCCAGGTTTCTTTTACATGGTCAACATGAAATCCTCCCACGTCACCGCGTATCCAGAAATTAGATTTGGGAGACAAATCAGTTCTCAAACGAGCACCTACTATAGGAGCATTCATTTTTACGGTATCAGTTAATGATAATCTATCAACTTCCAGAGTATTCTTGATATCCAAATGGCGTGCGCCTCCAAGCACCTCCAGGGAAACATACTGGTTGTCTCTTATTGGTTTTGCAAAAAACCGATAGAAAATACCCGCATCAGCTAATAACATTTTGGTCGTGAATTTAAGTCCAATCGACTTAAAATGTTCCTCCTGGGAAAGTTTTAAATAGGTTGGATCAAGCATTAAACTCAATGGACCATAACCTGCTTCAAAATGTCCCTGGGCAGCAAAATCGAGATGTCTTAAAATTTGTTCAAAAGTTATGTTGAGATGTTTTGTGCGGCCTAGTACTTCCACGTCTCCATTAAGCGAACTGGCCCATAAGTATGGGGCGATAGAGTAATGCCAGGAATGTATCGGCTGAGCCGTCATTGCTGGTGCAGTATATCCAACGTTAGAAAAAGCCAGAACGGAGCTGATGTAAATAAACTGTGTCTTTAACTTATTAATCATTACCACATCCTTATTCGCTTTGTTATTTGTGGTTCGGGTTGTTCCTGAACGATCTTCATCTTTTATATGTTCTCCTCGCGAAAGCGGGGATACATTAAGCAAACATAATGAACTGCATCATTTGATTCCTGTCTTCCTCAGGAACAAGGCGCAGTCTGTCGAAATCGGAATTCTCAACACACTCTAATCTATCTTTTTTATTTTGATAATACCAGATGTTGGGATCCTATTCTTTAAATCTGACACCATTACAACATTTCGTAATTCCATCCGGGCATTTTTATCTCTCTGTTTCGCATCAATAATGTGTTCTTATTTTGTATTTATAAAACTCATGGTATATGCTTGATATTATTTATTGTTTCAACCTCATGCACATAATATCAAAAGGATGGATGATATGATTAAGCAAAAATTACTCTATGGAACCATAGGCTTGTTGTTAGGCTATTGTACTGTCCAACCAGTACTGGCTTGCACTGGAACCAAAGTTGAAGCTCAGGATGGGACTGTATTATTCGGTAGAACTTTGGAGTTTGGAGCAGAAATGCACTCCAACGTCATTCTGATACCCAGAAACTATCAACTTGTGGCTAATGCGTCTACTGAGCAAAATAATTTTACCTGGAAATCAAAATATGCTGTTTTGGGGATGAATGCCGAATCCCTTCCTTCAATTGTAGAAGGAGTCAATGAAAAAGGGTTGCGTGTAGGTCTCTTTTACTTTCCAGGATATGCGGGTTTTCAAACAGTCGCTCCAAACGAGGCACAAAACTCCCTTAGTTCTTATGATGTTGGCACCTGGATACTAACCAATTTTACGAGTATTGATGAAGTAAAAGCAGCCATACAAAAGATAAAAGTATCCAATGCTCCATTTAAAAACTGGGGCTTTGTTCTGCCACTGCATTACATTGTGAGTGATACTGCCGGGAACAGTTTAATTATGGAATATGTGGGCGGCACACTTAAGATGTACGATGATGCAACAGGAGTATTTACCAATGCGCCGGAGTTTAATTGGCAAAAAACCAATTTAAATACTTATGCCAATTTAACCCCTACAGAAGTAGTAGCAAGCGAGGTTCCAAAATTAAATCTTAAATCATTTGGTCTCGGTTCTGGGATGTTGGGACTGCCTGGTGATTTTACCTCCCCATCACGTTATGTTCGTATGTCTTTGTTTACAGCAACCATGCTGCCGGTTCCAGACAGTCAACTTGCAGTAAGCGGTATATTCCATCTACTGAATCTTTTTGATGTTCCTAAAGGTTCCAGTATAGAACAATACAAAGGATCCAATTTTTATGATTACACGCAATGGACGACTGTTATTGATGTAAAAAAACGTCTTTTGTATTTTACTACGTATAATAGCCGCAACATTAAAATGGTTGATATGTCTGAATTCGATCTGGATGCTAAAGACATTAAGGTGATAGATGTTGCTGGTGATACAACAATTGATGATGTATCAGAAAATAATAAAATATTCTCTCCGGCAAAACAGTAGTAATGATATCCAGACTCAAGCCCTCAGCGGATTTTCCTGGGGGTTTATCAAGGTCGGGTCGAGACCCATAGCCATCAGGCTAGCAAGAAAATTAAATGTAGCCCGGATGGAGCAAAGCGTAATCCGGGAAGCCCATGCGCAGCATGGTACCTTTTTAATCGGTGCCCGCTTCGCGGGACTTCCCGGATTACGTGCTCCACACTCCATCCAGGTTACTTTTTATATAGAAATTCCTTGCTGCGCAAAAATGACTTATAAAAAGTCAGGCTCCAAGGACAAGATGGTCACGAAGGGACTGTAGGCAGTTGTCAACAGACCCTAAATGACCTCACTAAAAACTCCTTTTGCCCCTTTCTTGAGGTTTTTCGTAAATCCTGTTGAAAACCCCTGTCATTAATTATTTATAAAAAATTCTACGAGTTCACTAATAAAAACAGGTTCCTGAAATAATACTCCATGACCCGCGTCTTTAACCTGAACTAACCAGGAACCGGGGATTGCCGCAGCAATTGTTACTGCGTTTTGCACCGGACTCAAAACATCATCGGTTCCACTAATAACCAATACCTTATTTTTTATACCAGGCAACAGGCTCCAAATACCTGGACCTTGATTTTCACCAGTTACTGCTGCAGCCTGGGCTTTCAACGCATCAGCATTCATTTTTTGAGGGGGAAATTGACTTAAAATATTCAAATAGGCATCTGCCTGTTTTGTAGCATCAGCAGGGAATAACAACGTTTTTATTTCTACTGCAGGGGATGTGTGAGGATCGGCCAGCATATTAAAATACATTGCTTCAGGAGCAACTGTTTTTTTACCTCCAGCTTTAGCGCCTATGACAATGATATGATCGTATTGAGTACCATACTGAGTAGTCATATAGAGTAATAAGCTACCCCCCATTGAAAAACCAAGCATATCAGGTTTATCCAGTTTCTGGCTTTCAATAAATGATTGGACCAACTTGGACAATTGATCCATGGTATTCGGATAACTACCTGTAGTAGTCGATTCACCAATACCTGGGTAATCAAACATGATGATTTGCCGAATTTTACTGATTCTTTTTAGAAATTCAGGATGCCACATTGACATGGAATCACCATGTCCCGTTATCATGACCAGTGGTTTTCCTTCTCCAAAACGATAATAGGCAATATTGGAATTACCTATAGTCACATGTTTCAAGGGGCCATAAAATTCGGGAAGAGAGTTGGCAAAAGGTGTAGTCATCCAGATAAGGCATAGCCCTAAAAACCATTTTTTCATGATGTATATCCTTATTAATAGCAGATTATAAATGCGGATTTCTCCTGGTTCAAAAATCAGCATCTCAGATCCAAGTATAGACAGTAAAGTTATTTAACCAAACTACACTAGGGGCTGTTGACATTTTCGATTTCGACGTCCCGCGA
>NZ_LNYR01000041.1:0-605 GCF_001467955.1 Legionella quateirensis | reverse complement strand
TCCAGACTTTTCATTTGGATAAATCCATTGATATGGTGTAATTCGGGATCGTCAATTGGTAAAACACTGCGGTAACCCTCCGCATCTCATCTCCGTCACCCTCCGCACCCCATCTCAGTCACTCTCCGCACCCCATCTCCGTCCCCCTCCGCGAAGGCGGAGGGTCCATGTATGGTAATTTTGATACCGAAAAACCATAAAAAAATATTCATATCAGTAGATTGCAACTAATAAAAAAGGGGAAAGTTACATTCTAGTATTACATTGAATCTCATTAAAAAGGTCTGGGTACACACGAATAATGCGGTTATATGAATCACAAACACAATGATAAAGAGTGGACCTTCCGCATCCCATCTCCGTCACCCTCCGCATCTCATCTCCGTCACCCTCCGCACCCCATCCACGTCCCCCTTCGCTATCCCATCTCGTCACCCTTCGCTATCCCATCTCCGTCCCCCTCCGCGAAGGCGGAGGGTCCATTATTGATCTTTAAGGCGTTCCATTCCTGGACCCTCCGCCTTGTGTATAGCAGCGGTACATAGGTAACACTTGTAACGGGACATGGGTAACAATTTTAATTATAAAAAAGTGCAGTAAAATTT
>NZ_LNYR01000040.1 GCF_001467955.1 Legionella quateirensis | reverse complement strand
TCCGTAACTCCGCCGGAAGTCACCGTGTAGGTAAAGCTGGTACTGCCGTTGTAATTGGCGGTTGGGGTAAAGCTTAAGGTGCCGTCATTATTTAGCAGCACTGTGCCGTTGGCTACCGTTACGGTGTTGCCTGCGGTAATGGCCGTGCCGTTAATGGCAGTGATGGTATGGCCTGCATTTTCAAAGGTATCGTTGGCATTCACGTCAAGATTAGCCACCGTGTCTTCATTGAAGATAGCCGCATCGTTGGCAATATCGACGACTGGATTGACTGTAATGGCAATGCTATCCGTATCGCTTAAGGTTCCGTCACTGGTAACTACCGTCAAGCTGTCTGCACCGTTGTAATCAGCAACCGGAGTATAAGTTAAACCATTCAAAGCGGTGGTGATGTTGGCTGGAGATCCCACCAGAGTTACCGTTCCTGTTCCGTTATTCGTAATGGTAACCCCTGCTGTTGCCAGTGCCGTTAAGCTGCCGTGTGCCACGGAAATCGTGGTGGTCACAGATGCACTGTCTACATCGGTAAGGCTTATCGCATTGCCATTAGCAGAGCTAAAGACTCGAGTCGCATCTTCATTAATCGTTTGGGCGCCAGGGACGCTGTTAATTGGGGCGTCGTTGACCGGATTAACTGTCAGATTCACCGTAGCCGTTTCAGTCACTCCGCCGGAAGTCACCGTGTAGGTAAAGCTGGTACTGCCGTTGTAATTGGCGGTTGGGGTAAAGCTTAAGGTACCGTTAGCATTTAACAACACCGTGCCGTTGGCCACAGCCACTGTGCCACCCACAGCAATGGCCGTGCCGTTAATTGCAGTAATGGTATGGCCTGCGTTTTCAAAAGTATCATTGGCATTTACGTCAAGATTAGCCACCGTGTCTTCATTGAAGGTAGCTGCATCATTGGCAATATCGACGACTGGATTGACTGTGATGGCGATACTGTCCGTATCACTTAAAGCCCCATCACTGGTGACGACCGTTAAGCTGTCTGCACCGTTGTAATCAGCAACCGGAGTGTACGATAAACCATTCAAAGCGGTGGTGATGTTGGCTGGAGATCCTACCAGAGTCACCGATCCTGTTCCGTTATTCGTAATGGTAACCCCTGCTGTTGCCAGTGCCGTTAAGCTGCCGTGTGCCACGGAAATCGTGGTGGTCACAGAAGCACTGTCAATGTCAGTCAGGCTTATCGAATTGCCATTAGCAGAGCTAAAGACTCGAGCGGTGTCTTCATTCGTCGTTTGGGCGCCAGGGACGCTGTTGGTTGGGGCGTCGTTGACCGGGTTCACGGTCAGATTCACCGTAGCAGTTTCCGTA
>NZ_LNYR01000039.1 GCF_001467955.1 Legionella quateirensis | reverse complement strand
CGGCTCAGAAAAATAGCAATCCCCTGTAAGCATGGTTCGTCAATACAAACATCGTGCGTCAATACAAACATCGTGCGTCATTGCAAGCATCGTGCGTCATTGCAAGCATTGTGCTTCATTGCAAGCATTGTGCGTCATTGCAAGCATTGTGCACCATTGTAAGTATTGTGTTTCATTACAAGTATTGTGCACCATTGTAAGTATCGTGCACCATACGTATGTATCGTGCCTTATTATAAGTACCGTCACCCTCCGCGAAGGCGGAGGGTCCATGTATGGCAAGTCCCATAGATAAAAAGCATGGAAAACCGCCTTCATTGAACCTATTAATCCAAAATGAATTGATATGAACAATGATAGTTCTGATGAAAGTCATAAACTGGACCCCCCGCATTCGCGGAGGGTGACGGAGTTACGGAGGGTGACT
>NZ_LNYR01000038.1:39226-147160 GCF_001467955.1 Legionella quateirensis | reverse complement strand
TCGTCACCCTCCACACCCAATTCTCGTCACCCTCCACACCCAATTCTCGTCACCCTCCACACCCAATTCTCGTCACCCTCTGCACCCTATCCCCGTCACCCTCCGCGAAGGCGGAGGGTCCATTCTTTATCATTCACATCAGTACATTATTCGTGAGTCCCCCAATCCTTTTAATATAATTTAATATATTACGAGAAAATATCGTTTCCTTTTTTATTGGTTGCAATGTATTGATATGAATTTTTTTATGATTTTCGGTATTGGACGGACCATATATGGACCCTCCGCCTTCGCGGAGGGTGACGGGGATAGGGTGCAGAGGGTGACGTAAGATTGAGCGCGGAGAGTGACGGGGATGAGGTGCAGAGAGTGACGGGAATGGAGTGCGGAGGGTGACGGGAATGGGGTGCAGAGGGTGACGGGAATGGGGTGCAGAGGGTGACGTAAGATTGAGCGCGGAGAGTGACGGGGATGAGGTGCAGAGAGTGACGGGAATGGGCTGCAGAGGGTACCGGGAATGGAGTGCAGAGGGTAACGGGAATGGGCTGCAGAGGGTACCGGGAATGGAGTGCGGAGGGTGACGGGGATGGGGTGCAGAGGGTGACGTAAATTGAGTGCGGAGAGTGACGGGGATGAGGTGCAGAGAGTGGCGGGAATCGGCTGCAGTCCGTCACCCTCCGCGAAGGCGGAGGGTCCATTCTTTATCATTCACATCAGTACATTATCCGTGAGTCCCCCAATCCTTTTAATAAAATTTAATATACTACGAGAAAATATCGTTTCCTTTTTTATTGGTTGCAATGTATTGATATGAATTTTTTTATGATTTTCGGTATTGGACGGACCATATATGGACCCTCCGCCTTCGCGGAGGGTGACGTAGATTGGGTGCGGAGGGTGACGTAAATTGAGTGCGGAGGGTGACGGGAATGGAATGCGGAGGGTGACGGGAATGGAATGCGGAGGGTGACGGGAATGGAATGCGGAGAGTGACGGGGATGAGGTGCAGAGAGTGACGGGAATCGGCTGCAGAGGGTACCGGGAATGGGCTGCAAAGGGTACCGGAAATTGGGTGTGGAAGGTGACGAGAATGGAGTGCTAAAGGCGACGGAGATGGGCTGCAGAGGGTGATATATAAAAATCGAATTATCAATAGACCTTAAGAAACTCATAATGTACATTCCATGAAACAGTTTCCTAAATTGCGTATGACCTGCAACACGAATCATTGAATTGCATAATCAGCAAAATTTATCTGGCCTAGGCAACGGATAATGATGTAAAATCGGCCAAAATGAACAAGGCTGATGTGATCATCCTTTTATTCTCACTCATTTTAGGAATTTGTACCATGGCATATAGAAAAATGCTTAAATCTAAAATTCACCGTGCTTATGTAACTCAAGCCGATTTAGAATACGAAGGCAGTATCACCATTTCTCCAGAATTACTAAAAGCAGCAAACATTCTTCCTTATGAAGCAGTAAATGTCTGGAATATCACTGCAGGAACCCGTTTTGAAACCTATGCCATTACCGGGGAAAAAGGTTCAACCGATATTTGTGTTAATGGTGCCGCGGCTCATTTGGTGACCCCTGGAGACTTGGTCATTATTGCCTCATTCACCCAAGTGTTGGAAGAAGACTGTGCCGCGCTGGTACCTACAGTAGTGTTTGTGGATCAGTTTAATCGCTTAAAAGAAATTAGACCCGAAGTCGTTGGGGTTAAAAATAGAAGCTCCTGCGCTATGGTGTAACATGCTGTTCATCCTATTGCCCGATTTATGCAGGCAATAGGAAGATACTGATTTATAGTTTATTCTATTATCTATTCTATCCAGGCCAACAAAATCCATGTTAATTCATCTGATTGAATTAAGACGCCGCGCGCTTTATACCTTAATCTGGTTCGGTGCCCTATTCTTTTTATTTTTTTTCATGGCAGCGGATCTGTTTCACTTTTTAGTATCACCATTACTCAAATCCCTGCCTAAGCAGGAAGGGCTAATCGCAACTCAGATTACCTCTTCTGTCTTTACCCCACTTAAACTTGCTGCTGATACTGCGATATTACTCAGCGCTCCTTTTGCTCTATACCACATTTGGCGCTTTATCAGTCCTGGACTCTATAAAAATGAGAAAGATCAATTAGGTGGCGCAATCGTTATCAGTATGGTGTTGTTCGCTATCGGGGTGATATTCTGTTTTTTCCTGATTCTACCATTTATGTTTCAATTTTTTGCTCATGCCCTTCCCGAAGGGGTACGCTTGATGCCGGATATGGCTTATACCCTGGATTTTATTACTCGAATGTTAATGTTATTTGGTTTTAGCTTCCAAGTGCCATTAATTTGCCTTGTACTTGTCCGTTTAAATTTAATCGATGTAATCACACTTAAAAATATCAGACCTTACGTTATAGTAAGTGCCTTCACTGTGGGAATGCTGCTTACCCCCCCGGATGTGTTGTCGCAATTAATGCTGGCTTTACCCTTGTGTGTTTTATATGAGCTGGGCATCATTCTGGCCATTATGTTCGCGTGAATATATTTAGAACTTACGTAAACCCCAAAGTTAACGAAGAGATTGGAACTTTATCGTAACTCCTGCAAATTAATTCAAGCTATTGAACAATTTACCGATATATTCATCACGACGCTCAAAAAAGGTGCTGACGATGGATAAAATTGCTAAATTTAACATTGGGGATTTGGTTATTCATAAACGCATCCGTTACAGAGCTATTGTGGTGGATATAGATCCTATATTCCAGGCTTCAGGAACCTACAATCCACAGGCAAGCCAACGTGAATTTGCTACACGTAATCCATGGTATCGTTTATTGGTTGATGACAGCAGTCAGGTAACCTATGTTGAAGAGTGCATGTTAATTGCGGATCCCAGCCACCTGCCCATCAATAATCCCAATATTCATCATTATTTGAGAGAACAGGAAGGGAGTTATCGTATTACCAATGCCAAACATTAAGTGCGATGTAAGCTTAGTGAAGGAGCTCAAAAGCAGGCACCGTTCCAATTGCAGGAGATCTCTCACTGTGTTCGAGATGACGTGGTTCCTTGTTTCGTCGTCCTGAACGTAGTGAAGGATCTCCAAATGCAGGCACTGTGCCACTCTCAGGAGATAGCTCACTGAGTTGGAGATGACGTTGGTCGGACGAATTGCGAAGCGACTTAGGTACTCCTCAACATCAGAACCAACAATGCGATAAAACCAATTAAGATCAGCGCTAATACACCCATGGTTAACGCACTTTTACTCAAATTTTCTTTACTGAATTGATCAGGACTTCCCTTAATGACGCGATACAAAACAAATACGATCATTATTGCGCCTATCACTCCTAAAATTTGATATAAAGTCTGCATCAATCCTCTCCTTTAATTTTCCCGATTATCTTTAAATTGCTTTACCTGGATTCAAAAGCAAAGGCATCTGAAAACAGGTGAGCAGGCGATACACCATTACTCACTAACACATCACGCGTACTGTAGACCATGTCAAAAGGACCACTCAGTACTATTTGCCAATCATTCAGATCATTTGCATGTCGAGTCAGCGCACAAGAAGCAAGGGTCTCATTGCTTTCATCAGATAATAACGAAAAATATTTGAATCTACTGGCATGATTCTGCCAATGAGTCACCTTTTCATCCATATACAAATCACTTCGTGATCGAGCCCCCCAAATTAACTCAAAGGATCGAGCATCTGTAGTTGCTAACAGTTGTTCAATCATTGCTTTAACCGGTGCAAAACCTGTACCTCCGGCTATAAATAAAATGGGCCTATCGCTATCTAAATCATTAATGCTGCAGTTACCATAAGGCAGGCGGATAGTTACCTCTCCATGCTCTTTTATATGGGAAAACAGTCGTTGATTGTACGGATTTTCCAGACTATGACGAATATGTAATTCATATTTATGTGAACCTAATGGGGCATTGGCAATGGAATAACTCAATTCCTCATCACTAAAAAGAATCTGCAGGTATTGGCCAGCCTGATATGAAACGTATTCAGCAGGGTTTAAAACCAACTGCATGATACTGTCTGTCAATGGAGAAATGGTTTCAACCTGAGCCTGAACTATTTTTTCATTCATTAATCTAATCCTAGTGAAGACCAATATCCATTCACCTTTTTTAAAACTTCCTCATCCATTTGTATTGGCCTTCCCCATTCTCTTTGCGTTTCTCCAGCCCATTTACTGGTTGCATCCATTCCCATTTTTGATCCCAAACCAGAGACAGGAGAAGCAAAATCCAGATAATCTATAGGCGTATTCTCAATCATTACTGTATCACGTGCTGGATCCATTCGTGTAGTAATGGCCCAAATCACATCCTGCCAATTTCTGGCATCCACATCATCATCACATACAATGACAAATTTGGTGTACATGAATTGTCGCAAGAAAGACCAGACGGCCATCATAACTCTCTTAGCATGACCGGGGTATTCTTTTTTAATTGTGACAACAGCCAAACGATAAGAACAGCCTTCTGGCGGTAAATAAAAATCGACTATTTCAGGAAACTGTTTTTGTAATAACGGAATAAACAATTCATTTAACGCAACACCTAATATTGCGGGTTCATCGGGTGGTCTTCCAGTATAGGTGCTCAGATAAATGGGTTTATCTCGATGTGTTATCCGCTCTACGGTAAAAACCGGAAAGGATTGTACTTCATTAAAATAACCCGTGTGATCTCCATAAGGACCTTCGGGTGCTTCTATACCTGGTTCAAGATACCCTTCCAATATTATTTCCGCGCTGGCTGGAACATGCAATTCATTACCAATACATCGTGTCAATCGAGTGCGTTGACCTCGCAACAAACCAGCAAAAGCATACTCAGACAGAGAATCTGGAACCGGGGTCACAGCAGCCAGAATAGTTGCCGGGTCAGCGCCCAGAGTCACAGCAACAGGAAAACGCTCGCCTGGATTGGATTTCTGCCAGGCCTGATAGTCTAATGCACCGCCTCGATGAGAAAGCCAGCGCATGATTAATTTATTTTTACTCAATAATTGTTGGCGATATATCCCCATATTTTCACGGGTTTGATTCGGACCTTTTGTAGTGACCATTCCCCATGTAATTAGAGGTGCAACATCACCAGACCAGCAGGTTTGGATGGGCAGCATAGTTAAATCCACTTCATCCTTTTCCCATACATGAGTCTGACATTCAGCGCCGCTTACATATTTGGGTGCCAAAGTCATGGCAGGTTTTAATAAAGACAACTTACTGAACAGATCTTTAATCCCCTTGGGAGGTTCTGGTTCTTTTAAAGCTGCTAATAATTTACCAACATCCCTTAGTGCGGTGATCGACTCCTCACCCATGCCCATTGCAACACGGTCAACCGTACCAAACAGGTTGGTCAAAACCGGCATTCGATGATTAGGAGTATTAGTAAAGAGCAGAGCAGGACCACCAGAACGCAGCACTCTATCACTGATGGCAGTCATTTCAAGATAAGGCGATACCGGATAATCAATTCGCTTTAATAGGTCACGTGATTCGAGTTGTGCGATAAAGTCTCTTAGATCAGAGTAGTTCATTAGTGATTTAACTCAAAAGGATTACACTATTTTGTTCCTATACATTACTCAGTAATGTATACACTAGGGTGGAACCCGGCGCAGTTGGCGGTGAACTTACCACCAACGCCGAGTTCTTGCTTGTGCTAACAATACTTTTAATTACTCTTGTCTTTTCATTGCATCAAAAAACTCAGCGTTCGTTTTATGATTTTTCATACGCTCCAAGAGGAATTCAATGGCATCACACTCATCCATAGACTGCAGGATTTTACGTAATATCCAGGTACGCTGTAAATCTTCTGGACTTAATAACAAATCTTCACGACGCGTTCCAGAACGGTTAATGTTAATTGCTGGGAATACACGACGCTCAGCGATATTACGGCTCAAATGGATCTCCATATTACCGGTACCCTTGAACTCTTCATAAATCACTTCGTCCATTTTTGAACCGGTGTCTACCAAAGCCGTAGCAATAATAGTCAAACTACCACCTTCTTCAATATTTCGTGCAGCACCATACAGGCGTTTGGGACGTTGTAATGCATTCGCATCAACACCACCGGTTAAGACCTTACCTGAGGAAGGAACAACAGTATTATAAGCTCGTGCCAGACGGGTAATGGAATCAAGCAGAATAACAACATCTCGTTTATGTTCAACCAACCGTTTCGCTTTTTCAATAACCATTTCAGCCACTTGAACGTGACGATTTGCTGGCTCATCAAAAGTACTGGCAACTACTTCACCCTTCACAGAGCGCTGCATTTCGGTAACTTCTTCAGGACGCTCATCGATAAGCAATACAATGAGGTAACATTCCGGATAATTCTTTTCTATAGAACGAGCAATATTTTGCAGCATCAGTGTCTTACCCGCTTTTGGCGGAGAAACAATCAGACCTCGCTGACCACGACCAAATGGTGCACAAAGATCAACAACTCTGGCTGTTAAATCCTCGGTACTGCCATTACCTTGCTCCATCACTAATCGTTGCGTAGCAAATAGAGGAGTTAAGTTTTCAAATAATATCTTACGTTTTGCACTGTCTGGTGTGTCATAATTTATCTGATCAACTTTTAATAAAGCGAAATAGCGCTCACTGTCTTTAGGTGGGCGGATTTTACCAGAAATGGTATCACCAGAACGAAGACCAAAACGTCGGATTTGGCTCGGTGAGACATAAATGTCATCTGGCCCGGCTAAATAAGAGCCATCCGCGGATCGCAAGAAACCAAAACCATCAGTCAAAACTTCTAAAACACCATCACCGTGGATGTCTTCGCCTTTTAAAGCATGGGCCTTAAGAATAGCAAAAATAATGTCTTGTTTGCGCAAACGGGAGGTGTTTTCAACTCCCATCTCCTGGGCGATATTAACGAGGTCAGCAATAGCTAATTGCTTAAGTTCACTAAGATTCATACTTCTCACTTGATTTATTGTTTAAACGAATTGAATATCCGAGAAAATTTTTGTTAGGGAATAGCAGCTAAGGATTCGACTGCCTATGCAGCATACTTGCTTTATAGTATGTCACATATTGCTAACAGGCTATCACAGCTTTCAAACAAGATCCAACTTTTTCATACTAAAATTAAAAGAAAATCTTTGTAATGCAAACCAGGAATTTAATCAATACTCTATATGAGTGATAGTTGTGCATTGCTTCCGCTCAGTATCAACCATCACTCAAATAAAATTAGATGTGACTTTCAACAAATGCACTTAATTGGGATTTAGATAACAAACCCATTTTAACGGCTACAACCTGGCCATTTTTGAATAAAATTAAAGTAGGAATACTCATAACACCAAATTTTGAAGGCGCTTGAGGATTTTCATCTATATTAATTTTTGCAAAGTTAATATCGTTACTGTGGGTTGCGGCTACTTCTTCTAGAATAGGTGTCAGAGCTCGGCATGGGCCACACCATTCCGCCCAAAAATCAACCAAAACCGGTTTGCTGGAATTAATTACATCCTGATCGAAACTTGCGTCTGTCACAGCTTTAATATTATCACTCATGAGTATTCCTCAACTATTTATAATCCAAAATATTATTATAGATCACCGCCAACGGCTTGCAACACACTTAATGCGGTAATGGCCGCTGTTTCTGTCCGTAAAATTCTTGGCCCCAAAGATAAGGGTAAATAATCCGATTTACAAGCCAATTTAATTTCTTCATCAGTCAATCCACCCTCGGGTCCGATGATAAGTGTAATGTCTGATTGATTTATTGCATAATCCCGCCACGTTTTATTGCCTTCCGGGTGTAAAATAAATTTAAATGCGGAGTGCCCTAAGCTCAAATATTCATCTAATGGGACTGGCGGATGCACTGGCGGTATAACATTGCGACCGGATTGCTCACATGCAGCAATAACTATGTTTTGCCATTGATGCAGTTTTTTCGCCATTCGCTCTTTATCGAGCTTTACCGCACATCGTTCCGTGATTAAAGGAGTTATTGATGCAACCCCTAATTCAACTGATTTTTGCATTACCATCTCCATACGATCTCCTTTAGAGATGGCCTGAGCCAGATGGATGCTCAAAGGTGATTCCCTATTTTTTTCGTTAACCGACTCAATCAAAACCTTAACCTGTTTTTTTTTAACGTGCTCAATGACCGCCGAAAATTCACGATTGTCCCCACAAAACAGAGTCAAAGGGTCGCCTGGTTGCATGCGCAAGACCACAGCCACATGTTGACCCGCTTCTGGTGATAACTCCACCAGTTGCCCACTTTGATAATCACCAGGTTGGTATATACGAATTTCTCTCACGGTTAATTCACCAAAAATCATGAGCTGACACTATAACAAAAATTACTTAATAACGTCTGCTATGCTAGAATTATTATTTTATTTCGAACGTCATTATCTAATCCAAGGAATAATCCATGATGAACAAAACGCGTATTGAATCAGACAGTATGGGTGAAATTGAAGTACCCGCAGATAAATATTGGGGCGCCCAGACTGAACGCTCTCTGCATCATTTCAACATTGGTAAAGACATTATGCCCCGCGAAGTAACCCATGCTTTTGGAATCCTAAAAAAAGCAGCGGCACTGACTAATCTGGACTTAGGTAAATTACCAAAAGACAAAGCAGATTTAATCGTTAAAGCAGCTGATGAAGTCAGTAAGGGCTTACTGGACGATCATTTTCCTTTGCATGTCTGGCAAACAGGTAGCGGCACTCAATCCAATATGAATGCCAATGAAGTGATCTCCAACCGAGCCATTGAAATGGCCGGTGGGACAATGGGCAGTAAAACCCCCATACATCCCAATGATCATGTCAATATGTCTCAATCCTCAAATGATACCTTCCCAACTGCCATGCATATTGCTGCCGCTATTGCGATAAATGAAAAATTATTGCCTGCGGTTCGAAATTTAAGAGATGCGTTCGCGGTTAAAATGGCAGCCTTTAAGGATATAGTAAAAATTGGCAGAACTCATTTACAAGATGCTGTCCCCATTACTTTAGGCCAGGAATTCTCCGGCTATGTTGCCCAACTGGATGCCTGCATCCACAGATTAGAAGAGGTTTTACCCGAACTCTATGAATTGGCGGCAGGGGGCACAGCAGTTGGAACGGGTTTAAACACTCATCCACAATTCGCAGTCAAAGTCGCGGCACACATTGCCAGCATTACCCAATTACCGTTCGTGACAGCGCCTAATAAATTTGCTGCCTTAGCCTCGCACGAGCCTTTGGTTTTTGCACACAGTGCCATGAAAACTCTGGCCTGCGCTTTAATGAAAATAGCCAATGACATTCGTTGGCTGGCTTCAGGACCTCGCTGTGGCATAGGTGAGATAACCATTCCGGAAAATGAACCCGGCTCATCCATCATGCCTGGAAAAGTTAATCCAACACAATGTGAAGCTATGACCATGATATGTGCCCAGGTCTTAGGTAATGATACTGCAGTAGGAATTGCAGACAGCCAGGGCAATTTCGAATTGAATGTGTTCAAGCCCGTCATCATATTTAATGTGTTGCATTCATTAAACCTGTTGGCCGATACCTGTCATTCATTTCAGGAATTTTGCGCGGAAGGGATAGAAGCCAATCAACCCGTAATCGATTATTATTTACATCACTCCCTAATGCTGGTAACAGCGCTGAATCAACATATAGGCTATGATAAAGCAGCAAAAATAGCTAAAACGGCTCATCATGATAACTCATCTTTACAAGAAGCAGCTGTGAAACTGGGTTATTTAACTGCCGAACAGTTCGCGGAATATGTAAAACCAGAAGAAATGATTGCACCGCAATAGGTTCTTCTAATTTAATCAGATGATTAATCCTGGCTGTTCTCAGCCGGGATTAAATACATAACTCAAATTCAACCACCATCTTCCGTATAAGCCCAACAATTCTCGTTTAAAGACTCAAAGTATCTATTTAATTCCAGGATGTGTTGACAATTCCGATTTCGACGTCACGGGACGTTGGGAATATTTTGGTGAATTGTCAACACATTCTACTCAACATCTGGATTTACGTCAGAAAGGCCTGAGTCTGGAGACATTGATTCAACTGGAGCAGGTGTAGGCGTTGGACTGCTCGATGTTTCCGGAGAGCTGATCAGTACAGGATTTTTAGCCGTACTGGACTCAATATCCACTTGATTGGCAGTATTTAATTTTTGTACTTTAATGTTAGCAGCTTCGGTTTGTGTTGCTACCGGTTTATTAGCACAACTCGATAAGCCAAAGACCAACACCGTGACCAGACCATAACGCCAATTAAATGATTTATAATTAATCATCTTAACCACTCCCTGTATATGAGTTATCAATACCAACCCAATAGAACAAACAAAGGTGACTATAACTTGAATTGATTGACCAAATTAAGAGCAATACTCATGATAAATACTAGTTCATAATTCGAATATTTCCAGTGAATGATTGGATTAAGATATTCCCTCTTATCTTGTTGAAAATAAGAGGGAACCTTATGAAAATGACTTAATTACTGAATGACAGGCAATTGTGGGGCGGCAGTTTGTTTAGGGCCTGGAGTTGCTTTCTGGGTAGGCTCTTTTGATGCATAACTTTTTTGTTTGGCTTGTGGTGCACCTGTAGCGGATTGATTGCTGGGGGTTGAGTTTCCAGTTGAATAAGTTGACTCTTGAGCGCTTTGTCCATCCATATAGCAACCTGACAAACCTAAAACTAAAGCAACAGCAGATCCCCACTTCAAAAATTTAATATTGTTCATAATTAGCTTCCTGCATAAGTTAATAAATTGAAACCAAAATAATTTTTACTTCCGCAATTAATATAGTTTAAAAATCAATAATTAACCACAATAACCAATAACTTTTATATCGCAGCAAACTAATCATTTAATCTGCGCTATAAGTCTCTTTTATAAAGAAAGACAGCATTATAGAAACAATGGCACAAAACGGTAATACCCATAAAAAAGTATAAAAATGAGGCGATTCTTTGGTAATAAATAAATACGGTATAAATAATAATAGTGTATTAAATAAAAAAACTGAGGAATTAGTAATACTGATGGCTATACCACGAGTACTGTTCGAAGACATTTCGCTCACCATGGTATAAATCAACATGGATCCAGAAAGCATAAAACCGGTAAAAAAGGATACCGCTTCAATTATATAATAATTATTAATCATATAATGCGGCAGATAAACTGCCATCAGCAAACCCATAGTCCCCAGTACCAAAGTAAGATGCAGAACCAGTTTTCTTGATTTAATACGATTGGAGATCCAGCCCAGCAATGGAGTTCCCACTCCAATTCCAAAAAATACCATACCACCAATTAAAACTGCTGTACTGCTGTTTACTGAATAATATTCCTGAATGGGCAAATACCAAAGACCACCATATGCCAACAAAATGCCAAAAGAGGTTGCAGCAGTAAAAGCACATAACCAGGTTTGTCCATTGTTACAGACGATAGTTAATGAAGCCTTTAAAGAAATGTTTCTCGCGAATTGAAAATCTTCCGGAGTTTTTACCCAGAACATTGCCAAAATAAACAAACAGTACCCATAAACTGCAAAATATTGATAGATTTGATTCCAGGAGTACGTCTGTAATTTAATCATTAAAAAATAATGAATCAGGCCACTGGCAATAAAAGCCAAGGTTTCAATCAGTCCGGTTAAAATAGGAAACATATTGCGGGGAAACCACTGAGCCACAAGAATACTCGCTGCAATGAAATCGAAAGATGCCCCCATGCCTTGAATAAGATTAGCCAGACAATAAGTATAGATGTTAGTAGAAAATGAAATGGCTACATTTCCTGAAGCAACCAAAAATAAAGCACTACTCACTATATATCGGGCATTATAGCGATCAAGTAGATAACCCGCTGGAATTTGCATGCAGGCAAATCCAAGAATAAACGATCCTGCAGCAAACGAAACGCCCATATCTGAACTATGCAGTGCTGACTTGATCGACTCCGAAAAAACGGCGCCCGCCGTATTAAGGCAAAAAGCATAGATAACAAATAATGTAGAAATAAACCAAACAATCACTCCCTGTATCGACTTAGACATTGAATGGCCTTAAATTATATTCACTTGAATTACAGATACACACGGGTGTGTTGACAAAGGATCAATTTATTCTCAACATTCCGCGATTGGATTATGAGATGATTATAGTACTGAATTGATCATTTCTGCGATCCCATTATCGTTAGCGAGAACTATTAAGCGAATCATTTATAATTTCCATCTGCGGTGCACCCACCACCATTGTTCAGGGTGAGCCAATATCATTTGTTCCAGGATTTGATTATAGATCACTGTATTATTGTATATGGCCTGAGCGTTATCGGGATGTTCCTGCCATTCAAGCGCAGGGAAAAATTCAAAAACATGATTCCCTTTTTCTGCTCGATAGCAGGATAAAGGCACCACAGGACTGTCATATTTAGATGCAAAAACAGCCAGACTGCGATAAGTTCCGGCTTTGACATTAAAAAAATCAACAGCTAGACCTGAGTTTTTTTCTATACTGGTATGCTGATCTAAAAAATAGAACACGAGCTCCTTCTTTTTTAGTGCGCGACTGACCAATTTTGGGGCATTAATGCTGCTAATCAATTTAATGTTCCATCTCTGAAAACGTTGAAATATCAAATGCTCTAACCATTTCTTACGAATAGGACGTCTAATAATATGTATTTTATCAATCAATGAATCTAAATGAAGAATACCTGCGGGAACAGCGAACTCCCAGCTGCCCAGATGACCTGTTAATATTAACACCCCTTTATTCTGGTTCACTGCGTCTAATAAATGCTCCATGCCACGAACTTCCACTCTACGTTTCATACTGTCTGTACTCAGCCATCCCACAAGCAGGATATCCTTAAGGACTATAACCAGATGAGAGTAGAACGCTTTTAGCAATCTGGTCTTTTCAAAAGAAGTCGCTTTATCTTTAAAGACCCGATCAATATTGTTGATAATGATGTTTTTTCTCAAAGGGAACATTCGATGCATTAATCGCCCCCAAAGAGTAATACGAAGATTGGAAAAAATGTTGTCAGTCATCATCATGCCTTAAAAATTACCACCGCTTATAAGACCAAAGCCATTGCTCAGGATGTTCTAGTACCATTTCTTCAAGTCGTTTATTGTAGTTTTGGGTATTTTTCAGGATCGCATCCTGTTTATCGACACTCATATTTCTTGGAATTTCAGGATAAAATTGATTCACATGCTGTTTTTTATTAATACGATAATAGCTTGTTGATAATACAGGGGAATTATAACGTTCCGCCAAATAGGCCAAACTAGTATAAGTACTTGTATTCTGACCTAAAAAATTCGTCAGTATTTTATTATTATCTTTATAAGATGGTCGAAGATCGAATGGAAAAAATACGACTCCTCCCTTTTGTAATACTTTACACACTTCCCGAATGGCATTTTTTTTATTAATAAGCTTAAAACCAGCCGCTTCATATCGACGTAAAAAAATATTATCCAAAAATGCAAACCGTAATGACTTCCTGATGCAATAAAATTGGTCTTTATTACCCTCAACATTATCCAGAAAAAACAAAGGAGAAAATTCCCAACTTCCAAAGTGTCCGGTTAGCACAAGTACTCCTTTACCTTGGTTCATTGCGTTATAGAGATGCTCCATACCTATTGTTTTTACTCGCTTCTCCAAACGTTTTTTACTGACTAAAGCGTATAAAATCAACTCCTTTATACTGGTCATCAGATGCGAATAATAAGCGATAACCAGGCGTTTCTTTTCTTGAGAATTCATTGAGTTTTCAAAAACTCGCTCTATATTTTTTTGTGCAATGCTCTTTTTGAATGGAATAATTAAATAGACAATCCACCCCATCAATGTCACGGGAAGTGTCTTTAAACCACGTGTTAATTTGACCATAGAATAGTTTATCCTATTATGCATGCAGACTGTCCAGTTCATTGATTAAGTGAAAAAAATCTGAACCGGAAAGAAGTCTACAAGGAGTGAATTCCAAAGTAAAATAGTACTTGGTCATTGACTTGCATTTGAGCTAACATCCCTCGCATTGAACCATTCAATTAATCCAGGATAAAAGTGAGTTTAAAGCGTCCTTTACGTATTGCAATAATAGCTGGGGAGCCATCAGGAGATCTGCTCGGAGCGGGTTTGATCCGGGAATTAAAAAAACATGACGTGCCATTAGTATTTGAAGGCATAGGCGGCACACAAATGATTCAGGAAGGAATGCAATCCTTCATCAATATAGAACGCTTGTCCGTTATGGGGATAGGAGATGTGCTCAAACGATATCCAGAGCTCTACAGAATAAGGCAACAACTACTCAATCAATGGGTACTCAATCCACCTGATATTTTTATAGGTATAGACTATTCCAATTTCAATTTATGGCTTGCAAAAAAACTAAAGCCAAGGGGCGTAAAGACCGTACAATACGTCAGTCCTAAAGTTTGGGCATGGCGCCAAAAGAGGGTCTATCACATTAAAAAAACGATTGACATGGTTCTCACCCTTTTTCCTTTTGAAGAAGAGTTTTATCAACGGTTTGAAGTACCTGCTCAATTTGTTGGCCATCCGCTGGCTGATGAGATTGAGATGGAAATGGATACGAGGCATAAAAAAAGTCAGCTGGGCTTGAGTTCCCAGGACAAACACATTGCCGTATTACCTGGCAGCAGGGTGGGTGAAATAAAATATATGGGGCCATTGTTTCTTGATGTCATGCAAGAAATCAGTTTACAAAACCAACAGGTTCAATTTATGGTGCCATTAGCTAATGCAAATTTACGCGACATGTTTCAAAAGCAACTGGACAGTTCAGGTATTAAGGCTAATGTCCAGATAACCACTCAAAGTGCTCGAGATGTAATGGCTGCAGCGGATGTGGTATTAGCAAAATCCGGCACAACTACCCTGGAAGCAATGCTGTTAAAGAAACCGATGGTAGTAGCTTTTAAATGGGGAGCGCTTAACCATGCCCTTATTGCGCCTCAGCTTAAAATACCCTTTATTTCTCTGCCCAATTTATTAGCTAATCGTGAACTGGTTCCCGAATTTGTTCAAACAAAAGCACGTGCACAACCCATCGCGCAACAGGTTCTGCATTTTCTCCAAAAGCCAATACAGGATCAGTTAATCCAACAATTCAGAGAAATTCACAAAGAATTGCGCCAGAATGCCAGTGAAAAAGCAGCATTAGCGGTTCTAAAGATTCTTGCCATCGCATCTGCCTGATTCTTTTTTTAATGAAAAGACCTGTCTTAACCAATCACGTGACGGCATAGAAGGAAACCCTCCCTCTCTAGCATCTGGAGGAACATCTTTAAGTACCTTGCTTCCAAACAAAATTGTTGCCTTTTTGCCTATATTCAAATGACCAATTACACCAACCTGACCCGATAAGGTGACCCACTCACCTAACTCTGTACTGCCGGCAATACCTACCTGAGCAACAATAATCGTACCTCGTCCCACTTTAACGTTATGCCCTATCTGTATCAGATTATCCAAACGACAACAATCGCCAATAACGGTATTATCAAGTGATCCTCTGTCAATGCAGGTATTAGCTCCAATTTCGACATCATTACCTATAATTACACCGCCTCTATGAGGAATTTTATAATGTCCATTTGCATCACTTGCAAAGCCAAAACCATCTTGCCCAATGCGTGCACCAGGGTAAACGATGACTTGATTTCCCATGATGGTATTGCTTATGGAGACATTACTTTCGATACGGCAATCATCTCCCAGGGTAACGCCTTCTCCGATGTATGAATTAACCCCAATTTTACAACGCGCGCCAATACGAACCCTATCGCCTATATAGGCACCATGTTCAATTTGGCAATCATTGCCAATTACTGCGCTTGATGAAACATAGGCTGTTGGTGCGATAAAACGCTTCATTTGTTCAAAAGGATAAAAAACCTGAGCAATCAAGGCATAGGCTTTGTAGGGATTTTTATGAAGCAATAAATGCATGTGTTCAGGAGCATGCTCTTGGTGTTCGGGAGCCAGTATACAAGCTCCGGCCTTCGAATGTTTTAACGCCTTCACATATTTTTTTTGATGCAACATAGCCAGGCTGGTCGATTGAGCCTCGGCAAGCGTTGTAATATCAGCAACCATAAAGGAACCTTCGGCTTCATTTAATAAAGCAGCTCCTGAAATCTCAGCCAGTTCGGATAGGCTGAATGGTCCACGAGGAATGGAGAATCGATGAGCGATCATAAAAACCTTTATCAATAAAATTAACGATAGATACCACGTGTTGAATTGTGAAGAAATTGGATGAGACATTGAATATCCAGGTTTTCAGGAAATTCACTCTCAAGCTGTTCAATAGCCTTTTTCATAGATAATCCCTGATTAAACAGTATCTTATAAGCACGTTGTATCGCAATTCGTGCTTCAGGATTATATCCACTACGGCGAAGTCGCTCTACATTAAGCCCATATCGTTTCGCAGGATTACCTGAAACCAAAGCAAATGGTGTAACGTCTTTAGTTATCAAACTAAGTGCGCCAATCATCGACATTCGCCCTAATTTGATGAATTGATGAAGAACGGAAAAGGCACCTACAGTTACATTATCTTCAATGACTACATGACCTGCAATCCCTGAAGAATTAGAAAAAATATTATTATTTCCAACGGAAACATCATGAGCAACATGAACATAGGTCATAAAAACATTACTATTCCCAATAAATGTTTCACCGCCACCTCCGGCTGTTCCACGGTTTATCGTAACATATTCTCTAATAACATTATCATTACCAATAAATACCTTACTGATTTCACCTTTAAATTTAAGGTCTTGAGGAATGCCGCCTACTATGGAACCAATTCCAATATAATTCCGTTCACCAATGTGAGTCCAGCCTTCAACCGTAACATGAGAAGCAATCGTTGTACCTTGGCCAATTCGAACATGTTCACCAATTATTGAATAAGGACCAACTGTTACATCAGAACCAATTTTTGCTCCTGGAGCGATTAATGCGGTAGGGTGAATTCCCTTAGGAGATGAGATAATAGAACTGGGCACATGGGCATGATCTAACGGACTCACAAGCATGATATTACCTCCACAACACCATTAACTTAATACTAAAAAAACTGCATCATCGGGAAAGAACTTCCCTGATACTCTTTCAAAAAATATCGTTTACTCTTTGGATGAACACTAGGGTGTGTTGACAATTCATCTATTTATTTCCAACGTCCCGCGACTTGTTCGCGGGATCCAGAGATCGAGTATCATTAACAATCATATTGTATTCATCAAGATTGAACTGGATCCCGCGAACAAGTCGCGGGACGTCGAAATCGGAAATGTCAACAGCCCCTAGAAAAACACCATAAAACTGTCGACATAATTTGAAAATGATTTCAAATCATGTCTCCAAAATGATTAAGCCAAGTAACTGAGTTTAATGAATACATCACGAACAGCAATTCGCTGACTAAAATAAACACTATTAGCGGTATTGCTACTACGAATTGAATCCGGTGTGGTAGCCGTCCAATATTGCTCTGTATTAATACCACCCTGAACCCCCACAGAACTGCCATTTTTTAAATCAAAATGAGTTGCAATTGCCAAATTGGAGCCAATAACTAATGATGACCATAATCTGTTATTACTATTCTGGGTAAAACTGAATCTGCCGGTTCTTGGCAAGTTAGGAATAAACGCATCTGTTGTAGTAATTAATGCTTCGTTCCAGGTGGTTTTATAGGATCCTCCCAATAGTGAGGCAGAAACATCGCCAACAAGGCTAAAAAATCGATTTAAATCCCATGCCGCGCCCATTCCAATACGAGGGCCAATTCCGAAAAATTTCGCTTCATAATCGATTTGGTTTGTCAGTGGTTGAATTGTTGTATTAAAAAACCGGGGATCAATTGACACAAAATTTCCAGCATATTGGGCAGAAAACCCCTTTTTAAACTCTGATGCTTTAATACCGTAATAACGAGAAAAATGGACATAGTTCAAAAATCCGCTTAAAAAATTTCGATGCGTTATTAAATCAGCAGTTTGATAGTCATAATGTGAGCTCACCACCGCGCTTGCTGGTCCCACCATGTCCTGACCACCTGATGAGGCCATAAAATCGGGATCATCGAATTGAGATTGTACAATCTGGCTTAATCGATTAACCAGCACATCGCTTGGACTGGTAATAACAGCTGCATCTGTACCTCGATTTTTTAAATTGGTATAACTTAAAACCACATCATGGCCTTTTTCTGGACCAAATTGATAACCCAAACCTAAACTATAACCCCAGCGTGAATCCGGATTCATCATATGTTCTGTTATTGCACCGCCAGTAATCGCTTCTGCATACGGTGTTCTATTGATACCTTCATCACTTAATGATCCGTATATTGGCGCCACATAACCAAAAAACCGTTTACTGTCATCCTGAACCTCACCCATAACACCAGCAAAGGATAATGAACTACTGACCATTATTAAACTTACAAAACTGGCTTTCCTGACATAGTGCAACATAATCACCAAAACTCCTTGTTATTATTAATATTCCTGATCTGGAATTTTCAGCCCATAGTATCAATATCCCCAATAGGCGTCTACGAAATTTTCAAACCCTGAATCTCTAGAACTTATTTATGATTTAGCTTTTTAAACTCGCATTATCACTGAATCAATCCAAACCGGTTAACTCAAAATTAACACTCACATAATTATCAGAGAAGGTATTGCCACGAACTGTATGCACATAAGATGGTGTTACACGGATGGTCTTATAGTGATAATCCACACCAACGCCATAATTGTATCCATTTTTAGCCAGAAGCAATTGTGGAAGTGCAGAGATAGTTGCAAGGTTCTGATCAACAAGTGGTCTGCTGAATGAACGGCTTGTTATCTGAATCAAGCTTCCGCTGACAAAGGGAGAGAAATGCTCGTTCACTTGATAGTATAAACGTGCGTGCTCAATTAATGTACCTACTTTTGAAGTCAAAGATGGAACAGAAACATTATCAATGGGATACTCAAAAATAAAATTTGGTTGATAAAACGTGCTGTAAAAATAGGTTAAATAACCTTGTAAATACAGTTGCTTATAAGACTGTCCAAAAAAAGTTCGCGCCCCAACGGTGCTGTCATGACCGTAATAATGAGCTCTGCCAGTCACAGCATTAGCCGTATCACCATTCACTAAATTAGTCTGCTTGAATCGATCCCTGCCAAAACTGGCGAACACATCAACAAATACGGGAAAAACAACCTGCTTCATCACGTGTAAAAACACTCCATTATCCTCAATTGAACCGTGACTTTGACTTAAATCATTAGTTAATCTTGAGGTTGTATTCGTATTGGTAGTGATGTTGTATGCATTTATTCCCCAATAAAAATTATAGAAGTTCAGATTGTCCGCGCCAGCAGATATAAAATTGCTATGGCCAGAATAATGATTAAATGCAGCCCCTTGATAGGAAGAAAATTTAAATTCATCATAAGAAGTATTAAAAACCCCTTTAGGCTTTAAATAGAGTTGAATTAATTGTTCTATTTCCTGTTTACTCTTAACACCAGTCGTTGATTCAACCGCCTGAACTTTGGAATATGCTGTTGATACGAATAACATCAGAACAGTCAAAAATATCTTGGTTCTCATTACATTCCCTTATAAAAATTAATTCTAATTATCCTTAGCTCGGCTCAATCCCAAAATAGAAATTCTTTAAACCAAAGGTACTTGCCCACAACCAACAATAGCAAGAGTTGCGATCGCATTCGGATTAGCATTGGCTACATTATTTGCGTTCCATTCATTTACCTGATTCTGAGTCACATGATTAGCAGCCAACTGTTCTGGTGTTAATTGAGGCGCAACATTGGGGGATGGACAACCCAAAAGTCCGAATACCACGAACAATAGTGACCAGCGGCCATATTTATAGGTTAAATATCTTTGCATATTAAAACTCCTGTAATGTTCAATACCATTGATGAATCATGTCTGCATCAAGTAATTTTGGTGATTACACCTTCATCAACATCTCTTTCTTCGAAACTCACTTGAAATGATTCAATTTGGATGAGATGCAAACAACTATATAAATCAGAGGAAATAGAGATTTTACAAGTAACCGCTCAATAAACCCCAGTAAACGTTATCTCGAACTTATTGAGAAACAACTGTTACACTAATAAACTGCATGAAATTATATAGATTTTGGTCACATTATCATGTCAGAATTACATATAAACTTCCAGATTTTACTTTCAAATCGAACATTAAATACTGCCCGAACTGGAGTAAACACTATTTAAATACAGCCCACTCTATTCTTTATTCAGAAATTTTGAGAAGATTGATTTAATTTCAGCTCTAAGCCAACCCCGAACTCTATTATAATTAAAAACTAAGGATGGATTTATGAATTTATTTCGATTTAAACGTGTCATCATTCTCATGCTGGCTTCGCTCACTTTTGGAGTCTTGCACGCATCCGAACCCAATAATTCGAATGAACAAGCACAGTTATCAATACAAGCCGTCATTGCTCCATCAAATCCTGGATCCGGATTAGTATCATGTCGCAATACTTTGGCCAACTGTCTTGTGACAATGACATTTACAAATCCCAACACAGGTTATGTAAATATTCTAAATTATTCAAAAATTGATGCATTAAATGTAATGGCAACCCTGCCTGCAGATTGGAATGGTGATGTAGTACAAACCTCCATATGTGAGGTATTAAAAGCTGGAGAATCCTGTTCATTGATTTTTGAGCTCAGCAGCAGTGCCTCTAGCCCGCATAGTCTAAGAACCATTCCAGTAAAAGGGTCTAATACAACAACGATATTTTTTGATATGATCGTTACCCCTTGATTGCTTGTTTCAATTGAGGCCTGTAAGTATCAATCATTACTTAGGGCCTCATTCATTTAATCATTAAAAGCCCAATGCAACAGTTTTGCATTTTCTTCCTATATGCTTATAATCGAATCTCTTCTCATTAAAAAGGGACTAACATGATTTACCCTAATATTCTGGCCACCATAGGACATACACCAGTGGTAAAAATAAATCGCTTGGGTCGCCATTTAAATTGTGAACTCTATGCCAAATGTGAATTTTTCAATCCCGGTGGCTCGGTTAAAGACCGTATCGGATATGAGATGGTTATTCAGGCTGAACGAGAAGGAAAGATTAAACCCGGTGACACCTTGATTGAACCAACCTCGGGAAATACAGGAATAGGCATCGCACTGGCTGGAGCCGTTTTAGGTTATAAAGTTATTATCACCATGCCGGAAAAAATGAGTCAGGAAAAGCAATCCGTTCTTGAGCTCCTGGGGGCAAAAATATACAGAACGCGGACTGAGGCTGCATCACACGACCCAGACAGCCACATTTCCCTGGCAAAAGATTTAAAAGCAAAAATACCGAATTCTCATATTCTTGATCAATACTCAAACCCCAATAATCCTAATGCCCATTATCATGGAACAGCCCAGGAAATAATTGATGAGTTTGGTATGGACTTACACATGGTGGTCGCAGGAGTCGGAACAGGGGGTACAATAACAGGCATAGCTAAACGATTAAAAGAATATAATCCAAAAATCCAGATTATTGGTGTAGACCCGGAAGGCTCAATACTGGGTGGCGGCACTGAAATCAAATCTTATCTAGTTGAAGGGATAGGCTATGATTTCTTTCCTGACGTTTTGGATAATAATTTAATTGATGCCTATGTTAAGACAAATGATGCGGATTCATTCCACATGGCAAGACAATTAATTCGTGAAGAAGGATTACTCGTAGGAGGCTCATGCGGTTCGGCTATGTGGGCTGCATTAGAGGCTGCAAAATCCTTAATAAAAGGACAAAAATGCCTGGTCATTTTACCGGATTCCATTCGTAACTACATGTCAAAATTTGCTAATGATGAATGGATGAAACAACAGGGTTTCCTATAAACTGAACACGGTGCATGTTGAAATTGGCTCCACTCCGGAGTCAATTCACTATATCAAGGATTTAGCGCTCAGAGTTCTCACAGACCGGTTTAACTCAAAACATCACCCAACAGATCACGCGGCTGGGCTGGCTGTTCGCATACCCGGTTTATCCATATAATCCAGCAATAGATCAGGATCTACCTGATTGATACTAATCCACTCCGCCAATGTTCCAGCTAATTCTTCATTAACGTATTGTTCGTTACTAATTTCCTCAACTTTAACTACTTTACCTTCTGGGGCGGTTAATTTTGAGAAAAATAATTTGGGATCCGGGATAATAGAACTTTGTAATGGCAAAAATTTAATATAAAGCGTTATCAGATCTTCTCTGGTCAGGCCTTCCATTAACAAATTCTGCCTCCATTGATTGTATGTTCTTAAAATCTGTTTATTATCCGTTTTAATCTGATCGAGCATTTCGGCAATTGTACCTTTATTGCGTTCGTCGTTTACAACAGGTTCAGGCGGTTTAATTGCCAATTGACCTACATAAGCATAATCCGCTTCATTTTTGACTCTGGGAAAATAGTTTCCTTCATTAACTTGTAAAAATAATTCCACTTTAAACATATTAGGTGCGCCATTGGAATAAATAGTTCTAAGCCGCAGTTCTTTTCCATGTTCTGTAAAAAAGAGCACTATAGTTATCCCTAAAGCTTGAGATAAAGCTCGAAGGACACTAGAAGGAACTGTTGTACCAGGTTGGCGCAGAAAAGCTTTGGATGTATGTACATCAAGACCATCAAAAGCTTCACGGTAATTTAATGGATGAGCGTACACTTCATCTATGGTGATTTGGTGTAAAACATAAGCCAGACATTCAACCACTTCAGATTTACGCGCGCTGTTAATTAAAATTCCCATGCGATCCGTAGGATTCAGATAGGCCTGATTCGAAATAAATTTGGGATAATGAGCGTAAAAACGTTCTAATATTTTCTTTAAAGTATAATCATTAACACGAGTGGAATGTTTAAAATAATCAATAAAAGCTACAGCCAAAGCTTGAAACTGCTTTCCACCAACATTAATAAAGGTATCTTCTGATGAGGCCTGCTTTTTATCGTGTTTCGCAGGAGCCCTATCAAAAAAGCTGTTTCCGACCATGGTTCTCTCCCACCCCTAATATATATATCCATTCTAATGAATCAATATTAAGGAAATATTAACAACCTTTTTACAATTTAAAGTATTTTTTGTCACTAGGGCGAATCAATTAAAGGCAAAATGCTTATTAAATCAACTCTAATACATTTTGCTTTCGCTTAATTAAAGTTATTTAACAGGTCTTGAATAATAAAAACATGGATACGTTCATACACTAAGCATAATACATGCCACTATCAATAGGACTTTTGCTATATAAAAAGAGAGTCCATAACCACTGATGCGTATAAATTGCTGCAAATACAAGGAATAAACCAGTACGGAATTGCGTACCAATACCGTAGGGAACAAGTTCAGATTGATTAAAGATACCAATCAAGTTCCAATTTTGCCGTTCCAAAAATATTTTTATAGTTATAGAATGATCCATACCCGAGATACTTAGGTATATAACACCATAAGCCCAGATCAGGGAACTCATAGTGATACCTGACTTAGAATCGTAAAGGAAATGTGTATACAGCATTCTACTGGAAAAGATGGATCTAAAAGGAGCGCGCATGGAGCATTATCAAGATGATGATATAGTCCGCGTCAAAGAGTTACTGCGACATACAGGCGAATTTATCGCATACTTTGAACTTGCCGAAACCAAGATGTTGGAATGGCGGGAAGAAATTGAACAACAAAATACCAGGTTACTGCACTGTACTCAAACGCTGCATAATGAACTGGCATCAATTAACGAATTGTTATCACAGGCTGGGGCAGCAAAGTTTCGAATAACGGCAGAAAAAGCACTGGCCCAAGGGGAAGCCAATCTGCATACTTTGGAGCGTAGCTGTAATCAATTCACTCTTAATTTTCAGCAGCACCAGGAAAAGCTCAAAACGTTAACAGAGCATTGTATCGATAAAATTGAAAAACACACAACCAAAGCAACGCAAACTATTGCTGCCCAACTGGCTCGATATGACGTTCATCAATTTCATCGCATTGCCAGCGAAAGTTGTGATCATGTCGAGCGAGTTGCAAATGATGCAGTAAACAAGAGCAATAAACTACTGAGCATGTTTCAGTTACGATTTGGACTCTTTGCCGTCTTTACTACGCTCTTAACTGCTTTTGTTATTGTACTTTATCTTAGTGATGAACTTCCTTGGGAAATGCATCATCAAGCCATGAATGAACGAGAAGCAGGAAAAGTGTTACTCCAGGCATGGCCCAATTTAAGTCAGGAAGAAAAAGAAAAAATTTTAAATGATGACGGTTTACGGCATGGTTGATGAGAGATTTCATTTCCTGCATGGTATAGCAAGTCTGGTGATTTTATTCATTGTATTCTTATTGCTCTTTCATTATGTTCAGCAAAAAATAAGGCGATCGAGAATTCAAAATTGGCAGGATTCATTAAACCTGACAGAGCACGCTCAAGTTTTTAACCAGTTATACGCTGCTGTGGATGGATTCTCACTGTCTCGTCTTGCAAGGCAAAACCAGGTTGAAGACGCAATTGAATATACCTATGGCGAAATCGAATTTTTGCCCTTTGTAGCACTATTATCCTTGGTCAATCCTGATTGTGATACTGTATTTTATGATTTGGGGTGCGGAGTAGGAAAAGCGGTAATCGCTTGTGGCATGGTTTATCCCGTACGCAAAAGTGTTGGGGTAGAAATCCTGCCTGAACTCTATGCAAGTGCTTGTACTCAAGTCCAAAAACTGGCGGCAAATCCTGACTATAGGGAGCGAACAGAACACATACAGATTATCAAGAGCGATATTCTGGATGCCGATTTAGATTTAGGAGAAGCAACGCTTATTTTTATTAATTCCACAACGTTCTTTGGTACGACCTGGAATAAACTCAATTCACGGCTCAGTCATTTACCACTAATCAAAACGGTAATTACAACGAGCAAGCCTTTAAAAAGCAGTGATTTTACACGGATAAACAGCACAAAATTACAAATGAGTTGGGGGGTTGTCCCTGTGTTTATTCATGCACGAAAACAAATTTAAACTAACTGGCTTGAAAACATTGAATAATTTATTACCCAGTCTATACTTATAAAACAAAGGAAAATTGTCAGCGCCTGATGTGTCTTGGTAGCAGACTTTAGAACACGCGACAAAACGAGGTGGGTATGATTAAATCGGAACTCATTGAACACATCGCTGCTCGAATGACGCATCTTTCAGAAAAACAAGTAGCTGATGGGATAAATAGAATATTGGAATTAATGAGTGAAGCGCTCATTAATGGCCAACGAATCGAAATAAGGGGATTTGGATCTTTTTCACTGCATTATCGGCCACCGCGAAATGCTCATAATCCCAAGACTGGAGAAAAAGTAGTGACTGAAGCAAAACACAGTCCTCATTTCAAACCAGGCAAAGAGCTTCGCGAACGTGTCGATGCCTCTCGAGCAACGAGCCCATTGCCAGAAGATGATTAACTTTTTATAAGAGCCAGGAACCAATTCGATGTAAGCATCGTTTATCCCGTATTATCTGTGAATACGGGATAACAATTCAAATTGGTGCTTAAGTACGTGGTAAAGTCACACCAGTTTGTCCCTGATATTTTCCACCACGATCACGATAAGAAACAGCACAAACTTCGCTAGCTTCCAGAAACAACATTTGCGCCACGCCTTCATTTGCATAAATTTTAGCAGGTAATGTTGTGGTATTTGAAAACTCCAGAGTCACATGTCCTTCCCACTCAGGTTCTAATGGTGTTACATTCACGATGATTCCACAACGAGCATAAGTAGATTTCCCCAAACAAATAGTCAGTACATTTCGGGGAATTCGAAAATATTCAACTGTTCTCGCCAATGCGAATGAATTTGGCGGTATGATACACACATCGGATGTCACATCAACAAAACTGTTCTCATCAAATGCTTTTGGATCGACAATGGCGGAGTTTATATTTGTAAAAATCTTGAATTCATTAGAGCAACGAACATCATATCCATAGCTCGATACGCCATAAGAAATGATCCGGCCACCTTCATTTTCCCTTACTTGTCCTGATTGAAATGGGGAGATCATACCATGCTCACGCGCCATTTTCTCAATCCATTTATCTGACTTAATTGACACTGTTAAACCTCATTGCTTCTAAAAAATAGAGTTCTATCATAAAAACTGCTCAAACGAAAGTTTGAACTCTGAAAAATCATTTATTTTTTTTAGAAGCCATATGGGATAATAGTTCGCCCAGCTCCATGGGCATGGGGAATATAATCGTTGAATTATTTGTTCCAGCAATCGCAGCTAAGGTTTGCAAATACCTCAATTGCATTGCCTGAGGCTGTTGAGCAAGTACTTGTGAAGCCTGTAATAGTTTCTCAGAAGCCTGCAGTTCGCCCTCAGCATGGATTACTTTAGCTCTTCTGTCCCGCTCAGCCTCTGCCTGCTTGGCAATGGCCCGAATCATGCTCTCATCCAAATCTACTCTTTTTATCTCAACATTGGATACCTTTATACCCCAATTGTCCGTTTGAGAATCCAATATTTTCTGCACATCACTATTTAATCGTTCTCGTTCCGACAGCATCTCATCCAACTCATGTTGTCCAAGTACGGATCGCAGTGTAGTCTGGGCTAATTGACTTGTAGCTTCGAAATAATTTTCCACTTGAATAATTGCATTTTCAGGTACCACTACCCGAAAATACACTACTGCATTAACACGTACTGACACATTGTCTTTGGAAATAACATCCTGACTGGGTACATCCATTACTATAGTGCGTAAATCAACACGAACAACCTGCTGAACAACAGGGATAATCAACACTAAACCGGGCCCTTTCACTTTCCAGAAGCGTCCCAACATAAACACTACGCCCCGTTCATATTCTCTGAAGACCTTAACTGCTGAAACAAGCAGCAAACCAAGTATTATCACTAGTACGCCCAAAAAAGCGCCCATCATCGTCTCCCTAGAATTATTGAATCCCTATGACCGAGGTTCATTCAGCAGTTAAATCCTCTACTACTTCCAATAATAAGCCCTGGATTAATATCACTTTGATATTTTTATCTGCCGCAATGGGCTCTTTTGCCCGAACACTCCAAATCTCACCACGTATTACAGCTTGCCCATCTGGATTAATGTCACCTAATGCTCTTCCTTTTGCACCCACCAGCATAATCAATCCATTTCGTACCCTTTGACGGCGTGATTTTATTATCATACCCAAAACAACAATGAATAATAGAACATTCAAAAACGCCATAGCCCAAATAGCAGACCAAGCTATTTGAAACGCCGCATAGTCAGTATTCATTAACATGATGGATCCGAGCACGAAAGCAATTGTTCCGCCCACACCGAGAACCCCAAAACTTGGAGTAAATGCTTCAGCAATAAGAAATGCCATACCCAAAACAATTAATAATAATCCAGCATAATTTACAGGGAGTAGTTGAAGAGCATACAAAGCCAGGAGCATTGAAACCGCACCAACCACACCAGGTAGAACAAATCCGGGGTTTAAAAACTCAAAGAAAATACCATAAATTCCCAGTAGAATTAACAGATATGCAACAGTCGGATTTGTTATCACTGATAAAAGGCGTGTTCGCCAATCAGGATTGATTTGTTCAATTTGCGGGTTATCCGTATTGAGCGTCATTTTATGATTATTTTGCACTACTGTTATGCCATTTAATTGAGAAAGTAAATCGTATTTATCGGTAGCAATATAGTTAATAGCACCTGAGTCATGTGCCTCAATCGATGTTAATGTAGTGGCATTAATCACTGCATTTTGCGCAAAATCAGGATCCCTTCCTCTTAATTGTGCCAGAGCGCGAATTGTAGCAACTGCATCATTAGTCATTTTTTTATTCATAGTTGTTGTTACTTGATTGGCGTTACTGTCCTGTAATAATCCAGAACTTAAACTGATGGGACTTGCAGCACCTAATTGAGTTCCTGGTGCCATGGCGGCTACAGTGCTGGCATATAATAAATAGGTTCCTGCACTGGCAGCACGCGCTCCATTCGGGCTTACATAGGTCACTATAGGAACTTTTGAAGTTAAGAATTTTTGTATAATCAATCGTGTTGCATCGTCAAGACCACCCGGTGTATCAATTATTACCAGGATCAAATCGGCATTCTGCCCACTGTTGATACCGCGTTCAATATAATCTACCGTTGCCGGACCTATAGGACCTTTTATATTTAATTCTGTAATTTTTGCTGCATTTGCTTTTGGAGTCCCTATGATTATTAAAAGTATAAATATCATTATGGAACAGATCATGCGAATCGAACCTACTTTAGATGGATCACTTAAAACAATATTCCTATGCATGGTAGAGGTTTTTCGCATGCTCTAATCCTTTTATGCGGGTAATATAAGATAAAAGATAGCACAGATTATTCAGGGTCTGTTGAAAATTGCTGTATAACACCTACGTGGCGCGGCTTGTTCGCGCCATCCAGCAGATCTCTGCATACCGCGGACAAGCCGCGGTACGTGGGCCTTTACGAAGAATTAACACACTGAATTGTCAACAGATCCCAGTAACTTGGGATGTTTTGATTTTTAAACGGGAGTTTTATTGCAGTCTGAAAATGGATTCATTTTGACAGACTGCGGTATTGAATAAGATCAGTTCTAGAAATAAACGCCGATTTGGGCTGACACTGTATCTGCTGAACGTCCAGTTCCCAGGGTAGGAAGATTTACAAATCCAGCAGGGGCTGCTCCATTAGCAAATTGTGTTGCACCATAATCTATATCATGTCGATATTCCAGACTTTCAACAGTATCTTTCCATATTGATATGTTGAATACACCAACGAACCTTTGTTGCGGTAAATTCAAAGCTAAAGCATCTTTAGACCATTGATATCCAAGACCAATTGATGAAGGTCTGTTAAATGCTCTAAATGTCATGCCCACTTCAGCCTGAGCAGCTTGTGGTCTTGCGCCTCTACCATTAAAACTCAAATCCTGCGGCCTAAAAGCCTGGGTAGCCCCCACCCATTCAGCAGTGAAATTGTATCGGTCGTACCCTATATTACCGTGTACATCCATGGCCTGAGTTTTTCTTACTGCTTCGTTACCGTTGGTAATTGAACCAAATCCACCAAATGTGGTGCCTACAGTGGAGCCCGTGCTTTGCATGCCTGCCGCATCATCTATCGAACTAATGTAACTCGCACCAATTTCACCTGTCACTTCTTGATATTCAAATATATATCCCAGATTTACACCGCCTACTCCTGACCTCCCTAATATAGTGTCACTTCTATAGGCATAGACTGCAGCAAATGGACCGCTATCTTCCTGAGATTTATACCCTAAAATAAATGGTCTTGTTTTGGTACGTGCGACATTCATAGTTAAAGGGGCGCTGATCATGGAACTTGAGTAACGGCCAAAAGGCACATACAGCTGTCCTGCTGTAAAATACAGCGGAGTTTTATCCAGATTACCTATATTCACAAAGCCCATATTCAGATTAAATGCCGAATTATTAATTCGAGGACCTACTGCTGGAGGGCTCTCATCGTAGGCAATAGCGATATAGGCTTCAACATTCTGATTAAGTGCAGCAGCGATATCCAGCTCACTTGATCCCAGGGTTAGATCACCATTCGTATTACTTCTAAAGGGGTTGTTGATTACACCTACAGGTTCTGACTTTCCACTCAACGCAATAATGGGCATCTGTGGTACGGGGTAGCCAATACTCTGATATGCTCTGTAGAGACGTCGACGTTGTTGCATCAAGCGAATATCCCGGTTGATACTCGAAATATTGACTATATAATCAGAACCATCAAACGCCGGACGATCTCCCAAATAGGGTGAGCTAACTACAGGAGTACCAGCAATATACGTTACGACCCGATCATCAGCGACAAGTGCAGTTGGATAGAACCCTATTGATTCGGGATGTGCTTCAGGAGCATGTACCGTTACATGAGTTGAATAATATTTATCTCTTTTTTTCTTACCTTTCGTCGCTGCAGGAGCTGCTTGAGGAGTACTTTTTTTCGCTGCAGGTTTTACTGTACCAGGTTCATGAGATTTATTACGTGATACCAGTTGCTTTTGCAATCTATCAAGTTGAGTCTGCAAATCTTGAGCCTGGTGTTGCAAACGTTGAATTTCACGTTGAAGTTGTTGGTCATTTTCCGCATATAAGGGGGTTGATAAACAGGCCAGGGCCAATATGATTTTCTTGAACTTCATGCGGGGTACTCCTGTGTATTATTTTTACATCAACATCGAATAGACGATGGATTATATCGTGGCAATTTCTTGATGGCTAGAGTTAAATCCGGATCCATATGCAGATTACGAAAGGCTCTTGAACACAGGAATATTTAGTTTATTTAAATCAAGGAACATAGGTTTTTTAATTGATGAAATGAATAAATCAATTTTTATGAAGAAGTGCTTCATTTAGTGCATGTTCACTACGTACTTTCTTCAGTACTGTTCCATGTACTATTCAGCTTGATAATGATAAAAAAAAAGCCCATATACAATGGGCTTTTTATCAATAATTGAACTATTATGCATTACCTACATATTTAACACCGAAATATGGGCCATAGAGACCATAATCACTGTTATTAGCCTGAACTGTGGTAAAACCACCAATTCCAACTGTTTGTAAGGCATTGAAATAATTCATTACTTGATAACCGCCTTCAATATTCAATACACCTTGAGCCATAGCATAAGCATAATTTAATCCGAGTTTAGCTTCTAAACTGGGAACAATTGCTTTTTTACTGCCATAGCGATCCAACAATACTGCCCCTACAGGTGTACCAGCAAAACCGTAATTAAAGCGACTTGTTCCATAAAGAATTGACCCTGCGCCATTAGCTGTAACACTGAATGCGCTGGTAATATCATATGAATAATCAATTCCTACTACAGGACCAACCCCTTTAAAGTCTGTTTTTTCATATTGATAAACAGCTCCAATTCCGGCTGGAATTAACTGTCTTGGTGAACGGTAAAAATAGGAGGCTGCATTATCGTCTATACTGGCATACTGCAAACCACCATAAAAACGCATCTTTTTAACCAAACCAAAATCTGCATGCTGACCCAACACCAGATTCACCTGATTAAAGTAGGTATCATCTTCAATTCGGTAAGGTGAAGATAGTGGTGCAACTTGTTGTGAAAATGGAATTAAACCAACAAAGCCATCCCGGTTTGAATCATTTTGATAATGTACCCAGGTTACTGTTGCATCATTACCAGTATTAAAATGATAGGAACCTTCTAGCCTATATCCCCAATCCCATTCATTATTAACTTCACGAAATCCCCTAAAAGGCAGAATATCATGTTGATAAGCTTTATCAGCATCATATACTTGTCTTAGATAAAGGGCCTGAACACCAATATCCCAAAGTCTTGCTTCGCATGGAACAGTAACATTTCCGGGTGTACACACTGGTCCCATCGTACCAGCAGCCGCAAAGCTACTTGCTGCTAATCCTAATACAGCTAAAGTCGTCTTTTTTAACATAAATACTCCCTTACGTAAAAAAAAAGCCCATCACCTTAATGACGGGCTCTAAAATAACTCTTAAATTAATAAGAAATTACACATTACCAACATACTTCAAACCAATGTATGGGCCAGAAGCTGAGAAATCAGTTTCGAAACCGGTCAATGATGCTGTGTTATGCATAGCATTGAAGTAGTTGAACCACATGTAACCAACATCCAGAGTTAAATCACCTTGAGCCATTGCGTAAGTGTAATCAGCACCTAATTTAGCTTCAACTTCTGGAACAATCGCATTCTTAGAACCGTAAGCGAAGTTAATTCCATCATTGAAACTGCTAGTACCAACTAAAATTGCAGTAGCTGCTTTAGCGTAAATTCCGAAACCGTTGCCGAATACATAGTTCATGTCAAGTCCGGTACGTGGTCCAAAACCGCTGAACTCAGAATTTGCGTTAGCGAAGAAAACGTTACCTGTGTAACGGTTGTGATCCATTTTGATTCTTGCGTATTGAACACCACCGTGGAAACGCATTTTCTTGTTAGCACTGAAATCAACGAATTGACCTAACTCACCGTTAACAGCATCCCATTTGATGTTGTGACGATAATGATTGACCGCACCGAAGAAATAACCGTCGTTATCAGTATCTAAATGATACCAGTTAACATTGATGTCATTTCCAGTGTTGAAGTGGTAAGAACCTTCTAATTTGAAGCCCCAATCCCAATCATTATTCCAATCTTGGAAGTGATCAAAACCGTTAACACGAACGATTTCACGATATCCCCAATCAGCATCATATACTGGTTGCAAATACAGGGCTGTAATTCCGATATCCCAAGCAGTTCTTTCGCAAGGAACAGTAACGTTACCTGGGGTGCAAACTGGTCCCATAGTACCAGCGAACACTGCACTGCTACCTAAAGCAAGAACAGCTACCGCTGTTTTTTTCAAATTTAACATGCTTATCTCCACTTTTTTATTATTAATTTCCGTTCGTTACCAATTTAATAGTAATCAGCAACAGTACGCATTCTTCGCTCTAATCGAGAGCGTACCTAGATAAATTATCCAGCCGGACTTAAATAAAGTCAACAGTATTGCTGAAATTTCTTAAAAAGTTAACAAATTACACATTACCAACATACTTCAAACCAATGTAAGGGCCAGAAGCTGAGAAATCGCTTTCAAAGCCTGCTGGAGATGCTGTGTTGTGCATAGCATTGAAGTAATTAAACCACATGTAACCAACATCCAAAGTTAAATCACCTTGAGCCATTGCATAAGTGTAATCAGCACCTAACTTAGCTTCAACTTCTGGAACCATCGCGTTCTTAGAACCATAAGCGAAGTTAAGCCCATCATTGAACTTGCTGGTACCAACTAAAATTGCTGCAGCTCCTTTAGCATAGATACCAAAACCATTACCAAATACATAATTCATATCAAGACCGGTACGTGGTCCAAAACCGCTAAATTCAGAGTTTGCGTTGGCAAAGAAGAAACCACCGGTGTAAAAATTGTGATCCATTTGGATTCTTGCATACTGAACACCACCATGGAAACGCATTTTCTTGTTAGCACTGAAATCAACAAATTGACCTAACTCAGCGTTAACAGCATCCCATTTGTCATTGTGACGATAATGATCAACCAGATTAGAATAATAGCCGTTGTTATCTGTATCCAAATGATACCAGTTAACGTTAAGGTCATTTCCAGTGTTGAAATGGTAAGAGCCTTCTAATTTGAAGCCCCAATCCCAATCTTGATTCAAATCCTGGTAGTGATCAAAACCGTTAAAACGAACGATTTCACGATATCCCCAATCAGCATCATATACTGGTTGTAAATACAGGGCTGTAATACCTATATCCCAAGCAGTTCTTTCGCAAGGAACGGTTACATTACCTGGAGTGCAAACTGGTCCCATAGTACCAGCGAACACTGCACTGCTACCTAAAGCAAGAACAGCTACTGCTGTTTTTTTCAAACTAAACATGCCTTGTCTCCACTAAATTATTATTGAGTTCCCATTTTATTGATAACTCACCTTTTAGAGTTGTCAATAGCATGCATTCGTCATTCAGCTTCGAAGCATGCAACGATATGAGTATCAGCACTGATTTTAAAGATGTCAAGAATTTTGGTAAAAAAAGTGAATATTTTCATGGGGATACCATTTTTTTGGGCACGTAATGTAATTTTTGAGCATATGTCAATTTTCTAAACTACGTTAAACAAAACATGAATTGCTCTATTTTTAAGGTGCCGCATTAGCTCTTTTTCATAGTTTGTGTCTTACATCAAATTATTTTGAATGGAGAGCCACTCAATTGATCATGAGTTCAACTGAGTGGCTGGAACGATGATATACCGCTATCTAGACATGCCCCACATATTTCAAACCGAGATAAGGACCCGATTCTGCAAGATCACCTTCAATCCCGCCAATAGGAATAGCAATTGTATTGTGCAATGCATTGAAATAATTAAACCACATATATCCTGCATCCAGAATCAAATCACCTTGAGCCAGCGAATAAGTATAAGCAGCGCCCAGCTTGGCTTCAACTTCAGGAACCATCGCGTTCTTTGAGCCGTAATTGAAGAACACCCCATCATAAAACCGACTGGTTCCGACCAATACAGCAGTTGCCGCTTTAGCATAGACGCCAAGTCCATTTGTGAACACATAATTCATATCAATACCAGTGCGAGGCCCAAATCCGCTGAATTCTGAATCAGCATGACTAAAAAACACACCGCCTCTATAATTATCAAGACTGCCTTTAATTTGTGCGTACTGAACACCGCCATGAAAACGTATCTTCTTGTTCACACTAAAATCAACAAACTGACCTAACTCGCCATTAATTACATTCCATTTCAATTCATGATGAAACGTACGATTAGCGATACCGTAATAACCATTAGTTACAGGATTTAAATACATCCAGTTAACAGTAAGATCATTGCCTGTATTAAAATGATAAGAGCCCTCCAGTTTGAACCCCCAGTCAAAACCATGATTCCAATCATTATAATGATCATATCCGGCCACTGGTACAATACTGCGGTAACCCCAGTCTGCATCCTCTATGGGCTGTAAATACAATGCGGTTAAACCAACATCCCAGGCCGTGCTCTCGCAAGGAACGGTTACATTTCCTGGACTACAAACAGGCCCCATGGTACCTGAAAAACCGGCGCTGCTGCTTAAAAGAAAAACCGTTACTGCCAATTTTTTTAGATGAAACATACCTTGTCTCCATATAAGTGTTTGGTGCAAATGATTAGTACTGCCAAATCAACTCTGTTTCCCACAAAAAAAACATCCACTTGAATTGACTTCAAAGTGGATGCCTCAATCATTTTATCTGTTGCAAAAAACCGTCCGATTAAACATTACCCACATATTTTAAACCAATGTAAGGACCGGAAGCTGAAAAGTCGGTCTCAAAACTACCAGGAAGTCCTACATTTCGCGCTGCATTATTATGTAAGGCGTTGAAGTAATTAAACCACATATAACCAACATCCAAAGTTAAATCACCTTGTGCCATAGCATAAGTATAATCAGCGCCTAATTTAGCCTCAACTTCAGGTACCATCGCATTTTTAGAACCATATGAATTGCCGCAAACCACACAGGCATCATTGAATTTACTGGTACCAACGAGAATTGCTGTAGCAGCTTTTGCATAAATACCGAATCCATTACCAAATACATAATTCATATCAATTCCGGTTCGTGGTCCAAAACCATTAAACTCGGAATGATAACCATCGACATAGGCTCCGTTTAAATGACGATTTACCTGTGTATTAAGGCGCGCATATTGAACACCACCATGGAAGCGCATTTTTTTGTTGGCGCTAAAATCAACGAATTGACCTAGTTCAGCATTAACGGCATCCCATTTGGTGTTATATTGATACAGCTGATCGATAAAAGCCCAGTGATCTGTATCAGCGTCCAGATGAGACCAATTGATATTGATATCATTACCTGTATTAAAGTGATAAGAACCCTCAAGTTTAAAACCCCAGTTCCAATCACCATCAAAATCATGCCAATGTCTGTAATTATTTACATCAACAAAACCGTTATAACCCCAGTTAGCATCGTAAACTGGTTGTAAATACAATGCGGTTATGCCTACATCCCAAGCAGTCGTTTCACAGGGAACAGTGACATTACCCGGAGTACATACGGGGCCCATTGTACCCGCAAATGATGCTCCGCTACCTAAAATCAGCAACGCTATTGTTGTCTTTTTTAAACTCATCATGTCTCTCTCCATCGAATATTTATTTATTCCATTATGATGTAACGCAACAATCAAAACGACAGGACTTACGAAAAAACCCTAGGTCGAGGTAAAAGAAATTTTTAATTAACGAGTTGACCGATTTAAAAATTCCTCTTAACGAGTGGACTGGGTGTTTTCATAAGTCCTGAACAGTAATGCTTTATTTGAATGTTTATGTCAGTAACTTTAAGAGTATCTAAAGTGACCGTATAGAAGTCAAGAATAAATTAAAAATAATTGAATACTATCAGTAGCATGGGAAATTATGAACGCCTGGATTATTTTTTTATCAGTTCAATGACAACACGTCGATTTGCTGCTCGCCCCTCATCAGTATCATTACGTGCAATGGGTTTTTGAGCCCCAAACCAGGTTACAGACAACTTCCTTTTGGGTACTCCAAGCCATAGTAAATAATTTTTTACAGCTTCGGCCCTAAATTGAGAGACTGCATTATTATAGCCTTTACGACCGCTCTCATCGGCATACCCGACAATTCGGATAACATCAATCTGCATATCAGCTGCTACATATTGAGCAATTCGGCGCAACTGGGATTTGTCTTCATCTGTTAACAATTTACTGTCAATGCCAAAATGAAATACGGTATCTTTTACGTCATCATAGTTAAAGGGTAATAACCCTCCCAGACACTGTTGATATTTTGAATAGACTTTCTGAAAGCGAATCGGAGAAAGAGATACAGTAACGCTAAATCCTTCCTCTGATAAGTAATTGAAATTAGCCTGATATCCTTGTGATAAAAAAATTAACAACTTTAATGCCGGTTCGCGATTGAGATATATGCCATATTCACCCGGTTTAATGTAGGAGCGTGCAACGACATAGGAATTTAATAAAAGTGGTTTCCAAACGGGAGGTTTAGCTAAAACCTGAGCTGGCAATGATCTCTGTACTTGATCCCATTTACGTAAAATAAAATGCGGTGGTTTTGTTGCGTATTGTTCAAAATAGCCAATACCGTAATTTGGAATGACAAGTGACAATCCACAACGAAGAGGATTTCCACTCATTTTCCATTGTTCATCACCCATGGGACTGGCATAATCTATATGTGGCACTGCTATGGCACTCGTCATATAGAGCATGCTACTCACTAAACTTGCCAATATACTTTTGCCTGAAATATGTCCAAGTGCCATTTTTTGCTCATCCCAATGACCTAATTCATGATATCCTTATGTATCGGCAATGATGCAGGAATCTTTATTATGCACACCCTAATTATTAACCGCCCGGATGACTGGCATGTTCATCTCAGAGACGGAGACCAATTGCTCCATACGGTTCCAGCAACAGCTCAACATTTTGCACGCGCATTGGTTATGCCAAATTTAAAGCCAGCCCTTACTACCATGCCATTATTACAAAACTACAGGAACAGGATAGTTTCTGCTATACCTGAAGGTAATTCTTTTATTCCTTATATGACTTATTATCTGAATGAATCTGTGTCAGCTGATGAACTGCACTCAGCCGCATCAGAACCCTATATTTTAGGCGCAAAATTGTATCCTGCAGGAGCAACAACCAATTCTGAGGCAGGTGCCAAATCATTAAATGCACTTTATCCATTATTTGAGGTCATGCAGAGCAATAATTTAGTCTTACAAATCCATGGAGAGGTAACTCATAGTGATATCTTTGAGCGAGAAGCATTATTCATTGATGAATATTTAAAACCCATAATCACTAACTTTCCAAAATTGAGAGTGGTACTGGAGCATATATCGACCAAAACTGCAGTTGATTTTGTTAGTGAAGCTCCTCAGACCGTTGCCGCCACAATTACCCCTCATCATCTTTTATATAATCGCAATCATCTACTAGCCGGAGGAATAAGACCTCATTATTATTGTTTGCCCATTTTAAAACATGAGAAGGATCAACGAGCCCTGCAACTTGCGATCAGTAGTGGCTCTCCCAAATTTTTCGCAGGTACAGACAGCGCCCCTCATGCCATATCAACAAAGGAAAATGCCTGCGGTTGTGCCGGAATTTACTCGGCTCCGTTTGCAGTTGCCCTTTATACCCAGATGTTTGATGAGCTCAATCAGTTAAATAAGCTCAATCATTTTTTGAGTGTGTTCGGTGCTGAATTTTATCAATTGCCAATTAATAGAGATCAGATTGAACTGGTGAAAATCCCACAAAACATTCCTAATGAAATGCCTTTTGGACAGAGTCAGGTCGTTCCAATGGCTGCAGGACAAACGCTGCCCTGGAGTATCTATGACCAAGAGTAATACTATTTTAAGCATCAACATTAAAGAACGATTCCGTGGGTTTTTGCCTGTAGTTGTTGATGTTGAGACTGCCGGTTTAGTGCCTCATAAAAATGCGCTTTTAGAAATGTGTATCGTTTTAGTTGACATGGACTCCGAGGGACAACTAAGACGGGGAGATAGTTATTTTGAACACATCCTGCCCTTTTCCGGAGCAGAGTTAGACCAGAAATCTCTGGAATTTAACCAAATCGACCCATTCCAGCCTTTACGTTTTGCAGTGGATGAGAAAGTAGCTCTGGAACGATTATTTCAACCAATCTTCACCGCGTTAAAAAAAACACGTTGTCAAAGAGCGGTGCTCGTCGGACATAATGCATGGTTTGATTTATTATTCATAAAAGAAGCAATTAAAAGAACAGGGGTAAAATCACCATTCCATGCATTTACCTGCTTTGATACCGCAACTCTGGGTGGCTTGATTTATGGACAAACCGTATTGGCTAAAGCGGCTCATGCGGCAGGAATCCCATTTGATCCTAACGAGGCTCATTCAGCTATTTACGATGCCGAAAAGACTGCGGATTTATTTTGTGTCATGACGAATCAATGGCGTAAATTGTCGATGTTATAATTTGGAGAGAAACACTATCCGGAAACGTGGCTCATCACAAAGTGATGGCTCCCGTTCCCGGATTATAGCTTTTTATAAAGAATCAGAATGCTCAGCCAGATATGCGGCAACACCTTGGGGAGAAGCTTTCATACCTGCATCACCTTTTTTCCATCCAGCAGGACAGACTTCACCGTGTTCTTCAAAATATTGAACAGCATCTACTGTACGGATGATTTCATCAATATTTCGACCAATTGGCAGATCATTAACAATTTGAGAACGAACCATTCCATTGGTATCAATGATAAAAGCACCGCGGAAGGCAATACCAGCAACAGGATGCTCAACACCATATGATTGACATATGCTATGAGTCATATCTGCAGCCATTGTATAACGAACAGGTCCTATTCCACCATTTTTTACCGGGGTATTTCTGTACGCATTATGAGTAAAGTGAGAGTCAATAGAAACCGCGACTACCTCAACATTTCTGCTTTTAAATTCTTCAATCCGATGATCAAGGGCAATCAGCTCAGATGGGCAAACAAAAGTAAAATCCAGTGGATAGAAAAATACTACGCCGTATTTACCTTTTAAATGTTCATGTAAATTAAATTTATCAACGATTTCACCTGTACCCATTACTGCCGCTACAGTAAAATCTGGTGCCTTACGCCCGACTAATACACTCATTCTATGATCTCCATTGCAATACGCGAAGTTATCTTCACGCTATTATTATAATTATGCAGCAATCGCATCACGTAACATGGGCTCCAATTCACCTTGCTGAAACATATCAGCAATGATGTCAGAACCACCAATCAATTCACCTTTCACATAGAGTTGCGGGAAAGTAGGCCAATCAGAAACCTGAGGTAAAACCTGACGGATATCTGGATTCGCAAGAATATCAACATAGGCAAAGTTTACACCACAAGCTTCAATGCACTGGACCGCGCGCGCGGAAAACCCACATTGTGGCATCTTGGGTGTTCCTTTCATATAAAGCATAATTGCATTTTCTTCAATTTGCTTTTTAATTTTATCTAAAGTATCCACTTATGCACCTTTTAAATAAATAAATCCTACCAATTATGGCGAAAACCTGACAAGGTCGCAACTAATGATTCGCATTTGCATTATGATGCAGTAAATCAACCATACTGGCAACCTGATGCTTTTTCACCAATAAGGGGTATTATTTGATAAAACAAGTCAATTTGGACTAATAGTATACACTAATTTTGCAAATAATAATAATCAGGACTTACGAAATACTTTAGGGTCAAGACAAAAAGAAGTGATAATGAGAGGGTTTTCCTTAAGTCCTGATAATAAAATGCTATTTCAAGCACATTGAATATCGCATCCATCCTGCTACACTAGGCGCTTTATAAATCGGAGATTATAATGACATTTACCCTGCCTCAATTACCCTATGCTCTGGACGCACTTGCGCCTCATATATCTAAGGAAACTTTGGAGTACCATTACGGCAAGCATCATAATGCCTACGTTAATAATTTAAACAAACTCATTGTCGGCACTGAATTTGAAACAATGAGTCTGGAAGACATTATCATGAAGGCAAAAGGCGGGATTTTTAATAATGCTGCCCAAGTGTGGAATCATACATTTTATTGGCATAGTCTTAGTCCAAATGGCGGCGGTGAGCCTAAAGGAAAACTGGCCGAAGCGATTAATAAAAATTTCGGTACCTTTGCAGCGTTCAAAGAGCAATTCACCCAAGCTGCAGCAACGACCTTCGGTTCCGGTTGGGCTTGGCTTGTCCAAGATGCTACTGGCGCGATGAAAATTATCAGTACCAGTAATGCGGGCACTCCTATGACCGATGGATTAACTGCCTTATTAACTTGTGATGTATGGGAACATGCCTATTACATTGATTACCGAAATTTACGCCCCGATTACATTAATGCATTCTGGTCGTTAGTAAACTGGGATTTTGTTAGCAACAATATGAAATAATTTTTAAGGACGAAAGGGAGACATCATGGCTTTAATTACGACCTACAATCCAATGCCCGTAACCTTTACGCATGGTAAGGGAGTTTGGCTGTACGATGAACAGGGAAAAGAATATCTCGACGGTTTGAGCGGTATAGCGGTTTGTGGGCTTGGCCATGCACACCCCGAAGTGACACGGACCATTCAGGAACAGGCAGCAAAATTACTGCATACTTCTAATACTTTTCACATTAAAGAACAAGAATTACTTGCTGCAAAACTTACTGCTATGGCTGGAATGGATCAAGTGTTCTTTGCCAACTCAGGTGCTGAGGCTAATGAAGCAGCCATAAAATTAACCCGTCTTTTTGGTCATAAAAAAGGTATTGAAACGCCTTCAATCATTGTAATGGAGCGAGCGTTCCATGGACGAACAATGGCTACTTTAACTGCATCGGGCAGCCGCAAAGTTCAAGCAGGTTTTGAACCATTGGTTCCCGGATTTATTCGAGCTCCTTTTAATGACCTTGATGCCATACACACCATAGCCGCCAACAGAGAAGACGTGGTTGCGGTCATGTTAGAGCCTATTCAGGGTGAGGGCGGAATTTATCCCGCGGAAGAGGGATACCTTAAATCATTAGCCCAGCTCTGCGAACAACATGACTGGATGCTTATTTTAGATGAAATCCAGACAGGTAATGGCCGAACCGGTAAACTGTTTTCCTGCATGCATTACGCTATTCAACCCGATATTCTAACTACTGCCAAAGGACTGGGAAATGGGATACCCATCGGTGCCTGTCTCATGAGTAAAAGGGCTAAAGATCTGTTTAAACCTGGCAATCATGGTTCAACATTTGGAGGTAATTCTCTGGCATGCGCGACCGCGTTGACCGTTTTAAATGTAATCGAACGCGATAAACTCTGCGAAAAAGTCACCAAAAACAGCGGGCTGCTGATGGATAAATTGATTAGCAACCTGGGGGAACATCCTCATGTTAAAGCCATAAGAGGCAAAGGCTATATGATAGGTATAGAGCTGGACAGACCCGCAACTGACATGCGAGCTATCGGTCTTGCCAATGGAATCTTGTTTAATATCACAGCAGATACCGTAGTCAGGCTGTTACCGCCTTTAATTATCAGTGAAGATGAAATCGATGAACTGGTCAATCGTTTAACGCGAACCATTAATCAATTTACCGCTTAAAAATAAGGGGCATTTTACAATGCCCCTTATTTATTTGATCAGAACAACGCATAGACGAGGATAATACCCCAGGTAAGCGCAGCATTAATCCCAACAACAAAAATTGCTGCAGATGCAAGATCTTTAGCTAGACCTGACAAAGGATGCTGTTCCAAACTAATTCTATCTACAGTGGTTTCAATAGCTGAATTAAGTAACTCAACAACAAGAAGCATTAAGACTGATCCAATCAACAGTATACACTCTACAGCGTTATTCCCCAGCACAAAGGCACAAGGTATGGCACAGATCACAAGCACCAGCTCAAATTTAAATGCCCACTCAAAACGACAGGCATATTTAAGGCCATTCCAGGAGTTTTTAAACGCTTTATAAAAATGAATAATACCTTCTACCATTTATTCGAACACTCCTGTCTTTAAATTACTGTCCTGAAGCGGCTCCACTTCATGCACATCACCAAAACTGTACTTATTTATTTTTTTCCGAGCGTAGCTGGTGCAAATACTGACTCACCTCTATCGCTTGATTTGTAAATATCCAGTTTATTCCTCGGTTTAACTCCCTGTACAAACTGTTTTTGGAGTTCACAAAGCCCACCCCGGAAACTTGATTGGCTTCATTTAGTTTATTTCTTTTTTTATTAGTTAAAAGCAAATAACTCCCCATAACGCCACCGTACTGTTCCCTGATACTCAATTCACAAAATTGGTTCACATTATTATGGACTGCAACCAATAATAATGATTTTTTGGGGAACAAAGTCAATGAATCAAAAATAGAAGCGTCTAAAGCTAACAAATGAAAATCTTTGGCGGGTGACAATCCTCGCAAAATGTTCATTAAAGCGAGCTCATCCTTAAATGGTGATTTTAATTCTATGAATAAATGCAAATCACTACTGTACTCAGCAATCACTTCTGCAAGGGACGGAATATCCGGTACTAGAGAGCGCAACTCGTTAAATGTCAAATCAGAAATGGTTGCATCATGCCCCCACAATCGATTAAGTGTTATGTCATGATTTACAACAAAGACTCCATCTGCGGTAGCATGTACATCGAATTCGATTCCCCAGCACCCTGCATTTCTTGCCAAATGGAATGCTTCATGGGTGTTTTCAATAATTCCTCTGGAATTATTATGGGCGCCTCTATGCGCAATTATCTTTGCATGTTCAACATGCATTGACTGTGGCTTCTGCCTTGGTACCATAGAAAAGCAGCCATCCATCATTTTTTCTGTTAACGTGAGTAACACCCTATGCATCCCTATCTTCTGATGACAAATAAAATCATTTTATGCTGATGAAGGTTAAAAGGCAAAACAGAATATCACTACAAAATATATAAAAATCAACTACACTAGATGTATCAAGCGATTGGATGTTTTTCGTAATTCCTGTGAATAATAACAAGGAGTGTTGCAATGACTGTAAAAATAACAAAACATGGGATGGAATTAATAAAAGATTGTCTGCTCAACAAAAACACCGCCTTTAGCACAGAGGAACGGGATAAATATGGATTACATGGCCTGCTTCCTTCAACTATTGAGACTATTGAAGAACAGGTTGCCCGCTGCCGTGATGCTTATAAATTAAAAGAAACTCCACTAGAAAAGCACATCTATTTACGAGTTCTTCAAGATTATAATGAGGTACTCTTTTATCGCTTTATAATTGAAAATCTGGAAGAAATAATGCCCATTATTTATACACCAGTAGTCGGCTTGGCTTGCGAGCAATTTTCTCATATTTACCGACAACCGAGAGGTTTATTTCTAAGTTACCCAGTCCGGGATAAAATGGATGAGATAATCAAATCGATTGCCTCATCACGAAACATAAGCGTTATTGTCGTCACCGACGGTGAGCGAATCCTTGGCTTAGGTGATCAAGGAGCAGGAGGTTTAGGGATTCCTATTGGCAAACTGTCCCTCTATACCAGTTGTGGTGGTATAGAGCCTTCTAAAACGCTCCCGATTATTCTGGATGTCGGAACCAACAATCAGGAACGCTTGAATGATCCTGAATACATTGGCTGGAGACATGAACGTATTTCAGGTAAAGACTATGACGACTTTGTCGATCAATTTGTACAAAGTATCAAAAAGCATATGCCTCACGTTTTACTCCAGTTTGAAGATTTTGCCCAACAACATGCTTATCCATTACTCGAACGTTATAAAGATCAATTATGTACCTTTAATGATGACATACAAGGTACGGCTGCCGTAGCTGTCGCAGCGATTATTGCTGCAACGCGAGTTGCTGGAACTCCCTTAAAAGATCAGCGCATTGCACTGCTAGGGGCAGGTTCTGCAGGTTGTGGCATCAGTGAACAACTGGTTCATGCCATGATGAGCCAGGGCTTGGCAGAGGCTGAAGCCCGATCTCGTTTTTATTTAGTCGACAGAAATGGCTTACTTCATGACGGCATGACCGATCTGTTACCGTTTCAAAAAGGATTCACTCAACCCCAGCAATCATTAAAAAACTGGGACCTACATAATTCAGAGCAAATCAGCTTAAACGATGTAATCATCAATGCAAAACCGACAATTCTCCTTGGTGTATCAGGACAACCCAAACAGTTTACTGAATCCATGATCAAATCAATGGCTGGTTATTGTCAAAGACCCATAATATTTCCTTTATCAAATCCAACCTCCCGTGTAGAGGCTGTTCCTGAGGACCTGTTAAACTGGACTTCTGGAAAGGCATTAATTGCAACCGGCAGTCCATTTGATCCGATAGAGTTTAACGGTCAAAAATACGATATCGCTCAATGCAATAATTCTTATATATTCCCGGGTGTCGGTTTGGGCGTTGTTGCAGGTAAAGCGAAAAGAGTCACGGATAACATGATGATGGCTGCGGCTATTGCCTTAAGTGAGTTGGCACCAGCCGTAGAAACTGGAGTAGGACGTCTTTTGCCGGAACTCTCGTCAATTAGAACAGTGAGCCGACATATAGCCAAAGCCGTAATCAATCAGGGCATCAAAGAAGGGCATATCAATGCGATGATCGACACTGAAATTGATAAAGCCATTGATGCAACAATGTGGACTCCCCATTACGAGAGCTATATCTAAATATAAGTGATTAAGGTTGGGCATTTTGTTCAGATGAATCATTCATCTTAATACCATGATTAAGACTGGTGGATTGATAATCCACCAGTCTTAAAGTCAGCAGCTCATCCAATACCTAGTCAAAAGATGAAACACCTCTTCTTTTGTATCAGTTAAGATATACTTACCTGCTAATCTAATAATCAGTATTAGATCTGGAGCACAATGGGTTCTTTTAAAGTTATTTTTATTCTTTACTATTCCATTACCGGGGCGATCTGTGTAAAAATAATGCTCTGTTGTTACCCACTCTCTTCGGCCTGTTTCCTTTATTATATAAAACTACTAATGAGACCCATTTATGTCGCTAATAACCACTAGACTGAATCGAGCAATTCTTGATTTAAAGGATGGAAAACCTGTTGCCATTCCAACAGAGACCGTTTATGGATTAGCAGCGCTGATCAATAGAGAAAAGGCTATAAAAGCTGTTTTCACCATGAAAAACAGACCATTAAATCATCCATTAATTGTTCATGTAGCAGAGCACTGGGATTTGAAAGAGCTTGTGGAGGAGATCCCTGAGTACGCACAATTATTAATTAAAAAATTTTGGCCAGGCCCTCTTACCTTGGTATTACGTTGCAAAGAAAACCAAATTAACCCATTAATTACTGGCGGCCAATCCACCGTAGCCATAAGATGCCCTGCTCACCCGATTGCCCAAAAATTATTACAGAAGCTCGACACCCCTATAGTTGCTCCATCAGCAAATCCTTTTGGCAAAGTCAGCCCAACTACTGCTTTACACGTAAAGCAATCATTTAAAGATCAGGAATTATTAATTCTGGATGGCGGTCGATGCAGTATTGGCATTGAATCCACTATAATTGATGCAACAGATCCCGATACTTATCAAATTTTGCGTCATGGTCTAATTGATGAAAAAGCAATAGCAGCGGTCATTCCTACTCGTTACGCCCCCAAAGAAAACACCATTCGAGTTCCTGGTAAGTTAGAGAGTCACTATCAACCCCAGAAAAACCTGTACTATTTTGACCAGTTTGAAACCCTTTCACGTTTTTGCCAGAGAAGAGAGGGCGATGTTTATGTTATCGCCAGTCAACAACCTCCAGGAGTGGAAATCAACCATTTTCATCTTCTAGCTGACAATCCTGAAAAAGCTGCCTACGATTTATATTACCAGCTCAGGTATGCCGACGCGTCCAATGCCATCTGCATCGCAATTGAACTGCCACCAGAACAAAGTGAATGGCAAGGTGTCAGAGAACGAATACTTAAAGCTGGGTTACCTTACTCAAAATAAAAAAATAATTGACATAACCCTATATTTTGCGTAACGTAGCGCACTATGCCGAGGTGGTGGAATTGGTAGACACGCTAGCTTCAGGTGCTAGTGGGGGTAACCCCGTGGAGGTTCGAGTCCTCTTCTCGGTACCATTGATTCAGTTTAATTCATTTTGTACTAGTCCAAATGAGTACAACTCCTTGATTTATATCGTATTTCTCATAATCATGTTAATTAATGTCAACCAATAGTGTTTGTGATTGAAATTTAACCCGCCTACAACTGGTTGAGCATGATCCAGATTGGGGAGCAATACATGATTGATTTTTGGCCAAATTAAATCTTGTAAGAAAAATTGGCCATCATGGGCACATGCAGGACGAATCTCTTTTAATCGCTCATGGAATGAATCAAGCCACAAGGTCGGTTGTGTAGACCAGGAGGCTGTTTGAATCACCGGAAAATTGAATTGCTGGTTTTCTACTCTCTTGATGAGATTAGGCCATATTCTGGAAGTGAGCTCTTCTCCACCCACTTTAGCCCTGATAGCAGAGAGCATCACCCATTGCATTTTTTCAGATAAAGAACGGTACCATGAATAATTTGTTTTTTGGTGTTCCCCGTGTAAAATGCTTTCCAAAACATGAGATGAGCCACGGGCAGTCTGAGACATAATTAATGCTTTCGTTTTAATGCGAATGTCTTCGTTTTCAGTTAATAAACTCAAACACTCCAATCCGCCTCGACTGTGGGCACAGAAAATAAAATGACTCCGCTTGTGACGAGACTTTAATTGCTGAAGTATCAGCTGGACATTGTCTCTGTAGGAACCCCCTGCCGTTTGTTGCATTATAATTGCATCATAGCCTAACCGTCTTAATAAATTGGCAGGCTCTTTGAGACTATTTAACATGTAACGACCCAAGTAACCTCTGACAAATACAATCGTGATGTTTTTGTTTAATCCATCAAGGCTTTTTTCCAAACTCGTCAATCCCGAATTCCAAATATCACAGAACTGATGTGTAATATTTTGTGAAGCAGCCAGCTTAAGGTCAGGCGTGTTTGGAAAATGGCTTAAATAAGTGTCAAACCCTTCAGGGTTCCATGTTTTTTTAAGGGCCATTAGAAGTATCTCTTCTCTAATTTAGATACATCTTGAGGAAAAAAAACAGGCGGACGAAACACGAGAAGATAACGATACCAAAGTGGCTGTGTTTCTACTTGATTGCTCTTTCGATAGAGCTCTTGCCAAGGCATTGCAGGGTGGCGGTGATGGGTAAGGTTATAATTGAAATTAAGAAACAACACTCTTACTAACCAAGGTGCTCTGAGATTATATGCCCCCTCAACAACATGAATGGGAGTATGCAAATGATAGACCCATTGCAAGGTAGACCATGAAAAGGCGAAGGCACCATAAGCCAACATTAAAGTTGACCAATGCCAAGGGCCAAAATAAACTACTGAAGCCCAGAAAACAAACAAAAAACCGCCTTCTATGCGCATGCGTAACCAATCAGCGCGAGTAAACTCCTCAAAGGCGGCTGAATAAGTGTTAAAGCGTTTATCACGAGCTATTTTTTCTGCAAAAGAATAGGGGATAAATGGAGTTATCATCGGGAACAGGAAGCACAAAATCCAAATCCCGCCTAAAATGGCAAAATAATATCGTCCGATTTTCCCCCATTTTCTTTCACCATCATGAATGAATTCTGCTCGCTCAGCTTCTGTGCGATTACGACGATGATGCCCCCAGTGTTGTACCCTTAAAAAAGTAGCTGAAGTACCAAAAAGAGTAGAGGAAAGGCATCCTATTAAATAATTTAATTTCTTATTTTGGTGAGCATTTCGGTGACAAAATTCATGCACCATTGTAAAAACCCCCTGCATGAGCATACAAAATAAAAATACTGCTATTACTCGCACCACAACGGGTAAGGAATGCTGATCGATGGTATTTAATAAAATAAACCAAGCGACTATTTGCAGAGACAGCACGACTAAATTCATGGTGCTGTAGCGCCCTAAAGAATCGTATTGTGGCTCAACATGACTGATTTCATCAATGCCTTCTACCTTGTAAGTTTCTCTCATTTTATTTATTTACACTCCATATATGTTGTATTAATGATTTTCCTGGACGTTGTTCCACGTTAGAAAACCTCTTTGGCAGTTCATCCCAACTGATATTGCTAATACGATGATGTTCTTTATGATAATTAATATTGTAAGGCCAAATAAAAAATGAGCCCAACCAACCTGGTGACCATGAACAGCTACCAGAATCCGCATCACTGTTCATTGGTGCATGTTCTGCAAAGCTGCGAATCTTCTGTAACAATTGGGTAACCGTTAAATAGGGAAGAAACCATAAGAATAAGACTTGGATTACCGCTGACGGCCAATATTGATAACTAATGCCAATCATTACGAAAAGGAACATAAATTGAAAATAAAGCTCGTTATAATATGAGGTAACAGGCAGCTTTATATCGTTATTATGGGAAATTCGATCTTTGATAAAAAGCCACAACATCCTGAGTGAATTCCAAAGCAATAAATCACCCAACAGTTGTTTAAGTAATAAACCAGAGTTCAAGGCTTGATAGTTCCAGGGCTGATTTCGATATAAATACCGTTTTTCTGGATCGTTTACAGTTCCCAAATGCTGATGATGGCTAAAATGTAAGGAACGATATCCATGAACCGGCATAAAAAAAGGTACGCCAGCAAAGCAGTTAATAATAAAGTCATTTAACCGCTTATTTGAAGAAATCAGGTAATGCACTGCATCATGATATAGTGCCAGGAGCGCATGTTGCCGAGACGCTATAAAGACGATTCCCAACGTAATGGTCACAGGATGCCAATACCTTATTATTAGAGTCATAGCCAATGCAATTAATGAGAATTCGGACACCAATGCCCAAAGGGACCGGACATTTAGTGATTTTTTTTGGTTTTTTGCATATAAATAATACATTCCAGTCAATACAACGATGGTTGCCAATAAAACGCCAGAAACCACGTCCAAAACAAAATGCTGCTTGGTAAGCAAGGTTGACGAAGCCAGCAAACAAAACCAAATGAAGTAAAATACAGAAACCTTGCGCCAAAATGAGGTGACTTCGGGTAGCCTTTTTTGACAGGCTATCATAAACGCTCCCAGGGCAATGGATAATGGGAGTGCCACGTGACCAGAGGGAAAAGCACACAAAATAGTGTCTTTAGATTGTAAATAAGCTAAAAAGGAATTCTCCGGAGCCCAAATTCGTTCAAATAATCGGGTTGGAACGAAGGTGTAGATCAGAACATTGATCACGCCACAAGCTAGAGCAATATAAAATACTGTAGTAAAACCCGGTTTACTTCTGGCAACAAAAATTAAAACTGGAAGCAAGAAAAAATAACTCATGTAAATGTACACTGACTGAGGAATCATGGGGATGTAATTATCAATAACCAGTTCATTAATCACAAAAGGCTCATAAATTGGATGATTCGATGCCAAAGAATAAAGAATACCCGTAATCAGCGTATAAAGAAGAAAATGAATGACGTATTTCATAACGTGGCAACCTCCACATAAGGCACACGATCATCAAGGTCTTCATGGTTATCATAATCGACCAAAAAAAGGCGGCCTGCATAGGGAATTCCTGGAAACTCAGCAAGAAGCGGAGCACGTTCGTCGCGCTCATGGATTCCGGTTACTAAATGGGTGAACCCTTGTTTTTTTGCACTCTGCAAACAAGCGCGTAGCAAAATTCGGTGATCTTCGATGTTATCAGAGGCCACAAAAGCCATGTAAATGGTCTTGATATGCTGTCCTGCCCTTGGAAGGCCATAGGACAAAAAATGATTAAGCATTGGTCTTAACCACCGATAGTACCCCCCATAATGAATCGGAACAGTCTGTCGAAACGTGCTTTGATCCCATAATCCAGCTACCGCCTTTATTTTAGATCCTTGTTTTAAAATTAAAAAATTCTCCACTTTAAAATTTGGAAATTTTCCCGATGTAAAATCAGACACGGAGTAGTAGGGGGCTAATTGCTGTTTATTTTCATTCAATTTCGCACAAATTTCAGGTAGCGTATTCAATGAACCACGCTCCAATTCGGGACAACTTTTCAATGTTCTCATGGTAAACAATAATGGGGTCAAGACTCTGCCATAATCGCGAAATCTGGGAAATCCTTTATAATTTGAGGCGAGAGAGGTTAATGCACGCTCATTATCGTCACCAATGACGGCAGTATAGTAGGGTATTGGATGTTCTTGATGGAGTTTTTTTAAAAAGCGATTGGCTTGCAACAAAGCGAACCCATTTCGTGATGACTTGGCAATTCGAAAATCAGCCAGATATCCTGTTTCTTGCACCTGACCATTTACCTGACTTAAACGTGTTGCACGTATACCTGATACTTTGATTACCCCATCTGTCTTACCAACAAAAGTCTGTACTGTGTCACCTTGAGTTTTACCGATATTAAAGTAATTAGGCTCACGTGCAAAAACCAAATCTACAGCCCCTGCCATGGGGGTTTGCCAAAGATGTTTTCTAAGCAAAGCTTCTTCATCAGGAAGTGCTAATTCAAATTTCATGAACGATTCTCTCTGCTAAATCAGTTGAATGTAATAAGGCCCGAGGCTTGATATCTCCCGGTCGTTGTCCAGACTTCACACAAGCAGAATAATAGCGCTCTGCCAAATTCGGGCAATAACGAGATTGAACCGGGGCAAGCTGTCCCAGCTGACGGCAATAGTTGTAATGTACGGACTCTCGCAAAGCGTCTTCAACGTTACTGGCTAATTCGGAGTCATGAATACTTTGATGATACAGATAATAACAAGGTGTTTCCCCCCATTGAGGTATTAAGAGAAAAAACGAATCATCCGGAAGATGTTTATCAAAAACACTTTGCACAAAATATTCAGACAGTTTTTCCCCACACAGATCACTCACTGTGTCACCTCGCCCTTTAAATTTAATACAGAGAGGAGCGGTCACTTCAACTACATCACCTAAAGCATAACGTACAAGGCCGTTTCCACTTGTTAATAGAACTTTATATTGGCGCCCAACGGTTAATTCATCTGCGAGATAGCATCGATCATGCTCATCTACAAATTCAAGGAAATGGGAGGTTAAGGCAATGACAGGGTCTGGTTGTTCAAACAGAGGGATACTAATCACCCCTTCTGTGGCCATTAAGCCCTTAAACTGTATTTCTATCCCGGGAAACAGTATTTTTAATTCCGGAATAAATCGTTTCGCAGCCGCATCACCCCAACAACTGATAATTTTTAAATCTGGCCATAAATCCAGAGGACACATCCCTTTTGGTACATACTGAATTAATGAAATCAGAAAAGATGGACTCCATACTGAAATAAATCGTAAATCCCTGCACGCGGTGAGTTGTTGGATACTGGTGTTTTGCCAATCATCCAGGGAAACATTTGAAACCATTTCGGATGACATCGCCAAATTAGGCCCAATGAGGCGTTGAGAAAATCGCCCTAAGTACTCACTATCATCAGAAATACCTATAGGTATATTACCCTCAGTGTATTTCTTTGTTCTAAGCATCGGGCTAATCGACCAATATTGAGATCCTTTCATTAATTCCGGTCTATTGATAAACAGATCATACATCCAGGTAGAAATCGACTTCCTGAATTCACTTAAAAAGCGTTGATTGTAAGGAATATATTTTACAGGGCCTGAAGATCCTGAGCTTGTTTCAAAAAACAGTGTTTTATCTGTACTAAGTACATTACTCTTTCCTTTTTTAATCGCCTCAATGGGGCTTTCAAGGTCTTCATAATCATGTTTAGGTACCCGCTCACGAAACTCTGCTGCGCTTTTAATAGATGCATATCCATATTTTTTACCAAACCGGGTATGCTGGTTACGCCGCAAAAAATCAATCAAAATTCGTTCCTGGGTTTCACGAGGTTCTAGCATTGCTCGCTTAAATTGTTTAGCGGCAGGAGCATTAATCCGTGTCCACAAGTAATGGCGTAAAAATTTCTTATACATTGGACACATCACTCTCTTTTTTGAACCATTTGGTTTGTTTAACCTTTTGTAAGGCGACCAGACCTGCTCCCAAATTATTTTCAAATGAAAATTCAGTGAGACAAACTAACTCATCGCCTAACAAATATCCGGGATTTTTTCTGAGGAAAAAGGCGACATGAGGATTTTTTAGTTTTCTTTCCGGGGGCTGAGCAATTGATTCTTGCAAACACTCACGGGGCACACGTGGACGAACCAATCCGTTAGAGTATTCATCAGGAAATTTAATATGCCCCAGCGTATTGATAAGTTGAGCCTCAAAAGAGGGCGTTTCTTTATCATATCGAGGATAAAATTCTTTATAAAATAAGGGCAAAAACAGATAGGTACGATATCCGCTGGAAATGAGATACCAATACAAAGGAACATCAGGTTCTGATAATTTTAAATAAGCCATAAAATGACACCAGGTTTTAGAAAGAACCCCTGAGCCCCAAAAGTCTTGTTCAATGATGGTATTGCCACTGAACACAGCACGAACAGGTTTCCCTTGAAACACCAAATCATACAGCATCATCGTTGTAAAGCCTTGAATTGTGCCGTCGTGATCTTTCATTAACAAAATCCATTGTTTTTCATTGAGATCCTTATCAAAAGTCTCTCTATCTGTTTTAGAATAGTATTTGATGAAAATCTCATATAATCGTTGTCGTGTGTTGTGATCGCACTGCTCGACCAACGCAACAGAACCTCGTAGTTTTTCTTCTTCTATATTTATTTCAGAAATCATAAATTTAACTCTCTTTCGTATACGCTAATGGCTTCATTGTCATCAAGAGCTCCATCAGCGGCATTCTTTCTTAGTGATATGATGTGTCGACCTAACAAATCAGCATTGGTGTGTAAAAATTGTGGACCGAAGCGTTCTGTTTGTTGTCCTATTTTTTTCAAAAGACGCACATCCTGAAGAATAACGTGACGACAATACGCGCGCAGGATGGGTTTACATAACATTTTGGGCAAGGGTAAATTCCAGGCAATATGAGTTGTAACATTCACAATGCCATCTTCTTGTCTGGTACACTGAGAAGTAATTAGAAAGGCTCGGTTATTTGAAAAGGTATAGTCAACCCGTGAAATGGATGGCAAATAAAATGCATCTGTGTGGCGCATTTGAGTGCCTTTAGGAAAAAACAACCGGGGACCAATTCCTGTGAGTACCGGTTCATTTAAAAACTCGGCTTTCACGGAGTGTGAATCTTTTGTAATACGTGCCTTCACCGTAGTGAGTCCGCCCTTCCTGAATAAACCTGGATGGACATATACGGTATGCGGCACATCTAAAAAATTTTCTAAACAAGCAACAACAGAAGCTTCAAATTGGGTATGCATGAAGAAGTGTCCCCATCCTTTTTCACCGTAAAATGGAAAAGAAAAGGGATTTGATTTAGGGGGTGAATTACCAATATACACCCAAATATGTTCTTCTTGCTCGAAGGTGGGAAAACTGTCTATAGCTAAGGTTTTGGACTTAAGAGGATCATGGTCACATAAAGCCGGCTGGGAAACGACTTCCCCGTTACCATTATATCGCCACCCATGATAAGGACATTCAAGTGTTCCTTGTTTTACACAACCATTTGACAGCCTCATTCCCCGATGTAAACAGTGATCAACCAAGGCATGCACTTGCCTGTTTTCATCTCGGAATAAGACTAAGGTTTTTCCTTCAACAACACGACGGATAGGTTTTTTTCTGACTTGCTTTGAGGTTGCTGCAATATACCAGCCATCGAGAAATACATCCATTTACATCACTCCATGTGGGTTAGAATCCTTCATGCATTGTCCTAATTTAAGGCATTCCATTAACAATCCAATCCAATTTAGCATAGGATTCAATAAAAAAACAATTTTTTCAGTAGCTTAATGATATGGCAATTCTAGAACCCCTAGGCTGAGTGCTATTAATCCATTTAATAGTTAAAGGAGGAACGAACTCAATTTTGTAAAACTATTTATCTCGAGACCAAATATTTTTTTGAGGCACATCAAGATGATTTATCACCTCAGATAAATTGGTTGTTTTGGAGGAGTACCTTCAACTTTGGGAAGATGTAGAAGGTTGCCTGGATCGCTTCTTGTATAATCAACTAGGCTGCGCCTTATCTTCTGTTACGGGCGCAGTTATATAATTTAGTTTATGATTAACCTATTGAACAGCGGCCATGGATTGGCCAAACCGAACGATGCTCTCGGCCTTTAATGATTTATCCCATGCTATCTGCTCACCATTAGCGAATAACAGTACAACTGTTGAACCCAATTTAAAATAACCCATTTCCTCACCTTGTGCATAAGATTTTTTAAAATCAGCTTCTGAATAATCAAAATGTATCATTTTCTTGCCACGTTGAATCTCTCCATGCCAACTGGTTCCAATAGCGCCTACAATAGCGGCGCCCACCATAACCATAGCCATAGGTCCTGCCTTGGTATTAAAAAAAATAGCCAGTCGTTCATTTCTGGCAAATAATTTGGGAATCACTCTGGCCGTTGTTGGTTGAACTGAAAATAATGCACCGGGTATATAGGTCATAGAAGTAAGTTCAGCATCTATTGGCATATGAACCCGATGATAATCTTTAGGTGATAAATAGAGCGTTGCAAATCGTCCCTGAGCAAATTCATTGGCTTTATCGCGATTGCACGCCAAGAGTTCCTGAACCGAATAATAGCGTCCTTTGGCCTGAATTAGAGTCCCTTGATTAATTGCTCCTATTTCGCTGACACAACCATCAACAGGCGAGACTATATCTGCCACAGCCAAGGGTCGGCATTCTGGCTTTAAATGTCGGATAAAAAATTCATTGAAACAGGAATATGCTGTCGGATCTTCAATTAGAGCCTCGCTCATATTGACTTGATATTTATTTATAAAACGTTGAATTATATAATTTTTTATTGCTACATTTCGTACATTCGCCACAAAACCAGCAAAACAAGTGAGTCCCTGTTTAGGAATAATATATTGCGGAGCCGTTTTTAATAAATCGAAAGACATACACCTTACCCACAGATCTTAGAAGAGTGAATCATAACCCAAAGAAGAGCTGGTTGTCACAAAAAGAACCCCATTCACCCATTAAGAACCTCTGAAATTTATCAACCTCCAATCTATCTCATTCATAAGGTTAACGCACTGGAAGCAATCTCTTTTATATCCTGTTTATGAGAAGGCGCGACTGAATGTTCTTTTACGCAGGCATAAATATGAGTCTTATGCTCTATTGGATCATACTGAGCGATTAATTTACATCCAGGCGAATTCTGCATTTCAACGCTTTTGCTGATATCGCTCTTCATTTCAGAAATTAATCGATCAAATACAGACTTATTCATTGTTGAACTTTGATCGCCATTAATAAAGGTCAAGGCTACTGCCTTCGCATGTCCAAAGGATTTACAATATCCTTCAACTTCTTTGTCTCTGGGGGCTGCCCCCCAGAATTTATAACCGCTTAATCCCTGCATATATGTTTTTATGGCTTCATCCATTATATTTTGGAATCGATCGTTAGGTAATTTATCTACCCAATCAAAAAGCGTACTATAAAATAAACGTATTCCTTCAGAGTGATATAGATGGGTAAATTGATTATCAAATTTAGCAAAATTAACCGCGGATTTAGTGAATAAAGGGATATCATTGTCAAAGGTGCCTTTTCTAACTGCAGCACTAATACTAGGCAACAGCTGAGTCTGTAGCATAATTGGCGTAAGATATTGGATAAGATATTTATTTAACGCTCCGGTTTCTTCTTTACCAGAACTAAAGATATAAGCCAGCCGATTAGATCCGCTTTGGTTCATACTTGCGGCTAAAAATTCTTTAACAGGCTGTGATCTATGGCGATAGGATAAGCTTTCTAAAGTTGGAGTATAATATTTATCAATAATTTCTGTTATGTACAAAGAAAGCTCTTCGGGTTTGACACTATTGGCCCATTCAAACAAAGCCTTGTTATATTTTTTAATCACTTCCTCATGAGTATGAGGTAAAAGATCCTTCTCAACTGGTGTTCTAATAGCATCTTTCATCATTTCATCAGTCGTTATTAAGTGAAGTTGGAAATTCGCATGTTCCGTTAATTGCTTTAACTGAATCGCTATGGGATTAAATTCTGCCGCATAAGAGCTGGTGTGGAACAGTTTTTGCCTTAAAGCCAGGTTATATTGCTGATGCAAATCATTTAGACTATTACAAAAAGTCAGATTATCTTCCTCTGTCAGCTCTTGTCGTTCCTTACAATAATACGTTTTGACTATACTATGTAATTTTTGGTAAAAATTAACCAGCATCAAGATGCCTTCACGATAATTACTTTCTTTATCGACACTAATCAAAGGCTCAATTGTTTCAATGGATAACTCGGGCATGGCACCAAAAAGTTCCCATGCATTAGTCAAACTGGAATCAGTAATATTTTTACCTTCGATTTCAACAAAATCAGGCAGTTCAACGCATACTTTGTCAAGAAGTCTCTTTGTCAAACTAAAGGTATTATGCAATAAATCCTTGACGGTAAGGGCATATGTATCGCGCCAAATCTGATGATAACGATGTTGCAACTCTTCTAAATCATACTTAAGACTTACATCATCTTTTTTATACAAGGTTTCATTTTGGGTTTTCATCCATGCTGCAATACCTTTATAAATAGACGGTTTATGATATAAAGTTGAACAGGTTGAATCGAGTGCGACGCCATTCCCGTTATTTTCACACCCCATATAAAAGACAACAACTCGATATAAATTATCATAATGCTTTTGATAGATGTTCATCATGAAATCAACAAAAGACATGACATTCGTCTGATTATTACATAACTCAGGAAACTCAGTTTCATAGAGAATACGAAGATTCACGTCTGTCGCATCTAAAGAAGTATAATTAACCGTCATATCACCAAAAAGATCAAATAACCGTTTGCGCACCATTTCAGGTTGATAGGTCATCAAAGCTTTCATTGCCGCGACAAATTTTTGTTCATGAGCCCGTGGTTCATGAGCCAATTGTTCAAATTGAGTATGATCCGCAATTTTTTTGGGGAGAACACTCTGAAGAATTTGTGAAGGAACCGCGCTAGGTAGCGTTTCCTGACCTGGATGCTTAAATGTTGGCCAATGATAGGGTTTAGAGTCTCTAACTTTCGGGAACGTTTCCCAATCCCGAACAGACAGATCTATTCTCTTTTTAGGGACACCAATTATTGGCCGAGGTTCTTTCATTTGAATAGTGAACCAGTAAAAAAGCATGTCAAAATCAAGATCAGCTGATTCATCTTCATCGTCCAGGACACACATTTGATGCCCATGAGTGTCGTCGTCATCAAGGTACCATCGACCAAAAAGAACCGACATGATATTCTTATCAAGCAATGTTTTCGTGCTGGGAATAACTTTTTCTTTTAAAATGGGATCTACAGGAACAGGATCTTCAGCAAAATTAAAACTTTTAAATCCTTTGATGCCTATTGATAACGTACCAACCAATTTATCGTTTTCATCAAAAACCAAACGTTCTTCAGCTGAATTTTTTCCTTGAAATAAACGTTTAAAAAATGAGGCGGCGGTACTGATTTTAGCTAAGAATTCGGGGTAATGATTTTTCGGCTCCAGTCTTTTAAAAAAAGCAAGCTTTTCTATACCGTCTTCAATGAAGGTAACACGAGTAATTACATGCGAGCCGTCTTTAACAGCTGATCCAGCTGTTAATTCTTTTAAGTTGCTCTCCCTAAGCGCTTTCTTAGGTAACCCCATATATCAAATCCCTTAATGCAAATCCATCATCCTATGCACCATATTAAGCAGAAATAATCAAGAAGTTCAAGAGTATTTTTTAATACAAAATATTAATTTAATGTTTTTAAACGTCAGATTTAAGGTAAGTTGTTCATTTTATATAAAAAAACCAGGAATTGAGGATACACATTGTAATTTCTCACTATTTACGGGAATTACGTCATCCTAAAATAATTTAACCCACAGATTTTTGAGAAGAACCAAGTAGATACAGATTATTTTGTCTATTATTCCTACACACCGCGCTTTATGCCTGAGAGTTCCTCACTTTTTAAAAATGCACATTAATTAATCTTAATTTGCAATTTTTATAAGATCGTCATCCTCGCGAAAGCGGGTATCCATGCATAAATATGGCATTGTGCTAAATTTTAAGATGGATCCCCGCTTTCGCGAGGATGACGTATAAAAAGTGAGGATCGTTCAGGCTTAATGCACGGTATCCATTAAAATGACTTATTTTAATTGAGGAACTTCAGAATCAGGGCGCTCAATAAGTGATTTTACCTCCTTATCGAGAGCTCGAAGTTTTTCGCCTGATGTTGTTTGATTAAAAAACCAATAATTGCCCGTTTCGCGCTCTTTAAAATCATTTGCCACACCTAAGGTGAGCGTAGTGATCACAATATTGGCGATAACCACCAGAATTTTCTGTAACAAAGATTTCATTTCAGGATCTACTATATCAAGAACTTTCTGTTCTGCCTGTTTGATTTTTGATGTTACATCAATACCTGGCTGTGTGATGCCTTCATAGGCAATACTATATAGAGTTCTTCTGTACTCCTCTTCAGCACGATCCCACTTACTCCCTTTATCTGGTTCTGTGGACGATTTTCTAAGTCGCTCATTGACTCCTTTACATTGCTCTTCAACTTTAAAAATAATATGCCGAAACCGAGTACCATTCAAAGTACCTTGTTCACCAGCCAAAGCAATCACTTCATCAGAAAATCGAAGATCCTGCATTTGTTTTACGCAAATAAACCGTTTATGCAATTGAAGTGCAATAGAAAATAAGTTCTTATCGGTTATCTCAAGAAGTGCTTTGCCTTGACTCACAACACCTGTTTGTACGCCAGTGTACAATAATTTTATTAGCGTTTTCCTTTGTTCAATATCTTCAATTTGAGACAATTCCGGCAAAAAAATACGAAGAATTTGTCCCTGATTATTCTTCTTTAATACCCAATTGTATTCATTAGCTGTAGTAATTCCAGTTTGCTTTAACATACTAAATGAACGACTAAGTTCTTTTAGTTCTTCAAAACTCATTTTCGTTAGTATGGATTTTTTTAAACCGTACTGTTCAAACTCATGTGTAAAATGGTGCAAGATTGATTTTTGCATATGGATTAATGGATTGAGCGCATGTTTTCTTAAATCTTTAATACTGATGATACTTTTTGATTGATCCAGGGCAACCAAAGTTGTTGCCAGCATGGGATATTGCTGAGTTGCCTGAACTATCTCTTCAAGCTGTGGAAGAGATAAATTTCCTTTTGCCCAGAATATCAAACATAATTTTCTGCAATCTCCATCTGCCAAACTATTTATATAGTTTAATTGATTTAACTTGTGCGGTATTTTAAATAACTCAGGGACATCCTGAGCGATACCTAACTGTTCCAGTACTTCAAAAGAGCGAAAATAGGCTTCTTTTGATAAAATCAACTGCATTAACTCCAGTTCATACTTTTTCGTTCGCAATACAGGCAATAATTTGATTTGCAGTGGATCCCACATCAAAGTGCCCATCTTTTTTATAAATTCGTGATCAAGAAGCAGCTTCCTGTTCTCATTCAATATGTTTTCTTCGTAAAACACCACAATCATCTGTAATAAATTTTTATTGAACCGGTCATCTCCATTCAGCGTCGCTGCTTCAAGCTCCATTCGTAAACCATCATTTTTATCCAACAGATCGCCTAACATTACAGGTGATATAAGTAAATTATATTTCAGGATCAGTTCACGAACACCATTAGGTCGCAGAAGAGTTCCTTTAGGTTTTTCAATTTTTATGAAACTGGATAAGGCATCGATTCCAGGAAAAGTGATATCAATTTCTCCCGTATCAGGCTTAATTGCATTTTTTAATTGATTTTGAACAAATGGATATTTAATTTGTTCAAATAATGGATTTTCTTCAATGTCTACTTGAGACATTTTAATATCTGATTCTTCTGATTTAATGTAGGGTTTTAAATCGACACCCGATAACAGAGTAACTGCTCTCTCCTCAGGAGCCAGGTGAGTATTGTTCATTAATCCTAACAACCACTGGGATGGGTAGTCTTTCCTGTAGATTAACATCAGCCCACAGGGTTCCTCGAGCTCATTCAGATAAGCAAAATCCTGACGTACACACAGCTCTCCATATTTAGCAAGGCTTTCACCAGTTAATATAAATGGTCGATATGGAGCACCCAACAAGAGGAATAAATTCGAAGCGGTAATAGCTCCCGGCGCACAAACAGGCATTTGCCCCAAGGATTGCCACTTGCTTATAAAGTCCCTGGCTTGTTGTTCAGTACCCAGAAATTTGGTTTCAGGCGTGATAGATTCAACTCGTGTTTTAAGAACCCATTCCTGATCAAATGCCTTAAAGATCTGCTGTGCATTTCCTTGAACCAAATAAACCATGATCAATACTCTCAATACTACAAATTGTGAATATTATAACCAATTTTACGCCATAATAGTGTCTTTTTTTTGAAATATATCCATTATTACTGTTTTTTTACCAATTTATTTGGTTCGATCAATGGAAGATATGGGCGGAGTAACTGATTTTCGCCATTTGATTCAATAATATCCCTAATTCCAATGAGAATCAGGGATATTCTTAAATTTAGGCCTTATGCATAGGACAAACTACACCCACTTCAGCAAATGACTCGATTACCGGAGTTTTGTCAAATTTTCTATCTAAAGCAGCCTGAATCACACCACATGCAGCAAAATCATAATAAGCTATTGGCGACCAATAGTTCCTATTTGCATCAACCATGATCTGAAAAGCCTTTTGAATTGACCAACCCGGCTTATGAGCCAAAACATAAAATGCTTTATTAAATACTCCGCTGGTCATATGGACGTCCAAAGAATCCGTGAATTGGGCCGCATTTCCTATAGACATACCGTCCTTAGTTGGATCATCCATATAACGTAATGGTTGTCCGCCTTTTACCGCTTCACGACCAATAGTCCAATCCTCACCATCCCAGTACCATGGATAATCACGACGGAGGTAGTCTTGAAGAGCTATAGCAGCCATATCTGAAAATGACTCGTTAATCCCACCCGATTGTCCTTCATATAATAATCCGGAATTTATGGCCGTAAAATTATGCGATAACTCATGTCCTAATACCGATTGAGCAGGAGCGGTTAAATACTCATCTCCATTACCAATAACGATCTGTTGATGTGCCACGATTAATCCATCTATATTGATTGTTGGAATCGCGAAGGCATTATCCATATCTCCAAGGTGAGTGTAGGCACGCAACGGCAAATCATCACCGATTGGTTTTTTAACGCCATAGATTTTTTCGTACATATCTAATGTCTGTTGAGCAAAATACATGGTGTCATTTACTGGTGAAAAGGCGTAATTGACAGGACCAGTTGCGCCATCAGCATAGTTTAAATATAAATTACTCTCATCACAGGCATAGGTAAAGGCAGGGATATTAAGCATGGACTCAGCAAGGGTTGTAATTGGAAATATATCGTATCCCAAATCATGATTTTCCAAATTCATCACTTTTAAGGATTCATTTTCAACACTGCATGAACCATCTTTGACCGATACATCAAATTTTCCTAAGGAAGGCAATCCTGGCAACGCATTTCCATGTTGAAACATACCGCCACGATAAGGAAGAGGAAATGCATTTCCACCCAGACCTTGACCAATTCGTTCATGACGTACTTCATCCCACTGTTTTAGTACCTTGGCAGTGTTCGCATCAATCAGGTAGTTAGGTGCTTTTATCTGTGTTTTTTCACTGTTGCTGTAATACGATAAATGATAGGCAAGATGCGCCTTATTATCTGAATCAATAAAGATTACCTTATTTATATTTTTAAATTTTACTGGATTACTCACTGACCCGAGAATTTTTTGTTCGATTTCATCCGCAGAGAATGCTCCATTGATACTGCTGATATCTTTTTCAATTCCGGTCACATTCATTCCGGTGACTGTATCCTTACTGCCTTTTTTGGAATGAAAAATTACTTGATAGCCCCAAACGGGAATTCCCTTATAAGTCAACTGATAACGAGCATGATTGGAGCTGGTTTTTGAATCATTGTGCAATTGCAGTTTATAGTCACTTTGCTGAACTGCTATTGATTTTATTAACCCCTGGTTAAGGGACTGTTTTTGTTCAAACTGAGGCAAAGATTTATTTGCATCACCCCATACCATATTTTGTGAAGCAGCTTGAACCGATGAAGCTACAGCTGAAATGACTAAAAATGAAGCAATCCGTTTTTTCATAATATCATCCTGAATTTTGGTCGAAATTCCATCCTGCTATAAATACGTAACAAAAACAATCAGAAAATATAAATTAAGATATAATTTTCTCTTTTTACACCTTAGTTTACACTTTATGTTCATCAGATTTAATTGGTTCATTTATGAGTTTATTGATATAATTCAGTTAATTGTGAATAAAGTTTGTTAATCTCAAAACGCTCATGATGACGAAACACTGTAAGTCATTGATGATTTGCACATTGAATGCGCCACTAAAAGAGAATTGAATGAATTACAACATTATTGGAGCAGGTCGATTAGGTAAAAACTTGGCACTGGCATTATCGACTACACAAATGCTTACCCTTGATTCGGTATGCAATCGCAGTTTCAATTCCGCACAGCAAGCCTGTAGTGAAATAAAGCTGGGAACGGCAGTCAATTCACTGAAACAACTGCCCAAGACTGATGTAACCTGGATTACGTGTAATGATGATTCTATTGAATCCATTGTGTATCAACTAATAAAGGATTCTGTTCTTAAACCAGACAGTTTCATTATCCATTGTAGTGGTGCATTAAACTCTGAATTACTTAGCCCACTTCGAGAACTAGGTTGTTCTGTAGCTAGTTTTCACCCATTAAAAGCTTTTAAATCTGGATATCTGAATTCTTTGGCATTCAATCAGATCGATTGTGTGATGGAAGGAGACCCTGCTGTCTGTGAATGGTTACATGGTATTTTTAGTATTCTTGGCGCACATGTCATCCCTATTCGTTCTGATGCAAAAATTATGTACCATACCGCGGCAACTATCGCATCAAATTACTTAATTACTTTAGCCCATACCAGCGAAGAATTACTTCTGCAGGCGGGGATACCGCAACATCAGGCACGCGCCATGATTTGTAATCTGATGCAAGGCAATATTAATAATTTAAGCAAAACATCACACATAGCGGAATCATTAACCGGGCCATTATGTCGAGGTGATATTCAAACTATGTCCATGCACTTAAAGGCTATTGATAACCCCTCTATTAAGGAATTATATAAAAAAGCAGGGTTAGCCACATTGCCTTTGGCTCAGTTACCACTGGAAAATAAAGAAATTATCAAAAAGATGCTTGAAGATTAACCAGTGTTTCACGGGAAACACTGTCCATAAAGTGAATTCCCGTAGTCCTGTTGATGTTACTGTACAGATGAAGGTACATGAACTAGGCTTGTTCTGCTACTGTCACCTGTAAATGAGTTACATTCTGTAAGCCTCGCGGTAAACGATTACCACGGCGACCTCGTTCTCCTTTGTAGTGTGCCAAATCAGCACCCTTAAGAGTAAAATGTCGTTTGCCAGCATGTACTGTTAAAGAATCTTCTTCGGCTAATACTTGAAGATCGATAATATACTCTTCCCGTGAAACCGCTTTACTTGATGGGATACTGATTAATTTATTACCCTTTCCTCGAGATAACTCAGGCAATTCTTTAATGGAAAATATAAGTAACCGACCCACGCTGGTTGCGCAAGCAACATAAAGCTCATCATTGTTGGGTAAAAGCCTGGGTGGAACAATGCGACTATTTTGCGAGAGTTTAATACATGCTTTTCCGTTTCGATTTTTTACATACAGCTCGCTAACTTTAGCGATAAACCCATATCCGGCATCACTGGCCAATAAAACTCGCTGTTCTGGTTCTCCACCAACCAGTGCTTCAAAGGTCATTCCTTCCGCAGGATTAAGTTTACCAGTGAGTGGTTCTCCCTGACCTCTTGCTGAGGGTAGGGCATGACCTGGCAAAGAGTACACTTTACCCTCACTATCAAAAAATATGATCTGTTGATTTGAGCGGGCATATGCCTGTGCTTTAAATTCATCTCCAGCTTTATAACTCAGCTCTGTACCAACTACGTCATGGCCTTTAGCTGCTCGAACCCAACCATTATTTGATAAAACAACAGTGATGGGCTCATTAGGCAAAATATCTTCTTCCTTTAAGGCCTGTGCATCTTGTCTTACAATAATGGGTGAGCGACGAGCATCACCAAACTCATCGCGATCTCTGATTATTTCCTGTTTTACTAATGCCTTTAAAAGCGATTCACTGGCTAGGGTGTTCTGAATACTGTCTCGTTCAGCACTTAGTTCATCCAGTTCACCACGCAACTTTATTTCTTCAAGTTTAGCCAAATGGCGCAGTTTCATTTCCAAAATTGCTTCAGCCTGGCGCTCACTCAAATTAAATCGGGCGATTAATCCTTGCTTAGGATTCTCATGCTCTCTAATAATGGCAATGACTTCATCTATATTCAAATACGCAATCAGTAACCCTTCCAGAACATGGATGCGTTCTAATACCTTTTCCAATCTGTATTCGAGTCGTCGTTTAACTGTTGAAACACGATATACCAACCATTCGGTCAGAATCTTTACCAATCCTTTAACACGTGGCTTGCCATCCAAACCAATCATATTAAAATTGACCCGATAACTTCGCTCCAAATCAGTTGTTGCAAAAAGATGAGACATCAATGCATCGACATCTACGCGGTTTGATCGGGGAATAATCACTAAACGGGTAGGATGTTCATGATCAGACTCATCACGCAAATCTTCAACCATCGGTAATTTTTTCTGCTGCATTTGCACGGCAATCTGTTCGATCACTTTTGCACCGGAAACTTGATAGGGCAAAGCAGTAATCACAATATTCTGCTTTTCCTGACTGAAAATGGCGCGCATTTTTATGGAGCCATTTCCAGTCTCATACAGTGCAGTTATCGCTTCACGAGGGGTAATTATCTCTGCTTCCGTAGGAAAATCGGGACCTTTTATATGTTCATTAATTGCCAATAAATCTGCATCAGGATTGTCCAATAAATGAATACAGGCATTAGCTACTTCGGTTAAATTGTGAGGAAGGATATCTGATGCCATACCAACGGCAATACCCGTAGCACCATTTAATAAAATATTAGGTAATCTAGCCGGAAGCAATGATGGCTCTTGTAACGTTCCATCAAAATTATCGACCCAATCGACGGTGCCTTGTAGTAACTCACCAAGCAGCACTTCAGCATAAGGTGATAACCTTGCTTCTGTGTACCGCATGGCGGCAAAAGATTTGGGATCATCGGGAGAGCCCCAGTTGCCTTGGCCATCTACAAATGGATATCGATATGAGAAGGGTTGTGCCATCAAAACCATGGCTTCATAACAGGCACTATCACCATGAGGATGAAACTTACCTAAAACATCCCCAACTGTTCTTGCTGATTTTTTGTGTTTTGCAGTAGCTTTTAAACCAAGTTCGGACATTGCATAGACAATTCTGCGTTGAACAGGTTTCAATCCATCAGCTATATTGGGTAATGCCCTATCCAGAATAACGTACATGGAATAATCAAGATAGGCTTTCTCAGTAAATTCCGTCAGTGGTTTTTTTTCTGTTGTTTCATTCATCGCTTTTGTATTCATTGTAGTAGTAATCACTATTTAATCATCGTAGTGCAATCAAGGTACGTATTGCAAAACAATTTTAGCAAAATATTCATAATGTTAGAAATATACTCATCATGTTAATTGTGAATAACTTTGTGCTTATTTTTTTTATAAAATCGAGTAAATCATAACTTATTGATTTATAATATATTTTAAAAAAATATTTCTCCCGACATTTTGCAAACCTGTGGATAACCCTGTGAATGAATCATAGAGTAACGTGTATAACTCTTTGTTAAATACCAATTTTTAAAACTCCTGTTTGATTTAACCAGGGAAATTATCCAATAAGCAACCAAGCAGATTTAAAGTGTGAGCATGATCTCATAGGTCTAACGATTATAAACGGTTACACACTTTTAATATGCAGGTATTTACGTCGTTAAAACTGGAACATCCAATTTAATTCAATAAGGTTATCTCAATTTACTGCCATCAATTGAATCATTATGCCAGTAAAAATAAAAGGTCAGTATGGTTATACTGACCTTTATCCTATTGATTTATTGGGATATTATTTGATTTTCTTTCTAACTTTTTGAATTGCTCGAATTTGAGCAACAGCGCGGGCTAACTCAGCAGCAGCAACAGAATAATCGATGTCACCGCCTTTATTAGCCATTGCTGCTTCAGCATGAGCTTTCGCAGCAAGAGCAGCAGTTTCATCCAGGTGATCCGCTCTCTCGACAACATCAGCAAGAATAGTGACACATTGTGGCTGTACTTCCAGCATTCCACCTTGCACGTAATAAATCTCTTGCTCACCACCAGGCATAGTTAATCGAATTTCACCAGGCTTTAATACTGTTAGCAAAGGAGCATGACCGGGTGTAACCCCTATTTCACCTAATTCTCCTGTGGCCACGACCATCTCAACCAAGCCGGAGAAAATTTCATGTTCCGCACTAACAATATCCAGATGCGTTGTTATTGTCATATCTGATTGCCTCATAGGGTTTTCGCTTTCGCAACAGCTTCCTCAATGCTTCCAACCATGTAAAATGCCTGCTCAGGTAAATCATCGTATTCACCTGCAAGAATTCCCTGGAAGCCTTTAATCGTATCTTTAAGAGAAACGTATTTTCCAGGTGAGCCAGTGAAGACTTCAGCCACGAAGAAAGGTTGCGACAGGAATCTTTGAATTTTACGAGCACGAGTTACTACTCGCTTATCTTCTTCAGATAACTCATCCATACCAAGGATCGCTATAATATCTTTTAATTCTTTATAACGTTGTAACGTCTGTTGTACCCGACGTGCAGTATCGTAATGTTCCTGTCCAACAATTAATGGATCCAACTGACGTGAAGTAGAGTCCAAAGGATCTACTGCTGGGTAAATTCCAAGCTCTGCAATTTGTCGTGACAATACTACTGTAGCATCCAAGTGAGCAAAAGTAGTAGCCGGTGATGGGTCAGTCAAGTCATCGGCAGGTACATATACTGCCTGAATAGAAGTAATGGATCCTGTTTTCGTTGAGGTAATACGCTCTTGCAGCATACCCATTTCTTCAGCCAGTGTAGGCTGATAACCTACTGCGGATGGCATACGACCCAACAACGCAGATACCTCAACCCCAGCCAGAGTATAACGGTAAATGTTATCGATAAATAACAGAACATCCCGTCCTTCATCACGGAATTTTTCAGCCATGGTCAAACCAGTTAATGCAACACGTAAACGGTTTCCTGGTGGCTCATTCATCTGACCGTAAACCAGAGATACTTTATCCAATACGTTGGAATCTTTCATCTCGTGATAGAAGTCGTTACCTTCACGTGTACGCTCTCCTACACCCGCAAATACAGAGTATCCGCTGTGTTCGATAGCGATGTTACGTATTAATTCCATCATATTTACTGTTTTACCAACACCAGCACCACCGAACAGTCCGACTTTACCGCCTTTTGCAAAGGGGCATAGCAAATCAATTACCTTAATTCCGGTTTCCAGTAATTCCTGGCTGCCAGCCTGTTCTTCGTAACTGGGAGCTTTACGATGAATAGCCCAGTGCTCTTCAGCACCTATAGGACCAGCATCGTCAACTGGACGTCCAAGAACATCCATAATACGCCCCAGAGTTTTCTTTCCTACGGGAACCTGAATGGGTTTGCCTGAATTTTTAGCTTTTAAGCCACGTTTTAAGCCATCAGTAGTACCCATAGCAATGGTGCGCACAACACCATCTCCGAGCTGTTGTTGAACCTCAAAAACCAAATCACTATCAACAAGCTCTAATGCATCATTGACTTTAGGGACGCTATCACGGGGAAACTCAACGTCTACCACCGCACCAATTACTTCTACTACAGTTCCTAAGCTCATTATATACCCTCTTATAAAGCGGCTGCGCCACCGACAATTTCTGCTAACTCTTGTGTAATTGCAGCTTGTCGGGCTTTGTTATAAGCCAATTGAAATTCTTTTATTAAATCACCTGCATTATCCGTTGCACTTTTCATTGCAATCATTTTTGCAGCTTGTTCACAGGCTACATTTTCTACAACAGCCTGATAAACCTGTAATTCAATATAACGTTCTAATAAATCATCCAGTAAATCCTTGGCATCAGGTTCGTATATATAATCCCAATGATGCCCCATTGTGCTGGTATCTTCGTCCGATTTTGGCAATGGTAACAGTTGTTTAACCAATGGTTTTTGCGTCATGGTATTAACAAATTCGTTATAAACGATATGCAAGGAATCAATAGTGCCATTGTAATAGGCATCAATCATTATCTTTACGATACCAATAAACTCATTGATGCCGGGAGTATCACCAAGATGCTCGACTGATCCAAGAATATTTCCACCAACTCGCTTGAAAAAAGCCTGACCTTTTCGACCAATGACAGCGATATCAACTTCATTACCCTGCTCTTTCCAGTTACGGATATTTCGAACAGCTTCCCGTAGCAGGTTAGCATTCAAACCACCGCATAGTCCTCTGTCTGTGGTAACGACGATAATGCCCATACGCTTTATCTCTCGTTCCGTCATAAAAGGATGTCTGTATTCCGAATTTGCACGAGCGATATGCTTAACGACATCATAAATTTTATTGGCATAGGGTTTAGATGCACGCATTCTTTCCTGCGTTTTACGCATTTTACTTGCTGCCACCATTTCCATCGCACGAGTAATTTTACGAGTTTTATTGATACTCGAAATTTTCGAACGGATTTCTTTTGCTCCAGCCATATGTTACTTCGCCTTTAATTGATTTGTAGGTCACTGCATCAATTGCAATGACCTGTATACCTGTTGGAATTACTTCCATGAGATATTAAATTACCAACTAGCCGTACGTTTAAACTCTTCAACTGCCTTTGTTAATTTTGCTTCAATCTCATTATCATATGCACCAGCTTCATTAATTGCGTGCAATAATGCAGCATGTGTACTACGCATATAATCATGTAATGACGATTCGAAGGAACTGATTTCGTTTACAGGAACATCATCCAGGTATCCTTTTTCTACAACAAATAGAGAAATACCCATTTCAGCTACAGTAAATGGAGAATACTGCTTTTGTTTCATTAACTCGGTAATGCGTTGACCGCGTTCTAATTGCTTACGTGTCGCATCATCAAGGTCTGAAGCAAATTGGGAGAAGGCTTCCAGTTCCCGGAACTGAGCTAATGCCAATCGAGTTCCACCACCCAGTTTTTTCATGATCTTGGTTTGGGCAGCACCACCAACCCGAGATACGGATAAACCTGAGTTAATAGCTGGCCTGACACCGGAGTTAAATAAATCCACATCAAGGAATATCTGACCATCGGTAATGGAGATTACGTTTGTTGGAACGAATGCAGAAACGTCACCCGCTTGAGTTTCAATAATTGGCAGTGCAGTAAGCGAGCCTGTTTTACCTTTTACTTCACCATTAGTTAACTTTTCTACTTCCTCAGCATTGATACGAGCAGCCCGCTCTAATAAGCGTGAATGTAAATAGAAAATATCCCCAGGATAAGCTTCACGACCTGGTGGTCTGCGTAATAGCAAGGAAATTTGTCGGTATGCCCAGGCTTGTTTGGTAAGATCATCATAAACAATCAACGCATCTTCACCACGTTCCATGAAATATTCACCCATTGAACAACCAGAGTAGGGTGCAATAAATTGCAATGCAGCGGAATCAGAAGCTCCAGCAACAACAACTATGGTATGTTCCAAAGCGCCGTGCTCTTCTAACTTACGTACAATTGACGCTACAGAAGAAGCTTTTTGACCGATAGCTACATACACGCATTTAACGCCAGTACCTTTCTGGTTAATAATGGCATCGATTGCAATTGCAGTTTTACCTGTCTGGCGGTCACCGATGATAAGCTCACGCTGTCCTCGACCTACAGGAATCATGGCATCAATTGCCTTCAATCCTGTTTGAACGGGTTGATCTACTGATTTACGTGAAATTACGCCTGGTGCCACTTTTTCAATTGGAGACATGCCAGCAGCATCAATTGGGCCTTTACCATCAATTGGATTACCCAAGGCATCAACAACGCGCCCTAAAAGCCCTTTACCTACAGGAACTTCCAGAATACGACCAGTACATTTACCTTTTTGACCTTCAGCAAGTGTAGATGAATCACCCAGAATTACGGCACCTACTGAATCTCTTTCAAGGTTAAGTGCCAGGCCATATACTCCACCAGGAAATTCAATCATTTCACCAGCCATTGCATCTGCAAGACCGTGTAAGCGAACGATACCGTCTTTTAAACTAACAACAGTCCCTTCATTACGTGCTTCGGAAACCACACTGAACTGATCAATCTTCTTTCTGATTAATTCACTGATTTCTGAAGGATTTAAAGCTACTTGTTCTGACATGGAAACTATCCTCTAAATTAAGCGGCCAAGCCGGTACTCAGCTTATTAAGCTTGCCCCGAACTGAACCATCGATAACTAAATCGCCTGCCCGAATAACTGCACCACCAAGCAAGGAGGGATCAATACTTATTTTTAATGACACTTTACGCTGTAATCGATTGCTTAATGATTCAATCAATTGCTGCTGTTGTGCGGGTGAAACTTCAGAAAAACTGATTACATCTACACCCAGTGTCTTTTCTTGTTCTGCTCTATGTACTTCATAGAGGGCTTTAATTTCCGGCAGCAGCATTAATCGTTTATTAGCAGCCAGTAATGCAATAAGATTATTTAATGACGTGTTGTCTTTTACCTTTACACTGCAAACGGATTGCAGCAACTCAATTTGTTGCGTGTCAGTTGAACTGGGATTTGCAATAAACTGTGATGCCTGTGGATTTAATACTGCTTGCGCAAGTATCATCAGGTGTTCAGACCACTCGGCTAATTTTTTTTCAGCTAAAGCGTGTTCAAAAATTGCTTTTGCATAGGGTCTGGCTATAGTGGTGCTATCAGACATTTTAAATCTCTTCTATCAAGTTATCTAACAGTGCGCTGTTCGCTTTGGCATCCACTTCGCGCATGAGAATTCTTTCAGCGCCTGAAATTGCCAGTCGGGCAACTTGTTTGCGAAGTTCATCTTTTGCATGATTCACTTGTTGCGCGAGTTGTTCCTGTGCGAGTTTTGCCTGAATCTGAGCTTCTCGTTTGGCAGCTTCTTTAGCTTCTTCAATGATTTGTGAAGCACGCTTATTCGCCTTATCAATAATATCGGCTGATTGCGCCTTGGCGTGTTTCAACTCATCTTTAACACGATGTTGAGCCAATTCAAGTTCTTTACGACCACGCTCAGCAGCAGAGAGACCATCTGCGATCTTTTCTTGTCTTTCTTCCAAAGCTTTTGCTAATGGAGGCCAAACTAATTTCATAGTAAACAGAACAAAAGCTGCGAAAACCAGCATTTGCACTACTAATGTTAAATTAATATCCAAAGTAATATCTCCTGTAACAATTAGGGCGCAACGGCGCCCTGTTCATGTGTTATCAAGAACCCAAGTTGCTAAGGAAAGGGTTTGCGAAGGTAAAGAACAGTGCGATACCAACACCAATCATTGTAACCGCATCCAACAGACCTGCTACGATAAACATTTTTACTTGCAGCATAGGAACCATCTCTGGTTGACGAGCTGAACCCTCAAGGAATTTGCCGCCTAGCAAGCCAAATCCTATTGCTGTGCCCAATGCACCTAAACCGATTAACAACGCAACCGCAATAACGGTCATACTTTGAACTTGTGCTATTAATTCAACAGCTTGCATATTTATCCCCTTTACAATGGATGATGAAAATTAAATTGGTTAATGTTCTTCGTGTGCCAGACTGAGATAAACTATAGTCAGGACCATGAAAATAAATGCTTGCAACGTGATTACCAGAATATGGAAAATTGACCAGGCCAGTGCCAGCACAAACTGAGCAATACCTAAAGTCGCTGTTCCTATCAGTGAACTTGATGCTGCATTTAAGGTAAGTAACGCTATCAAAATAAATATTAATTCGCCAGCATATAAATTCCCAAATAACCGCAATGCCAGTGAAATAGGTTTGGCAATTAAACCTACCAGCTCCAGCAATAAATTAAATGGAATAAACAGCGGATGATTAAAAGGCTGTAAAGTAAGTTCTTTTATAAACCCTTTAGCGCCTTTTATTTTGATACTGTAAAAAATAATTAAGAAAAAGACTGAAAGAGACAGACCAAAGGTCAAATTCAAATCATTCGTTGGCACTACCTTTAGATAGTGTATACCACTCATTTGAGCGAAAAAGGGCAATATATCAACAGGCAATATATCCATGAAATTCATTAAGAATACCCATAGAAAGATCGTTAATGCCAATGGACCGATTAAATTATTTTTACCATGAAAACAATCTTTTACCTGATTATCTGCAAATTCCAGCATTATCTCGGCAAAATTCTGCAGTTTTCCTGGAACTCCTGTTGTGACTCTTCTTGCCCCAAAGTACATTAAGGCGGCAACAATGATTCCGGAAAAAATAGAAAAGAATAATGTATCAAGGTTCAATGTCCAAAAACCACCGTGTGAACCCAACCTCATATCGCTCACATTATAAGTGAGATATGTTAAATGATGCTTGATATAATTTGTGCTAGATACCATTTCAGTCACTTTCTGGCCTATTCTGTTTATTGACAATTATCCATGGGGCAAACCAATGCGTCATGAGTACCAAAATATACGATGTAAAAAATGCTAGCGGTGTAATTTTAAAAAATACAAATACCGCTGTGAACAAGAATATGGACAAAATTATCTTGACTGCTTCACCCTTATAAAAGCTATTTACTATTTGCTTCGCAGCTCGAGCACCTTGATGCCTGAACAATTTGCTTGCAAAATATGCATTAGGTATGATGCAGACTATTCCGCCAAGTAATGCTGAACTTGCCGCCTTAATATTAAATACTATTGCACACAGGGCAGCAAGGACTAATGTTATACCCAGCTGCACCAGCCACAATCGCATGATTCCGCGCTTATTCAGCTGTTTGTTCACATATTCACCTAACTTTCACCGCGCGAATTATAAATCAAACAACTGCAATAATCAACGACGATATTCAAATTTCCGAGCTATAATATAAATGTAGGGCTTAGCATTCTTTAAATGCCAAGTAGATTTATTTAAACCTCGCCAAAGGAATAAAATATGTCTGATAAAATACAACATACTGCAGCAGGACTGCACGAAAAAATGATTCATCGCTACAATGATGGATTAGACCACAAACACAACAAAAGTCATCTTCTCTACCGACGTCACTGTAAATCTCACCCAAGTGTTCTAAAAAATGGAAATGATGCGGAATCTGAAACAAACGGCTCAACCGGACTAATTCGTGAATTTAAATTAAGAAAAATGCGTAAACGACTGGATAAAGGACGAATCCATTGATAAAGTATATCTTATCCTCCCAGGTTAGCCACTTCCTGGATTGGACGTGCAGCTGATGGCCTGATTTGATCAGGCCATATTATAAGTTTTAACCCTGAACCATATAAAGTAATATCGTTAGAATACAAAATAAATAAATGGTTTCGCTGGCGAAAACATAAAAACAAGCACCAACAACATTCCAAATATATAGCTAAACTTTTTTATCCATAATGGTTGTAACGTTGAGAGAACTTCGGTCTCCATTTTTTTTGCAAAAGGCCCGATAAAACAAAGAGCAATAAGCGAAATAATTAATAATACAGAGTCTTTATATTCAATTAGAGAATGACTCAACTTAAACTCGTGATATATACCCGGTATATCTATCATTTTGTGTAAAAGAGTGATTGCTTGATCAAATGTAGTCGTTCTGAACAGCACCCAGCCAAATACCACACAGAGGTAAGTAAACAGAATGGAAACAAATCTGCGTTTTTTGTTTTCTAAAGTATTACTATTATTTTTAAAATTGGTTTTGTATATATGATAAACAGCTAAAAGCAGACCATGGTATAACCCCCAAAGAGCATAGTTCCAGGAAGCACCGTGCCATAGTCCGGCAATGAACATAGTGATCAACAAATTATTAACTGTTCTAGCTAGAGTACCTCGACTGCCACCAAAGGGTATATAGAGATAATCGCGAATCCAAAGTGACAAACTCATATGCCATCTTTGCCAAAAATCACTTATATTCACTGCACTATATGGATGATTAAAATTCAGTGGTAATTTTATATTGAAGAATAATGAAACTCCTCTGGCAATATGTGTATAACCTAAAAAATCAAAATATATTTGCACTGTAAATGCAATACTCGCTAACCAGGAGTCGATATGAGTCGCATTCTGGTAATTATTAAATATTGGATCTGCTAAAACACTAACACTATCAGCAATGACTAATTTAAAAATGAATCCATATAGAATCAGACTTAAACCTTCATTAATTCGTGAAAACTCAGGTAGTGCAATTGTACCTTCAAATTGTTTGTACAGTTCTTTATACCGTACAATCGGACCTGAAATTAAATGAGGAAAATACATAATATAAAAATTATAATTCAACCAGCTTGAAGCAGGCTTCTCCCCTCGATAAATATCACAGATATAACTTATGGCTTCAAATGTATAAAATGAAACTCCCAAAGGTAAAATGATATGAAGCTCCCTGGGCATGGATAGTTCAAATCCCAAAAGAGAACCCAGAGTATATGTAGTGTCTAAAAGGAAATTAGTGTATTTAAAATAAATAAGAATAGTACAGTTAATCACTATTGATAGTGTTAAAAGCCATTTTCTTAACTTATTTGAAGTACTGTTGTATATTTTTTTTCCTAAATAATAGTCCACTGAGGTAGAGGCAAGAATTACCCCGATTAATGGAACACTCCACGTACCATAAAAAACGTAACTGCAAACCAATAAAAAATATTTGCGATACTGTATTTTAAGACTTATAAAAATAGCGAAAGAAATTAAAAAAAATAAAATAAATTGAAAAGTCACAAAATTCATGATTTATTTTCTTCCTCTGTTTGCATGTATTGATAAAAATCTGAATCTAAATAACCTTCTGGATAAGTAAAATCTTTTGATAATAATTTCTTTGCCAATAACTTGGTAATTTGCACTGCCCCATCTACATTTAAATGCACAGGATCCTGAAAATATTCTGGAGCCTGCAGTTCCTCAAATAAATTTACAAATCCTATGTTCTTTTCTTTAGCGTACTTGTCCAGAGCATTAGCTATCGTTTTATTATCAGGTAGTAAAAAATGATCATGAACCTTCCGCATAACCGGTTGGTACAGCGGCATTAAAACCAACACCACATTTACTGAATTTTTATTACATTCATCAATTAATTGATCATATCTATCCGCGCCCAATTTATAAACTTTATAATCATTCGCATAAGTATTAATCATTGCTTGATATAAAAAATCTGTATGCGCGGTTTTATGATTAAGAACATTGAAAATAGGTGAAAATCCCATATAGGAAACAACTGGATAATAGGTAATTAAATTAGAAAATCTTTGATTTTGTGTGTGCAATAAATTTTTACCACCAGTTAGTATTTGATGATGGTAATAACTAAGCATCCTGATAAAATAAAATTTTTGAGCTAATTGACAATAGATTTTAGTCGAAACAGCAATTTGTTGATTTACTTCACAACGAGTGTAGTAATCAGCTGAGTTATTATCCCAAAATTGTAGCGGGTGTTTCACTGTATCAGGATCGTAAGTGTAATAGTTATTCACATTAAGTGCGTGAATTGGTACATCGATCACAACTAAAGAGGGCTTCACTTTTCGCTTTAAGAGATGGCGCAAGGTAGCGATTTGTTCATTTAAATTGGCGCCTGTGACTCCTAAATTATAGGATGGATAAGATATCGATAGTTTTTCTGACAATGCAGCAGAAAAAAGCTCCGGATAAAAACTTCGTGCAATTATTGAATCTCCAATAGCAACGACTCCACCATTAACTGAATCTGCCACCAGCATTTTTTGATCGAAATCCAATCGACTGCCAAAATAAGCTGTGCTGGTAGCTGCCACCCAACGTGAAAATAATTCAATAAAAATAAAACCAATTAACGCGATAATCAAAACAATTGAAATTTTCTTTAGAAGATACTGCCTATAAAATTTATCCAATTCTTTCATTTCCTAAATCTGTTTTGCGGATTGATAAGTAAAATACCTCATCATCTTAACCACTCGTTCAACGCCGGTAGTATATCTTGCGATTTTAATGACTTTGGCTGCCTGATCTGGTTTGACATCCCCCATTAAATACACAATACGATCGGAAGTTATTATTTTAAATGCATCCGGATCTATAGAATCATCAGCAAATATCTGACTTCGAATTTTGGTAGTAATCCAACTGTCCTCAACACTATTAGAGGAAACCTGTCTCACATGAACATCATTAAACAAGCGTCTGTAATGTTTTACCTTAGTTAAACGCTGTTTTAATTCTTCAAGCAATTCATTGGTGGGCACATGCCCAGCAATCAGAATGTCACCATTAAATGCCGCAATATCAAGGACACAACTTGAGTTATTAAATGTCCTGTTTACTGCCAAAACCCGGTTAACTTCTGCCAATAAATTGTAATCATTCAATTTTTTGTACACATCATGTCTATCATAAAGTAGGGTAGCGCCAGTCCATACAGTACCAATACAGCCAGACAGGCTGCAGACCAGGATAAGTAACACCAATATAAAACGTCCCTGTTTTCGCATTTTATCGAATGTATTGGAAAATTTTAACGACTTTTCTTACACCATTTATTCGACGTGCAACATCAACTGCTAATGATGCTTGCTCTGGTGTAACGATCCCCATTAAATAAACAACACCATTTTCTGTAACTATACGAATCGAACCGGACTCCAACCCTTTTTTAGTTAGCATATTGCTTCTAATCTGACCAGTAATCAAAGAGTCTTTAGATCGTTGAGTCAATGGAAGGGGGTTATCTACCGATATTTCATCATATACTCGCTTAACCCCAGGCGTATTCTGCGCAATCCTCTCGGCAACAACACGCAAGGAAGCAGTGGGCGTTTGACCAACCAATAAAACAACCCGATTAAAACTGGTCACCAGTATACGAGAATTTCTAAATTGAGGATCTGAGACTATACCTTTATGAATTACATGAAATAATCGGGCATCTGCTTCCATTGTAGTGACGCTTCGTCTGTCATAGACCATTCCCGCAGCAGCACCAGCTACTACAGCGACTACACAGCTGGTTAGCATGGTACTCACCAATAAAACAACTATTGATTTTAATCTGGAGTTTATGTTCATTTTTTATCCTAAAACCTGACCAAATAAAGACTGATCAATTAAATCACAAAAACAGTGTAATATGAACAAATGAAGTTCTCTTATTCGAGCTGCGCTGTCTGAAGTCACACGCAGCTCTATATCTTCTGGACCCAGATGATTGGCCAGAACGCCACCATCTCGCCCACTTAATGCAATAGTATCCATACCTCGCTCATTTGCTGCATGCAGTGCATAGAGCATGCTGTCGGAATTGCCTGAAGTGGTAAGTAACAACAATACATCCTGTTCCTGACCTAATGCCTGAATCTGCCTCGCAAACACCTGACCGTAATGATGTTCATTCGCAAACGAGCCGAGACAGGTTGCATCAGAGCTTAAATTAATTACGGGTAAAGGCGGTCTTTCTACTTCAAAATGATTCAACATAGAACTGGCAAAATGCATGCAATTCGCACTTGACCCCCCACTGCCACATACAAATATTGTCCCATCACCCAGCAGGCAATTAACCAAACGTTGACCCGCTTTAGCGATACAATCCGACAATGCGTCTGCAACAGCAATATTTGTTTCAATATTCACACCAAAAAGATGTCTTACTCTTTCTTCCAACTGAACCATTTTATAAACCTTCTCATTTTCAATAATCGGCGTTAAAAGCGTCTTTAAGCCAGGTAATATGCCCTGAACTCCCATCAATACTAATGACATCAAAGCGTACGGGGTTGCGCTCTTGTACTTTATGTTTAAGCAAATAATGCGAAGTGGTTTTAATTATTTTTTGACGCTTCGCATAAGTAACACTTGCAATTCCGTCGCCAAACTTTATATTCGAACGGGAGCGTACCTCAATAAATACGAGATAATTCCCTTCTCGCATAATTAAATCTATTTCTCCTAAACGACAATAATAATTCTGACACACCAACTTAAGGCCTTGTTCCAATAAATACGATAATGCTTTTTGTTCAGCAATCCGTCCTGTGTGTAGGGTGCTCAAATTACTATTCCTCTGGTTCAATCAGTCAATTTAAACCGTATTGCCTAATGAGTGAGCCAGACCTTGTCTGAACTGCCCCCACTCAAGAACTCGCGCGACTTGCTGTGAAGGCTTCAAATACAAGGTTCCGTTAGACTCCATAGATCCATCTGCGGGAAATAAAATTAACTGATTTAATTGAGTTGCTAATGCATAACTGTCCATTCCCAAAGCATAAAGTCTATTATAACTATTAAATTGCTCTGGCCAATTTCTAGTACCCATCTGATGGGAAAATACCCAAGGGATATCGCAAAAAATAACACCATCCAAATCTTTATCTTTTAAAGCATTTGCGTTTCCGCCATAAACACTTGATGTAGCAAAGACAGGTACATCACCTGCATAGTAATATTTTAACAAGGGCATAATTTGACGCGCCTTTGAAGGATATGCTAATAAAAAGATCATATCAAAATCCTGTCTTCGGCTTGTTAAGGATTGCAGACTCTGACCCAAAACCTGTTTCAATTGCTGTTCTCTTGCCTGACTTTCAGAAATTTTTAGAAAATCCTTCATTTTCTTATTCATATCATCGTTGGTGCCATATAAAAAGGTATCAACAATTTTGCCACCATTATTCGTCCATTGATTTATAAAGGCCTTGGTTACATCATTACCCCAATCATTTTTTGGGGCAATAATTAATGCTCTGTGATACCCCTTGCTTCGAGCCTTAATTGCCACCTGACTGGCCTCGTTAGCAGGAGAAAGGCCAAAGAGATAGGAATTATCCTGTACACTGGCATCTGAATCATTCAGGAGCAGGGTAGGTACAGGGTGGTTCAGCACTGCTACAGCAGCCACCTGATTTTTGGTCAAGGGACCAACAACATATTCTGCACCTTCTTCAATGGCTTTTTGATAAAGTTCGGTGATTTCACCTTTAGCAGTATCATAAGTTTTTACCTGAGTTGTTTCTTCACCATTACTGGCCTTATAAGCAGCCATAAATCCTTCACGTATCGCTTTACCAGGACCTGAAAGTGGGCCACTCAAAGGGAGTAATAATGCTACATGTTTCGGTTTGGCAATCATTTTATCAGCAATACTGTCCAGAGGATTTGGAAGAATATTATTGGCAGGATGATTATCGAAGTGTGATTGCCATTGATCCAGAGCTGCAAGTAGGGATTTTGGATTATCTCGATATTTTCGAGAAATTATAGCTAACTGGAGCCATCCTTGTAATTCAGACCTATCTGCTGCTTCTGCAGCCATTGTATTTAATTCTGGCTGAGGTAAATTGATTAAAGTTAACCATAGAGTCCTTCTGTTGTTAATCTGAAGGTCCTGCTCTGTCAATAATGACTCCAGCTTTATTCGTTCCATCACCGATTCTACTTGATTTCCTGTTGATCGATAGGATTGGGCTAATAATTCATGAAATTGAATTTGATGATAACTGGAAAGGCTTTCTAATTGTTTAATCGTAGCTAATTTAACTAAAGCTGATTTAGGTTGATCCCGGATCACATCAACTTTTGCTAATAACAAAGTTTTTTCATTCATCTGATCATCAGTTAATTCACTTGTTTGTGCTAAAATGGCTAAGCCTTGCCGCCATTGTCCTTCAGAAATCATACGACCTGCAGCGGCTAATAAAAGACTTTGTTTCTTGTAGCCTTCTTCATTTTTTGCCAATGCAAGATAAGTTGCAGTAGGCATACTATAAGGATTTGTTACTTTTTTATGAACCGTTACGACAGGTTCTGATGAATTAACGGTTTTAGTACACTGACACAGTAAAAAAGTTGAGACCAGTAAGAAGAAAATACGAAAATTAAATAATTTTAGAAACATGTTAATTCGCCAAATACGCAATAACCGAAGAGGATAAACTATGACAAACTCTCTAGCAACAGGCATAGGAACTCTCTATATAGTTGCGACTCCAATTGGAAACCGTGATGACATCAGTTTAAGAGCTCTTAATATTTTAAAATCAGTAGATCTCATCCTTGCAGAAGATACACGACATTCAATACAGCTACTCACAGCTTTGGGAATAAAAAATAATTTAAGTTCTCTGCACGCGCATAATGAAAGTGAGAAAAGTAAACAAATAATTGAACAACTACTGAGTGGCAAAACCGTTGCTTTAATTAGTGATGCAGGTACCCCTTTAATTAGTGATCCCGGATATCCTTTAGTAAAACTTGCACGTCAGCACTTAATTCCTGTTAGTCCAATTCCAGGACCCAGTGCGTTGATTACGGCTCTTAGTGCAGCAGGGGTACCCTGTGATTCTTTCATCTTTTTAGGTTTTCTTCCTGCAAAGCAAACTGCACGAAAGAGCAAACTGGAATCATTACAAACCGAACCGCATACGCTAATTTTTTATGAATCAACGCACAGAATTCTGGAGTGTATTGAGGATATTTCAGAATCGTACGGCCAAGAGTGCGAACTTGTTTTGGCGAAAGAACTGACTAAAACTTATGAGCGATTTGTAACAGGCACCGTATCTGAAATAAAAAAATGGTTATTAGCAGACCCAGGCCATACCAAAGGAGAGTTTGTCTTAATTATTCCCCCACGCCCTGCACTTGATAATCACCAATCAAATGAGGAGATACTTGCTGTTTTATTACAAGAAGTTCCATTGAAACAAGCTGTTTCAATTGCCTGTAAAATTACCAAAGCGAATAAGAACGAACTCTACGAGGCTGCTTTAAAAATGAAAAACTCGTGACATCATTCTTTTGAATTGAATGAATTAATAAAGGTTATCGCTTTAGGCATTTTAGTGCCTTAAGGTGTATTCATTTTCAATCATAGCGAACCTAACTCCTAAAAATGAGCACTAAATGTCCGCAAATAACCAGCGCATGTCCTTTTAAGTCAAGCTGGATCGGGTCTCTATAGGCTATAATTAATTAAGTTAGATAAAGTAGAGTTCAGCTATGTCTTCACTAAAAAAATTAAGTTTTTTAATGGTGTATTTATTAATTCCTCTACCCATTATTGGCCTTCATCTTGGAGGATGGTTCAGTTTTCTTCCATTTGCAATCGTCTTTATTTTAATACCTTTGATCGACATTTTTGTCCATGATCCATCCAACCCATCAAAGGAACAGGAACAAGAACTCATTCAAGACAATTATTATAAATACCTCACCTATGCCTATGTGCCGGCACAGATTATTATGATCACTTATGCCGCTTATGTAATTAGCACCCAACATTTGTTATGGAATGAATGGCTTGGTTTTACACTGTCGATAGGACTCATATCAGGTGGAGCGGGGATCAATTTAGCCCATGAATTAATGCATAAAAACAATCGCACTCAACAACTTCTGAGTAGAACATTATTAGTGTGCGTATGCTATGGTCATTTTTTTGTCGAACACGTTAAAGGACATCACGTTCGTGTGGCCACGCCAGAAGATCCAGCAACGGCAAAATTAGGGCAAAGTTTCTATCAATTCATACCCAGAACATTGATTGGTTCTTTTAAATCAGCCTTGCATCTGGAAAAGAAACGTATGCATCAAAAGGGATATTCAACCTGGAGTTTTCATAATCATTTCTGGTGGATACTTTCAGTTCCACTTATCATAAGTATACTTTGTTTGCTTCTGGGCGGAATATCCGTACTCGCATTTTTTATAGTACAGTCCTTCACCGCCATCATGACTCTTGAACTGGTTAACTATATTGAACATTATGGACTGGAGAGAAATAAACTGGAAAATGGACTTTATGAAAAAGTCAGTCCTTATCACTCCTGGAATGCCAATCACTGGTTAACCAACGCCATACTTTTTCATTTACAACGTCATTCTGATCATCATACTTATGGTGGTCGTCCTTATCAGATTTTGCGTCATATGGAACAAAGCCCTCAGCTTCCATCAGGATATTTGGGTATGATAGTACTGGCTTTAATACCCCCGCTCTGGCGTTTAATAATGGATAAACGCGTTGTAGAGTACCGAAGACAATTAAAATATAGAGAACTGTATCGATAATCCCTCATGATTTATTTTTCATCCTGGCCATAGAATTTGGAATAGCCTTTCAATAAACTGTTCTTGGTTTTTCAAGTAATAAGGATATTTTATGAAATATGGTTTAAGGATTAATTGTTTTATTGGTTCCGTTTTCTTCTTATCTTCAACTTACGCAGCAAATCTGGGGCATGTCACCATTGCTGACCCAGTAATGGGTAGCCGAGATATTATCTACGAACAAATTAACGAATTTGCGGTAGTTGAAGGGGATATACTCATTGGAAAAGTAGCCAATCTGAACAATCAGGGTGCCATTATTACTCCTAAAGCAGGTGGATCTCGTTGGCCTAATGGTATTGTGCCTTATGAGGTTGCTGAAGATTTGCCGTTTATGAACAAATTAGCCATCTATCAAGCTATAGATCATTGGCAAAAAAACACCAATCTGGAATTTCTGGAATTGACCTCTAAAAATCGTTATGAACACCGTGATTATATTTCGTTCATTCATGCAGAGGGTACTACCTGTTCTTCATATGTGGGTAAAAAAGGGGGAAAACAGGAAATTAATTTAGCGCCACGATGTACCACAATGAATACAGTACATGAAATTGGCCATGCTCTTGGGTTATGGCATGAGCAATCAAGAGCTGATAGAAATTCCTATGTACGCATCGTATGGGAAAACATAGATGATGAATACAAACATAATTTTGAACAGCAATTAACAGATGGTAAAGATTTTGGTGCTTATGACTATCAATCCATTATGCACTACGGTACTTTTGCCTTTTCTAAAAATGGTGAAAAGACTATTATTCCGTTAACTGATGGAGTAGAAATTGGGCAGCGAACTCATTTAAGTGAAAAAGATATCGCTGCCATTAAAGCAATGTATCCCGAAGCTTAGTTATTGCAAGGAAGAAAACCCATGTTTTCTTCCTCTCCATCCTGTAGATCTAAAGCCAATTGTCGCGCTGCACGCGTTTCTTTATGCTGATCATGAGCATGATACAGTTCATACCCCAGATACATGGCAGTCAAGGCAATAGCTGCGGGCCAGCAAACTGCAAATGTAGTAATCAATACCATTGGCATAACTGTATTTTTAACCATGGTAAAGATAAAATCATTACGAGCGATTTCAAATTCTTTATAAGCCACAGGAAGATTAGTATCCGTTAATTGTGCCTGTTCCAAATAAAGACTTTTCTCTTTATATTGTGAATAAGCTCCTGTAGATAGATACATTGCCACGGCTACAGTACATACAAAAAATGAAGCGAGAACCAACATTGGAGGACTAACCAATATGGCGGTAGTAAATCCCAACATTAATAAGGCAGCGGCAGCGGCTACAAAGTAAAAGGTTGCTTCTTTAGTACGCCAGTTAATTTCCAATTCGAGCAACTGTTTATGGAGCATTTCTATATGCAAACGACGTTGTTCATCTGTCATTTTCTTAAATAGCTCAGGATTATTATAATCTTGTATTTCCAAGAGATATTGAGATTTTTTCGTTAAATATTCTTGTTCTGCCAGTTTGCATTTATACAGGGCCATGCACACATCAAAAGTTAGAAAAACAGCTGTTAAATATCCTGCGACCGGGCCTGAAATTTGAAATACATTATTAAAGTTAGTCAGACAGTTAACCGTCGCCCAAACCAGATCATTAGCAAAATTACAATGCCGTTTATAAAGCTCATGCATAAAACGTTCATAGGCAGTTGTAACCTCTGGAACATGATCTGTTTGAGCTGTAATGATTTCCTTTACTTCATCAGCTGTTAAACGGGTCGTTCCGTTTTCAATTAATTTACTCAGCAAATCCTCTTTTAATTTACTCGTGTCCCTGGCCGTTAGTTTAAGCGGAGATCCCTTTTTAGGAATATAATATAATTCCACATCAGCCTTATCGTCTTCCTGAACCAGGATATAACTATTTCTGTACGCTTCAATGCTGGCTGCACCTGGTAAGTGATCCAGTCTAGTGACATCACAACCACTTTTCGCTCCTTTCTCCAATTCAGTTGGAAAAAAGGTATGTTGGATCAATAAGCCGCCATCAATCATAAAGCGTATAAGAAAGAACCCAACGCTAAAGAAATTAATGACACCTATAGGAGCTTGAAATACGGAAATAATTTTGTCTACGTCAGTATGAGTTCCCAATATAACATCAAGTTTTTCAATGAGATGCAGATCCTTTGCCATAGTTAAACCCTGAGTTAATGTCATACGACAAAAAGCCCAGTAAATTCGACATAGATTTGCATACGCAACATAATCACGAATTTGCGATACATGAAAAGGAGAGTTAACCAAATTGCGAAAACTACCAAGATAAGAATTGTAAAGTGATTCTATAAAAGCCGTATCTGATTCTTTATGCTTTACTTTATTAATCAGGCGTTCTTTAATTTGTAACTTAATTGTAGCAAATTCAGCCTGTTTTCCAGGTTGTAGGTAGGCGGCATAAAAGGCTTCCAGCAACGAGGCACAATAATAGCAATACAACCAAAAAGCTTCTTTATTTTCATCATCTTGATTTTTTAAGATGTTAAACATTTCAGTAAATTCAGTCTCAAGTAGATGCTTGTTGTTCAGAAGAAAGGAGTATCCGATCGTTTCCGCGCGTTGATCAACGGCTTCGAATTTTGAATTTAATGTGCCAGTTGATGGAATTTTAGAGAAGAACTGATGTTTGTCCCTACGAACAGCTGCATTTTGCCTCGAGTAACCCATAATAACAACTCTCAAAAATTATACAGGAAGTTTTATTTATAGTACGTTAACACTTGGTATTGCTTTTGACAAGTCTTTTTGTATTGTTTTTTTACACATTGTTAGGTGAGATTCATAGGTATTTATTAAACTGAAAAGGGGGAAATTTTAAACCTATACAACGGCTGGTTTATAAGAATTAGGGCAGATGAGGCATGGTTATTTGCATACCAGATTACAATATTTTTATCCAATCTGTATTGGAGCTGTTTCTTGAGACAGATTGGAACAACAAATAACAAGACACTACACAGTATAGATATGAATAAATGCAATCTGCTGATTTTAACGGATTGTTACCATGCGCGACTGATTTATTTGCCGATACAAAAACTGGAAAAAATTCTTCCGAGCAAATCATCGGAAGTAAATTCGCCAGTAATTTCACATAATACTTGATGGGCAAGACGCAAATCCTCAGCAAGTAACTCTCCAGCCTGATGTTCAGTTAATTGTTTCTGGCCGGTAAGTAATAGCTTTTTTGCTTCATCCAGAGCCTGAAGATGACGTCTTCTTGCCAAAAACTGTCCCTCATTGGGATGATAACCCGCTATATGTTTGATTAAAGCTTTTAGACCATCAACACCATAACCCGATTTGGCTGATAGATAAACAGATTCATTCTCTGTTTTAGCAGAGAGGTCGTGCATATCAATTTTATTAAATACTGTAATTATAGGTACATCGTGTGGCAATGCTGATCTGATTTGGTTAGACAAGCCTTCATGATGATCTGGATCATTAACATCTACAACTAATAATACACAATCAGCTTGTTTTAATTCCACCCAGGCTCTTCGAATTCCTTCCTGTTCTACTATATCATCACTTTCTCGCAATCCAGCAGTATCGATAATATGTATTGGAATGTCATCCAATAACACATGTTCACGCATCACATCTCGAGTGGTTCCTGCAACTTCTGTAACTATAGCCACATCCCTTCCCGCAAGATAATTGATTAAAGTCGACTTACCTGCATTAGGTCTTCCCGCTATAACCAAAGATAAACCCTCTCGAAAAATCACGCCTTGATTTGCCTGGGATCGGATTACGTTAAGTTGATCTAAAATAGACTGAAGTAAAGTGGATACCTTTCCGTCATTTAAAAAATCGATTTCCTCTTCTGGGAAATCGATTGCAGCCTCAACATACAATCGCAAATAAATTAACTCTTCATTTAATTGATTGATTTTTGTTGAAAACTCGCCCTGCAAGGAACGCAATGCCATTCGTGCTGCTGTTTGTGAGCTTGAATTGATTAAATCAGCAATTGCTTCAGCCTGAGTTAAATCGATTTTATCATTTAAAAATGCTCTTTCTGAAAACTCACCGGGTCTTGCTAATCGAGCGCCCAAAACAACACATTCTTTAACCAACAGATCAAGCACAACCGGTGAACCATGCCCATGAATTTCAACAACATCTTCACCGGTAAATGAATGCGGTGCCTTGAAATAGATCATCAACCCCTGATCTACTAATTGATTATCCGCGGTATAAAAGGAACAGAAGGTTGCCAATCTGGGTTGAAGAGTCTTATGGGCATTAAGAGAATGTGCAATTGAATACGATTTGGAACCCGATAATCGGATAATACCTACCCCACCTTTTCCAGGTGGGGTAGCTATTGCTACTATAGTATCTTCTGACATTTATTTTGCTGTTGCTACCAGTTTCTTAACTGGTTTGTCATCAGAATATTTTCGAGTAATGTACCATTGTTGCATGATGGATAAAGTATTATTCACTATCCAATACAATACTAATCCTGATGGAAAACTCCAAAACAATCCAGTAAACAAAATAGGCAGGAACATCATTACTTTAGCCTGCATAGGATCTGGTGGTGTTGGATTCAATTTTTGCTGAACTAGCATTGTCGCACCCATAATAAGAGGCAAAACATGATAGGGATCAGCAGACGCCAGATCATTAATCCAGAAGATAAAAGGAGCTTGTCTTAATTCAACACTTTCCAGCAACACCCAGTACAAAGCTATAAATACGGGAATTTGTATAATAATAGGTAAGCAACCACCTAAAGGATTTACTTTTTCCTGGCGGTACAGTTCCATAGTCGCCTGACTTATTTTGGCTTTATCGTCGCCATAACGCTCACGCAAAGCTTGCAGCTTGGGTTGTAATTTACGCATTCCAGCCATTGATTTATAACTGGTTGCTGACAATCGGTAAAATGCCAACTTAATTAATACTGTAACCAGAACAATTGACCAGCCCCAGTTTCCAACAACATTGTAGATTGCTTTCATCAATGAAAACAGTAAGGAAGAAACAAACCAAAGGATGCCATAATCAACTGTTAAATCCAAAGAAGGGGCAATGCTTTTTAGAACACTGGTAATTTCAGGTCCAACATATAATTTGGAACTAATTTCTTTTTGCTCATCCGGTTTAATCAAAATGGGTTGACTCACCGCACCTATAGTGTAATCACCATTAATAGCCCGAGTATAAAATTTATTTTCAGCTGAATTTCCAGGGATCCACGCACTTAAAAAATAATGTTGCTGCATCGCAATCCAGCCGCCTTTAGCATCAACATCAAGATTGGTTTTATTCATATCACTAAACCCAACCTTTTGATAACGATGAGTACCAGGATTTGAATAAGAAGCGCCAGTATATGAACCGACATGGAAAATACTTGATTTATCTTCCTTGGGTGAACTTCGGAGCAGTTGAGTATTTAAATACCCTTTCCAGTCAGTAGCTCCATTATTAATAATTTTATAATTTACATCAATTAAGTAACTGCCTTTAGTAAATATAAATTCTTTTTTAACTATTAAACCCTCTTCATTTTTTCCATCAAGAGTAACGATTAATTGATCTTGATTAGGTTTTAACTGATATTCTTTTTGTTCTGACGTAAAACCAAAATTGAGTGATTGCACGGATTGATCTTTCGCTACGAAGATGCTGCTATTAGCTACATAGCGTTCTTGAGGCTGATTTTGCAGAAGAGGAAATGGTTTGTTTTTATCCTCAACACTCAATGGATAGTCAAGAAGAAGTCCTTTAACTATATCACCTTGCTTTAAATCAATGGCTACATCTAAAACATCAGTTTTAACTTGAATCAGTTGCTCAGGTTTTAGCACATTTTTATTTGTTTGTTGGTCAAATGATGGATTTAGAGGACTTTGCTCTGTTTCAACAGGAGTAACTTCTGGTAATAAATGACCATCAGTATTCAATTGACTGGTTGATTCTATTGCAACAGGCTGTTTCGCTGGATAATCCGCTTGCCAGGCGTTCCAAAGTGATAAACCAACCAGCGCAAGCGCCATATATAATATAATACGTCTAATATCCATTAAAGCTTCTCATCGTTAGGGAGTACCGGATCATAACCACCACGAGACCAGGGATGACATCGTAATATACGTTTCAAACCCATCCACATGCCTTTAGTTATGCCATGTTGTTTGATTGCACTCTCAGTATACTGTGAACAACTAGGATAATAGCGACAGCATGGTTTAATCAATGGGGCAATCAAAAATTGATATATTTTAATTGGAATGCATACTATTTGTCGTAGTATGAAGTTAGTTTTTCCCATGTTTTGCTCAATTGGGTATTTATGACTAAATTTGTTTGTCGTGCCACACCTTGTTTTGCTAGAAAAATCATATCTACTGCAGGTAGCTTCTGTATTCTGAAACTTTCCCTCAGCAGTCGTTTTATACGATTTCTATCATGGGCCTTTGCTATCATTTTCTTTGACAACGCCAGCCCTAAACGAGCATAACCGAGATTATTGTTTCTGTATAACACAACAAATTCAGTCGTTACAATTTTTTTTGCCTGTTCAAACACATGGTCATAATCTTTTTTTGTTAACAGTCTCTGTGTTTTAGTAAATGCAAACACTTAAGCTGACAAACGCTTACGTCCTTTGGCACGACGACGTTTAATAACTAATCGACCTGCACGAGTTGCCATACGCTCACGAAAACCATGATCGCGTTTGCGTTTTAGATTACTTGGTTGAAAGGTGCGTTTCATGATGAACCTGTATATAAATTTATGAGGTTGGCAATGATAGATAACTTTCTTTCCAGTGTCAAATTAGAACTATGATTATTTTTTGTTATATTTTCCAATTAAACGGGGAAGTGTAATTATAATATATCTTTTAAATTATATATCTTTTTATTATATTAAGCACAAAAAAATCTGTTGATAACTTCAATAAAAATAATACTATCATATAGTTATGTAAATTTTATCTTGTATAAAACTCTTGTATTGAACGATCTTTTTCTGTGTGTAAAACGCACTCGTTTTTAATACATCTAATTTATACACTATATATATAGGTACTAAATCTGTTCTTATACACACCTTTTGTTTCATCCTATTGTTCTAAATTGACTATACATATCCAATTTATGTAACCCCCAGATTTTTTACATGACCTATTTTTGTATAGGTCTGTTTTGAACTACGATTTTATTGTGATCTGAACAGTTGTTTAAAACGAGCTCTTTTTAATTAAATGAGACTTATTCGATTCGTCTATTATTAATATAGTTTTATATATTTAAAATTCTATGTTTATTATTAATAAAACCATTTTCTGTTAGTAATTTCATATTTCTTATATATAACAAAGAGTTAGAATATTATTTATGATGTTGGTAAGTTCCGTTATTGTCTGTGTTTAAAGTGTTTGTTCTTTTGCTCAGTTACCGAATCTTTGTTTTATATTCAACTTATTCTTGGGTATAAACGCTAGTTATCCATAGCTTTTATTATTCTGATCGCCTCATGTATGCGCCTTTGATTTATTTCAATCCATTTATTTTTATTTGATTTCCGTTTTTTATTTTAAATTTTTTTGTGGATAACTTTGCCTTTTATTCAAGGCTGAGTATAATCTCCCAGTTAGAACATCGATTATTTTAAACTCTGTTTTAATTTTATAAGTATTTATCTTATTTTTGATTCTTTAATTTATTCTACTTAATTATCTTGCTGTCTAGGTGCTTTCAATGGCAATATTTATAGCCGTGGATAATTAGTTTTAGCACTCTTTTACCACCCTTATATGATGAGGAGTTATGTTGTGTCAGCAGCTGTTTGGCAAAAATGTTTAGGTTTATTGCAAGATGAATATTCTGCTCAGCAATTCAATACCTGGTTGCGTCCTTTACAAGCTCATACAGATGAGCAACGTTTAGTTTTACTTGCGCCTAATCGATTTGTTGTTGATTGGGTTAAAAAACATTTTTTTTCTCGCATTGAAGAATTAATCAATCAATTTTGCGGTGATGATATAAAATCTGTTTCTATCGAGATTGGAAGCAAGGCTGCTGAACCCGTTGCATCGGTTGTTGAAACGACAGTTTCCACCACGACAAGCACAGCGGTGAAAACCATAAATAAAAAGGCTGTAGATTATAAAAGCAGTCATTTAAATAAGAAATTCGTATTTGACAGTTTTGTTGAAGGGAACTCTAACCAATTAGCCCGCGCTGCATCTATGCAGGTAGCGGAACGTCCGGGTGACGCCTACAATCCATTATTTATTTATGGAGGAGTTGGTTTAGGTAAAACTCACTTGATGCATGCCATTGGAAATAACATTCTTAAAAATAATCCTGAAGCCAAAGTACTTTATTTGCATTCCGAGCGATTTGTTGCGGATATGGTTAAAGCGTTGCAGACCAATTCCATTAATGAATTCAAACGTTTTTATCGTTCTTTAAATGCTTTACTTATTGATGATATTCAATTTTTTGCCGGTAAAGATCGCTCTCAAGAAGAGTTTTTCCATACCTTCAATGCTCTGCTGGAAGGACAACAACAAATAATTCTAACCAGCGATCGATATCCGAAAGAAATCGAGGGCATGGAAGAGCGGCTTAAGTCACGTTTTGGTTGGGGACTTACTGTTGCAGTAGAACCGCCGGAATTGGAAACTCGTGTTGCTATTTTAATCAGTAAAGCGGAGCAATCCAATATTGAACTTCCTTATGAAGTCGCCTTTTTTATTGCTAAACGAATACGTTCTAATGTTAGAGAGCTTGAAGGTGCTTTACGACGAGTAATTGCTAATGCTCATTTTACTGGAAAACCTATAACGATAGAGTTTGTGCATGAAGCATTACGTGATCTTTTAGCTTTGCAGGATAAATTGGTTACTATAGAGAATATTCAAAAAACTGTAGCTGAATATTATAAAGTTAAAGTCGCTGATTTGTTATCCAAACGTCGTAGTCGTTCTATTGCCAGACCAAGACAAATGGCTATGGCTTTGAGCAAGGAATTAACCAATCACAGTTTGCCTGAAATTGGTGATCATTTTGGTGGTCGAGATCATACTACGGTTATTCATGCCTGCAGAAAAGTAAAGGAATTAGTTCAGGATGATAGTGATTTTGCTGAAGATTACAAAAATTTGATGCGTATATTATCTTCGTGATAAGGGGTTTATCGTGTTTGAATTAGCTATAAAAAAGGAAGATCTCATCGCTCCTTTACTTACTGTAGCCGGCGCTGTAGATAAAAAGCAATCCTTGGCTATTTTATCCAATTTTTTATTAAAATTGGCTGATGGTTTGCTTTATGTTACGGCTACTGATTTAGAGATTGAAATATCTGCTCAGGTGTCTTGTGAGTCAAACCAAACATCAGGAAGTATTACTGTTCCTGCTAAAAAGTTTATTGATATCATACGATCTCTTGATGAAAATACCAGCCCGAATATTGTTTTTGATAAAGGTATTGTAACCATCAAACAAGGGCGTAGTTCATTCAAACTGACCACTTTACCCGCTGAAAATTATCCATTAAGTGAAGATGAGTGTAATGAAGTTGAATTATCGATACCCCGGCTTGTCCTACTTCAATTATTGCAGTCAACCCATTTTGCCATGTCCCAACAAGATGTTCGAGTATTTCTTAATGGACTCTTTTTAGAATTCGAACCCCATCAGATTTCTGCTGTTGCTACAGACGGACACAGAATGGCTATTTGTCGCTATTCTTGTGCCAACGTAAGCCAAAATAAGCTTTTGTTGCCCAAAAAAGGGGTTCAGGAATTATTACGCTTATTAAATTGTATTAGTGATGAACACGTTTTGCTGGCTGCAGGAAAATCTCATTTTAAATTAATCAGCAGTCAATTTACTTTTATGTCCAAACTGATTGAGGCCCGTTTTCCTCCTTACTCAAAAGCTATTCCCAGAGAGCAGGATAAACAGATTATTATCGATTGCGCCGTTCTAAAACGGTCATTGGCTCGAATTGTTATTTTAGCTCATGAGAAATCCAAAGCGGTAATGCTCCATTTACAATCCGGTCAATTAACTTTAATTGCTAACAATAATGAACAGGAAGAGGCTGTCGAAACTCTGCCTGCTGAAACTCAGGGTGATGAGTTAAAGATCGGCTTGAATGCAACTTATTTGCTGGATGTATTAAATCATTTTGGTGACGGTCAGATACGAATGTCCATGTCCAATACGGACAGTAGTATTTTAATCGAATCCTTACAAAATGATAATTATCAATACATCATTATGCCTATGAAAATATGATTTTATCTGATTTAAGGATTCATCATTTAAGAAATATCTCTGAAGCACATTTAACACTCAACCCGAAGTTTAATTTTATTTATGGTGTAAATGGAAGTGGCAAAACTTCCATTCTTGAAGCATTGTATTTATTGAGTTGTGGTCATTCATTCAGATCTCGAGAAATTTCCCCAATAATATCCCGTGGGCAATCTGCTTTAACGGTTTTTTCTCGTTTTACGGATAACTCAACCATCAGCATCCAAAAGTCTTCTTCGCAACCAACTCAAATCAAGTTGAATAATCAATTTTGTTATAGTACCAGTCAATTGGCCTATGCAGTTCCCTGTCAAATTTTTTATGCTGATATATTCCAAATCATTGATGCAGGTCCAGGTGTTCGTAGAAGTGTACTTGATTGGGGTTTGTTTCACGTGAAACATAATTATTTGTCGCTGTGGAAAGATTATAAAAGGGTTTTAAAGCATAGAAATGTCCTTTTAAAAAATCGCTCTTCTTACCAGAACTGTATTCCCTGGGATAGACAATTAGATGAGTTGGCTACGCAAATGGATGTGCTTCGAAAGGAGTACTTTGATGAGTTGAAAACAGTATTTTATCAAATTATTAACCAATTGACTTCCAGTTCATGCACCATTGACTATTATAAAGGTTGGGATAGAAAAAATACGGGTAAATCACTTATGGATTTATTAGCAGAACACTATAGTAGTGATCTGCAAAAACAATATACTCAATACGGCCCACATCAAGCGGATATTTTAATTTATAGTGATGATGCTAAAGCGAAACAAATACTCTCTCGTGGCCAACAAAAAATTATCTTGATTGCCCTTAAATTAGCACAGGGCCAACTCCTTAACGGCGATTGTTTGTATCTTTTTGATGATTTACCTGCAGAACTGGATAGAAATCATCAAAACAAATTGTTTCAGTATTTAAATAGCAATAAAGGGCAATATGTTTTTACTTGCATTAATGAATCTGAATTTTCACCATTTCTAACTCAACTGAATTTCAACACGTTTACTGTTGATTCAGGAATTGTTACCTCGTGATTTATCCTTCGTGATATTAGAATCTTAATACCTTTATTCATCAGTTCAAATATGTGAAGTATTCATAAACATTCGATCCAGTGAACTCGATTACAAGACACGGTACTTTAAAGTGGCTTGATGAATGTTTTACACATCATGGTTGATTAGCCTTAATTTGCAGTTTATACAGAAACACAAATCAAATGTTTCACGTGGAACAAAAACAGCGACGAAATCGGGTTATTCAAATCGCATTAATCTAGTGATACAAATAATATTGATGAAGAACTCGAAGCTAGGCGAAGTAAATGAAGCATGAGACAGTGGGATAAAATAGGAACTCAAAGTTTATCTATCTACATATAAACCAACGGCAAAAGATGATATAATTGGGGTATTCAAAATACCACAATACGGTAATGAGGGTTCCTGATGAGCGTTGATGCCAGTTACGATTCAAATAATATTAAAGTCCTAAAGGGTTTAGATGCAGTAAGAAAAAGACCGGGTATGTATATAGGTGATACCGATGATGGTACCGGACTTCATCATATGGTGTTTGAGGTAGTTGATAACTCAATCGACGAAGCACTTGCAGGACATTGTAAGGAAATATTCGTTACAATTCATTCTGATGAGTCAATTACTGTGAAAGATGATGGCCGCGGTATTCCTGTGGACATACATAAAGAAGAAGGGCGGTCTGCAGCTGAAGTTATTCTTACAATATTGCATGCTGGCGGTAAGTTTGATGATAACTCATATAAAGTATCCGGCGGTCTTCATGGGGTGGGGGTTTCAGTTGTTAATGCCTTATCTGAGGAATTGCATTTGCTTGTTCGCAGACATGGAAAAGTTCATGAGCAGCATTATCGGCACGGTGTTCCTGATGCTCCTATCAAAGAAACAGGGGATGCTACAAGTACAGGTACCCAGATATGGTTTAAACCCAGTTCAGAAACCTTTAATAATATAGAATTTCATTACGACATATTAGCAAAACGCTTAAGAGAATTATCGTATTTAAATTCAGGTGTTTGCATTCATCTTTTTGATGAACGTACCCAGAGACAAGATACCTTCCATTATGAGGGGGGGATCAGAGCCTTCGTTGAACATCTGAATAAGAATAAAACACCTATATTTCCCGCTGTATTTTCCATGACTGCTGAGAAAGACGGTATTGTTGTTGAGTTATCCATGCAATGGAATGATTCTTATCAAGAAACACTCTTTTGTTTTACTAATAATATTCCTCAGCGGGATGGCGGTACACATATGGCCGGCTTTAGAGCTGCGCTAACTCGTACACTGAATAATTATATTGAAAATGAAGGATATGCCAAGAAAGCCAAGGTATCCCCAACAGGAGATGATGCGCGTGAAGGATTAACTGCAGTATTGTCTGTGAAGGTTCCTGATCCTAAGTTTTCATCTCAAACAAAAGATAAGCTGGTCTCTTCAGAGGTAAAATCTGCTGTAGAATCCAGTGTTTCAGAAAAATTTAACGATTTTCTCCTTGAGAATCCTTCGGTAGCGAAAGCTATTGTTGGTAAAATCATCGATGCTGCACGTGCTAGAGAAGCAGCGCGCCGTGCACGCGAAATGACTCGCCGAAAAGGTGCACTTGATATAGCTGGTTTGCCCGGAAAGTTGGCGGATTGCCAGGAAAAAGATCCTGCTTTATCAGAACTGTATCTGGTAGAGGGAGATTCAGCGGGTGGTTCTGCGAAACAAGGCCGTGATCGAAAATTCCAGGCAATACTACCTCTCAAGGGTAAAATACTCAATGTGGAAAAAGCACGTTTTGACAAAATGCTGGCCTCACAAGAAGTTGCTACTTTAATTACCGCATTAGGCTGCGGTATTGGTCCTGATGAGTATGATCCGGATAAAGTTCGTTATCATCGAATTATTATCATGACGGATGCGGACGTGGATGGATCTCATATTCGTACTCTATTACTAACCTTTTTCTACAGACAGACCAGAGAACTGCTGGAAAGAGGATATATTTATATAGCTCAACCACCTTTATACAAAGTAAAGAGAGGTAAACAGGAGCAATATGTAAAAGATGATGAGGCTTTATTTGAATATCTGACTCAAAGTGCTTTAGATGGAGCTGCATTTTACCCATCAAAGGATGCACCTGCCATTACTGCACAAGCTTTAGAAGAGCTGGTGCAACAGTTTAGGCGTGTGGAAAAAATTATTAAGCGTTACAAGCGCAGATATCCTACGGATATTTTGAAACGAGTCGCCTATTTACCAGTATTGCAAAATGAAGACTTTAATCATCAGGATAAAATAAGTCATTGGTGCAGTCAGTTGCATCTAAGTTTGCAACAGGTTGATAGCAAAACAGAACAGTATTCCGTAAGTGTTCAGAAGCTTGAAGAAAAGAACCAATTTATCCCTCAAATTACTATAACTCAGCATGGGATGGATAATTTCATTCCAATGAATGCAGAGTTTTTCTATTCAAAGGATTATAAAGAAATGGTTAACCTGGGCAGTCGATTAGGCGGCTTGATCGATGAGGGTGCATACATTAAACGAGCTGATAAATCCTTGCCTGTTGAACATTTTGAGCAAGCATTGGATTGGTTAATGGAAGAAGCAAAAAGAGGACAAACCATCCAGCGTTATAAAGGACTTGGTGAAATGAATCCAGAACAACTCTGGGAAACCACTATGGATCCGGAAGTACGGCGTATGTTGCAGGTTAGTATCGAAGATGGTGTTGCTGCAGATGAAATATTTACCACTTTGATGGGTGATAATGTTGAGCCACGCAGAGATTTTATTGAGTCTAATGCTTTGGATGCGGAAAATATAGATATTTAACCTCATATGTGGTTGTAAGGTGAGTATTCACCTTACAACCTGTCCCTAAAATAGTTCAGCAAGAACGATTTAGGCAGCAACAGTCAAGCTAATATAAGGGCCACGAAATCCAAAACTATTTGTTTCATAACCATTGATACGTTGGATAGCACCTGGAGCAAGAGGTAATGTTCCTCTGATAGTATCCATGGAGTTGATGTATTCGCTTATTTGATAGCCTGCTTCAATGGTGAAATTAGAACTTGTTGCGAAATTATGGGTGTAATCAAGGCCTAGTTTTCCAGTAAGGCTGTTCACGATTCGATCCCGTTCAGGCCAGGAATAATTAAAATTGGTTCCAAGCAAATTAACAAAAGAATGAGCATCGATCTTTCCAATTAATAAGCCATAATCAAAATAACCAACCAATCCAAAACCATAACCAAGAGTATAAGTTCCATCCACGCTCAACATTGGGCCAACACCATTATAGGTACTGATCATATTACCTGGTGCTGCAAATGTAAGTGTATGTTTCAATTCAGCGTAGCGGAGTCCCAAAGAAGGGCGAACAGTAAAAACACCGGATACATCGCTGTATTTTCGACCAGCTTTTAAATCAACCTGATTTACTTTATAGGTTAAATAGGCGTCACTAACAAAACCCGGGGTAGGTGGAAAGGCTGCATCGGGAAATAAAATACTGCCAAAACCTACAGAACCGTCTGAAAAATCATTAACCGCATGCGTTTTATTATCTAAAAATAAATAGTTTATTTCGATGTTATTAGCAGACATTGGCAGGTTATAACCGACTTTAACACTACCGGCCCATTTATGCACTGGATCAAAAGGTTTACTTATGGCAGTAAAATTTCCCGGACTTCCATACAACCAACTGTCAGTGACCATGCCGATTCCAGTTTCACTTGGTTTAACATAATATCCAGTGATACCCGCATACAAACCACCTTTCAAATTAAAGGCACACAGCACCGACGAACAAACAGGTCCATCTTTATCAAGTACCGGTGATACAGCCAAGGCATTTCCAGACACATATAATCCAGCTAAAAACAAAGGGATACAGCTTAGCTTATTCATAAATCATTCCTTGAATTAAAACATAAAAATAAAAAAATTTGAGACAATAAAGCTTGGAAGCAGCTAAAAAAACACGATACCGTTTAGGGATATGCATTCAGGAAGGGTACCAAGGAGAAATTGCCACCACATCATTAATTATCATTTTGATAATTAATGCAATAATAATAATGAAATAAGAGAATTGCAATTGCATCATAAAAAAGGAAATGAGGAGGATTCCTTGCGATTTATACAGGATATCAAGTAATGGTTTCTTTATGGAGATTCGTTAAAATAAGTAGAATAATTAGTATATAATAACACTGAATTTTTTTAACTCGTAAAAAAAGTACTTATCTTAATTGAATTAAGGTACTAGTGGTAAGAACAAAACAACTCTGGATTTTTAATGAAAATATTGAATGCCATGTTCTCCAAAGTAAATGGAGGTGTTGAACAGGTTTTTTTAAACTACAGCAAAGTACTTGAGAGTTATGGTAATGAGGTTATTCCAGTTATTCACCCCTGGTCACAGATAAGAGCGTCATGCGCAGGTGATAATCTTAGAACACTCTTCAGTTATGGGAGAAACGACTTCATAGCAGTTCATCGATTACGTCAGTTGATACTCAAAGAACAACCTGACTGCATTATCACGCATACAAAGCGAGCTGCACTACTGGTTGAAAAAACTAAAACTACAGTGCCTAAAATTGCAGTATGTCATACGATTGAATCGTACAATGAGTTAGCGAAAGCATCTGATGCTGTTATTGCCATCACAGAACATATGTATCATGACATGATTGGTCAGGGGGAATCTGCAAAAAAAATTTATACGGTCCCTAATATGATTTCCATTCCAGAGGATCTTGCTTATAGACAACCGGAGCATGCTGCCATTCCAGTGATAGGAGCCAGTGCCAGATTTTCAGACCTTAAGGGGTTGGATGTATTTATCGATGCTTTGGCACTTTTAAAACGCAAGGGTATTTCATTTAAAGCGAACATTGCTGGTGATGGTAAACAGAAAAAACAATACATGAAACAAATTAATCAGCATGGCTTACATAACGAGGTGAGGTTATTGGGCTGGATAGATGATAAACAGGCATTTTATGAGAGCCTTGATATTTTTTGCCATCCTTCATTGAAAGAATCTTTTGGTTTGGTTGTTGTTGAGAGCATGATACATTCATTACCTATGGTGCTCACACAAATATCCGGTCCTCTTGAAATCGTCGGTGACACAGAGTGCGCTGTCATGGTGCCGCCTTCTGATCCGGTGAGTTTAGCAAATGGATTGGAGCGGTTAATTAAAGACAGTAGTCTGGCTAAACGATTATCATATAATGGTTTTCTTCGAGCCAACACCTACTCGAGCCGTACTGTTGGACCGATACTGAATCGTGTTGTGAATGATGTCTGTAACTCATTGTAAAATATAAAGAGTGTGTTTGATGTTTATCTTCAGGAGTATAAGTGCCGCATCCTTGCGGCGAAGTACATCCATTGTACTGGTCCCTTGAGTTGACATCCTGTCAGACATATCCATGTCATCCCTTTGAGATTTCAGTATAACCTTTTGGCAGATAGAGTCATTGGGTAGATAGAGCAACAAATTGTAAGAAATTTCTCAAAGAATGGTGGGTATTTTCTTCTTGGTGGGAACTGGCTTTATATACGTCATCGATGTGATAGCTGGGATCTATGAAAAAATGTGGCATTGAGCTTATCATCAGTCAGGATAGCCTGTATGAGCCCGAGTTGTATTGACCGAGTGGTTTTGTCAAAGGCACCCTCCCCATCGATGATAAATAAATCCAGGTTACATCAATTGATGACACGCCTTGATATCGCTATCTTCTTTGCAAGAGTAGGGTATTGGGAACAAGCTTAATTCGTTATTACGACGTCGCCTAATACAAGATACTCCCGCTGCATTATTAAAAATACAGAATACAGCGGAGAGTTCAGTTTTTAGAGGATTCAATCTGAGCCTAATTGATTTTGCCAAGAGATATTGGTTGTTGCTGGGTAATGCAATGTATTCCGCCGCCACCTGCGAAAACATCCAAAGCATCGATTTGAGTAATATGATGTTCTGGAAATAATTGGGTGAACAGTTGATAGGCGGCTTTATCATATTCCTCATAGCCAAACGCAGGCATAACTATGCCCTTATTAGCCAGATAAAAATTGATATAGGAAAGGGTAAGTCTCTCTCCATCAAGATAAGTGGCGGGAGGTTGTTCGACACAATAGACTTCTAATGTACGGCCTTTTGCATCTGTTGCAGACTTTAGAATGTCCAGATTTTCCTGCAGTGTATTATAGTTGGGATCTGTTTTATCGGTCGTGATAAGGCATAAAACTTTTCCTGGCGCAATAAAGGTAGCGATTTCATCAACGTGTCCGTCAGTTTCATCACCAAGTAATCCTTTATTCAACCATATAATACGTTCTGCACCCAGATACTCCACTAAATAGTGTTCTATTTGTTGTTGGGATAAGCTGGGATTACGATTTGAATTAAGCAGGCATTCGCGGCTGGTTAATACGGTTCCTTCACCATCAACATGAAAGGAACCTCCTTCCATAACCAGTGGAGCATGAAAATAGCGAGCATCAGTGTTTTTTATAATCACTGATGCAATTCTATTATCCAGGGAGCAGTCTTCATAATTGCCACCCCATGCATTATGGATCCAGTCTACCCCGGCAAGTTGTTTATCAGCATTCAATAAAAAAGTTGCTCCGGTATCACGAGTCCATGAATCATTGATAGGAAGTGAGACAATGGAAATTTTATCGCCACATAATTCTCTTGCTGACGGCTCATCTCCGGGATTGACCAGAATGGTAACAGGTTCAAATTGTGCGATAGCTTTCGCTACTTTGGCATAGGCGATCCGTGCTCGTTCCAAGCCTACTTTTTCCCAGGTTGATTGATGACAGGGCCATGCCATCCAGCATCTTTCGTGTGGATGCCATTCTGCTGGCATATAAAATCCAGCGTGTTTTGGTGTTGTTTGTATAGTCACTGTGTTGTATTTCCATCAAGATAGGTTAATTGAGAAAAAATACTTCTTAATTCATTTAAATAGGATAAGGTTTGCTCTTTCGGCAACTCGGTTTGAATTAATTGTTTCTCATAAGATTGAATCAGCTTCTTGGTATCGAAATGTGCAAAATTCAATACGTTGGTTACTGTATCACCATTGACTAAATCTTCCAGCTCAAACTGACCATCATCAGACAGCTTGACGTCCAAAGAATTCGTATCACCGAATAAATTGTGCAGATTTCCCAGTATTTCCTGATAAGCTCCAACCAAGAAAAAACCAATGCAATAAGGGTTAGTGCTGTTATAAGGCGGGAGCAACAAAGTCGTTGTAACACAAGACTGACCGGGGTACTGCTTGATAGTACCATCTGAATCACAAGTTAAATCCTGAAGAATACTATGCATGCTTGGCGCTTCATTCAATTGAGAAATAGGAGCCACTGGAAAGATTTGACCTATAGCCCAGGCATCAGGTATGGATTGAAAAAAAGAAATATTACAAAAGATTTTGGCAGCCATACATTCGTTAATCATCATTAATAAGGAGTGCTCACTGGGATTTTCTTCGTCTAACCGGTCTTTCAATTCCATACAAATATTGGTATAGAATGCCTCAACTTTTGCTTTTTCCTGTAAACTGATTACTCCATGCTTGAATAGAGAGTGGGCTTCATGCAGGGAATGTTCAGCATAGTTGTATATTTCTGATGGTGAGCTGTCGGTAATTGCCTGATAAGTATCATAGATATCTCGAATAACATGTGAATCTTCTTCGGATATTTCTGGAAGCACAGGAGCTTTTTTAATTATTTCAATATCGGTGATATTGGATATCAATACGGCATGATGCGCTGTTAACGCTCGTCCCGATTCTGAGATAATGTTTGGTTCCGGGATTTCCGCTTCCTGGCATAAATGTTTCATGGCCAATAAGATGTGCGTCGCATACTCATTGAGGCTGTAATTCATGGAGCAGCCTTTGTTGGATCGGGTGCCTTCATAATCAACGCTTAAGCCGCCACCCACATCAATAGTATCAATTGGGGCATTGAGATGACGTAATTCAACATAATATCGTGCTACTTCCTGCATGCAATGACGAATATCATGAATGTTAGCTATTTGAGAACCTAAATGGCAGTGCATTAACTGGAGGCAATCAAGTAAATCGTTGGTTTTTAATTGCGTCACCAATTCAAGCACTTGCTTTGCATTTAAACCAAATTTGGATTTAACTCCTCCTGTATTTTCCCATTTACCGGCACTTTTGCTCACTAAACGAATACGTACACCCAAGGTAGGCTTTACTTTAAGGCGGGCAGACTCACTGAGTATGATGTCCAATTCCGATTTTTTCTCAATAACGATAAAAACTTTATGTCCCATCTGTTGGGCTATGAGAGCCGTTCTTATGTAGCTGCTGTCTTTATAACCATTGCAGACTATGGTACTGGGTCGATCGCCGAGCATACCGATTACTGCCATCAGTTCAGGTTTTGAGCCTGCTTCCAGACCAATGCTATTTGATGGGGATTTTAACAGCTCACGAACCACGCTGTGTTCCTGATTGACTTTAATAGGATAAACTAATTGATAGGTTCCAGAATATTCAGTGTCCTCTCTTGCTTGAGTGAATGCCTGGTATATTCTGCGAACGCGATCATGCAATATGTCGCTACACCGAATTAATAAAGGTAAATGGAGTCCTGCTCGTTCGGCCGCATTAACTATAGCCAGTAATTCCACCCCTTTTTGCTCTGGGTTTTTACTGATTTCAATGTTGCCCTTTTCATTAATATTAAAGTAACCATCACCCCAATTTTCAATGTTGTATAAGTTTTCTTCTGATTGCGTGTTGCTATTCATTATTTGATTCCAATAGGATTACGTGGTTTGACTAATTCGTGATAAGTCGCAGGTTCTCTTTGTTGGGCAAATGGAAATAATCTTCCCCATAATTCACGTTGACTGAAATCAAGATCAGCAACAAGCACGGCAGGCTCATTACGTGGTGCCTGAGCTAAAATTTCACCCATTGGCGTACTGATAAAACTGCTGCCATAAAACTGCAAATCATCCTCACAACCAATTCGATTGACCGCAATGATAAAGGTATTACTCATGATTCCCTGTGCCACCATTACTTTTTGCCACATGGGCTGACTGTCAAACCCTGGAGCTGTTGGCTCGCCGCCAATAGCAGTTGGATAAACCAGAATCTCTGCGCCTTTTAATCCATAGATTCGGGATAACTCTGGGAACCATTGATCATAACAAGTGGGTAGACCGAATTGGTGTCCTGCAATATTATGCACCGGGTAATTGGAATCACCGGGTTTAAAATAAAAGTCTTCATGGTATTTTTCCCCGCTGGGAATATGTTGTTTGCGGGTAATGGCAATCAGCTCACCTTGACTATTAAATGCAACGGCAGTGTTATAACCTGCTTTTTCAAACAGCGAGGCAGTAATACATACTTTATGAGTTTTAGCCATGTGACTGACAAATTGGGCTGTAGGACCTGTATGGATGTCTTCCATATAAGGCGTTCCGTCTACGTCAGATCGAGTACAAAAATAAGGGCTTAAAGTGAGTTCTTGCAAACACACCAGTTCAGCGCCTTGTTGCGCTGCCGAAAATATTCCAGAGGCTAGACTGTCTTGATGTTCTTTAGCATCTTCATGCCATTGTTCCTGAACCAGTGCCACCCTTAATTTGTTTTCTGCCATTAGTCGTCCTATGTGTTGTTACGTTAAAAAAAATGTGTCTTGTTTGTAGATTAAAAATCCGCCTATATTATCAAAAAAAATTCTGTTTGCACCAGTATTTATTTCACTAAATACTGCTTGATTGGCATTAAATGAGTTGTCTTACAAAAAAGGACTTATGAAAAACGTTCAATGCCTTTGTTATAAGTAATTTTAAATTCAGTCATTTAGGAGCTGTTTAAAATTGATCTATAACCCTGACGTGGTGCGGCTTGTCCGCGCCATCCAGAAAATCAATGGATATGGCGGACAAGCCGCGGTACGTAGGCGTTTTCGTAAATTTTGTTGAACATGTATTCATTTAGTGAATTTAAAGTGATGCTGAACGAATTGAAAAATATTAGCATGGACCTTTACTTTATTGGATGTAAAATTCGGTAAAAATGGTGTAAAGATGCCCTTACCAGGTAAGGGCAAAATAGATGATCATTTATTTAAACATATTACAGCATTTGCTAAAGCAATCCTCATCTTCACTATCACTGTCACTATCAGAATCCATACTGGATTGCGCTAAAGTTGGTGAACGGGTCAACTCCGTAGGTCTCTTTTTTAAAACACTTTGAAATATTGTGTTGGGATTGCTTGAAGTTGATGATGCGGGTTCTGCTTTAGGTGCATCAACAGTGGGTTCTTGTTGTTGAGATGGTCCTTGTTTTGGCACTATTGCTGCTGCAATCAGGCGGAACGGGTTGGTTTGATCGTGAGCGGCTCCATTGATCATTTCAAGTTTGCGATTTATATCCGATAGCGTTTTGGATTCCAGCAAAGACAGTTTTTCACCAATGCTTTGTTCATGTCCTTCTAATAGCGCTGGAAACAAAATTGAAAACTCAAGGCAGTTATCAACACTAAAATCACGGCTGGTGAAAAACTGTTCTGGCTTATCGCCTAAAAGTAAATCGATGTTGCGACGTACAGTAAAGGCGGTTCTTACTTTAGTCGCAAACTCATCATCTGTAGGAACCAGATTTTGGATGTTTCGAGCAATAATACTCTGTTTTTCTTGGGGGGCACTCAAGGCAAGTTTTGCCGCTATAGACGATTCTTTATTTTTAGTGACTTTGAATAAGCCAGAAAATTCCTGACATGAATCTACGCTGTATTCCCGGCTGCTGAAAAATTCATTGGGATTGTCGCCAAGAAGTAAACGATCGATATCTCGTTTAAGCGCAAATGCCTGTCCTATTTTGCGAGCAAAAAGTGTATCGGGAAAAATCCCTTTCACATTGAGCGCAACCTGATTACGAGATTCTTCCGGAGTGGTCTCGGCAAGCCGCTCAGCTATAGCTGTTTCATTGGTGTCGAGAACTTGTAAGGCTAAGTCCTTGTACTTGTTAAACAGTTCTTCATCAAATTCTTTATCTAAAATTAAAAGATGAGGATTTTTATTTCTTGAATCCAATAAAGCGTAAATGCGCCTTTTTACCTCATAGGCTTCAAATAACACGGAATAAAACGTTGGATGGTCTGCATGTGGGACTCTTGCTGCTTCAATCACGCGACCAAAGCTTTTTAATTCAGTTTGGGGACAATCTAAAACCATGCGAGTAGCTAAATCTTTCTTTTGTTCGGCTGACAGTTGATTTAATCCTTCACGGTGTTCAGCTAAGGCATCTCCATTACCAAGATCTTTATAGGGGTTTTGTAAACCTTGAATTTCCTCTAGTGAGTATCCCATGTAAATCTCCTTATAAACTCAGCTACAGCTGATGATTTTTGTGTGCGGTAATCTTGCGAGACTCTATATTAACGGATTCAAATTGCGCTGTCATGAAATTAAACTAAAGTTTTATTAACAGCTGTCGAATAAGTAATTAGATACCCGTTTTTGCCTTTAAAAACTACAATAACAACAAGGAGTAGGCAATGTCTAAAAATCATTTATTACAAGATCCCTTCCTGAATGAATTGCGTAAGGAAAAGGTTCCTGTGTCCGTATTTTTGGTTAATGGAATTAAATTACATGGTGTGGTGGATTCGTTCGATCAGTACGTCGTCATGTTAAAAAATTCCATTACTCAGATGGTCTACAAACACGCCATATCTACTGTTGTTCCTTCTCGTATGGTGAAAATACCTACGGATGAGGCATCTGGTGAGGAAGAGGGATCTGTGGCAGACTAAGCTTCTTTTAATTGATGGAATGAACTGTGTTTGAACGTCCGCAAGGTGGTGAGCGAGCGATACTGGTACAATTAGCGCTTCCTGGCGTTGATGCTGAAAAAGCCCTGGCTGAATTTGAAGAGCTGGCTCTTTCAGCACATGCTGAAATTCTTGATTGTGTCCTGGGCACGCGCGCTACTCCCGATGCCAAATACTATTTGGGTAAAGGGAAAGCGGAAGAAATAAGCCAGTTAGTCAAAGCGCTTGATGCAGAGCTGGTTCTGGTAAATCATGAATTATCTCCTTCACAGGAACGAAATCTGGAGCGCTTATTCGAATGTCGTGTAGTCGATAGAAGCGGCCTGATTCTGGATATTTTTGCCCAGCGAGCCAGGACTTTTGAAGGTAAACTGCAGGTTGAGCTTGCCCAGTTACAACATTTATCTACTCGCCTTGTTCGCGGTTGGACCCATCTGGAGCGCCAAAAAGGGGGCATAGGATTGCGTGGCCCGGGTGAAACACAATTAGAAACTGACCGCCGTTTATTACGTGAACGCATTCGATATATTAATAAACGTCTTGAAAAAGTACGCTGCAGCCGCGATCAAAACCGTCAGGCCAGAAAAAAAGCCGATATGGCTACTGTTTCATTGGTGGGCTATACCAATGCGGGTAAATCCACATTATTTAATGCATTGACTGGCGAAAGTATTTATGTGGCAAATCAATTATTTGCTACTTTAGATCCCACAATGCGTAAATTGGAACTGCCTGGTTCCTTACCTGTCATTCTGGCAGATACGGTGGGTTTTATTCGTGATTTGCCTCATCATCTTGTCGAGGCTTTTCGCGCTACCTTAGAGGAAACACAACAAGCCAATTTATTATTACATGTTATTGATATTTCAGATCCGCATTGGCGGGATACTGTTTTTGCTGTTCAAAGCGTTTTGGATGAACTTGGCGTAAATGATATTCCCGTAATTCAGGTATTTAATAAAATTGATTTACAGGACGGGTGGCAACCCAAAATAGACTTCAATGAAGGCTCATGTAAAGTATGGTTATCTGCGGCAACAGGACAAGGACTGGAGCTGCTAAAAGAAGCCATAGCAGCTCAACTGCATGGAACTGTACTGATTGAAGATATCATAATAAAAGGTTCTCAGGCCAAATTGCGCGCTCAATTGTATCAATTAGGTTCTGTATTGTCTGAATCAATTAACGAAGATGGTGATTGGCAATTGAAGATCAGAATCACCGCAGATCAAAAACAACGCCTGTTTACATAAGACTTGGTTTATACCCTTTTGAATCAACTCTTTTACGAAAGGTGTATCTCTGTATCTGTATAGACCTTCGCCAGATTTTTGCCTGTCGGCTTAATATTATAGTTTTGTCCAATACGCTCTCCTCAATCCTTAGCAATCCCATAAATGTTGAACAGTCCGTTTAGTTCATTGTATGCCTAATGACAGATCCATCCCCGTCTTTGCGAGCACAGCGAAGCAGAACCCATCTCCAATAAGGTC
>NZ_LNYR01000038.1:26257-39216 GCF_001467955.1 Legionella quateirensis | reverse complement strand
AAGAACTTTGCTAAAGCTTCCTTAGCGCGAAATAAAAACGATATCATCGATGGAAGGGTGATTCGCGAATTTTGTAAATGCATGCAACCCCGAGTGTATGTAACTACTTCTGAGGCTCAAAAGCAATTAAAAGGATTAATGATATTATTAGATATGCTTAAAGGCCAATTGGTACAACTAAATAACCAATTACATAGCTTACATGAAGGCATGGCAACCAACTTGTTAATTAAATGGATTAAAAATCTAGAAAAAGAAGTCAGTTTAGTGGAACAAAAGATGACTGCATTAATTAATGAGGAGCCCATGTTAAACAGGAACATGAGGTTAATAACGAGCATTAAAGGCATTGGAAAACTCACAGCCTTTCGTGTGCTAGCACTCATGCCTGATGTCAGCTCCTTTCAAACCGCCAAACAATTCGCTGCGTACATTGGAATCACTCCGAAGCAACACCAATCAGGGAAATTGTTTGGAAAAACAACTATTTCGAGATTAGGTGATAGTCGTCTCAGGAAAGCTCTTTATATGGCCGCATTAGTGGCTAAAAGACATAACAAAGGACTAGCTGCCTTCGTTACCAGACTTCAGAACAATGGAAAAACTCCTAAAACTATTGTTTGTGCTGTAATGCGCAAATTAGCTCATATCATCTTTGGAGTTCTAAAAAGTAAACTGCCTTTTAATGAAAATTTATCTTGCATTTAAAGACAGTATCTACTTTTGATTTTCTTCTTAGCCTGACGGCTATGGGCTTGTCTCCAAACCGCGTAGACCAGACTATTTGTTCTATTTTTACTCTACAGCTAGCATTCCAATAAAATTTATTATACAATATGTGTAATGTTTGGGCGAATAATTTGGAGTAAACTATGTCCTCAAAATCTAATCGTAAAAAGGTTGCATTTGATAAAGCTAAAGCCTCTCTTGAAAATACTATTTCAAATTTAAAAAAATGCGACTCCTATGATCGATTACAAACGATTCTTAAAACAATAGATAAAGCGAAAAAAATCACCCAAAGTCCCTACAGACTTGTTGGTTTATCTGAATACCATACATCAGAACTCAATAGATTGAAAACGACTATTGATTCTTTGGTTAAAGAAAAGTCTTTAGCATTTCCCAAGCCAGTTCAGCCTGTTCAGACAGTTGAAGTCATTGTAAATGAACAAGTATCTGCGCCAGTAAGTCAAGTAAAAGATTCTCCTCCTGTAATTGAGTCTTCGGAACATACCGACAGCATTCCAGTTGAGGAGACTAAAAAGTCGTCAGTTCAACCCAAAGTGAGAAGAAATAAAGAGCGTGATCCTGTCAGAATGAATGAATTAAGTAATGTTCTAATCCAGTTGGAACATTTAAGAGATAAAATTGAAGAGCTGTATAAGAAATCTCAACAATATGAACTTAATAGGAAAGATGATAAAGCAGAACTCTATCATAATACAGCTACAGCGGGTAGAAAAGTATTAGAAGAAATTGCAACAATATGCAGCGCTTATGCTGAAAAGAAAATTGACCTGGATACATTTAAACAACAATCAACAGATTATCTGAAGAATGATAATCAATACGTTACCCAGTTGAAAACTCATCGTGGATGTAAAGATATAATTGCCAATTTACTGTTAGCACTTACTGGTGTAGGCCTCTTGGCTATTGCGGCAGTGTCTGTTTACAGTGGTCGTTTGACGATGTTTAATCTAACCAATACAGATTCTGGAAATAAAGTAGATGCGTTAACAGATTCACTTGAGAACGTAAAATCATCTGTATCTCCCAAGTAATTCTCTCTTGATGAAATGCTCTGGTGACTTTAAGTGTCAGAGCAGTTTTTATGTATTCACGTTAGGGGCTGTTGATCATTTCGATTTCGACGTCCCGCAACTGGAGCCTGAAAGAACCTCACTTTTTATATGTCAATCATCCATTGAGTAAACACAATCAGGTGCTAATTTGATGCATGGATTCCCGCCTTCGCGGGAATGACGTAAATTTTACTCATATATGCTTAATATCGACCTATTGAGTAATTCAATGGCAGGAGCACTCAGCGCCTTCACGAGGATGATGATCTTTTAAAATCTGTAAGTTAAGATTAATTAAAGTGTATTTTTAAAAGGTGAGGAATTATCTGAACTGATTGACGAAACTGTGAGTACAAATTGATGAATTGTCAGCACACCCTAATGTCCGTGGTGAATAGGTAAAGTAAACCAGTTCTATCAATGATTAAAAAAATGACCCAATCGTTTCGCCGATGCACGTACTTCAAGATTTTCAATTTTATTATTCTCTGCTGCCGGCTTGAACAATCGCTGCTGCGATGGATTATAGTTAAAAATTTTAAGGTTCTGATCCACTGACTGCAGAGTATCTTTTAATTGATATTGTAAGTTGGCCTTGTTCTGGGGTTGTTGGGTGAGGCTATGGTTTAAGGCCAATCCATGTTGAAGTGCTTGATAGAAGCGGGATACCGGGCCTTGCAGGGCGGCGATGTGATCATAAATTATTCCTGGTTGGGGAGCACCTTCAATGTCTTCCAGAGCCAGTTTTAACTCTTCCATTTTCGATACAAAGGTTTTTTGTTTGTCGATTACTTTGATCATGACATCGATTAATTTTAGATTTTTTGAACGTTCTAATGATTTCTTCTTATCAAGAATTTGGTTTAGATGGTTGTGAGCAATAATTCGGAGTAATGAGTCAACCAAGTGATTCAGCATGGATAATACATGCTGCAAATCATCACTTCCTAAAGCAAAAGCCAGGCGCTCTCTGTTTAACAGGTCAGAATGTTGCGGTTCAATTCCGAGTAATTGCAGGAGATACTGTTGCAAACCTGATAATTGGTATAAGGCTTTTTGTGTATCCAGCCTGTATTGTAATACCAGTTGCATGGTACGAACAACGTCCGGATCATTCAGGGGATGGTCACTGGTTTGATTCCATCCGCGTTTAAATTCTTCCAGAAGTTGATTGGATTCATTTAAATCCTTTTCAGCCTGATTAATCAGATTTTTTTGGTCAGTTATAATCATTTTAAGAAATCTGAAGAATGAATAATATTATGATAACATGAATTAATAGTTTTGCGGATTCTGGGTTTTATGTATTATGCTAACACCTTCTAATTAATATCATCGACTATGGAACAAATAAGCGCTCAAATTGTTTTTGATCAGGATGAAGCCAAATTTCAGTGCTCCGGTGCATGGTCTGTCTTGGCTCTTGATGGTTTGACTAAAAAATTTAAAGTCAGTGAACTTCCTAAATCACAAAAAGTCGTTATTAATGGCGAATCAATAAGCAATTTTGATAGTGCAGGGGCTTTGGCCCTGATGAAATGTGTTGATGAACTTAAAGAAAGAGATAATCAGATTGAATTGACTAATTTTTCTGAGGCTCAAAATCAACTTCTTCAATTGGTCGAATCCAAACGAGAAAGTCTTACCTATCAAATCCCCCCGCAACCTCAAGAAGGTGTGCTTTATCAAATAGGTAAAGAGGCTGAAAATAAATTATTTCAGGTAGATGGTTTAATTATTTTAATAGGTGATTTAAGTACCAAAATGTTTGAAGCGCTGGGGAATTGGCGACGGTTTCAGCTACCCAGTATTATCTCCAATATCGATTCAGCCGGTGTTAAAGCCTTGCCCATTGTTGCTTTGCTTTCTTTTTTGATTGGAGTAGTTCTCGCTTATCAAATGGGATTACAGTTAGCCACCTATGGCGCAAATATTTTTATTGCTTATTTGTCTGGTATGGCAATTTTTCGTGAATTTGCCTCTTTAATTACCGCTATTATTGTTGCCGGTAGAACCAGTTCAGCATTTACTGCCCAGATAGGCAGTATGAAAATTAATGAAGAAGTTGATGCCTTGTTGACTATGGGGCTTTCTCCGACTGAATTATTAGTGGTTCCCAAGGTTATTGGCTTACTCATTGTTTTTCCATTATTAATTTTTTGGTCTGATATTTTTAGCATCTTTGGGGCAATGATTATGTCCAAACATATGCTGGGAATTGGTTTTGACGACTTTTTGGTCCGTTTAAAGAATGATGTTGGACTGTCTCAGTTAATGTTAGGTTTATATAAAGCCCCTGTCTTTGCTCTATTAATTGCTTTAGTAGGTTGCTTTCAAGGATTTAAGGTAGAAGCAAGTGCTGACAGCATAGGGAGTCAGACTACCAAAAGCGTGGTTCAGGCATTATTCTTGATTATTATCGCAGATGCTGCGTTTTCAGTTATTTATAGCTGGATGGGGCTCTAGATGAGTGAGCCTGTTATTGAAATCAAGGGGTTGAAAAATTTTCTAGGTGGCCAATGGGTGCACACTGATGTTAACCTGACAGTAGAAAAAGGTGAAATACTTGCGATAATTGGCGGATCAGGAAGCGGTAAGACAACCATATTGAGAAGTTTGTTGATGTTATTGAAACCGACTGCTGGTAGTATTAAAGTATTCGGTGAGGACGTCTTGAATCTTAATCCCCAAGACGCTTTCCTGTTGCGTCGACGATGGGGGATGCTGTTCCAGCATAGTGCTTTATTTTCAGCTATGACTGTTTTGGAAAATGTGATGTTTCCGATGAGGGAATTTACAAATCTTGATTCGGAATTTATTGAAGAACTGGCACGATTGAAAATATCTTTAGTTGGGTTGCCCAATGAGGCTGCGGGTAAATTGCCTTCAGAGTTGAGTGGCGGAATGCAAAGAAGAGCCGCAGCGGCACGAGCGATTGCCATGGATCCTGAGTTGTTGTTTCTTGATGAACCGACTACCGGATTGGATCCACGTGGTGCCAGGTTATTTGATGATCTGGTAGTTTTTTTAAGAGATTCGTTGAATTTAACTATTGTCATGATCAGTCATGATATAGAATCTTTGAAAAGAACTACCGACAGAGTAGCATTTGTTGGGGATGGGAAAATTCTCAGCGTGGAACCAATTAAAGAATTAATGAAGAATAAAAACCCGTTGATTGCTGATTATTTCAGCAAATTTTAAGATACATACTGGATACAGTATCAACAAAGAGGACAGGTTACTTGGAATCAAAAACCAATTACACCATAGTCGGTCTCACCGTACTTATTTTGATGGCTGGGCTTTTGTCTACGGCATTGTGGCTGTCTGTTGGCTTTAATCAGAAAGTATATACCTTTTATACAGTCTATCTTCATGAATCGGTTTCGGGACTAAGTGAGGAATCACCTGTTAAGTACAACGGGGTACAGGTTGGTTTTGTGAAGAAAATTAAATTAAACATAGATGATCCTCGTCAAGTCGAATTAACCTTGAGTATAGAAAAAGGGATACCCATAACGACCAGTACCTCTGCTACATTAATTTCACAAGGGATAACTGGGGTAACTTTCATTGGATTATCTGCGGGTTCTTCTGATTTGACACCCCTTCAAAAAATGCCCGGTGAACCTTATCCTGTTATTCCTGCAAAACCATCATTATTTAATCAATTAGATACCATATTGAAGGAAGTCTCTGAAAATGTGAGCAAAGTCAGTGACCAGGCACAGCGTATCTTTAATGAAGAAAATGCTGCTTATATACGAAACACTTTGTCTAATATAGACAAATTTTCTGAAGTTATGGCATCAAACAGTAAAAATATCGACAACAGTCTCAAAAGTGCTGATGTATTTTTAGCGAATATGGCTCTAGTAAGTAAAGATTTTCCAAAGATACTTAAAGAGTTAAAAGTTGGCGTTAAGAAGTTTAATACTATGGCTGACGACATCAGTATTGCAGGTAAGAGCGTGTCCAAGACCATGGATGCAGGTAAGATTACTGTGGATAAAATTTCTCAGCAGACAATTCCACCTGCAGTTCTGTTATTACGTCGATTGAATACTATATCGGCAAATCTTGAGAAGGTAAGTAATGAAATGCGACAAAATCCATCGGTAGTACTCCGTGGAACCAAACCACCTAAACCCGGACCTGGAGAGTAACCATGAGAATTCTCAGTATTTTTATTTTGAGTCTCGGGCTTATGAGTTGTTCTCCAGTGAAAACTCCAGTAACCAGCGAATACCAGTTGAGTGCATTCAGTTCCAAGCAATGGGTTGCAAAGCCTCATCATGTATCCATATTAGTAACTGCTCCGGAAGCAGTTGCCGGGTATCAGACTGAAGAGATGCTTTATGTTAAAAAACCGTATCAACTGGAAGCCTTTGTAAAAAATGCCTGGACATCCCCTCCGGCAGACATGTTATTTCCATTGTTGGTCCAAAGCTTGCAAAAAACAGGTTACTTCTATGCGGTAACTTCCAGTCCTTACAGTGAAGAAGCGGATTATCGTCTGGATACACAACTGTTAACTCTGGATCAGAATTTCCTGAAAAAACCAAGTATCCTTGAATTTGCTGTTAAAGTGGTATTAACACGAACTTCGGATAATAAAGTAATAGGTTCTCAAATTGTTAGTGAACAAATCCCGTGTTTGGCAGATACTCCCTATGCAGGTGTAGTTGCTGCAAATAAAGCTACTCTGCAGTTCACTGCAAGAGCTGTAAATTTTGTTATTTCACGTATAAAAAATGACTCAGTAATAGCCAAAAAATAAAAAGAATTGTACAATGGCTCTCCATGAAAATTGTGTGTGATTTTTAATAATAAAAAGAACTAAAGGAGATTGAGGATGAAAGCCGGAACATTATATAAACTGGGACTGCTTATAGCGGGTGCACTGTTAGTAGCTTCTTGTTCCAAAACGCCAGGCAGTGCCGATGGCGCAGCAATGAGTGATGCTGATGCTTCTGCTCAGGGTTTGGGCCAAATGACCCATTTCGCTGGCCAGGAACCAGGTGAATCATATACTACCCAGGCTCCACATAATCAATTGTATCTGTTCTCATATGATGACAGTACTTTAGCATCTAAATATTTGCCTTCAGTGAATGCTCAGGCTGAATATCTGAAGACCCACTCCGGAGCTCGTGTACTTTTGGCTGGTCATACTGATGAACGTGGCAGCCGTGAATACAACGTGGCTTTAGGTGAACACCGTGCTAATACTGTAGCGGATATTTTATATATGGCTGGTGTCAGCAGACAACAAGTTCGTGTAGTGAGCTACGGTAAAGAGCGACCTGCAAATTATGGACATGATGAAGCATCACACGCTCAAAACAGACGTGTTGAATTTACATATGAGGCTACAAGATGATTAATTGCAAAAAAACCATTATCGCTGCTTGTTTTACAGTAATGCTTCCTCTGACCGGTTGGTCTGAGGCGCCTGTGGTAGATGATAGTGACAATTTTGCAATTATTGATGGACAACAGATGGCTGATGAGCCACCTGTTGTCAATCCCAAATATGATGAACCTCAAATTGAAAATGCTGAACTGGATGGTCCTCATAATCAGCGTTATCAAATAAATGATTCATCATCCGATGATGGTCCTGCATTAGTTAAAGAAGATCAATCCAGTGATTCTAATAATATTAATAACAATGCCAAATTAATTGACAAGATATTGAGCCTCCAACAGGAAGTTCAGGAATTGCGTGGTCAACTGGAAGTTCAAGCGCATGATTTAAAGTTATTACAACAACAACAGGTTGCATTCTATAAAGATTTGGATGCACGTTTAGGTAATGCTGCTGGCAAATCTGTTCAAAATAAACCAGTAACTGATCTTACAGTAGGTTCCAATACACCTGCCGCACAACCTAATATTCCAGCCACAGCTCAAAATAAACCGGTAAAAACTCCAATAACAACCAAACCGGTAGTGGCAGTATCACGAGTTAATCCGGCAGATGAACAAATAAGTTATTTAGCTGCATATGAATTAGTAAAAAATAAGCGTTACGATGACGCCATAGGCGCAATGCAAACCTTCGCACAAAAATATCCCAATGGTGGATATACAGCAAATGCGGAATATTGGCTGGGTGAATTGTACCTGGTAAAAAGAGACTACCCAAAAGCAATAGAACATTTTGAAACCGTACTTCAAAAATTCCCATCATCGAGCAAGTCAGCAGCAAGCATGTTAAAAGCTGGATATGCCTTCGCTGCAAAAGGTGATAATCAGGAAGCAAAACGAAGATTTCAAGAAGTGGTAAAGACCTATCCCGGAACCTCAACTGCTCAATTAGCACAATCCAAATTGGACGCAATTAACGCTCTATGAAACCCTTTAACAATCAATTGAGAATAACGGAAGTATTTCATTCATTACAGGGAGAGTCAGTAACTGTGGGTTTACCTACAGTATTCGTTCGATTAACAGGTTGCCCATTACGATGTCAATATTGTGATACTGCCTATGCATTTAATGGGGGTACAGTTCAAGAAATTGATGAAATTCTTGAGACTATTGCTTCTTTTAATTGCAAGCGTGTCTGTGTTACAGGTGGAGAGCCCCTTGCACAACCGGGTTGTATCTCGCTTTTAGAACGTTTGTGTGATGATCACTATCAGGTATCCATAGAAACCAGCGGGGCTCGCGATATTTCAGAAGTGGATTCACGTGTAATGATTGTGATGGATTTGAAAACCCCTGATTCACTTGAAGTCGACAAAAATTTGTTTGCTAATCTGGAATGTTTAAAACCTTCTGATCAAATTAAATTTGTTTTGTGCAGCCGCAGTGATTATGAATGGGCTTGTGCATTGATAAAGGAACACCGTTTAGCAGAACGTGTTCAATTATTATTCTCACCCAGCTGGAACCAACTTAACCCGACTGATCTGGCTAACTGGATTCTGGAAGATAATGTACCCGTTCGTTTTCAACTACAATTACATAAGATTTTATGGAATGATGCACCAGGTCATTGACCACAAGGAGAAATTTTATGCATTGGCTTGCTCAGGCTCCCTCTAACATCGCTTTGATTAAATATATGGGTAAAAAGGATGGAAATTCAAACCTTCCTGATAATTCTTCTTTATCCTATACCCTAAATCATTTATTGACGACCGTAAAACTGGAAAAAATTCCAACTAAAAAAGACATGTGGGAACCTCTTAATATACCCGGTGCAGCAGAGTTTAAATTATCTGTTGCCAGTCAGAAAAGGTATACAGATCATCTGGCCATGCTCAAAGATCACTTCGGTTATACGGGTGGTTTTTTAATCCAATCCAGTAATAATTTTCCGCATAGCAGTGGATTGGCCAGTTCAGCATCCAGTTTTGCCGCATTGACTAAATGCGCCACTATTGCTCTTAGCGAATTAACAAATAAACCGTTACCATCCATTGATGAACAGGCTCAACTCAGTCGCTTAGGCTCTGGATCTTCATGCCGTTCTTTTTATGCTCCATGGGCATTATGGAAAGAAAATGAGGTAAAGGGCATTGATCTCCCTTATAAAAATCTGATTCATCAAGTCATCGTTGTGAGCAGCGAGGAAAAAAAAGTATCTTCAAGTGAGGCCCATCAACGAGTAAAATCGAGCCCCTTTTATGCTGATAGGAATCATAGAGCTGAAGAGAATCTCAAGTTGCTACTTGATGCCTTTATGAATAAAGATTGGGAGCGTATTTATAAACTCTGTTGGCGTGAATTTCAGGACATGCACAACTTGTTCAGTTCATGTGAACAGCCGTTTTCCTATATTAACTCTCATTGCATGGATATTTTAAAGATCCTTGAGGCGACTTGGAAAAAGGAAGGCGACGGTCCAATTGTAACAATGGATGCGGGGCCTAACATTCATCTACTGTATCGTCCTGATCAAGCAGATCAAGCGCGTCAATTTAAATCACAATATTTGTTGGGTAACTACGATGTTTTATGATTTTGAAACAACCACTTATGGCAAATGGATTCTGGCTGGAGAACATGCAGTAGTTAGAGGACATGAGGCTTTGGTTTTTCCTATTAAAGAAAGACAGCTAAAGCTTCGCTATAGCGCTCAATCATCTTCATTAAGTGCTGATTATGCCGGTAAAAGTGGCCAGGACATGCATTTATTATTTTGGGGTGTACTGGAACAAGGCATGCAGCTTTTGGGGCGGTCTCTGAATCAAATAGGCGGTCATTTTGAATTGGAAAGTAATATTCCAGTTGGAGTCGGTATGGGTGCCTCCGCATCACTTTGTGTCGCCATGAGTCGCTGGTTTTGCGCACAAAATTTAGTCGAAGAAGCTCAATGCAATGAATTTGCCAAAGAATTGGAACATCTTTTTCATGGAAAAAGCAGTGGACTCGATATAGCAGGAGTCTCTGCTGAAGAGGGCGTCTATTTTAAAAGCGGTGTGTGTAGTCCAATCAAACAAATCATTAAACCATTATGGTTTTTGTCTTCATGCAATCAAATCGGAATTACTTCCCACTGCATTCAACAGGTTCAAAATCTTTGGGAGAAAAATCCTTTATTGGCTCAAAAAATTGATATGCAAATGGTTGAGGCTGTTCAACAATCGCGAGTTGCTCTTGAAGCTGGCGGTGTCGATGCCATAGAGCGTTTGGCCAAGGCAATGAATAAAGCTGCAGACTGTTTTTTCCAATGGGGGCTGGTCAGTGAAAGTTTACAACAACATATGAATACTCTGTTTGATGAAGGAGCCATTGCTGTGAAGCCAACAGGTTCCGGTGGAGGCGGATTTGTTTTAAGCCTCTGGAATAAACAGCCAGCTGAATATCAGGATTATATTGCTGTTTAACTTAAATCCGATTTATCTTAATAATTACTTAATGAATAATTATTATAATGAATCACACTATTAATTTCCTTGATTGAATTATGCCTCGTAACACTTATCCTGAAACAATCACCTATTTCGGCCAATTAATTCGATCACGATTGTCAATGAAATCCGATTTTAAAATTGAACGAAAAGCCATGCGGACTCTTTCATTTGATGAGCCTGATAATTTTTATTTAAGTCCAGAACAGCAAGAATTACATGCTCTGAAGTATTCTGAGGAACTGCACAACTTTGTAACATCCGCTGGTAGTATCGTTATAGATAATCAATATAATTTTATCTTGACTTGCGAACAAAATCCCAGGCTAATTGTTAGTGAATCAATGCATCATTCGGCTATGGCAAATGGCAAAAAGGTACTGGCTTCCGGAAGTTTGATATTTAAGGACGGTTATTTGATTAAAATGACAAATCATAGCGGCCATTATTGCCCCAAGGATGATGAGATGCTCGATGTTATTAAAGCACTTCATACTGCCTCTAATGGGACATTATATGAGTACTATAGCTATTGTACTCCAGAGCCTTTGCTCTATTCTGTCAAAGAGCTGATTCATGCGGATCGCTTTGAGCAGCTCACACCTATAGCCACGGATGAGATAATTCATCCTGAAACGGGTAAGCGAGAGAAATGTGGGTATGATTTTAAAATGGGAAACGGTGCATTGGGTTCAAGAAATCGTTTTGGCGCTGGTTTAAAGCCAGAGCGGATTAGTGTGTTTGAACACATCATCAAAAGCAGATTCACTCTTTTTGAATCTACTGAACAACCATCCAGTTCTAGTGAATCTTCTGTCCAGCAACCCTTTAAGGCATAAGGTATATACAAAATGATATGCTGGATCTATTTTAGTGGTTCAAACCGGGGAATTATTGATAAGAAAGGCTGCTTTAATTAACTTCATGGTCTAATCAACAAACTGATAATAAATCTCATACTCTTTAATCATACCTAGTTCATATCGAGCCTGTTCTTCAAGAGCCTGATCACCGCCTTTTAACTCTTTAATGTCCGCTTCCAGCGCTCTGTTGCGGGCAGCCAGTTTTTTATTTTCACGCTGATGATCTTCCAGTTTTTTTTCGAGGTTAATCCATTGAATTACATTTCCATCACCTAGCCAAAGCTTATGTTGTAAAACAACTAAAGCAATAATCAGGATAATGAATATAGGGCGCATGGTATTTGCCTATTAATGTATCTAATTAATATTGTATTCCCTTATTACGGCAGGGGGCAATATCTGGCAGAAGTAAATATGTATTTTATTTGTTTATTATATGTAAAATGGCCACCCCATTAATATAAATACAAGAAAGGATGGGTACTATTTTAGTAAAATGATGGGGTTACGATAGATTTTTTAATTAAGCCAATAAGTTTGGGATTTATCATCTCGGAGGATCAGAGAGATCTCATGAAAGTGGTGCGTTGCCTGTTTTGGGAGATCCTTCACTACGTTCAGGATGACGAACATCAACCGTCATCCCGAATGCAATGAGGGATCTCCTGAAGGTGGCTCGGTGCCTGTTTCGGGAGATCCTTCACTACGTTCAGGATGACGAACATCAGCCGTTATCCCGAATGCAATGAGGGATCTCCTGAAGGTGGTTCGGTGCCTGTTTTGGGAGATCCTTCACTCTATTCAGGATGACGAACATCAGCCGTCATCCCGAATGCAATGAGGGATCTTTTGGATGTGGTGCGGTGCTTTTTTGGGGAGATCCTTCACTCTGTTCAGGATGACGAACATCAGCCGTCATCCCGAATGCAATGAGGGATCTCCTGAAGGTGGAGCGGTGCCTGTTTTGGGAGATCCTTCACTCTGTTCAGGATGACGAAAAGCAACCGTCATACCGAATGCAATGAGGGATCTCCTGAAGGTGGTGCGGTGCCTATTTTGGGAGATCCTTCACTACGTTCAGGATGACGAACATCAACCGTCATCCCGAATGCAATGAGGGATCTCCCAAATGTGGTGCGGTGCCTGTTTTGGGAGATCCTTCACTCTATTCAGGATGACGAACATCAGCCGTCATCCCGAATGCAATGAGGGATCTCCTGAAGGTGGTTCGGTGCCTGTTTTGGGAGATCCTCCACTCTATTCAGGATGACGAACATCAGCCGTCATCCCGAATGCAATGAGGGATCTCCTGAATGTGGTGCGGTACCTTTGTTGGGAGATCCTTCACTACGTTCAGGATGACGAACATCAGCCGTCATCCCGAATGCAATGAGGGATCTCCTGAAGGTGGCTCGGTG
>NZ_LNYR01000038.1:0-26247 GCF_001467955.1 Legionella quateirensis | reverse complement strand
ATATCATCTTTGGAGTTCTAAAAAGTAAACTGCCTTTTAATGAAAATTTATCTTGCATTTAAAGACAGTATCTACGCCTGTTTCAATTAATTTTAGCAATATTGGTCAAACAACCCGTTTAGGATCAGAGTAACCTTAACCTTAGTAAATAAAACGATAAATTGAGTGAGAACAGTATGAATTATGATCATCAATTAAAAAAAGCAATTGATTTTATTGGTAAGCATCTTGATGACAAACTCTCATTAGATCAACTAAGCGAGATTGCGTGTTTTTCAAAATATCATTTTCATCGTTTGTTTACGGCTTTTACTGGATTATCTTTGCAACAATATATTCGTTGGCTGCGTCTAAAAAGAGCGGCTCACCAATTAATTGTTAATAAAGAGACGCCCATTATTGAAATTGCAATCAATGCGGGGTTCGAATCACATGAATCATTTACTCGAGCCTTTAAACAAGCCTGCAATCTAAACCCAAGTGAGTTTAGAACCCAATCAAGCTGGCGAGCCTGGGAACAACCCCCGTATTGTTTGCCTAAACAAGGTAACATGATCATGAATGTAACGATTGAGAATATACAAGCAAGACGTTTGGCTGTATTAGAACATAGAGGAGATCCTCAAACAGTGGGAGATAGTGTTAATCAATTAATTAGCTGGGCTAAAGCTCAAATAATTAGCCTAAAACCTAAAGCGGGAGAGGCTTTTGGATTTGGATATGATGATCCTCAAACGACACCGCCAGAAGAGTTTCGTTTTGATCTTGGCATCACTGTGCCTGAGCAACTGAAAATTGAAGGGAAGATAATTGAAAAACGATTACCTGCTGGTCGATACGCTATAGCGGTACACAAAGGATCACGTAATAACATAAGCGATACTGTATATGGATTATATCGTGACTGGCTACCAACATCAGGTGAGGAGTTAGGGGATTTGCCCTGCATTTTTTGTTATTACAATTTTGAGCATGAAGTTGCTGAAACAGAATTAATAACAGAGTGCTGGTTATATTTAAAATAGCTCATGGTATAAAGCATATTAAAGCTTGAGCCAGATCGCGCCTTTTGCTTGTTCATAATAAGAAGCACAAAGCACGATCTGACTCAGATTCCTTGCTTATAGGAACACAATATTCTACCCAGAGTTCGCTTTATAATGCGAACAGTGAAATTATTGATCTATAACTACTTTTCTTTTACTTCAAATCACGATAAGGTGCACTGTCATTAAAATTACATACAAGGATGAAAACTATGGCATACAATCAAACGTTTTTTAATGAATGCATGGAAGCTCACAGAGGACAAGCTCCTGGCTACAGCATGATCTGCTCAGGTGAAGACGCCTTAATGTTTACAATGGATCTTATGAAATATTACACTGTAGCAGCAGTTCTTATGATCATTATTTACTTTATTATCAATAACGCTAAAAACACGCAAAACCCTGAGGAAGAGAATACCCGATCACATACTTTAGATTAGAAGCACAAACAGTACTCAACCAAAGTGTGAATGTGTTACTTTAAAACCAGATTCAGCCAACCTGCATTAGCCGCAGGCGTAATGCAGGGAAATAGGTACTATGATGGCGTTCAAAGAGAATTTGGAGAATGAATGTAGAATGTAAACCTGGGATACTGCCCTTTGGGCCTACTCTCAGGCTACGACTGCTAATTCGTATGACATCTGTATTAACTTATACCTATCTTTATGGAGCCAGGTATACACTAACAAATGATCATGCTACATTCTAAAATTCAATAGTTCCGCGATAAAATGGGTCAGGTGACCTGATGGAACAGGTCAAATCCAAGGATTTTAAAATTACGTTGCCGTATTCATCACGAATCAAACTTAAAATAACCCCGCAAAAAGTAGCTTTATTTGGGGTGATTCTATTCATTTATTGCATGCTTTTTTATTACATGAGAACGCTGCAATTGAGGCTGGATTTTTATTCGTTTTATGCGTCAGTTCTTGCATATCTTGAGGGACTCAATCCTTATAAAGCAATCATAGCTACTTTTTTACCTAATTCGGTAGTGGTCCCTGAAAATTTGAATCCTCCCTTTTTTTTACAATTAATATCCCCATTAGCACACTTAAATATTAAAACCGCTTCGTCAATTTGGTTTGGTATTTCGCTTATTTCAGGTATCTGGGGAGCGTTACTGAGTTTACATCTGATTTCTCCAACGGCGTACTTTAATCAACATTGGCTTACTTACCTCTGTATCTATTTAGCTATGTATTCAACTCTTATGAATACAAGCTACAACCAAATTGGCGGTATTTTATTATTTTTTGTTACTGCGGGTTATTATTTTTTTCTTCGACATCGTGATTATTGGGCAGGAATTTTTTGGGGAATTATCATTGCTATAAAATTATTCCCTGCATTGCTTTTTATTTTTGCTTTTAGTCAAAAACGCTACAAGTTAATGGCTTCGATGTTGCTCACGGTACTACTTGCATGTCTTTGGCCATTATTAGTAAGGGGGCCGGACATTTATGTTCTCTATTTTAAAATGATTTTGAATATCCCGTGGCAAGGAGGTAATTGGAATGCATCTATTTCTGGCTTTCTTTTTCGTTTGTGTACGCTTGACTACGCGCGCCAGCATTTATTCATTATAAAAATCATTTATCTTTGTGTGTCTCTGGTTTTATTAGCTTGGTATATAAAGAAAATAAATTTTTTGTGCTACAGCTCAGAACGTCATCGTGCATTTTGTTTGACTTTGACATTAATGGTATTGATGAGTCCTATGGGTTGGCTTTATTATTTTTCGCTTTTGCTCATGCCTCTTACGTTCCTCTGGCACGCAGTGAATCACGTACCCAAGATTTCTTTGTTATGGATTATTTGTTTATTTTTGATTAATGCACCTCTTCCCTACATTTCATCTCATGATATGGACCCATTTATATACAAGATAAGTCTTCATTCACTCTATTTTTATGGTGTACTACTAATGGTTTATTTACTTGCACACTATCCTGAGCCGCCCAAAGATGAGATGAAGATAGCTCATAAAGAAAATGTCTACCCTGTGATTATCAGTACTTCTTTAGCATTAGGATTGTTTACTGTTTTATACAATCTGATATCCCACTGGCATAACGTTATTACCTGAAGTTGATTTGGAGTACTATAAATTAATTTAAAATAAAGAGTTACAGACATGAACATGACCCCACTGTATCAAATAGCGATGCGCGTTCTACGCAGATACCAATCTTTTCTTGGTATATCAACTTTAGGTGCTCGAGCTATTATTCTCAATGAAAATAATAATGAAGCGAGAGTAACCTGTATTTGACGAAGTCGTAATACACGTTTCTCTCTGATTTTGATACGAAACAACAGTTAATTTTATTCTTTGGTTTTTAGTAGGACATTGAGAAGTAGCTGAAGCGATGCCCGTATTACGACTTCGTCTAATACGAGCTGCGATTACCTAGATAGTCGGAGATGGGGTTTCATCCTGTTCGCTACAAATTCCTGAAGCTTGCAATCCAGTTGAAACTCCTCGAGAACACAGTGCCAGCAAGGATAATGGTAAAACCAGTACATCTATGAGCAGCTGAGTCAGGTCTTTAATAAGAAAATCTGCCATATCTAAAAAAAACGATGCGCCACGCTCGTCTCCACATAACTGATTAATTTTACCTAAGGCAGCACATACAAGAGATAAACCACCAAAAACACCAGTCACACCCAGCATTGCAGCGGGGTTTAATATCGTCAAAGCGATTGCTGAGATTGGCATAATGGTGTGACGCGCACAAAAAATGAATTCTTCTTTAGATTCATAAGGCTGAAAGAACATTTGTCCTAAAGGACGAGGCTTACGCCAAATGATGTCATCACTACTAAAATTATTTCTAATTACTTTTGCTGAACCCGTTAGATAACTTATAGTTAATTCTGAAGACATGACTATCCTTTAATTTAATATGAAAAATTGATGCTCAATTATATACCGGATCAAAAAAAATACAATGTGAAATTTTTTTACAACCTTTAAACACATATACCGTTGTGATCGTGGCAATGAAGAGACCTGTAAAAAGATGAATCAACTTAGTTATAATTTTTAAATTTGATCTGGTATTTTTTTTATGCTGGAATGGAACTAAGAAAATAGCACGAAGGACGGCTGTCTCTATGCAAACAGGAAGCGATGTTCTTAATAAGTTTATAAGCACTTTTGAAATTGATTATGTTTTTGGTAATCCCGGTTCCACAGAATTGGCATTCCTGGAAACAATTCAACAAGGCGCAAATGCCACTTATTTTCTGACATTACAAGAATCCAGTACAGTAGGTATTGCGGCAGGTTATGCCATGATTACCAAGAAGCCAGCTGTAGTTAATTTACATAATTATGTTGGATTAGCGAATGCACTATGCAATCTGTATAATGCTTTTAAATCAGGGATTCCATTACTCATAATTGCTGGCCAACATGAACGTCCTTATCTGATTCACGATCCAGTAATGTCCGGAGAATTAACTACTTTAGCTCAAACCGCAGTTAAATATGCCTATGAAGTTACTGCAGCCAAAGATCTGGCTGTTGCATTACAACGTTGCTATGCTCAAGCAATTTTACCTGCCCCAGGCCCCGTTTTATTATCCATTCCCATGGATATCTGGCAAGAAAAAGTTGATGAAGTCGCCATAAAAAAAACAAAATTTTTAAATACCTGTGACAACACTGAAATTGATGAAGTGTGTGACGCATTAGTCAAACCAGCAAAAGGAAAACTTGCATTTATAGCTGATTATGAAACAGGATCTTCAAACAGTATTAACTTACTACACCTCATTGCCGATAACTTAGGTGCTGATGTTTATGCGGCTCCATATCATGTCCGTGAAGTAATTAATCCATTAAGTTTAAATTATAAAGGTCGATTGCCCGATAAATCCGGAGACGTTCATGATCTTTTGATGCACTATAATACGGTTGTGTTATTAGGAGAAAAAATAAAAGGGTATCTTTACACGGGTAAGGCATCCATTCCGCAGAATATTCATTTCATACACATTTGCGGATCATCACAACATCTCGCCTTCGATTATCCATGCGATCTGGCGATACTTGGTGATCTGGAGGCAACTTTAACAGCCATTAGCAAACGTTTAAACATTAATAAAACAAGCATCCTGCTTAAACCCATTGTTGACAATAAAGAATTGGAAAAAAAATACAAACATCATCAACTGCATTATCTGATTTTTGCCCTGTTAAATAAAGTCGATCGATCCGTTCATTTGATAACGGAAGGCTCATCAGAGGATTGTACGGTACAAGACATTGCAACAACACTTGGATTTGCTCATGTTAATTTTTCCCCCAGAGGGGGGGGCCTTGGCTGGGCTATGCCATTAGCAACAGGTATTTCTCTAGCCACGAAACGTCATTCTATTTGTTTTGTGGGCGATGGTGGAAGTATGTATGCTATTCATTCGATATGGTCTGCAGCTAAATATAATATTCCGGTGATTTTCATTTGTTTTATTAATAAAGAATACAGGGTATTAAAAACTGACTTTTCTCAAAATAAATCACCTAGGGATAAACAATTTTTATCCTTAGATTTGAATAATCCACCAATCGATGTTCAGCAAATTGCCTTGTCTTTTGGTGCTCAACTCAAAGAAATACAATCAATTGAAGACATAGAACCAGCGCTCAACAGCTGCTTTTCATTTCAAGGACCAACTTTTATTGCTTTATATCATCAATAAAATAATACACATCTATTCGTAAATCGACGTATTACTGATTAGCGATTTTGGGGAGTTGAAGAGTGTGATGTATCATCAACAGGAGCATTATCGGGGTTCGTTTCCTTTATTGCTGCTAATTGTTCCTTTATCATTTTTGTGTAGAAACCACTATTAGAGCTTTTTACTGCTGGATGTTCCGCATCCAGGCCTCTTGATTGCTTGTCACTTAATCCTGTCAAGCTGCTCACTGGTTGTGCATGAAAGATACAACCCCCATTTGGATTTTTATCATAACCAATCCACTGCATTTGAGTAGGAGGTATCAGGTATTCAAGTTCATCCGGTTTTTTTGAAATACTCGATATGTATTTCCCAACGACATTAGAATATACAATACCGGTCATTACACCGATATCTATCCCTTCCTGGGTCATTGCCCGCATAAATTCTGAATCGACCTTATCATGTGAGGTACTGATGAACGCCATCTCTTGCGTCACCTGACCACCATTTTCTACTGCTTTAATTCGTTCATCAATATAATCTTCGCTGAATTTTTCTTCGGATCTAAAAGTATGCAACGGAAGGGTTTCTGAAATCTGATTTAGACCACTACTTACAAAAGCAATATGGCTCAATGTTTCACCCAGTTGTCTTGAGTCAAATGAAGATATTGGACCAGTCGATCCTCTTAATAAACTATTACAAGGGACATAAAATCCACCTGAATAGATATTAATTGCGCTCTTTTCCGACCAATTTAAATGGTTCACTGCATCAGGTTTTGTCGATGATTTTTCTCGTTCTATATAATCATTATTTGTAGGAATTCCTTCAAGATCTGGCAGTCCTGGTTTTTCCATTGATAATCCACTAGTAATAAATTTCTCATAATGTGCTGCGGTTTCTTTACTCAATGATAAATGATTCATGTTTGCAAAACGTAGTATTTCACTCATATCAAAAATCTCATTTTGATAAGTTGCATACAGGATCTCATCTTTTACTTCAAATGTAACAGGGTCTTTACTGTTTCCGGCTTGATGAGCAAGAAATGCAGAAACCAAATGTTCAAAGGCATAGGTATAAGGATTTTTATTCAATGGACCATATTCAATATGTTCCTGCACAATACCAACATTTGTTAATTTTTTGATTAGTTCGGGATTCTGCTGGACAAAATCTTCTGACAAACCCATAAAAAGAGCCAAAATTAGTCTATATGATTTATTATAGACCAACAATAAGCGTACAGAGATGCCATGCCACACGCAGATATCGATTTCTTAATCCCGACTGTCGCGTGTACCGCATCAACTCGTTTTTTGCCGCACTTAATGCACGAGAATATAAGGATGTTGCGCCTTATCGAGCCAATGAAGAATCTTAAACATATGTTTTTTTTCCATAGCAATACATCCCGCGGTGGGTGAATTGGGTGAGCGCCATACGTGCATGAAAATGGCGCTGCCTGCTCCCGGTTTTGTTGGACTCATATTGTAATTTATGACAGCGCCATAGGTATAAGGTTCGATTAACATCGACTCATAACTTGTCGCATCGGTTGCCCCGGACACCCAGGTATTATAGCGTTTATTGTTAACATCATCGATGAATTTATCATCTGCTGTGATGTATTTATAGTCCATTTTAAGTGCCAACGGCTGTGTTCCGAATGCCTCTCCAATCGGATATAAACCAGCCGGTGTTTTTAAATCCCCCTCTTTCTTTGTTCCAATCGAAGCCATCCCATTTTTTCCAATAACAACAGGATAAAAAGGAGTACCCTTGGATTTCCAAAGTGCTCCCTGGCGTTGGCATAGCGTCATGTTGGCCTTAAAGCCACCCAATGACTTAACAACAATAATTTGTGATGAATGTGGTGCTATTTTTTTCACCTGTTTGGATAAACTCAGAATCTGACATGCATCCTTTGTCCGATGAGCAGCCAATGAAACAGTGTTTGTAGACATCAATACGGCAAAAACCACTATTGATACAGAATAGTTATAACTCATTTACAATCACTCAAACTGGTTAATAAATTGACAGAATATGCGTTTATCGTTATCATGCGACCCTTTTGCTGTGAAGTAAAGTCTTATGAACTATACCCTGTGTGATACGCGGCATGTAATAACAAAACTCATCATTGCCCCTTTTTTACTCTTCTATTTTGCCACAAGCTCTGCAATGGAAGTACCCATTTATGATTTTCCCATCACAGCTTATTCTCAAAATGCTAATGACTACCTGCCTGTAGATGGTGAACAATACGATAAAGGATTAGTAAGCACCGAATATCAAAACGCTCAGTTAAAACAATTGTACAAACACTATTACGCAAGCGATGCTGAGGGGCTATCGCCCTGGAGCGAACAAATGGTCTCGTCCATTTTACCCTTGATGAAAAAAATTGAACCCGAAATACTGGATGATTTTAACAATCAAAACAAAGCAAATGAAGACAAACATTATGCGGAGAATTTCAAGGAACACGACCAAACCTGGTGGAACAAAATAAAAGAAAACATGGACTTATACGCGTTAGCCATGAGTGAGTTCAAAGAAGAGAATAGAGCGATTTCAGTTACAAATACCTATGCGCGAGCATTGCCCGATACGGCTCCTGATTTTTTTCATGCCAGTCTGCCTGGCCAAGGATTTCCATTTGATAATTTGCAAGAATCAGCGATTTGGGCCGGAACTCCACTTTATGTTTTTAGTATGTCAAAAGACAAAGCCTGGTCATTAGTTTTAACGCCGGATGGTTATTTTGCCTGGGTTAAAAGTACTGATATCGCCTATGTTTCATCTGAATTTGTGAGTCAATGGCAAAAAGCAGCACACCATAGCCTTATTGCCATCACCCAAACGGAAGCAAGTATTGTTGACTCGCAACAGCAATTTAAATTCACCGGGTATATTGGCGCTGTATTTCCGATGATTCAACGAAACAACCAGCAAACCTCTATCCTGATCCCCGTTAAAAATAACCATAATCAAGCCCTGATTAAAACTGGCATTATCAATACAAACGCCTCGACTATAATGCCTTTAACAGCCTCCCCCAAAAATTTGGTCAAAATAATGAACCAACTAATCAATCGGCCTTATGGTTGGGGTGGTGCTTTTTTCTTTAATGATTGCTCTCAAGAGCTCAAAGCCATATTTACCCCATTTGGTATTTGGCTGCCCAGAAACTCGGCTCAACAAGCCCAACTGAGTTCAACTTTGGATTTATCCAAAAAAGACGTAGATGAACGCATCAGCTTGTTAAAAGAAAAAGGACATCCGCTGATGACCATTATTTATATTGGCGGTCATGTGATGCTTTATGTTGGCAATAAGGATATTGAGGGAAATAAAGCAGCGGCTATTACCTATCAAAACTTATGGGGGATGACACCTGAAAGCCGTGACAAACGCTATGTCATTGGCCAATCGTTATTTTTTCCTCTTCTCAAACAGTACTCGGAATATCCCGATGCCAGTTCCCTCGCTGGCAAATCCAATTTTAAACTGGTCTATCTTGATGAGCTCAATTTAAAAGCGGATACACCTCAGAGTTTCGCGAACCTGTTTCTAGAACAGCGTACTAACCAATAAAATCCGTGTAGGTCGGAGCAAAGCACCCGACCTGTGCTTGCTTATTGATTTATCATTATAAAAAACAATAATATTGGCAATCTGATTATTTAAAGACGACAATGAACTTTGGAATACCAAATTCCAGAGATTTATTTAGGGGAGACTCTAGGAATTGAATCATACTCACTTAAGCATTACTTCGACCAGAATTTTATCTTTTTGTCACATTTTTTTAATAACAATCAGCAATATATTAGTACAATACCCAATTGAACTTCTCGGCTTTCATACAACATGGGGGGCTTTTACTTACCCTGCCATCTTTATTTTAACTGATCTCACTACCCGGATTTCTTCCGCTACTACCGCACGGAATATTATTTTTCGTAGTATGATTCCAGGATTAGTGATTTCTTATTGCGTAGCGAGTTATTTGGAAACACAAAATTGGGGTGATTTTTTTGTTCTGCATCCTATGCCTTTACGCATAGCATTCGCCTGTTTTATCGCCTATGTTGTTGGGCAACTTCTTGATATCTTTGTTTTTCAACGTTATAGAAACAACTCTTCCTGGTGGCTCGCCCCCACGCTTTCCACCACTGTTGGGAATTTCATCGATACTATTTTGTTTTTTGCTATTGCGTTTTATCACAGTTCAAATCCTTTTTTAAATCAACATTGGCCAGAGATAGCTGTTGTTGATATCTTTTTTAAAATCATAATCAGCTTAATTGCATTTGTTCCCTTCTATGGCCTGGTTTTAAATCTGTTCGGGATCCGGTACTTAAATAAAACAGTGGCATAACACAGCAGAGATGCCCGCATTTTGATCACACAGCGCATTATTGTTGTAATTGGCTGCATCGGCATGTATAATTTGCGACTAACTTGCAAATAACAAGACCATTGAGGCTATTCTATGCTCCATAAAATTGATAAATCCAGTATTGATGTGCAGGTAAAAGCAGTCATTGAAGACATTAAAAGCATGCACTTTTTAGGTTCTTCCAACCATAAATTCGATCCTACTGGTGGTTTAAGTGGGTATTTTCGAAATGTGGCACATAGAGTATATACGCATTATCCAGACAAAAATCGGGTAATTAATCCAACTCTGTACCCTTATTTGATGATGGCCGCACTACGCCATACCGGAGCTGGAAATTGTGGCGAAATGGCAGCGGCCCTTTATACATCATTACATATGAGAGATCTCACGGTTGATCAAAAAAAATCAATTGAGTTAAGGATGTATGATACAAAAGATGCACATGTATCCAATAGTTATGTGTTGGTTGGTGAAACTGTATTTGATATCTGGGCAAATAAAATTTATAAAAAAACTCGAATTAAAGCAGAAACACACGTGGCTGAGAAATATCATCAAAAAGTTTCGCCTATAAATCCCAATATCCCAACGGACCAATTAGGCGTTCTTTGTGAATCCATGTATAAAAAATTCCGTACAGAATTTGATCTTGAATTGAGTAAAGATCGTCAAACAAACAGAATGTATGTCACCTTTGATAGCACGGATCCCAGTGATTTTGCTCTGTTTGCCAATCAGGCATTTCCCTGGTTATTTACTAAATTTACGGATACGGTTACAAATGCCTATTTTAAAACACGTCCTGAATTAGCACGTGATATTCAAACTAAAATTGTTAACCATTTCATTTACCTAATTGAAGAACTTCGAAAAGATGTTGCCACATCTATGGAGCTTGTCACGATACATCCAAAGCAACGAACTCATTCTGATGATGAAATTAGAACAAAAGTATTAAATCTGCTCAACAATGAATATGTAGTTAACTGGTTGATGGCAATGAGTTATCGCGATACTCAACCGAAGATTTGTTTGCACTCGTTACAAGAATCCCTACTCAGCTTGGCCAGTGTTGAACAGAATGAATTAGTTTCTTTGCTGATTAGTCTTTCAAAAGAAACTTTAATGCACCTGGAGATTTCCGCACCGGAAAGCAGGCCGGCGCATGAACAATTGTCAGACAGTGATAGAGTCATAAGTACGGGTAGTTCCGATGCTATCGCCCAAACCTCTTATAAACCTAGCGACCATGTGGCTCATAGTATCTTTAGTTCTTCTTCAAGTTCAATTGTAAAGTCAGCTTTAGATATTATTCCAGAAGAACATAACGTTTCAAGTGTAGTATCTTTTCCAGGATTTTATAAGTAAGGATTATTATTTAAAGAGTCAAATCAAGTGATGATACACGAACTGTCTTGTGCTAATTGAATGGGGTTTTGATGCTTCATTTGATTTTGCAGGGACAGTTTTTTTATATCCTACAGATTTTATAATTCAAGAAACGTCATCCATTCATGGATGTACTGTGATTGGATTTTACGAGTAGTTACGGAAACAGAAGCAAGCGTATCACCTTACACGTACGCTAGATATTATTTGCGAGAATAATCTGCACATGATTAACGTAGCCACATACAGGTCCGCTTTGATCGTTAAAACATTGGCCTAAAATCCAGTTCACAATCATAGTGTGCATCAAAATCTTGGTTACTTCTCATTTCATTAAACCAATGTATGATTTCTGCTTTTTTATCTTCACTTACGTTATTAGCGCTTAACTCCTGTTCTAATGTTTCGGGATTAGCATGGGTTTTCACCAGTTCCTCTACATTGATTGGCAATTTAATAATTTTCAATCCTGATTGAACCATGTCCATGCAAACAGTTATTGCTTCTTCACATGGAAGCTTAAGGATAATTAAGGTCAAATAGTCTTTTAATGACATCTCAAACTCGAGAGTTGGAGGCGCTTGTTTTTTAAAGCCTTTGTTTTCCTGTTTAAAATAAAACATCAGAATCTCTCTCGCAGGACTTACAAACAACCCGGTTCAGGTAAAAAGCATTTTTAATTAGTGAATTTAGACGAATCGAATTAAAAATTCCGTTTAGCAAAGAGATGGGGGTTTTTGTTGTTCCTGTCTTGAAGGTATACAATGCTCAGATTATATCCAGACCACTAATCACAAGCAAGAGATAAGCATGGATGCGACTCATCCTCTGTTTTAATATTATTTTATTTCATAAAATAATGATGCTTGATTGTAAAGTGTTACCTATGTGCCCGGTCTATACACGCAGCCGTAATACAGGCTTGATGTGGCTCGAAATCCCTGTATTACGCTTCGCTAATACAGGCTACTTTAATTCAGTTTCCTAAGGCTTTAATTTGAACAGACTTCTTAATCCCAGTTCTATCGCATTCTCTTCAGTTTTTTGGATCAGTAATTCATCGGGATCAAACTCAATATCATTGCCGATAACGGCCAGAATTGCGCCACTCAGAATGGCAGGATAAAGTGAGTTCGAAACGTGCCTGAACGCAGTATGCAAACTGGATAGAATAAACAATTGCGCACACTCCATCTCACTGACCAAGACACCGGCTCTCTTCAAAGCCATCATGTAGGAACTGTTGTCGTCTATAAATGAAAAACCAAATTCTCTGGCAAAAAATGAGCTTTTAGAATGAACTATTCCAGAATGAACCTTAAATGCTGTTGAGGACATCTCTTGGCTCGCTTCCTGGCAGGCCAGAACAAATTCCAGGGAAGCTATCGCTGGATACTCTCTATAAATATAATCCCAACTTGCTTTGTCATCACGCACTGCACCTGTAGCTATAACCAGGTCTCCCGAACAGACTTGATTCGGTAAGAGTGTTCCTGCAGTGCCAATTCTTAGAAAACGACTTCCCCCAAGCAACATTAATTCTGTGATGATAATGTCAGAACTGCTTCCGCCCATTCCCGTAGATATGGCAGCGACATCCAGGCTTCTTTGACCATCTTTAATAATACCAAGATAACAATTATGCTGTCGTGGATGAGATTTTATCTGAAGGAATTCAAAATGTTCACTGATGCGTTTCGCTCTGCCATCTGATCCCGTAAGAATAATATAACGCCCTACAGAGCCATTACCTTTCAAATCATCGGTAACAAGACCTATATGTCTGGGCGGCGTGTCTGATTTTATCATGTTTAAAACCTCGATATTGCAAGTACATCGCCCCCTCTATGCGCATGATGCACCAGATTACCCCTATTGATCCCAAATACAAGGTATCGTATTGAGTATAATTAGCTCCCAAATTGCATATCTGATTGTTTATCATTATCGAAAGTGTCACTGTCCTCTTTTTCTGCATGTTCGTCTTTGGAGGAAAGAAGTTCAGCGCTTTGAATTGCATTGCTAGGGTCTTTCACCGTTTCAGCCATTGGTGACAAATTCGAGGGACTCCTTTGCTGTTTTCTATACTCTTCGATGTCGACTCCACAAGGTTTTAATTCATCTCCTTTGACAAAAGGTTTGCCGTCACCATGAAATAGAGTGCCATCACCTTTTGAATAAGCCATTACTTTATTGGTTGCTTGATCCACGAGAACAAAAGGTCTGTTTAATTCAGCCTGCTTTTGCATAAAATCACTCAAAGCCTCCTTTGATGGAAACTCTAATGTAACCTTGCCATTTTCAACTTTGGGTTCTTTATACCAATCTTCTTTTCCAAATTGTTTTTTATAATCTTCAATTATGGGGTCAAGGTTTTTACTTACAATATCTGCCTGCTGTAAATCCCTTCCTTTTGCCAACTCTTCTTGCATTTCCAGTACAGACATTTTGGCCAAGTGACTGTTCTTCTCTATAAGTTGATTTAATTCCTGCATTTGTTTATCTTCTAATTGTTTTTTTTCTTCTAATTGTCTCAATACAATCAATCGCTCAAGAACTTTTTTATCATGCATTTTCAGCTCCAGATTGTTACAATGATACTAAGTGCTCTATTAGGAAAGTATAGTCTAAATTAAATACTGACAACTATTTGATCAAAATGTTTTTCGCATGAAGGCCGATGTGTAAAAAGAGTACCCGAAGTATTAAATAAGTCATGCCGCTAACCAATTAATAAGGAGCGATTATGCCAATAATCAAAGCGAATGGAATTGACGTCTATTATGAGCTTCATGGATCAGGTCAACCATTAGTATTGATTGCAGGTTATACGGGCGATCATACCTTCTGGAAATTCATGCTGGGTGATTTGGCACAACACTTTAAAGTCCTCATCTTTGATAATAGAGCCATTGGCCAAACACATGATTCAGGCTCAGATTTTTCTCTGGAGGATATGGCGCAAGATACCTTGTCTTTAATTAATGAATTAGGAATTGAAAAACCGCACATACTCGGTCAATCCATGGGAGGAGCAATTGCACAGCTTATTGCGAAAAATCACCCGCAACACGTTAAGCGATTAATTATTTTGAATTCTGTCGCTAAATTTAATGTCCGTACACATAAAACTTTAGAAAATCTGTTTAAATTACGTCAAGCAAATGTTTCGTTCGATTTATTCATTGACACAGCTTTAACCTGGTTTCTTTCCAGCGATTATCTTGCTAATCCGCAATACATCAAAGCCTTTAAGGAAGATTTAATCAATAACCCGTTCCCACAATCCATCGAGGATCAGGAGCGTCAATTTAAAGCTTTATTACCTTTTGACTCCAGAAACTGGATCAAAGACATCATCGCCCCAACTTTGGTAATAAGCGCTGAGGAGGATATAGTTGCTCTGCCTGAAGAATGTATAAATCTGGCAAAGGGGATACCCAATGCGCAATTAAAATTAATACCAGGAGGACATTCAAGCCCAGTGGAGCAAGCCACAAAGGTCAATCATTTAATTCAACACTTTTTGACTGAATAGCCCAATCTATAGATTAATATCCTGGGAGGTTATTATGATTTCCTGCCCAGAGCGTCTGGCAACTACCATTGTATACTCCGGAACTTCCAGCCAGGTAGTGGTATCTTCAGTCAGAGGTTCTGAAGCAATGATAATGCTTGTTTTTTCGCTGTGCTCTTTCATTTTATAGGTATGATCATAATAACCATAACTGTCACCATAGGTATACCATAATGAGTGATAACCCGAGTGGGCTGCCGGTATTGCGTCCAGCCGTTGCCATCCATAATCCAAAACAAAACGAGTTGCGGCTATGAATTCACCATTGGTTATAAACAGATTGACTGGCGAATTGATTTTTATATTTCTTTTTTGACGCACGGTTCGGAGTATGTTTAAAGTTTCAAGCACGGCGGAAATAATATCTGCCGTTTCATAAGTACCGACCAGATCAGGTAATTGTGAGATAAATACCGAATAAATCCATTCACTGTCCGTTGTTCCATGAATAAATTGTCTATATTCAGGCTTGATGTATTCTAACAAATCATAACGCATCAAATCAAAATGGGCTAAAGAGCCATTATGAGCCAGCACTACATTCGAACCGGAAAAAACAAAAGGATGAACATTCTGATTTGAAACAATCTGACCTTCATGATAAGCAACCCCTCGAAGATGAGCCAATAAGCAGTCCGGAGTAATTTTAGAAGCAAGATTACGGAGATTACCATCATAAAAGGGCAATTGAGGCGTCTTATAAAGATAAGGAAACTTCGGATTATGTGAAGAGCTATCCCATGCAGCCATTCCAAATCCAGCCAGATTAAGTAGATGAGACATGTATTTGGGATTATAACTCTGCTTGATAAACGAATTATCCGGATTATAGAGTAACTCTTCAACCACTATGGGTTTGCCAAGATAGGTCAATATTCTGCACATATTTTTTTACCTATTGTAGGTTTCAGTATGTAAACGTATATTCAGTTTATCAATGGATTTTTTCAATGCCGTCAACGAACCACAAATCAATTCAAATAATTTATACCAAAGTTCGGGTCTGCTTTCTTTTATCAATTGAAGGGATGTAACTGACAATTTAAATAATACTGTCTGCTCACAGGTTATGTACGTTATATTAAATGTTGAAGCGGTATCGATGCATCCTATACTGGCCAAAAGAGTACCAGGACCAATAACTGATAATTTGGCATGCTTCCCTTCCTGAATGATACAGGTCTGTATTCCACCATATAGTACAAGATAACAAGAGGCATTTTTATCACTTTCATTGATTAATTTACAGTTTTTGGGGGCATCTAACAGTTCAAAATAATTCAATAACGCATCAAATTCTTCTTTGGTGAACGATTTAAATAGAGGACTTTTTTGTAACAGTTCCTGATCAAGACCACGTTCTGCACTAATTAATTTCTTTGGCTGATTCAATGAATAAAGTACTCTCTCGAAAAACGATAAACTGGTCATCTCAGACTCAGAAATAAATGAAGTAACAATATCATGTATGGTTTTTAATCGAGCACATATCTGTCCCGTAATCAGGTGCATGAGTTTATATTTTGTTTCAGGGTAGTCATTGGAAAGCCGTTGAAAGTATCTATTCGGTATAAATAAACATAAGACTGAATCTGTTGCTAAATAAGAAGTATGACATGGACTGTGTTCAATAAAACTGATCGTGCTTAGAAAATGACCTGGGAACAAGGTTTCAAGACGGGTATTGCCCTGTCCCATTATGATGGCGTTTACTAAAACGATGCCTTCCAGTAGGAGATAAATACCATCAATTTTTTGGCCTTGACGCAGAAAAGTCTCTCCTGATTTGAATGAGTCAATGTGACTGTATTTTAATAACAGAGTCACTTCATTTTGGTCCAGCGATTTACCCAGAATTTCAGTCACTAATTGATTCGTATGAGGCCCTTCATCTTGATCAGACCTTACTGCAACTGTACGTTCCATCGAAAAACCCTCATGAATAAGTCCATATTAATTCAATGCCTTAGACCCGGCATTATATTGCTCCGCAACGACTTTGGTTATAGAGATAGTATAGATCATGACCCACTGGATAGGGGCGTTCTGCCAACAAATAGGTTGAAAGAAATTACGTATAGGCCATAAACAAAATAGCTTTATTAATAGTTCATGGTGTATCGTCCCCCTGGATTTCTACCGTGCCAAGTTCTGGTTTATAAAGAACCGTATTAATAATTCATTAATAATTCATTAATAATCATTATATTATGTTACAACTATGATAATATTGCCTCGAAAAACAGCATCAGCCCCAAACGACAGCCATAGCTGAGCAATGGTTTGTCACATCAAGGTCTCAATGCTCAATTCAACTCCAATCATCGGTGGAAATTTAAGCCACATTAGCCCAATGAAGGAACTTGAATTTTTTACAATAAAACATTTATGAAGGGATACATCAGCACATGAACAATAGATTTATTATTATGACTGTTTTGCAACTACTTTGTGCATTAAGCTTTGCAGGTGAAGCCGGAGCTGTCAAAGATGACAGTTCATTCAGAGTGTACATTCCAGAATTGAAACCCGGATTTGAATTTACAGCAAGCGCGACCTACCTTCAGCCCCATACTGATAATCTAGGTTGGGCAGTCATCACAACGGTACTCCCAATACCATCACCCAACTGGCGTGTTCAGACTATAGAACCCGATTATCAATTAGGCTTTAATCTGGGAGCTCGTTATGTGTTCTCTAACCCGGGAACAGATGTCCAACTTAACTGGTCGCATCTCAATTCCAACGACCGTGATGGAGTAATGGTAAATCCAACTTCACAATGGGTTTCTCCTTTTTCACAAACGGGTACACCACCAACCACTACAGGCCAAATCACCGGAATCTCTTTATTAAAAATAGCCAATACCCAACTGAATTTTAACTACGATTCAATCAATCTCGATCTGGGAAAATTTATCAATTTTGGCTCTAATCTGCAAAGCCGCCTGTTTACTGGAATAAGTTCGGTTTTTATCAAAGAACAATTAGTATCTACCTTCCATGGTTTACCATTACCTGTCTTTGTATTTAATAATACAACTTCTTACAAAGGTATAGGACCACGATTGGGACTGAACAATAACTATGAGTTTTATCGAGGTATACACCTGGTTGGCCAGTTCGCAGGTTCGCTTCTGTACGGAAGAATGCAACCAGCTCAATATCAGTTTACAGGAACATCCAAAGAATTAATCGCAGCGCAGATCTACGTCAATCGTGAAGGACTTGCTAATCCCACGGTGAATCAACTGGTTACTGCTCTGGATGCAAAACTGGGCTTAAGTTACCTTTATGTCTATAACGAAAAAACTGAATTAACGTTTGAAGCAGGCTATATGGGCGCATTGTACATCAACCCACTTTCAAGTTACGAAACCAATACCAATGTTATTCCCATTGATTCAGGTTCACTGTCTACATCAAGTGCCAAACATACCCAAAGTAATTTTTCAGTAGGGGGACCTTACGTAACTATCAATATACGCTGTTGATAAGTAACAAAATGAATGGTCTACAGACCCTATTATCGGCATATTATATATAGCGACGTTAATTATTATGACAAATCAACTCTGCATGCGTTGTTACATTTCTGGAAAAGTTCAGGGGGTCTGGTTTCGGGCATCAGCCAAAATCGAAGCGGATAAACTGCAAATAAGTGGCTGGGCACGAAACCTGGATGATGGCAGAGTAGAAGTCTTTGCCTGCGGTACAAGAGACCAACTGGAGCAATTCCATATCTGGCTCCAAAATGGTCCTCGACTTGCCAGGGTAGATTTCTATACTAGAGAAAATTTACCCTGGGAAGAATACCGTGGATTTGACACGTTATAGTATGGTTTTTGACTCATCATGTATCTGCATAAAATCATTGAGTTGTTTTGCAACACGCTCTTTTTTGGTTAAGGAAGTATCATAAGTACTTACGAAAGGTAATGCTGGTTGATCCTTAATTGCCAACGCCAAGCGGTAGGTCATGCTTCCTTTGCTTCCACGACTTTCCTGAATTATCACTTGTTCAACGTCTGAAAATGATAATTTTTTTTCATCTGTTTGAAAAATACCTTTTCGTCTAATTATGATTGTTTTTAATATCCGATCAAAATCAACGCTGACCCCTCTTACCGCGAGTAAAACAATCCCCAACAAAGAGATAAATGTCGCTAAAACATAAACCCACCAAGGTGTAGGGTATGGTATTTTAAAATGGGTATCGAGACTTTGGCTGACATAGTTATTTATAGCCTGAGCAGCACTGTCTTTATTGGTTCGGCCACTTGAACTGCCGCCTGTAAGATTTACAGTACCTTTATCGGTAACCAGATTTACCGAGTAAACCGTCCCTCCTTTACTTGAACGACCACTCATAACAAAGGCACCTTTTAACTGCCCCAGGCCAGTAGTTGAGTGATAGACGTTAAAAATGTTGCTTTCTAAGGTACATGACCTGGCACTGTTTAATTGTTTCTCTTTACAAACAATCGTGTATTCCAACATCAAAAAGGAAATTGAAAATAAACTACAGATAAGAATCACCAGACCCAATAAATGGAGTATCCATTGACTTATAACCAATCGTATTTGGTTAGCACCTACCGTTATTATTTTCATAAGCATCACCCTTGAATCATCAACATCTGTATCGACTCATAATCAAGAAACTTTATTTAAAGTTCAGGAGAACGAATCGCTTTAATTTTTTAAAAACAGTTCAAATTTTGATTTAACTTATGATACTCTTATATTCGGGCACTTTGACTCTTCATTATCCAGTATGGTGAGTTTTAGTTTTTAAAAATGAAGATAAAGAAGTATAAAATGAAATGGACTGATAGGTTTTGGGCGGCATACGAATATGCCATAGATACTGTAATTGATACTGCCGTATACACCATCAATGGAGTTGGCTCAATGGCCTGCATGGTCGGTGGTGCACTTCTCCCCGTTTCTTATGCAATAGATGAAACGTTGACAGCATCATACTCGGGATCAGCCAATACAACGGGTAAAGTGAATGTAGGCATTGATGCCATAGAGTTAAATTACTGCATCAGCGGCTCAATACCTTTCCAACATACTCTCGCAAGAAATGATGGAATTACCTATAAACTTCAAGATTACATTCAACCGAGTACCGTTCAACTTGGAAGCCTGGTTTTTGTTGGGGCAGGCACGGTATTGAACGTTCTGAGTGCTAATTTAAAATTATGGCAACAAGGACGCATTGATCGCCGGCCCCTAAGAGAACACTATGGAGTTGAATGCAGTAATCCCTCTGCTAAAGAGCATTTATATCGGTCTGGCGGATCATTTTGTGATTCCCTGTCTTATGCCATGCTGTCTTGCACGGTAACCGGACTCATCATTCAATACACCGGCCTGATTGGTTCATCCATGCAATTCACCTACCCATCCACCAGCACCAATCAAATCAACACAACTCACTATACAGGACCAGTAGAATCCAGTTTGATACCCGTAGAATTCAAGTTGGATCAAAATGCAACTGTGGACCTGCCTATTGTAAATATGAATATTTCAGTTGAAGAAAAAGTAGAGGCGTTGGCAACAATTAATGCTACTTATGGGGGCGGATTATTCTTTAAATCACATAATAAAACCAATTTTCCATGGTTTGCATCTGCAATTGCCGGAGGTATCACCAATAAAGCCGGACTCTTCTTTTCCAAAAAAGAAATTGAATCACGTGATAACCGCATTAACGAAGCCAGACAATCCGGCTATTCGCTGGTTAATTAAACTATTCAGAGGCATTGAGAAACAATCAATGCCGCTGCCTTCCCAAGCGAAATAACTGAAATTAAACTTCAAAATCACCATTTAATTTTATATTAATCATAGCGATAACTTTATTGTTTGTTATTTGTTTGTTATATAGTGCATCAATCTCAATAAATGGAGTTTGGGTTATGTTATGTCGAAACAGTATTCTATCAGCAGCAGTATTATTCGGGTCATTAAGCGCACCAGGAATAGCTCAAACAGCAATTGAAAAAGATCGATTAATTGTTGCTAACTGTATGGTGAACCAACTCAAAGATAAAGCCAGATTAATTCATCAATCAGCTTATTTCAGTTTGATTGAAACCGAACTGGATAACGAAGTATTAAACACATTACACCAGAACAGATTAACGTGTGGGAAATTTCTTAACCTGGATGCCTATTACTCCAATAATCCTCATCCACCACTCAGTTCAGAGCAATTAATACAGCATTTCACCCAAAATAAAGAATTATACTCAAATAAATCCTATCCAATTCATCATGAAAAGCAGGTTCAAGAGTTATATAAGCTGATTGACCCTAGCAAGATTTGGCAAACCAATCAGCATCTGACCAGTTATCTTAATCGTTCAGCGAAAACAGATACCGGTATTGCTGCAGCGCATTGGTTTAAACAACAATTCGATACACTGGCTCAGGAATATGGGCGTACAGATGTAGACAGTTACTTTGTTACAACAGGGAAAAAATACCCTCAACCTTCTACGGTAACCGTAATTGGTAAAGATAAATCGACTGAAGCTATTGTAATTGGCGCACACATTGATACTTTAGATGGAACCATGCCCGGAGCAGATGATGATTCCAGTGGCATATCTGTCGCGCTTGAAATTGCCAGAGCATTGTTAGCATCAGAGATTCAACTCGATCATCCTGTGTATATAATTGCCTATGCTGCAGAAGAACGCGGTCTGGTCGGTTCTGGTTATGTCGTGAACCATTTTTTAAATAAGAGTATTCCTGTTAAAGCGGTAATGCAGTTAGATCAGGCAGGATTCAGGGCAAATCCAAAAGACAGTACAATATGGTTACTAAAAGATTATGTTGATTCAGATCTAACACAGTTTACTGCTCAATTATTAACTCAGTACGTCAAAATTCCAGTTGCTTATACCCGTTGCGGATATGCCTGCAGCGATCACGCCAATTGGACCAGGGAAGGATTTAGCGCCTGCTATCCATCAGCTACAACCCTGGATGATGACAATCCCTATATTCACTCTTCTGAAGATAAGCTGGACATCATTAATTTGGAGCATATGGTTAATTTCTCTAAACTGGGATTGGCATTTGTTGCAGAACTAGGTCTGAAATAAATTTATTTCATTCCTGCAAAGCAATCATGTTCCTAAGTGGCACAGGCAAACTCGGTTCATTAAATAATCAGAATGAACCGAATTAATCCTGTCTTAATAATTCCTTAAGAAAATTTTTATACACTATTCGCTCTATTATTAAACTTTTTGGAATAAACGATAATGACCAAAGTGGTAATCTATACGGATTTTGATGGAACAGTAACCAGTAGAGTGGGAATTAAAGCTGTATTTTCACCCTTCTATCAATCGCTTTTAATTGGTTATGAAGCAGGTAAAACTCAGGACTACAAAAGAGCACCGATGAAGTCCGTAGAGGAAATTCAAAAACTATTCGTTGAAAAATTTGGAGTTTATAACGACCAATTTGATGTCACCCAGCCTGACGCAGACATGCTTATGGCACCCTCTGCCGTACAATTTTTCCATGAATTGCTAAAAAATGACCAGGTCAGTATCAATATCGTTACGCGAAATCGTGCAGAGTACATTAAAGCGATATTTAAATATCAGGGATTTTCTGATGTAGAAATCGATAAATTAAACATTATGCAGAGCGGCTATAAACTACAGGATGTTGATAGGGATCTTAAAGCTCGTATTAGACAAGATCAACGCCCGTCAACTTTGTATATTCTTGATGATGATGGTGTAAATGATTACCCTGCGATGATTGCTGCAGCCAAAGTGAATTTTTATGCCGAAGATCAAATTAAAGGGTTTAATAAAGAACCAGGGCAATTTGATTGGGACTGTTATTTGCAAGAGGTCAGATTAGACATTTTAAAACCAGATTCTCCTACAATAGATCTCAACATTGAAAATGATGATTCACTGAACACTGAGCCATCTTCTTTTGTATCGGTTACGCAACCAACACATGTGGACTTACCGCTTCCTGGAACGTTAAGCATCGGATCATCAGCACTAAATTTGAACTCTGAACAGCCTCAATCCGATCCACAACACGGTGAAATTGATGTGCCGAACTCAGTATTAAACGGTCAAAAATCGATGGGTCATAATGATGAGGATGAAGGGACACCCTTAATACCCGTTCTACCCGTTAATACAGAAACACAACACTCTTCATCATTGCCATCAAATTCTCGTCCTGCAAAAATAATGGGCACATCCGTTGGAATAGGTTTTACTCTTGGCTTTATAGTAGGGTTTGCTCTGGTTGCCAGTGGGGTGTTTGCTCCTTTCGGTTTAGGTCTATTTGGAGCCATGGCACTTGGAGCTGTACTTGGCGCCCACACAGCGACTATAACCGGAGTCTTTGGATTAATCATTGATATAGCCAGACAGCCTGTACCAACCGAGGGCTCAAAACTCAATTCTGAACCCTCAGTCAATAATGGCAGCAGTATCACCACATTAAGTATTTTAGGTGGAAAGTCGCCTGTTCCGCAGAGTGATTTACCTGTGCCCCACTTTCCGGGAGTGCTCGAGGTTGATAATCCTTCTAAGGGAAACACTACTGAGAATCAATCGGCTCATCAAGTTGATGAAACGTTTAATCCACAATAATAAACCCTGTCTAAAAAGTCGTATCAATTATGATTATATTGACTCAAATTGATACGACCAATTCCTCCAACAAAGGATTAAATGGGCATAATTATGCCTCGTCCTATTAAATGCGTTATCATTCAACCTGTGGACTTATAAAAAAATCCAAGATCGAGGCAAATGACATGTTTAATGTGCTGGTTTAATTCCAGTCAATGCCTGAATTAAAAATCCCTTCTTTTCAAAAGATTGGGCTTTTTCATAAGTCCTGTTCACATTATTTAATCAACGCAGGAACCTACTATGAATCAATTACCCAATTGCCCTAAATGTAATTCTGAATATACCTACGAAGACGGCGTCTTATATATTTGCCCTGAATGCATGCATGAATGGGCGAAAGACAGTCAGGAAGTCAATCAGGAACAGACTCGCGTTATAAAAGATGCTAACGGCAACACCCTTCAGGATGGCGATTCAGTTACAGTCATTAAAGATTTGAAAGTCAAAGGATCTTCACTGGTTGTAAAAGTGGGAACGAAGGTGAAAAACATCCGACTGGTTGAGGGCGATCATGATATCGATTGTAAAATTGATGGGATAGGGCCAATGAAACTCAAATCACAGTTTGTGAAAAAGAGTTAACTAAGTCACTGCCGATTCGTGGCAAAATTGACTATTCAACCTGTCTTTTTTGCCACGATGAAGTATTTATGCCAATATTTTTCATATCCCATTGCATCAGGATGTGCCAATTCCTCTTCTTCAAAAAATTCAATTTCAAACGCTAAAAATAAATCTTTTAACGCTTCTGCTGATAAAAAAGTCATATCACTTCTCGTGCTCCAACCATCCCTTAACCCAAAAAAAGTTCCTGCAAATCGTCCTCCAGGATGCAATGAATCTAAAATAAGATGCCAAAATTGATAAAAATTATTGGGCGTCAAAAAGGGAAGACTGTAACTGGCATTGATCAAATACGCTGGAGGCAAATGAGGCAATGTTTCAAACGATGCGACCCGTGACCTTAACTGACCTGAATAGGAACGAGGAATTGTTGTTAATAAGGAATCAATTGCTGATTCTTGAGCATCAACTGCCAGTACCGACCATCCAAAGCGCAGCAGCGCTTCGGTATCAACACCTGAGCCACAACCTAAATCAATCGCTAATTTTGGAACACCAGTCTGTTCCATATCAAATAATTCAATCGCCTTTAATAGAGTTTTACGTGGAACTGATTTTTTTTCAGTCTTTTTATAATATTCAGTCCAATTTCTAATACTCATGATTTATCCTGTCTTTTCTGAATCCCTCATTCAATATAGTTACTCAAAAGTAACTAATTGACAGAGTCTCCTGCGTTAAATTACAGTCAACCGTTCTTAAAACTATGGAGAGTGTATGATGAAAAATGCGATTATCACAAAAATTATTCAACAAAAATTATTAAAAATAGAACAAGGTTTTTGTGGTCCAGGAACCTGCGTTCACTAATTCTGATTCATTCAAATCTCAGTAGGGATCAACCATCCAGACTGAGATTCTCTAAACCAGTAAACGTGTCACCAGACAGAGATATCATGATTCCCGATTTAAATAACTTGCTCAACTACAAAAATGATAGACTGATTACCCGTTATAATCGCGATTTTCCTCAATCTAAAATGGATGCTGATGACGCCTTAACTGAATTAATGAAATTTATCTGGCTATGTCATAAACACCAATCGGATAGAACGTACTATCCTTACCAATCATCTTTTAATTTCAATTGTGTCATCCATGCGGAAATGAATGATATCGACAATATGTGGCACACTTTTTTGCTCTTTACCCGTGATTACCATAAGTTTTGTCAGGATTATCTTGATGGCTCCTTTTTTCATCATGAGCCAATGGATAATAAAGATAACGTCATCCTTGAAGATTATGAACTGGAACTTTCTCGTTACCTATCCTACATCTATGATCATTTAGGCGAATCCACATTAATAAAATGGTTCAATCCTTAAGACATCGAATTAAAAGAGAAAATCAAAAGTAGCCCAGAGTAATCCACTCCTTATTCTAGTGAGGATAATTATCTACCGCTCAGCACAAACTATCGTCTTTGCGAACAACGCGAAGCAATCCAGAACACATCTCCAATAAGGCGCCTTTAAGGATTGCTTCGCGTTGCTCGCAAAGACGGGGTTTTATATGAACTTTCGGGACTTAAATTAATTCAATTCGGTTTTATAAGTTATAAGAGGATTACTCAGATCGTAGTCCGGAGTAATCCTCTTCGTCTGCTAGTGAGGATAACTACCGACCGCTCAGCACAAACTATCGTCTTTGCGAGCAACGCGAAGCAATCCAGAACACATCTCCAATAAGGCGCCTTTATGGATTGCTTCGCGCTGCTCGCAAAGACGGGGTTTTATATGAACTTTCGGGACTTAAATTAATTCAATTCGGTTTTATAAG
>NZ_LNYR01000037.1 GCF_001467955.1 Legionella quateirensis | reverse complement strand
AATTGCAGTAATGGTATGGCCTGCGTTTTCAAAGGTATCATTATTATTGACATCATAATTTGCCACCGTGTCTTCATTCAGGATTATGACATCGTTGGCAATATCCACAACGGGTGTCACCGTAATGGCAATATTGTCCGTATCGCTTAAGGCTCCGTCACTGGTGACTATGGTTAAGTTGTCAGCGCCGTTGTAATCGGCAATAGGATGGTAACTTAAACCATTTAATACGGTGTTAATATTATTTGGAGCACCCACCAGAGTCAGGTTACCCGTACCATTATTGCTGATGGTAACTCCTGCAGCAGCTGCGGCATCCACTGCGGCTGCTGAAAGTGTTAACGTACCATGACTCACAGAAACAGTCGTGGTGACCGAAGCACTGTCAATATCAGTCAGGCTGATGGCATTGCCATT
>NZ_LNYR01000036.1:55779-56308 GCF_001467955.1 Legionella quateirensis | reverse complement strand
CCGTCATCCCGAGTGTAACGAGGGATCTCCTAATGCAGGCACCGCACCACATTCAGGAGATCCTTCATCGCGTTCAGGATGACGAAATTCAGCCGTCATCCCGAGTGTAACGAGGGATGTCCTAATGCTGGCACCGCACCAGTTTCAGGAGATCCTTCATCGCGTTCAGGATGACGAAATTCAGCCGTCATCCCGAGTGTAACGAGGGATCTCCTAATGCTGGCACCGCACCACATTCAGGAGATCCTTCACTACGTTCAGGATGACGAAATTCAACCGTCATCCCGAGTGTAACGAGAGATCTCCTAATGCAGGCACTGCACCACATTCAGGAGATCCTTCACTACGTTCAGGATGACGAAATTCAGCCGTCATCCCGAGTATAACGAGGGATCTCCTAATGCAGGCACCGCACCACATTCAGGAGATCATTCACTGCGTTCAGGATGACGAAATTCAACCGTCATCCCGAGTGTAAAGAGGGATCTCCTAATGCAGGCACCGCACCAGTTTCAGGAGATCCTTCATC
>NZ_LNYR01000036.1:41552-55672 GCF_001467955.1 Legionella quateirensis | reverse complement strand
CGAGTGTAACGAGGGATCTCCTAATGCAGGCACCGCACCACATTCAGGAGATCCTTCATCGCGTTCAGGATGACGAAATTTAACCGTCATCCCGAGTGTAACGAGGGATCTCCTAATGCAGGCACCGCACCACATTCAGGAGATCCCTCATCGCGTTCAGGATGACGAAATTCAGCCGTCATCCCGAGTGTAACGAGGGATCTCCTAATGCAGGCACCGCACCAGTTTCAGGAGATCCTTCACTGCGTTCAGGATGACGAAATTCAACCGTCATCCCGAGTGTAACGAGGGATCTCCTGAATGTGGTGCGGTGCCTGCATTAAAGATCCCTCACGGTGTTAAAGATGACGAAATCCCCGGTTTTATTGAGAATTTACCAGACCTCTCTCTAACCCTTTGACAGGAAATAAATATAGTCGGTACGCAGTAGTTTAAATTGCATACAAAATGAACTTGCCGTGAGTAAAATTACCATTCTTTTTGTATGATTTTTACTTCTAATGTACGCACAAATAAACACTTGCGCTCTACCAAAACATTTAATATAGTGAAAAACCAAGCTGTTATTGATTTTCACATTTAGAGTATAGATTTACGATTTAAAAGGAGTTTCATATGATTAGATTAGAAGAATTGCTTTATTCATTAACGACCGTAATTATTCGCTATCACGACAACCTTATGGGAAAAAAACTGATTACTGCCAAAGATATTCCTGAAGCCCGATTAAAATCAAGAGAATTAGCAATAGCAATAATCCAAAATAAAGACAATGATCTTGATTTCTCAACAAGATTAAAAAATATAATTGTAAATTGCACTGCTGGTTACGCTGATCGACAACCCTTCCTTTATTATATCTTAAATGAAGCCGTATTGATTAACTCATATCTCAACAGAAAAACATCGTTTACCTCTGAAGAGTTTACAGAATATAAGGGGCAAATATTAAAATTACTAATCGATATTAAAGGGCTTTTATGTACGAAAAAAAGTGGTAGATACGAAGTGACACAACACCAAACCGATATGAGTCCTAAGGGCGATATTGCTTTATCGGGTTGCATTAATGAGCGTTATGTTGGTGATTATTTTTGTAATTCAGGCATTTTTTTAAATCAAGAAGTTTTAGAAACTCTGAATATCTCCCATGGTTTTTCTGAAGAGCGATTTGAAGAATTCGCTAATCGAATTTGTATGGAACATCAAAATGCTTTATTAGTACCTGAGCAACAAGCGAAAATATTGGGGTTGGAGGAAGAGAATTCAAACCAAAAGCAAACCATCGAATCGCTCTCCCAAAAAACAGAGGAAGCGCAATCCAGTTCATCGGTTCAAGTTGACCTAGTCAAACAACAAGAGGAAATAATTCGGCAACTTCAAGAAACAGTTGCTCAGCAAGCCGAGCAGCTTAAGCTGCAAGAAGAAAAAATAAACGAACAAAACAAACAGCTTGTCGAACAATTCCAAAGACCAAAATCAATCTTTGGTGGAATGGCCTATAACCCTTTATTATTTGCCTATACAAGGTTTCCAAGAGTTGCTGAAAGTTCAGAAACTACAGAACTCGGTCTAGCAGGTTTGGGAATAAATGAGTAAGCCTCAATTGATTCATTGACTTTTGTATCTAGTCAATGAATCTCAAAGACAGTTGTGACATTATCCTGTTCCCCAAGTTTCTCAGTTCTATACGAATACATTGATTTATCTGTATTACAAAAATACGGTTCAACAAAATTAGTGAACTTTCGAGGCTTCATGGCATGTATTCATTGAAAATTCCAGCCTTTTTCCAACAAAACTCGCAATATGATATAGAATCGCTGTATAATGCATGACTATTCACATTCAACGATAACATAATTCTATGAAAAAAATGGCATACTTCTGGCGTAAAGGTCTTTGGGCGCTGATGAGCCTGTTTTTTCTTTTATTAGTAGCAGGCAGCCTTTTATATCTTTATCTGGAAAGCCAGCTCCCTAATGTAGATTCGCTCAAAACAGTTCAATTACAGGTTCCTTTACAGATATTTAGTAAAGAAGGCTTATTAATTCAAGAATACGGTGAAAAAAAACGTATTCCATTAACTTATGAAGAAATCCCGCAAACTCTGGTTCATGCCCTGATTGCAACAGAAGATCAACGGTTTTTTGAACATCCCGGTGTTGATGTGATGGGACTGGGTCGAGCCGCAGTTCGTATGCTTAAAACCGGTACAAAATCTCAAGGTGGTAGTACCATTACCATGCAGGTAGCACGTAATTTCTTTTTGAGCCGTAAAAAAACCTTTTTACGTAAATTCAATGAAATCATGCTGGCGATTAAAATCGATAGAGAACTCAGTAAAGAAAAGATTTTAGAGCTTTATCTTAACAGAATATACCTGGGTAATCGTGCTTATGGTGTAGGCGCTGCTGCAATGGTGTATTTTGGCAAACCACTGAAAGAACTTAATCTGGCAGAACTGGCAATGATAGCCGGTCTTCCCCAGGCTCCTTCAACACAAAATCCTATCGCTAATCCCTTGGCTGCCAAAAAGCGGCGAGACCATGTATTGGAACGATTATTGGAAGAACATTACATTAATGAAGAGCAATATCAAAATGCAATAAATCAACCCATTACTGCAAAATATCATGGTACCAATATTGAAGTAAGTGCCCCCTATGTTGCAGAAATGATCCGTCAGTCTTTATATGACAATTTTGGTCCCGATGCTTATACCAAAGGGTACAAAGTATACACCACCATCGATGGCAAACTACAAAATACTGCCAATGAAGTCGTTGAAAAGAATTTGATTGCTTATGATCACCGGCATGGTTATCGAGGACCAGTAGCCACCATAGGTGAGAAAGACAGTCAATCACCACAAATAAGACAAAAATACTTAAGACAGTACCCTGAGCTGAACACTCTGGTACCCGCGGTTATTACTGAAGTTGGCGAAAAAGAAGCTACCGCTGCCCTGCAAAATGGACAAACGTTCATTATTCCCTGGGAAGGCTTATCCTGGGCAAGACCTGCCCTTAAAAAAGGCTGGGTAGGTAAATCACCTGTCAAGGCACAGCAAGTCGTTGCAGTTGGTGATATAGTTTATGTGCATTCGACTGAGAAATATTGGGAACTGGCTCAAATCCCGGAAGCTGAGTCAGCTATGGTTGCCCTTAACCCTAAAAATGGGGCAATAGAAGTTCTGGTTGGCGGTTTTAATTTTCAGAAGAGCAAATTCAATAGAGCAACTCAATCCAGCAGACAGCCAGGATCCAGTTTCAAACCTTTTGTTTATGCTGCAGCTTTGAATAATGGCTATAATCTGGCGACTTTAATTAATGATGCGCCTATAGTTGTTGATGATCCAAGCCAGCCCAATCTCTGGCGACCACATAATGTTAATCTTAAATTTAATGGACCAACTCGCCTGAAACAAGCTCTGGTTCAATCAAAGAATCTGGTATCCATCAGAATCCTTGATGATATTGGCATAGATTATACAATTGACTTCCTGACCCGATTTGGCTTTACTAAAAAATCCTTACCAAGAGCCTTATCATTGGCCTTGGGAAGCTTATCTATTAGCCCTATGGAACTAACCACAGCTTATGCTGTATTTGCCAATGGCGGTTATAAAGTCGAACCTTATCTTATCGATCATATTACTGACGCGGACGGTAAGATTTTACTGCAGGCAAAACCGACTGTAGTGTGTAATCCTTGCGATAATGAGAAAGTAGATACGTCGACTTTGGCACCACGAGTGATACCAGAGGACATCGCGTTTTTAATGAATTCAGCTCTTAAAGATGTAATCCAGCATGGTACTGCAAGAGCGGCTCGTGTGCTCAATCGTCAGGATATTGCCGGTAAAACCGGAACAACCAATGATCAGGTAGATGCCTGGTTTGCCGGATTTAATTCTGATTTGGTAGTTACTGCCTGGATAGGTTTTGATAATCCTAAATCATTGCATGAATATGCTGCAAATCTTGCCCTGCCCATGTGGATCGATTTCATGCGAGAAGCTTTAAAAGGCAAACCCGAGAGTGAATTGAAACAACCAGAAAATGTAGTCGCTGTGCGTATTGATCCCGTCAGTGGCCTGTTAGCCAAGCCGAATCAGGACAATGGCATTATTGAGTATTTTCGTGATAAGGAAGTACCGGCAGAGGAAGACCCTACTCCGGTTTATAATGCCAACAACAGCACTAATGATGAACATCTGGCTCCAGTAGAAGAAAATCTATTTTAGAATAAGTGAAGGATCTCCAGATACAGGCACTGTGCCCTATTCAGGAGATCCCTCATTGCATTCGGGATGACGGTTCTTTTCGGGATATCGATTCTTTCGGGATATCGATTCTTTCGGGATGACGTTTTATTATTTCGTCATCCTGAGCACCGCGAAGGATCTCCAAATGCTGGCACTGTGCCTTCTTCAGGAGATCCCTCATTGCATTCGGGATGACGGTTTTTTCGGGATATCGGTGCTTATCAGGATATCGGTTCTTTTCGGGATGACGTTTTATTATTTCGTCATCCTGAGCACAGCGAAGGATCTCCAAATGCTGGCACTGTGCCCTATTCAGGAGATCCCTCATTGCATTCGGGATGACGGCTCTTTACGGGAGACGGTTCTTTTCGAGAGACGTTTTCTTTTCGAGAGACGTTTTCTTTTCGTGATGACGTTTTATTATTTCGTCATCCTGAGCAAAGCGAAGGATCTCCAAATGCTGGCACTGTGCCCTATTCAGGAGATCCCTCATTGCATTCGGGATGACGGTTCTTTACGGGAGACGGTTCTTTTCGAGAGACGTTTTCTTTTCGTGATGACGTTTTATTATTTCGTCATCCTGAGCACAACGAAGGATCTCCAAATACTGGCACTGTGTCTCCTTCAGGAGATCCCTCATTGCATTCGGGATGACGGTTCTTTTCGGGATGACGTTTTTCTAGGTTATTACGAAGCTACAATAATAAACCCTTGTTAATTTTTCCTTAATTTACTCTTAATTTTACCTTAATTTTATTCTGATAGAATTGCTCTCACTAAAACCATTTTGGCTTATTTTAGATCGTCAATAAATTAATATTGGGAGTTTCAATGATCAGTAATCGCGTAATTCAAGAAATGTTAGAAACAGAAATGGCTTATCAAAATTCTTTAGCTCTGTTTGTCGATGCAGGCAACGAACCATTTTATGCGGAAGGTCCTGAAATCTTCCAAAGATTAACAACCGCTATAAATAAATTTGCCTATCTGTCAGATTCACTTCATTATAATGCAAGTGTAGAAATGACGCAGGAATTAAATCCTACTGATCTTAGTGAACTTCGCGCAAAACGGATGATTTTAATAGGTGATTTTTTTACTGAGTTTAAAACCTATATGTCTCTATATGAAGAGTTTCTCAAAACAAAGTACAACGCAAAGTTACCTTCTGAAACATTACCGTTTAAACAATTGGACGAATTTCTTAAGAGTAAATCACCCAATAACTCTGATTCTATATTAATACAACCACTACAACGTGGTCCTCGATATGAATTATTAATTAAGGATGTATTAAAACGAGATGATGAACTTTCCGTAGATGCACCCAATAAATTAATCCCCGCAGCAAGAGAACAGCTGGAACTTCTTCTAGCTACTACAAGAAATTCTTTAGTTGAAGCAACCAAACGTGAAGAAACGCCTGGATATCGATTTGGTGATATATCCAGAGGATTATTACGTAGAGGGAGCGAGATTCTTTTCCCAGCAAAATCAAGCTCACCTGTACCTGCACCTGTGGCAGAGAGCGCGCAAGCATCAGGCTATAAATTTGGTGATTATACGCGTAGTTTTGGCCGAAGAGCCATTTCATTCTGGAGTGCGGCACCTGTTGAAGAAATTAGTTCACCGGTGTTAATTAGTTCGAGCTACAATCCAGTAAATGTGATTCAAATTCCATCAGCCGAACCACCTGTTAGAATACCCCCAGCTCTTCCTCCTCGTGATCTGTCACCCGAAAATACAGTTTTAAACGGTACGGATGATGGTAACGATGAGAATGACACTGAAAACTCATTTACAATTATATAAATACTCTCTTTAAATAGTATTCACTCAAATAATCTATATTAAAAGCGGGAGGTTAACTCCTGCTTCTGTACGCGCTCAATAAATCTTGTACTTTCGTCATCCTGAACACAGTGCGGAGGTATCCCCTCAAAATTTATAACACCGAAAATGTAGTTATTTAAGTCTCAATGGTCAACTCAATACCCGTCTTTGCGAGCAACGCGAAGCAATCCACAACGGAGCCTTATTGGAACTGTATTCTGGATTACTTCACTTCGTTCGTAAAAACAAGAGTTTATACTGAATAGTAGATAATTATACTCGCTTGAATTATGAGGGGATGCCTAAGAACGCAGTGAAGGATCTCCATATGCAGACACAACACTATGTTCTGGAGATCCCTCATTGCATTCGGGATGACGTTTCGAGGGGTTCCCGCAGATAATGAATATCATACGGGTTCATTAAAGGAATTTTAAATCAACTATTTACCAGCCAAAGCAATATTAGCAGGTACATAATCAAATCCTAAATCACGTGCCACAGCTTCATAAGTTATTTTACCTTGATGAACATTTAACCCGTTCAGCAGATGATGATCACTTAATAAAGCCAGTTTGGTTCCTTTAGTTACAATGCTTAAAACAAAAGGTAAGGTTGCATTATTCAATGCAAATGTTGAAGTTCTGGGTACAGCTCCTGGCATGTTGGCCACGCAATAATGCACTACATTATCAACCACATAGGTAGGTTCTTGATGTGTCGTAGCACGACTGGTTTCGAAACATCCACCTTGATCTATAGCCACATCAACAAGGACTGAACCAGGACGCATGGACTTCAACATCGCCCGGGTAACCAGCTTGGGAGCTGCCGCACCAGGAACCAAAACAGCTCCAATTACTAAATCCGCACTGGATACATACTTCTCTATGGCATCAGCTGTTGAATAAACTGTATTAAGCTTGGAACCGAATTGAAAATCCAAATCATTCAATCGTTGTAATGAACGATCCAGAACAATAACTCGTGCCTCCATACCCATAGCCATACGAACCGCATTTGAGCCGACAACACCACCACCAATAACCACTACATTGGCTGCTGCCACTCCAGGTACACCACCTAACAAGACCCCGCTGCCACCTTGTGCCATTTCGAGACAATGCGCTCCAGCCTGTATGGACATACGGCCTGCGACTTGAGACATAGGAGTAAGTAAAGGCAAGCCTCCATCATCCTGAGTTACAGTTTCGTAAGCAATAGCAGTGACGCCCGATTCTTTAAGCAAACGAGTTTGCTGAGGATCCGGAGCCAAGTGCAAATAGGTGAATAATGTTTGGCCTTCACGAAGTCTTTTACATTCAATGGGTTGAGGTTCTTTTACTTTAACAATCAGCTCAGCGTTGGCAAACACTTCATCTGCACTATCTACAACCTCTGCGCCAGCATTACGATAGTCATCATCAGAAATACCGATACCAAGACCTGCGCCACGCTCAACCAAAACAGCGCCGCCTACCCGAACAATCTCCCTTACGCTTGATGGAACAAGACCCACGCGATTTTCTTGAGATTTTATTTCTTTTGGAACACCTACTAACATAACAACTCCCTCTAACGGTTCTTTAATTGTTCTATTAATTGAGGAACCAATTCAAACAAATCACCCACCAATCCGTAATTAGCAATTTGGAAAATAGGTGCATCTTCATCCTTATTGATTGCAACAATTACTTTAGAGTCTTTCATACCAGCCAGATGCTGCACGGCTCCGGAAATGCCTACGGCGATATAGAGTGTAGGCGCGACAACCTTACCGGTTTGTCCCACTTGATAATCATTCGGTACAAAACCCGCGTCAACCGCAGCTCGGGAAGCCCCAACAGCAGCCCCCAGGCAATCAGCCAAATCCTCAATCAGCTTGAATTTTTCAGCGCTTTGTAATCCTCTACCACCAGAAACGACGATTTTGGCGCTGCCCAATTCTGGTCGTTCTGACTTGCTCAGTTCATGCCGGATAAACTGACTGTTCTGCGGCAGAAACTCCTGATTCATTGATTCGATACAACAGGCATCTTGACTGCCTGTTACAGGATTAAAAGCTGTTGACCTTATGGTCAGTACTTTTTTGGCATCCAGAACTCGAACCGTTTCAATCGCATTACCTGCATAAACAGGATGTTCAAAGGTATTCGCGTCAATTATCCGAGTTACATCCGAAACTTGAGCCACATCCAAAAGAGCAGCAATCCGGGGAGATATATTTTTACCATAGGTACTGGCAGGTGCCAGGATTACATCAAATGAACTGGCAAATGAAACGACTAAATCACTAATCTGTTCAGCCAGTTGATGCTCATAACAGGGTTTATCAACATGCCAGACTGCATGTACTCCTGCTAATTGAGCGGCTTGATCTGCAACTGTTTTACATTGATGCCCGACTACAAGCAGCGTCGGTTTATTATCCACTTCCAATGCAGCAGCCAATACATTTCGTATTGATGGGTGTATTGTTTGATTATTATGTTCCACAAGTACTAAAGTGCTCATCTCTTCTCCTTATCAAAGCACTTTGGCTTCATGTTGTAATTTATCCAACAATGCTGCCACTGACTCAACCTTGATTCCGCCACTGCGAACAGCAGGCGCATTGACCTTTAAAATTTCAATATGCTTCTTCAAAGAAAGCCCTAAAGAATCAAGTTCACGCACGTCCAAAGGCTTGCGCTTTGCTTTCATTATATTGGGCAGGCTTGCGTACCTGGGTTCGTTAAGACGCAGATCAGTGCTCACCACCGCAGGTAATTGCACTTTTATCGTTTCCAGGCCACCATCAATTTCCCGAGTTACTTCGAGACCATCGCTATGAGCATTTAAGTTGGAAGCATAAGTTGCCTGAGGCCAACCTAATAGTGCCGCCAGCATTTGAGGAGTTTGATTGTTATCACCATCTATAGCCTGTTTACCCATTAAAATTAAATCAGGCTGTTCCTCTTCGACGATTTTTTTCAGAATTTTAGCGATATTCAAGCTTTCCAATACTTGACCACTTCGCACCATAATTGCTCTGTCAGCGCCTAAAGCGAGTGCGTGACGCAAGGTTTCCTGTGAACTGTCGTCACCGATGCTCACTGCAACAACTTCTGTTGCCCAGTTTTTTTCGCGTAGACGTAAAGCTTCCTCAATAGCTATTTCATCAAAAGGATTCATTGCCATTTTTATATTTTGCGTTTCGACTCCTGAATTATCCGATTTGACACGAATTTTTACATAAGGGTCTATCACACGTTTCACTGCCACGAGTATTTTCATGGTTCCTCACTGGAATATCAAAACAGTCCGCATCTTGCCAGAGATACGGGTGTAAATTCAAGAGGTTAATTTTAAATTGAATGATGTCACAATTTTATGAAATTGAAAAATATAGAAAAATATTTAAATCAAATCATTCAGAACTACTAAAAATTCATCAAGACTGAAAATTTACACTTCCTGTAAACCATACAAACGGTCTTCCAGGTAAAAACCATTCCATGGTCATACGCCAACCAATTAAAAACTCTAAAGACATTTTAGTCATTGATAAAATAGTTGTTATTTTATCATGTGCAGATACCTTCATTATGTCTCGGAAATTAAAAATGCAGAGAGTATAAATCTGCAATAGAGCCAAAAAAACCGCCGCACGTTGGTGGAGAGACGAATTATCGACAACCCCTATTTGTGGTTTTTTTCTTAAAAAAGAAACAATGCCTGGTTAAGTCTAACCAGGCATTAATTATTAATCGGTAATAAGATTACCATTTGTTATTAAGTTACTAATAATGTCATGGGAATTAATAGTTCCATATACTGAAGTTAAATCCACTCCTTGTAACACTATAGTCTGAGTGGCGTTTGTAACCGGATTAGTACCTGTTGGATCAATTTTTATCAGCGTGTCAGCTCCTGATTTAGATATATTCAAGTAGCTATCCAAATTTGCAGTATTCTCGCCTAGTAATAAATCAGATAAATTCAATACACTCACATCAGGCGAACCACCTCCAACTGGATTGGGTTTAAAATCAGTTATTACATCCTGAATTGGACTAGCAACAGTACCTCCAAGATTATCTCCAGCTAGCCAGACAAAAGTATCTATTCCACCACCACCGGTCAAGGTATCAGCGCCCTGACCTCCTATCATGTAATCATTCCCTAATCCACCATTTAAGTTATCGATGCCTGTGCCACCATAAAGTATATCGTTTCCAGCATTACCAGTTAGAGTGTCATCACCCGCTTGACCAAAGAGTAAATCATTACCATCGCCTCCAGAGATAATGTCATTACCTATTCCGCCATAGATGGTGTCGTTACCTGCTTCCCCATTTAAAGTGTCATTACCCGCTCCACCATAAACCAAATCATTACCACCTCCTGCATTAACTGTATCATTACCCGCATATGCATGGATCAGATCATTAACCGAACCTGAAGCACCAGAAATCACAGTACCAGCTTCCGTACCGGTAGAAATCGTGTTAGTTGTTACGTCAGTTGATATGGTTAATACTTGAGATGTACTGGCTGTACTTCCATTAGATGACTCAGTAGCGGTTGCGGTAACAGTTAAATTAATACTGCCACTGGTAAATGAAGTAGGCGGGTAATAGATAAGACCTACTAAGTCAGCCATATTAGTAAATTCCCACACACCTGCTATTAGCGTACCTGCAGATAAAACTCCTCCTGCAGGCACTCCACTAATTCTAACTGTTAAAGTTTCAGACCCATCTGGATCTTTAAGAGCAGCATTAATAGGAATCGCGATTGGTTTTCCATAGGCTGTAGAATTGTAACTAATAGTTGTGCTCGTTATATTAAGTTGGGAGTCCTTGTTATTATCGATTCCGTTTGTAACCAACCAGGAAAATTGATAATTACCAGCCTGGGTAGCAGTATACGTATACGTTCCGTTAACCGTAGCTGAAACACCAGCTTGCTCTGAAGAAGTAACTTGTATCATTTCTTTAGTGCCATCGGGTTTAGTCACAACCAAAATTGCCATATCATTATAACCACTATTAATTTCACTCGCGATATTCTCTCCATTTACAAACTGCCAGCCAAATGAAACTTGGCCTCCATTAGCCAAGCTATAATTTGCATTGGTTAACTTGCCATCGAATACATTAACGTTTCCAGAATGATTAAGAGTAACGCCTGCAGGAGGATTAAAAGTATCCAAAGAACCAGAAGCAAGACTCAATTCACTCTCTAGATTTGTTTGTACAATTCCCGGTTCTGTAGATATAGACGTATTACCTGGATTAACAGTGCTGATGGTTAAAGGCAAAGATAGCATTGGTGCATCTGCAACCGCAGTAAGGTTTATTGCCACAGTATCAACATCACTGAGAGCACCTCCACTACCGGTATTACCTAAATCATTAGTCGTCATCGTCAGATTGACTGAACCGCTGAAATTAGCAACTGGGATGTATGTAACTCCTGAAGATCCCGCCAGAAATGCATTAATATTATCCACTGTACCACTTAACACCACAGAACTCGTACCACTACCACTAACCGTTACTCCTCCTGCAGTAGCCGCTGTTAGTACGCCACTTGCAACAGCCAAAGTCACACTGACAGTACTACCAAATGCATCAACATCTACGATACTTAGTCCAGTCAATTTAACCGCCGTGTCTTCAGTCGTACTTTGTGCTGATATTGTATTAACTGGTGAATCGTTAACAGAATTTACTGTAACATTCACCGTAGCAGTCTCGGTAACACCACCAGAAGTCACCGTGTAATTAAAGCTGGTACTGCCGTTGTAATTGGCGGTTGGGGTAAAGCTTAAGGTACCGTTGGCATTCAATAGTACCGTACCGTTGGCCACAGCCACTGTGCCACCCACGGCAATCGCTGTGCCATTAATCGCAGTAATGGTATGGCCTGCGTTTTCAAAGCTATCATTGGCATTGACATTGATAGTCACCGCAGTGTCTTCATTAGTAGTTACTGCATCGTTGACAATATCAGCCACCGGCATAACCGTTATGACAATGCTGTCCGTATCACTTAAGGCGCCGTCATTAGTGACTACCGTCAGGCTGTCAGGACCATTGTAATCAGCAATCGGAGTATAAGATAAACCATTCAACGCGATGGTGATGTTCGCTGGAGATCCTACCAGAGTCACCGTTCCTGTACCGTTATTCGTAATGGTAACCCCTGCTGTTGCCAGTGCCGTTAAGCTGCCGTGTGCCACAGAAATCGTGGTGGTCACAGATGCGCTGTCTATATCGGTGAGGCTTATCGCATTGCCATTAGCAGAGCTAAAGATCCGAGTCGCATCTTCATTCATCGTTTGAGCGCCAGGGACGCTGTTGATTGGGGCATCATTAACCGGGTTTACTGTGACGTTCACTGTAGCCGTTTCCGTAACCCCACCGGAAGTGACCGTATAGGTAAAGCTGGTAGCGCCGTTGTAATTAGCAGTTGGGGTAAAGCTTAAGGTGCCGTTAGCATTTAACAACACCGTACCGTTGGCCACAGCCACTATGCCACCTACAGCAATGGCCGTACCGTTAATTGCAGTAATGGTATGGCCTGCATTTTCAAAGGTATCATTGTTATTCACATCATAATTAGCCACTGTGTCTTCATTCAGGGTTATGGCATCATTGGCAATATCCACAACTGGTGTCACCGTAATGGCAATATTGTCCGTATCACTCAAGGTGCCGTCACTGGTAACGACCGTTAAGCTGTCTGCACCATTGTAATCAGCAACCGGGGTGTAGCTTAAACCATTTAAAGCGGTGGTGATGTTGGTTGGAGATCCCACCAGAGTCACTGTTCCTGTACCGTTATTCGTAATGGTAACCCCAGCTGTTGCCAGTGCCGTTAAGCTGCCGTGTGCCACGGAAATCGTGGTGGTCACAGATGCGCTGTCTATATCGGTGAGGCTTATCGCATTGCCATTAGCGGAGCTAAAGACCTGAGCCGTGTCCTCATTCGTCGTTTGAGCGCCCGGGACGCTGTTGATTGGGGCATCGTTGACCGGGTTCACGGTGACATTCACTGTAGCGGTTTCGGTCACTCCACCGGAAGTCACCGTGTAGGTAAAGCTGGTGCTGCCGTTGTAATTGGCAGCTGGCGTAAAGCTTAAGGTACCGTTGGCATTCAAGAGTACCGTACCGTTGGCCACAGCCACTGTGCCGCCTACGGCAATGGCCGTACCATTAATTGCAGTAATGGTATGGCCTGCGTTTTCAAAGGTATCATTATTATTGACATCATAATTTGCCACCGTGTCTTCATTCAGAGTTATGGCATCGTTGGCAATATCCACGACTGGATTAACCGTAATGGCAATGTTGTCCGTATCACTTAAAGCCCCGTCACTGGTGACTATAGTTAAGCTGTCAGCACCGTTGTAATCAGCAACCGGGGTGTAGCTTAAACCATTCAAAGCGGTGGTGATGTTGGTTGGAGATCCCACCAGAGTCACTGTTCCTGTACCGTTATTCGTAATGGTAACCCCTGCTGTTGCCAGTGCCGTTAAACTGCCGTGTGCCACGGAAATCGTGGTGGTCACAGAAGCACTGTCAATGTCTGTCAGGCTTATCGCATTGCCATTAGCAGAACTAAAGACTCGAACCGTGTCCTCATTCGTGGTTTGGGCGCCAGGGACGCTGTTGATTGGGGCATCATTAACCGGATTCACTGTGACGTTCACTGTCGCCGTTTCCGTAACTCCGCCGGAAGTCACTGTGTAGGTAAAGCTGGTACTACCGTTGTAATTGGCAGTTGGCGTAAAGCTTAAGGTACCGTTTGCATTTAATAACACCGTACCGTTGGCCACGCCCACTGTGCCGCCCACGGCAATGGCCGTACCGTTAATTGCAGTAATGGTATGGCCTGCGTTTTCAAAGGTATCATTGTTATTCACATCATAATTAGCCACCGTGTCTTCATTCAGAGTTATGGCATCATTGGCAATATCCACAACTGGATTGACTGTAATGGCAATATTGTCCGTATCACTTAAGGT
>NZ_LNYR01000036.1:41080-41422 GCF_001467955.1 Legionella quateirensis | reverse complement strand
TAGCTTAAACCATTCAACGCGGTGGTGATGTTGGCTGGAGATCCCACCAGAGTCACTGTTCCTGTTCCGTTATTCGTAATGGTCACCCCAGCTGTTGCCAGTGCCGTTAAGCTGCCGTGTGCCACGGAAATCGTGGTGGTCACAGATGCGCTGTCAATGTCTGTCAGGCTGATGGCATTACCATTGGCAGAGCTAAAGACTCGAGCCGTGTCCTCATTCGTGGTCTGAGCGCCAGGAACGCTGTTGATTGGGGCATCATTAACCGGATTGACCGTGACGTTCACTGTAGCCGTTTCCGTAACTCCGCCGGAAGTCACTGTGTAGGTAAAGCTGGTGCTGCCA
>NZ_LNYR01000036.1:39894-41070 GCF_001467955.1 Legionella quateirensis | reverse complement strand
GTATGGCCTGCGTTTTCAAAGGTATCATTGTTATTCACATCATAATTAGCCACCGTGTCTTCATTCAGAGTTATGGCATCGTTGGCAATATCCACAACTGGATTGACTGTAATGGCAATGTTGTCCGTATCACTTAAGACGCCGTCACTGGTAATGACCGTTAAGCTGTCTGCACCATTGTAATCAGCAACCGGGGTGTAGCTTAAACCATTCAACGCGGTGGTGATGTTGGCTGGAGATCCCACCAGAGTCACTGTTCCTGTTCCGTTATTCGTAATAGTCACCCCAGCTGTTGCCAGTGCCGTTAAGCTGCCGTGTGCCACAGAAATCGTGGTGGTCACAGATGCGCTGTCAATGTCGGTCAGGCTGATGGCATTGCCATTAGCAGAGCTAAAGACTTGAGCCGTATCTTCATTCGTCGTTTGAGCGCCAGGGACGCCGTTGATTGGGGCATCATTAACAGGGTTTACCGTGACGTTCACCGTAGCGGTTTCCGTAACTCCGCCAGAAGTCACCGTATAGGTAAAGCTGGTACTGCCGTTGTAATTGGCAGCTGGCGTAAAGCTTAAGGTACCGTTGGCATTCAAGAGCACCGTGCCGTTGGCCACAGCCACTGTGCCGCCATAGGCAATGGCCGTACCGTTAATCGCAGTGATGGTATGGCCTGCATTTTCAAAGGTATCATTGTTATTGACATCATAAGTAGCCACCGTGTCTTCATTCATGGTTATGGCATCATTGGCAATATCCACAACTGGTGTCACCGTAATGGCAATATTGTCCGTATCACTTAAGGCGCCGTCACTGGTGACTATCGTTAAGTTGTCAGAGCCGTTGTAATCGGCAACAGGAGTGTACGATAAACCATTCAAGGCGGTGGTGATGTTGGCTGGAGATCCCACCAAAGTCACCGTTCCTGTACCATTATTCGTAATGGTAACCCCAACTGTTGCCAGTGCCGTTAAGCTGCCGTGTGCCACGGAAATTGTGGTGGTCACAGATGCGCTGTCTATATCGGTGAGGCTTATCGCATTGCCATTAGCAGAGCTAAAGACTCGAGCGGTGTCTTCATTCGTCGTTTGAGCGCCAGGGACGCTGTTGGTTGGGGCATCATTAACCGGGTTTACCGTGACGTTCACTGTAGCCGTTTCAGTAACCCCACCGGAAGTCACCGTG
>NZ_LNYR01000036.1:39779-39884 GCF_001467955.1 Legionella quateirensis | reverse complement strand
AAGCTTAAGGTACCGTTAGCATTCAAGAGCACCGTGCCGTTGGCCACAGCCACTGTGCCGCCTACGGCAATGGCCGTACCGTTAATCGCAGTGATGGTATGGCCG
>NZ_LNYR01000036.1:38998-39769 GCF_001467955.1 Legionella quateirensis | reverse complement strand
CTGGTACTGCCGTTGTAATTGGCAGCTGGCGTAAAGCTTAAGGTACCGTTGGCATTCAAGAGCACCGTGCCGTTGGCCACGCCCACTGTGCCGCCCACGGCAATAGCCGTACCGTTAATTGCAGTAATGGTATGGCCTGCGTTTTCAAAGGTATCATTATTATTGACATCATAAGTAGCCACCGTGTCTTCATTCAGGGTTATGGCATCATTGGCAATATCCACAACTGGATTGACTGTAATGGCAATATTGTCCGTATCACTTAAGGCGCCGTCACTGGTAACGACCGTTAAGCTGTCTGCACCATTGTAATCAGCAACCGGGGTGTACGATAAACCATTCAAGGCGGTGGTGATGTTGGCTGGAGATCCCACCAAAGTCACCGTTCCTGTACCATTATTCGTAATGGTCACCCCAGCCGTTGCCAGAGCCGTTAAATTGCCGTGTGCCACAGAAATCGTGGTGGTCACAGATGCGCTGTCTATATCGGTAAGGCTTATCGCATTGCCATTAGCAGAGCTAAAGACTCGAGCCGTATCTTCATTCGTGCTTTGAGCGCCAGGGACGCTGTTGGTTGGGGCGTCATTAACCGGATTGACTGTCAGGTTCACCGTAGCGGTTTCGGTAACCCCACCGGAAGTCACCGTGTAAGTAAAGCTGGTACTGCCGTTGTAATTGGCAGTTGGCGTAAAGCTTAAGGTACCGTTAGCATTCAAGAGCACCGTACCGTTGGCCACAGCCACTGTGCCGCCCACGGCAATGGCCGTACCG
>NZ_LNYR01000036.1:37944-38988 GCF_001467955.1 Legionella quateirensis | reverse complement strand
GCAACCGGGGTGTACGATAAACCATTCAAGGCGGTGGTGATGTTGGCTGGAGATCCCACCAAAGTCACCGTTCCTGTACCGTTATTCGTAATCGTCACCCCTGCCGTTGCCAGTGCCGTTAAGCTGCCGTGTGCCACAGAAATCGTGGTGGTCACAGATGCGCTGTCAATATCAGTAAGACTAATCGCATTGCCATTAGCAGAGCTAAAGACTCGAGCGGTGTCTTCATTCGTGCTTTGAGCGCCAGGGACGCTGTTGGTTGGAGCATCATTAACCGGATTGACTGTCAGGTTCACCGTAGCGGTTTCCGTAAAACCACCAGAAGTCACCGTATAGGTAAAGCTGGTACTGCCGTTGTAATTCACAGCTGGCGTAAAGCTTAAGGTGCCATCAGCATTCAAAAGTACCGTACCGTTGGCCACAGCCACTGTGCCGCCATAGGCAATGGCCGTACCGTTAATCGCAGTGATGGTATGGCCTGCGTTTTCAAAGGTATCGTTGTTATTCACATCATAATTTGCCACCGTGTCTTCATTCATGATTATTGCATCGTTGGCAATATCCACGACTGGATTGACTGTAATGGCGAGGTTGTCCGTATCGCTTAAAGCGCCGTCACTGGTAACTATGGTTAAACTGTCAGAACCGTTGTAATCGGCAACAGGAATGTAAGTTAAACCATTCAAAGCGGTGGTGATGTTAGCTGGAGATCCCACCAAAGTCACCGTTCCTGTACCGTTATTCGTAATCGTCACTCCTGCTGTTGCCAGTGCCGTTAAGCTGCCGTGTGCCACAGAAATCGTGGTGGTCACAGAAGCACTGTCTATGTCGGTAAGACTAATCGCATTGCCGTTGGCAGAGCTAAAGACCTGAGCGGTGTCTTCATTCGTCGTTTGAGCGCCAGGGACGCTGTTGGTTGGGGCATCATTAACCGGGTTCACCGTGACGTTCACTGTAGCCGTTTCCGTAACCCCACCGGAAGTGACCGTATAGGTAAAGCTGGTGCTGCCATTGTAATTAGCGGTTGGGGTAAAGCTTAAAGTA
>NZ_LNYR01000036.1:37315-37807 GCF_001467955.1 Legionella quateirensis | reverse complement strand
ATCGCAGTGATGGTATGGCCTGCGTTTTCAAAGGTATCATTATTATTCACATCATAAGTAGCCACCGTGTCTTCATTCAGAGTTATGGCATCGTTGGCAATATCCACAACTGGATTGACTGTAATGGCAATGCTGTCCGTATCGCTTAAGGTTCCGTCACTGGTGACTATAGTTAAGCTGTCTGCACCGTTGTAATCGGCAATAGGATGGTAACTTAAACCATTTAATGCGGTGTTAATATTATTTGGAGCGCCCACCAGAGTCAGATTACCCGTGCCATTATTGCTGATGGTAACTCCTGCAGAAGCTGCAGCAGCCACTGCGGCTGCTGAAAGTGTTAACGTACCATGATTCACAGAAACAGTCGTGGTGACCAAAGCACTGTCAATATCAGTCAGGCTGATGGCATTGCCATTAGCAGTATTAAATACCAGGGTAACGTCTTCATTGACGTTTTGAGCTGCTGGTACCGTATTTATCGGCGCATCGTTG
>NZ_LNYR01000036.1:353-37305 GCF_001467955.1 Legionella quateirensis | reverse complement strand
GTGATGGTATGGCCTGCGTTTTCAAAGGTATCATTATTATTCACATCATAAGTAGCCACCGTGTCTTCATTCAGGGTTATTGCATCGTTGGCAATATCCACGACTGGATTGACTGTAATGGCAATATTGTCCGTATCACTTAAGGTGCCGTCACTGGTGACTACCGTCAAGCTGTCTGCACCGTTGTAATCGGCAACAGGAATGTAAGATAAACCATCCAAAGCGGTGGTAATTGCAGCAGGAGATCCCGTTAAGGTCACACTGCCCGTTCCGTTATTCGTAATGGTAACCCCTGCTGTTGCCAGTGCCGTTAAGCTGCCGTGCGCCACGGAAATCGTGGTGGTCACAGAAGCACTGTCTATATCGGTGAGGCTTATCGCATTACCATTAGCAGAGCTAAAGACCTGAGCGGTGTCTTCATTCGTGCTTTGAGCGCCCGGTACGCTGTTGGTTGGAGCATCATTAACCGGATTGACTGTCAGGTTCACCGTAGCGGTTTCCGTAACCCCACCGGAAGTCACCGTGTAGGTAAAGCTGGTACTGCCATTGTAATTAGCAGTTGGGGTAAAGCTTAAAGTGCCGTCGCCATTCAAGAGCACTGTGCCGTTGGCCACGACCACCGTGCTGCCTTCGTCAACCGCCGTGCCGTTAATGGCAGTGATGGTATGGCCTGCGTTTTCAAAGGTATCATTGGCATTCACGTCAAGATTAGCCACCGTGTCTTCATTGAAGGTAGCCGCATCGTTGGCAATATCCACGACTGGATTGACCGTGATGGCAATGCTGTCCGTATCGCTTAAGGCGCCGTCACTGGTGACTATGGTCAAGCTGTCAGCTCCGTTGTAATCAGCAACAGGAGTGTAAGATAAACCATCCAAAGCGGTGGTAATAGCAGCAGGAGATCCTGTTAAGGTCACACTGTCCGTACCGTTATTGCTGATCATCACCCCTGCTGTTGCCAGTGCCGTTAAGCTGCCGTGTGCTACAGAAATCGTGGTGGTCACAGAAGCACTGTCTATATCGGTAAGGCTTATCGCATTGCCATTGGCAGAGCTAAAGACCTGAGCAGTGTCTTCATTCGTCGTTTGGGCGCCCGGGACACTGTTGGTTGGGGCGTCATTAACCGGGTTCACCGTGACGTTCACCGTAGCCGTTTCCGTAACCCCACCGGAAGTCACCGTGTAAGTAAAGCTGGTACTGCCGTTGTAATTCGCGGTTGGCGTAAAGCTTAAGGTACCGTTGGCATTCAAGAGCACTGTGCCATTGGCCACGCCCACTGTGCCGCCAACGGCAATGGCCGTGCTATTAATGGCGGTAATGGTATGGCCTGCGTTTTCAAAGGTATCATTGTTATTCACATCATAAGTAGCCACCGTGTCTTCATTCAGGGTTATGGCATCGTTGGCAATATCCACAACGGGTGTCACCGTAATGGCGATACTGTCCGTATCGTTTAAGGCGCCGTCACTGGTAACGACCGTCAGGCTGTCAGAACCATTGTAATCAGCAACCGGGGTGTAAGATAAACCATCCAAGGCGGTGGTGATGTTGGCTGGAGTTCCCACCAGAGTCACCGTTCCTGTACCGTTATTCGTAATCGTCACCCCTGCCGTTGCCAAAGCCGTTAAGCTGCCGTGTGCTACAGAAATCGTGGTGGTCACAGAAGCACTGTCTATATCGGTAAGGCTTATCGCATTACCATTGGCAGAGCTAAAGACTTGAGCGGTGTCCTCATTCGTGGTTTGGGCGCCAGGGACGCTGTTGGTTGGAGCGTCGTTAACCGGATTGACCGTGAGGTTCACCGTAGCAGTTTCGGTAACTCCGCCGGAAGTCACTGTGTAGGTAAAGCTGGTACTGCCGTTGTAATTCGCAGCTGGGGTAAAGCTTAAGGTGCCATCGGCATTCAAAAGTACCGTGCCGTTGGCCACAGCCACTGTGCCGCCCACGGCAATCGCTGTACCATTAATCGCAGTGATGGTATGGCCTGCATTTTCAAAGGTATCATTATTATTGACATCATAAGTAGCCACCGTGTCTTCATTCACGGTTATTGCATCGTTGGCAATATCCACGACTGGATTGACTGTAATGGCAATATTGTCCGTATCGCTTAAGGCGCCGTCACTGGTGACTACCGTCAGGCTGTCAGCTCCGTTGTAATCGGCAACAGGAGTGTACGATAAACCATCCAAAGCCGTGGTAATAGCAGCAGGAGAACCTGTTAAGGTCACACTGCCCGTACCGTTATTCGTAATCGTAACCCCTGCTGTTGCCAGTGCCGTTAAGCTGCCGTGTGCTACAGAAATCGTGGTGGTCACAGAAGCGCTGTCTATATCGGTGAGGCTTATCGCATTGCCGTTGGCAGAGCTAAAGACCTGAGCAGTGTCTTCATTCGTGGTTTGAGCGCCAGGGACGCTGTTGATTGGGGCATCATTAACCGGATTCACCGTCAGGTTCACTGTAGCGGTTTCCGTAACTCCGCCAGAAGTCACCGTATAGGTAAAGCTGGTACTGCCGTTGTAATTTGCAGTTGGGGTAAAGCTTAAGGTGCCATTAGTATTTAACAACACCGTGCCGTTAGCTACAGCCACTGTACCGCCTACGGCAATCGCTGTACCATCAATCGCAGTGATGGTATGACCTGCATTTTCAAAGGTATCATTATTATTCACATCATAAGTAGTCACGGTGTCTTCATTCAGGGTTATTGCATCGTTGGCAATATCCACGACTGGATTGACTGTAATGGCAATGCTGTCCGTATCACTTAAAGCCCCGTCACTGGTGACTATCGTTAAGCTGTCTGCACCATTGTAATCAGCAACAGGAGTATACGATAAACCATTCAAAGCGGTGGTGATGTTCGCTGGAGATCCCACCAGAGTCACCGTTCCTGTACCGTTATTCGTAATCGTAACCCCTGCTGTTGCCAGTGCCATTAAGCTGCCATGAGCTACAGAAATCGTGGTGGTCACAGAAGCGCTGTCTATATCAGTCAGGCTGATGGCATTGCCATTAGCAGTATTAAATACCAGGGTAAGGTCTTCATTGACGTTTTGAGTTACTGGTATCGTATTTATCGGCGCATCATTAACTGGAGTCACATTAATAGTCAGGGTATTAGGAGTTGGATCGAGATCCACACCACCATTCAATGTACCCCCACTGTCTTGCACCTGGAATGTAAAGTTAATAGCACCATTCATGTTGGTCGCAGGTATATATACCAGTGAACCCCCATTAATATCTGCAACGCTAATAATTTGTCCAGCAGTTACTGCAGCCCCATGTAAAATAAGGGTTCCTTCAAGTGGTAATGTGTTAATTTTTACCGCTTGAAGACTGTCAGCAGGATTATCATTTGGATCTGTGAAACCAAAATCAGTCGTTTTAATAACTACAGGTGTATCTTCGGGAGTCGTGACATTTTTATCACTGCCTTCCGGGGCATCATTAACTGAACGAATAGTCAATGAAAATGTAGTACTGTTTTCCATAGTACCATCAGACATCTTATATGTCGTAGTGGGTATCGGACCATTATAATCAGGAGAAGGAGTAAAACTGAAGTCTCCATTAGCTTGAATAGCTAATTCACCTTTACCATTAATAGTAACTGTCTGTCCTGCTTGATATACAGTGGGATCACCCTCTAGTTTAAAGGTCGTGATGAATATGGGATCACCTTCAGGATCTTTATCATTAGTTAATAGATTACCAGTCAAGGTGCTGTCTTCAAGAACGACACTATTCTCTGGCATTGCATTAGGAGCATCATTTGCGCCATGAATATTCACAGTTATCTTTTGTATGGTGCCGTCTGTCGCAACAGCATCAAATGTCACAACTCGTACTTCACCAGCTTTAAGTGCATCAACTAAAGGGCTATTGTCGTGTAGTTCATAAATCCAATTTCCTGACGCATCCATGGTAAATGTACCTAATGGCCCAGTTTTCCCACCAGGAACAAAGCCATCAATACTTGTTATTTGAGCTGAAAATTTTGGTGCTCCGGGTATTGAGTTATTTAAACCACCAGGTTCAGTGACATCTCCAATAAAAATTCCGCTAATAACTGTTGGGGGGATAACAATATCGGGTATTACTACTGTATCAGAGGGCGCTGCTATTACAGCTTCTTCTGTTGGAGCTGCTGATATTGGGCTGAATACGATTCCTTGGGGATCCAATTCTGATCTGTAATTATCAAATGATAGAGGTAGGGTATTGTATCCTGAGAAGACCAGTCCTGAGCCATACATAGGATCCAAATAATAAGATTCGCTGCCTGATCCCAAGACGTCAACACCGGCTGCAGTAGCTCCAAGAATATCAAGAACCAGCGAGGGATCTATGCCTTTTTCCAGTGCTTCCTTGATGATTTCTTCATTGGCGTTTAAGGCTCCAAATTTTAATGCCGGGGAAATTCCATCAAGAGGAAAAGGCTTATTCAAAGCCAATGCTTCCGGGAATCCTTCAATAAATTGAATGTATGCTTCACCACTTAATAATGTAAGAATATCGCCTTGATGCAGTGTAGCACCTGACTTAACGATATGCGCTTCTCCATGCGCATTGACTTTTTCAAGTATTCCATTTAGAGCTCTTACAACACCGATGATTGCTTGAGTTAACATCTTCTATCCCCATCAAATTGGAACTACCCAAGTTAAGCATAGAACAAATAATGAGCGGATTGATCAATTTATTGTAACAAACCCGTTAAAATTTGAATCATCATGGATCAATTCAAAAGTACTATTAAAAGGTGTTTCATAGTAACTAATTTGATATATATTTTCGCGTGGTTGGTGCATTTAAAGCCTACCGACTCACTAATTATAAAATTAAAGAATAGCAATTTATCCTCGAATTATTAATTACAAGTATGTAAAGGAACATTGATTTTGAGCAGGTTTATTACCGGGTTTACTTTTTTTGAATAATTCTTGAGAACTGCTAACAATTGTCTCTGCGAGAGTTAATGGATTCTTCCTTCTTACTCGACTGCTATCAGAAAAAATTTCAGAATTACTAACTGGAATATGATAAATAAAGCATTTTCTGCTAGCATATTCAACATCGTATAAAGGAGCATGCAGACAAACTGCATAAATATGAAATTAAGCTATATAGTAATACTGCTATGAAAAAAAATTCCAAAAGAATATTAAGCTGGAAAGAACGATTTATTTATCGATATTACGCTTGCGATCGGTTTATACGTTTCGTTATTCAACATTTTATTCAGGATGAATGTACTTATATTGCATCAGCTTTATCGTTCACAACTCTACTTGCCATTGTGCCATTGATGTCAGTCGGTCTGGCAATATTCTCTACCTTCCCTATTTTTCAAAATTTGGCAGATCCTGTACAGAACTTCATCTTTGATAATTTTGTTCCTGCTACAGGTAAAGTAGTTCAAGCCTATTTACAACAATTTGCTTCCCAAGTATCTAAATTGTCAATTTGGGGCATTGCTTTTCTGATTATTACCGCTTTGCTGGTCATGTTTACCATTGAACGAGCATTGAATAAAATTTGGCGCGTTACTTCATCACGTCATGGAGTACCTGCATTCTTGATTTATTGGGCGATTATATCATTGGCGCCAGTAATTTTAGGGTTAAGTCTGGCGGCCAGCTCTTATTTATTTTCCATGCCTATGTTCATCGCACATCAAGCCCCATCCATAATGTTGCATTACTCTCCCATAGTTCTTTCCCTGATAGGGTTTACTTTTTTATATATTATAGTTCCAAATTGTCCCGTGAATATAATGCATGCTTTTTGGGGTGGTTTGATAGCGGCAATTTTATTCGAATCGGCAAAACAGGCCTTTGCCTATTATTTAATTCGTTATAATACCTACGAGTTGCTTTATGGTGCCTTTGCTACGGTACCTATCTTTTTTATTTGGGTATACTGGGTTTGGCTGATTACTCTTTTAGGCGCAGAAATAAGTTATGCGCTTTCTGTTCACCATCAACGACGTGACGGTAAATCTCTGGATGGATTTTCACACGCCCTGCTCTGGCTACATCAACTTTGGTTAGCTCAAAAAAATGGCAAGGGCCTTAGTTTTAATGAACTGGTAGATGCAAGCAGCCAGCCTTTTGCGGTGGATGTAGATGAAATGATTAATGCTTTAATTCATCACGAACTAATCCATGCGACAGCAGACGGTCATTACATGTTAAGCCGGGATTTGAGTCATATTACTTTATATGATTTGACTCAGCTTTTACCCTATCGTCTCCCTACTCACATGGAACTTGATTATTCAAAATCATCCCTGGCAGAACAATGGCGTGCCGCATTCAGAAAAAATGATGAAGATTTACAAAAATCTCTAAACATTAATTTAGAACAATTATTTACCAAAAGTACCAGTTAAAAAGTAATGAGCATTATTTAGTAAACGATCCATTGGCAACTAATGCATCCCTGTCTATAAATTCAGAAGATAATCGGAATTGCTTGATTAAAGCCAGAACTTCCGGAACAAACACATAAACCTCAGGTATTTTATCAGGTCCTTTACCATAAACATAATCCAGGTAATCCTGCTCTATGAATGAAAGTCTCAGTATAAAGTTTAATGGACAGGCTTGATTGCCTTTGCCATTTTCAAAGCGTTGTAATACATTAGCCAAAATCCAAAAAATATATTTCTCATCCGCGTTTATTGCAGGAATTTTTAAACAGGCGGATCGAACAGAGGAATAGGAATTATCGGTAAATCCTGTTAATAATCCTAATTTATGAAAGGCTCGATTAATATCCTCATAGCTGTAACGGATAAACAATTTTCTTATAGCATAATCAATTCTGTCTAAAGTACCATAATCTGCGCGTATGGCGGTTATGATCAATTTCTTCCATTTTGGCATTTCATCGCTAATCTGCGTAAAACTTTTGATTTCAATTTGCAAATCTTTAGATAAAACATAAGTTGGATTGGTAATCAGAAGTTTTGCCAATCTAAAAAGACGAACAGGATCGTGTTCAAACGTGCTGCCAGGTTCTTTAATACTGGCTATTATTTTTTTATTTCTTAAGTTCAACGCGTTACCGAAACTAAAAATCAAAAAATTATTTTCGTTAGTTATCTCACAATATAACGCATTTAAATTAAAATCGCGTTTTTCAAAATCAGCATTTAATAGATGCTGAACTGGTTCCTTCAACGGATTTTCATTTACGGTAAAATCCAGGGTAATGCCATTACCCATATCGCAATAAATAATAGGATACTTCGTGCTTCTAATTTCGGGATTTAACTGCCTTTTTTGGAGAAACTCATTAACCATGAACATACTCATATTAACGATCAATATGTCGTAATCATTAGGTTTAATCCCGTCCAGAATATTTGAAGTAGCTGCACCAGTTAAATAGAATCTTGCTTCTGGAAATTGTGTTCTTAACTCATCCAATAACTGCATCATCGGCAGTGGAAAGTGTTTCCTGTTAAGATATTGAACATTAAGTGCCGCTCCCTCAGATACAGGTACAAAAAATGCTGGGGATTGACTCATTAAGGTAGCTGCATTAGCTTCCGCCATATCCTTTGAACAGGTTGTCACTACAGCCTGTTCAGCAAATAAAGGCTTCTGTTTTTTAATTATTTGATATTCAGGCAGTGGAACAGATTCAATAACTGGGGTTAATTTGACTATTGGTTTTAACAATAAAGTAGCATCGGGTTGGACACTCAATTCGTCAACGGGATGAGCTACTTTAATCCGATCAAGGTTCACGTGATCAACTGAGATGTTTTTTAGTCCCCTGACTTTTTTTGAATCATGCCCCGTTATCGATTGTTCAGAGAGTACAGGCTGATTTGCAACAGCTGATGTTGAAGCTGGTTTAATCGTTTGTCTATTCTTTTTTTTCTCATTGTTTTTCGAGCCTGATTCAGCTGCTGAAATTGAATGTGTTCCAGCATGTCTTTTAGTCACTTGTTGTATAACTGGCGTTGTTTTTTGCTTTGTTCCGGCCGTTAAAGTTCCTTCACTCCGGGAAATAGCCTGAGGCTTGGATTTTTTAGTACTCATGTCTGGATGAACTGATTCTATTTGTCGTGTTATCATGTGTTTCATTGATGAAACGTTATGAATTACTGCTTCTTTTCGACTGCCAAAATAATAATTAAATAAATTTCCAACATAATTTATAACTCGTGACAAAAAGCCAAACATCTATTTTTTCCTCAATTTCCACTTACAACGCGTTCTTTAATGGAATACATTTCTCCTTATTTCTATTGATTTCCGTGCATATTCTTATTTAAGTGAACCTGGATGTTGTGAACGATGGGTGAATATTTAAAAATTCAGTTCATCGGGTAATTATTAGCGTTGCTTACTGGGCCAAACACAAAAGAGCACATATTATACACAATAATAATTTAATAAACAATGTGATTTAATAAAATCAAATGGCGTGTCTTTTCGCAAATAATGAATCAATATAGTTCTTTCAGATGGCAGTTCAATTACATACTGTAATGATTTAATCCTTTGGAACTAAAGTCCAACATCTTTAAAAAGTGTATTTGCTGCTACCTACATTGCCTTCATCAGGATCTGCTTGTACATCTTTAGTAGACGATTCAATATCCATAAGGACATGATCTTCTGCATTTTCTGTGTTTAATTCTTCTTTTAGTGTCGCATGTTCAGACGGTAAAAGCTCAGTACTTCTTTCTATTAGTAAGTTTAAAGTTTCCAGTAATCGGTTTATAGTCTTTAATCGGATATCAATTCCAATTAAATTATCCTGAGATTGTTCATATTTAGATTTAAAGAAAGCGACTACCGTTCCGTTAGGAGATAATTCAACTTTATTCAATATTCGATTCTTCATTAGTTTAAGATCACTTTCCATAGCGTAAAAATAGTTATCTTTTGTAAAGTGGTTATAGTTAAAAGCTGTAAGAAAGCTTAAAAAGCCATTTACCCTAGCCCAGGTGCAATTTTGACAAGCATTTTTAAACGTCACAACTAATTCGGGTAGTTCCAGATGGTTATAGTTTGGTATCATCTTGTTAAGATTCGCACTGTCTGTAAACAAGTCATTAAAAAATGATAAATACATTTCAACCAGTCTCTTTGTTCTTACACTCGGAGACTTTAGCATTTTGGTCCATATAGACCTCACGTCGCCCAGAATTCGAGTATCATTTAACGTCTTTTGGGGATTTATGCCACCAATGATCCAAAATAATAGAAACTCATAAGCCTTAGCACCTTCCAATCGTTCGAATCTAGTGGCTATTGAATACATATCTTTTCTATTCAGAAAATCAGTAAGTGATTTATATGCGGCTGATTGTTGTTCTGAAACAAGTGAGTCACTGTTTAGGATGTAGATAATTCTCATACATGTTGATAATTTTACAACATCACAATTTTTTTCAATTAGGGAAAGAGGATCTTTCTCACCTCGAGGTTTGGAATAATTATATAAATGCAGAACAACTAATTTATTCAGGTCAAATTGAGGCATAAATTGTACTAATTAATCAAAGCGTAGAACAAATAATACATACATAAGCCATGCTGAACAACTAAAAAACTCTAGACCATTAATTTTTTTATTAAATAGTAGGGGTTGTTGACAATTGCTCTATAAATCTTAGGTGGCACGGCTTGTCCCTGAACAATCCTCAGTTTTTTATACATCATTCTCACGATAGCGGGGATCCATGCAAAGATATAGCATTGTGCTAAATTTTAGAATGGATCCCCTCCCCGCATTCGCGAGGATGACAATCTTATAAAAAGTGCAAATTAAGATTAATTTATGTGCTTTTTTAAAAAGTGAAGAACTCTCAGGGCTTGTCCGCAGCAAGTGGTCCTTTATGGATAATTAGAAAAATGTATAGTCAACAGACCCTATTAGGTCAATACTTCAAAAGTTATTGACCTAACTAACAACTGCAATTATTCATCATCCAGGGTTTGTTGACAATTATTCAAACCTTAAAGAATATAGCGAGCCAAATCCTCATCCGCGACCAACTGACCAAGATTTTTATCCACATAAGCTCTATCTACATGGACAGACTCTCCAAATTTATCAGTTGCCTCAAAAGAGACCACCTCTAACAAACGCTCCATCACCGTATACAATCGACGCGCACCAATATTTTCCATGCGTTCATTAACCTGCCAGGCCACCTCGGCAATACGACGAATACCGGTTTCATCGAATGTAAGGGTTAAACCTTCAGTTTCCATCAAGGCAGCATATTGCAGAGTCAATGAGGAACTCGGTTCAGTCAGAATGCGAACAAAATCTTCAACAGTCAGTGCCGATAATTCCACTCGAATGGGTAAGCGTCCTTGTAATTCAGCAATTAAATCTGAAGGTTTGGCAACATGGAACGCACCAGAGGCAATAAATAAAATATGATCTGATTTTACCATACCGTATTTAGTTGATACGGTAGTACCCTCAACCAGTGGAAGCAAATCTCGTTGAACTCCTTCACGTGATACATCACCACCACCCCCTTCGGAGCGTTTGGCCACTTTATCCAATTCATCAATAAAGACGATTCCGTTCTGCTCAACACTTTCAATTGCTCTAACCTTGATGTCTTCTTCATTAATCAGTTTTGCAGCTTCTTCTTCACGTAATATTTTCATCGCCTTGGCAATAGTCATTTTACGTGTTTTAGTACGATGACTGCCGACTTGTTGAAACATGGATTGCAGCTGACTGGTCATTTCTTCCATACCAGGAGGCGCCATTATTTCAATGCCAACAGGAGCGACAGCAAGATCTATTTCAATTTCATTATCATTAAGAGTCCCTTCTCTTAATTGCTTGCGGAATACCTGTCTTGCCGTGGAATCCTTTTCCCCAGGAGTTAATGTGCCGCGCGCAGGAGGCAATAAAACATCCAGAACACGCTCTTCAGCGGCATCTTCGGCCAAATGCTCGACTTTCTTCATAGCAGATTCACGTTCCTGCTTAATCGCTATATCAGTGAGATCACGCAAAATAGAATCAACATCACGCCCCACGTAGCCTACTTCAGTAAACTTAGTGGCTTCAACTTTAATAAAAGGAGCTTGAGCCAACTTTGCCAAACGTCGGGCAATTTCTGTTTTACCTACGCCAGTTGGACCAATCATCAAAATATTTTTAGGCATTATTTCACTGCGCAAAACAGGATCTTTAATCTTCATTCGACGCCAGCGATTACGCAAAGCGATAGCTACCGCTCTCTTTGCATCATCCTGACCGATAATATGTTTATCAAGTTCCTGAACTATTTCTCTTGGTGTCATTACTACACTGTTATTTGCTGTCATTGTTCAATTCTTCTATGGTTAAATTGTTATTGGTATAAATACAAATATCTCCAGCAATAGTTAATGCTTTACGCACTATCTCTCCAGCTGATAATTTGGTATTTTCCATCAATGCTTTTGCTGCCGCTTGGGCAAAAGGACCACCGGAACCTATAGCGATTAAACTTTCTTCAGGTTCTATAACATCGCCATTACCAGTGATAATTAAAGAGGATTTGCTGTCTGCTACGGCGAGCACTGCTTCAAGTCGTCTTAACATTCTGTCAGTTCGCCAATCTTTAGCAAGTTCAACAGCCGCTCTGACCAAATGACCTTGATGCATTTCCAACTTGCTTTCAAAACGTTCAAAGAGGGTAAAAGCATCAGCAGTTCCACCTGCAAATCCGGCAATTACTTTATCTTTATATAATCGCCTTACTTTGCGGGCATTGCCCTTCATCACAGTATTACCTAAAGTAACCTGACCATCACCACCTATAACAACCTGATTACCTCGTCGTACGGATAGTATTGTTGTACCACGGTATTGTTCCAAAATTAAATCCTCAATTCATGCAGAAAATCTAAACATGGGGATGATAATTAAAAATTCAATGGGAATGATGTTAAAAAAATGAAATACCATGAGACAAAGGCTCGATTTCAAGATGTTCTGCGAGACTTTGTCCAATATCTGCAAAGCTATCTCTTCGACCGATAAAGCTACCAGTCAACTTGGGGCCATAGGCTAAAACAGGAATATGTTCACGCGTATGATCTGAGCCTGGAAAGGTAGGATCGCATCCATGATCTGCTGCGATAATTACAATGTCTTCTGGATTTAACAATGAAGACAGTTCCGGTAATCGTGCGTCAAACTGTTCCAGGGCATGTGCATAACCTGCAACATCGCGTCTATGTCCGTATGAGGAATCAAAATCAACGAAATTAGTAAAAATCAGACTGCCGTGGGGTGCAGTCTTCATTGCCGTGAGGGTTGCATCAAATAATGCCATATTGCCATCGGCTTTAATTTCTTGAGTCACACCTTGATGAGCATAAATATCGGCAATTTTTCCTATTGAAATGACCTCTCTACCCGCATCTTTCAGAAAATCCAGTAAGGTTTTTTCAGGTGGTAATGTAGCATAGTCTTTACGATTAGCGGTACGCTTAAAAGAGCCGGGCTTGCCAATAAAGGGTCTGGCAATCACTCGCCCAATCTGATACTCATCCACCAGATTTCGAGCAATGTGGCAAATATCATACAAGCGCTGTAAACCGAACGATTCTTCATGTGCTGCTATTTGAAAAACGCTGTCAGCAGAAGTATATACTATCGGCTTACCCGTACGGATATGTTCTTCTCCCAACTCATCGAGTATGGTGGTTCCAGAAGCATGCTTTTCACCCAAAACCCCGGGTAATCCTGCTTGTTCTATAAAAGAATCAATCAGTTTTTTCTGAAAACAATGGGGCTTGTCAGGAAAATAACCCCATTCAAAAGATACAGGAACACCGGCTAATTCCCAATGCCCACTTGGAGTATCCTTACCTAAACTCTGCTCGACAGCATAGCCATAATGACCCTCAGGATCAGTCATCGTCGCCAAATCCACAAACTGCAATCCAGAACTGGCTACCGCTGCATGATAAAGCCCCAACCTGGCCAGGTTAGGTAATTTTAAAGGTCCTTGACGGACACCATTAATATCGCCTGAGCCACGTTCACATGCTTCATGAATATGAACAAAAGTATTGGCGCCTTCATCACCATAACGCGATGCGTCCAGGCTGGCACCTATACCAAAGGAATCCATCAATAATATACAAACTCGTCCTGTCACTATTTATACTCGGCTTGATTACAGTTAGTTTCTTTCAAACCAAATAATAACAGAAAAGCGATCGCTAATCCCGCAGGCAATATAATTGCGGCATGCTGGTAAGCTTCTAACAGATAGACAGGCACTCCATTAATCAAATGCATACCGCCATAATTAGTTAGAAGAGTACTAAACAGGTTTTGATAAACAAGGTATCCACCCTGGGTCAGTATGGAAATAACACTTACAGCAGTTGCAGTCATCATGGGAGAACTGCTTTCAGCAACCAGAGCATAACTGATTACCTGGGCTGAGGTAAAAAACCCAAGAAGGAAAAACAAGACTGCCATAGTATTTAAAGAGACCGGGAGATACAGCACAGCCAATAAAGTCAACATGGACGCAAGGACACCTACTTTCATTGGCAGAATCCGCAATCCTACTCTATCAGACAACCAGCCAACCAAAGGCGCGCCGACAATTGCCCCAAAAAATAACATACCATTAACCATAGAGGCCTGTTCTGGACTTACACTCAAACGTTGTTCCAGATACAAAGTTCCCATCATAGCGCCAAATACTGCAATAGCCATGTTCATCAGACTGGTATAAAGCGCGGCACGTAAATATTGAGGATTAAAATAAGCTTGTTTGGCAGCAGCAAAAATTTTGATGGGTTGTCCTTCTTTTTTGATAGCAACCTGTGGTCTTTCTTTTATCCAAAAAAACATAACGACCAACATGGCAAATCCAAGTATTCCAACGTCCTGAACTGCCTGACGCCATCCTACATAAGCTACCAGTTTAGTTAATGGATACTGAGCCAGCATTCCGCCAGTCATTGCCATAGTGACTATAGCTCCGGTTACCAAAGCCATCCGTTTTGGAGGAAACCAGTGGGAAGCCAATCGAACAGGCCCCAGAAAACAAAACGCACTTCCAATGCCCGTTATAAACCGACAAAATAAAGCCACATAAAAAGAATGTGAATAAGCAAGAATAAAAGTACTGACTACACAAAGCATCATGGCAATAAGAATGGTATTTTTAATAGAAAATCTATCAAGTATCATTCCTGCTATGAATAGAAAAAGAACATTTGATAAATAATATATACTGGATAAATAGGCCATTTTATCAGCCTGAATATGATAATCCTGCATGATGTTCGCTGCGATCGAAGCAAACATATTTCCTTGAATAAACTCATAGAAGAAAAACAAAGTTGCGGCAAAGCATACAATCCAGGGTAATAAAGATGATTTCATATCATCATATCCTCTAAAATCATCCACTATCTGCATTATTACTCCTCTACGTTATTATCGTTTGCAGTATGTTTCACGGGTCATTAATACAGCAATTAAAGCCGCTATAGCCGCTATTGGGAACATCCACATGGCAAATTGAAAATCTGCAACCGTATATTCTGTGACTGTAGTGCCCGCATGATGCGACATAAGCCAGCCAAACAAAACCTGTCCAACGCCACCTCCGCCCATAATAATCACAGAGGCAATACCGGTAGCTGCACCCGTATTTTCAGATTGATTGCTTTCAGCTACCAAAGGATAAGAAATAACCTGGGTACTGGTAAAAAATCCCAAAGCGAAAAAGATAATACTAAGAAGAGTTTGAGAAAGAACAACATGCATAAATAATGGAATAATCGTAAACAAAGTTGCAATAGCCCCGATAATCATCAAAGGCTTGCGACGTCCTTGTGTATCAGATAGCCAGCCAACCAAAGGACACCCAATAACACTTCCCATAAAGATTAAACTCACAACATTACTTGCTGCGATGTCAGGTAAATGATGTACTACTTGAAGATAACTGGCTCCCCACAAGGCACACAAAACCATAATGGGTAAATTAAGAAGGGAAGTAAATAATCCGGCCAACCAGTTTTGTCGATTAGACAATGCCTTGATGAAACTGGATAGAACCTCTCCCTGATTGGTACGAACTCTCACTGGTGAGTCCGCTGGTTTGTCCTGAACAACACAATAAATCCATATTAATAAAACCGCCCCAACTGCTCCATCAATTAATAAAGCACGCCGCCATCCAAAAAGTTCATAAAGATAAGCGAAAGGAGTATGAGCCATCATTCCGCCTATAAAGGCCATAGTCACTAATGATCCGATAACCAGCGCCTGTCTGCGTGGAGGGAACCAGTGAGAAACCAATACGACACATGAGAGAAAACAAAACGCGTTACCGATACCAGAAAGAAAATGAAAAAAGGAGGCAAGAAGAAATGAATCAGTCGTAGCAAAACCAACAGTTCCAACAACGCAAACCAGCATGGCAGTCAGAATAACCCGGCGTGTAGAAAAACGATCCAGAATAATACCGGCCGGTAACAGAAAGAGTATGTCGGCCCATAAGTAGGCACTGGACATCCAGCTCAATTGGGTGGCATCAATGTGAAAATCTTCGCGTAATGGTTGATTAATTACGTCAAAAATATTCAGTTGAAAAAACTCATAGAGAAAGAATAGACCTGCTGATAGGCAGACAATCCAAGCCATTAAGTCACCACGAGGTACACATGATCTCGAATCTACTGCGACAGAATGCGACACTGTTACTCCTTATCAAGGCCTAAAAGTTGCGGCAAATTATACCAAAACCTAAAGAGGATTGGTATCTTTATTGAACAATTTATTGTTAATCTCTAAAACCCCTGCTTCTTGGCGTTTAAAATGCAGCCTGCAAGTTGAGACATAGGATTCATTTCCACCGATAAGTACCTGTTCCCCTTCCACTACAGCGTTACCCTCAGCATCAATTCTCATATTCATAATCGCTTTTCGACCGCAATGACAAATAGTCTTTAACTCAATCAATTCATCTGCCCAGGCAAGTAAATATTGGCTTCCAGGAAATAATTCACCTCTAAAATCAGTCCGTAAACCATAAGCTAATACGGGTATGGACAATTTATCGGTAATTTCAGTTAATTGATGAACCTGCTGTCGGGTTAGAAATTGTGCTTCATCAATTAGCACACAGGCGTATTGCGCACCCTGTTGTTGTGATTCGCAGGTAATTGCATGCAAATCATCTGTTTCATTAAATGCAAAGGCCTGTTCTGTTAACCCTATCCGAGAACTTATAGTTCCAAACTGGTAACGAGTGTCAATTAGGGGAGTGAATAACAGAGTCTGCATTCCGCGCTCTCTGTAATTATGACTGGATTGAAGCAATACGGTACTTTTACCCGCGTTCATCGCGGCATAATAGAAATATAATTTTGCCATGGAGTAAGTATTTAATCTGGAATGTTGCTACTTTACTATGAGTTGATTGGAGAAACTACCAATAATGAGAATTAAATTCTGATATTCCTGAGAAGAAATTTATTCGTGGAATTGGAAACGTCATCCCGAATGCAATGTGGGATCTCCTGAACGTGGCACTGTGCCAGCATTTGGAGATCCTTCACTGCGTTCAGGATGACGGGCTTCGTGGGATTAAAACGTCATCCCGAATGCAATGAGGGATCTCCTGAACGTGGCACTGTGCCTGCATTTGGAGATCCTTCACTGCGTTCAGGATGACGGGATTCGTGGAATTGGAAACGTCATCCCGAATGCAATGAGGGATCTCCTGAACGTGACACTGTGTCAGCATTTGGAGATCCTTCACTACGTTCAGGATGACGTAATAACCTACCTATTAACAACTAAGCACAGGACTATGCATTAGAAATACTTTGTTTTCTTTATAGTGAATTGTTGCAACAGGAGTAAATTTAGAAAATAACTCCGTAGGTATCTGTCCTACATTAAGGGCATTGATCACCAGATAATTATCTAAATTATTGGAGAACAATTTGCATAAATAAGTAATATCTCTTGTAGCGATAACCTTTCCGGAAGAATAAAACTGCGCCGAGAACCATGTAAAAAAGTCCCAATAAACCAGATTACTTCCTGGTGCAGGATGTTGTTTCAACCAGGCGGTAACTATAGGTTTTTGCGTTTTAGCAACAATCTCTGGTTTTACTTCAAAAACCACCGTCGCAACCAAAAAAAACAAACCACAAATTAATGACAATTGCAAAATCCATTTACTTTTTTCCAAAGAATGATTCGAACGATTCCAAATCTCTGTAAAAAATAAGGCAAATGCTGGCAAAGAAGGAAATACATAAGGATAAATAATATTGCTGGCAAAGGTAAAAAATACGAGGGGCCCCACCATACAAATAAATAAATAGCTCATCCACCCATCATCATCTCTAAAGAACGAAGGCAGAGTTTTTCCATTCTTGAACAACCACTTACCCCCAAGCACACTCCAGGGAAATACGCCAGCAATAGCATACAGCCAAATCATACCTTTAGGCTCATCATGTGCCATGCCGTACTTGTCACCGGTCCATCCAGGAGTTAAAAAACGATTAAAATGCTCACCAATAATAAAATAATTCAAAAACCCAGGGGTGCGTATTTCAGCGAGAATATACCAGGGAAGTGCTATAGCCAGAAGGAGTAACGTACCTTTAATCCAAGGGAGCCTCTTCCATAAATTCACCCATTCATTACGTAATAAAACCCAGAAAAATACAGGAATTCCGACCAGAACAATCGCTATTGGGCCTTTTGCTAATAATCCAAGCCCCAGGGCAATAAAAAACACGTAGGACCAGATTTTGTTTTGATTCACTACGGCATGCCAGAAAGAAACAGTAGCCAAGGTCGTACAAAAAACCAAAGAAGGGTCGGTCATTACCGCACCTGCATCCAGGAAAAAATCTAAAGTTCCAGCTAGCACTAAAGTAGATACTGTTGCGACAACTGAACCGCTGTGTTTTTTTGCTAAATCCCATATAAGCCATAATACGCCGATGGAAAGCAATAATCCTGGTAAGCGCGCAGCGAATTCATTGACACCGAATAATTTCATGGAAAAGGCGGAAAGCCATACAGATAAAGGAGGCTTAGCCCAGAAAGGGACTCCATAATCATGCTGCAAGGTCACCCAATCCCCGGTTTCAAGCATTTTCCGTGCTATTTCACCATAACGAGCTTCCGTAGAATCATTTAGAGGAATAAAGTAACTGGCTATAATTCGGCACAAAAGAAGAAAAATTAATACAAATAATGCATTATTAAAGAATTTCTGCCTTTGCAACTCATCACTTTTAATATTCAATTTATACCTCAAATACGGTATCCAATAGATCTCAGGATGGCGTGGACAAGCCCTGAACGCTCTTCACTTTTTTATACGTCATCCCAGCGCAGGCACTGAGAAATCCTGGCATATATTAAATCATTTTATTATAGGTTTTTGTTAATTCACCCTGAACAAAATGTCGTCATCCTCGCGAATGCGAGGATCCATTAATCAAGCAAAATATGGTGCTCACTTAATGCATGGATTCCCGCTTTCGCGGGAATGACGTGCATTTTGCCCAAATTGGTTACCTATTAATCAGATAGTCAATTAAATGCTTGGATTCCTCAGAGCCCAGGCGGGGATGATAACCCCATAAAAATTACAAATAAAGAGTAATCTATGCGCATTTTTTAAAGTGAAGTTCTATCAGATATAGCGTCATGAGATCCATCCGGAATAGAAATGCTTTAAAAATCAATTAATCTCATATGTTCCAGGAAACTTCAAACTCAATCCACATAACGCAGCAGCGTAAAGCGTTGTACGCATTTAAATCATACTACGATCTAAAAAGCTGAGTATATTACTCCTTAAATTAATTTGTTCAATATTATTTTGAATTGATATAAGAGTCACATAGAAGTAATCTGGCATAACATAATGATTTATAATTATTTTTTAAGTCAACGCAAATTGTATAATGAAAATACATGACGTAAAGAAAAGTTTAGTTTACACTGAGTCCTGTAAGTAGTTCTTACATAATCTTGATTTGGAAATTTGGAGAATAACATGACGTTAGCTTTAAAGGATTTTGATGAGTTAAAAAGACTTTTTGATGATTGTGTCGCTTTCGTACTTAAGCGAGAAAATAAAGACTCGATTGCAGCACTACCTTCCAGAAGAAGGGATGAACTTCAATTTTTAAGAACTATATTCCATGAACTGGGAACACAGATTACTAGTGCAAAATCTAATGATAAACGTGCTGTGGTAGCGCGATCTGTTGACATAGTTTACGCCGCTATGAATGTCATCGTTGCAGACATCGATAGAAGCAAAGCAGCATATGAGTCAAGTGGCAGAGTAAAGGATCGTTTAAATATTGCGATGGGAATTTCAGCTGAACATCAAGCAAGCCCTGATCAACTTGCAAAATTCTATAAGTCGCTCAATCAATTTATGAATCAGATTTATGTTGATCATGATTCACGTAAAGGATTTAAAAAAGATCATATTCTTCAAAGCGTACCAGTGGACAAATTAGTGAAATTTGCAAAAATTGGTTACGAATTTGAAGAAGCGGCACAAAACAACGTAAACAACAGTTTAGTAGTAGGCGAAAAAGCTAAAGCTGATGGCGCTTGGTATAAGCCGACTAAAGAAGTCCCAGAATCTATTGTTGCTCCATTTAAAACTTTTGCTGATTTAAAAGAAGAGCTACATCAATTAATTATCGCTGAAACAGCAGATAAAAACGCATCAGATGTCTCTTCACTAGATGAAAACAGAGCCCTTCAACTCCAGTTCCTGGATTCTCTGGCAATCAGCCTTTCAGGGCCTAAAGCAGCCGGAATTAAAGAAACGGAAAAAACTGCGATCCTCGCTGGAGCGATGTACCTTGTTCGTGGGCATATTGCCAAAGAATATGGACTTGAACCATTAAGTAATGAAGATATTAAAGCAACTCTTCTGCGTAACGGATCTGTAGTTCATACTGAATTAACTAAAACTCTTAACGCTAAAGCAACTCCTGTTCAAGATATTGAAGTTTTGATTACTGCTGCTAACCAGTACATTCGACATATGACAGTTCAGAACGTAGAATCTAAAGGATCTATTAAACCTGAACACATATTTTCCACCATCAAGGATTTTCTCTTGAATCCAATTCTTTCGATGGCGCAACAAATGATTCGATCCTGTCGTGATAAAGCGATTGATCATTGTGTCGTAGAACTGAATAAGGAAATTGAATTATCCAAGCCTAAGGAAGCCAGTTCATCCTATGTTTCCAGTATCTATAACTGGTGGAAAAAGACCCCGAAAGTTCAAGAAGAAGAGGAAGATCTGGAAGATCAAAACGAGCAGAAAGCCTCCTCTTCAACAGACATCACTCAACCAACTCTCTAATTTAAATTAACAGAATCATCTGATTGTTAAATTAAATTTCTTTAATCAAGCAGCAGCTAGTGATCAAACAGGTGCTGCTGCTTAATCAACTTAAATTAATATTTTTTTATATTATCACTTGGAATAAGCCATTTAGCTTAAATTTTGTTACAATAACCGTAATAAATTAACCCTACTACCCTAAAGACAGCTAATTTCTAATGAATATCAAATCAATTACCAATTCCATGTTTCTTTGCTTCATGCTTTTAATCATTGCATCACCAATGTCTTTTGCTCACAAAAAAGAGATCGCCATTACAATTGATGATCTACCCTTTGTAGGCGAATACAGAAATTTTCATTTAAATATGATGATGAATACAATGAAAGTACAACAAATTCCTGCTACCGGTTTTATCATCGCTAAAGAAGTTCGCAATGATAATTGGGAAGTCTTACAAAAATTTCGTGACTCAGGTTTTGGCCTGGGCAATCATACCTATTCTCATGCCAATCTGAATGTACTTAAAACAAAAGAATATATTAAAGAAATCAAGGAAGCAGACAAGATTCTGGCCCCCGTTCTGACTGAGCCTAAATATTTCAGATATCCTTATCTGGCAATGAGTTCTGGGAGCAAAAAAAATAAAGTTCTTTGTTACCTTGCCAAAAAGAACTATCAGGTTGCGCCCATCACTATAGACAGTAAAGATTTTGTCTTCAATCAACGTTTGTTGTCAGTACCTGAATTGAATAGACGTGATTATCTAAGTGAAATGAAGCCTTTTTACCTTGATTTTATCTGGCAACAGACTGTAAAAGCAGAAGAACATACTGAATATCATCATAATCCTGATCAAGCGCAAATTCTGTTAATTCATGCCAATTTACTGAATGCCTACGTTTTGCCTGATATTATTAATTTATATAAGGAAAAGGGTTATACCTTTGTCAATCTGGAAGATGCCCTTAAGACATTTAAAGAATCAGCACACTGTTCTAAAATCAACTTTAAACCCAAATTATTTGCCAAAAATAAAGTGAATCCCCCTGCTGTTCCAGATACAGAAATTGAATCTTTTGTCGACTGGGATTGATTGCTCATAAACTCCGGCCATCTTCCCATAATTTTTTTACAATCATCACTTTTATACATCATCCTCGCGAAGGCGGGGATCCATTAATCAAACACAATCAGGTGCTAATGTGATGCATGGATTCCCGCCTTCGCGGGAATGAGGTATAAAAAAGTGAGGATCGTTCAGGGCTTATCCGCGCCATCCAGCAGATCTCTGGATACCGCGGACTAGCCGCGGTACGTGGCCTTTACGGTGAATTAACAAAATGAATTGTCAACAGACCCTAATTAATTTCCACTAATACGACTTATCAAGCAAAATTCATGATATAATTGCACCAAAAATAGTCAAAAGAATCTGGGTATCTCAAACATTAGCCCGGACTACCCTGCACATTTAAGGAAACAACATGAGTTTTTCATCATTGGGTTTAATAGAACCAATACTCAAAGCCGTAGAAGAATCCGGCTATACCCAACCCTCACCTATTCAGGCTCAAGCCATTCCTGCGGTATTGCGTGGAAGTGATGTCCTGGCTTCAGCACAAACAGGGACTGGCAAAACGGCCAGTTTTGTTTTACCCATTCTACAAAAACTAAGTGATAAACCACGCGCTAAAAATAATCGTACCCGTGTATTAATAGTAACCCCTACCCGAGAACTGGCAGCACAAGTACATGAAAGCATCATCCAATACGGACGTCACCTGACACTTCGTTCTGCGGTAGTATTTGGAGGAGTAAAAATAAACCCCCAAATGATGAAATTACGCTCTGGAGTTGAACTTCTGGTCGCAACCCCTGGACGGTTGCTGGATTTGCATCAGCAAAGAGCGATTCAATTAGATGAAGTAGATACTCTGGTATTGGATGAAGCAGATCGTATGTTGGACATGGGCTTCATTCATGACATCAAACGAATTATTAAGCTGCTCCCAAGAAACAGACAAAACCTGATGTTTTCAGCTACGTTTTCTGAAGAAATACGCACCTTGGTTAAAGGAATACTTAATCAGCCGGTTGAAATTGATGTGGCCCCTCGTAATACAACCGTTGTTGCAATTAAACAAAGAGTCCATCCTGTAGATAAAGGCCGTAAATCCGCTTTACTAAGCCATCTTATTCATACCAATAAATGGGGACAAACTCTGGTATTTGCACGTACCAAACACGGTGCGAATAAACTGGTTAAGCAACTGGCCGACGATAATATCTATGCCGCAGCCATACACGGCAATAAATCACAATCGCAACGTACAAAAGCTTTAGCCGACTTCAAATCAGGCGAACTGCATATCCTGGTGGCTACAGACATTGCTGCTCGTGGTATTGATATTGATCAATTGCCTTGTGTTGTTAACTTTGATCTCCCTCAAGTTGCAGAAGATTATGTTCACCGGATTGGCAGAACTGGACGAGCAGGCGCATCGGGACTGGCCGTCTCACTGGTTAGTGCGGATGAAGTCGGTCAATTGAATGCAATTGAAAAATTAATCAAACGTAAACTGGAACGAATTGAAATAGATGATTTTGAACCCACGCATAACCTGCCCAATACGTCTGCGCCTGTTCAACCCAAAAGAAATGTTCCGTTTAAAAAGAAATCTCCTCAGTCGGTTAAAAATACAGAGCGGAAGCCTTTTGCTAAACGAGCTGGGAAATAATTTTTACCATTTTTAAAACACCGTGCGGGAAATATCGTCATTAAGTGAGAGATTGATCAAAAATACACTTAATCCATTCAGCGTTTACGCCATCTCGAAGCCTACGTACCAAGGCTTCGAGACGAGGCTACCGTCTCACCTCAGACTGAACGGATCGAGGTGAAATCCTTAATTAATGACAGTACATCTATTCCCCTTACCACAATTCAGTCATCAATTATCACAACTCCGTCATCCCGAGCAAAGCAAGGGATCTACCTAATATGACATTGTGCTCAATCAGGAGATCCCTCGCTTTTCTCGGGATGACGCATCTACTTATTGACAACTCGTCTAATGCCCCATCACGATAATAGATCAATAAATAGACTATAATTAATAGAGCAGTAATTTCATGGCAATAAAAGGAACATACATTGGACAGGATGTTAGGTGGATCACATACTATGGTAATAAATAATGCAAATAATGTTCTATTATTTAGCGTTAGCACTGTTCCTTTGTCTATTCAAACTGAATTGCAGTCCTATAAAAAAAAATATAGGACACCAATTAAGCGAAGCAAGAGCAGATCCTGCCTTGCTGCATTTACCCTGGTTGAACTTTTAGTGACCCTCTGTGTACTGTCCATCCTTTTAATGGTGGCAATACCGGCATTCAGAACCATGGTGTTAAACAATCGTCTCGCCTCAAATACCGACTCATTAGTAAATGCGCTCAATTATGCGCGCAGTACCGCATTAAATCAGGCAATGACCATAAAAGTCTGTCCCCTGGGTAGTCCTGGTTCAACAACCTGCGGTGCAGATTGGAGTTCAGGTTGGATAATCGTGACTCAACCGACTTCTGGGGCAGCCACCCTTCTTAAAAGTCAGCAGAGCACTAATGTAGATCCAACCCTGACAGGAAATACTACTGAAGTGCTTTTTGACCGATATGGGCTATCCACTACACAGAGTAATTTCACTTTATGTGACAACAGAGGCGGAACTTTTGCCCATTCTGTTGAAGTTCTTGCTACGGGCTATGTACAAACAGGAACAACTCCCGGACAAGCTGTCTGGAATAACGGTTCCCTAACCTGTCCTTAATGGAGATTTCATTATGTATGCTGGATTGAGGACAAATTCACGACAAAAAGGGATGACCTTATTGGAAGTCCTGGTTTCGGTTGTCTTATTTGCTATTGGATTACTTGGAATAGCTAGTATGTTGATGCTATCCAATAAAGCCAATAACTCAAGCTATGCAAAACTCCAGGCGGTTCAATCAGTATACGATATTTTTGATAGAATCCGTGCTAATTCTCAAGCAGCAATCGATGGAAATTATAATATAAGTAACATTGGATCTAATGGTTTGCCAACATCAGTTTCTACTCCTTCAGTGATGTGTAATTCCGCAACGTGTACACCAACACAAATGGCCACTTATGATACATGGTATTGGCTAACGAAAGACGTTTCCAAATTACCCAGTGGTAGCGGATCAATCACTTCGGCACTTTCAGGTGTTGCAGGAAATACAGTGATTACAGTGACGGTGCAATGGGATGATAGCCAGGCACAAAATCAGTTAGGAGCAAGCAGTGCCGCCTCTGCTAATCCTAACTACGTGCAATTAAGTATACAGAGCCAAATATGAAAACGTATTCAGCACATCAAAATGGTTTTTCATTAATTGAGCTAATGGTAGCAAGTGTTATTGGGCTCTTGTTGAGTTATGCGGTCCTGGAAATTTATCTGGCACAAAGTCAACTTTATAAAGCATCTAACTCTCAGGATCTCGTGCAAAGTACAGAAAATGCAATTACCAATTTAGTCGCTCCGGTCATTCGATCAGCCGGTTTTACAGGTTGTGGTAACGTGACATCGGCTGTCTCGAATTTAAACGCCGGTGGTCCTTCTCCATTGGGCTCAATTAATAACAGCCCTGCGATGCTGACAGGCTATAATGGCAGTACCACAAGTTTTACCATTACCCAGGCAAACCCTGCCAACAGCAGTAATGCCAATAATTGGAGTCCCGCACTGGTCGCTTCCCTGGTAGGAAATGTTCAACAAGGTAATGATGTTCTGATTATCCTCGGATCAGCTCCCAATACAATCCCTTTGGGAGTAACAACTATAGATTCAGGAAGCAGCTCTCTGACGGTACAAAGTGTAAGTGGTACCAATCTATCCAGCGGACAATTCGGGGCAGTCTCAGATTGTATTAAATCAGTACTATTTAAAATTACAGGTGTCGCAGGAACAACAATTACTCATGATGCAGGTACTGGTGTTCTGGAAAATATATCAAGCAGCTTTCCAGTAAATTTTCAAGCTGGAGCGCAATTCGTACAAATGCAACAAACTGCTTTTTTTGTCGGTCAGGGCGAGGGAGGTCAAAGTGCCTTGATGCGTGCCCGATTAATTGGAAGCAGTTGGACCATTGAACCGCTTGTGCCTGGCATCAACATAATGAAAGTACAATACGGTATTGGTTCGAATGGCGTGGTAAACCGATACGTCACAGCGAACGCGGTAACAGACTGGACTCAAGTATATTCTGTACGAATGGGATTTTTAATAGAAGGAAAAATCGGATCAGGTACTTTGACTACCAACCAATATACGGTCCTGGACACAGTAGTAACAGTACCCGCTGACAATCGTCTTCGTCATGTATTTGAAATGACGATTAATTTGAGGAATGCCATATTATGACTACTTTATCCTCACTAACTCAATTAAAACAAAAAGGGTACATCCTGATTACTACTCTTGTGTTAATGAGCATGCTCACTATGATGGCTTTGACTCAATCATCACATAATACGACACAAACCCGTGTAGCAACAAATGCCACTGATTCAGAAATCAGTTTTGAAAAAACTGAAGGAGCTCTGAATGAAGCAGTGAACAAGATTATCAACGCGACCTACACCACTCAAAGTTTTCTTAATAATACCAATGGACTGTATTTATTTGACTCAAGTACAGCTCCGATTTGGAAAACTGTAAACTGGTCAAGTAGTTCAGCTGTAATTAATAGTTTCCAAGGGGGTTCAGGTACACAATCCAGTTATATCATTGAACAACTTCCTTCCGTCATCCAACCCGGACAAAACATGAAATCGCCTACCCATGTTTATCGAATTACTGCACGTTCGGTTGGATCAAACGGAACCTCTTCCGTACTAATACAAAGTACGATACAACTTCAACAATAGGTTATGATCATGGACAGGCTAATAGACACGCTTCACTACAGAAAGGGAAACTACAAAATAATTAACAGGGTCTCTGAGGCACTATTGACGTTGCTCTTATGTGCCGTAGCATCCTTTTTTAACGCTGCTCATGCTGCCTCCACTTTAAACATTCCCAACATCCCAATAATCATGGCCAGTCCAATTCATCCTCAAGTATTTATTGCTATAGGAAATTCTGAATCGATGGATGGAAATTTAAGTGGAGCCATTATGACAGGCTCAGGCTCCCTGGCATCCAGTTTAAGCTCACTGAGCAGCTCAAGCTCACCATTGAAATACCTGGTACCTACAGGTTTTACCCCTCCGATACAGGGAGCAGATGGTACTGGTCAAGCACCTTATACAGTATCGCAAAGTGGCGTTCTTATTGATAACAGCCCAAGTCGATTAAATGTCGCAAAACAAGGTGTGCAGGCAATTCTCGAAAATTACATACCGACTACAGATTTTGCTTTGGCAACCTACAGTACCAGCAGTGTACAATCGTATAACACCTGGGTCTATTATATGTCTCAAGGAGACAATAATTTCAGCTTCACCAATACCCAGGTAGCTGGAAGTCGATACGTCATTAATCCTTGTTATAATTACGGCTCCGCATCATCAACAGTATCAAGCAATTGCAGCTCCATAGCCGGTTTTTATGGCGGAACCGTCGTCTCTTCGAGCCAATACATGAAAATAGGGGCGTCAAGTGACGATCCCGAGATCAGCGACGTCCTCTACTCCTCTGGCTCACTGGCCGGAGTGTTTCTAACTTATACCGGACCTACCCCTGCCACTCCGTTTCCACCCAATTTTTCCTTAAGTAATTATAATTCAGGAAGCGTATTACTTAGTTACTCCAAGTCGTTACCTAATATTGGAAGCTTTGCTACTGGCCCTACGAATGCAGGATTTGTGCCTTACTCAAAACAAGTAATCTACGCCAGACGAGGATTTGGTTACTATGGCAATCAATCGGCATCAACCGGTACTGTACTAGTCCAAATGACTTCAGCAGGTACCGTACCTACAACAACCACTGTCACTAATGCGCTCAATGCTTTTTTACCGTATTTAAAACCTGAAACCAACTCGACATCAACAACTGAAATCAAGGCTTCTGCATTACAATCCCCTATTGCAGGATTGCTGTCCAAGGCCAATAGTTACCTTAGTGCTCTTGGTACAACGAGTGGGAATGGCTGTCCGCAACAAAAATTCGTCATATTAATTTCTGATGGGCTACCCACCATGGACCTCAGTGGAAAACTTTGGCCACCGTTAGGTAGTGCTGCGGCGACTGGTTATGGTGTAACAGCTACGTTTAACGCCAATGGTTCCTTAAACACGACGAATAATCAGGCTCTGACTGATGCCATTAATACCATAAAGACCTTGAAAAGCAATGGAATACTCACTTACGTAATCGGTTTGGGCGCAGGGGTCAATCCAGCCATTAATCCATCAGCAGCTTCAACACTGACTGCTATGGCGGTAGCAGGGGGTACAGAGAATTACTACCCTGCTACAGATCCTAACACCTTGGTAGACAGCCTGAATACAATTATGGTGGCCATACAAAATGGAACCTTCACCACTTCAGCAGCTGCGGTCAGTTCGACTCATCTAAACGGTGAGACAGTAGAATATCAAGCCAACTTTGTCTCCAGTGATCTGCCCTACCTGGATTGGACTGGTAATTTAGTTGCGATACAACTGGATCCCGATACCGGTGCTCCTACTACTACCATTAACTGGTCCGCTCAAACTCAGCTGGATAATTTAGTTGCAGGTACTGGATGGTCAAGCAGTCGTTTTGTCGCCACCTGGGATCCTGTGGCATTAAGCGGAATCCCTTTTCGCTGGGCAAGCCTTAACACCACCCAAAAAGCCCAACTCCAACCATCCGATCTTTTAGGGCAAAATCGCTTAGAGTATCTTCGTGGTAATACCGCTCTCGAAAAAAGAAATGGAGGTACCTTCAGAAATCGCTCTCACATATTGGGTGATATTGTTGACAGTCAGGTTATCTATGTTGGTGCTCCAGAAGCTCCTTATTTAGATCCAGGCTATGTCACTTTCGCCAAGGCAAAGCTCAACCGTCAACCCATGCTTTATGTAGGAGCAAATGATGGGATGGTGCATGCAATTAATGCGACTAATGGTGAGGAACTCTTTTCATTTATACCCAATTCAGTATTTGATAATCTGCACAAACTGACTGCCCCGCTTTATAACCAGAGTCATCAATTCTATGTCAATGGTTCACCACAAAACGGCGATGTGCAATTTTCAGACAGCACTTGGCATACCATACTGGTTGGTGGTGAAAACGCTGGAGGTAATAGCATTTATGCTTTAGATATTACCGATCCATCCGCTATAACTTCAGAAGATGATGTAGCCAATTCAGTACTTTGGGAGTTTACTGATACGGATATGGGTTTAAGCTACAGTAGACCACAAATTGGTCAGATTGGGACGTCAACGTCAACACCACTCACTTTTGCTGTATTTTTTGGCAATGGATACAACAGCACAATAAATTCCTCAATACTCTATGCGGTCAATCCTCAAACAGGAGCGCTCATTAAAAAAATTGATCTGTGTGCTGCTGTATCGGGCGCTTGTGACTCGACGTTACCTCAGGGTTTATCATCAGTCGCCCTGGCGCATAAAGATGGCTTGCAAGGACAGCCGATTACTGTGGTTTATGCAGGAGATCTCCAGGGAAATCTTTGGGCTGTCAATGTAAGTGACGCTGATCCTGCCAATTGGACCGTTCGTTTATTATTCCAGGCACGCGACTCGAGCGGCATAGCACAGCCCATTACAACAGCTCCAATAGTCACATTGAACCCCAATTATCCCAGAAAACAGGGATTATTCATTTTGTTTGGAACGGGACAATTAATCGCATCCAGTGATCTTCTCAACACTCAAACTCAAACTGTCTATGGAGTATGGGATAAACCATTAACTACGGTTACATACGCTCGTACTGATCTTCAACAGCAAACTCTGAGTCTGATTGCTCCAGGTACTTCCGGGTTATCCGCATCCATACTAACGGTGACCGCCAATACTATTAACTGGAATAATAAACTGGGTTGGTTCGCTGATCTTGCCGTTCCTGGTCAACGTATAATAACGAACCCGGAATTAATTAATGGTACGTTCATTGCTACTCTAAATACACCTCCATTGACGGCCTGTGGAGTTGGTTTTTCCTCAATGTTACTGGAACTGAATTACCTTACAGGCGGATCATTCCTCCGTGCGCAAATTGATATTAATGGAGATGGTGGTTTTACTGCTCAGGATCAATATAATGGATCCTATCCTGTTGGTATTACATTGTCGGATAGTTATGCAAACTCCCCAACAGTTTTAGGACCCAACAAGGACAACCACATCGTTATATTGATTACTCAATCGAATGGGGTGCAAACTTCAATTATCAACCCTAATAATACTCCAAGGAAAATCGGATGGTGGCAACTTCAATAAGGGATAAATAATGAATAAGGATAATAAATTAATCAATAAAATCGTACGAAGTATGAAGGGATTTACTTTAATCGAACTCCTGGTTACGCTCGTTATCATTGGAATCCTGGTCGCATTTGCCTACCCTTCCTATTTGCAGTTTATCCAAAAATCCAGACGGGCAGATGCTCAGGCGATACTTACCCAGGATCAAATTATTTTCGAACGATGTTATTCTCAAAATTTTTCTTATGTTGCGGCCTGCGGCGCATTACCGGCGTTTCCTCAAACAACTCCTGAAGGATTTTATACGATAAACGTTTCAAACCTCACCGCTACAACTTACACCCTGACGGCAACGCCACTAGGCAGCCAGGCAGATGATACGAAATGCGCCAGTATGAGTGTAAATCAGGCTAACGTGAAAGCTGCTGTTGATTCTACGGCAACAGCTCAAACCGAATGTTGGAATCCTTAGCCGTGGCTCATTAGAACAAGATAAAAGGAGTTTGTGTAACTTCTCAATTACCTCAGAAGCATATGTCATCCTGAACGCAATGACCTCCAAATGCAGACACAGCGCCACATTCAGGAGATCCCTCATTGCATTCGGGATGACGGTTAAATTTTCGTCATCCTAACGCAGTGACCCCCAAATGCAGATACAGCGCCACATTCAGGAGATCCCTCATTGCATTCGGGATGACGGTTAAATTTTCATCATCCTGAACGCAGTGAAGGATCTCCAAAAGCTGGCACCCTGCCGATTTCAGGAGATCTCTCACTTCGTTCGAGATGACGGCTCTCAATATGATTAAAATGAGGGAGTTTAGATACACCAGGGTGTGTTGACAATTCATCAAATTATTCCCAACGTCCCGCGACTTGTTCCTGAGAGATCCTCACAAAATTTAACCAGGCCAAAACCGCCTACGTACCGCGCTTTATGCGCGGTATCCAGTGCCATGTCACATTTTAATTTGAGCTTTAATGCATTGATTAAGCATCTCTGGATACCGCGCATAAAGCGCGGTACGTAGGTACTTTAGCATTTGTTATTTAAAAACATGATCTTACATTTAAATTTTGTGACCATCTCTCAGGACTTGTTCGCGGGATCCAGGAATGCAGTATCATTAACGAACATTATGTGTTCATCAAGTTCGAAATGGATCCCGCGAACAAGTCGCGGGACGTGGAAATCGGAATTGTCAACACACATTAAATGAACGAATTAAAAATTCCGTTTAACGTAAAGATTGGGTGTTTTTCGTAAGTCAAGCTTTACTTCAGTGCAGTACATCTATTACATTTACCTCCCAACGGAAAGTCCAACACTGAAATCAATGGAAATTTTTTGCTTTTACATGGGTATACTCTATCTGTATACCTTTAATCATTTCTTACCTGCCATAACGCTGATACTCTTTTATATAACACCACGCTACCCCATTCCTGTCTTTTTTTTAATGGGAATAACTCTTGCCTGGACTCATCAATGGATGACTGCGCCGCATGGGATGCCTGATAAGGCGGTACTACCTGATGCGGTAATCGTAGGAACCGTTGCTTCAATTCCAGTGACCAGCTCTGATAAAACAAAATTCAATTTTAAAATTGAACGCTTGAATAATCATCCGGCACAGGGTCTTATTCAATTAACCTGGTATAACAAAGCTCCGATAGTACATGCTGGACAACTTTGGCAATTATCAGTCAAATTAAAAAAGCCGCGAAATTTCCTGAATCCTGGAAGTTCCAATTACGTTAGAACCCTTTCTGCGCGTCATATATTCTGGACTGGCTATATACGATCAGGGGGTAACCAATTAATCAATGAGAACTCCACGGTAAACTGGTTGCAACTTCGTGAACGGCTGGGGGCCGCGTTAACACGACGTGCTCCCGATGAAAGAACGGCTGGAATATTGGAAGCCCTTACTTTAAATGTAACGACACACATCAACCAGGAAGATTGGGAACTGTTCAGACGCACTGGTACCACGCATTTATTTGGTATTTCAGGAGAACATATTGCCTTGATATCCGGATTTGTTTTTTTAATTTTGCGCTGGTTGTGGTCTCGAAGTGTCCGCTGTTGTTTATTAGCTCCGGCCATCTCCATTGCCAGTATTGGTGGATTTGGAATAGCTTTACTCTATTCATTTATGGCGGGTTTTGAACCACCAGTTCAAAGAGCGCTGATCGGGTGTTTTTTTTATACCTTGTGCTGCCTTGGTGTACAACGGTATACCATCTGGCAAGTATGGCGTTATGCTCTTTTTGGCGTATTATGTCTTGAGCCGCACGCAGTATTTATGCAAGGATTCTACTTTTCTTTTCTCGCAGTTGTCTGCCTACTGCTCACCCAGCAACGCTGGGGGCTGAGAGGAGTTAAAGGTAATCTGGCATTACAATTAAGCTGTTTAATCGGTTTGATGCCATTGACCCTGTATTGGTATTCCTATGGTTCAATAAATGGATTTATCGCGAATTTAGTCGCAATTCCCCTGGTAGGATTTCTTATCGTTCCTTTAGCATTAATAACTCTGGCAATCAGTTCTTTTAGTTGGTCCGTTCTATTAATGCATCCCCTGTCATGGCTAGTTTCACTACTGTTTAAAATGTTGATCTGGACGGAGCATCTGGCTGGTATCAATATCCTCTGGTCACTGAACTCCATAGTCTCTGTACTTTCTATAATGGCAGCTTTATTGGTATGGACAGTACTTCCTGTAAAACCCTTTAAATATCTGGCCATTATATGGTTCCTGATTCCCTTCTTTCCCTATAAAGAGGTAATAAAACAGGGGGAGGCTATAATTCGGGTGCTTGATGTTGGCCAGGGATTGGCTGTATCCATACACACCCGGGATCATGTTTTACTTTATGATACTGGCGATCAATGGTTCCAGGGAAGTGACTTGGGTAAAATGGTTGTTCTTCCCTACTTAACCGATCTTGGGATTAAAAAAATAGACAAAATAGTAATCAGTCATCCGGATAAAGATCATCGGGGAGGACTTAAATCAATTGAAGCTGAAATCAAAGTCGATCAATTAATTGTTAATACTCCTCAGTTCTATCATCGAGGTTTCAATTGCCATAATTATCCGGAATGGAAGTGGAATGGAGTGCACTTTCGTTTTTTTCCTATTCATATTAATTCTAAAGATACAAATAATAACTCGTGCATTTTACAGGTAAGTAACTCAATCAGCAGCATTTTATTAACAGGAGATATAGAAAAAACAGGAGAAGATTATCTGGTACGAACTTATGGCGATCAACTTGCCTCGGATGTTTTAATTGTTCCCCATCATGGCAGTAAAACCTCGTCCTCCTATCGATTTTTATTGGAAACAGCTCCGAAATATGCCATTGCTTCCCTAGGATTCGATAATCGTTTCCATTTTCCTCACAATAAAACAGTGGAAAATATGAATAACTTGATCATTCCATTTTATAGGACGGATGAATGCGGTATGGTGCAAATGATACTCCCAGCAAAAGGTACACTAAAAAAACCATCATGTTTTAGTGGAATTAGTTAACAAACGTCTTGCAAATGATTCAAAAATAGAACAATCCTTGATAGAATCCCCCCCTCTTTATATTTGATGAGCATCATGGCTAAATCACGTAACTCTATTCTCTTTCTTGGTCTTCTCTCAGCTTTTTCTTTGGTAACGTTTGATTTATACCAACCATCGCTTCCTTACATTACTAATCTATTTGAAACCACTCATAGCCTGAGCCAACTGACTTTAAGCGTTTATCTGTTTGTTTTTGGTGTGACTCATCTCTTTTGGGGACCACTTATTGATCATTTTGGACGACGTGTTCTCCTGCCGGGAAGCCTGTTACTTGCTTTGATCGGCAGTGTACTCTGTGCCTTTGCTCCAAATATAACGGTTTTGATCTTGGGACGAGCCATACAGGGTTTTGCCTTATGCTGTTCCAATTTAATCGCTTTTTCAACATCGCGTGACTTTGAGGATGAAGTTGAGCGAGCGAAGGTACTTTCCTATATCTCCATGATAGTATCTGCTTCACCCATTTTTGCCCCAGTTCTGGGTTCTCTTATTTTCACCTGGTTGGGATGGCAATTTAATTTCATAGTTATGGCAGGAATGGCTCTGATTCTCTACATCCAATCACGCAGGATATTGGTTGAATCACCGTTCTGGAGTCCGCCAAAAACCTCATTTAAAATAAACAATCTGCTCAACTCCTACAAGGCAATCTTACCCAAATTGTCCTTATGGTCTGCTTCGTTTATTATGATGTTCAGTTTTACGGCCGTGATGCTTACTGTTATTAATTCATCCTATCTGATTATTGATGTTCTTGGATTTTCTCCTTTAGCATTTGGTATTATCTTTATCTTTAATGGATTAAATATAATCATTGGAAATTATCTAGGAATATGGTTAAGAAAGCGCTTCAGCATGACATCGACCATTTTCATGGGAAGTTGGTTAATTATTCTGGGTGGAATGGCCATGTTATTGAGTACAGAATTGTATGGTTTTAGCCTCATCGCTTTATCTTTTGCTTTAATCTGTAATTTAGGGATCAGCGTAAGCGCTGCTCCAACGATGTCCATGGCCCTCTCTGATTTTAAAGATAATGCTGGAATGGCTACTGCCTTTATAAGCACTGTTCGCCTTTTTGGCTCCTCTATTCTATCCATGGCTGTAGGTTATCTATTAACAAAAAATCTCTATGCTCTACCAATAGGTTTAATCAGTTGCGGTGTTTGCGCGCTCTATGCTTCATGGCTGTTTAAACGTCAAATAACACCATCAGATGACACGGAGGTGGGTGGGCTTCAGGCAAGCGCCTGATTCTATTGCCAGCTCTAACCTGGTTTTAAAAATTCGATGCCTGAATTTCGGTCGCTCATTTTTATAAACTCGCTATAGTTAATAGTAAGATTCCTTATAATGAGATTTTAATTTTACCATGTTAACTGCAGCGATGAACAATGAGTACTATCAGGCTTTACTCGAAAAAAACAGTGAATACGAAGGAGTTTTTTATGTAGGGGTAAAAACTACTGGCATCTTTTGTCGCCCCTCATGTCCTGCTAAAAAACCCAAATTTGAACATTGTGAATTTTTTCAGACTGCTCAGGATGCTTTGCTCGCGTCTTATCGGCCATGTAAACGTTGTCGTCCTCTATCAAACCCAAAACAAGTTTCAGAGTTAGTACAAAAACTGGTGGCAGCTGTTGAAGCCAATCCGGAAAAAAGGTGGAAGGACAGCGATTTTGATGCTATTTCAGTAGATGCGTCAACAGCGCGCAGACAATTTAAAAAACGATTTGGTATGACTTTTGTTGCCTATGCCAGGGCAAGACGAATGGGCATTGCCATGAAACACATCAGAGAAGGGGATCAGGTCATCGAGGCTCAACTTGATGCAGGTTATGATTCAAGTAGTGGATTCAGAGATGCTTTTACTAAAATCATGGGCACCTCTCCAGGTAATTTTGCCAAACACCCAAACATACTTAAATCATTCTGGTTGGATACTCCTCTTGGACCAATGCTTGCTGTTGCAGATGATCACCTGCTGTATCTTTTGGAATTTGTTGATAGAAGAGGTTTAGAGCGTGAGGTGGAACGCTTGAGAATTAAAACAAAAGCTGCAATTATTCCTGGAAAATCCGAACCTATAACATCAATTGAAAAAGAACTTAAAGAGTATTTTTCTGGCCGATTAAAACAATTTCTAACGCCAATACATCTTATGGGCAGTGACTTTCAACAGAATGTTTGGCAGGAATTAATAGGAATACCTTATGGTGAGACCAGAAGTTATAAACAACAGGCACAGCTACTCGGTAAACCTTCAGCTTTCAGAGCAGTAGCCAATGCAAATGGTGCAAATCAACTTGCCATTATTGTACCTTGTCATCGAATCATCAATCTTAATGGCGAACTTGGCGGTTATGGCGGTGGAATTAGCCGCAAAAAATGGTTAATCGAGCATGAAGAGCGAAATAAATAATGAGATGTGAAAACACGTTAAAGAAAATATCCAGGGAAACGGCCTTAACCGCGGCATTAAAATGGGTGGATTTTCCCGAAAATCTCCAATTGATTAATAATCAAATTAATTGTGTTTATCGCTTTGAAGATCAAGGAAAAGGATATTACTTAAGGATGACGCATCACGAAATAAGATCATGGAATGAACTGGCTTCTGCCATTGATTATCAACGTCATCTGTTTCTAGAAAATGCTCCGATTTGTCGGGTAATTGCATCGAAAAACGATCAATTTATAGAACGTGTAAGACAAGATGATCTTTCCTTCCTGGCTCATGTATGTTTGGAAGTTCCCGGAACCATTATCGATTTTAATGATCAGAACCAATCAAAATATACTGCATGGGGAAAATCACTGGCTGAATTACACCGTGCAGCACAATCCTATCGCCCTTTAAACCGCAAATTCTTATCCTGGAAGGATCTGTGGCAAGAAACTGGAAATTATCTACACAATGAAGATAAGGGGTTGCAGCAGTTATATCACCGCATTGATGCTCAATTTAGACAGATGAGTTCTACAGCACATAATTTTGGTTTAACTCACGGCGATCATCGCCCTGGAAATGTACTGTATGATGGAAAGAAAGTGCATCTTATTGATTTTGACGAACCCGTTTATCATTGGTTTATGGCCGATATCGCTAAACCGTTTTTAGATCTGTGCCAAAAACCATTTCAGGAATGGCAGCACCTGTTTCATTGGTATCTTGAGGGTTACCGCAGTGTTTTACCAATTGACGATCCCGAATTACACCATATCAATGGATTTATCCAAATGAAAAGTCTGGATATTTATCTCTGGTGTAAAAACAACTGGTTTGAACCTACTGCTCCAGGGGGTAAGCCTAGAGAATTGTGGCTAAAGGAACTCAAACACATGGCGTTGACTCCCCTGTTTGAATTGAACTAATGAATACGTGGATTTTTAAATGAATATTAGGGTGTGTTGACCATTCATCAACTTATTCCCAAAATTTCGCGACCCGTTCATTAACGATCCTCATTTTTTATATATCACTCTTTGCGGCCT
>NZ_LNYR01000036.1:0-343 GCF_001467955.1 Legionella quateirensis | reverse complement strand
TAGAGAATTGTGGCTAAAGGAACTCAAACACATGGCGTTGACTCCCCTGTTTGAATTGAACTAATGAATACGTGGATTTTAGATGAATATTAGGATGTGTTGACAATTCATCAACTTTCGCGACCCGTTCATTAACGATCCTCATTTTTTATATATCACTCTCAGCGGCCTTCCGTGACCCTCCGCCTCCTATCTCCATCACCATCCTATCTCCATCACCATCCTATCTCCGTCACCCTATGCATGCACCGTCGCCCTCCGCGAAGTGTATAGCAGCGGGAGATGGGTAACACTTGGAACGGCAGATAGGTAACACTTAAAATGGCAAAATCATAACTTATAA
>NZ_LNYR01000035.1 GCF_001467955.1 Legionella quateirensis | reverse complement strand
ATAATTCCAGTAAGTTACGTCATCCCGAATGCAATGAGGGATCTCCTCAACGCGGCATTGTGCCTATATTTGGAGATCCTACACTACGTTCAGGATGACGACTCTTCGGCATAATTCCAGTAAGTTACGTCATCCCGAATGCAATGAGGGATCTCCTCAACGCGGCATTGTGCCTGCATTTGGAGATCCTTCACTACGTTCAGGATGACGACACTTCGGCATAATTCCAGTAAGTTACGTCATCCCGAATGCAATGA
>NZ_LNYR01000034.1:367048-415918 GCF_001467955.1 Legionella quateirensis | reverse complement strand
CCAAAAGAAGAAAATACTATTTCTATAACCTACACTAGAAAAAAGCCAGTACGACGTCCCTTACCTGAGCACTTACCTCGTGAAGTGATCGAGCATGATATTGCAGACGAAGAGAAACTCTGCGCATGTGGATGTATGAAGCAACGAATTGGAGAAGAAGTCACAGAGCAGTTAGAGTATGTTCCTGCCAAGCTTTCTGTTATTGCCCATGTTCGTCTATTTTTAGCAGTAGCCTATAAAAGTCTTATTAGATCAGCAAATTCAGTACATGACTAAAAATTAGCCGGAAATTTTGCCGGTTCCGGGCTAGAACCCCTGATTGGAATATATGAATTTTACAACAAAAAGAATGCCTTATTTTACATGAGGTTATACAAAATTTGATATCTAAAGAAAAAATCAATTTATTGTCTGCAGCCTAGGCTGGTAAAGGGTTGTAGGCATGCTCTGGGAAATTCCGTACCTTCCTGCAAGGAACCCCTAATATGCCACAATAGTGACTCTCTTCTGATTCTCTCTTCCGCTCCTCATTTGATCTAATTGGCTTTTTTGAGTACAATTAAGAGTAAGCTGTATTCAGGAAATTTTTTTCATTAGCGTATAGGAAGAAATATGATAAATTTTAATTCGACCAAAGAGAATGTCCTTGAGGCCGTTAAGCAAAATGGCCTGGCACTTTTCTATGCGCACGCAGATTTACAAAAAGATAAAGAAGTTGTCCTTGAGGCCGTTAAGCAACATGGCTGGGCACTTCAATTTGCGCACGCAGATTTACAAAAAGATAAAGAAGTTGTCTTTGAGGCCGTTAAGCAAGATGGCCTGGCACTTCAATTTGCGCACGCAGATTTAAAAAAAGATAAAGACTTTGTTCTTGAGGCCGTTAAGCAACATGGCTGGGCAATTTTCTATGCGCACGCAGATTTACAAAAAGATAAAGAAGTTGTCCTTGAGGCCGTTAAGCAAAATGGCCTGGCAATTCAATTTGCACACGCAGATTTACAAAAAGATAAAGACGTTGTTCTTGAGGCCGTTAAGACATATGGCCTGGCAATTCAATTTGCACACACAGATTTACAAAATGACAAGAAATTTGTCCTTGAGGCCGTTAAGCAAGATGGCCTGGCACTTCAATATGCGCACGCAGATTTAAAAAAAGATAAAGACGTTGTCCTTGAGGCCGTTAAGCAAGATGGCCGGGCACTTCACCTTGCGCACGCAGATTTAAAAAAAGATAAAGACGTTGTCCTTGAGGCCGTTAAGCAACATGGCCTGGCACTTCAATATGCGCACGCAGATTTAACAAAAGATAAAGACGTTGTCCTTGAGGCCGTTAAGCAAGATGGCCGGGCACTTCACCTTGCGCACGCAGTTTTAACAAAAGATAAAGACGTTGTCCTTGAGGCCGTTAAGCAAGATGGCCGGGCACTTCAATTTGCGCACCGAGATTTAAAAAAAGATAAAGACGTTGTCCTTGAGGCCGTTAAGCAACATGGCCTGGCACTTCAATATGCGCACGCAGATTTAAAAAAAGATAAAGACGTTGTCCTTGAGGCCGTTAAGCAAGATGGCCTGGCACTTCACCTTGCGCACGCAGTTTTAACAAAAGATAAAGAAGTTGTCCTTGAGGCCGTTAAGCAACATGGCCTGGCACTTGAATATGCGCACGCAGATTTAAAACCTTTCCTGAAGGCCTTTCTAAAATTAAAAGCATCATCTGATGATTTTAAGGATCAAAATAAGAAAGGCGCGGTTGGGGATATTCTAAAGCAGTGCGAAAAATTGTTCATTGCTAACCAGGAATCAACACCCAAGCTGACAATGGTACTAATAAAGACCAGAAAGCTTATCAAAAATCCAGAAAATCAGTATGCCGCAATAGACTATCAAAATTTTGCCAACGATATCGCTAAAATACCATCACCAGGGATGCAGTTGCTAGGTAAATTAATGATGGGTTTGGCTGCAATAATTCTGGGAGTAAGTATTTTTATGGCGTCTACTGGCGTGGGGCTATTACCCGCCGCTGGTCCTCTTACCTCTGCTCTAGGGATATTTGCTGTTGGTGCCGTCCTAAATGAGAAAGGGAAAAAAGACAATGCCGCATTAATTAAATCTATGAAATCTATGGATGAGCCAAAGAAGCCAGGGAGTGTTTAATTTGTGTAATTATACTGCACATAAGAAAAATAAAACGGATCTTTTAACGCGATTTAAATTTTTGCTTCTAAAGCTGTCGTCAATTTTTGTAGTTACTTAATGGTTCTGGATGTAATTTGCGTGAAAATTGATTAAAACTGAAATGGTGAAAGCATGGATCAGTCACTTTTTTAACCTATTTTGATTTTCAAGATGAACGTATTCCTACTGTGCAAGACAGTATTCAAAATAATTAACCTGTTCTATTCTCTTTTATCAGTGAAACGTGCTCCGGTGGTCCCCGAATGGTAAGTGTATTAAAGACTGCGGCTTGATTCCCAGGCTTTTTATTTATATGAGATAAAATTTTATCGATAACACTTTTATCTTTGATACGTATTCGTTCGGCGAAATACGGTTTGAATTACATGAAGTAGTTAATTAGGGGTTGTTAGGTTAAATGGCAACAGAGCCCTATAGTCTTCGGCTGTTTTGCAAGAGCGGATGTTTTTAAACAGAGTTTTTAGATAATCAAAGGGATTAAGGCCATTGGCCTTGGCTGTTGCAATGAGGCTATAGAATAAAGCACTGGCATGATCGCCTCTGTGACTCCCTGAGAATAGCCAGTTTTTTCGTCCTAAAGCAAAAGGCCTTCTAGCGTGAGCAAAGCACCCCAAATGGATAATATCCGGATGGTCATCTACCCAATCATATCCCTTATACCCGTCGGTTTGCAGATAGCCTTTAAAATCCTTAAGTATTTGCTTAGGCCACTGAGCTTGTCGAGTTTGCTGGTAGTCAAAAAGGACTATTTTTTTATCAGGCCGGTGGTTACGATAGACGAACATGGGCAATAACAGAAAGCTTGGCAGGAACATACTCTAACTGCTCTGTGACTTCTTCTCCAATTCGTTGCTTCATACATCCACATGCGCAGAGTTTCTCGTCGTCTGCAATATCATGCTCGATCATTTCGCGAGGTAAGTGCTCAGGTAAGGGACGTCGTACTGGCTTTTTTCTAGTGTAGGTTATAGAAATAGTATTTTCTTCTTTTGGAAGCTCGGTGGTTTCAACCGACTCCGCTTCATCAAATTGCAGTTCTCCCTTACCCTAAATGGGCTTCTGAGGAGCGACCAAGTTGAATATAAAGCGCAATCTGTCAATGAATCACTGCAGACAAGTAATGATAAAGTCTTTGATTTTATTCTAATTTTTTTGATTAATCGGCAAAAGTAAACTCTGTACGGTACAGGCCTGAAAAGCAATACAAGCTACTGTTCAGCCCTGTAATTTTTGTCAAGATTAATAGCACTCCGAATAATTCCGTTTACACTTGGTTCATCCATTATAGGAAGAAATAGTCTTCTGAGCTTGTAAGTCCTTTTCCAACTGATGAGCAGCATCTATACCTGAAAGAGCAGCACCGTGAACGGTGCCATTTTCACCCTTGGACATATGTTCTCCTGCGAAATACAAGCCGGATTTTTCACCATACTCTTCTAACTCGGAAAACCAATTGTTCACATCAGTATCATTTGAAATCATTCTGTTAAAGCTAGACCAACCACCCATACAATATTGATCTTGGCTCCAATTTTGTTCCACAATAATGGTACCTTCTTCTATGATATGAGCTTTATCTTGATATTGATTTTTTAAACCAATTTTAACCTTTTCTAAAACAAGTTCAGGTGTTAGTTTCTCTTCATTACCAGGTAGAGGCACATAAGTTACTACAAGGCAATTACTAGGTGTTTGTGATGGCCTATAATGATCAACATTTAATATCCTTAAAATGGTGTTGGTTTCTTTATCATGTAACGCAATATGCGAATATTTAGGATTGATCAACGCATCTTCAAATTGGATCACAATTCGTGCGGCACTCCCTGAATTAACCGCATCAATAGCATCTGGCAATTTTGGAGTAAATTGTACAGCCCTATGTTGCAGTACTCCGATAGGTAAAGCACAGACAATCTGTTGGCAAGTTATGGAGCCAAGATTAGTACCTATGACATGCGTTCGATCCGCTTCTAAATATTCGACTGATTCTACTCTGGTGCCAGTAAAAATAGTGCATTGCTCGCATGCATTTAATTCATCCTGGAGCCGCTCCAACATGGATGTAAACCCATCGTACAAAAAGAAATTTTCATATCCGCCATAAAGACCAAAATCGTTGCTCCTGTCATATTGACTTACCTTATCAAGCGAACAACCATATTCCATTTCACCATAGGCCTTTTTAAAAGATCTGCCATCTTCAGTTATGATGCACACTTCACCCGACTCAAGCTGAACAGGTTGACCTAATTTATTCAGACTTGTTTCAGGTGTTGAAAAATCAATTTGAGGATCTAATTCAGAAATAAGCATATTTGGTGTTTCGGTACCTGTATTATGCATAAAATTGGCGCCTAACTGTAATTCTACAGTTCCATCTTTTGTAGGTACTTTAACAGGATAAACTCTACCTCCAAGTCTATCTTGAGCTTCAATGATAACAACTGTGTGCCCATTTTTAAGCAATTCACGAGCAGCAAACAAACCAGAAACTCCGCCGCCAATAACGGCAATCACATCTGGTGATAATTCTTGCATTTTTGTTTGTGTAGGACGCTGCTGAGAAAAAAACCTGATTTCAGCACCATTTTTATAACCTGTCCTCTCATCACGACTGCGCATATAAATACCCATTTGTTTATAAAACAACCCATTACAGTTTAGTTTGCATTAACACCATATTCAAGGTTAATCCTGAGTAGCGAGTTATTTCATAAATAGTGTTAAAGAAATTAGTGATTCAAGGCTGGAAGTTGATGCAGAAGATCCGTCAGGTGACACCAGGTTTATAAGGATTTATTTTATTCGACGTGTTCGGCCACGCACAAGCGCTATACCGCCTCTTAATGCGTCACAGCGCCTAACCTCAGGAGACAAGGCGCCCCAAGATGGAGTCATAGAGCACATGCTAACAGTCTCTCAAATTACAACTTCAATGCAGACTGTTGATGTTCAGGATTCAATTCGTCATCATCCAATTCCAAAAATACATCAGATTCGAAATCTTCCCCGGCAGCTTTAACTTCATCCTCTACGTTTAGTTTAGGATTCTCTGCTTTATACTGTCTTAAATTACTTTCAAAATCATAAAGTTGGCTGATAGAAGTAAATCGACGAATAAATACTCCACCTTTATTCTTTTCATCGGCAATACATTCACTAATGAATTGAATTTTCTCATGTAATGCATCAATCTTTTTAGCTTCTTCATCAATTTGAGATTCTAATCCAGTAGTTAAAGTGGTCATTCGCTTTTGAATATCCATAGATAAAAACTGGGATAGAAGATTATTAGATCTACGTGTGAATTCTGATAATTGATAGGCCAAATCGTGTTCTGTCTCTCCCAATTTAAACGGATTGACGATAAATGAAGCAATACCGGATATCCATGTTTTGGGTGACCATCTTGATTTTGGCGGCTCTACATTATCTGGGTGAATTTTTTTATACAACCCGATTAAGTCGGATCTTAAATGAGAATCTTTTATCGTACTTAAATGTTCCAACACACGCTGAATCTCTGTTGGGTCGACCACCGTTCTATCCAAAAATTTGGAAAAATCCATTGAGTTAACAAGCTCTCTATCAAAAAAATGATTCTGAATGTCTTCCGGAAAATCAGTTATATTCTCTGGCATTGCTCCAGAAACATAGGATTGTAACTCAAGAATTGCTCCTATATTGCTCTGATAGGTTTGAGGAAATAGCGCAACATTGACTTGCTCCCCTTTACCTTCCTGAATTAATTTAAGCTGTTCATCACGCAATTGTTTAAAAGCTGAATGTTTGGATAAGGGTAACTCAAGTTGTTTTTTTAACTGAGCTTGATCATTAATCATCGCCTTTATTTGTGAATTATATCGAGTAAAATTATCTAATAATGGAAGTGTTCCTGATCCCCTGATAATCAAATCATAATATTCTGTGCTTCCATTGCTTCCTACGATTAACTCAACCTGATTGGTTTTAAATCCAGCGACGCCATCAAGATCTTTTTTAATCTGTTCTTCTTTAATCGCAAAATGTTGTGACTCATCCAACAAGTCATGATGCTTTTGTGACACATCATTCCAAAGACTACGTAAAGTTCCTCTTAAATGGATCAGAGGATCAACAATTTTTGATTTGCTTTGACTGAATTCATTACACTTCAAACTAACAAGATGGTGCATTTCATCCAGAGCAAAAAGTGAGGGATTTTCACCTTGAATCACTTTAAGTTTCTGAGTCACTTCCTGCCAATCTTTATTTTCTTTTAACCATGGACTATTTCGATCTTCCAATTGTTTTAAAATTGTTCTGAATTTGTGTTTTACTACCTCACTGTGCGCTTCCTCTTTGCACTCATTTATAAAACCAAGATCCAGCTCATCCTTACCACTACCAATGACAGTTAATTCATTCAAAGTGTTCAATGTCTGATTAATTGTATCTCGGATATTCTTATGGCCAAATGAAAATAACCACAAGCCATCGAGTTGGGCTTGATGTTGACTTAATTTTTTAAACAGATTTTTTAATGCTGATTTTTGCAATAAGGGATCAGTTGAGAGTTTTATCCCTTCGATAGCAAGTAGCAAATCATCGGCAGCACGTGTAGCTGCAGAACGTTCCAAAAGATACCAGAATCCTCTATTTTCCTTTTTTGCCCAGGAAAGTGAATCTTCCAATTTTTGAACTACATCATTAACTACATTATCAAGGTAAATGTCTTTAATGGTCTGAAGCTCAGGGTTCAGTTCGACACCCGATTGCTGATGTACCCGTACTAATTCATTGATTACAGGCTGCATACGGTATTTCTCAGAATTATGTTCCGCACTTAACCATCGCCCTTCGTAATCAATCAAAATCAACTCAAGAGAAAGTAAATTTTCTGCATTATTTGTCCGATCAATCAATGCCTTTTTGATATTAGAGCTTAACGAAGATTGATTTATGTTATTAATAATATCTTTTGCGAGTAAGCTGATCTGATATTGAATAAAAGGTTGTCTGTATTGTCTGACATTGCCTTCAGAATATTTAAGCATCGCACCATTAACATCTAGCGCTGATTTGACCATCCGATTCGCTTTTCTTTGTTCATGCTGGGTGATTTTAATATTCTCGCGGGTAGCTAATTTATTAAGTTTCAATTGTTCACTTAACTTTACTTGCTCAAGATATACTGTACGTAATGCATTAACTGAATCTGGAATTAATCTGCCCGTAGTTTTTTCTTTAAGTTTGCGTTGAGTGTTTGTCCAGATATTCTCAACTTTGAGCTCATAATCACGCAAAGCCTTATCTAAAGTTAGTGTATCCAGTTCTTTACTGGAAGAACGTCGAACATAGGGATTGGAATAGACGCGCTCAGGATCAGTCTCCTTTAAAATCTGCTTCCATTGTAATTCGAGTTTCTTAATTAAATCCTGTTGAACAAGTAATAGCTCTGAATCCAATTGTTTCCATTCCGTGCGCGGATGTATCAGGTGCAATAATTCTTGCCAATGATCAAATTGCTCCAATATGACTCTTTGGATGGTGGTCACTGATTGAACATAATACTGCTCGATTGCCTTTTCCTGATTCCTGTTCCTGCGATTCTCATGTACCGCTTTTAATAGATTTACTTTATCCTGATTTGATTTTAAAGAACTGTGCAGAGAAGAAACAATGCCATTTTCTTCATGAATCGCATAAAATCTACTTGGTGCTCCAAAACCTGAAAGCTTTTCAATAATTTTTCGTGTCTCACCTGGTTTATGTAAATAGGATTGAATAGCAACACACCCATTGGTATGTGCTGACTTAAATTCGTCACTATTGGCAAGATAAGGAACGGTAACAGCGATCCTGGGAATCTTGGCTGTAGTATCCCTAAACCATTGATGTCTTCGTTCAGCAGGCTCGGAGCCTGTAAAAGCCTTTATCTCATATGAATTACCAGCACTTTTAAAATATTCAATTAATTGCTTATTTAAAGCTAAAGCATGCTCGGCATTCTTGGCGATCAACACAATAGGCTGTCCAGGTTTTGCCATATTGACTGCAAGGTGGATCTTCTGTAAATAATCCAGATTGTGTATCAAATGTTCTGAAACAGGTTCCGGATGAGGAACACGGTGATGCGAAGGAACACGGAACGCTAACTCCACATCCACTTTTTTACTCAAACCGACTATTTCAGGTTTAAATACTCCTTCGGTGATCAGATCATCGGCTTGAGATTCATTCAGATCTTTCGCTGGCACACCAAGAAACGTAAAAAAATCTTTTACTTCAGTGGGCTTAAACTCTTTAACGAGCAAATCTTTATTTACTCCCGTTTTATTATTATCCTGAGTAAACACCCATTGCAAAGCCGCTAGGAAGGCTTTGGTATCTTTTAAATTTTCATCTGGAGGCAGTTCAACACAGCGATTATGCTGCAACTGATTTAACGTCAATAAAACGCTGACAATTTGAGTAGAATTCAGGAACACACCAGTACAACGAAAATATTGTTCCCTCATCACTGCAATCAAATTTAATTGGGATTTAACGCGTTCTTGAGCACCCAATAAAGGATCGTTTACCCGCTCAATAAACAAATCAGATAATTGACGCAACTGCATTCTGCTCAAGGTAGTTAAATTTGAATAGGATCTGTTTTTAACATTTAAAGGACACTCACGACCTATAGCATTAATGTAGATTACCTGTTGAACAAGATGTAACTGCTTTGATGACGACAGTACTGAACCATCTCTTAGATTTTGGATATTTGCAACAACACGACTCAATTTGGAAGTATCAAATTGTTCTTCAAAAATTTCATCAGTTAATTGAGAGACTTTTCCTTTGCTCACTTTAGGGTCACGACCCGCTTTTGGATCTTTATCAAAAGAATCAATATAGGACTGAAGTTGCAGGGAGTTTTTATGGAGTTGTTTGGTAAATTCTTCTAAATCGGGATAAGGAGGATAATCAAAGAGGCCAGCAATATCTCGCAATAAAACTCGATGTATTTTGAGATTTTCTTTTAATTCCTGTAACAACTCAAATTGATCTTCGGTTGCTTCTTTTCCAAATGAAATTAAAATTTTAATAGTGAACTTTAAATCATCTGATAATGTTTTGTCTTGTTGACTTAGAGTTTCTAATTGTTCAACGAACTCAGTAACGTTCCTGGATAATAATTTATCTATAGCGCTCTTCATGCAACAACATCTCCCCAAACTCAGACTTTTCGCATCATGATCTATTTATTGCTCAAAATATAGCACATTAATGCTTAAGAAAACCTGAAGAGACTTAAACTACATCTAAAACTGCATTTAATAACTGCTGGGTATAAGGATGTTTAGGGTGTTTTAAAATATTTGCACAGTGTCCATATTCTACCGCTAAACCATCTTTCATTACTAAAACATCATCTGCAATATAGGACACAACCCCCATATTGTGCGTAATAAACAGATAGGAGATACCTGTTTCCTGTTGTAACTCCTTCAATAAATTCAGAATTTGAGCTTGTACAGACACATCCAAAGCACTGGTAGGCTCATCGCAAATCAATACATCAGGCTCTGTAGCCAAGGCCCTGGCAATACAGATACGCTGTCTCTGTCCTCCTGAAAACTGATGAGGATAACGGTGTAAACTGGTACTGGGTAAATTCACCTGATGAATCAATTGCTTTTGTCTTCGGATAATTAAAGAGGATTTCATACCCTGAGCATGCATGCCTTCGGCAATAATTTCACCAACAGTCATCCGCGGATTCATGGAAGAAAATGGATCCTGAAATATAATTTGTACTTTTTTTCTATAACGTCTTAATGCGCTGCCGCCCAGGGCAAGAACATCCATATCCTTGTAATTGATTTCTCCTCCAGCGACGGGTATCAAACGCAATAATGCACGGCTTGCAGTTGTTTTTCCGCAACCTGACTCTCCTACCAGTGCCAATGTTTTACCTTGTTGAAGTTTGAAACTGAGCCCATCAACAGCCTTAAACACTGTCTTATTTCGACTGAAGAGTCCTTTTCTATGAATAAATTGAACCGATAAATTATTCACTGCAAAAATAGTTTCAGCCTTTTCGTCTGAAACGTTCCAAATTATTCTGTCTTTTTCCAACTGGGGTAACTGTTTAAAATCAGGATACAAATGACATCTTAAAACTCGATGTTCAATTTCCTGTAATTGAGGTTCGTCATTACTGCATCGATCAAATGCGTAAATACAACGAGGATGAAATCTGCATCCGGAAGGCAAAGCATCCAAAGTTGGGACACTACCCGTAATAATGGATAATTTTTCCTCTCTTTTAGCAAATGAAGGTAAAGAAGCCATCAGTTGCTGAACATAAGGATGTCTTATTTGAGTAAAAAAATCAGTGACCCGAGCCTGTTCTACCACTTGCCCCGCATACATCACGCACACGCGATCAGCCATTGCCTTGGCCACTCCCAAGTCATGAGTAATTAATAACAAGCTCATCTGATGTTTCTTTTGTAACTTTTTTAATAAAGCCAAAATCTGGGCCTGTATGGTGACATCGAGGGCAGTAGTCGGCTCATCCGCGATTAAAATATCAGGGTTGCATGCCAAAGCCATGGCAATTACTACCCGCTGCTTTTGTCCACCTGATAATTGATGAGGATATTGATGAATTCGATTATGTGGTTGTGGCATTTCGACTTCAGTCAATAATGACATCAACGCTTCATTAACCTCATGAGATTTCAGATTATTATGTCTTATTAAAACCTCTGAAATCTGCTCCCCAATAGTCATTACTGGATTTAAAGCGGTCATCGGTTCCTGAAAAATCATGGCAAGTCGACGGCCTCTTAATTGCCTCATCATGTGTTCAGGCAAATTTAATATATCTTCACCATTGACACTAATCTGACTGTCTGCTCCATACACCCCCGACTTGGGTAAAAGACGCATTAAGGCCAATGAAGTGAGCGATTTACCGCATCCAGATTCTCCCAGTAACACCAGTGTTTCGCCCGGATTTAAATTGAAACTGACTTTATCCAGAGCCATGACTGTTTTGGCTGGGCTTTGAAAAGCAACTGTTAAGTGATTAATTTCAGCAGTATTTTGCATGGGACAAGTCACAAAGTCATAATCTTACACTGTACCAAGAGATCGGTTTAACTGGCAACTCAAGGGGCAAATCTAAAAGTAACTTTAGTTCATATCTCAATGACTTATAGTTATGTTCTGGTCTTTTTTTACCGGATAAGGCTAACACCAGGTCATCAATTTTAATAAAGAATCCAAAAAGCTATAATTAAAATATCCGTTTTTAATTTATATACACTATTTTCGCGATATACTATGCTTAATTAGTTTACAAAGGATAGAAGGTCATGCCGTCAGATCACCAGAACATAGTACTTCTTGGCGACTCAACCCTGGATAACATTGATTGGGTAGATAGTGAAGAGGATACCGTAGCAGGCAAATTAAAGCAGAAATTTCAGAAAACTGGCCAAATTATTGACCTATCCTGCGATGGATTTACAACACGGGATGTACTTTCAGGAGCGTTCAGAGACAAAGCGGTTCGTTCTCCATATCATCAACATACTCAATATTACCCATTGAGTGAACTGAAAAAAATAGACAATGCTTCTCATATTATCCTTAGTGTTGGCGGTAATGATTTAAGGGAAAACCTCATAGTTCTTGCCAATCAAAGTCCGGAAACCCGAAGAATACAATTAAAATCGATTATTACTGGAATTCAGCAGAGATATTTGGAAATTTTAAATAAATTAAAAACCATTCAGCCCAATGCCTCACCAATAATTATGCTCCAATATACACCAGATTCAACACAGGATTTATACGGTATCTATACCTTGATGAATTTATTACGAAATGATCAGTCGTTATCCTATATGAACATACTGAACTATTATTTATGGGGCAAATCCAATAAAGCGTCCCACAAAGCCGTTGATGAATTACATCATTTGATGCAAACAGTTTATGCGCCCATACTGAACTACGCTAAAGAACAGAACATCCCCATCATCGATATGGCAAGCTCTATGGATCACCGGGATACCCGTTATTACCGAAGTCAAATTGAGCCCAGCGCCAAAGGATCAGAAGTAATTGCCAATCTGATTTCCCATGTGGTCAAAAATCATGATTACTCCAATCCCTCATGCCTGTATTCCCAACCTACCGAACATCCTGGGAATATAGTTGTTCGTTCAAATCATGACTCATGGAAGCCCATGCGCTATTGCCCGGATTCAAAAGAAGAAGCGAAAGAAATCTTCCTCACTGAATATAAAAAACGGCTGGATAAAGATAATAAGGCATGGCTGGGTCTGTATTCTTTATTTGCTTACTCTCAAATTAAGAAAGATATGACCTTTGATCAAATAGTAACTCATGCTCAAAGCACAAATAATCGAAGCCGTGAAGTAATGCAAGAACTTGACTGGTTGGATGATCAGAATCAACTCGGTTTAAAATTTTCCTAAGGAAAGTTCAGAGGCAGGTCGTAATACACATGAAACAAACGAAGTATATCATGTATACTATGAGCATACCTCTGGATCAAAACCCCATCAAAATACAGCTTGGAACGAGTTCAAATCCGACAAACTCGTTCCATTTGCTCCGGTTCTTCCTGTACCTTCAGTTGGCCATTTAACATCGACAGCTTAAGATGGGGAGAGAGGTGTCTATTTCGCTCTTTTTGATGCTCATCTGCATCTGCTGCTTGTTCTAAAAACTTAATCCCACGATAAAACCGAGATTCGAGATCACCCTCTTTAATACCCAGAGTAACATGCCCATAGGCACGAGCCAATCCAATATTTGCCATACCCAGAAGGGTGTAATCTCTACTGATGCGACTCTTGATTTCTATCGCCTCGATGATAGAAATTAAATGATGAAAGTGGCTAATCGCCTTTATCACTTCTGTCCCATCTAGTTCTTTAACGTTAGCCAGTTGAGATATTCCATTCTGATACAACTCTTCCGCTTTAGCACGACTCATGGATATATCTTTCATAATAACCTCATATTTTTGTGCATATTGTAACTCAAAAGGTTACTTGGTAACAGTTTCATGCAACAAAGATTGAGCTATAAAGGAGAAGTTTATTCCATTTGTTTAATAGTACTCAGATTCGGAATTTTAACTTCTTTATAATTCATAAAGGTCATCATACCCGTAGCCTGATGATAGAGCATGTGACAATGTAACATCCAGTTGCCCGGATTATCCGTATCAAATTGTATTTTTACTGTTGATTTTGGTAAAACAAGTACGGTATCTCGCATGGCTCCATTCTTTAAGGACTTACCATCGATTTCGGTAACTTCAAACAGGTGGCCATGCAAATGCATGGGATGAGCCATTGATGTATTATTAATAAACACCATTTCCACCCGTTTATTGAGGGAAACCTCCAGTGGTTTTATATCCGGCCATGCCTGTTTATTCAATGTCCAGATGTACTTCACCATATCACCATCCAGTGTTACGGTAAGTATGAGTTCTGGAGTTTTAGGCAAAAGAGGCGAAACCGCCTCGAGCTTTAATTCCTGATCATAATTGAAAGCGCCGGATGCAGATGATGCCTGTTCTTTTGGCAGAACAATTTGAGCATTATCAGTGGCCAAAATAAGACCTGTTTGCATTGAAGTCCCTTCGCCTTGAGCCAAAATAGGGAATGCGCCTCCCTCATCAGGTATTTTAAGCATCAGATCAATGCGTTGTCCTACGGCAATTTGAAACTGTTTGTCTTCAAAGGGTTTAATATTCTGACCATCAACCGCAATTGCCTGGCCCGACAATGTGCCAGTATTGATATAAAAATTGGTCATTGAAGATCCGGCTATAATACGTAAGCGCACTGAATCACCGGGTTTTACATGCACGATTTCCGGGTTTTTCAGAGTTTTATAATTCGTAAGAAACGCATCATAAGTCACATCATTCAAATCAGGTTTTGAACCATCCATGCTTTTATCCATGGTATGCGACATAGTCATACTGTCCTGAGTCTTGTTCATAGGCATTTTAGTACCTTTTTTTAATGATGCTAAAATCATTTCAGGGCTTTTAAAGCTAAAATCTCCAACCATAAAAATGACATCCTTATCTGCTTTTTTCTCCTGTGGATCGAGCAGAATAAAGGGAGCTGATAAAAATTTTTGCTCTTGCAAATCATAATGCGAATGCATCCAGTAAGTCCCCGATTGTTTTAGTTTAAAACGATAATGATAGGATCCTCCTGCAGGAACTGGGGGTTGTGTTACGTAAGGAACGCCATCCTGATCATTAGGTACAATCAAACCATGCCAATGAATGACGGTAGGTTTATCGGAGGTATTTTTTACTATGGCATCAAACCATTGACCTTTTATCCCCTGAAATCCCCAGGTACCGTCAGGTTGTTCAATTCGAAATAACTCACTTGCCTTACCATTCACCTCAACAGGGTATTTCTTGATAATTAACTCAATGGGTTTATTTACTTCAGATGCTGTTAGCGGACATGCTGTTACAAGAAATAAACCACTTAACAAATAGATTAATTTATAGTTCAAGTTTTTTACTCCTGGCCTTGATTTAACCGGTTATTCTGACGGTCTCAAACAGCCTCTCGTCAACCGAACAACAGACATCGTTCGAAACTCGTTTTCATTATAGTAGATAAACGAGTTACCTGACTGGCTCATCACTTCTGAATAACTCGGGAAAACGTCATCCCCAATAGAGTGCAGGATGACGTTTTTCACAGAGTTTTTAAAACAACGAGTCAGTTTTTTTTTTCAATTTGAACCTATCCCACCCTGTTCACGAATGATGTATGCTAAAATAGTCCTAGTTTAAATTTGAGTGAATACCTATGTCTGAAAACTACACTGCGGAAGCGATTGAGGTCTTAAGTGGTCTTGAGCCTGTTCAACGACGTCCGGGTATGTATACCGACACAACACGTCCTAATCATTTGGCTCAGGAAGTCATCGATAATAGCGTGGATGAAGTACTTGCAGGCTTTGCCAGCCATATCACAGTCACACTTCATGAAGACGGCTCAGTTGAAGTCGAAGATAATGGACGAGGAATGCCTGTTGATCTGCATCCTCAATTGGGGCTCAGTGGTGTCGAAGTCATCATGACACGATTACATGCTGGCGGAAAATTCTCTGATAAAAACTACAGTTTTTCCGGTGGACTGCATGGAGTGGGGGTATCTGTTGTTAATGCATTATCCGAACGACTTGATGTAACCATTAAACGAAATGGAATTATCTATCAAATGTCTTTTGCCAATGGCGACAAAGTCTGTGAACTCAATGAAACAGGAGTAACTAAAAAAAGAGATACAGGTACCATTATCCGTTTCTGGCCCAATGCTAAATATTTTGACACGACTAAAATCTCTTTAAAACATCTTACTCATGTCTTAAGAGCAAAAGCGGTATTATGTACCGGCCTTTCCATGACCTTCATTAACAAGGCAACCAACGAAGAAACTCATTGGTGTTACGAACATGGATTAACCGATTACTTAAGCCAAACCTTGCCTGATGATTATTTACCCGAAGAACCCTTTGCAGGTGAATTTAAGAGCGATGAAGCAACTGTTGACTGGGCACTCGTCTGGTCAGATGCAGCTAACAGTACATTGAATGAGAGTTATGTAAATTTGATACCAACGGTTCAGGGCGGAACCCATGTGAATGGTTTGCGTTCCGGTTTATTTGATGCAATGGCCGAATTTTGTGAATTAAGAAATCTCTTGCCCCGTGGCGTAAAACTTACTGCAGATGATCTTTGGGAACCTTGCCAATACGTTTTGTCTGTCAAAATGAAAGAACCGCAGTTTGCAGGACAAACAAAAGAGCGATTAAGCTCTCGCCAAACGTCTGCTTTTGTTACCAACGTCATCAAAGATGCTTTTTCTCTCTGGCTGAATCAACATCGCAATCAGGGTGAGGCAATAGCAACTCTGGCAATAGAGCGCGCGCAAAAACGCTTGAAACAAGCCAAACAGGTTGCTAGAAAACGAGTCAGTCAGGGCCCTGCCCTGCCAGGAAAACTGGCGGATTGTTTGCAAACTGATTTGAGTCAGGCCGAGCTATTTTTAGTAGAAGGAGATTCGGCAGGTGGTTCAGCAAAACAGGCACGTAACAAAGATTTTCAAGCAATTTTACCGTTACGTGGAAAGATCCTGAATTCCTGGGAAGTAGATTCATCCCAAGTGTTGGCATCTCAGGAAATTCATGACATATCAGTCGCAATCGGCGTAGATCCCGGTTCTGATGATCTCAGCGGTCTTCGATATGGAAAATTATGTATTCTTGCTGACGCGGATTCTGATGGAGCTCATATTGCCACCTTAATATGCGCGCTGTTCCTGCGCCACTTCAAACCACTGGTTAAAGCCGGTCATGTTTTTGTTGCCATGCCCCCGCTTTATCGAATCGATTCAGGTAAAATTGTACATTATGCTTTGGATGACGAAGAGAAATCCCGAATTATCAATCATCTGAACCAAACGTCCAGGGCAAAAGTAAATGTCCAGCGATTTAAAGGACTGGGAGAAATGAACCCCATTCAATTAAGGGAAACGACGATGGATCCCAATACTCGTCGGCTGGTACAACTCACTCTGGATGACGAAGAGTCAACAGAAGCAGTAATGGATATGATGCTTAATAAAAAACGGGCTGGAGATAGAAAAATCTGGCTGGAAACTAAAGGTAACCTTGCCGAGATTTAGTGAAATCTAGCCCATACCCTACTTCACTCATTGACTTTTTGCATAGCCGTCAATAATGAGTCAAGGTGGGCTATGGGCTTTACACAACCTGAACCATCACCATTTCAACATAGGTATCAGATTGGAATAATCATCTGTCCATAAAAACTGATTATTGTCACTGACAAAACGCCAGCCAGTTCCCTTCATCAGTTGTAGGGCCAAAGGTTGATTCATGGTGAGCAAAGCCCACTCGGAATCAAACTGCCCCAGTTTGGGATCCCCTTTATGCACCAGATTAAGTAACATCATATCCAATGATCGACTTACTGAATTTACGACGGGAAGTAAGTGAAGATGTCGATTACTCAGGTTCACCAAAATCACCCCATCGTCCTTCAATTTCTTCTTATAGAGGGTAAACGCTTCAAGAGTCATTAAATGAACGGGAATTGCATCTGAATTAAAGGCATCCAGTATAATTAATTGCTGTGATCCATCAGGTATTTTATTCAATGCCAATCGACCATCATCTCTTATAATCTTTACTGAGGGCGAACAGTCACGCAGATAAGTAAATAATTTGGGATTTTCCGCCAAATCAATGACTTGCTGATCAATTTCAATCACCGTTAATTGATCTGTTTCTCTGAATTGACACACCATGGTTCCAGCACCTAATCCCAAGATGGTCACTGACATGGAATGAAATTCCTTTTGCATGTCTTCAACAACGGGTTTAATGGCACCGTAATATGCCCTAAAACCGCTAATCGGTTTCTTTTCTCCAAGCAATTGAAAACCATGCACTGTTGACTGACTGACCAATACATGAGTATTTTCTTTAACCAATACCTGTTTTACACCAAAGAAATTCCGTTGTTGCAATAAAATATTCTTATCAAAAAAAATAGGGGAATAGAGAAAGGCAAATAGAATAAACAAAGATAAAATGAGACTCACTTTACTTTTATAACCAACAACAATGACAATTAATGCCAGAATTGCAGTAACTTGAAAAGTTGAAAATCCAGCATACCAGTTGATTTGAGGTATAAAATAATGCAGTAACAGCAAACAGGTAACAACAAGCGGTACCCACCAGTCTTTTGAGTAATTGGACAAAGGAAGAACGAATAAACTTAATAAAATGGCTAATGGGTATTCATAAATTTGATTAAATAAATGAGCAGCGAGTATTCCATTGAACAGTCCTGCAAGCACACCGCCCAAAGCAAGACAAAAATAAAATAACGTCAGTAATTTCGCTTCGGGTCTTCGCTGAAATAATTGGCCATGACAGAGTAAAGCCAAAACAAAAAAACTGGCTAAATTAGCCAGTATAACCTGCCAGACATGCACCTGATTTGCTTTTAAAATATAACCAAGAATTGTAAACACCAGAAAAAAAATACAATTTCTCTTTATCCAATCATTGGATATCAAAGGTTTGGTTGTAAAAGTTACAACAAAGGTAAGCAAATACAAGGCTAAAGGCAGTACCCAAAATAAAGGAGTAGCCGCAACATCAGTAGAAATATATAAGGTAACACCTAACATCAGGCTGCATGGGATAAAACTTAAAAATACCCAGTACAACATGGATCGCCAGGGCAAGGCTTTTGTATCAGCACGTTGATGCTCTAATGGCTTATAACGAGCGCTGTATAGAACAAACAACAATAATAACAAGTAAGCCAGATATCCTATGCTCCAGAGATGAAATTGATGAGTGATCCCCCAAACTCTCTCGATAACCCAGGGATAAATAAGTAAGGTAATTAAACTGCCCAGATTACTTGCTATATACAGATAGTAAGGATCAGAAGCCCCTTTGCTGGAAGTTTGACTGTAAGCAAATTGTAATAAAGGCGCAGATGCCCCAATAATCAATAAAGGCAAGCCCAGTTGCGATAATAAATCATAGAGAATATCCCATTCTGGATACCCAGCCATTTCTGCAGGCTGAAACAGAAGTGGAATTGCGATGATACTCAACACAATCAGAACAGTATGAACCAAACGCCAGAGCAGTGATCTATTAAGAAAACTTAATAACCAGACATATCCATAGGATACAAGCAATATTCCCTGGAAAAAAAGCATACAAACAGTCCATACAGCCGGCGTCCCGCCATAAACCGGCAAAATGGTTTTCGCTACCATAGGCTGAATGCTAAATAAAAGAACTGCGCTAAGAAATAAACTCACCGGAAAAAGAAAACGTAACACGAAGCAATCCTTGGCTGACAACACGTGATTAAAAGAACAGAGTATAAAATTACAGCATACTCACTAATTAGCCATCTAGAGTGCCGAATGATTTAAATAGGTACATATCTCGACGTCCCGTGGCTTGACCACGGGATCCAGTGATGTCAAGAGATTCTTGGATCCCGTGGTCAAGCCACGGGACGTCGAAACTACGAGAAATGTATCTCTTTAAATCATTCGGCACTCTAAGTTCAATGACATATAATAGGGAATGTAGGGACTGGTTACAATAGTTTCAGGTTAATGGATTACGCGGAAGAAGAGTTCCTCCTTTGCGTAGGATGAGGTAGCATGTTTGCTAACAAATCGATTGATCAGTAATAAATACGCTATATAACCAACGAAGTATGAACTGATAACCATAATATTATAAAGAAGTAGCCTGTATTAGGCGCAGCCGTAATACAGGGATATAGAACCTCATTCATCCTGTATTACGGCTGCGCCTAATACAGGCTACAATCTAATACGGGTTATGATATTAATCACTTTCCCTGATAAATCAGTGAGGAGTTGGGGCCTCACTAAAAAATTACTTAATTATTTAGTATCAATTGAGGCCGTTAACATCCAATGTGCTTTTTGATGTGCCGCAATACGATCGCTTAATAAAGTTACCGTTCCCTCGTCATTATTATCCTGGGCAATTTTGATTGCCTGATTTAAATCATTGACTAAAGTACTGTTATCTTTGGCCAATTCGATAACCATCTGATTGGCACTCAAACTTGAATCACCATCTTTGATGGTTTTTAATCGATTAAATTCAGGAAAAGTAGCTGGAGCTTTATGCCCCATCATTAATATTCGCTCAGCAACCTGATCAACTGCTTCGGCTAATTCTTTATATTGCATTTCAAACAGCTCATGCAGACTTTTAAATTGAGGGCCTTTAACATGCCAGTGATAATTTTGAGTTTTAAGATATAAAGCATAGGTATCAGCCAGAGCCACTTCCAGTTTTTTAATCACGCTACTCATAATTTATCCCTTATTTATTATTCTGATACTAATAATAGTTTAAAATGACTTAAAAACAACCTGTATCAATCACATCCATAAAAATGGCACCTCCCCCCATTCCATTGTCACCATAAATAAGTCAACCGTAATGCATGCCCATAACCATAAAGGAAAATAATGGCTTCTGAAATGATTTAAGCAATCGGTGAATAATATAACCCTATGCAACGAAATGTCGGGCGAAGCGCCCGACCTACATTTATCATCGCTCCCAACGTAGGTCGGGCGCTTCGCCCGACGTTCTTTTGTCACCAAAACGATAAAAAAAAACCCGCCATAAGGCGGGTTTTTAAGAAAAGCAGGGAAGCTTACATCATGCCGCCCATGCCTCCCATACCGCCCATGCCGCCCATATCGCCAGCACCAGCACCTTCATCTTTCTTAGGTAAATCTGCAACCATGCACTCAGTTGTTAACATTAAGCTGGCTACAGAAGCTGCATTTTGTAATGCCATACGAGTAACTTTAGTTGGATCAAGAATACCCATCTCAACCATATCACCGTATTCACCAGTTGCTGCGTTGAATCCGTAGTTATCTTTATGTTCAGAAACCTTATTTACAACTACAGAAGACTCATAACCAGCGTTAGTTACGATCTGACGCATTGGAGATTCAATAGCACGACGCAGAATATTGATACCCATTGTTTGATCGTCGTTATCGCCTTTCAATGAATCCAGTGCTTTTTGAGCACGAATCAATGCAACACCACCACCAGCAACAATACCTTCTTCAACTGCAGCACGAGTAGCATGAAGAGCATCTTCTACACGAGCTTTCTTCTCTTTCATTTCTACTTCAGTAGCAGCACCTACTTTAATTACCGCAACACCACCAGCCAATTTAGCAACACGTTCTTGTAATTTCTCACGGTCGTAGTCAGAAGTAGTTTCTTCCATTTGAGCACGAATTTGAGTAATACGAGAATTGATCTCAGCAGCTTTACCTTCACCATCGATAATTGTTGTATTTTCTTTAGTAACAACAATCCGTTTAGCAGTACCCAGATCTTCCAAAGTAGCCGCTTCAAGGCTCTTGCCAATTTCTTCAGAAATAACTTGTCCGCTAGTTAAAATCGCGATGTCTTGTAACATTGCTTTACGACGATCACCAAAGCCAGGCGCTTTAACAGCACATACTTTAACAATACCACGCATGTTGTTAACTACCAGAGTTGCCAAAGCTTCGCCTTCAACATCTTCTGCAATAATCAATAATGGACGACCTGATTTAGCAACACCTTCAAGTACTGACAACATGTCACGGATGCTTGAAACTTTCTTGTCAACTAACAGAATAAATGGATGTTCCAGTTCACAAGTCATGTTTTGTTGATTGTTGATGAAGTAAGGAGAAATATAACCACGGTCAAATTGCATCCCTTCAACAACTGATAATTCATTTTCAAGACCATTGCCGTCTTCAACAGTGATCACACCTTCTTTACCTACTTTTTCCATTGCTTCAGCAATAATAGAACCAATAGCTTCGTCAGAGTTAGCTGAAATAGTACCAACTTGTGCGATTGCTTTAGTATCTTTGCAAGGCTTGGACATTGCTTGTAATTTTTTGGTAACAGCCAATACCGCTTTGTCGATACCGCGTTTCAGATCCATTGGATTCATGCCGGCAGCAACAGCTTTGTTCCCTTCAACAAGAATAGAACGAGCCAATACAGTAGCAGTTGTTGTACCATCACCAGCAGTATCAGAAGTTTTTGAAGCAACTTCTTTAACCATTTGAGCGCCCATGTTCATGAAGCGTTGTTCAAATTCAATTTCTTTAGCAACAGATACGCCATCTTTAGTGACAGTAGGTGCACCATAAGACTTTTCTAATACCACATTACGGCCACGTGGACCCATGGTCACTTGTACTGCATCAGCCAATGCATTAACACCAGCAAGCATTTGTAGGCGAGCATCGTCACCAAAACGTAATTCTTTAGCCATTACTCTATCTCCTTAAACAATTAGATTAGATTACTTCTCAATTACACCCATGATGTCGTCTTCACGCATCACAACTAATTCTTTGCCATCAATTTTAACTTCTGTACCAGAATACTTGCCAAACAGTACTACATCACCAATTTTAACTGCCAAAGCACGAACATCTCCATTATCCAGGACTTTGCCAGCACCAACGGCAATAATTTCACCGCGCATGGGTTTTTCAGTAGCGCTATCTGGAATAACAATACCACCTGCAGTGGTACGCTCTTCTTCCATACGACGAACAACTACGCGATCGTGTAGAGGACGAATTTTCATACTTTTATCTCCTGATTTTAATTAAACTATGATTCACGAGTATTGCCTGCCAACTGGCAAACAATCCTGATGACTGGCATATGGGGCCGAGAATAAAACTTTCAAGGGTTAAAACAAAAAATATTTTCGTTTTATCTGTACTGGCACTACAATGAGGACTAACCTTTTATGGCAACAAGGCAAAGCATGAAAAAATGGCTTTTATTATCAATACTTTACTTTATCACTTCGCTTACCAATGCTGAACCGCTTCCTGCTTCGGAAGTATTTCAAGTGAATGTAAATAAAGTCGATCCCAATACTTTTGTAATCCATTGGGAAATAAAACCGGATTATTTTTTATATGGCGACAGAATTAAATTAACAGAACAAGCAGACAGTAACATTCATCTTGGGACTTTGCGTTTTCCTCCTACAGTGAAAAAAACGGACAAACAGGGTCATACTTATAATGTATACAGGAACCAACTCTCTCTGCCAGTCGCAATTCTGGGTAAAGAGCCCGGAGAAACAATCCTGAATCTGCATTATCAGGGCTGTGCTGATGATGGGTTCTGCTATCCTCCAGAAGTAAAGCAGATCAAAGTTGCCATTGATGACACATTAGCGCTTTCGCTGGTTAATTTGGAGCAGTCATCAGTTGCTGCCAAAAGTACCTCAAAAGCACCGCTCAATGAAATCTCGCAAGTATTCGAAACCAATGGATGGATAACCATACTGTTTATTTTTTTTGGATTTGGCTTACTGCTTTCGTTTACCCCCTGTATTCTGCCAATGGTACCCGTATTATCAGGAATCATCATAGGTCATGGTAAAGACGTCACCACCAAAAAAGCATTTTTTCTCTCTTTAAGTTATGTCCTTAGTATGTCAATCACTTATGCTGTTGTCGGCGCGGTTGTAGCAAAATTAGGAGCCAATCTGCAAATCAGCATGCAATCTCCCTGGGCAATCAGCATATTCAGCCTGATTTTTATATTGCTGGCGTTATCAATGTTTGGATTCTATGAATTTAAACTTCCTGATTCCTGGCAGGCTAAAATAGCCGGTTCAAGCCGAAGTCAAAGAGGGGGGCACTATATAGGTGCCGCGATTATGGGCTGTCTTTCCACGCTGATCCTGTCCCCATGCGTTACAGCTCCTTTAATCGGTGTATTAACCTATATTGCCCAATCAGGTAATGTGCTTTTAGGATCACTTACCTTGTTTTTCTTAAGCCTGGGCATGGGAACACCATTGCTGCTCATTGGAACCTCAGCTGGAAGATGGTTACCAGAAACCGGAAGCTGGATGAATGCTGTTAAAGCATTTTTTGGCGTAATGCTCATAGCTGTAGCCATATATTTGATGGAGCGCATTTTACCCTCTGGATTGACTATGGGGCTCTGGGGTAGCTTACTGATATTCTCTGGTATTTACACTGGTGCTTTAACGCACTCCATTTCCAGTCGAGAAAAGTTTTGTCAAGGTGCAGGAATCATCATGTTAGGCTATGGCTTACTGATTTTGATAGGAGCCAGCATGGGGTCAACTAATCCTTTACAGCCTTTGGCAAATCTGCAGGCTGCTACAGTAACCCCCGATCAACACGCAATGAATCAACCCAAAACTCTGGCAGCCATTAAGCGAGAAATTGAACAGGCAAAAGGAACTCCCGTCATGCTCGATTTCTATGCGGATTGGTGTGCCTCCTGCAAGATTATGGAAGCAACTACCTTTCAGGATCCTAACGTCCTTGAGGCATTAAATCACTTTAAAATCATTAAAATTGACGTTACTGCGAATGATGCGGAAAACAAAGCCATAATGAATGAGTATAAAGTAGTTGCTCCACCTACTTTTGTATTTTTTAATTCACAAGGTAAAGAGCTTAACGAATTTAAACTGGTTGGTGAAAGCTCTGCAACTGAATTTTTACACAATTTAAATCAGATAAATCAAGACTCCTGAAAGAACATTCAACTTGTTCACAACCTGCACTCCGGTCTTAAGCCAACATGAGCCCGGAGTTAAGGTTGGCCTCCGCCCATATAAGCAAGCCAGACTAAAATATCAGACCTCTTGCCTTAAGATAAAATCTACAGGTTATGCAAGAGAGCTGTTATATAATCCTTGGCATAAATTATGCAGAGCAAGGATTATCTTTATATCGAGGGACTATTCATGAATGCCTTTAAATCGGATTTAATCGCAGGATTTAGTGTGTTTTTACTTGCTCTGCCTCTGTGTCTTGGAATCGCTTTAGCCAGTCAATTTCCTCCAAGTGCCGGAATTTTAACAGCAATATTAGGCGGAATAATAACGTCCTTTTTCGGAGGCGCCAAATTAACCATTAAAGGACCTGCTGCCGGATTGATCGTGATCGTCCTGGGTTCAGTAATGGAGCTTGGGCAGGGGGATTTATTTCTCGGTTATAAGCGTACCTTAGCAATTGGCGTCATTGCAGCACTCCTGCAAATCATCATTGCCTTAAGGAAAAAAGCCGTCATAGCAGAAATCATGCCTCCTTCAGTCATTCATGGCATGCTTGCAGCTATAGGCGTCATCATTATTGCCAAACAGTCCTATGTCCTTATTGGTGAGCATCCCAACAACGCCACAATCTTTGGGTTATTGGAACAATTACCAATGCAATTAGGTAACTCGAACCCCATTATTCTATGCATCGGGATTATTGCTCTGAGTATTGTATTATTCTGGCCCAAACTAAAAAAATTAAGTTTCATTCCGTCATCCATAGTAGTCGTCGCAATAACGATCCCAATGTCCCTGTATTTCGATATAAAAGACACGCACACTTATCATTTATTTTATAACGACTACATTCTGGATCACAGTCAGCTGGTAACCTTGCCCAATCATCTGTTGCAGGCTATAAACTTTCCTGATTTTTCGTATTTGTTTACCCTGGCCAGCGCAAAATACATCATCATGTTTACGTTGGTAGGCTCCATTGAATCCTTACTCACCGTATGCGCCATTGACTCGATCACCAAACCCGAAAAACCAGCAGATCTTAATAAAGATTTATTGGGTATAGGGGTTGCCAATTTATGTTCTTCATTAATAGGCGGCTTGCCCATGATTGCCGAAATTGTTCGCAGCAAGGCCAATGTGGAATATGGAGCAAAAACCATCAGAGCCAATTTTTTTCATGGCGTATTTATGCTGATTGCGGCTGTCGCTTTGACTCAATACATTAACCTGATCCCTTTATCCGCATTAGCCGCTTTATTGATTTTTGTGGGGTGTAAACTGGCCTCACCCAAAGCGTTTATTCATGCCTATCAAATCGGACGCGATCAATTTCTTCTGTTCATCACCACCTTCATGGTTACCTTGATGACTGATTTATTGACTGGCGTTTTGGCTGGTATCTGTTTAAAATTATTTTTCCATCTGATACGTGGAAACAGTTTAAGTACTCTTTTTAGACCCGAAGTAAGCATAGTACACTCTTCTGATGCAACAACTATCAATGTATCTGGTCCTTTAACCTTTGTGGCCTATCTCAAATTAAAACGTCTGATTGGACAGGCAGCTTCGAATAATAATCCAGTCATTGTTGATTTGAGTAACAGCAATTTTGTTGATCATACCATCATGACAAAATTGTACGCATTAAGAGAATTATCAGATGATACGTTGTTAAAAATATCCGGAGTCGGTCATTTAAGACCCCTCTATGATCATGAGCTTTCAACCAGGATGTATTGGGGTTAACATGAGAATTACACAAGAACTACTGATTGAATCAATCAATCAGGCTATGGAACATATACCCGAACAAGGACCTCTTGAGTACTTTGTTCACCATAATACCATTCATCATTACCAGCATTTGGAGTTTTGTGACGCAGTAAAAAAAGCAGCTCTTGATTATCAATGCAATGCATTCATGCCAGAGGAGTTTTACTGGCAAGAGTATGCCAATAGGGGCATTAACAAATCAGATCTCTTTTACGAGATTGACTCCTACATCAAAAAACATCATCTCCAAATCCCCAATCATATTCTGTATCGATTGTTAATCCAGAGTGAAACTGCCAATCACTACCTGGATAAACAGGAATGCGAGTCCGTTAGAAATTATTTCATACAAACCAAAAAATATTTTTATCATTATGCGCTGCGCGAAGAATCAGGTATAGACATAGATCATTTTATTGCGCCCCACTTATTAAAATTCATGGCGACTTATTTCGATTTTGGTTCAGCCTATTGGTCAATGACGAACAAAAAAGAGGGAATGTGGGCAGCGTTTCGCTCTCTTTATGATTCTACCTCAATCGTTGATTCGGCATTTTTAAAATCATTAGGTCAACAAATAAATAACTATGGCGCGATGAGTCCTTCATTAATTCTGTTAGATCTTCTTAAAAAGTTACAAATCAATGCCGATGATCTGCCGGATTATCTTTTTGATTTAGCCTATCGATTTAAAGGATGGTCCGGTATGATTAAAAGTTTGAAGCATCATCCGGACTGGATAAAAGTTGAAGACATTAAACCCTGTTTTATAGAACTCATGACCATCATCATGCTCTGTGAATGGACCGCTATTAAAACCATCACAACAAACTTGCCGACTGTACCAAAATACGACTCAAGTTACCTTCACTCAGAACAGTTTATTCACCATTTTTTCAACAAGCTCTTTAAGCATCCGGAACTGCAATCCGCTTTTATTCAAGCCCTGCCGTTTCTGGATGATAAATCACGACAAGAGATTCTACATCGATCATTTGAACGGACTTTCTATAATAATTTCTTTAATGCATACGTCACTCAATCACCGGCACCAACTGCAGCAAAACCAGAGTATCAGGTCATTTGCTGTCTTGATGAACGCGAAGAGTCATTCAGACGATACCTGGAACGAGATCCAACATGTGAAACATTTGGCCATGCAGGTCATTTCGGCTTAAATATCAAATTTAAAGGCTATTTTGATAAGCATACCAGAGCGCTTTGTCCTGTAAATGCCACGCCTGAATATCTAATCACCGAAAATGGGGAAGTTAATAATCAGATAGGCCTTAAATCCTTATTTTTATGGGGAGAACTATTATGGCTTTCCGTCTTAAGTTCCAAAACCATTCTTCGCAGTTCCGTAGATACTTTTTTAGGTTGCTTTCTCAAAGTAATACCCTTTAGTCTGGATATCATATCCCCTCGATTGACCGCAAAAGTAAAACACTCCTGCTCCAAATTAATTAATAATACAGTACATACTGAACTGGTGTACAAAAAAGAGGAATGGCCCTCTGGAATGGATTTACAAGCACGAATCAACCTAGCCTATAACTTATTAGCAACGATAGGTTTGACTCAAAATTTTGGCACCTACGTCATCATTATGGGACATGGATCGTCCAGTTTGAATAATCCCCACGAAGCGGCTTATGATTGCGGCGCCTGCGGAGGTGGTCGTGGTGGCGCCAATTCTCGCCTAATGGCCCTGTTATTAAATGAACCGGCTGTGAGAGAACAGCTCAAAGCAAAAGCTATTGCCATCCCGGAACATACCCAATTTATTGGCGCTTATCATAATACCTGCAGTGATGATATTACTTACTATGACATTCCACTGGAATTGCGATCTGAATTCAAAACCATCCAGACCCGAATCAAAGGAGCCGGTCAATTAAATGCCAAAGAACGATGCAGGCGTTTTTCATCAGTACCTTTTGGCAAATCACCCGCCTATTATCACCGTAAAGTACAAGAACGCTCTATAGATTTACGCCAACCCAGACCAGAGTATGGTCATTCAACCAATGCCTTATGTATTATTGGACCAAGAAGCTACTCCAAAAATCTGTTTCTGGACAGACGTTCATTTCTTATTTCCTACGATCCGGGTCAAGATCAGGATGGAGTCATCCTGAATAAAATTCTTAATACTGCCGGCCCGGTTTGTGCCGGTATAAATCTCGAATATTATTTTAGCTACATCGATAATGAAACCTATGGCTGCGGCACTAAACTGCCTCATAATGTCACCTCATTAATCGGTGTCATGAATGGGTATCAGAGTGACTTACAAAATGGATTATCCAGCCAAATGATAGAAATTCATCAACCCATCAGATTATGTATTCTGGTCATCTGTTCGTTATCAATATTAAAAAACGCACTAAAAAAACCTGGTGAATTCACTGAGTTGGCGAATAATAACTGGATTAAACTATCAGTACATAATACAGAAGATGATCACGTGTACCTCTATGAGGACGGACTATTTGAACCCATCAAAAATTCAAACTTCCCTCCTACCTATTTTCATCAGGATGAGGATGTATTTAATCATGCAAACCATCTTAGCTTTGGACATCTTACATCATGAATAAATTTTTATCCGAGTATTTTTTTTATTATTTTACTGTATCTTCCTTATTACGTTTTTTCCTGGTCCTGATATTTAGCGGCCAAACACCTATTACCTTAGGCGAAAAAAGAGTGAGAATGGTGGTAACCTCGGGTATTATCCTCGATGGAATTCATGTGTTGTTCATTCTCCTCCTGAACCAACATCTCTCTCAAATCACGATCAATGATTTTTTATATTTTTCAGACAGTTTTAAAATTATCTGGAATCCCTATTCCACCGCATTTTTTATTTTTTGTATCAGTCTGATTTCATTAATTGCACGATTTTCTTCTTTTTATCTGCATAGAGATCATTATTTTTATAAATTCTTTTCTCTGCTCTTTATACTCGAACTGGCAGTATCGCTTCTGGTATTAACCAGCAGTTCTGAAAGTATCTTTATTGGATGGGAGTTATTGGGTTTATCATCAGTGTTACTGATTGCCTTTTACGAACACCGTATGTCGGTATTAAAAAACTCTCTGATTATTCTGGTCATTTATAAAATTGCTGATGTAATTTTTTATACTGCGCTTATTTCTTCAGCCTATTTTGGCAGTCATATCTATACTCAAATTGACAATCCAGTCGCTGAGCTTTTTATTCTCATCGCCTGTTTAATTAAATCCAGTATTTTTCCCTGGATTTGGTTACCCAGAGCAATGGAAGGCCCTACCCCATCAAGCGCCATCTTTTATGGAGGGATAGCAACTCATATTCCCATGTTTATATTTTTAAATATCAGCATGAATCATCCGAATACCAACCCGATGTTCACTGTCATGTCTATAGGATTTATTCTTGTGGCAACAGTAATAACCAGTCTCATGAGTAAACAGGCAACTGATGCAAAAAATGCGATCGCTTATGCGTCCATCACCCAATTGGGAATCATCTATATTGAAATTCTGATGGGCTTTTATACTTTGGCATTAATCCACGGAATAGTGAATGGAATATACCGCTCCTTTGAATTTCTCAAATCGCCATCGCTCATTTATCAACGCCATACCATTGAAAAGCGGCGAGAACATCTTAAACACCGATCGCTTACTGACTCCCTGATTCCGCAAAAAATGCGCGATTATTTATATAAATTGGCATACCATGAATTTTTTATTCCACGAATGATCATCCACGGTATTGAATTTTTCCTGGGTTTGCAAAACTCAAGAACCAAAACCAATACGATTAAAAACTACTTAATGATCTGCCTTGCCATGTTTTTTATCTTTGAACTCTGCATTTATTACTTATTGCATATCAAGGTAGGATTTTTGGATGAAAGCCTGCTGCTGCTTGGATTAAGTTTTAACTTCATTGCGACATTGTACAAATACAAACCAGGACATTTTTTTATAGTCATTATGGCTTCCACCCTAACTGTGTTTACCTTATTGTTTGAACACATTCATCAAATCACGTTGCATCTCGAGTGGATATTCCTCATCATTCTGGCTTATTTTATATTTGATTTGTTGACCAAAGGCATCACGGTTTATAAACCAATCAATTTCACCGGGCGCTTTTTTAAATCGACAAAAACTAACATCATTATCTTAATTACGGGAATTTCGGTCATCGGTATCCCAGGACTTACCTCTTATATTATTTGGGAACGGTTAGAACATGAATTATTACCCTACTACCCTAATCTCATCATGGAAGGTTTTTTCATTTTGGCGCTTAACACGGTTTTATTTTTTAGATTCTATTACGCCAACTTTCTAGGCAAACGAATGCAAACCACTCATTATGAAGCAATTAAAAGAGTATAGGACTTGCAAAAACCAGTTTGCAACGGATTAGACCGCTTAAGTGAACCATTCCTTGGTACCTGCTGCAAGGGGTCTATTCTTCTTTGTATGGAATAATATGTTGCCCCTCATCTATTATTGATTGAGGGAAATAACGTAAATTGGAAATTATGTTCAGCTTCTCCAACAGTTTTATCACATAGTACGATAAATCAATTTCCCACCAGTAAATACCTTGTTTACAGGATGCCTGATAACGATGGTGGTTATTATGAAAACCCTCACCCAAGGTAAAAAGAGCCAAAAGCCACATGTTACGTGAATTATCATTGGTATTAAATCGACGATACCCCACATGGTGTAACACGGAGTTAACGATGCAACTCCCGTGAAGAACACATACTGTGGATATAAAATAAAGCCACACGACCATTTGCCAACCATTAGTTCCCAGTTCAGGATAAAAATGATTTATTAGTGCACCATAACTGTAAGCCAATACCATCATGACGAGAGGCGCAAGCCATTCAAGCCGGTCTATCCATATTAACTCAGGATAACGTAGCCAATCTTTAAGATACGATTTATCAGTCGCAGAATCGTTTATCGTAAAATACCATCCCAAGTGACTGTAGAAAAAACCCTGCTTTGGAGTATGAGGATCGCCAGGCTTATCGGTAAACTGATGATGTCGACGATGATGGGAAACCCACCATAAAGGCCCTCTTTGCAATGGAGTTAATGCGAATAATCCAAAGATAAACTGGATGCCCCTCGACGTTTCAAAACAACGATGAGTGAAATATCGATGCAACAAAACCGTTACGCAAAAGGCACGAAAAATATCAAAGAATAAAAATGAGAACAATGCAGTCTTACTAACCCCTACATAAACAACACAAAGAGCTCCTGCATGATAGATGATTTGCTCTATTACAAAACGCCAGTTTATATTGGCTAACCCGTGCAATGGCTGGTCACCAGGCTCACGCCAGTGAAAAAATGACTTCCGCAGATAAAACGCAATGGTTTTCTTCATCATGCACATCCTTTGGGTCAGAAGTGTGTTTAATAAGTCGTATTTATTTGAACTGACGTTTAAATCGAAAGCTCGCCAGACTAATCATGACAACGCAAAAAATTAAAAGTGGCCATAAATTTGCCCAGATTTCACTAAAATCATTACCACGCAACATCACACCAAACAAAATTTTAAAAAAATGAGTCAGAGGCAAAAACAGTCCGGTAATTTGCGCCCATTCGGGCATTCCAAAAATTGGAAAAACAAAACCAGTTAATATTATTGAAAAAGCAATAAATACATTCACAATCTGAGCAGCCTCAAATTGAGTTTTGCAAAAAGTCGCAATAGTTAAACCTAAAGATAATTCGGCAATAATATAAGGTAACGCACATAAATAGAGCAACAAAGGATTACCTATAAAAGGAATATTAAACAAATAATAAGAAAGCAGTAATCCCAAAGTTAACTGCACATAACCAATGATGATATAAGACAGGATTTCTCCTAACAAAATTTCAGATGGACGCGAGGGAGACGCCAATAAATAATCAATAGTCCCTCCCTGCACATCTCTGAACGCAATAATCACCGTGATCAGCAACATGGTTAACATGAGCACAAGGCCAATCATTCCCGGAACAACATAAATCTGAGTAATGCGCTCCGGATCATAAAGACGATGGATAATGAGCTGAAATGAGGGCAGTTGATCCAGAGCATGAAAAGCACCGGGAAATATCTTCTCTAACACCTGTTGCTTTAATCCTGCAAGAGCGATTATTGCCCTGCCCGTAGAAATAGAATCAATGCTTCCATCCTCTAACAACAGGGCTGGATTCTCATGACGACGCAATGCCTTGGAAAAGTCTGCCGGAATGGTAAGTACCATCAAAGCATCACCGGTTCGGAGCAGATGATATGCTTCTTCATTGCTGGCAGTAGAGGCAACAAATTTGAAATATTCAGTATGTTCCATGCTTCTGATGAGTTCTCGACTTACATCACTGTTATCAAAATTAATTAATACTGTGGGGACTTTTTTAGGATAGGTATTAATCGCATAACCCGCCATACACACCAATATTAATGGCAGAACCGCCATAACAATGATTGTCGCGGGATCGCGCTTCATTAAAATAAATTCTTTGCGCATGATGGCCCATAGCCGATAAACTGAAAACCCAGGCATCATATTCAGGTTTCCTCATGTTGTATTTTAAAAATAAACGCGTCTTCCAGAGTGGTATCCGTTGCTTCAACTTCATAATTTAAAAAAATTGAAGGGTCGAACTGCTTTAATATATCTGGATGCAACGAGCTGATACGAATCTCACTTCCTTTTTCAATAAGCTGCAAGGGAACTGAATTTTTAGTGAGTACTAATTTAAGAGCGGCCAGATTATTCCCTTTTATTCGCCATGAATAGAGCCTGGATGATTGGATAATATCGACTGAGGAACCGTTGGCCAATATTTCACCATAAGACATATAGGCCAATTGATGACACCGTTCTGCTTCGTCCATTATATGAGTACTTAATAAAACCGTAACCCCCTGCGCTACCAAATCCTGTATGTGATTCCAGATTAATACTCTGGATTGAGGGTCTATTCCAGAGGTTGGCTCATCCAGCAAAAGTATACGAGGACAGTGTAATAACGCAGCGGCTAGCGCGACCCGTTGTTTCCATCCTCCAGACAAAGTGCAGGAAATTTGATTTTTCTTTTCTACTAGATGAAGTAATTCAATAATTTCATCCAGGCGAACCTTTCTATTTCTTAATCCATAAATTCGAGCGATAAAATCCAGATTTTCATAAACGGTCAAATTCTGATACAGACAAAACTGCTGCGGCATGTAACCTATCTGTGCCTGTATCATTTTAGTCTGGGTATATAAATCCAGACCAAGACAGCTTCCCTTCCCCTTATCAGGAACAAGTAAACCACTAAGCAGGCGCAAGCAAGTTGTTTTTCCGCTGCCATTCGCACCTAAAAAACCAAAAATGGTTCCCGCCTGAATTTGCAAGGTTAAATCGATTACCGCTTTGATTCCATTAAACGATTTTGAAAGTCCACTCACATCTATAACTGGTTGGCTGGAGTCTGGATTACTCATAATCCACTTCCACAGGCTGACCAATTTTTAATTCATTTCTTAATTTGGATGTCTTCACATCCGCTTTCACTTTGTAAACCAATTTATGACTGTTCTCTTCACTGAAGAGTACATCGGGTGTGTATTCCGCCTGATTCGCTATGTAGGTAATTTTAACTGGATATTTTTGATTTTTAATTAAAACAGACACCTGTTTCCCTAGTTTTATTTTATTGAGATTAGCCTCAGGTACATAAAATATAATGCGCATCTGGGAAGGAAGTAATAAGCTGACAATAGGATGATTGGGAGGAACAAATTCATCAATTTGGTAAAAAATTTCATGTACTGTTGCTGTTGCAGGCGCTTTTATTGGTTTTTGATCTTCAATAGATACAATGGACTCGCTTTTGTTTAAAGAATCCCCCTCATGAACAAATAGTTTCTTTAATTGTCCACCAGCAGGACTCGATACAAAAAATAAGGAGGATTCAACATAACCTGTTGTTTGATATGCGGGTTTCTGCTGTTTACACGAATTAAGTAGTGGGCAAAAAAATAAAATAAAGGAAGCTATCCATATCCTCCGATGTATCATGTCATGTTCCTTAATTATGGATTGTTTCCCCAAATATCCTGTTGGAGTTGATTGTTATTCAGTTAATACACAACCCTTACTGTATTAACCCAGCTAATTTTTAATAATACAACACGTGCTGATAATAATTATAACGCCTAATTTGAAATACTGGCAAATTCTGGACTCTAACCCTATTTAGGACCTATCATAAAATATGAACTAACAGGAAAATGGATTTTAGAGATGCCTGAAATGGAGTGTATAACCGATGCAATTCATCATCATTCAATTACAAAACCAAATCGGCTGGCGCTGGCCTGGGTAAATCAAAAAGGTATTATTACCGAATCGATGAACTATAAGGAGCTGTCCACATCCATAAATCAGACAAGCGCATTTCTAACTAATAAAAAGTTTTTGCGATGTGGTGATAAAGCCATATTACTATTTACCAAAGGTACGGATTTTATAGTAACGTTTCTGGCATGTGTGCAGGCAGGCATCATTCCTATTCCATTAAAGCATCCTAATAACACCAAAAAATTCAGCAACCTATTAACCATTATTAATGAATGTCAGCCGCAATGCATCATCAGCTCAGATCCCCTGGATACTTCCGAACAGTGCTCCGTCCCATGGATTAAATATCCGGGTGAATTTAGCGACGATTCGTTTCAAAGACCCGATAACTATCCTGATATCGCTTTTTTACAATTTACTTCCGGATCGATCAGTGCTCCGAAAGGAGTCATGGTGTCACACGACAATCTGATTCATAACTTAAAATTAATTGGATTCTATTTAACGAATAAACCTTCAGAACAAGTCATTGCCTCATGGCTCCCCCACTATCACGATATGGGATTAATTGGTGCCTATCTGGCCAGTCTTTATCATGGAAGTACCGGTTATTATATGTCTCCTACTACCTTTATGACCAATCCCAATGCCTTCCTTCAGCTCATTTCGGATACTAAAGCCACTCTGATTCAATGCCCCAATGCAGCCTATGAATTTATGGTATCTCAATGGGATAAACGAGAAGTGGATTTAAGTTCATTGGACAACGTCATTAATGCAGCAGAGCCTGTTCATTGTGCCACTTTAGAAAAATTCTATGAGACCTTTCAATTGAATGGACTCCGTAAAGAGGCATTAAAACCAACCTACGGTCTTGCGGAAGCCACCTTGTTTGTCACTCAGGCGAATACCCCGGTTTGGACAGTTGATGATAGAAAAGTATCTTGTGGTTATTGTCCTGATATTGACATTCGAATCGTCGATCCGCATACCCATATGCTGTGTAAAGAAGGAACAGAGGGTGAAATCTGGTTACATAGTAAAAGTAACGCTCTGGGCTATTATAATAAGCCGGAGCTTACTGAAGAAGTTTTTAAAGCAAAAATAACAGGTTGTTCCAAAAATTATTTAAAAACGGGCGATCTGGGATTTTTAAAAGAACAGCAACTTTATATCACTGGCCGGATCAAAGAATTAATGATTTGTAATGGCGTAAACATTTACCCCCATGACATTGAATATACCGTTGAACAGTTTCCCGAGATTCAGCCACACGGATGTGTTGCCGTGTCCTGGGAAGATCATTTTGAAACCAAAGTTGTCATAATCGCCGAGGTTAAAAATAAAAATCGCCTGCCTGATATGGATGCCCTGGTTCAACTCATATTCCAACATCATGATATACCTCTACACGATCTCGTATTATGTTCTCGCTACAGCCTACCCAAAACCACTTCAGGGAAAATAAAACGACTCGCCTGTAAACAATTATATAAAGAACAATCTATCACCGCTTTAAAACAACTTAATGGCAATCTCCGTATGACTCATTTTGTTCAGGAAAATCCGGGGCAAAATCATAAAACATTCTATGAGTTAGGAGTTGATTCGCTAACCATCACTCATCTGCATGTACAATTAACCCAAAAAATCAGTCCTAAATATTGCAATGAAGTATTGGCTTCCAGACTCTATTCCATGCAGTTATCAGAATATCAGAGCATCCTCAACGCAACATCCGTCAAGGAGCAGAACAGGTTAATAGCCAATTGGTTAAAACGCTTTAAAAACGAATCGAAGACTACCACTCATCAAATTAAAAACGATGCACGGCTTCATTGTTCCATTGAACCTTCGATTTTGCCTGTATGCCCCAAGAAAGACATTCATCATATTTTGCTTACTGGCAGTACAGGATTTATAGGTGCTTATTTATGTTTCAATTTGTTGAGAATGACCGATTATCATTTAGTTCTTCTGGTCAATGCTGCTGATAAACAAACAGGTCTGTCACGTATACTGAATAATCTGAAGCACTATGATCTCCTGGAGAGATGTCAGGCAATGAATTTAGAACAACGGATCAGCATTCTTTGCGGCAACCTTGCCAAAGACCATTTTGGCCTCGATCCATCCAGTTGGCAGACTTTAGCCCAAACCGTAGATAGCATCTATCATAACGGCGCAGTGACCCATTATCTCAGCCGCTATGAAGACTTAAAACCCAGTAATGTGGATGGAACAAAAACCATTATTCAATTAGCCACTACTCACCGATTAAAATACATACACTATATTTCAACCACATTAATTTTTGGCTGGACCCCCACTAAAAAATTAGTTGAAGACACCCGAAATACTGCATTCAGATATGTTGATTTTGGTTATGCAGAATCAAAATGGGTAGCTGAACAGTTAATATGGCAATCAGAAGAACTTGGCGTACCTATTCAAATTTACAGGCCAGCCATGGTCACCGCTTCAACTGAAAATCAATACACCGATAAAGACATCGTGGCACGATCTCTCGTGTATTTATTAAATCATCGTGTTGCGATCACTCTTCCTAATCAAATCAGTTTTATGCCTGTTGATGAAACCGCTGCAGACATCATCGCAATTTCCTTACTGGATCATTCGAAACACAAGGTCTATCACCTGGCGGCTGAATACGCAAATTTACCGATGATCTGTCGATATATAACAGAACAGTACCATTATTCATTTATCTATATGTCTTTAGCCGAATTTAATGATCATCTGCAACAACATGCTACTGAGCAGGATTTAATTTATCCACTGGTGTCATTCTTTAACAATCATTATAAGAAAATAGCGAAAATGGATAATAAGCGTTATTGCAGGAATAATTATCTTGAAGCAAAGAAATTGATTACGGGGGAACAAAACTCAACCTCACTTCATAAGACTTTGGATTTCATTATGAACTATCTACAGAACAATAAATTGATTCAGCCAGCAACGGCGATTCCCTTAAATCAACAACAACATGAACTGGAGATTCCCAAATAACTCCATGACTCAAGACTTATCGTCGAACGATTTCCTATAAAAAGTACCGTTCTTGATCACAGGTTTTAAATTGTGGCACTGATCCTTTTTTACTCCTAAGAGTAAATGGTGTCATTCCACAGACTTTTAATTTGACTTCCCTATATTCTTGTAAAATAATCCAAAATTATCGATTTATTCAACAACACCCCATCGCAAGGTCAATTAAAAAAGGAATGTTATGATTGTTATCTTCGTTCATGGTTGGAGTGCCACACACACCAATACATATGGAGAGCTTCCTCAATGGCTTGAACGTCAAGGCAATGAGGGAAAACTGAAGATTCAAGTGGGTAATATTTACCTGGGACGCTATATCAGCTTCGTCGATACAATAACAATCGATGATATTGCCCGTGCTTTTGATCATGCTGTGCGCGATGAAATTGCTGACCAATTGCGCGAGGGAAAACGTTTTGCTTGTATCGCTCACTCAACAGGGGGAGTCGTTGTTCGTAAATGGATGGATTTATACTTTAAAAATAAACTGGCACAATGCCCATTAAGTCATCTTATCATGCTGGCTCCCGCCAACCACGGTTCAGCACTGGCTCAACTGGGTAAATCCCGACTGGGTCGTATTAAAAGCTTTTTTGAGGGTATTGAACCGGGACAACGTGTACTTGATTGGCTTGAGCTCGGAAGTGATATGAGCTGGCAACTTAATGAAAGTTGGCTAAATTATGATTGCTCTTCTCATGGCATCTATTCCTTTGTACTTACAGGCCAGAAAATTGATCGCCAGCTTTATGATGCAGTTAACTCCTACACTGGAGAAGCCGGATCTGATGGAGTTATACGGGTTGCTGCTGCAAATATGAATTACAGTTTGTTAAAGTTACATCAGGAAGGGACTAACGGTGAAAATCTTGTTGTCGCCAAAATGACACGAACAAAGCCAATGGCATTTGGGGTTCTGCCAGGGTGTTCGCACATCGGTAAACACATGGGAATCATCCGCAGCATTACTGTGGCCAATGCCGCTACACATCCTACAGCTATATGGGTCATGCGATGCCTCCAAGTAAACAATCGTGAGTCCTATAATTCTTTGGCAAAAGATCTGGACAAGCTAACAGAAGAAACACAAAACAATGAACATATAGAACGAGTGAAAACGCTTGTCTTTAACCGCGAATACATCACCAATCGCTACTCTATGATTATATTCCGGCTCATTGATGACAGGGGAAATCATCTTGAGGATTATGATCTGTATCTGACTGCAGGTCCCCAATACAGTGAGAATGCGCTTCCTTCGGGTTTCTTTGCAGACCGTCAACGAAATCAGCGTAATCCAGGAAAACTGACTTATTTTCTTGACTACGATATCATGGAAGCGGGTATTAATATGCCCAAAATGCAAGGTAATCTGGGGTTTCGGATTAGGGCACACCCAGAAGCAAGTGACCAGGCACTTGCCTATTACCGAGTACTGGATTTTCATTCCTCGCTTGCTGACATTAACAAAATTCTTCATCCGAATGAAACAGTAATGGTTGAAATCATGCTGCAGCGTCGAGTAGACAGGATTGTCTCCCGCATCACCAACGACCTTACTCCGGCAAAAATCAGTAGAAAACCTACTGGCCAAAAGGTCGATTGACATGAATCATTGAAGTGCAAGAAACTGTCGACAACCAGAGCTAATTTGCGGTATAATTCGTTCATTTTTTTTACAGATAGAATTTTATGAATCATAAAGTGGGGTTTGTCAGTTTAGGGTGTCCTAAAGCTTTGGTCGATTCGGAACGTATCATTACTCAATTACGTGCCCAAGGTTACGAACTGGTTTCCAGTTATCAGGATGCAGGCGTAGTAGTCATTAATACCTGCGGCTTTATTGACAGTGCCGTCAAAGAATCTCTTGATACCATTAAAGAAGCCATGGCGGAAAATGGTCGAGTTATAGTAACCGGCTGTCTTGGAGCCAAAGCCGATATTATCAAGGAAGCCTGCCCTGATGTTCTTCATATCAGTGGAGCTCATGCTTATGAAGAAGTGGTCAATGCGGTGCATCAACATTTACCGCCACCCAAAGATCCCTTTATTCAGCTGGTTCCGCCACAAGGAATTAAATTAACGCCTCGTCATTATGCTTATTTGAAAATTTCTGAGGGCTGCAATCAAAAATGCACCTTCTGCATTATTCCCACCATGCGCGGCAAATTACAAAGCTATCCCATGACTCAAATTCTGACGGAAGCTAAAAAACTAAAAGATGCTGGAGTAAACGAAATACTGGTCATCTCCCAGGACACCAGTGCTTATGGAATTGATACTCGTTATCAACCCGTTGAATGGCAAGGAAAAACCGTTAATACCCGGTTCTATGATTTATGTGAACAATTGGGCGAGTTAGGTATTTGGGTTCGTTTACATTATGTGTATCCTTACCCCCACGTTGATGAAATCATTCCTCTCATGAGAGATGGATTGATCCTTCCCTATCTGGATATCCCATTACAGCATGCTAATACACGTATTTTAAAAGCCATGAAAAGGCCTGCCAGCAGTGAAAATACTTTATTACGGATTGCGTCATGGAGAGAAGTCTGTCCCGATATTACCCTGCGCTCAACCTTTATCGTCGGCTTTCCCGGTGAAACTGAAGAAGAGTTTTCTGAACTCCTCAATTTCCTTGAAGCAGCTCAATTAGACCGAGTTGGTTGTTTCAAATACTCACCTGTTGAAGGTGCCAAAGCAAATGATTTGGCCGATCCTGTACCGGAAGAAATTAAAGAAGAACGTTATCATCGTTTTATGCAATTACAGGCTGAAATCAGTAGAAATAAATTGGAAAACAAAATAGGCAGTACTCAAACCGTACTTATTGATGAAATAACTGCTGATCAGATTATTGCACGAAGCAAGGCTGATGCGCCTGAAATTGATGGACTGGTGTATCTTCCACCAACCCCAAACCTTAAAGTGGGTGATTTTGTTGAAGTCACTATTGTCGATAGTGATGACTACGATTTATATGCTGAAATGAAGTAATACATTCCTTAAGTCAGGGTATGTTGGCACACTTTCGACCTCAACTTCTCGCAACGTGTTCGGCGTTGTTGCAGAGGTTTTCAATGCCATTAAGTAAAGCCTTAGTAGCCCGTATTAGCGAAGCGTAATACGGGGAAGAAATGGAGTTTGTTTCCACTTCGATCCCGTATTACGCTTCGCTAATACGGGCTACAAATATAAAGAACACTGTGACAACGACTACTTTGTCGCAGGACGTTGGGAATGAATTGATGAATCGTCAACACACCCTATAAATTTCCTTACAAACATCCATCACCGCTTTATTAATCTCTTCACTACGTTCAACTCCAGGCTGGAGAATTTTTTGATGCAGAAGATGATGATAATGTTCATATGCGTCTTTCAAAATTGTCAATTGCTCTTTTGTTACCACATGATTAATAAATAAATGTTCCAGTTGACTCAAGGTATGGGTATATCGAGCAAATCCTGAATCACCTGCATTGAGCACTAAAAACTGGATTAAAAACTCTATGTCTAATAAGCCGCCACGCGCATGTTTGACAGGATCAAGATCTTGGTGTTGATCAATTTTAGCCCTCATAGTCATTACCTCTTCCTGTAAAGAAGCCTTCTCTCGAGATAATACTAAAATCGATTTTTTTAATTGCATAAAATCACGCTTTATTTTGCGATTTCCAGACACAATCCGCGCTCTAAGTAAAGCCTGATGCTCCCAGGTCCATGCCTGTGTTTTTTGATATTCGACGAAGGCATCGATAGGACTTACCAATAAACCCGCTGAACCTGACGGCCTAAGACGTGTGTCAACAGAATACAAAACTCCGGATTGAGTTCGAGTAGTTAACATATGTAATATCTTCTGGGTTAATCGAGTGATTAAAGCCTCTTCCGCAGGTTTGGCAGTATGAAGAAAAACCAGATCCAGATCAGAAGAGTAATTCATTTCCCGACTGCCTAATTTACCATAAGCAATAATGGCAAAGGACGATTTAATTTGTGACATCTCTGGATTACGAAGACTTAACTGCTGACAGGCAATATTCATCACCTCAGTTACAATGACTTGAGCGACATCAGCCAGAAACTTGCCAATCCGAACTGCACTGCTTGAACCATAAAGCTCCGCACGAGCAGCCAATAACCAATTAGTTAATTTAAATTGCCGTAAAATTTCTTCCTTAAGCTCAATATCATCTGCGTGAGATAATTTTTCAGTGATGATTAACTCTAATTGTTGTCGGGAATTCGGACGCCAATGTTCCCCATGATCCAACAAAACTTCCAACAAAAACGGTTGATTTACGAATAAGGAAGTAATAAATGGACTGTTAGCAAACCAAAACAATAACTCACGTAAGGCCAATGGATTTTCTGTCAATAAAGCCAGGTAAGCGCTACGGCCTACAATATTTTCCAATAAATGCATTACCTGTAATAATACTTCATCTGTATTGATAAAATGAGTCAGTTCAGTCAACAACATCACCATAAATCGGTCCAGCCTGATACGCGCCCCCTGCGATAATCTTCTGCAACGTGGCCCATGTCTGAATGCATGAATCATTTGATAGCAATGCTGCGCGTTTTCAAAACCCAAACTGGTCAATAGATTAATTGCCATGCTCTGTTCTACATGTCCCTGCCAAACACTGGATAACTGGTTTGCCAACACTCTTTTTTCATCTTCATAATCATCCACCTTCCCCAGGACTGAATGAAACGAATTAGAGATGATGCGTTGATATTGTTGTAATTTGGCTAATAAATCATCCCAATGAGCATATCCCATAGCCAATATGATCTGAGTTTGTTTCATCGGTTCATCTGGTAGGGAATGCGTCTGCTGATCACCAAGACTTTGCAGCACATTTTCCAGTTTTCTTAAAAAAAGATAGGCTTGTTTTAATGCTTCACTTCGCGGCAACAGTTTTTCCTGTTTTAGTACCTCAAGAGCCGCCATCGCATTTTGAACTTGTAAACGAGGTAATCTCCCCCCACGAATCAATTGAAAATTCTGAATAATAAACTCAACCTCTCTAATGCCTCCCTGCCCCCGTTTAATATCATCGAGTCGAGGATTAAGCTGCACCTCTCGCTCGATCATTGACTTCATACTACGCAAGGATTCAATGACACTAAAATCTACGTATCGTCTGTAAACAAAAGGAAGGATCAATCGGTCAAACCATGGAACAGTTTCATTGATGGATTTAGAGATGACTCGAGCCTTGACCATAGCATATCGCTCCCAATCCCGACCCTGCTCCTGATAATAGGTTTCCATTGCAGCAAGACTTGAAACCAAAGGCCCACTATCTCCATTAGGACGAAGTCTTAAATCTACCCTGAATACAAAACCATCTGCAGTGACATTTTGCAAAATTTGAATAAATTGTTGTACAACTTTGCTAAAAAACTGCTGATTCGATAGGACCTCTTCACCATCTGTAGAACCCGCTTCACCAAAAGCAAAAATTAAATCGATGTCGGATGAGTAATTCAGTTCTCTTCCACCGAGTTTTCCCATAGCCAGCGCAAATAAATCAACTTCATCGCCCTGTTCATTACGCGGAATACCATAACGCAGAGATAATGAGTACCTGCAATAGCGTAAAGCATGTAAAATAATTGCATCTGCACAATCAGACCAGGAACGCATTACGTCCTCAGTATTAGCGATTCCTGCAACCTCAAGCAGCAATAAGCGTAAAAAATGAGTATTACGAAACTGACGCAAATCCCTGGAATAGAATGTCTGAACTGCCTCTATATTTAATTTATTGATGGCACTAAAGTAATCCTCACGGAGTAGTAAAGAACGACAGTCATCTTCTTGTAATAACTGCTCAAGTAACTTAATTTGTCTGCAGGAATAATCACTAATCAGGAGCAATTGTTCAACACTTTCTTTTAATGGATGGCTCACATTCGACACATGCTTTTCAATAAACCATGATTTTGAAGCGATAAGATCGGAGAATATACTGAGTTGTGTCATAAACAGGTCTGATTTCGTTAGTTAAGGTAAAGCATAAAGACTACCTTATGACTTGGTCACATTACAACAAAACCTGTTATTGCATACCGACTACTGCAACAAATAATACTGAATTCAATTGAATCAAGACTAGGTGTGTTGACAATTTATCAAATTATTCCTAACGTCCCGCGACTTGTTCGCGGGATCCTGGAATGCAGTATCATTAAGGAACATTATGTGTCCATCAAGTACGAACTGGATCCCGCGAACAAGTCGCGGGACGTCGAAATCGGAATTGTCAACACACCCTCATAAATAATTTATAAACAACCGATAAATAGTCTATACATAAATATAGAAAGAATGATTAATCTCTCAGTATACCAACAACTTAATCCAGAGCATTATCTTAAATTATTTTAAAAGACAACATGTTTTTTTGATTATTAAAAACAGTTAGGATCCAATGTTATTGATTTAATTTTATTTATTTTCAAAGAATATTGATAGAAACCTAATTTTTTTTGTTCCACATCTTTGTATTCTCGCTATACTCTATACATAGTACAAATCATTTAGTGAAAACCCAACAATGAACTTATTTCGACGCATCATACTAGTCACCTTAATATTCTTGATATCTCCATTACATGCAATAGGAGAACCATTAAATATCGGTATAGATAGCTATACTCCCCCCTTTGTCATGGAAGGTGCTAATAAAGAATACTACGGTTTTGATATTGATATGATCAGTTCTCTTTGTAAAATAATGAAACGTACCTGCACTTTTGTACCCATGCGATTTGAAGATTTATTAGCAGCTGTTGAAAATAAAAAAGTAGACATTGCAGTCAGCGCAATCACAATAACTGCGGAACGTTCAAAAAAAGTGGGGTTCAGTACCCCTTATTTATTAAGTTACTCCCGATTTCTTACGAACCATACAGAAGAAGAACGACAAGCATTTAGCCTGCAATTACTCAAAGATAAAAAAATTGGAGTTGTAGTGGCTACCGTGTTTAAAGACCAAATAAAAGATATGGGTATCATTAATCCTCTAATAATAGAATATCCCAATACCGAAGTGATGCTTGAAGAATTAAAAAAAGGTGACATAGATTATGCCCTCTTTGATAATCCTACAGCACTATACTGGGCTGCCAACTCATCCGGCGCGTTTATAGTAATAGGAAAACCCTATTTGTACGGTTATGGGCTGGGTATAGCTGTTAATCAAACAGACAATAATTTACTGGCATCAGTGAATCAAGCGTTGAAACAATATGAGCTTTCCAAGGAATTCAAATTATCGTATAGCAGATATATGGAAAGTTTCTAGATGACGGCAATTCAAAAAGCCATTCTCAGCAAATACACACCGAGAATGGCCTCGACTCAGCGTTGTTCCATTGATTTATTCACAGGTGACAACTCTGGAGCACTATGCCCATGAACTATGGTGTACTATCTTAAGGCTAGTGTAAGGTCTGGCCTTGAGTAATACAACGGCTTATAACTTGTCGCGTAACAAAGTCACCCTGGCTGGCGCCATATATTGATGAAAAGTGCTTGGCTAAAAGTACCACCCAACCGGATAAACGAAAATTCATTCTCTTTTCAATTTGATCCACTACAATTTCAAAAAGTCCCAATGAATCGCTCTCGCGATCATTAGCGTACTCTTCCATTATCACTCGAGCAGTCTGCAAATCTCTGTCTCTGGTAGGCCAATTTTGACTCATAAAACACTCCCTAAAAACATGAGTTGGGTCACAATAATTTCCACTAGATGGGGGTAACTTTTAAAATTACAAGGGCAGAAATCAGTTATTATTATGCCATAACTTGAACAAATACTCAATACTAAGATTAAAATTTGTACTAATACCATCAAGTTTTTACTCATCTGATTCATAGAATCCGACCTTGTATCTGGAATGTTATTCGCAGACAGCATATGATATACACATAGTATCTTTATTGAAAAGACATGATGATTTACCAAATTTTACCCTCCCTCCTTTCTGCTGATATGACTCGAATCGGAGATGAGGTAGAGTCAGTGATGAGCGCCGGTGCTGATTTTATACATTTTGACGTCATGGATAATCATTATGTTCCAAACTTAACCTTTGGGCCCGCTTTTTGTGAAGCCTTGGTAAAGCGCTTTCCCAGTGTACCTATTGACGTACACCTGATGGTAACCCCGGTAGACGCACTGATTGAGTCTTTTGCCAAAGCAGGAGCCAAAAGGATCAGCATCCATCCTGATGCAACAATACATTTGGATCGAAGTGTACAATTAATTAAAAATCTGGGCTGTGAAGCCGGTTTAGTACTTAATCCAGCAACAACCATTGATTGCCTGACCTGGTGTGCACATCAGCTTGATTTTGTCCTCGTCATGACGGTTAACCCCGGTTTTGGCGGACAAAAGTTGATTCCTGAAGTGATCAACAAAATTACCAGGGTACATCAGCACTACCCCCAACTTGACCTTTGTGTCGATGGCGGAGTGACTACAAAAAACATTGCTGAGCTGGCACGAGCAGGCGCAAACCAATTTGTTGCCGGCTCTGCTATATTCAATAGCACCAGTTACCATGAAACCATAAAAAGTATGCGTGAAGAATTAGCGAACATTTGAAGTGTACCTGCTTTATTCCTTCAGGTTTTACAAGAGGAACTATGAAAAAAATTATTGTGCTGTTGTGTGGACTGATTTGGACCTTTTCTGCTTTTGCATTATCAGGTCAGGCTTATATGGATAGATTCAACACGTTTATGGTCTGGTACCAAAATCTCCCCATTAATCCGTCACCAGAATTCCTTGAGTTTGTAAAAGGTACAACACCTCTTTCCAATAAATTGCGTGATAAATGGCTTTATGAATTAGCCAGAACCAAGGATTGGGCAAATTACGTAAGCTATTATCAGCCCACTAACGACATCAATCTGATGTGTTATGACCAAATTGCAAAATTTAATTTAGGAATGGAACAAGAGGCCTTACAAGAGTCTGCTCCCATCTGGTTAACGGGTGATTCACGCCCCGCTGCCTGTAATACTTTGTTTGATTTAATGCTGAAAAATGATAAATTCGACCAAAACCTAATCACTCAGCGCATCGCGCTTGCTCTTGATAAACGAAACATTCAACTGGCACGATATCTTTTAAAGCAATATAAATTACCTCATGATACTGAAATACAATCATTGACAAACATCCAACAAAATCCTGCAAACATCAACAAATTAACTCCCGGAGAAATAAATGGCCAATTGTATCTCTATGGATTAAAACGAATGATGTCCATGAACATGGATAAAGCCATAACCTTTTGGCAACAGGTAAAAACTAATAAAGTTTTAAATGAATCCCAAAAACAGGCTTTTTTAGCCCATGTAGCCCTTTATAAAGCCATGCGAAACCATGAAGACTCACTGGAATGGTTTGCAAAGGTAAAACCACAATATTATAACGATGTCCTGGTGGATTGGCAGATCCGTTTTGCGCTAAAAAATCATGACTGGGAACATGTTGCACAATTTATAAATAATTCCAAAAATAAAGACACACCGTGCTGGCAATATTGGCTTGCCCGCGCGCTTGAAGCACAGGGAAATAAAACAGAGGCAAGAACAATTTATGAGTCATTAGCCAAAAGCAGACAATACTATGGTTTTCTGGCCAGTATACGTTTAAAGAAAACTCCTAACTTTGAAAATGAAAAGGCAACAACCAGTTTGTCAGCGTTGAAACCCTATCAACCCGTTATCGATCAAGTTAAATCACTGTACCTGTCGAAACAAACGGCTGAAGCAAGTCGGTTACTAAATGATTTCATTAGTGAGCTACCTAAAGAAGAGGCGAGCGCCTTGGTGTATTGGGTTGACAGTGAATTGGGATGGCATGGTAAATCAGTCTATTTAAGTAATAATGATACACTCAACAATCAACTCAGCCTGAGATTCCCTCTTGCCTATAAAGGCACGGTTAAAGCTTATGCAAACCAATACTCTGTTCCTGCGGAATTTGTCTATGCAATAATCCGTCAGGAAAGTGGATTCAGAGAAGATGTAGTCTCATCTGTTGGAGCCAGAGGCTTAATGCAGGTTATGCCTCAAACTGCCAGCGTTGTCTCTAAAATGAGTAAAATTCAATATAATGATCAAAAGCAATTATTTATGTCGCACAAAAACATCAATATTGGTATTGCTTACCTACAACAACTGACCAAAAGATTCAGCAATCATCCTGTACTGGTTGCCGCAGCGTACAATGCCGGGCCCAGACAAGTCGTATATTGGTTAAAGAACCATCCACCTAAAGAGATCGACGTGTGGATAGAAACCCTGCCCTGGCAGGAAACGAGAAATTATTTGAAGAATGTCATGGCATTTTACGTGGTTTATCAATATAGGCTCAATCAAAAACCTGATTTAAATAAATTTTTGGCACCATTGTGACTCCCGCGAAGCGGACACCGATTAAAACTGTACTATGCTGCGCATAGGCTTCCCGGATTTCGCTGCGCTTCATCCGGGCTACTTTTGATGTTCTCCCGATCGATCAAAATGACTCATAGCCCTCAAGCTACACAATTTCTGTATTTAAAGTAGCCTGGATGAAGTGCGAAGCGCGTAATCCAGGAAGCACCGCGAAGCGGGCACCGATTAAATTGTACTATGCTACGCATAGGCTTCCCGGATTTCGCTGCGCTTCATCCGGGCTACTTTTGATGTTCTCCCCATCGGGCAAAATGACTCATTGCCCTCAAGCTACACAATTTCTGTATTTAAAGTAGCCTGGATGAAGTGCGAAGCGCGTAATCCAGGAAGCACCGCGAAGCGGGCACCGATTAAATTCTACTATGCTACGCATAGGCTTCCCGGATTTCGCTGTGCTTCATCCGGGCTACTTTTGATGTTCTCCCGATCGGGCAAAATGACTCATAGTCCTCAAGCTACACAATTTCTGTATTTAAAGTAGCCTGGATGAAGTGCGAAGCGCGTAATCCAGGAAGCCCCGCGAAGCGGACACCGATTAAAATGTACTATGCTGCGCATAGACCTCCCGGATTTCGCTTTGCTTCATCCGGGCTACTTTTGATGTTCTCCCGATCGGGCAAAATGACTCATAGTCCTCAAGCTACACAATTTCTGTATTT
>NZ_LNYR01000034.1:346835-366999 GCF_001467955.1 Legionella quateirensis | reverse complement strand
CCTCAAGCTACACAATTTCTGTATTTAAAGTAGCCTGGATGAAGTGCGAAGCGCGTAATCCAGGAAGCCCCGCGAAGCGGGCACCGATTAAATTGTACTATGCTGCGCATAGACCTCCCGGATTGCGCTGTGCTTCATCCGGGCTACTTTTGATTTTTTCCTGAGCCAAAGCCCGACCGTTACTCGTCTTTAATCACTAAATAAATCAAAACCGCCAAAATCATAATGAATATGTGAAATGCCGTTGTTATCGCATTATTCAGCATGGGAGACATCCACATACCAAACCATTCACCACCAATAGACATAAACACAACTTGCCAGGTTAGAAATCCTAATGTCAAACCAGCTACTGACCAGTTTTTGGCGTGGTTAAAGACAGAAGCCTCTTTTTTTCTTGCACGGAAAAGCTTCCAGGCTCCTAGTGCGCAAAGAAGAGTAGTTAATGTCTCCAAAGTAATAATACCAATATAGGCTGCATGCTGAAGTTCGGGGTTTGTGATGGCTCTATAGGTAATTTTCGATCCAGGGAATATATCCTTCATCGATAATGCTTTCTCTACAGCTGGTAGATTCGAAGAAAAATCAGTAATATTCCCAAAGGCTGTTAACAGGCAATAAAAAGCAACTGCCGCTACAAGTACAATTTTGGATAACCGTATCATCATAATTCCATCCTATTGATATCATTAACAATCCATCTGATTTAACTATACAGCCTTATGTTGAAAACCACCAAAATATTCTTAATTTATTTCAGGAACGACTTAAGAACACTTTGAAACCAAAGCAACATAAATTTTTAATCAGGGATTTTGGATGACCGAAGAAATCAAATACAAATTACGTTGAACTCGGCGATTGGGCGTTTTATCAGTTCTATCCAAAATAAATCAAGATAAATTCATTTTGTCCGTTGTTAAGTGATTTTTTTTAACATAAGATGATTTCGAAATAGCGTCTATGCCCAATTAATAATAGTTAAAGGAATAATTATGTCTGCATCAGCTTCTGATATCAAAAAAAGCACCCTTCTTGATAAACTGTCTCTTAGTATCAATAAACAATCCGTTCAACTTGATGAAATAGATACAGTGCTTCAAGAAGAACTCAGTAATGCTTCAGCCAGTACTGAATTTTATCCATCAATAATGGATTATCTAACACACTTAGGGCATTTAGTCAGTTTCATAAAGCAAAAAAAATTTAGCAATCCCCAATTGGCGCTACAAGTATTTATTGATCAAAATACCAGCACAGAGACCGGCAAAGCCTTAATCGATTCCATATTGATGACCCAGGAAAAAGACGATAAATCATTCGAACTCATTTGTCGTCTAGCCCAGAAAAATAAACTGGAACTTTATACGAATATCACCAGGCTAGCTCCTCTTCGCATTTACCCAAGTCCAGATAATCATGATGAATATGAGGAGTATAATGAGTGGTATCTCCTTTTTGAACTGTTCAGTTTAACTCGAGTTGCTTCGCCAGGATTGATTCCGATAATTGCTGATTGGATCATCGCAAGAACCCCAACTATCAAAGAGATTAGCGCATTAAACAGCTTCTTCAATTCCATGAACCAAACCATAGTACTAAAACAGGAATGGTTCAAAGAGATTATTCCCTTTTTACACAACAAAACATCGATAGAAACGCTTGAAACATTATTTAACTCGCTTCAAGAAAATGATTTATTACAAGAACCTATATTGAAGCAGGTTTTACCAAGATTGGATGAAATGGAGGTAGTCAAAGCCTTTTTAACTGCTTTTCAACCAGAACTTCAACAGAAAGATTTACAAGAAAGCATCATCAAGTTCCTACCTCTTTATTGTCAACTAACCCAACCTTCTACAGACAGCTACGATGATAGAGTTTCATCAAATAACCCCTTACACCTGAGTATTATTGAACGTAATTTAGCCAATCTAAGAGCATCCTTAAGCTTCGCTAATCACAGGTTACTTATTCAACCTTCATATCAAAATACCCCTTTACTTTTAGCGTGCAAATTGGGAGACAGTGAAGCAGCCCGGCTGATTTTGGCAAAAATGCAGGAGCTGAAATGTGACGTCAATCAAAAAGACAGCCATGGTATGACGGCGCTCCATTGGGCGTCCTTTTATCATTTCGATGATTTAATTGAAGAGCTGGGAGTTGCGGGAGCAAATGATAAATTAAAAAATACGGATGGGAAAGACAGTTCCTATTTTTATCACCATCATTTTACTCTTAGAGATTTAAAAAAAAATAATGAAGAAATTATTGATGGTAAAATCAAATTAGAAAACCCTGGCTTGACTGATATCTGTTTTCATATGGACAAAATAGCCCTCAATCTAAATTTAACTACGCCCGATGAGCTGATGACCCTATATCGCGGTGATGCATTAGCTCAATTTCGATCAGCCAGTAGATTTAATTTGTTTTTTTTAGCATTTCGCACCAAGTTAGTAGATTGGATAGAAAAACAGCATGGTTCCGACGTTCAAGCAACACTCTCGATAACGAGACCCAATTAAAATACTAAGTGGTACTTTTTTAATTACGGATGAGTCGGTTAAAAGGTAGATAAGGGATTATCTACCCTAACTTTGATGGAACCGATTTTTTTTCTTCCCATTGAGTATTTCGAGTAAATCGCAACAGGATGTGATTGGAACGCTCAACGGCTTCATGTAAGGCTTCATTGGAGCTGATTAACCCAGCAAACATGGCTTCTAAAACCTCATCATTAATACCACGTATCTGATTTTGTGGGCCTGTATGTTTTAAAGCTCCACCCTGAAGATGATCTTCCAAATCAGTACGAGCAATTAATAGAGCAGGATGATGACTTGATTCGACTATTCCACTGTACCGCCCTTTTAAACCTAAAGGCAGATACCCTGTATGTTCATGCCAACGCTTCTGAATCTCCGGTTTTGCGATAAATTTAAAAAACAGAGCAATACCCTTATAATTGACTTCATTTTGCCCAGCGACAGCCCATAACGCAGCGCCTCCAGCTACATTGGCATGTCTTACTTTGCTGGCCTGTGTATCAAGAGGCATGGCTGCAACACCCAATTGAAAAGGGACTAAAGCTGACAAACTGTTATAAGCACCAGATGATTGGCTAAACAAAGGACAAACGCCGCTGGTAAACAGAATGGTCGCATCATCCACACGCCCCCCATAACGAAAATAGCGCAGATTATGCCAGCGCTTTAATCGTTCAAAATGCCGAGCCAACTGAGGTGTTTCAAATACTGCCCTGACTGGATTGGTATCGGTAATAGGCAAACCATGTATTGCCAAATAAGACTCAAACAAAATCCAGCCGGGATATGCCGTGGTATAAGTGCAATCATAACCGGCTTTTTTAATGTGTTCAGCCAGTACTTCCATCTCATCCCAGGTGCGTGGAAAATTTGCCTTGCTGTACCCAACTTTTGCCAATACATCCAGGTTGTAATACAGAACAGGAGCAGAAAGATTAAAAGGCATGGCCATCAACTGCCCATCCCTGCTATAAAACTCACGTACCGATTGAATAAAATCCTCTTCTGGCAGGCTCATTCCCTGCTCCTGCATCAAAGCATTTACAGGTTTGATGACTCCTTTCGGAGACAACATAATCGCAGTACCCACTTCAAAGATTTGGACTATTGACGGAGCCTGATGCGCTCGAAATGCTGCAGCAAAACTGGTCAGCGTTTCAATATAATCCCCTTTATAGACTGGTTTGATACTGTATTCATTTTGACTTTTATTAAACTCATCAGTGAGCAAACGTACTTCATCACCCAAATGACCCGCCATACCATGCCATAGAACCAGCTCTATCGGTTTAGCCAGGGCTAACGAAGTATTCAGTACAGCCAAAAGGAATAGGATTAGTCCTTTCATGTTAATAAATCTGGATAATCACTAAAGACAGCATCTACACCCCAATTAAATAATTTATTTGCCTGACGTTTTCGATTCACTGTATAGGCGCAAACGGTATAACCTTCATCTTTTACTGCTTTTACTCGATCCGCGGTTAATATTTTTCGATTAAAATGAACCGAAAAGCAATCCAGTTGTTTTGCTTTCAGCAGCCATTGATCATCCCATTCATGAAGTAATAAACCCAATGGCATCTCCGGAGCAATCGTTCTACATAAAAGTAACGCTTCCCAATCAAAACTGGAAACCAGAGGTAAATCCTTACCTTGAGGCCAATGACGGTTAATGTGACTTAACACAGCCACTGCCGTTTGCTCTGCAGTACCCGGATAGGGTTTAATTTCTATATTGGCCTTAACGTCAGAAAAAGACAACCATTTTAAAGCATCTCTGAAATGAGGAATTTTCTCCCCTTTAAATTGCCTGGAAAACCAGGAACCCGCATCCAGACTTTGCAAGTATGCCGACTCGACCTGCCCGACCTCACCGCGTCCATTAGTTGTTCTTTTTAAATTGTCATCATGAATAATGTAAGGCTCACCATCCGCGCTACACATCACATCAAATTCAATGAACCGACACCCCAAAGACAGTGCCTTGTCAAAAGACGCAAGGGTATTCTCAGGAGCATATCCTGATGCCCCTCGATGACCAATAACTTTATCTACAACCAACAACTTAATTCCCCTGTTTACGATTGGAGGCTGCTTCAACATAGGCAGTCAATACCAACTCATTACTTACCGTTAATGGTGCAGGAGCTGCGGCTGCCATAACAACAGTATTCATTTCTTTTGCCTGATACGGTCTTGGTTGAGGCGGAATATTATCACCCTCAAAAAATACCAGGTTACTCAAACTGTAGTTTTGAGTAGGATAAGCTTTGTTCATTCGCGACAGTTCTTCAGTAACCTGTTGATATAATTTTTCACGCACTTTAGCTCGAACGGCCTGAGTTTCTTCCAGACTGGGTTTGAACTCCACACCGCTGATTTCATATTTAGCCCCAGGCATGCTGACCGACTTGGCGTTTTGATAAATATCAGTTAAAGCAGATTGATCTACTCGCGCTTGTGCCTGCACAAAAAGTTTTTCCAATCCGGAACTGTCCTGAGAGCGATCAAATTCAATTAAATGCCAATCACCTTTAGCGATTTTATTCAAACTGTCCATAATATCAGCGCGCGCCCTCACCAAATCAGCGCTACTCAATGTCACATTGATGCTAACATTCAACAAGGCGGTTTGAGTTGTAACCCATTGTTTCGCGGATATTTGAAACAAAACTTTATCAAGAACCAATTGAGGAACATCATCACCTGCTAATGCAATAGGGGTAAAAGCCATTAAAGCAAGGATCCCGGTAACCTGTTTCATGATTCTCTCCATTCAGAATTTATGTTTAAAATAGTGTATACCAGCAACCCCCAAGACACCAAATCATTCCCAACGTCCAGCGACATATTCCTGAGAGTGCGTCGCTTTTTATCCGTCTTCTTCATGAATGCGGCGATCCATCCTGCAAATTGGCGCTACCCCACATTGTTGCATGGATCCCCGCTTCGGCGCTGAGGAAGCCTGGCATTTAATTAATCATTTTATAGGATTTGTTGATTCACGCTGATCAAAATAACGTCATCCTCGCGAAGGCGGGGATCCCTTGAGCCAACACAATCAGGTGCTAATTTGATGCATGGATTCCCGCCTTCGCGGGAATGACGTAAATTTTACTCATCTATGCTTAATATCGACCTAGTGAGTCATTAAATATCAGGTTCACTCAGCGCTTTAGCGAGGATGGCGTAGATAGTGAGGTTCATTCAAGAGCAAATCACGGGATGTCGAAATAGGAATTGTCAACAATCCCTCTAATTGAAGAGGTAGAAAAACAGTTTATCTTTTAATAGGGTGTGTTGAAAATTCCTATTTCGACGTCCCGCGACTTGTTCGCGGGATCCAGTTCAATTTTGATGAATACATTATGTTTGTTAATGATACTCGATCTCTGGCTCCCGCGAACAAGTCGCGGGACGGTGGGAGTATTTTGGTGAATTGTCAACACACCCTAATATCAGAAAATTGAGTCCAGGTTTTTGTGCGGCGCAGCATCAAATGGTGCGTCGCAACATAATATAATGCATTGCAGCATAATAAAGGAGTTTATCATTTAAAAAATAACTCAAAATCACAGTGATACCCCAACCAATTTACACTAAATTTTAGAACAATTTTTTTCAAGGTGCGCCAAATACCATCGTTTATCCCACATGTTGAAATCTTCCCATTGATTTAATTATCGAATAGGTCTATAACTTGTCGCAAATTATTGCAAGAGGAGCCGAACAAATGATGTCTGTTGACAATATAACTAACAACAACCAAACAATAGCAGAAGATGATTTCCTCGAGTACGCATTGTCCCATGGTTTTGGGGACCTACACTTTAAAGTGGATCCTGAAACTGGAATGAAAGCTATGATAGCCATTCACAGCACGAAATTGGGTCCGGCTCTGGGTGGCTGTCGCTTTATTGAATACCCCAACACAGCAGCAGCACTGAAAGACGCCATGCGTTTGGCACGAGGTATGAGCTTTAAAGCAGCTTCAGTTAATCTTCCATTGGGTGGAGGAAAATCGGTAATAATGAAACCTAAAGGTTCATTTAACCGCACTGCATACATGCATCAATTTGGTAAATTTGTTAACGAACTGAATGGCAGATACATTACCGCTTTGGACAGTGGAACCGTTTTAAATGATATGGATGTAATTGCCGAGCATACAGACTATGTTGCCAGCTTGTCCAAACACAACGGAGACCCATCACCATCAACAGCAAAAGGCGTTTTACGTGGTATTCAGGCAGCTGTAGCATTTAAGCTAGGAAAGGACAACCTGAAAGGACTGCATGTAGCAATTCAGGGTCTAGGACATGTAGGTTATTTACTGGCCAAGCATTTACATGAATTAGGCGCGACCCTTACTGTTGCTGATATTTCGCCAGCAGTGGTAGAACAAGCGGTTAATGAATTTGGCGCAAAACCGGTAAGTACGGATGTAATCCATAAAGTCCCCTGCGATGTATTTTCTCCATGTGCATTGGGCGCAATCATTAATGATATTACAATACCTCAGCTCCAGACCACTGTTATAGCTGGCGCGGCGAACAATCAGCTGGCACATAGTTTTCATGGCAAAAAACTGCATGAAAAAGGCATCTTATTCGCAGCGGATTATGTCATTAACGCGGGCGGTTTAATTTTTGCTGCGTCCAAATATTTGCATACTCCTGAAGATAAAGTAAATGATCAGATCGATGGAATCTATACTTCATTAACTGAAATCTTTACTCGTTCTGCTAAAGATAACTTACCTGCCAGCGAAATTGCAGATACTTTAGCACAAGAAAAACTGGCTTGATTGAGTAGTTATATGAAACATTTACCACTAACTCCTGAATTGTATGAATACATGCTTGATAAATCCTTGCGCGAGCACCCTGTATTAAAGGACTTGCGCAAAGAAACATCGACTATGGAACTTGCTAATATGCAGGTTGCACCAGAACAAGCACAATTTATGCAATTCCTGATTCGACTGATCGGTGCCAAAAAGGTTCTGGAATTAGGAACCTTCACAGGGTACAGCGCTCTGGCAATGTCACTTGCATTACCTGATGATGGTCAGTTGATTACCTGTGACATCAGCGAAGAATGGACTAAAAGGGCTCATCCATTTTGGCAAGCTGCTCAACAGGATCAAAAAATCAAATTACGCCTTGGCCCGGCACTGGAAACCTTATATTCCCTATTAAATGAAGGATGGGAGCATCAATTTGATTTTATATTCATTGACGCCGACAAAACCAATTACCTTAATTACTATGAATTAGCCTTAAAACTGATTCAACCCAAAGGATTAATCGCCATAGATAACATATTCTGGGATGGCAATGTGATCAATCCAAATGATGTAAGCGGGCAAACAAGGGAAATTAAAAAATTGAATGAATTGATTAAAAACGATCACCGAGTTCATATCAGTTTATTGGCTATAGCTGATGGATTATTTCTGGTACAACCCATCAACTAGTACTCTTTTCCCCTGTAAATGAGTACAAGCATAATGTGACATGTAGACAAGGAGAACCTGATAATGGATACAAATAACAACCCCTGCGGATTAGATGGCTTTGCCTTTTTGGAATTTTCAGGACCGGATAAAAGTAAGTTATATCAACAATTTATCGATATGGGTTTCCAACCCGTAGCAACGCATCAGGATCAGGACATCACTTTATTTAAACAAGGTGATATTCAGTTTATAGTGAACGCGGCAACCCAATGTCAAGCTGCAGCTCATGCCGTTACTCACGGCGCTGGAGCCTGTGCTATGGGATTCAAGGTGAAAGATGCCAAGGCGGCTTTTCAATTTGCCATTTCTCATGGAGCAACCGCATTTGAAGATTCTGCTCATACCCATCACGGTTTGCCGGCTATCGAAGCTATTGGCGGCAGTGTAATTTATTTTGTTGATGACACGCATCAACCCTTTGCTCAAAAGTGGAACATAAAAATTACCGATCCAGTTGTTGGCAATGGCCTGGTCCACATCGATCATCTGACCCATAATGTGTTTCGCGGTAATATGGATAAATGGGCTGCATTTTATGAGTCGATCTTTAATTTCCAGGAAATTCGCTTTTTTAATATTAAAGGTAAAATGACCGGTCTGGTCAGTAGAGCGCTGGGAAGTCCTTGTGGAAAAATCAAGATTCCGTTAAACGAATCCAAAGACGATTTATCTCAAATCGAAGAGTTCCTGCATGAATATAAAGGGGAAGGCATTCAACACATCGCTTTGTCTACTAATGACATCTATAAAACAGTTCATAGTTTAAGAGAGCAAGGAGTTAAATTCCTTGATGTTCCAGATACCTACTATGAAATGCTCGACACAAGGCTGCCCTGGCATAAAGAACCGGTGAACCAACTGAATGCGGAAAAAATTCTTATGGACGGAGAAGTGGATCCCAAACACGGATTACTATTGCAAATCTTCACTGAAAATATTTTTGGACCTGTATTTTTTGAAATTATTCAACGTAAAGGAAATCAGGGATTCGGTGAAGGTAATTTTCAGGCCTTATTTGAGGCGATCGAAAGAGATCAAGTCAAACGTGGCACCCTGAAAGAATACTGTTAAGAGGTCAAAATGAAACTTGCCAGTTTAAAATCATCTTCTTCCCGAGATGGTGAATTATGTGTGGTCAATCAATCATTGACCACAGCAATTAAAGTGAGTTCTATTGCTCCCAATTTACAATATGCCCTAGATCATTGGGCGCAGGTAGAGGCCGATCTGAATGCCATCTATCAGCGATTGAATGAACGGTCTGTACAAGGCTCCTTTGCTTTTGATCCTCAAAACTGCACTTCCCCTCTTCCCAGAGCGTATCAATGGACTGATGGCAGCGCCTATGTAAATCATGTCGAATTGGTTCGAAAAGCCAGAGGAGCAGAAATGCCGGCTGATTTTTGGACTAACCCATTAATGTATCAAGGCGGTTCTGATGCCTTTATTGGCCCCAGAGATCCTGTTCTTGTTGCCAGTGAATCCTATGGAATTGATTTTGAATCCGAAATTGCCATCATCACTGATGATGTCCCCATGGGAATCGACAGCAAGAAGGCTCAACAACATATTAAATTATTGATGCTGGTTAATGATGTATCGCTACGTAATCTGATACCTGGTGAATTGGCAAAAGGATTTGGCTTCTTTCAATCCAAACCAGCCAGCAGTTTTTCTCCAGTAGCCATTACACCAGATGAATTAGGCTCCAGTTGGGATGGCCAACGTGTCCATTTACCCCTGTTAAGTCATTTGAATGGAACATTATTTGGTCAACCAAATGCCGGAGTTGATATGACGTTCTCATTTCCTGAATTGATTCAACATGCAGCGAAAACAAGAACATTAACTGCGGGTACAATTATAGGTTCTGGAACAGTATCCAATCTCGATCGCAGCAAAGGTTCATCCTGCATCGCTGAAAAAAGAATGTTGGAAATCATTGAATCAGGTGAGGCTAAAACACCGTTCATGCATTTTGGAGACTCAATACGAATAGAAATGCTGGACGCTCAAGGCAACAGTATTTTTGGTGCGATAGATCAAACAGTTAAAAGCTATCAATGGGATCCTTCATGATTTTGTATGACTATTTCCGTTCGACAGCCTGCTACAGGGTTCGCATTGCTCTGCATCTCAAAAATATTGCTTATGAAAAGAAGGAAGTACATTTAATTCATAATGACGGCGAGCAAAATAAACCGGAATATAAAGAAAAAAACCCACAAGGACTGGTGCCCAGTTTAGAGATTGATGGTCATATCATCCATCAATCATTAGCCATTATTGAATATCTGGAAGAAATCCATCCGGAAATTCCATTGCTTCCTCAGGATCCATTGATGAAAGCTGCTGTCAAATCGCTGGCTTTGATTGTTGCTTGCGACATGCACCCGCTTAATAATTTAAGAGTACTGAATCGCCTGAGAGAACAGTTTAAAGCGAATGAAGAGCAAGTGACAGCATGGTACCATCACTGGCTAAAAATCGGATTTGATGCCTTTGAGGAGCGATTAAAACACCTCGACCGCAGTAAACCAGTGTGCTACGGCAATCAAGTTAGTCTTGCTGACCTGTGTTTAATCCCTCAGGTTTATAATGCGCATCGGTTCAATTTTGCTATGGAGAGTTATCCGTTAATCAATGAAATAAATGATTATTGTTTGACCATACCGGCTTTTCAAGATGCTTCGCCAAAATAAAATCCCAGGATTTGCGAAAAGCCCAAATTTCATCTAAGAAAGAAACTGGGCGTTTTTCGTAAGTCTTGAGTTTATTCAAGTACGGACTAAATCCTGTTACCTGGATAATTTACGACCATTACATCCTAGTTCAACACTCTCAGATTCATTAAAATCAGTTTCATTAAAATCTGAAGAAGAGAAGGAAAAAAACGTATTCGGGTTTGAAAGAATATTATCATATTTATCTTTCAACTCGGCCCGGAGTGCATGCCCAAAACGATCATTATTAGGTACAGAACAAGATCCAATACTGTCATCGTAATGATTTTTTGATCTTAAACCGGTTACAAGGTCTACAACCTCACCTTTTGCAAGAGGTTTTGCGTCAGCAAACTCATCTAATGTGATTAGCTCATGCACTGCATATTCTAAAGGCACCTTGGTGCAATAACTTTTATATCGTATTAATCTGCCGTCGGTTGCTGTATATAACGCTTTAATAACGTCCAACATTTCATCATCAGTTGGCCGATAATGACCGCTGTTATTGGTAATTTTTTCAAGGTACCCGTCAGAAAAAATCAAACTGCCGGCTGCAAGTACTTTTTTACCGTTAGATAAAGCGGAATGATGCAAGGTATCACTATACAGCAAACGGGGATGTTCTTCACAAGTCAAAACGAATTGATATTCACCATCTTCAATTTGCTCACCTTCATCCGCAAAAAAAATGCTGTCCTCTTCCGAGTACTGCACAACATACCGCTGTTGCTGCTCAAAACTTAAATAGGAGTTATCAGGATGATTAAAAGGTAATATCCTCATTACCTTACGTTCTTGCTTAAACTCCTTTTTCATCGATATTCTGGATTTAATAGTTTCGTTAAAATACACGACTTCTTCTGGATAAGTATTTTTAGTCATAATGGACGTCATTTGATTGATTGGTTATTGAGGTCAATTATTATACAGGGCGATTATTAAGCAAACCTTAAGGAAAATAAAACACAACCTGATTCATTTAGTAATATAATAGATTTTTGATTGACTAAAATGCTACTCAAAATACTTCACCCAATTTAAAATTAACAGGCAGTCTGACCCAACCAAAAAAATACAACATCGTGTTGCAAGCTGTTGGCAATTGATTTTTGCACTATATAGTCCTTGACTCTGGAGATGAGATCGGGTGAGGTGTCTGCGTCTTCCAGCTGTAAAAAGAAGGCGATTAACCAGTTAAACTCTGGTGCATTGTATTGAGGCAAATCGATAAAGGTCTGATGACGTTCTTTGATAAACGGAATCTGCTCTGCCACAAGTGCCCGTTCCACATCATCAGCAGAATATAACTGCTCCTGTTTGTTTCCTAAATACTCTTTAAACTGAGTTTGAATTTCAAAAATTCCCGTTTTACCTCTTAAAACAATTAATGCGGAGTCACTGTTTTGGTACATCTGGCGAATTATCAACCCAAGGTCAGGCGACCAATACAGGCTTTGAGAGGCTAAAATCCAATCAAAATACTCGTTATGTCGTGAAAAATAATCCTCAGCAGTTCCCTTATACGTTTTAATCGAATATTTTTTAGAAAATTCATGTGCTGAAAATTCTGCCAGTGCCCTTTGACTTGGATCAACTCCAACAATATTCAACTTATCTGAAATACGGTGTTGATAACGAGTAATAATAGTTCGTATTAATGTGCCATCATGACAACCCAGATCTAAAATTTTTGCTTTATCATCCAGCGGGGTTAAGCGAGTGCCAATGGATTCAACAAGTATCTTTTTTTCAGTAGCTCGAGAACAATAACTTTTAAAAAATTCAATTTTATCATACATGGATTTCTCCTTGACTGTGCTCCTGAGCTAAGGATAAATCATAAATAAATTGGTTATTCCTGGGTTGTAACCAGTTTGTTCCTGGATACTGTACGTTATGAGTTTCTATAAATTGCAAAGATAAAGCGCTCCTGGAACAAGCGGAACGATTAACCGGACTGCAATGAATGAAATTTCCATGAAACAATAAAGCATCGCCAGCCTTGACCTCCAACGGCATAAATAATTCTCCTTGCAATTCAAAATCCGGAATTTCCATCTCGACATTCAGGCGTTCAAATTTACGGATTTTCAATTGATGATCCACGCGGGATACATATTGGAGAGGCCATTTATTACTTCCAGGAATACCCCACATACACGCATTTTGAAGTGTTGCATCCTCTAGTGCCATCCATAATACAACCACAGATTGTGGTTCAGTATAAGCAAAAGTAGACTCTTGATGAGGCCGTACCACGCTTCCTATTTCATAAGCATGTTTAGGAATATAAACACTGAGATGACATATTGGTTTAATGAATCCAATTGTTTTTAAAACAGTAGCGAGATAAGGATTATGATAAACAAGGTGCCGCAAAGTATAAAAAGATTCCATTAAATGAAGACCATGACCAATCCGATTGACATATCTCCGGTCACCATGCATTTCATAAAATACATGTGCTTTATTATGTGATTGCAGAAAGTAATCCTCCGTTACATAATCATGAGCTGGAGCAGTCGATTTCACGGCATTCTTGGAATAAAAAACAACCTGCCTATTCCCCCATAGAGTTCTAATATCTTCCTCCGCTTTATTTTTAGCGTGATTAAGCTCTGTTAATAAAGAACCCAAATCTGAGGAATCTAAAAAATTGTTCAGATAAATAATTCCATAATGTTCATAATCAGTCATCAATTGATTTGATTTATACAGAATTTCTTTCTTAGTATACTGATGAAGTTTCAGCTCAGGAATCATATGAAAGCCCCCATAAAAGTTATGCAGAGCCCTCATCGAAAATCATTTAAGATACAGCCCAGGAGGGAAAGAATGACTGAATCAAAAATTTTCTTGAATTATTGATATCATAATCAGATTTAAATGTACAGAACTTACGCCCCAAGGCTCAACGCTTGGTAGCCTGTATTAGCGAAGCGTAATACAGGATCGAGGTGAAAAAAACACATTAAAACCAAGCCCTGGTAAATTCAACTGTCACTACTCCTTGAGGTGTTTTCTCTAACATGCTCCATACAGTCTTACACCTTTGAAGATAACCAATTAATACATTGTGATTGCTGCAGCGATAACGTATCGGCATGGCATCATATACCTCAGATGGCTCAATCGCTTGACAATGCTCGCCATTTGCCAGTTCTATGCCCCAGGGAAAAGCACGTGACATATCCAGAGTAGAATGATTTTCATTATTTAATGGGGCACTCACTTGTATTAGAACACTATCACCTTCCCACGGTGATTGTGGACATAAGGCTTCCATTTGTTTACTTCCTGCTTTTACAAAACAGGGATCATAAATTTTACCCTCAGCCTGACAACGCCATGCGTCTTCTCGCAGGATTAACCTGGACTGGGTAAAACACGCTCCAGTCAATTTACTTTTAATTACTGGCGCCACTTGCTCAACCACTTCACCAAACGGTCTATACAGTTTTAATACAGTATCGCCAGCAGTAGCTAAAAAAGAACAAAAACATAGCAATACCAATAAAACTCTTTGCATCATAGTGTTCCCCCACTGATTTTATTTAGTGTATCATCGCATATTAAACGAGGACTGTTGACATGTCGCTATCCAGGTCAATATGGCGATAGCTTAACAGCCCTAAAAAATGCTTTTATCGATTTTGGAGTACATAATGACAGAAGTCTTTACTATAAAACAATGTCTGGATGGTGAAATCAGTGTTGATGAAACCGTTACGGTAAGAGGTTGGGTGAAAACCCGACGTGATTCAAAAGTTGGTTTGTCCTTTATTAATTTGCATGACGGCTCCTGTTTTTCTCCAATACAGATAGTAGCCACTGACAGCTTATCCAATTACCATGAAGAGGTCATAAAACTGAATGCTGGTTGTTCCATCATTGCTACCGGTAAATTAGTCGCCTCACAGGGTAAAGGTCAATTTTTTGAAATCCAGGCTGAACACATTGAAGTAGCAGGCTGGGTGGAAAATCCAGACAGCTATCCTATCCAGGCCAAAAGACATACTCTGGAGTTTTTAAGAGATGTTGCTCATTTACGTCCACGTACCAATACCATTAGCGCGGTAACCCGGATTCGCCATTGTCTGGCTCAGGCCATTCATCGATTTTATGATCAACAAGGCTTTTTCTGGATTCACACCCCCATTATTACTGCCAGTGATTGTGAAGGTGCCGGCGAAATGTTCCGGGTTTCAACTCTCGATTTGTTAAACATCCCCAAAAATGATCAAGGACAAATCGATTTCACCAAAGATTTTTTTGGCAGAGAAACGTTTCTTACCGTCTCTGGTCAATTAAACCTTGAAGCCTATTGCATGGCCATGTCCAAGGTCTACACCTTCGGTCCGACCTTCCGTGCCGAAAACTCCAATACCAGTCGTCATTTAGCTGAGTTCTGGATGGTAGAGCCAGAAATTGCGTTTGCTACGTTGAACGATATTTGTGAGTTAAGCCAAAAGATGTTGCGCTATTTATGCAAAACTGTTCTTGATGAGCGCGCTGATGACATGGACTTTTTTAACCAGTTTGTCGCGCCTGGCTGTATAGAGCGTTTAGAGCTGATAGCAGAATCTGATTTTGAAGTAATGACATATACTGATGCCATAAAAATTCTTGAAACCACTGATCACAAGTTTGAGTTTCCAGTCAGTTGGGGACTTGATTTGCAATCGGAACATGAACGCTATCTGGCAGAAGTACACTGCAAGAAGCCTGTAATTCTAACCAATTATCCACAAGAAATTAAAGGCTTCTATATGAGGCTGAATGATGATGAAAAAACTGTTGCGGCAATGGATGTTTTAGCACCCGGCATAGGCGAAATTATAGGCGGCAGCCAGAGGGAAGAACGATTGGCTATTCTGGATAAACGGATGGATGAATGTAACCTGAATAAAGAACATTACCAATGGTATCGAGATCTACGCCGATACGGCACTGTACCTCACTCAGGATTTGGTCTGGGCTTTGAACGATTGATCAGTTATGTTACCGGCGTAGCCAATGTGCGTGATGTGATACCTTTTCCACGCACACCAGGACATGCAGATTACTAGCTTAAATTTAGGGACGAGGTGATCCGCACTCTGCTTGAATCGGATCACTATCTGACTGAGTAGACATTTCTGATTTCTGAAGTTCCGGTTTTACTGGGGCTTCAGACTTTTTGTTCTCGGACCTGCGCAATATAGGAGTTCCAAAGTCTCTAACATCAGACATCCTTCGTTCATTTTCTTTAAGAAACTTTAATAACTGGGTTTTCACGGGTACTTCTGTAGATTTGCCCTCATCTGAACCATCCACCTTTTTAGTTATTAAAGGAAAAGATATCGATCGTTCTCTTCTATGAGCAAAAAACCGTACTGGGATTTCTTGGGATACAGACGAAGAATCCTGTTTGGTACCATCAGATAAACCAACATTCGCTTGATCTACTGTTCCATCAACTTTTGTAAACATCCTTTTTACTCCTTGTTATAAAACTAATCCTGTACTGATAAGGTTCCTTCATGCAATATCATGACTCTATCCATACGTTTCGCAATTTCCCTATCATGCGTTACGATCACCAAAGCTGTTTTCATTTGCTTGTTCAGATCCAACATTAAATCAAAAACTTTTGTAGCTGTTGCCTGATCCAGGTTACCTGTAGGTTCATCTGCCAAAACACAGTGAGGCTGATGTACCAAAGCTCTGGCAATCGCGACGCGTTGCCGCTCTCCTCCTGAAAGTTGGGCCGGTTTATGTTCCTGTCTGGGCTTTAACCCAACGTGTTCCAACATGTCACAGGCTTTTTGCTCAGCCTGCTTGACCGGCATCCCCGCTATTAATAAGGGCATGGCTACATTTTCAAGCGCCGTGAATTCAGGTAACAAATGATGAAATTGGTATACAAATCCTAACCGCTGATTACGTAATTGGCAACGTTGCTTTTCACTTATTTTTTGCCAGTTCACATCATTGATACTGATTGAACCGCTGGTTGGTTTATCCAATCCACCAAGCAAGTGCAACAAAGTACTCTTCCCGGAACCTGATGGGCCAATTATCGCGACACTATCACCTTTCGCAATATTTAAATCAATCCCTTTCAATACTTCTACTTTTGAAGCACCATCATTATAAGATTTGGCTAAACTTTGACTATTTAAAATAGAATCACTCATAATGTAAAGCCTCCGCAATCACTGTTTTTGAAGCGCGCCAGGCAGGATAAATTGTAGCAGCAAAACTCATTAATAAAGCCATAACACAGACATGCCATAAGTCACTGAATAAGATTTCTGAAGGTAAATAATCAACAAAATAAATACTGGATGACAATACTTTTACATTAAACAGGTTCTGTAACCAATTGACTATGGCTGTAGCATTCTTCGCTAATACCAATCCTCCAGCTAATCCCATTCCAGTACCAACGATTCCAACCATCATGCCCTGAACAATAAATACCCAGAGTATGGTAGAAGGTGTAGCACCAATTGTTCTTAATATAGCAATTTCAGCCTGTTTGTCATTGACTACCATAACTAACGAGGAAACCAAATTAAAAGCAGCGACAGCAATAATGAGCATTAAAATAAGAAACATCATGGTTTTTTCCATTTTTACTGCTTCAAAAAATGCACCAAATTGTTGCGTCCAATTTCCTACCTGATATTCTTCACCTAATATATTGGATAATTTATCTGATAGCTCAGGTGCCTGATATACATTATCAATTTTCATTTTAAGACCAGTAACATCGTCACCTAACTGCAATAATTTTTGTGCATCAGCCAGATTGATAAAAGCAAGCTTGGTATCGAAGTTAAATCCAGTACCCGCAGAAAAAACACCAGCCACAGTAAATCGTTTAAAACGAGGGATCATGCCTGCCGGGGTAACCGTTGCCTGAGGAATCATGATAGTCACTTTATCTCCCATCATCACACCAAGGGTATCAGCAAGACCTTTACCTAATATAATGCCAAAATGCTTCAGATTATTCATATCTCCAGCAAGCAACTTATCATTAAGATGAGTTACTGCAATTTCTTTCTCTGGCAAAACACCCGTAAGCACTATGGGCAACACCTGCCCATCATGAGTCAGCAAACCTTGACCTCCAACATAGGGAGCAATTGCTTTTATCTGAGGAATGGTCTTTATTTTTTTTTCCAGGGCAGGCCAATCTGCTAATTTTTCATCAGGCCCGGTTACAGTTATTTCTGGTGCCATACCAAAAAATCGATTATGAATTTCATGATCAAATCCATTCATGACCGATAAAACAGTTACCAATACCATTACCCCCATACCAATACCCAACATGGAGCTTAACGATATAAAAGAAACGAAATGATTTTTTTTTCTTGATCTGGTGTAGCGTAACCCTATAAAAAGAGCCAATGGTTTATACATAATTACTTAAAATTAATTTAAAGTTCTATTGTAGAGAAAAACTGAGCCAGGGGATATACCCATTATGAAGATCCATTATTTATTCTCAAATATCCAGAATTTTAAACCCAAATTCAATGGTACTATCTAAATTAAAGCTAGATATCTATTAATCTTGGCAATGAAACCATCCCACTCTCTCAGCACCTGTTTTATAATGTTTCCTTAATAATTCCTTAACTAAAATACCTTATAATTTATCTATATAAAATTGGAGCTCAATCAATGCCGTTCCCCAAGCTTTCAGCAGTATTAAATAATTGTCCATTACATGCGCTTACCCCTGAAATAAAAGATGAAATTCTAAAATTTGGTGAGAATGAACTTTATGATAACCAGCATAGAGCCGGTTATATTAATTTAAAAAATATATTCGCAGCTTTTTATGGATTTGATCCTTCTGAATTCTCCTGGAATAAGTTCGCGGGTATTATGAATTGCTATAATGCCTTTGATACTCAAATCATATTAGGTCCTCCATTACGTGTGTTTATGAAGGAGCCTATGGCTCAAGATGAGTTTGTTCCCGGCATAGCGATGGCGAACGATACAACAACCGAAGAATACATCAACAGCATGACGGAGATACAACCCCATACCGGTCGTTATGCAAGTTTGGCGCCTGATGAAGTTTATAAATACGTCAGCAAAGATTTAGGTTTAAGTTTGACTTATCATCCTCAGAATGGACAAGTGACCAATCTTGAAGCCCCAAATTCACTGTCCACAGTTCATATCTTTCATCAAGGAGGATTGGATGGCGCTCAAGCGGGTGGTCATTGGGAAAGAACGGATAAAGGACAGGAAAGTCTTAATGTTCAAAACTACGACGATACCCAACTGAACGGAGTCATTCAGCTTTTGGGTGAAAATACAGGGGTCAATCCATATGGATTTGAATTATTAAAAAAACATATTCAAATCAATGCAAAAACTTTGGAAGAACACAATGAATCATTACAACTTGACTATGAAATTGCAGAAATTAATATAGCAACAACTCAGATACTGAAATACATTGAAAATATTAATTCAGTTCCCAAAGTTTATGCAGTCAATTTACTTGGGAACGGTTTATCTGAAATTACGCGTCGATTTATTGACCAATATGAATTTGTAGAAGTTGAACCATATCAAATTTTTGAAAACTGGATTCGAGCTCTTGATGGGTTTAAACCCGCATTGGATGAAAGAGAACAACTGGTACTCAAACAACTTAGAGTCCCTGTACCTCAGACCTTATTTCCAGTGGAACCTGAAAAAACACTGCATGAAGAACTCGAAGCAAATGAAGAATTAGCCCAAATATTACGAGACATAGAACGTTTTGAAAATGAAGAACTAAATCAACGCGCTAGTGAGCAATTAGCCAGACAGCTGCAAGATGAAGAACGTTTAGCGCAAGAAGAGGATGAACGAAATCAACGTGAAAGTGAGCAATTAGCGCAAAGGCTGGCATTGGAATCGGAGCGTCAGAACGTTAAACATGATGATCCTGTTCCAGACACCAGTGAACAATTAGCCAAACAGTTACAAGATGAAGAACGTTTAGCGCAAGAAGAGGAAGAACGAAATCAACGTGAAAGTGAGCAATTGGCACAAAGGCTGGCAATGGAATCGGAGCATCAGAACGTTAAACAGGATGATCTTGTTCCAGACACCAGTGAACAATTAGCCAAACAGTTGCAGGATGAAGAACGTTTAGCGCAAGAAGAGGAAGAACGAAATCAGCGTGAAAGTGCGCAATTGGCACAAAGGCTGGCAATGGAATCGGAACATCAGAACGTTAAACATGATGATCCTGTTCCAGACACCAGTGAACAATTAGCCAAACAGTTACAAGATGAAGAACGTTTAGCGCAAGAAGAGGAAGAACGAAATCAGCGTGAAAGTGCGCAATTGGCACAAAA
>NZ_LNYR01000034.1:326764-346825 GCF_001467955.1 Legionella quateirensis | reverse complement strand
GCATTGGAATCGGAGCGTCAGAACGTTAAACATGATGATCCTGTTCCAGACACCAGTGAACAATTAGCCAAACAGTTACAGGATGAAGAACGTTTAGCGCAAGAAGAGGAAGAACGAAATCAGCGTGAAAGTGCGCAATTGGCACAAAGGCTGGCAATGGAATCGGAACATCAGAACGATAAACAGGATGACCATGTTCCAGACACCAGTGAACAATTAGCCAGACAGCTGCAAAATGAAGAACGTTTAGCGCAAGAAGAGGAAGAACGACTTCAGCGTGAAGGTGAGCAATTAGCGCAAAGGCTGGCATTGGAATCGGAGCATCAGACCGTTAAACATGCAGATCATGTTCCAGACACCAGTGAACAATTAGCCAGACAGCTGCAGAATGAAGAACGTTTAGCGCAAGAAGAGGAAGAACGAAATCAGCGTGCAAGCGAGCAATTGGCGCTGAAACTGACCGCAGAACCCAGTCCTAAATACAACAGCATACGAGACACCAGAGAACCCTTAGCTTCTGAACTGCTTGAAGAAGAACAACGGACAGAAGTAACACAAAGAGAATCAAAATTGAAAAAGGATAAGCTTAAACCAATGAAGCTCCTTGAAGCGCAACATAGTTTTCAAATACATCTTGATTCACTTAAAGAAAAGATGGATGACCTCGCAAAGCGCCGAAATGAAAAAATATCTAATCCTGCAAAATTTGAAGCTTTAGACAAAGCATGGAACGCAGCAAATACTCTCCATACGGAAATAACAAAAGCAGGAGATCTCTATTTTAGCAACCCTAAGCCTCAAACATACAAACAATTTGAAGAGACATGTAAAGCACTGATCGATACCGCTCATACCAAACTGGACAAACACAGGGGATGGTCAGAATTTTTAGTTAATTTTGCATTGGGAGTTTTAACATTGGGACTAGGCTTGGTAATAAAAGGTGCAGTTAACCTGTTAATGAACCAATCCTTCTTTTTTGTTCATAAAACCAAGTCCTCTGAACTATTGGATGATATTGAAAACGACATTAATAATTCAGCACCAAGCGCTTAATAAACACCTCGTTCAGATATACTACATCACAGCCCGGGTATTAGAGACAATACCCGGGATTTTTTTGATTTATTTAATCGTTATCAAGCAGGGTTCTTAGGTCTGGACTTACGTTCTCTAAGCGAAGTAAGGGAATATTGGAGAGAATGTTTAAATAAACTCAGACAACGTCTCTTTTAAACACCATCTTTTTTGAAATATTTTTAACCAAATTTAACTTTTAGCAATCAACTCACATGATATTGTATTATAATTAGTAGAAGTCTGATTCATCATTACACGTCTTAATTAAGGGGCATTGATCATGCACTTATTTTTAAAAACCTTAATGGGACAATCCATTGGCATCACTATAGAAAACAGCAGAACTGCGACCTGCCTGGATATAAAAAAATTAATTCAACAGAAAAAGGGATTTGATATTTCAGAACAAACCATTCTAATCGCTGGAAAAACATGGGACGATAACCTGACCTATACTGAATTCAGAGAACAAAGCCCTCATTTACCTTATGAATTAAACCAGAATCATCCGAGACTGGTCATTACTCCTATTCCAGAACATTTACGTTCGCTGGTTAAAATGAACTATCATGATCTAAAAGAACTTAGCCCGAAATTAGCAGCAAAGTTATCAGAAAATTCCCGAACTATACGATTTAAGGAAGAAATTCATATTAGTACCCAAACCTATTGGAATGACTTGAGCATCCATGAGCGAGTTAAAATTCTGAGTGCTCAAGAATATACAGATCTCGTTACACTAATATCCAATCAAAAAAACACACCACAATTTCAAATCAACTCAGGCAAATACTAAATTATTGAAGTACAAAATCACTTCTAAGTTATTTTTGTAACTTCTCACTACCCTGGGGAAACGTCATCCCGAATGCAATGAGGGATCTCCTGAACGTGGTACTGTGCCGGCATTTGGAGATCCTTCACTGCGTTCAGGATGACGAACAAAAAAGCGTCATCCCGAATGCAATGAATACATTCTGGAGCACTACTCCCATTTAACCTTATAGAAATAATTGTGCCAGCGTACTTCAGCTACACTATTTCTTGATATTGAAGTTACTCCCGCTGGAGTTCCTGTATAAATAACATCTCCTGACTTTAAAGGGAAAAATTGGCTAATATAAACTAATAGCTCTTCTGGTTGCATCATCATTTCTGTACCCTTGGCACATTGCCTTAGAGTGCCATCAACAAGCAATTGAAATTCAGTCTCCATATAGTTATTAAATTGATGATATGGAATCCATGGACCAAGAATAGCAGCGTCTTTAAATACTTTTGCTGTAGTCCAGGGATGACCTTGTTTTTTTAAATCAGTTTGACGTGTTCTTAAAGTCATATCCAGACCAAGAGTAAGGTCTGAAACAGCGTTTTTAGCTTCATCAGATGTCATTCTATACCCATCGTGAGCTACGCGTAACACAATTTCACATTCTGGCTGCACCGCAGTGTCTTCAAACGGAAAATCAAGGTGTATTTGTTCACCCCAACTGGAGGCTTGTTTAAGAACACTTCCTGGCTTTAAAAATAATACGGGTTTTTCTGGTACTGGATCTCCAAGTTCTTTAGCATGGTCAAGGTAATTTTTTCCAACACAAACTATTTTATCAAAAGACATATAATTGTAGACCCTATGGAATAAGTTGTTATCACGATTAGCCATCAACCAGGTTTAACTTGTACAACCAGAATAGCATAAAATAGCCCCCTCTCTCGTGCAAGGAATGAAAATAGTGTGAAATTGCCTTTTCACGGGGAGTGAGAGATTCTTAGCAACATGAAAACTAAATGCGTCCATAAAAAAAGGCGAACGTTCAAAGCTCATATAAAGTAAGGTTTCTGAATTAAGAAATTTTTAATGTGATGAACTTGGTTTATGAATACTTAAAGGGAGATTGAAGCGTTTCCCTTAATTTGGAATGAATCAATAATTGGTGCCCGGGGCCGGAATCGAACCGGCATGGTGTTACCACCGAGGGATTTTAAGTCCCTTGCGTCTACCTGTTTCGCCACCTGGGCATACGGTGTATTGTGGAGGCTGAGGCCGGAATCGAACCGGCGTACACGGCTTTGCAGGCCGCTGCATGACCACTCTGCCACACAGCCCCATTTGTATCTCTAAAGCTCTAAAAAAAAAGCGACTTTGTCGTCGCTTTAATTTGGAGCGGGAAACGAGACTCGAACTCGCGACCCCAACCTTGGCAAGGTTGTGCTCTACCAACTGAGCTATTCCCGCGTCTCTACGGGGAGTGATTTTACCGAAAATTCACACCCTGTCAACAACTAACTTAATTTTTTTTCATTAAGTCTGGCCAAGCGATGGCCAAATAAATAACCATAGACCAAATAGTTAAAATTGCGGACACATATAGTAGAATAAAGCCAATACTTCCCCACCAGGAATTAACAGGATTAAATGCCAGCAACAAAATTAACGCTATCATTTGAAAGGTTGTTTTGACTTTACCAATATAACCTACTGTAACGCTCGCACGTCGTCCGATTTCAGCCATCCATTCCCTTAACCCGGAAATAACGATCTCTCGGCCTACAATGACTATGGCAGGAATAGTAATGTAATTGATATCTTTCGCACCCACCAATAATAGCAAGCTGGTTGATACTAATAATTTATCTGCAACCGGATCCAAAAACGCACCAAACGGTGACACCATTTTCAATTTGCGAGCCAGATAACCATCCAGCCAATCGGTAAACGATGCCGCAGCAAAAATTCCCGCGGCAATAGCATTAGCGCATTTAAAAGGCAGATAAAAAACGATAATAAATACCGGAATAAGAATGATGCGCAACAAAGTTAATAAATTAGGTAAACTGGTTAAAGTACTCATTAATTACTACTCCCTATTCCATATTTGGCAACTTTAAATAGTCTGCCAATAGCTTATAATCATCAAATACTGCCAGGGCACCAGCCGTTTTAAGGGCGTCTTCTTGTTGATGGTAAAAATCCACCCCAATAGCAGCAACATTGATACTGGTTGCCATTTCCATATCCGTAGCGGAGTCACCTATCATTAACGTTGTAGCTGCATCTCTGCCAAATTCTTCCATAATTTCTTCCAACATTTGCGGACAGGGTTTGGCTGGAACCTGCCCTGCGGAACGTGTTACCTTGAAATATTCATCAAGTCCAGTGGCTTGAAGTGCCCTGAGTAATGAATGTTGTCCTTTATTTGTCGCAATAGCTATATCAATTTTTGCCAGGTTCAGTTTCTGAATAAACTCCAAAGCTCCAGGAAGTAAACAGACTTCTGTGGGTCGGGTAATCATGGCATGCTGGACAGCTTGCACCAATTGGTCCTGTTGTTCACTCGATAAGTGTGGAAACACTTTCTTTAAGGCATTTAATAAGCCCAAATCGACATATTTTCTGGCCTGATATGGATCAATCTCTCCAAATCCAAGTACATTGGCTTCATGAGCCACTGTATGTAATATCAGTCCCAAAGTGTCTGCAATTGTGCCTTCCCAGTCAAAAACGACCAGTTGATATGGATTACTCATTGCTCACTAAGCTCCTTGCACGCAAATGTTTTAGTGTATTAGCAAATCGATCATCTACATTAGCCTGAAAAAGCTGCTTGGCACCATTCAAAGTAAATTGTATGGCTCGAGCATGTAAATAAAGACGATTGTGTTGATTATCTATTCCTTCGACCTCGCCTGCAAGTGATCCGTACTTTTCATCTCCAACAATTACATGTCCCAGATAGGCACTATGAACGCGGATCTGATGAGTACGTCCTGTTTTAGGGCTGGCTTCAACCCAACAGGACTGTTTATAATTTTCCAATAATTTAAAATCTGTTTCAGAAGCTTTTCCATCTTCTTTGACTAAAACCATCCGCTCACCCGATTTTAAGGTATTTTTTTCAAGCGACGCATTAACAGTAACTTTCTTATTACCTTCCCAGGGATGGGTTAACAAAGCCCAGTACGTTTTTTGAATTTCACGTGCCTCAAGCAGGGCTTGTATGGATCTTAAGGTACTTCTCTTTTTAGCCAACAAAAGACAGCCTGAAGTATCTTTGTCCAAACGATGAACCAATTCGAGATAGGGCAAATCGGGTCTGGTTTTTCTTAACGCTTCGATAACACCGAGACTTAATCCGCTTCCGCCATGCACCGCAATACCTGCCGGCTTATTAATAACCAAGAGACAGGGATCCTCAAAAATGATGCACTCATTAAGCCGTTTTGCCAAAGCATCACCTACGAATACTTCTTTGGAGTCCGATGTTCGTATTGGAGGAATTCGTACGATATCCCCTGCATGCAATCGAGAACTGGCCTGGGATCTTTTTTTATTGATTCTGACTTCACCGCCTCTGATAATTCGATAAATGTGACTTTTAGGAACACCTTTTAAAATACGGATTAAATAATTATCTAAACGCTGCCCCTCTTCTTCATTGCCTATTTCTTTATAGCTAACTTCACTCATTGTCAATAAACCTGTTTGCTGGGCGTGAATTTTTTGATATGATTATATATCGCATGGGAAAATTCCCTAGCGACCGAATTATAACGCATAAACAGAAAAAAAGTTTAATAGTCGATTAATAATCGACAAAGATTTGTAATTAACTCACTAAAATACATGTAATCACATAAATTTTTTATCATCATAGCATAAAAAATTATCTGGTTATCATTATTTTAGCTAATTTGATAACAAATCCAACATAAGAAGTATCGATCCAGATGAAATAAATGGCTTGAATTTTAATTGCGACTTAAACCAAAAGTCTTAAAATCAGGTTTATTTACTCATTGAAGATGAGAAGATTGATGCTTAAGGAAAAACAAGATGCGCTTCCATTTAAGTCGAAGATATAAGGAAGCGACCCAATACCAGAGCTAAATTGATTACTATTTCGACAGATACCTGCGCATGCCAGACATGCTTTATACCCAATACGAATTATTTCCGGGCTTTCACACGCCTCATAAAAAGGCTTCTTATTTCGACCCACTTAATAAGTAAACGGTATATTTCACAGTGTGCACCTTTGATTATCCAGGTAACATGCGTACGGTCTGTTCACAAGGTCATGGGTCAGCTTAAAGATCATGCCAATTATCGTTCAAAAAGAGTGTTGTTTAGGCACTCCATTGGACTATTTGGGTAGGAACTGTTCTCAATTCACTGGGATAAATGCCAGGACATTGATTTTCGAGTACCGTAAAGCGGCTTGCAGAAGAGCATGGGTTTTACGGAACAGTGTTAATCAACATCATGGCTCATTCTGGAAGAAGTGAAAACAGTCCTAACATAGAGCCTTACACTATCTCAACTTAAATGCCTGCGCCCTAAATATGGGGTTACAGATGGAAAAAATGTTAATTAACGCAATGCAAACAGAAGAAGTTCGTGTTGCACTTATTAAAGACAATCATTTATTTGACCTGGATATAGAATGTCCTGGTGAAGTTAAGAAAAAAGGTAATATATACAAAGCGATTGTCACAAGAAGAGAACCAAGTCTTGATGCAGTTTTTGTCGAATACGGATCAAAACGTCAAGGTTTCTTACCTTTAAAAGAAATTGCTCCTGAATATTTGAGCAGAAACCCTGATGATTTTGGTGATGATAAACCACCCATTACCACATTAATTCGCGAAGGCCAGGAACTTCTGATTCAGGTAGATAAAGAAGAACGAGGAAATAAAGGCGCCGCACTCACGACATTTATTACTCTTGCCGGTTGTTATCTTGTTTTAATGCCTAACAACCCACGCTCTGGTGGAATTTCAAGACGGATTGAAGGCGAAGAACGAGACGAACTACGTGAAACATTAAACGCATTAACGCTACCTGACGATATGGGATTGATAATCCGTACAGCAGGCGTTGGAAAAAGTCAGGAAGAGTTGCAAGACGATCTGAACATGCTCTGCAATCAATGGCAATCCATAAAACAAGCCTATAATTCCGAGCTTGCTCCTTGCCTGATTCACCAGGAAGGCGATGTAATTATTCGTTCAATTCGCGATAACTTAAGAAAATCAATTAGTGAAATCATAATTGATGATCAAATTTCCTATATCAAAGCCAAACAATATATTGAACGGGTAAAACCGGAATTTCTGCCCAATTTGAAATTGTATAACAGCAGCATTCCTTTATTTAATTTCTATCAAATCGAAAGTCAGATTGAAACGGCTTATCAACGGCAGGTTATGTTGCCTTCTGGTGGTGCATTAGTCATTGACAGAACTGAAGCTTTGGTGTCTATTGATATTAACTCCGCTAAAGCCACAGGCGGTTCTGATATTGAAGCAACCGCTCTAAATACGAATCTGGAAGCAGCTGATGAAATCGCTCGCCAATTACGTCTGCGTGATTTGGGTGGCCTGGTTGTTATTGATTTCATTGATATGAGTTCAAGCAAAAATCAGCGTGATGTTGAAAATCGCCTGAAAGAAGCCTTACAGGCCGATAGAGCGCGCATTCAGGTTGGAAGAATATCCCGCTTTGGTCTGCTGGAAATGTCACGACAACGTTTGAGATTATCTCTGGGAGAAACCGCTCAGGAAATTTGTCCGCGTTGTGAAGGCCGTGGTACTGTTCGTAATATTCAATCCCATGGGTTATCCATAACTCGCTTGATCGAAGAAGAAGCCTTAAAAGAAAAGACCGCTGAAATTCAAGTACAGCTCCCAGCTGAAATGGCTACGTTCATCATGAATGAAAAACGCGATTTCATCAGAGATATTGAAAAAAGACACAGCGTCAGCGTAGTAATTATTGCTAATCCGTACTTGCAATCACCACAATATTCTATAACCCGATTAAAAGAAGATAATGTTGGTAAATCCAAAAAACCAAGTTACACGTTAATCCAACAACCTGAATTGCACGTTTCCAGTAGCGATAAGGAAGCAGCCGTTCGTGATGAACCGGCAGTTAAATCATTTACTGAACATCAAACCAGAAAACACCCACAAAACAGTTTTATAAAGCGTTTATGGACTAGTTTGTTTGGTGGACAGACCGAATCGGCTCCATCCACATTGGACCAATCTAAAAAGACTCCAGGACGCCACCACAATCAATCCAGACAAGTACCGAAGGGACAAGCTGGTGAAAGACGACAACAAAATAATCCTAACCGTAGACGTCGTCCAAGTGGCAATCAGCAACAACGTACCAATCCTGCAAATCCTGGCGGAACGACTAATCCAAATCAACAACGGAAGAGATCCAACCCGAATCAACAAGCTCAGGCTGGTCAGCAAGGTAACCGTTCTGGTGTTGCGAAAAATGAAGGGAACAAGAAAAGAGAAGCGGTATTAGCTAAAGAACCCTCTGAAAAATAGTCATTGCAATAAGGGCATTAGGATTAATACATCCTTATGCCCTTCAACATGGACGTATAGCTAAAGTTGCCTGAGAGAGAAGTTTCGCTTCTTGGGGTGAACAATATTGTGCATTGTGTTCAAGCAAAGCAATCCAGGTTGACGGTGCGAGTACTGAGTAAGAAGTTCCATTAGCCTCAAATCTGCTGGCAAATTTGCGTACCGCATCTTCTAACCCCAGTACCATTGGAATAGCATAAGGTTCCCAATTCCAATAAATTTCAATAAATTCAGCACTCTCTGAATTATCACATTCTACAAGTTGTTGTTTTTTGGGACTGAATTGAAAAAATCGAGGCATGATACAATGACTTTTGATAGGAAATTAATTCAATTTATCATATAGCCCTTTATAACTCCATAAAATTGTAAATATTTTACGCACAAACATTAAACATTGCCCTCCAGGAGACCAATGATTATTTTTGCAAATCAACCAGGGACTGTTAGTTTTTTTACAATAGAATTACTATTGATGAGTATAAAACTTATAATTATTTCTTCCTTCGGATTTCACTTCGTATAAAGCTGCATCAGCTTGCTTGATAAGGGTGTCTATATCAGAAGCGTCTTCTGGATACATGCTGATTCCAATACTCGAAGTGATAGAGATTTCTTGCTGTTTTATAAAGAAAGGTTGCGAAATCGCCTTAAATAAGTGACTGATCACAGTGCAAACCTCTTCTTCATTAACAAGCTCAGACAGAATAATTAAAAATTCATCTCCACCTTGTCGTCCTACAATATCTGAAGAACGGACACTTGATTTTAGGCGCGATGCAATCTCAATTAATAACAAATCACCTACATTATGGCCAAACACATCATTAATCTGCTTAAAATAATCCAGGTCCATAAACAGCACAGCGATCATATAATGGTGGCGCTTGGCATATGCCATGGTGAGCTTAAACGATTGCTCCAATAATTTGCGGTTGGCTAATCCAGTCAATACATCATGATAAGCCATTGTGACTAACTCTTGCTCTGCCTTTTTTTGAGCATCAATATTTTGAATTTGAGAAATAAAATACATGGCTTTACCTTGAGCATCTTTAATCAATGAAACACTCAATAAAATCCAGACTATGGTTCCGTTTTTACAAATGTACCGTTTCTCCATTTGGTAGGCACTTATTATTCCATCCAATAATTGACGCACATAATTTAAATCTTTTTGTAAATCATCCGGATAAGTAATTTGTTGAAAGTTAATTTTTAATAACTCTTGTTCCGTATATCCTATTATCTTGCACAACGATTTATTCACCTTAAGCCAATGACCCTCCAATGAAACCAAAGCCATGCCAATAGCAGCATTATCAAAAGCTGAACGAAATCTTTTTTCACTTTCTTCTAAAGTTTCATTGACCAGATGAAGTTCTCTTGTTCGCTCTCGAACTTTTTTCTCCAGCTCACGATTTAAAAATTCTAAATATTCAGTTTGCTCTTCCTTTATTAATTCATAATTGTCAAAGATAAAAAATAAAGCGATTAAATTGATGCACAGAAACACGACATCAAACCATGAATATTCCGTGTTCAAATTAGGGATGAAGCGACCCAGGATAACAGTAACTAAAATAAACAGCGTCCATAGCAAGCCTTTCTTTCTTCCTTTCAAAAATAATGCAGATGCGGATAATAGAAAAAAAAGGGCCAATCGTAAGGTGTTGTATGGAGCCAATATATAAATTGCATAAAAAAGAAGAAAGGTTAACATCAAGGCAAGTGTACTTATCCCTTCAATTTTTTCTTTATGATGTCGTAAGTAGTAAAGCAAACTAAATCCAATAATTGAAAATCCAAAATCAATCATCCCCATTAACATACTATGTTGCCAACGCACAAACCCCATGCCTAATGCCACCACACCGGCAAAGAAAAAAACATTATTAAGAAAAATGAAGCGATATTTTATTTCCCGTTCATGTTCATCAAATTGAAGATTAAACAATAAGAAATTTCTTAAAATATTTTTCATTATGTAACCTTGCTGTGTGGTAATTAGATTATTTCTTATTAATTCAACTCAAGATACTACGCCCCCGGGATAACGACATCAATACTCCAAGTGACGCGGTACGCGTCACATAGGTTATTTGAGACAACAAAGGGGAGCGTAATAATTTGACATCATCCGATGAATTCTGACCAAAAATTTAATTCAGTCTCGTAGTCAGTGATGGGGTCTCAGCCTTCTCAACAGCTACGGCTTGTTTTGACTGCTTATAAATACTGTGTTCATGAAGCCCCTTAACTGTTTTAACATTAGGATCCACGTTTTCGGTATCTGGTTTAACAACAATTCTCTCCAGGCGTTTAACATGCCCTTCCTGCACAACTAATAATTGATCGTAATGTTTTTGCGTATCATTTAGCTTACCTGTCAGTTCAGCAAGTTTTGTTTCAGCTTCACAAATACGCCATGCGATGTTATGAAAGCCGTCTTTCTTACCAGTCAGGAACTCATCCAATTGTTGCTGAAAACGAGCCCGCTTTTCCTCATCTTGCACCATAGTTCCTGCCATGGTTTCTACTGCACCCTGTAAGGTAGTAGACACTATAGTAGCTTGTTGAATCTGTTTATCCATGGCATCTTTAACAGCCTGCAACTCGGCAACTTTTGCGCTCAATTGCTGCTCATTTTTTTGGTATTCTACCTTTACTTTATCTAATAATACCTGATTTTCAACCAATAATTCCGTTTGTGCTTCAACGGATTCTTTTAACTTTTTAGCTGATTTATCAAGGTCATCTCGAGTTTCACGCAATAAGCTCTGTGTCGCTACAAATATTTCCACCTGAGCGGTTAATGAGGTGACTTCAGATTTTAATTCAGTCACATTGTTGGCAAGTTTTGCATTCTCAACGATGAATTTTTCAACTTCTACTTGTAAAGAGGCAACAATCTTTTCTAAGGCGTTGATGGTTATCTGCAATAAATCAGCAAGACTAAATATTCCTTCTTTTAATTTATTGGCAATATCTACCGTGTGAACATGGTGATCATCAAGAATAATACCACTTGCAGTATAAGCTAAGCCGTTTACGCCACCTATAACCATAAGAACACCGACATGAGCGAATAACCCGGCTGCTAAAACAGGTCCAGATACAACAACCCCACCAAGAATTTTTTGCCAAAGAGGTAATTCACCCCAAGCTTTCGCCGCGCGGCTGATTAGGCTTGGATTATTAGCCATAGTATCAATTATCGAACCTAGGGTCTCTTTTACTTTTATTAGATCGTTTTTAGCAGAATTTATCTTGTGTAAACTCTCAAGTTCAATTTTAGGAATTTCAAGACTGGTCAGATCTTCAAGTGTTTCAGGAAGTTCTGTAGTTTGCAGAGGATGTGATTCAGTTGGTTCCAGTTCAGAATTTTTGGGTTTAGTGGCTAATTTATTCTGTTGTTCCTGAAGCTCTGTTTCTTGAACACCCATGATTGCGCTCCTTACGATTAAAAACCATCCTTAGATGTCCATTTTTAATCAAAATTAACTAATAAGACAAGAGTTATCGAATAAATTTTTAGATTTAAAATGAATAAACTGGATAAATTTGATTAAATTCAATGAAGTACCTTGTCTAAAAGGTACTTCTCAAGAGTGTTAATTTCTTAGTTGACTTGACTCAGGCTCAGTCACTACTTCTTGATTCGAAGCAGGTGGTCGAGAAAACAGTGAAGGTCGTGTTCCAGTACCATCTGATGTTCGCTCATGATATGGACATAGATTTTTTATTACTTCAGGCGCGTACTGACCCAATACATCTTTATTCATTGCCTGTGGGTCACCTAACATATTGTGACCTATCATCATATTAAGCTGATGTTTTCTTAAAAAATCAATCAGAGATTCTTTACTTACTGTCGCAATCTGTTCAGGCAACATTTCAACACAGATGACATGAGAACTCCCTTTTTCTGCGTCCTCAATCCCATGCTGCGCATACAAATCAAGGAAATATTGCTTCTCTATCAAATCTTCTCTTGGTCCATGAGAACTCACAATGAGCACACGACTTGAATCAAGATATAGGTTAAATTTTGACATCCATTGAGCAATGGTTTGATGCAAACCATTCAATTGTAATCGTGTTGCTGTAGAAGCATAAGTCTCGTTGATTGATTTCATTTCCTGCAGAAATTGAACCTGGATCGATTTAATCTGGACTATACTTTTAGCATTACTCACTTTCGAAATGTACATTAATATTCTGTCAATTACGGCACATTCATGATCGATGCTGTTATGATTTAATTGCTTTAAATCTTTTAATTTATTCTTGATATTATGTAAATCCTCTTCATGATGTACGTCAAACGTCTGATCACTAATTATGGATTGAACGATTAAATTGAGCCAGACACTGCAATGAGATATGGATTTAACCAGGTTATATTGTAATTCAAGAGCAGGAGTTCCCTGGGATTCAATTTCATAAAGACTGCTATTTAACTGTTTACCCCAAAGTGATAATCGCCCATTCAGATAAATGATAATATGATCAATACCGGTTAATGGCTGAAGCCTGGCATAACGACTATGACTTTCAAGAAACTGATGTTTAATTTGTTCAGAAATATTGGTAATGGATTGTTCAGATGTTTTGGAATGGAAAAATCTTGGACCTGGATTATAACTGGTGCGTCTAGCCCCTAAAAAGATACCCCCGTTCCTGAGTGGATCTGATGCTACTCCTAATAAGTTGTCTAACTGCGGCTCGTGTCAGCATGTGCATTCTCCTTATCTCTATTAATATAAACACTTCAAATCATCATACAAGGTTCATTAAACGCGTGTCAACAAATTGATCATGGTGATCATATTATTTCATCACAAAAAGATTCAATTCAGACATAGTCTGTATCGGACAGTGATACCAATCTACACCCCTGATCCGTTCTTTTTCTTAAGCAACAAAAAAGATAAACATGAGAAAATAATGTCTATTGTTATGAAAATTGATACAATCATGAATTATATTGTTTAACCAATAAAACGGCAGATGCGATTCAAACCGAAATGCTGCTGAAACCCATTTCAAGATAGGAAGTTGCTCTATATGACATTTACCATTGGCCAACGCTGGATAAGTAATACTGAATCACAACTCGGCTTGGGAATTATTACTGAATTACATGGCAGGCATGTAAACATAAGCTTTCCCGCTGCAGAAGAAGACAGAATTTATGCTATAGATAACGCCCCTCTCAGTCGGATTATTTATAAAATAGGCGAGGAAATCTGCACTAATGATGACAGATCATTACTCGTTACAGAGATTAATGATCTGAAAGGGCTTATTATTTATACAGCGCAGGACACGGAAGGAAATGAACATCAGATCAATGAACTTGCTCTAAATTGCTTTATCACGTTAAGCACTCCCCAACAAAGGCTATTTAGTGGTCTTTTGGATAAACTGAATTCGTTCAAGTTAAGAATTGATACCCTCAATCATACCAGCCGACTGCAACAATCAAAAGTAAGAGGCCTTTTGGGATCTCGAACCAATCATCTGACACATCAGGTTTATATAGCCAGTGAAATAGCGCAACGTTATGCTCCCCGAGTCCTGCTCGCGGACGAGGTTGGCCTTGGTAAGACAATTGAAGCAGGCATGATTTTGCATTATCAACTGCATACAGGTCGCGCCAGTCGAGTACTCATCATAGTGCCTGATTCCCTTATCCACCAATGGCTTGTTGAGATGATAAGAAGGTTTAATCTGTACTTCTCAATCTTTGATAAAAATCGTTTTGAGTTAATGAAAAATGAGGAATTTGATGACGACGACGAAGATGATGAAGATTTAGACCGTTGTGAACCAACATCTGAAAGTAATTTTTTTGAAATGGAACAACTGGTTCTATGCAGTCTGGATTTCCTCATGAGTAATGAAGAAGCAAGAAAACAGGCCATAGAAGCACAATGGGATCTTCTGATAGTGGATGAAGCGCATCATTTGCATTGGTCGGAACAAGAGCCGAGCCCCGAATACCAATTCATTGAACACTTATCATCGCAAAGCAAAGGATTACTCTTACTGACAGCAACACCAGAACAAATTGGAATTCAAAGCCATTTCGCACGGCTTCGATTACTGGATCCGTCACGCTTTTATGACCTCAATTTGTTTAAAAAAGAAGAGGACGGCTACCAGAAAGTAAATGCTTTAGTTCAGAAATTAATTGCTTACAAAGAAACTGAACAGACCGATGAACTAAATACCGAATTAAGATCACAATTAGTAGATTATCTTGGTAAAGATATTAGCAACAGTATCAACACTACAATCAGGAACTTATTGGACAGACATGGCACAGGTAGAGTTCTGTTTCGCAATACCCGCGCAGCAATTAAAGGTTTTCCCGAGCGGAATGTTCACCAATATCCTTTACCTAATCCCGCACTCTACGCCGCATTAAATGCAATTGATAATACACTTAATCTGTATCCTGAGTCGCAATTGAATAATGACATCTGGCTTCTGAATGATCCACGTGTTCAGTGGCTTGCCTCCAAAATTGATGAACTTCATCCTCAAAAAGTTCTGGTTATTTGTGCCAAAGCGAAAACAGCTCTGGCACTGGAACAATTTTTAAAATTTAAAGCAGGAATACGCAGTACAGCGTTTCATGAAGGTTTAACAATCATAGAACGCGATCGTGCTGCTGCCTATTTTGCAGAGCAAGAACAAGGTGCTCAAGCATTGGTTTGTTCTGAAATTGGCAGTGAAGGCAGAAATTTTCAATTTGCCCATCATCTTGTGCTCTTTGATTTGCCTTTAAACCCTGATTTACTGGAGCAACGCATCGGACGATTGGATCGCATAGGACAAAAAAATACCATTGAAATTCATATTCCCTATCTGGTTAATACCGCTCAGGAAATACTGTTTCGTTGGTATCATGAAGGAATCAATTTATTTAAACAAAGTTGCTCTGTAGGGTTTACTATATATGAACAATTTGAACATCAACTGTTGCCAATTCTTCAAGCCAATAACATCACTTCAGATCAAGAGCCTTTGAACCGCCTTATTGATGAGACTAAAACCTATACCGACCAACTCAATAAAATGTTGCATGAAGGTCGTGACCGCTTGCTGGAATTGAACTCCTGCAATCCTGTTATCGCTCAAGAACTTATTGCCGAGATTGAGGCCGAAGAAAGCAGTATTGAACTGGAAAACTATATGGCTAAAGTCTTTCATGAGTTTGGCATCGATCATGAATATCATTCTGAGCTTGCCGAGATCCTGAGGCCGACTGATCATATGAAAACAACCCACTTTCCTGGATTAAAAGAAGATGGGATCACCGTTACCTATTCGCGAACTAAAGCCCTGGTTAGAGAAGACATGGAGTTTTTGAGTTGGGAACATCCCATGGTTCATGATTCAATGGAAATGATACTGAACTCAGAGACAGGAAACGCGACCTTGGCGACGATTTCGGTTAAAAGCATTGCGCCAGGCACATTGTTCCTGGAAACCTTCTACACAGTGAATTGTGCTGCACCCAAGCACCTCCAACTGGATCGATTCTTACCCTTTATCCCCATTAGAATTTTAATGGATCTGTCAGGAAAAAACCTGAGCAAAATCCTGGACTATAACCAACTTAATGCGATGTGTGAGCCAGTAAAACGGCATTTGGGTTACCCCATAATAAAACAAGTCAGTGGAGATATAGAATCCATATTGAAGAATTGTAATCACATTGCTGAACAACAGATGTTGGACGTCATAGAACAGGCAAAAATCCAGATGACTCAATCTATAGGAGATGAGGTCAATCGACTGGAATCCTTACAAAAAATTAATCCAACAATCAGAAATGAAGAAATTGAATACTCTAAACAACAAATCGTTGAGTGCGAGCACTATATTAATTCAGCCGCGTTAAAACTCCAGGCTCTGAGGGTAGTTATAAATAAATAATCACCCTACTCTTATGCCACTAACATTCTCTCCAGCTCCTCCAGTGAAGAGATCTCGTAATGAGGTATTATTCCCTCTGGAGCTGCTTTGTTTTGACTATTAAGCCAACAGGTATGTAATCCGGCATTTAATCCTCCAAGGATATCTGAATCCGGATTATCTCCCACCATCAATACCTGTTCTCGAGCGGGGTTACCCATCCTGTCAAGTGTATGTTCAAAAATTTGGGGATGAGGTTTGGCATGCCCCACTTCTTCTGAAATGACAATCAGTTCAAAATGATCTTTAAGACCAGTTCGTTCTAAACGCGCCTGTTGTAATTCAGTAAATCCATTGGTTATGATGCCTAATTTATACTGATCTTTCACCGCATTCAGCAAACTTACAGCCCCATCGATTGGGGTACAAATTTCAGCCATTACCGACATATAGGTGCTGTTTAAGTGCAGAGCGCTAACTTGCAATTTATCAGCCCAATGTGCAAAACGTCGATGCTGCAACTGTTGCGCATTAATAGTGCCATTTTGATACTCTACCCATAGAGGTTTATTAATCCGTTCATATTCCTCATAATCCTGTCGAGTAAAGGACATGCCAAAACCTGAAAACATTAGACTTAATCCATTAAAAGCATCAAAATGAAACAAGGTGTCATCTGCATCAAATAATATCCAGGAATAATCGTTCAACCTCATCTCCTCCAGAATGTTCTCATAGCCTAATCAGTACGTTCAACCACTACTATATGAACAAAAATAAAGCGAATTATAGGGTTAATTTCGCAAAAAGGATACAATTTACAACTAATATGATAAAATAGTAATCATATTTGTCATTAAAAGTATTACTATGCACATTACTTACCATTCTACAGACTATAATTCATACTACATTGGTATCCAGACCATGTGGAACCAAACTACCTTTTATTACCCAACAGTATGTATTTCAACAGATGAGATCAACTTCCATCTTTATCCTGCTGTAACTGATTACGACACTATAGACAGCTTACTTAAGCTGGGCTTGTTCAAACCTAAAACTCCGGAACAAAGTAATGCGTTATTCAAACATAATTTAAAGCATTACAGCCATTCTAAACAGGCAAAACACTTAATAGAAACAGATCCTAATTTAGTTCCACGTCTTGAGCAAATGGCTACAGAAATAGCTTATATGAGTGACAATGGAATTGCTTTTAAATAAACGTATTTTGATTTCTGGTGTATCAAGCCAGTACATCATACTGCTTATAAATCTGTAGCGACAGGATTGACACCGATATTTGGATTGACCCCACAGTCATCAAGAAGTTTTAATAAATTATTCCCTTTACGGGTTAAACGTTTGATGCAATATTCATCAAGATAACTCTTCAAAACATAATAGTACTCAGGCAAGGTCAATATGTTAAGTATTTTCTCAGCCCTATCCAGATGCTGTTTGTTTTTATGATCGCAGGCTTGGAAAAGAACGCCACCTAACATGGCAACAATGCTCGCCTTGCGCTCTGGACTGGCGATATAAAAACGTTGAATGCACTCATCCAACGCTCGGTCTTTATCCCATTCTACCCATTCATTATATAGAAACATCGGTATTTCAGGGTTAAATCCTTCGGCCGTCGTCAATTCCTGCATTGCATAAGCTACAGGCACTACAGCCTGAACATTTGCCCAGGAGCAATTACCGCTTATTTGAGAACTGATTGGCATTTGAGCTATAGGCAGTAATCCCAGTTGTTGATTAATTACGTGATGAAAATAGCGTCTATTTTGTTTTTTATATAAAAAATCCTGAATAAAATTAACGGTCAATGCTTCTGGTCTGGTTAGTCTATATATATTAACACTTCCTTCCTTCAGACTGTTTTCTCCACGGTCGATCTTTGCCCACCATTGATGAAAGCGAACAAAACAAAGAGCATGACCCCTGCTTGCAGCGGGAAGAATTAACATGGGGGATTTCAATAATTCATTGATGCGTTTCAGATGAGCATCAGAAAGTCTTGGTTGATGCTGGAATTGCAAAAGTTCTGCAGCATCGCTAAAAGCATCCATAATCGTATGTATTAATGGAAAATAATCACGTAAGTGCCGAGTGGAATAACTGCTAATAAATCGACGTAAAGAATCCTTCACAACAGCCACAGTAAATTCTAGAATGAAGCCTTCATAATCCAGTTCAATAAATTCGCCTTTAGCATTAACAATATCAACATCACCCTGCAATTCGAATCGATGCCCCAACAGTTTGGCATTAATAAAATCAAGGGCAAAATCAAGTTTGGCACCATGGTGATACAGTAAATGTTTTAAAGGATCCTGTCCTCGCAACACAGGATATACCAGAACTGAAAGACCGTTACGGGTATAGGCATTAGCATCTGCACCATGATGTAATAATAACCGAGCCATTTCCAAATCGTTATTATCTATGGCCCAATGCAAAGGAGTACGCCCGGTGACATCCGGCTTATTGACATCCACCTTTCGAGCAATCAACTGTTCAGCAATTTTGGTTTGACGGGTTATGGCGCACTCAATCAAGGGAGTAAAACCATATTCGTCAATATCATCCAAAGACTCACCCTCCCGAAGATAGGCATCAAACTCAGGCATTCTATGACTGATTATGTCGTTCGCAATAGTCATTTAGGGCCCCCGTGGGGTAGGTGCGGTTGTGAATTTAGGCATATTACCCAAGCGCAATTGTTTTTCCTTTTCCTGTTCTCTTTTTTCATTATCAAATTCGCGACGAGCCTCTGTATTTAAAGGCGGCTCAGGATTCAAATTAGGATCAATACCATCGAATCGCTGACTATCAAGTATCGGATGTTGTAAAATGCTATTCTGTAACTCACCCTCAGGACTGGCCTGATGTTCTACATCAGAATGTTCGCGAGCTTTAACAGGCGCAATTTGTCGCTCTCCCTGCTGTTCTGCAAGACGTCTTTTTCGTTCCATAGCCTTGGTCTCGGCTACCAAAAAAGAGCCATCTCCCGCTTTTGGTACACGTTTAGGAAGCTCTGTTCCCTTTTTCAGTAAGACATAAACTGCGCCAGAACCACCATCTTTGGATTTGGCGCTGTGGAACGCGACAACCTCTTTAATCTGGGGTAACCAACGATTAATCAGATTTTTTAATAGAGGAGGAACATTTTTGGGGCTGTCTTTGCCGTGTATTATTAGTATACACTGTTTGTTATTTCGTACTTGAGTATGAATAAATTGAGTTAATGCTTCACGCGCTGCCTCAGTTTTTAAACCGTGCAGATCAAGTTTAGCATCCCAATGTATCGCTCCATTTTTTAAATCCTGGAATCGCTTGTGAGGAACACCGGGTTTGACATAAGACAAAGTCGTTTCTGAAAAAACTGTGTCTTCGATATCATCAGATAAATAATATTCTTCAGCCATTTTTTTCAAAAATTAAATAGATATGATCAAAGTATAACTTAGGTTATAAAAAGTAGTGCATTTTTTCTATCATTGTATTCAATATGACGTCTTTTTATCCGTCATCCTGAACGCAGTGAAGGATCTCCTGATGCAGGCACAGCACCACATTCAGGAGATCCCTCACTGCATTCGGGATGACGGTTAAGTTTCGTCATCCTGAACGCAGTGAAGGATCTCCAAG
>NZ_LNYR01000034.1:129547-326738 GCF_001467955.1 Legionella quateirensis | reverse complement strand
CCTCATTGCATTCGGGATGACGGTTAAGTTTCGTCATCCTGAACGCAGTGAAGGATCTCCAAGTGCAAGCACAGTTCCACGTTCAGGAGATCCCTCATTGCATTCGGGATGACGGTTAAGTTTCGTCATCCTGAACGCAGTGAAGGATCTCCAAATGCAAGCACAGCACCACATTCAGGAGAGCCCTCATTGCATTCGGGATGACGGTTAAGTTTCGTCATCCTGAACGCAGTGAAGGATCTCCAAGTGCAAGCACAGTTCCACATCCAGGAGAGCCCTCATTACATTCGGGATGACGGTTAAATTTCGTCATCCTGAACGCAGTGAAGGATCTCCAAATGCAAGCACAGTTCCACATTCAGGAGATCCCTCATTGCATTCGGGATGACGGTTAAGTTTCGTCATCCTGAACGCAGTGAAGGATCTTCAAATGCAAGCACAGTTCCACATTCAGGAGATCCCTCATTGCATTCGGGATGACGGTTAAGTTTCGTCATCCTGAACGCAGTGAAGGATCTCCAAGTGCAAGCACAGCACCACATTCTGGAGAGCCCTCATTGCATTTGAGATGAAGGTTAAGTTTCGTCATCCTGAACGCAGTGAAGGATCTCCAAGTGCAAGCACAGTTCCACATTAAGGAGAGCCCTCATTGCATTCGGGATGACGGTTAAGTTCCGTCATCCTGAACGCAGTGAAGGATCTCCAAGTGCAAGCACAGTTCCACATTAAGGAGAGCCCTCATTGCATTCGGGATGACGGTTAACTTTCGTCATCCTGAACGCAGTGAAGGATCTCCAAGTGCAAGCACAGTTCCAGATTCAGGAGATCCCTCATTACATTCGGGATGACGGTTAAGTTTCGTCATCCTGAACGCAGTGAAGGATCTCTAAGTGAAAGCACAGTTCCACGTTCAGGAGATCCCTCATTGCATTCGGAATGACGTTTCCCGGGCATATTGAGCAGTTACATATACTCTAGTAAATATCTACAAATACTCTCTTTGAAGAATTTCTGCAATTTGCACTGCATTGGTTGCAGCGCCTTTACGAATATTATCCGCTACCACCCATAAATTTAATCCGCAGGGGTGAGAAATATCCTCACGTATCCGGCCAACAAATACGTCATCATGACCTACAGCATTTTTTATTACTGTTGGATAACTGGCTTTAGCCATATTATCTACCACTTTAACTCCTGGCGCTTTAGACAGAAGAGTACGTGCCTGAACTGCAGTCATAGGCTTTTTTAATTCCACATGAATTGCTTCAGAATGACCGTACAGCACTGGAACCCTGACTGCGGTAGGATTTACCATGATACTCTCATCTTCCAATATCTTTCGAGTTTCCCAGACCATTTTCATTTCTTCACGGGTATAACCATTATCCTCAAACTGATCGATATGAGGAAGAGCATTAAATGCAATCTGCTCTGGATAAACCGTACTTTTTGCTGGTCGGCCATTTAAAAGATCACCGACCTGCGCAACCAGTTCTGAAATGGCTTTTTTTCCAGTTCCCGATACGGATTGGTACGTTGCTACATTAATTCTGGCGATCCCTGCTGCATCATATAGGGGCTTCAAGGCAACAACCATCTGAATAGTAGAACAATTTGGGTTAGCAATAATGCCTCTTTTAGTATATTCAGCGATACGATGTGCATTCACTTCTGGAACTACCAGCGGAACATCCTCTTCATAACGAAAACAGGAGGTATTATCAACAACGACACAACCTGCTGCCACTGCTTTGGGAGCATATTCTTTGGAAACGGAACCTCCTGCAGAAAAAAGGGCAATATCTGCTTTACTAAAATCAAACTCGGCTAAATCGAGAACATCCAATTGTTGATTTTTAAAGGATACCGTTTTGCCTACTGAGCGAGAACTGGCCAAAGGATAAAGTGTCTTTATTGGAAATTTTCTCTCTTCCAATACGGTTAAAAAAGTTTCTCCTACTGCACCTGTGGCACCTACTATGGCAATATTTAATTGTCTGCTCATTATTTTAGCCTCTTTATTTCATGTAACTGTTTCGAATGAATATCCTGTCGCAACAACACGCAACCTGGGCGGCCAGTTATTAAGTACACTGAGCCTTATATCGTAAAAAATGATCCATCAATACTAAAGCCATCATTGCTTCAGCTATAGGCACCGCACGAATACCCACACAAGGATCATGCCTGCCTTTTGTTACAACGTTTACTTCCTCTCCCAATAAATTAACCGTTTTGCCAGGAATGGTAATACTGGAGGTAGGTTTTAAAGCCATACTAACTTCCAAAAGCTGACCAGTAGAAATTCCACCCAGAATGCCGCCAGCATGGTTACTCAAAAAACCTTGTTGTGACATTTCATCTCGATGAGCACTGCCCAGCTGTTCTACAGCAGCAAAACCGGCACCTATTTCCACGCCTTTCACCGCATTTATTGACATCATGGCATAAGCCAAAGTTGCATCCAACTTATCAAAAACAGGATCTCCCAAGCCAACTGGAACGCCTCTGGCTATCACATTTACTCGCGCGCCAACAGAATCTCCCTGCCGTCTCAGCCGCGTTATATAATCCGACAATTGTTGAATCTGCGTATTATTAGGACAGAAAAAAGGATTATTATTGATTTCTGCTTCATTTTCAAAAGTTAAAACCAGATCACCCATTTGTTGCAGATAGCCGACGATTTCCAAATTTAAAGTCCGGCGTAAATACAACCGAGCAATAGCACCAGCGGCTACCCGAGCGGCAGTTTCCCGGGCAGAGGAACGACCTCCACCACGATAATCACGATGACCGTACTTATGTTGATAGGTATAATCTGCATGACCCGGACGAAATAAGTTTTTTATTTCATCGTAATCACTGGAACGTTGATCCGTATTTTGAATCAACAGAGCGATTGGAACACCTGTCGTTATGCCCTCAAACACACCTGAGAGAATTTGTATCTTATCGTCTTCCCTTCGTTGAGTAGTGTATTTGGATTGCCCAGGTTTGCGTTTATCCAAAAAGGGTTGGATATCATCCTCATTTAGCGGCATACCCGGGGGACAACCATCGACAACACAACCGATAGCAGGTCCATGACTCTCACCAAAAGTTGTCACTGAAAATAATGTTCCAAAAGTATTACCTGACATGCGGCACTCGCTTAGTTAAAAAACTCATCCAACTGTTGTTTTGTCAGTAGAAATATTCCCTGACCACCGATGCTTATTTCAAGCCAGGTAAAAGGAACAGTAGGATATGCTTCACACAATAGCTCTTCACTATTCCCCACTTCTACAACTAATATCCCATGATCACTTAAATAATCATGGGCGTTTTTGAGAATTTTTTCAACAATAGCCAACCCATTATTACTTGTTTCCAAAGCTAATACTGGTTCATGTCGGTATTCATCAGGTAAGGTCTGCATTTCCTCCTTACCTACATATGGCGGATTACTTACTATCAAATCGTATTTAATTTCAGGAACCCTTGAAAAACAATCTGACTCAATCAAAGTCAATTGATCTTCCACTTCAAAACGCTCGCAATTTATAGTGGCCACTGCAAGAGCTTCACGGGAAATATCCACTGCATCGACCTGAGCATCAGGAAAGGCATAACAACAGGCGATGGCAATACAACCGCTTCCTGTACATAAGTCCAATATGTGATGAACTTGATCTGCCTCTATCCATGGAGAAAATTGATCATTGATTAACTCCGCTATAGGTGAGCGGGGAATAAGTACACGTTCATCAACATAAAAAGGCATATCGCAAAAATAGGCTTCCTTAATCAGATAAGGTACTGGAACTCGTTGATTAATACGCTTTTCAAGCTGCTGGCACAAGTGTTTTTTTTCACTGGTCGTTAATCGTGCATTAAGCAATAGAGGATCACAATCATAAGGTAAGGACAAACTCCTTAAAATTAATGAGCGCATATCATCCCAGGCATTGTCAGTACCATGGCCATAATACAAATTCGCGTCAATGGCGCAAGACAAACTAAAACGTAAAAAATCAAGAATACTAACCAACTCTTGTGTTTCTTTTATGATGTAACTGCTCATAAGTACTTCAGCCCTTAACATTCTATTGCGATAGAAAAAGAACAAATTGTACTCTATGTTAGAATATATGTCATAACCTAAGTTATACTTTGAATATAATTAATAATTTACAGCAAAAAAATGGCTGATGATTTCATGTCCGATGAGGACAAGGCCCTGTTTCGTGAACACATGCGATCCGTTAAGCCATTAAATGAAAAAACAAAAAGGGTGAACAATCCTGCAGCTACTCCCCCAGCTCGTCTGAATAAAAAACAGACGACTACGCCCCCCCAGAATACACCTTATTTTTTATCTGATTTTATCAGTGAAACTGTTCATTCTCATTCAGTATTATCCTATGCTCATCCCAGCATCACAGGATCACGTGTACGCGAATTAAAAAATGGATTAATTCCCTGGGAAGCCCGACTGGATTTACATGGCTTAAAAACTGAAGCAGCCCGCGAAGCACTCTGTCATTTCATTCATGCACAAACACAGCAAAACAAACGTTGTCTATTGATTATCCATGGCAAGGGAGGACACCTTGGAGCTCCTCCTGTGATTAAAAACTTGATCAACCGATGGTTGCCACAGTTTAACGAAGTATTGGCATTTCATAGTGCATTAGCTAAAGATGGTGGTCATGGAGCCGTTTACGTTTTATTAAAAAAAAATAAACATGAAGAATAGTGACAGAAAAGACTACATGACTTGCGTTCAGTAACTAATCTGAGGATAATTCGCCAATTATAAAAATATTTCGAGTACTCTATGGAACATTTAGGACAATTTATTGCAAATCACTGGCAACTTTGGTTAGCCCTTATTGCTGTACTGTTTTTAATATTGATCAATGAATTTATATCTCAAAAAAAGAAAGCAAAAGAACTCACTCCGCAATCTGCAGTGGATCTGATCAACAATGAAAATGCGGCGGTATTTGATCTGCGCGACAAAGAGTCGTTTAAAAATGGCCATATCATCGATTCAATTAATTGTACTGCTGAAGATTTTGAACAACAAAAAATGAATAAATATAAAAATAAAAAAATTATTCTGGTTTGCGCCCGTGGCTTGCAATCTCCTACTGTGGCTGCCAAAATCAGTGCCCAGGGATACCAACCCATGGTACTCGGTGGCGGTATTCTTTCATGGCAAAACGCTGATCTTCCCTTAATTAAAGGCAAGGGCTAGTTCCATGACCGAAGTGATCATGTACAGTACTGGTTATTGCCCCTATTGTACTAAAGCCAAAGCATTATTAAATCAAAAAAATGTGAGCTTCACAGAGATTCGAGTAGATACGCATCCGGAATTACGTGAAGAAATGGTAACAAAAAGCGGCAGACGTACGGTGCCGCAAATTTTCATTAATGGCCAAGCTATTGGTGGCTGCGATGATTTATATGCCCTGGAAGCCCAGGGAACATTGAACCAACTATTAAAAGGATAGGAATATCATGACTGAACAACCCACAAATCCACAACAAAATGATGAAGCTCAATTCATGATTCAAAGAATCTATGTTAAAGATTTATCCTATGAAACGCCCAATACACCTGCTGTATTCCAACAACAATGGGAACCCGAACTTACTTTAGATCTCAATACCGCCAACACCAAACTGGAAAATGGTGTTTATGAAGTGGTTTTAACCGTTACAGCAACTGTCGTCAACCAGAAAGCGACTGCATTTCTTGTTGAAGTCAAGCAAGCAGGTATCTTCACCATTCAAGGCGCGGTTGATAACCAGTTGGATCATTTGTTAAACAGCTTCTGCCCAAGCATTTTGTTCCCTTATGCCAGAGAAGCCATTACTTCTCAGGTTATTCGTGGCAGTTTCCCTCAACTCGTTTTAGCACCTATTAACTTTGATGCGTTATACATGCAACAACTTGCAGAAAAACAAAAAGAAGCTGGTGCTCTAGAAGAAACGTCGCATTAATTAATGAATAAAAAAACCATTGCCATGCTAGGTGCCGGATCGTGGGGCACCGCAGTAGCAATTCATTTAGCCAAAACTGGACATCGCGTTCTGCTGTGGGGACATAACCCACAGCATGTTGCTCTTATGGAATCACAACGTGCTAATCCTGAGTATCTTCCTGGTATAAAATTTCCCAATCAGCTTATTCCGTCGGTCGATTTACATCAATCCATTAAAGAGGCGGACTATGTGATTATCGCCGTTCCGTCGCATGCTTTTGCAGAGCTTTTAACAAAAATTGATCCCGCGCCGCAAGGCTTAGCCTGGATAACTAAAGGTGTTGACCCCTTAAGCCATCATTTATTAAGTGAACTAGTCACGAACCGATTTGGTCCTGATTATCCTGTTGCCGTAGTTTCTGGACCCTCTTTTGCCAAAGAAGTGGCTAATTTTTTACCAACCGCACTTACTTTGGCATGTAACAATCCAGACTATCAAAAAAATATTCACAAATTATTCCATCACGATAATATTCGTGTATATTTAAGTGACGATCTAATCGGTGTGCAATTATGTGGCGCCGTTAAGAATATTTTAGCTATTGCATGTGGTATCAGTGATGGCTTAGGGTATGGCTCCAACGCTAAAGCCGCGTTAATTACCCGGGGTTTAGCTGAAATGAGTCGTTTAGGTCTTAGTCTGGGAGCAAAACAGGATACATTTATAGGTTTGGCCGGTGTAGGGGATCTGGTGTTAACCTGTACTGACGATCAATCCAGAAATAGACGATTTGGATTACTGTTAGGAAAAAATGTCTCTATAGAAGAAGCTGAACAACAAATTGGACAGGTAGTTGAAGGCAAGAATAATGCAGCACAAGTGTGCGCAATTGCCAAAAACCATCAAATAGAAATGCCTATTTGTGAACAAATAAACGCCCTGTTACAAAATAAAATAAATGCAAAACAAGCTGTAGTTAATTTAATGAGCCGTCCAGCTAAGGAAGAATAATTGATCGACACGATCAATTGGAACATGATTCAGAGGTGTTGTATATGAAGAATCTAATTACTGAAAATTACATTATATGGCTCAATAAATACCAAAAAGCTCACGCAAAAAATCTTAAAGGTGAATTAATACCCGCCTTAATTAGCGATGTAAACAGTGCAGCGACACTTGATCAATTAATCTTATTATTTTCCGATTTCCCCAAACCAGTCCCTGATGAATCGGGACACTTCTATGGACCTGTAGCGCTCCATGAACAAATTACACGTTGGACAATAGATCTTGAATCAATTAAATCAGCGCTATCAGTGTCAAAAGATCGATTGAATAAAATGTTAACCAATTTTGAAGTGCATACTCCCCGGAGAATTGATCTTGAAATCAGTGCTGAAATGGATGATTTCGATCGAACGAATGAAGTAGTGGATTTTGATACAACAAAAGCCGGTACCTCTTTACAAAAAAGCACTTCATTAATCAGGTTTCTTTTAGATGTAATCAATGCGCCTAAAGCCTTGTTAAATATTCGAATACTTAGCTTATTAAAAAGAATTAATCATCCGGAATTTCCCACAATAGTAACTTTCCTGACTAATTTAGATGAAGCACCTTATCCGAAAAATCCAAGAGAAGGTGAATTTGCAGCAATACCAGCACGAAGTATTGATCACGAATGTTGTCTTCATCTGCTCAATAATCTTGCGGCATTAAACAAAAGCTCAGATCCACATTGGGATCTGGGAAATGGTTTGCTCCAACTATCATTACATATCGATAGGGATTTGCACTTCATCGATATGGATTTGCAATTCGAGGAAATCAGTCTGGATGAAGATATTCCCCCAAAACCAAATCAAGATTGGTGCACACTCATTTAGTATTGAGTCTCCGGACTACACCTTCGCATAGTAACTCTCAATAAATCCGGGAAACATCAATCCTTATAGCAATATAATACCTCAACTGAGAAAGGTACTGTGCCTGCATCAGGAGATCCTTCACTGCGTTCAGGATGAGGAAACACCCGAGGACTTTGAGAAGTTACCTCGCGTCCACCAGTTCAATATCCTCAAGTTTTAACTGCTCACCTAAAAAGATTTCTCCTACTTTCTGAAATCTGTTCACTGAGTCCGTCACTAAATAATGCACTTTAGATGCACTCATAAGATCATCATTAAGCAAATTCTGAGTGTTCAATAAATTGTGCAGTGAAAGAGCTGTTGCCTGAGCGGAATCAACTACAGTTACATTATCAGGCAGCAAGCTGGAGAGTAAGGGCTTAAACACAGGAAAATGAGTGCACCCCAATAAAACAGCATCTTCATCAGTGACTTTATCCAGATAATGTTTTAAGGCTTCCCGGGCTACAGAATTATCAACCATGCCTTCTTCGGCCAACGCCACCAATACACTGCATGCTCGAGTATTGATTACTGCTTGAGGCAATTTTTTTATGATAAGCTCTTGATACGCTTTAGACGCGATGGTCGTTTCAGTAGCCAGAACGACAATACGTTCGTTCCTGGTGGCTGCCACTGCCGCTGCCGCACCTGGAGCAACCACCCCAAGAACCGGTATATCCGTCAACATACTTTGCAAGTGAGGTAATGCTGCTGTAGTTGCAGTGTTGCATGCAACGACTAAAGCCTTTATTCGCCGCTCGACTAATAGTTTTGCCATTTGCATGGCGTATTGCTTTACCGTATCAGGGCTTTTGGTGCCATAAGGTAAACGAGCAGTATCACCTAAATAAACGAATGACTCTTGCGGTAAACTGGCTCGTAACGCTTTTAAAACGGTCAATCCCCCCATACCCGAATCAAATACACCAATAGCCAATTGTTTAGAGTTCAATTCAATACTCCTTTTTTCTTATTCTGTACTGCACATTATGAATTTTTCAGGCCAGTATCTTGCTTCTCTTCCGGGCCCTCCACTTTTCTTGCGATTTCAGCATCTTTTCTAAATATAGTCAGTCCGTCTTTGAGTGATTTAGCCGCATCGATGGCCTGTGAGTCGACTTTTGGACGCTCTTTCATGCTGTTTACTTTATCCGCGCTCATATCTTTTACTGCATTGGCAGTCTGTTCTACAGTATCCTTTCCCATTACTTGTTTAAATTGCTGATATAACGACTCTTTATGAAAACCGGTGCCAATACCCAGAAAAGAACCTTTTTCCTGTGCAGGATCAAACTTGTTTGTGCCAAATCGATCCAGCTTTATTGTATCAGCTGTAATCTTCATATGAGGATTTTTTTCTCCAAGCACGATCAAGGCAGTCCATAAATAACGCATTTGCTCTTCATCATCACCATACAATCTTAACGGTTTTTCTTTGGTTGGTGGCGAATCTAGGTTCGCAATAGCATCAGCGGCAAGTGCCAGGGAAAATTCCATCTTGGCCTTGATTAACCGTTCATCTTCTGGTGAACCCTTGGCAGGAACTGGAATTGTTTGTTTTGGGAATTGCTCTATTTCAAATTTTCCACCAACAGCTTTGGTTACCTGATCTCCTTTTTGAGTCATTTCTCCAGGAGGGGATAAATCGACTGTATATCGACCGACTATTTCATAACTTTTGCTTACCTTATCTGCTTTATAACTGGTTTGAACATAGTCAACAACAGCAATTTTTCCTTCAGGGATGGAATCCTCCAATATGAGTTTTTGTACCTCGCCAGGATGTCCGGTTGTATCAAGCCCATTATTATTTTTTGGTGGTGCTTCAGAGGTATAAGTTAAGCCCTCAACTTGTTCACGCGTCTCTATCCTGCGAGTAATTCCCTTGGCATGGTACATATAGCTTTTTTTATTATCAGCGGCATCATTAATTGCCTGCAGTATGCCGTCTTTCCCGGATAATTTTTGTTGGATTTTTTCATAAAATTGTAAATTGGATTTAATAGCTGCCATTTCTTCATTTAACTTTTGGTCCAATTGATCTACTTTCGCTATCAAATCAGCTGGCAAACCTTTATTAAACTGAACTTTCAGTTTAAAAAATCCCTCAATTGTTTTTTGGTCACGCCTTAATTGATCCAAAATAAGATCGCAATCATCAGAAAGAGCCTGATATTTGTCTTTCATTTTTTCGGCGCTGAATTGTGCTGTACCTCTAAAAGATGGATTATATAAATGAGAAGGCTCGACACCCTCGATGAATTTATAGTGAGCCCTGGACTTCGTTGATACATTACGACGCCCGTTAATTGATTCTATAACGCTGTTCACATCGCTTAAAGCCCGCGTCACAACCGCCGGAGAAGGATCCGTTAAATTATTTTTTAATACGGCATTTTTTAATTCATAAAACGTACTGCTGGATAATTGAGAATACAACTGCGCTTTAAGGCCTAAATTTCCACGAGGAATAACACCTTCTATAAATTCATTATACGTTTTGGACTCATTAAATTTAGTCACAATTGTTGTGGGATCAATCGGACCGTTTTTATTAAGCGTTAAAAATATACCTAATAGCTGCTTTTCCAATAATCTATTATTTTTATCAGTAGGAGGAATTAAAGCATGTGCATTGAGTAATGCTTGATTGTGTCTATTTTGTACTATTATATCTTCCCTTGCTGAAGGTGGATTTTTGAAAGCAGCGCCATCCTTAGTCAAACCAAAAGCTTTATAAAAAACTCCATCATTAACTGGACCACATTGAGCTTTAATTTTATCAACAATACCCTTATAAAGGACTCGGTCTTCAAAGTCCCGACCACCATTCTTGGTAGCATCCTTATCCAGATCATTATTAATTGCATCAATCTGTGCGGAGCTCAAGGTAATCGAAGGTTGAAAACCAGATAAAATTCTAGCCACCACTGAATTATGTATTTGCTGAAAGCCCGCAATTTTTTTATTTTCTTCTACAACCTCAGCTAAACCAACTGCATCCGCCCCCAAATGAGCAGCTAATTGCTTGACATCTTTTGCATTCAACACATGATAATTTTGAACGGGATCATTAAGCATTGCTCGTTGTTTCTCTACAGATAACTCACTAAATGCCTTGAATAGTTGTGGATGAGGTGCTGCCCCCAATTGGGAAATTATGTCTATATAATTATGAAATATCTGAGATCGAACCCATTGTTTCATATCTTTTAAATCAGTATCTTTAACCCAATCCGCAGGAGTTATACCCGCAGCAACAAGTGCTTTCTGGAATTCAGCTAAACCTACAGCCTTATCCAGAGCCTTCAATAATTTCTCATCCTTTATAGATATAGACGTAATATGGCTCTGCAACATTGCTTTCTTAAGAACACCGAGATTACCCTTTACTGCCAAAGCGATATAGGCATCATTTGCGAACAGGTTTTTTAATACTGCCGTCAGCTCTTCTTCAGTATTAGTTTTAAGTGCTGGCAATAAATCTTCTTCTGAATTGGCTAAGGCTACCTGCAAAAATCGTGTTCCAAGAATGCTTTTAGCCCAATCCATATCATCTAAAGTTAGATTATTCCTTATTCGTGGAGGTATGCTTTCGAAAAAGTCATCATTTTCTGCTTGCAAATTATCTTCTTGCCTCAAAATCGCATCTGATGAAAGCCCTGCAACGTACTCCTCAAAATCGTTTTTTCCAGCTGCCTGCTTTAACATTGTGAGACGACCTCTAAGCGCATCTTTTACATGATCACTTAAAGGAAAATTCAAAAAGCCTTTGGCAGCGACTGAGTCCGGATAGCCCATTACTATAGCAGCACTATCAACTGATACTTTATCATTTGCAGTTAATAATTGTACTATTTGCGCACGATTCTCTGATTGGTTGATGAAGCGTAATAATAAAACATCACGAGCTTGATTTCGTATCTCGTTAATGGCATTTGCTGTTAAAATATCATCTGATTTATTACTGTCTGCTGGTGCTGGGGCTGGTGGAGCAAGTACTGGTTCTTCATTTTTTTTCCAGCCATGTGCTTTATTTAAATTACCTAATTTACTTATGGAAGCCAGATAAGCCCGGCATTCGTCTTCATTGTTTGAAAGAATTTGAATCAAAACATCATCTTCAACATCGTTTAAACCCAATGTTACTCGCTGTTGAGCTGCTAATTGGCGAATCGTTTTAATATCCGGAGCCCCATCCAGACTTAGTAAATTATCACTGTCTTCGTAGATTTTAACACCTTCTGCTTCTTTTAAATCAGGAAATTGCTCCCAAAATCCTTTATTATGAATAATCGCGTTCCGAAATGCGGTCAGATTGGCAGGATCGGCTTCTAACAAGTGTTCTAAAGCCCTGCGGCGAACATCCGGTTCTATGTCTACAGCATTATTAATAATTGCATTTCTGATCGCCACATTCTTAGCCATAAATAAACTCCGCAGACTTATATGTCTTTATTTTAAGCCTAATTTATTAATTTAACCTTAATTTGGTTATCTTTTTCTCATCGAGCTTGAATAGATCCAAACTTAAGCTAACTTTATTAATAGAAGTATAGCAAGTTTAAGGGCAATTAAATGAGAATAAAAATAATACTGGCTGGATTGATTCTGGTTAATGTTGCTCATGCTCAAGGATGTATTCAAGGGGGACAGCCGTCACAACCACGATACGTCTGTTTTGATGGTAGAACTTTGGAGCCAACTGAAACAGGATTTGTCTGGAATGCGAAACGGGGCTGTTTTATCAGTTCCTTCCCTTGTTGCGCGTACAACGCGACTCATTATGCCTTTTATCCAAATCCTGCTCAGATAGGAGCAGCTTATGCTCGATGCCGTCATGATTATCCGTTCCAACTGGGACAAATGCAGACCCATTAGATCAATAAAAAGCGAAAATTTTTCTGTATTTCATTTAAATCAAATTGATTTAAATAAAGAGAAAAACTCATCCAGGCGCTTAAGGCGGCCAAATCCTGAAAAGGAGGCGGCAAATAAACTGGGTTCGTTAGTATGCCTCGTTCTTTCAATTCGCCTAATAAGGGTAAATCATCGAGAATTAATTTACCGGTAAACAGTAAAGGAATGGAATCCACTCTCTTTTGACTAATCGCAAATCGAATGTAGTTATAAATTAGAACAAATCCTTTCGCATAGGATAAATCTTTAGTAAATGGCCCGCCAGTTGGAGTACTACCTCTAAAAACGCGCACCGTCTGGTTATAACTGTCTTCTTCAGACAAACCACAATCAATAAAATAACGATAGATGTCCAGAAAATCGGCACCTTTAGTCACCTTATCTAAAGCAATCACCCTATTGGTAATCTTTAACATGCGTCCGGGATAAGAGGAAAAAGTAACTACTTCAGTGATTACAGCCAAACCTTCCTGAATCACGCTACTGGAAGGAGAACCTTTAGACAGGAAAAAACAATTTGGTTGCATTGCTCCATTCAAGGTTGTACCGACATGAACCCATCCTTCATGCACTTCCATATAACGCAAGTCGCGGTCACTAAACATTGCCTGTTGACTTAATTTGATGCTGTCAGCCCCAGCTGAAGCATCGGCAACCATATCATCACTTACCATAACCGTTACTTTTCCTGGATGTTTGGAAAAGAAATGCCCTAATCGCGCCTGCAGTATTTCCTGAGCCTGCTGTGGCGTATGACGTTTCAAATCCGCTTCGGATTGTAATTGAACGTTTAGGTTGGTTAACACATCAAACAGTAAAGTTCCCATTTGGGACATGCGCGGACCACCGGCATAAAACACATCATCAGGACTACCATACAGCTCCATGGCCAACTCACTGAATGAAGGAGTTCCCCGAACTGCCAACATTTGTGTGGCTCGGCTGTATTCTTCACACTGACGCCTGATTAATCGAGTTAAAGTCGAATATTGACCTAATTGATTTTGAGCATCACGCAGAATCAGCCGAAACTCTTCCTGTTTATCTCGAACTTCAAAAGGTAAGGGTTTATTATCATAGTAGGCTTTATCAACATTCGGTAATTTATTCCCCTTCGCTTTAAAAAACTCCTTTTTAACCGAGTCATCCCATTTAATACTATCAAGAATCCTGATTTTGCGTTGCGCTTCCACAATGCGCTTGGACAACTCCTGTACAATGAGCAACTCCCCTGATTCTGATGGTGTCATAATGAACCCTTATGAAGTAATAGTGTCATCCCCTGGCGGCGCAATACTGACGTGCGCATCCTGGTTTTGTGGGGGCAAATCATAAAAATTACTGATATTAGCATTGGTCAATGGAGGCGGCACTACAATTTTGACTCCATTACGACTTTGTAAATAAACATTCTCACCATTACTGGAATAACGAGAATTACAGGCTGACAACGCCAGTGTAGCAAGAACGATAAAACTCAATTTTTTCACAACTATCCCCAATTAAATCAACTCCAGACTTTTTAGTATTTTTTCTAATGCCTGATGATGTGTTTCTGATAATTCAGTAAGAGGCAGTCTAATTTCACTGCCCATTAAGCCCATTTTATTCAAAGCCCATTTCACCGGAATCGGATTTGCTTCAACAAACATCAACTCATGTAAAGGCATTAATTGTTCCTGTAGACGAAGACATGCTGCATGATCTCCATCCATAGCCATATCACACATTTTTGCCATCAATTTAGCCGCAACATTAGCAGTTACCGAGATCACTCCCTTGGCTCCAGCCAACATCCATTGCGCCGCAGTTAAATCATCACCGCTGTAGACATCGATTCGGCCTTCAGAAAGACGAAGAATTTGTTGTAACCGAGTCATCTGGCCTGTAGCTTCCTTAATTCCGACGATATTGGATATTTTGGCCAGTCTCGCAACGGTTTCAGGTAATAAATCACATGCGGTTCTACCTGGAACATTATATAAAATAATAGGCATTGCTACTGCCTCAGCGATCTTGCTGTAATGCAAGTACAGGCCTTCCTGGGTAGGTTTTATGTAGGCCGGGGTCATAATTAATGCGGCGTGAGCTCCAAACTCCATAGCCTGTTGCGTCAACGCGATACACTCTCTGGTTGCGTTCATTGCTGTTCCGGCAATTACAGGCACTCTTTCTTTAGCCTGATCTATAACCGTTTTAATGACTAATAATTTTTCTTCATGAGATAAAGTACCTGCCTCACCAGTAGTACCGGCAGCAACAAGTCCGTGAGTCCCCATTTCTATGTGAAATTCAACCAACTCTCGCAGATGATGGACATCTACTGCGTCATTCTGCATGGGTGTAACCAAGGCTACTATACTTCCTCTAAACATGCTGCCCTCTATTTTTATTATTAGTTACCCTTTATATTACTGGAAAAACGGGGTCAGAGTAAATTTATATATAAGTTATGGAAAAAAACCAATGCCTCGGTCTTAACATTATCTGTTTTACTACATAAAGATCCCTTCCTGATAGAACCCATGTACACATTGAGTAGGAAGATCCAAATCGTCTACTCAGTCACTTATTTGAATAATTTTTTTACATATTTTATTATTTATGTACTATTATTTCATATGAAGGACAATTACACGAGGAAGTCAACTATGAAAAAGATAATTGGTACTTTAATTCTAGTAGGCGCATCAAGTTTCATGCTTGTCGGTTGCACCAATGAACAGGTTGGTACGGCTGGAGGTGCAGCTTTAGGTGCTGGATTAGGATATGCAGTATCTGGTGGTTCAGGCTTGGGAACAGCGATAGGTGCAGGAGCTGGTGCACTGGTCGGTAATGCTGTCGGTAGAGAACAGGATAGACGTGAATATTATTATTACGGCCGTCCCTATTATTACTACTAATCTTGATACTACACTGTATCATTCCTGCTAAAGATTTAATTTGCCTTGATACCCTGATTCTTTCTTAATTGAGAGTGTCAGGGTAAGGTGTTATGAAATATTCTTGTCAAATCATACAGCAATATAAAAATTACATTGCTATACTTTTTAAATAACTTAATAAATTACAGGGATAGTAACCATGAGACTTAAAAATAAGGTCGCCGTAATTACTGGGGCTGCGAGTGGAATAGGCAAGGAAATTGCCATGGTTTATGCAAAGGAAGGTGCAAAAATTGCGATTGCTGATCTCAACCTGGATCAGGCAACTCAAGCTGCGGATGAAATAAAATCGCTTGGTGGTCAAGCCATGGCAGTTGCCATGAATGTTACCGATGAACATCAAGTAAACCAGGGAATTGATGCCGTTGCTGAACATTTTGGTGGCATTGATGTTTTGGTAAGTAATGCCGGTATTCAAATCATTGGAGCAATCGATAAATTAGCCTTTGCTGACTGGAAAAAACTGCTTGCCATCCATCTTGATGGAGCATTTTTAACTACCCGAGCTACTTTAAAGCATATGTATGCGTCTGGCAAAGGAGGAAGCGTCATCTATATGGGCTCAGTTCATTCCAAGGAAGCCTCGGTACTCAAAGCCCCTTATGTTACTGCAAAGCATGGTTTACTGGGTTTGTGTAAAGTCGTCGCAAAAGAAGGAGCGGCTCATAATGTAAGAGCGAATGTCATATGTCCTGGTTTCGTTCGCACGCCACTGGTAGACAAACAGATTCCAGAACAAGCTAAAGCTCTGGGCATCAGTGAAGAGGATGTTATAAAAAAAGTAATGCTAAAAGACACGGTTGATTGTGAATTTACTACTACCGATGATGTTGCCCAGACCGCATTATTTTTCGCCTCATTTGAATCGAATGCATTAACCGGTCAATCCCTGGTTGTCAGCCATGGATGGTTTATGGAGTAAACCATGGTTCAACCCAAGAAGAATAATAAATTCAAGATACCATTCAAAAACATAGCCTGTACATTTCAGGGCGGAGGGGCATTAGGAGCTTATCAGGCTGGTGTTCTTCGCGCATTAGATGAAGCAGGATATTTCCCTGACTGGTATGTAGGTACATCAATAGGAGCAATTAATGCCGGAATAGCTGCAGGTAATCCTGAAAACATACGCGTTGAAAAACTGTATCAATTTTGGGAGTCCATTGCGACGCACGGCAATATTGGCGAAACAGTATTACCTAATGATCCGGACAGTCGAAAAATCCATCATTTACTGGCAGCTCATTCATCCATTCTTTTTGGACAACCAGGTTTTTTTACACCTCGATTTCCACCACCACAATGGGGATGGCATAATAGCCCTGATAAAATCAGTTATTATGACACCGCTCCTTTGCGCAGCACTCTGGAAAAATATATTGATTTCGATCGAATAAACAATAAAAAAGTAACGAGATTGTGTATTGGAGCAGTAGAAATCTGCTCGGGAAAAATGGTCTATTTTGACTCGTTCAACCAAAAAATTGGCCCTGAGCATATTATGGCCAGCGGCGCGCTGCCTCCCGGGTTTCCTGCAGTTGAAGTCGAAGGAAAATTTTATTGGGATGGCGGTATTTCCAATAACACCCCTACTAGTTATGTACTATCCAATCAATATCGTAAAAATGTATTGTGTTTTATGGTGCATTTATTCGATTCCTATGGCTTACATCCAACAACACTCGATGAAGTATTAAAACGCAGAAAGGATATCGAATTTTCAAGTCGTTTTACTAAAACCATCCAGCTGTATCAGCAGATTCAAACCTTGAAAAACACCATTCATGTGTTGTCCCATTTCGTACCCAAAGAGAAAAAATCAGATCCTGAAATTAAGCTCTGTATTTCCAGAGGACATCAGACCACAATATCTGTGGTTCGCTTCTTATACACGCATGATGAAACTGAATTATCGTCAAAAGATTATGAATTTTCGATTAAATCAATCCATGAGCGTTTAGCTAATGGATACCAGGATGGAGTAAATGCGATAAAAAAATCGCCCTGGCTAAAACCGGTACCTGTTACTGAAGGCATTGCCTTATATGATATGTCCGATATGAAAACCTTTAAGGAGAATCACAATGAATGAAGCAGAGGTGATAAAAAAAGCATTTACAATGCCCATTACCTGTCCATCATATCCTAGAGGTCCTTATCGCTTTACTAATAGAGAATATTTCATTATTTCATACGAAACGGATATGGATTTGCTGCGTGAAGTAGTTCCTGCACCATTAGAAGTTACCGAGCCTGTCGTCAAATTTGAGTTCATAAGAATGCCGGACTCTACCGGTTTTGGTGATTATACCGAATCGGGTCAAGTCATACCTGTGCGGTATAAAGGTAAGCCAGGAGGGTATACGCATGCCATGTATCTGGACGACCAACCTCCAATAGCAGGTGGTCGTGAAATTTGGGGCTTTCCCAAAAAACTGGCTCAACCCCAATTGCAAGTCGTTAATGAAACCCTGCTGGGCACTCTGGAGTATGGTCCGTGTCGGATTGCGACGGCAACAATGGGTTATAAATACGAATCCCTGGATGTAAAAAAAATCCAGGAATCAATGTCCACAGCAAATTATTTATTAAAAATCATTCCTCATGTAGATGGCACTACCAGAATTTGTGAATTGGTTGAATACCATCTGATTGATATTAATGTCAAAGGGGCTTGGCAAGGACCTGCGCAAATTGAATTGGCACACCATGCTCTGGCACCGGTAGCTAGCCTTCCTGTGCGACGTATTATAAACGCGGTTCATATTTTATCGGATTTGACTTTACCCTATGGAACAGTTGTTCATGATTATTTAGCCAAATAATCCTTAAAAGAGCAGTTCAATTGCCGCGAAAGATTTTAGTGTACTGAAGTTTAACGAGTTTTTGACGATTTTTGCTGAAACGGTATTACTCATACAGTGAAGTAAAAACACATCAAAACTCTTTAAAATTCAATGTAATAACGGCTTCCAGTAGATTGAACTGCTTTTTCTAGGATAATATAGAACGAAACGCTTCAGGATGATGAAAGATGCTAATTATTATAGGTTATATTGTAATCTTGCTTTGTGTGTTTGGTGGATTCTCCCTTGCTGGAGGTCATCTTGCCGCAGTATTTCAACCACTCGAACTGCTGATCATAGGCGGAGCAGCTATTGGCTCATTCATAGTCGGTAATAGTGGTACAGTGATTAAAGCAGTTCTTAAAGCACTACCGGGCATTTTCAGAGGGCAAAAATCGGCAAGGTTAGTTTTTATAGATTTGCTTGCCTTACTCTACAATCTCTTAAATAAAGCAAGACAACAAGGTCTTATGTCTCTTGAAACCGATATTGATGACCCTGAGAACAGCCCACTTTTCAGTAGTTACCCTGCAATAATGAGCAATCATCATGTTATCGAATTTATTTGCGATTATTTAAGATTGATTATCACGTCCAACATGCAACCATTTCAACTTGAAGCCTTAATGGATATGGAAATTGATTCTCACCATGAAGAAGAAATGATTCCGGCAAATTCCATTACCAAACTTGCAGACGCAATGCCCGCCTTTGGTATTGTAGCAGCCGTTCTTGGAGTAGTTCATACTATGGAATCCATCAGTTTACCGCCATCGGAACTGGGTGTTTTGATTGCGCATGCCCTGGTAGGTACTTTTTTGGGGATTTTATTGGGTTATGGATTTGTAGGCCCCATCGCCACCGCTATGGAACAACGTGCAAATCAAACACAGCTGATGCTTCAATGCATTAAAGTAACCATTCTGGCCAGTTTACATAATAACCCTCCAATTATTGCTGTGGAATTTGGTCGCAAAGTCTTATTCTCATCACAACGACCATCATTTAATCAATTAAATGATGAAATTAAAAATGCGAAGCCTGCTGCGGCTGCCGCCGTTGCTACAGAAAATACTGAACCAACCCCAAGTTAGAGCCTGACCATGACTGAAATAAATGATATTAGTGATTCAACAAGTGACGATCTTGGCGAAAAAAAAGAGAAGAAAGATAAAAAAGAAAAACATGCCATTCCACCTGTTATCCGCAAAATAAACAAACAAAAACACCAACATCATGGGGGATCCTGGAAAATCGCCTATGCTGATTTTGTCACTGCAATGATGGCGTTCTTCTTGCTGATGTGGTTAGTTTCATCTTTGAATAAAGCACAAAAGGCGGGTATTTCAGAGTATTTTAAACAGCCGATGAAAGTAGCTATTTTTGGTGGTGAAAGCATAGGTAACCGACAAATTAATATCAAGGGTGGCGGCCCCAATGTAGAAGACAGCGATGGACAGGTTTCCGCCAGTAATAAACCGCTCAATAACCAGAAAATAGCTCAAAATAAAGAGGTTATTGAATCAAATAAAGCAGAATTGAAAAAGCTTGAAGAACTAAAATCACAGATCAATTTAAGCATAGAAAATGACCCTGCTCTTGCGGGATTAAAGAAGCAGCTGTTAATGGATGTCGTTTCTGATGGCTTGAGGATCCAACTTATCGATAATCAAAAAAAGCCCATGTTTGATGTAGGATCTGATAAAATTAATCCCGAAATTGAACCCATTCTTGCCAATATAGTCAAATTACTCAATTCAGTGCCCAATAAAATCACCATTCAGGGTCATACTGACGCAAGTCCTTACAATAACCCCGATGAACTGGAATACACTAACTGGGAACTATCCGCTCAAAGAGCAAATGCGGCACGGCGAGCACTTATTAAAGCAGGGATGAATGAAGATAAAGTGATGACCGTTTCCGGATTCTCCTCCACCGTACTTTTAGATAAGTCCAATCCGTTAAATCCTGAAAATCGACGCATCAGCATTATAGTAATGAAAAAAGGAGCAGAAGATAAAATTAAAACAAATAAATAGGCTGTGTTAACAATTCGAATAGCTCTTAAACATTGCTTGCTTTGTTTAAACGACTTGGATATGATTTATGATGCAATTGTTGAAATATTAACTCCATAGTGTTAATATTGATCAATTCCAAGGGGATGGCTCTTAAAAAACTAGCAATGAAATGAGGATTTTTTCATGTCGTTAAATGAATCCGCAGCAATAGTATCACCTGTATCAGAAAAAAAATTCTCAGAATGGAGAAAACAAGATACGGTATGGATGTTAAGTCTTTATGGTACAGCAATAGGTGCTGGAACCCTCTTTCTGCCCATAGATGCGGGGCTTAATGGTATTTTACCTCTAATCATTATGGCGTTGCTGGCATTTCCGATGACCTACTATTCTCATCGAGCCTTGTGCCGGTTTGTATTATCTGGATCGTCTCCACACAATGACATCACTGAAGTAGTAGAAGAGCATTTCGGCTCATTCGCTGGCAGGATGTTAACCGGTTTATATTTCTTTGCCATCTACCCCATTTTATTAATGTATAGTGTGGCAATAACGAACACAACAGAAAGCTTCATTGTCAATCAAATGGGACTGAATGCTCCGCCAAGAGCACTTCTGGCTATTGTATTAATCCTGGCATTAATGGCCATAGTACGATTTGGACAGGAAATTATCGTTAAATCAATGTCTTTGCTGGTATATCCTTTCGCAACTATATTATTCCTCCTGTCTTTATATTTAATACCCAACTGGAACAATGCCATATTACAGCAAAGCAACTCCTTACAGGCTAATGGTGGACATGGATTATTAATGACCTTATGGTTGATCATTCCTGTCATGGTATTTTCTTTTAATCATTCCCCCATAATCTCTTCTTTTGCCGTAAGTCAAAAACAGCAATACGGTAATCAGGCAGATAAACGAAGCTCATTAATTATGAAATACAGCCATTTACTTATGGTTTTTTCAGTAATGTTCTTTGTATTCAGCTGTGTCTTTAGTCTGTCACCTCAGGATTTAATGCAGGCCAAGCAACAAAATATCTCTATTTTGTCTTATCTGGCCAATCACTTTAATACTCCGGTCATTGCTTATCTAGCACCCGTTATTGCGTTTATTGCCATTTCAAAATCTTTTCTTGGCCACTATCTTGGAGCAAAAGAAGGTATGAGCGGTATTATTGTTAAAGCCCTGAAATCTTCTGGAAAAACCATCAGTAAAAACGCGCTACATCGAGTCATTGAAGTATTTATGATTCTGACTTGTTGGGTTGTTGCAACAATTAATCCCAATATCCTGAAAATGATAGAAACATTAGGTGGGCCAGTAATTGCAATCCTGTTATTTATTATGCCAATGTATGCCATTGCCCGGGTTCCAGCGATGAAAAAATACAGTAACCATATCAGTAATGTATTTATCACCATCATGGGGATTATCTCCATCTCGGCAATTATTTATGGGTTAATTTAGGGAGTACTGAGTCGAAAGGCTTGCATGCTTCGGCTTTACACCCTGAATGATCCTCACTTATTCTACGTCATCCTCGTTTTTTATATGGCATCCTCGCGAAAGCGGGGATCCATCCTAATTACCAGCACAACAATGACAAACTTATAAAAAGTGCCAATTAAGATAAATGAACGTGCATTTGTTCCTTTAGATTATCCCTGACAGGATTCCTCCTAATCTCCTTGGTTACCAACCTGAACCTCATTAGGCGATATTTATTTGATCTTCATTGTTGAATTGACGACTACCGGACACGGATCGACAACAGGAGCATTACTAAAGAAAGAAAAGCAATTAAACCCTTTAGGTTTTAATCGCTCTAACTCACGCTCAATGATGTTGTTCATTTCACCTTGAGTGGAGGTCCAACCGAATAAGCCTCTGATTTGACGAATGATCCATAGCCTGCTTCGTAACTGTCGGATGTATTGCAGTCCTGCACATTGCGATTTCGTTGAGTGTCCATTAACATCTTTCTTCAACTGAATCAGTATCTTTTTAAACTCAGGATTTGCTCTATTCTCTTTCGTGTATCTGGCGACACATTCTATTGCTAAATTCTTTTTATTCTTTAAACAAAAACGGTGATCCTCACCGATGTCTCGGAGAATGTCTTTAAATTGATCATAGGATTTGGCCTGAGCAACTCTATCCATATAAGGTGTGACAAATTTATAATGTTCTACCTTCTCAAATTTATTAAATAATTTGAATTCCTTTGATTGAGAAGCGCCATGCTCCAATAAATGGCGCATGGTAAAACGAAGATCCTGACGAACATCCTCAGGGTGAGATTCAGCTGAGTGGACCATGTGTACAGCACAATCCAGGGGAGTTTTTCCCTGATTATTTTTTTTATTAATTAAATGCCCGTATTTTTGTATGGTTTCTTCATAACGATAGTCACCGAGTTTGATGGCAATATGCAGCGGTGTATCACCCTCATCAATGCCATCATCAGAAACACACAAGTGCTGATGTGTTTGCATCGTTTGTTCAAGCTGCTCAAGTACCAGTTTATTGTCTTGTGTATGATCAGGCACTATTTCGTTTAATAAGACTTTCTTTTCTTCTGACGTTAAATTAACGAGAAACTGGCGAAATTCCTTTAATGAAAAAAGTACTGATCTTAATTGAGCCTGCCTGGAAGCGGTTGCCTGAGTTAATAATGCGATTTGCGCCCTATCACAGGATTTACTTCCATCCAGACATTCATTTAAAGATTTAACCAGTAATTCATTCGGCAATAAAATATGTTTATAAAACGACATCCATTTTGCTTTTTTAAACTCAGGCAAATCCTTTAATTGAGCGAAGGCTGCAACTTCATCCTGATTATGATACTCCTTATCGCTCCATGGATTGGGAAACATACTGAGTTTGGTTGGCCAATAGGAGTTAGCTGAATCCCTGATTTTGGGAAAATCCAGCACGTCTTTTGCTGTAATATTAAATGCATTATCACCATTCAACCAATGAGATGGTCTTGCAAAATAAAAAGACATAATGCTATCAGCAAACATTAAATCATGATCAATTTTAAAAAAGACAACTTTTGGCTTTCCATCGTGTTCCACCAGATAAAAACCAAAATTGCCCTTATGCAAATCATCCTCTTCCAAGGTAAAAGAACTGGCGAATATATTGGCTAAAGAAGAGTAATCAATACTTAGCGTCTTTGACTTTTCCGCTTTCAATAATGATTTGAAGAAAGCCGGTGGTAATTTATCAAGAAAATAAAGCGGTATCTCTTCCGCGGATTGTACCGATTTTTTCTCCAGTTGCTTTATTGAACCTGACTGATCCAAAGAATAAAAAGGGTGGCTCAGCCCCTCATTTTTTTCTACGACGTAACCTAGATGCTCTACTCCTAATCCAACAATCTTCTGGGAATCATCCACTACAAACTTCTGGTCAGGAATTGAGACTCCGGACATAAACAGGCCGGCCAGTTTACTGAAGGCTATTTCAAGTTGTGAAAATTGCGGATTTCCGAATTTATTTTTTTTAAAAATAATTTTGATTGGTTTCCCTTTTTTATCAGGAGGAATATAGGTTGCGTCAGGATAGGTTTCATGCCCGGAAAGCAAGGACTTTCCGAGTTCAATATCTTTAATTTGATAAAGTGAAACCATGAGGATACGTCAAAAATAATAAGTTCATTATTTTAACATAGTGTTCAAAAAAATCAAAACGCGCGTGTTATTTAAAATTTATCTAAATCATCCGGTTGGATAGTTAGATTATCGTCTTTAGAATCAAAGCTCTTTTCTTCATTAAGCCGAATTTGCAAACCCACATTATTTTTAGAGTCAGCGTATTTAATTGCGCTTTCTTTGGTAATTTTACCTTCTTTATATAAATTGAGTAATGCCTGATCAAAAGTCTGCATCCCTTGTTCCGTACTTCGAGCCATAACCTCCTTGATTTCCTCGACTTTACCTTTCTCAATCAAATCAGAAATGTAGGGCGTATTAATTAATATTTCAACTGCTGCGATGCGTTGATTAGCAATTCCAGGAATTAATCGCAAAGAAATGATCGCGCGTAAATTAAGGGATAAATCCATTAAAATCTGTTGTTTTGCGTCTTCCGGGAAAAAATTGATTATCCTATCCAAAGTTTGGTTTGCATTATTGGCATGCAGGGTAGAAATACATAAATGTCCGGTTTCAGCATAGGCTATAGCATGTTTCATGGAGTTCCGTTCACGTATTTCCCCAATCAAAATAACATCAGGCGCTTCTCTCATGGCATTTTTCAAAGCATTATCATAACTTAAAGTATCTATCCCAATTTCACGTTGATCGACTATGGATTTTTTATGTTCATGTAGGTATTCAATGGGATCTTCTATAGTCAGGATATGACCTCTAGTCGTTTGATTACGATGATCAATCATGGCAGCCAAAGTAGTTGATTTACCTGAACCGGTAGATCCAACAACCAATACCAGACCGCGAATTTCCTGTACTATGGTTTTTAATATCAACGGCAGTCTTAGTTCTTCTATGGATGGGATTATCCCTTTTATATAACGCACCACCATCGCTACTTCCCCACGCTGCCGGAAAATATTGATCCTGAAACGACCCACACCTTTTATGGATAAGGCCATATTCAGTTCCATATTGGCCTCAAATTCCTTCTGTTGTTCATCATTGGTTATTGATAAAACGATTTCAGCCATTTGCTGCGACTTAATCGCAGCCTGACCTATAGGTGAAGTAACCCCTTGAATTTTAATATTGGGAGGAGCTCCCACACTGAAGAATAAATCCGAAGCCTCTTTATCAACCATCAATTTAAAAAAAGGAGTTATATCCATATATAGGCTCAACTTATTAATTTTTATATAATAAGTTTAGTCAAAACTGATGAATATGCTAATCACTTCTATAGGTTGTTTCAAAACATTCCCCCTATTTAAGCACAGTTGGAAATAAAGGATGATCCATTCTGGCTCCAGCAGGTAATTCATCAACCAGTCCCGGAAAATCTGGGGAAGTAACCCATGATCTTGGCGCGTGAGTCATATCATCCCCTAGAAAACGTACTGAAAACACTCGCCTTCTCTGCTGAATATTTACTCCCCTTGCCATATGTAAGGTCAACATATGAAAACAGACCACATCACCTGGTTCTATATCCCAACCGATAATCGGAAAATCCTCTCTTGACTGCTCAATATCAGGTAACTCCTGCAAACTTCCTTCAGGAAACCATTTAGCCTGATTGTCCATAAACGATCTGGGCATTAGCCATGGCCCTAAATGAGAGCCGGCAACAAATTCCAAAGTGGATTCCCTGCTCACCGGATCTACCGGAATCCAAAAGCTGCAATTTTGTTTCCCCGCCACATTATAATAAGGTTGATCTTGATGCCAGGGTGTGACTTGACGCGTTCCGGGTTCTTTTACCAGTAAATGATCATGATAAAGCCTTACGTCCTGGCTCTGCATTAGCTGAGCCGCAACAGCTCCAAGTTGGGTATCAAATAGGATATTTTGGTAAAACGGATTATTTTGCCAGGTACAAAAATCTTCAACAAAAAAACCCGGATCATCCGATCTGCTCGCCACTTTAGCTCTTGAACTTAAATTGGATAAATTTAGCTCTATGCCCTGACGTAAGGTATCGATTTCATCCGCACTCAATAATTGACGGAGACAGACCGCGCCATCTCTCTGGAAGGAATTTATTTCATCATCAAGTTGAACCCGTTCTGATACAGTACGATTGAACATCACATTTTCTCCAATACATCCCGCAAATATTTTACCGGCTCAATAATCATGGTGGAACCTTGTTGCTTGGGAGCGTTAGCAAAAGGAACTATTGCTCTTTTGAATCCATGCTTTACTGCCTCTTTAATCCGCTCCTGACCGCTCTGTACAGGCCTGATTTCTCCAGCCAAACCGACTTCACCAAAAATAATGGTTTCACTATCAAAGACCCGATTTCGCAAACTGGAAACTACGGCAGCCAACAGAGCCAGATCGCTGCCTGTTTCTGTGACTTTAACGCCGCCCACCACATTGATAAACACATCCTGATCGTAGGTTGCAATACCCCCATGCCGATGCAGCACAGCAAGCAAAATTGCTAGTCGATTATGCTCCAACCCTGCAGTTACTCGTTTAGCCTGTTGTCCATGGGCCTCATCAACCAGGGCCTGAACTTCAACCAGCATCGGGCGTGAGCCCTCCCAGGTCACCATCACCGCACTGCCGGGAGTGGGTTCCGGTTGTCGTGATAAAAATATTGCTGAAGGATTCGCCACTTCCTTCAAACCTTTATCGGTCATCGCAAAGACACCGAGTTCATTAACGGCTCCGAAGCGATTTTTAATGGCTCGAATCACCCGAAATCTGCTGTCACTTTGCCCTTCAAAATAAAGAACACTGTCAACCATATGTTCTAAAACCCTGGGCCCCGCCAGAGTACCTTCTTTGGTAACATGGCCTACGAGAAAAACAGCGGTTTGCGTCATTTTGGCAAAACGTACCAATTGAGCAGCAGACTCTCTGACCTGGCTTACCCCTCCGGGTGCTGAACTGATGCTTTCGGTAAAAATAGTTTGAATGGAGTCGACTACAATAATTCGCGGTTGTTCCTTTTGGGCATGGGCAATTATCGACTCCACCTGAGTCTCAGCCAATAACCGCAATCCCGCAAGAGGTAAACCCAGTCGCTGAGCTCGCATGGCAACCTGTTGTAAGGATTCTTCACCGGTAACGTATAATACCGTTTCCTGCATGGATAAATTTGCCAAAGTCTGTAATAACAAAGTGGATTTACCAATCCCTGGATCGCCCCCGATCAAGACTACAGAACCATAAACCAAACCACCACCTAACACTCTGTTCAATTCAGATAATCCACAGTCCATGCGAATCTCTTTATCCATAACTACGTCTTCAACAGCAGTGATCACAGAACGCTGATTAGCCCATTGGCCACTTCGAGAATTTCGGTTCTCAGGTACGATTCCTTCTTCAGATATTGAATTCCAGGATCCGCACTGAGTACATTGCCCAGCCCACTGTTTGAACGTTGCTGCACATTGGTTACAAACAAACTGGGTTTTTATCTTCATTACAATTAACCTTGATTAATCCATTACAATTAAGTGATAAATGATAACTGATAGTTAAAATAATTACCTAAGGAATTTTATTAATGGAGCACAATAGCTTCATTAGGGCGTGTTGACAATTGACCCAAATCGCCTACCTACCGCGCTTTATGCGCGGTATCCAGTTGAACTACGGGTCTTGTGTTGTAATATGTTAATACAGGATGAGTGGATGCCGCGCATAAAGCGCGGCACGTAGAGAGGGGGAGTTGAATTGTCAACAGACCCTAGTGAGGAGATAAAGACGTCGTAACTGAGGGTACGGCTATTACAGGAGTGGCTTTTTGCTCATCATAATTGAATAGCGGTGGAAAATGGACTCCTGCAGAGGGATCAGGCTCCAGATGATCAACCAGCTGCTCGGAAGCATCCATTAAATCAGGCTTCATAACATCGTGTTTCGTGTTCATTACATGCGCTGATCTCAGATCCTGAAACAAAGATAATACACATTGAAAAGGTAAAAACACGGTCAGAACCACTCCGGCTATTACCCCTAATGCAAGAGTCACTGGAATAGCAAGTAACAATACGGGACTTGAAATGAGTGCAAAAAATAAAGAAAAACCTCTTACAAGATCACTATTTTCCTTTGTAGCCGTTCCTCTAAAAAGTGTAATCAACAGATTAAGAGGCGTTATTGATAGATTGAACGTATCGTACATATTTTTTTTGAAGTCAGTATAACTTTGTTCCACTTGACTCATATAAGACTCCTTAAAATCAATAATTCATGGCCTTTTTTGGACAGAAGTTTAACATGCTCTACATTAAGATTTTATTAAAAATTTTTTTAATTGAAGATTCAGGTCATCATGTGTCCCAATTCAACCCCAATTGAAAGTTGAATCCTCAGCCTAACTCAGTATAATCACAGCATTTCAGGATATTGAGAACTCTAATGAGTAAAGGCATTAATTTCGAACAATCAGTCACAGAGCTCGAAGAAATAGTTAAACAGTTAGAAAAAGGCGAACTCTCTCTTGAGGACTCTCTAAAACAATTTGAAAAAGGAATTGGATTAGCCAGACGTTGTCAGGATGTACTGAATCAGGCCGAACAAAAAATAGAAACGCTTACGGCCTCTCATTCTACCTCTGAACCCCAATCGGATGAGCCAACAAGTGATTGATACCTATATCCAACGTCATGAGAACTGTCTCAGACAGATACTGAATACCACGCATATTCCTGCAGATCGTATTTATTCAGCATTAAATTATTCATTATTCCCGGGTGGCAAAAGAATCAGGCCCATCATGGTTTATTTAGCTGGTGAACTGCTCGATATCGATATTCAAATTCTTGATATTATTGCTGCAGCCATAGAATTAACGCATTGTTATTCATTAATACATGATGATCTTCCCGCCATGGATGATGATGATTTACGGAGGGGAAAACCAAGTTGTCATAAAGCGTACGATGAGGCTACCGCAATTCTGGTTGGCGATGGAATGCAGGCATTGGCTATTGAAGTATTATTAACTCATTTACCAGGATTATTAAACCCATCACAGATTGTTTCAATTACCAGAACATTAGTGAAAGCCAGCGGTGTAAGCGGGATGGTTAGCGGACAATGCCTTGATCTGACCAAACTGGCATCTTCTTCAGTTTCCGAAGAAGAACTGCGAAAAATACACCTTCTCAAAACTGGTCAACTGATCACGGCCTGTTTTGAAATGGTATTGGCTGCGCAAAATACGACTCACGAACACACTGAAGCAGCGCTTAGGGATTATGCAAAACATATCGGTCTGGTATTCCAGATGCAAGACGATTATCTGGACAGGTATGCGCCAGCAAACCTTCTTGGTAAAGGGAGATCATCAGATACAGCAAATCAAAAGACCACCTTTGCTACACTCTATACCCAAAACCAACTGGAAGAAAAAATTTCGGAGCATTATCAAATTGCCCTGGATTCACTCCAAGTATTTGATAAAAAAGCGATCGCTTTAATTGAATTAACCAGGCAATTGCACAATAGAAGCAATTATTCCTGAATAATGATGCCTGGGTGCGTTGACACATTCGCAACCTACCGCGACCTGTTCGGTATTGTTGGGGTTACCCCTCATTAAGTAAAGGAATTTCGCTTCGAAGCCTTGGCGCATAGGCTTCGTGACCTAAAGTATCCCCTTATAATTTATAACGCCCAAAATGCATGTATTTAAGTCTTAATGGCCTTATAAATACCCGTCTTTGCGAGCAACGCGAAGCAATCCAGAACGGAGCATTATTGAATAGGTGCTCTGGATTGCTTCACTACGTTCGCAAAGACGAATTTTATACTGAATAGATGATAATTATCCTTGCTAGAATAACCTCTGACCTCGTAGCCTTGGCGCATAGGCTTCGTGACCTAAAGTATCCTCTTATAATTTATAACGCCAAAAATGCATATGATTAAGTCTTAATGGCCTTATAAATACCCGTCTTTGCGAGCAACGCGAAGCAATCCAGAACGGAGCATTATTAGATAGCTGTTCTGGATTGCTTCACTCCGTTCGCAAAGACGAATTTTATATTGAATAGAAGATAATTATCCTTGCTAGAATTACCTCTAGTCTTGTAGCCTTGCCGCATAGGCTTAGTGACCTAAAGTATCCCCTTATAATTTATAACGCCAAAAATGCATATATTTATGTCTTAATGGCCTTATAAATACCCGTCTTTGCGAGCAACGCGAAGCAATCCAGAACGGAGCATTATTAGATAGCTGTTCTGGATTGCTTCACTCCGTTCGCAAAGACGAATTTTATATTGAATAGACGAATAGAATTCGTTCAATCTAAGCTTTATTAATCCGAATCTGTGATACCGGGATTAAGGTCTCAATGCCTTTATCAGTTTTCCTCTGTTCGCCCTTCCATGCATGTCCATACACCACTTCATAAGTCAAAGGATACTTACCGTTATCAGCAATCAACCCAGCGTAATTCTTTTCAAATTGTTGCCATGCAGTCCGACCGGTTAAACCATGATTTCTTTCAGGATTTATATTTCGTACTCCCTGAGCTCTCAATGCAGCAATTAATTTGGGTAGGGTCTCATAGTGAACCGATAATAATTCCATATCCATAACAGGATCTAAAAAATGCTCCGCCATAAGGCTGTCACCAATATCATGCATATCACTAAACTGATTAACATGAGCATAATGATTCGCGCCAGACCAAGCCATTTTAAGTTCCTTGAATGTATCAGGTCCCAAAGTAGTAAACATCAGGCAGCCGTTAACGTTCATCACGCGATTAATTTCACGAAAAACCTGAGCCAATGGATTGGCCCAGTGAATTACCTGATTGGTAAACACCAAGTCAAACATTCCGGTTGCAAAAGGCATATGCTTCATATCTGCGGCAACTAAAGACCATTTTCGGCGCCAGGTCTGTTTTTTTCTGGCGAGAGCTAACATGCCTGGAACCAGATCCAATCCAATAATCTGAGCTTTAGGATAAAGTAAGGATAATTCCTTTGAAAACGAGCCAGGACCACATCCCAGATCAAGAATTCGCTGAGGAGCAATTTTCAAATAATGAAGACGCTCAAACAACCGATCTCCAATCTCTTGCTGGACCTTAGCGGCACGTTCATATTCTTCGGCATGGTTACTAAATGCCTTGCTAATTTCATTTTTGACAGCCATCATAAGACCAAGGATAAGTTAATATATAGGAAATCCAACGCTCGTGCGTCAGAAATTGCTCAGTATAACACAGAGTTTGCGTCTGCCCTCAATATGCACACTCTGCAACCAATTTCATAAAGGACCTCTTGCAGTATGTTCTTTTTGTGTGGGATTGATAAAACCTTTAGGATCTGCTTGCATCCATTGTGCATCGCCCCTTCCTGATGAACAATACCTCATTTGTGGATCATGTATTATAAAACCACCACATTATGATAAAGCGATTATCGGTTATACTTTTGATGAGCCTTTGCGCAGCCTTATTCATCAATTCAAATACCAAAATGGCCTCCATCTCTGTAATTTTTTATGTCAGTTAATGCTTGATGCCCTACAAAAAACACAGGATATCCCCCAATGCTTAATTCCGGTTCCTATGCATCCCCTCAGAATCAAGCAACGCGGATTCAATCAGGCCGCGCTTCTTACCAAAAAATTAGCTCGAAAATTAAAGATACCTTATGATTTAACCAGTTGCCAAAAAAGAATTAATACAGCGCCCCAAGCCAGTCTGGACCGAGAGCAAAGACAAAAAAATGTACGTAAGGCATTTCATGCAACGCCCTTGCCTTATGAACATGTTGCTATCATTGATGATCTCCTCACTACCGGAAATACTGCTAATGAATTAGCCTTGGCGCTGAAAAAAACCGGAATTAAACAAGTGGATGTCTGGTGCTGTGCCAGAACAGTGACTCACTCTTTACCAGATAAACCAGGGTAAAAACACACTCTGTTTCAAACCCGAAAATACGCACATCATCCCATACACTTCATCGGGATTAATGCAAAAATCGGCTCAAATCATTCACTAAAAGATTAACCAGCACAACGGTAAACACAATGACCATTAATCGATGTAATAAGACTTCCATTGCTACAGAAATAGGTTTTCCACGGATTTTTTCTATAAGCGCATAGAGTATAGACCCACCATCAAGCCCGGGAACGGGAAATAAATTTACCAATGCAACTGCACAACTTAAACTGGCTATAAAATAGAAAAAAACAACAATCCCCTGTATCAAAGAGGCAACTGAAGCTGCAAACAAACCTAAAGGCCCGAGCAAAATGGTAAACGGAATGACCCCGGTAAATAATTGTTTTAATATCATCAGAAAAAAATAAAACAGATGTACCATAGCTCTGCTTGCTTTATTAATAGCCTGTAACAATGAAGGTGCTTGAAACAATCCGGTTGGGGCTGATAAATCAGGTTTTATACCAAGACCAGACAATAGCGAACGCTCAGTGCCAGTAAATTTTATCTGACTTAAATTGATTTTTAATTCCTTGATTTCCTGATTATCAGGCTGTTTCAAAGAGATATTAACCTCTTTTTTTCCCCACAGAATGACCAGTTGCATCCCAACATCCTGCCACGATGACGTACTGTATCCATCAACAGCAATAAATTGATCACCAGATATTACGCCAGCATGAGCAGCGATACTGTTGGGTTGAACGGATTGCACCAAAGGTAATCGATAATTCAGACCAATATAGAATACAAAAACAAACGCCAACCAGGCGGTAATCAAATTGGCTAAAGCGCCAGAAATCAAAATAACACTACGGTTCCAGATTGGTTTCTTGTCAAAACAGAAGGCATATTCTGCAGGATCCACCGGACTTATTCTTGAATTAAGCAATTGAACATAGCCGCCCAATGGCCACATAGCCCATACCCATTCGCATCCACTGGCACTGTTCCATTGAACCAGGGGTTTACCAAAACCTATTGATATTTTTTTAATCTTTACTTGAAACATGCGTGCTGCCAGCGCATGCCCTGCTTCATGTATTCCCACGACTAATATCAGTGTGAATATTATGGCGATCACTGCCATAACCATAGAGAACTCCTGTATTTTAAATCCGCCAACCTATTTACTGGTATTATCTACCACTAATTGCAGCATGGGAATTCCTTTTCTTCCATTTAACTCATAGCCTTTTCTATAGACTTCAAATACACGATAGGCTTGATTGGATTCACTATCAATGAGTTCAACCTCATCACCCTGTTCATCAACTAATGTAACGGTTAAATGAATTTCACGAAATCCTTCAACATGATAACGTTCTTTAAATAATTGCAATACTCGCTCCAGACTCTTCACCGTTTCATCAGCATTATGTTGACCTTGAAGGATAATATCCATTTGACGCTCCTTTTCAGATTACACATTGTGTGCAAAAAGTGGCTATCATTGTTGGCGGCCAATTAAAAAAGTTCTTTAGAAATACAAGGAATTTCTTCATTCTCTACAAATTTGACCGTGAATCGGTTACAATCCATCAATTAACTTTTATTACTAACTTGACTTACGAATAACCCTAAAATTCCCTGATTAAAAATATCTTTTAACGAAGAAACCGGGCATTTTTCGCGAGTCCTAACTAAGAATTCAGATTCCATGGTGTTTGTTGCTTGCGGGCTCAATCATAAAACTGCTCCAATAAACGTGCGTGAAAAAGTCGCTCTGCCTCCTGCTATGCAGGATTCATTATTAAATAGACTGATGAGTCTTCCTGAAATTAATGAGGCCGCTATTTTATCAACATGCAATCGCACCGAGATCTATTGTGATACAGATGATCCCAACGTTATCGCAGGTTGGTTAGCTCATGAACATCACATACCACAGGATTTACTGACACCCTTTCTCTATCTGCACGAAGGTCACCAGGGTATAAAACATACTCTGCGAGTCGCCAGCGGACTGGACTCCATGATGATAGGCGAACCTCAGATTCTTGGCCAAATGAAACAAGCCTATCATCAAGCATGCCGATTAGGCACGGTCAAATCTCAACTAAGGCCAGTATTCGAATACATATTCAGTGCGTCAAAAAGAATAAGAACGCACAGTGGAATTGGAGCGAACCCGGTATCTATTGCCTATGCAGCGGTGCAATTGATCGGCCAATTATTTACAAATTTCCGATCTCTGAATGTGTTTTTAATTGGTTCGGGAGAAACCACTTCCCTGGTAGCCAAATATTTACACCAGCAAGGTGTGCATCAGTTCATGGTTGCGAGTCGCACCCTTGAAAATGCGAAAAAACTTGCCGATTCTTTCGGAGGGAACACACTGTCTATTGGTGATATTCCTCAATACCTTCCTCAGGCTGATGTCGTTATTTCTGCAACCGCGTGCCCCCTCCCATTCATTAATAAAAGTCTGGTGGAACATGCTCTGAAACAAAGAAATAATGCTCCCATGTTTTTTCTGGATTTAGCAGTCCCCAGAGATATTGAAACCAATGTTAAAGAATTGGATCAGGTACAACTCTATAATATTGATGATCTGCAAATCATGATAGAAAATGGGATGAATGAACGACGCAATGCGGCACTTCAGGCAGAACAATTAATCGAAAGTGAACTCGATAACTACATACGCTGGCATCGCTCATTAAGAGCCAAAGACGTAATCTGTGATTATCGCAATCAAATGCAACAATTGGCTCAATTGGAATTACAACGTGCCCTGAAAAAATTATCCACGGGAGAAAGTCAGTCCTCTGTTTTAAATGAATTTAGCGAGCGCCTGGTCAATAAGTTAATTCACAATCCAACCACCGGCCTGAGACAAATAGCCTGGGATGGACGAGAAGATTTATTGGCTTTGGCACAATATCTCTTTAATACTACAACCTGATGTCAAACACCTTATGAAGAAATCTCTTGAATTAAAATTACAGCAAATGTTGGAACGCTTTCAGGAAGTCGGACGTTTACTGTCTGAAGCATCCGTAATCGCCGACCAAAATCAGTTCAAATCGTTATCTAAAGAATACGCACAACTGGAACCCGTCGCTACCTGTTATGAGTCTTATATTGAGGCTAAAAATAATCTGAACTCCCTTCAGGAAATGCTGGATGGCGATGATGCAGAGTTAGCGTCTATGGCGGAAGAGGAACTGGATGGTGCAAAACAACTGATAGATGATTTGGATGAGCAATTACAATGGCATTTAATTCCTAAAGATCCAGACGATGAACGAAATATCTATCTGGAAGTACGCGCAGGAACAGGCGGAGATGAAGCCGCGATTTTCGCTGGCGATCTTTATCGTATGTACAGCCGATATGCGGAAAATCAAGGCTGGCAGCTTGAGTTAATCAGTGCCAGCCATGGCGAGCACGGGGGATATAAAGAAATAATTGCCAGAATCTGCGGCAATGCAGTTTATTCCCAACTCAAATTTGAATCAGGCGCACATCGTGTACAACGAGTTCCTGAAACCGAATCTCAGGGGCGAGTTCATACCTCAGCCTGTACGGTAGCCATCATGCCAGAAGTTGAGGAAATTGATGAAATTCAAATAAATCCGGATGATTTACGCATTGATACCTACCGCTCATCTGGAGCGGGAGGCCAGCACGTAAACAAAACCGATTCCGCGATTAGAATTACTCACATACCGACTGGTGTTGTCGTTGAGTGCCAGGATGAACGTTCACAGCATAAAAACCGCTCCAAGGCGATGTCCCTGTTAAAAACCCGCTTATTGGATGCAGAACAAAGCAAACAAAAAAAAGAACAGGCACAAACCCGTAAATCACTGGTAGGATCAGGAGATCGTTCCGAACGTATTCGAACTTATAATTTCCCTCAAGGGCGTCTGACTGATCATCGGATCAATCTGACCATCTACCAACTTAACGATGTAATGGAAGGAAATTTATCCCTGGTAATCGATTCATTAAAACGCGAATACCATGCTGAGTTACTTGCGGAATTGGGCCGACATGATTGATATTCGCACGGCTCTTGAACGAGCCATGCAACAACTTGACAAACCCCATGCTGAATCACGTCTGGAGGCAGAACTCTTATTAAGCCATGTATTACATAAAAACAGAGCTTATATTTTTGCCCATCCCGAAGCATTAATAAACCCGAGTCAATTGGAAGCATATCAGCAGTTAATCGCGCAACGCGCCGAGGGGATGCCTATTGCCTATCTGACAGGCCAACGTGAATTCTGGTCTCTGAATTTAAAAGTAAGCAAAGATACTTTAATCCCGAGACATGAAACGGAACTTCTTGTAGAACTAGCCCTGGATTTAATACCTGACACACCCGAAACCTGCATATTGGATCTGGGTACCGGGAGTGGGGCTATTGCCCTGGCAATTGCCAGTGAAAGGCCCAAGTGGAAGATTATCGCTTCCGACTTCAGTAAAGCAGCTTTAAAAGTCGCGCAGGACAATGCAGTACACCTTGGAATTACCAACGTCCATTTCTATCATTCATCCTGGTTTAGTACTCTCCCCAGACACCATTATCATGCTATTATTTCCAATCCACCTTATATTGCTGAGCAGGATCCTCATTTAAAACAGGGAGATGTCAGATTTGAACCACTAAGTGCTTTAGCCAGTGGTCAAGATGGATTAGCTGATCTACAATATATTATCCAGCACAGTTATGAATGCCTTTTACCCGGTGGCTTGATATTACTTGAACATGGATACGATCAAAAAATCCATCTTAACGCTATACTTAATAAATTAGGATATAAAAATGTTCAATGTTGGCAGGATATTCAAGGTCATGATAGGGTTAGTGGAGGTTGGCATCCTTAATTAATAAATAGGTAACATTATTTTGTTGATGATGCTGCAGTAATTTGGTATACCTAGCCATTTTCTGTAAAGCTCGTTTCAGAGTAACAGTTGGAGACGGAGGCCAAAATGACAGAACAATTAATTGATAAAACCAATGAGAGATTATACAACGTGAAAAACGACGCAATAGGAAGCATGGGAATTGCCCCTTATCAGGAAGCTGATGGGGAAGAATATATGAATGAAAAGCAGTTAGCACATATTGAAAAAATATTGCTAGCCTGGCGTCAATCATTAATGGAAGAAGTTGACCGAACTGTGACGCACATGAAAGACGAAGCAGCCAATTTTCCTGACCCTTCTGACAGAGCGAGCCAGGAAGAAGAGTTCAGTATTGAATTACGTACACGTGACCGTGAGCGCAAACTCATTAAGAAAATTGAAGATGCACTGGAACGATTAAGAAATGACGATTTTGGTTACTGTGAGGCCTGTGGCATAGAAATTGGTCTGAAAAGACTGGAAGCAAGACCAACGGCCACTTTATGCATCGATTGCAAAACTTTATCCGAAATCAAGGAACGACAAAATCAAGGTTCATAGAGACCTCGTTAAACTTTACATTCATCAATTATCATGCCCTGTTACAAAACAGTCCAATACTCGTCATCTTTACATAACTGAGATGACGAGTTTCTACAACCGGTTCAAACAAGAGAATAAATCGAAGTGTGTCTGTTTAAATAATGCAGGCTGACGCTGCACAAAGCATCAACCCAGGTTGAGTGAAATTAACGTCATAACGTTATTGGTTCATAGAATATTCAATTTTTTGTAAATGCTTTATTACCGAGCCTTTATTCTGTTCAAGAACCGCAGTAGCATTTTCTACCATTCGACTCTGAAATTCTTTATCTTGATGTAATTTGATAATGGCATCGATTAATTCATCTGCCTGACTTACGATCTGTATAGCCTCGGCTTCTTCGAGATCAGTACAAATTGTTTTAAAATTATGGACCTGATTTCCACTTAAAACAGGAACGTTCATGGCGATAGGTTCCAGAACATTATGCCCACCCACTGGCACCAGACTCCCCCCAACAAAGGCATAATCACTAATCTGAAATAAACCTAACAACTCACCAAGACAATCTAAAATCACTACTTCGTTCGCGCTTGAGACAGTATTCAAGTCACTTCGCAAGCCGGTATTATACCCAGCTTGAACACTCAGCTGATACACCGTTTGAAAGCGCTCTGGATGACGTGGGGCAATTAATAATACTACGTTAGGAATCGCTTTTTGCAGACGAGGTAACTCGGATAAAATACGTGATTCTTCATCATCATGAGTACTGGCGGCAATTACCGCAACTCGTTCACTTCCCCAATGACTTTTTAACTCATTAAACCGGGCACTATCGATTGTATTGGTTTGTAAATCAAATTTCATATTTCCCAAAACCTGAACTATATCAGTCCTGGCCCCCAGAGCGATAAACCGTTTTGCATCATCTTCACTCTGAGCCAAAATAGCGGAAAATTGATTCAGAACTGGTTTAAATAAAACTTTAAGCTTCATATATCCTTTCAATGATCGTTCGGATAAACGCGCATTAGCCAGCAATAAGGGAACTTTAGCTGCATGAGCCTGATTAATTAAATTAGGCCACAGTTCAGTTTCCATAATGACCCCAATGCGAGGCTGTACCTGCTTGAAGAATCGTTTGAGTACCGCAGGCAAGTCATAAGGTATGTATCGATGTGCCACCTTATCACCAAAACGCGCTTTTACTCGTTCTGAACCGGTTGGCGTCATAGTCGTAACCAAAACAGACCAATGTTTCTCCAGCATGGCATCAATCAAGGGTATGGCTGCAATAACCTCACCCAGAGAAACGGCATGAAGCCAGACATCTACCGGTTTGCTATCATGAACACCGATACTAAAACGCTCCAAAATTCGGGTTCTGTATCCCGGTAATTTTCTACCTTTCCACCACAGCCGGAGAAGTATGTAAGGAGTAAGCAAATACATTAATAATGAATAAATCAATCGCATAGAGGTGTACCAAAATCCCAAAAGGGCACAGTATATACCCAAAACAGTGAATTGTGCGATATATCACTACCGAATTGCGTTACCTGCTGTTGACAAGTACTCCAAATTCCCTTTAAGTTAGTGAATTCGTCAAAACCAGCCAATCGAATCACATGTAATTGAATTGAACACGTTCAATCGTTTTACTTTTATATTAGATTCATTAGGGTATGTTGACAATTCTGATTTCGACGTCCCGCGAACAAGTCGCGGGAGGTTGGGAATATTTTGATGAATTGTCAACACACCCTAGTACTCTATTGAAAAATTGGCTTTTTTATTAATTCTGTTGGATAATTCAACTTCTTGTACATATATTAAATATATGACGTCATATATCATTTATACCCTTTGAGGATTAACATCAACGATGACTTTTAGGGAATTTTTTACATTATCCACCTGGTGGGGAAAACTTCTCGGAGCTTTCTTTGGATACTTAACCGCAGGACCTCTTGGAGCTCTGTTTGGTATACTTGTTGGTAATTTTTTTGATAGAGGATTAGCCAGCCATTTTACCAACCCACATTGGTACTATCTTTCCGAAAAAAGAAAAGCAGTTCAAAAAGCATTTTTTGAAACCACTTTTTCAGTAATGGGACACATAGCAAAAGCCGACGGTCGTGTTACAGAACAAGAAATTAACATGGCAAAATTACTCATGAAGGAGATGCGCCTGAGTTCTGAGCAAACAACACTTGCCAAACGTTTATTCAATGAAGGAAAACAAAAACAATTTAAATTAGATTCCGCACTGTTTCAATTAAAAAAAATATGCCGGGATAACCGCGAGTTACTGAAACTATTCGTGGACATTCAATATCGTGCGGCCCAGGTAGATGGACTGACAACCCCCAAAATTAAAGTTCTGGATATTGTTTTTGCTTGCCTAGGCTTTGCTCCACTGCATAAACAATATCGATTTTACGAGGATTTCAGTTACAGTTCCTATGCACAACAGCAACAAGAGCAGGCTCAGCAACAAACGTATCAACAACAGCAACAACACCATTATAGGGAATACAGCCACTCCTCCTCATCGCAGAAGCAATACCAATATAAACAGCAATCCCCACAAAATAATCTGGCACATGCCTATGCTTTAATAGAAGTAAATCCCGACTCCAGTAAACAAGAAGTAAAACGGGCTTACAGACGATTATTAAGCCGTAATCATCCAGATAAATTAATCGCGCAGGGATTACCAGAAGAAATGATTAAACTGGCTAATGATAAAACACATAAAATCATGAAAGCTTATGAACTCATTTGTCAAAGTAAAGGATGGTAATCCATCAAGGCTCGACAGGATTATCTATAAAGCCAGTCCAATCCGAATGAGTAATAGAAACAATCTGACTTTGTGAGGAATATACGGGTTCAATATAAGACTCTAAAATAGGGCGAGGCTGTGTTTGCGTTTCTGGCAATTTAGTCATCCATCCGTGTACAAAAGAGACTAATAAACGTTGATTATATTCATAATCATGATCTGCACCTGGCATTTCTACAGCAAGATAAGGCCGATCCTTAAATTCTTTTTTTCTATGATGCATTTGCGTTAATACATTTTCGTAATCAAACTGACCGGCAACATCAAAAATGGGAAAGCGGAATGAGAGTGATTTATCCTTGGTACTGGATTCACCATATGCTGAAATCAACACCAATCCATTAATCATCTTGGATTGTGGCTTACTGAAATAATCAAGAGATTGGTTTAATTGCTCACCATAATGAATCATGATTATGCGTTTGTTTTTATTTTGTCTTAAAGAACTGATTACTTCAGGTAACTGTTTAATCCAAGGGACAGAATTATCTGAATTACAATTCAACAGCACTACGGACCAACCATTTGCTGCCAGTTGTTTTGCACATTGAGCCAATAATTCCGACCATTGTGGCTGATCTCCTCCATGAACAATCATCACCGCTCCATAATGGAGTTTTTGTGCAGGCCAATAGGGCAAACGAACAGAATTTTGATCTATTGAGATTTCTAATTGATCTGCCCATAGACTGGTAGAAATAAAGAAAAAAATAAGGATCATCCGTGTAATTCGTTCCATATGTCCCTATAGAGTTTATCGAATAACGAACCGGGATTGCTTTATCCCGGTTTATACAGTATTAAACGGGTTTATCGGAAAGTTCAACACCAGCAGCGTCCAGCATGACGCGAGCCTTATCTGCCATTAGTTGATGTGCAAATGCAGTAGGATGTACTAGATCGAAAAACAGATAACCATCACATCCATCTCCTGTTGTTCCAGGAGTCACCTTGGAAACCATTTTTAAAACAGATTTACGGGTGATCTCATCCGCTATCGAATTCGCGCAAGTACCTGTTATATTGGTGATGCCATAATCTGCTGCATGTTCCAATACTTCATTAAATGCCGAGTTCATATCAAAATATAACCAATTCACATCGGGATAGGTTTGTTTCATATTGGCAAGCGTTTTATTTAATGCCTCATTATGTTGGCTGGAAAAATAACTCATCGTTTCAATTGAACCAAACTCTATGGCAGCAGGAGTCCTGCCTAAATCAGGTAAATTAAGAACAAGTATGTTTTTCGCACCTTTATCAGCCAGTTTTTGCAAACCATGGGTAATGCCTGTATTGACATCAATCAATGTTTGTTCAATTTCACTAGGCATCCCTAGGTAATTATTCGCACCTATCCAAACAACGAAGAGACTGTCTTCGCTTGCTTTGTCGTCATGTGTCAGCAGATACGTTTTAATTTCTCTTCTCAGGGTAAATAAAACATCATCGTCTTCATCTTCTTCAGATACTCCTGCCCCACCAATAGCATAATCGTTCAGGTGTGATGCCGGATCATTAGGAAAATACGAAGCGATCAAGCGTTCAATCCAAACGGGTCCATTAGAAAAACGCCCCTCAAAATATGGAGGAGATTGAGGTAATTGGTGTTGCATGAATTCGTATAAATTCCCATTATCAGATAAGCTATCACCGAATATAACGATATTATTAAGTGGTGTAGCAGCAACAATTCCCGAAAATAAAAAAGCACCCACGGTAGCTAATAGTTTCATGAATACCCTTAGTTAATTGATTTTTTTTTAAAAAAACATTGATCATTATATTCTGAAACAAGGTTATTAATCAATTTCCTCTAAATTGGAAGTAAAAACATGCGCACTAATTTTCATGTTGATCTAAAATATAAACGAATTTATAGTGAGCATTTTTGAGATATGAAAATGACCCAGTTTGAAAAGGAATATGTTTTAGTATGCCTGGATTCTTTTATGGAGATCCTCTCCGATTCAGAACAACTGGATCTTGCGATCACCGATTTTGCTGGTCAGCAATCTGAACAGAGCCGATACTACTCCAACTCATCTATTCCTGATTCTGATCTTTGGACTGATACAGATAAACTTAAATTCTCTGCTGCTTTTTTTGAAGCCACTGCGCGTGCAAATTGCCGATTTCTGACTGCCCCGGAATTATCAATGCAAGTCACTTTGGCACAAAGATTTTGGCAAGATCATTACAAGCCTTTACTCTCATCCAATACATCTGCTGAAGATCGTATTACTGCTGTAATTCAAAAGTGTAACGTTATAAAAGCGGAAGTCAGCAGAGAAGTACCATCCGATGCACCGCAAAATTTCGTACAGGAAAATCATTATACCTTTTTCACTGCTTTAACCGCTATCGGCGTGGTAACAGCAATTGGAGCTTCCATTATATTTAAGCCATAAAACTTAGATTTAACTAAATATCGAGCGTCAGATGAAACTGACGCTCGTTCTAAAACAAAATTATGACCCCAAGCGAATTGATGAATCCATTACATTTAAATCTTCCTCAGAAGTAACATCATAGTCTGAATCACTGTCATAGTCATAATGATAATGACCATGAATTTCTTCAAGGACATCTTGAACTTCATCTTTTATATAATGATGAAGAGTTCCCTTGGCTTTTTGAGTGTATTTATAAGGTGTTTCGTCCTGTTTTATTCGCTTCTCGTCATTTAGAACTTTATTTTCTTTAAATCTAAAAAAATTATTTGGATTATTTTTCACGTTATGTCCTCAACTGAGTATTGATGTTATTTTTCAGGTCGGGGATATTAAATTCGATACAGATTAAAGGCAAGCTAAAATGTATTTTTATATTATAAATTAGCCCTATTATTTACAATTAGTTCATCTTTATCAGATGATGTACTCACCGTCTCCTTTTGCAATCCAACATTCCAAGGTATAGAACGTTCCTGTTCGCTCTTCGCTACAGGAGCTGAGGCCACTCGACGAAATTCCGGTACAGGAGACAAGCGCGCGGGAGATAAAAATGCAGCAGAAGATTCAGAAGCCTGCAAGTTCTCTTTCGCTTGAGTAGTCTGCCCCAAAAATGACATATCAATAAAGTTACCGGTAAGAAAACCTATTCCAGTCAAGACAGTTACAAGTGCTACAACCATCAGCGCCAGCTCCAGAGTCAGCGGAAAACAGAACAAAATGAAGCTTGCTCCCCCTACCAATCCTAGAGTGGCGCCACTTAATCCCCCCAACCAGAAATAGTGTTCAAAAAACCCCAGATTGGAAATCAACCTCGTTCTTGTATGCTGCAAATCCTGACTTTGGTGTACTGATGAAGTGGTAGCTGCAGATTTTTGTCCCGTGAACAATTTCCTACCGGTTTCAGGTTTAACTTTAGAAACAGGTAAAATTTCACTCTCGTGTAAAACAAGGGTTCTTTTCTTCTGAGGGACAGTAAATGACTTCAAATGAGCAAAAGCCTCTCTTCTATGTTCAGACAATGTTCTGATGATGCTCGCTGTATCACCTTTTTTCTCATTCGGAACAGACAAGATACCCGAATGTTTTTTGATAAAATCAGCTGGTAAAGTGCCCAATAAATTCTTGCGGGCAAACTGTCGTTGAATCCTCTGCGGAGGAATATCATTAAGATTGGATGATTCAGAAGTGGCTTGGAGTATGTCCTCTGCCTCTTTGATTTTCCTGATTTTTTCCTTTCTAATCGAAGGGATCAGGTATTGACCATCAGAGATCCATTTTTTAAATTGCTCCATCAAGCCCTGATTCTTGATCGAAAGTTCCGCTGCATCTGGCGCTCGTTTAATCAATTGATGCCAACGCTCAAAATACTCGGTTGCTACATCACAAGCCTGTATGAACTCAGATTTATTGAATAGTGCCATTTCATACTTTCTTCTGGCATCAACTACTTGTTGCAACGTCATTTGAGCTTTTAAAATGTGCCTTTTGTAATCCAGAGTATTCCAATTGATGTGAACGTCTTTCAGTTTGTATTTAATTGCTTTAAAAATGTCTCTCTCTTCGGCTGCTTTATATCCAGAAACCTTTTCATGTGACGTATAACCTTTACCCACATTTCTCACTGAACTGTATATACCTATTGCCCGGTCGCTTTTATCAATAATACCAGGAGTTATTCCTGCCTTATATAAAAGAGGCTCGATTTCTTGTAGAAGGGCATTATAAGAACTCTCTTTTCCAAGCTCTATATAAATGGTAATCTGCATCCCATGATACACGCGAACAATATCCTGAAGTGACTGATTTTTATCCTCTACCGCCAGATTGCGCTTCTCCAAAAACTCAGCAGTTACCTGATGCATTTGATTATATAATACTCGTGAAACAGCCAATCGTGTCGTTTTAAAAATGGGAACTCCACGCGAAGACAAGAAGGCATAAATGATATCCCATGCTTTACCCAGATCATCAGGGTGTATACTCAGATGAATTTTCCATGGCGACTCAACAAAATCACTGCTTGCACCGTATTCATTATAAACATTGGCAAAAGATATTGAATCTTTGATTTTTGGAGGCTGAGAAGGATCTGCGGAATTAAACAGTGTCCAAGGTCTGGATACACCTCCAATTTGTGTTTTGTAATGACCGTCCTTGATAATTACCAAATCAGGATATAACTGATTTATTTTTGCATACGACATCGATGTTGAACCATCATCTGCCACAGAAAAATCATGCGCTTCGTGTACTGTAACACCCATTACTTCAACTCACATCATTACATTGGATTTTTTAAAAACAGGACTGAAAGGATAAATCAAAACTGGAACATTTATTATTATAGATTAGAGAGTTACAACCAGATTTTGTCTCTTCACAATTTCGTCATCTTGGAGGTAGTGAATGATATGCAAAGGCAAGCACTGCACCATGTTCAGGAGATCCCTCAGTTATGACGTTATCCTGAACTGAGGTATCCCTTCAAAATTAATAACACCGAAAATGTAGTTATTTAAGCCTCAATGATCCTATGAATACCCGTCTTTGCGAGCAAAGCGAAGCAATCCACATCGGAGCCTTATTGGAACTGTGTTCTGGATTGCTTCACTACGTTCGCAAAGACGAACGTTTATACTGAATAGTAACTAATTATCCTCACTAGAATTATGAGGGGATACCTCAGCTCCTGAACGCAGTGAAGTCCAAATGCAGGCACTGCACCACCTTCAGGAGATCCCTCATCGCATTCGGGATGACATTTGTCGCTGCTACCTGTCTATTCAAGCACTACCGATTAAGGTTAGATTCAGTTGTCGACCACAAACCCATGCTTTAGTAAGATCTCGAACTACTTCCTTAGACATGCCTTTAGGAAGTCGAACAGTAGAATGATCCTCATGAATTTTAAGACCGGTAATATATCGACTTTGTAAACCGGCTTCATTAGCAATAGCCCCGACAATATTCCCGGGCTTTACGCCATGAACTTTACCCACATCTATTCGGAACAAATCCTGGGCTGTTGATTCATCATTAAATTTTTTGCGATCATCACCAAAGTTTTTTCGTTCACCGCCAAAAGCTTTTTTATCACCGCCAAAGCTTTTACGGTCGCCTCCAAATCCCTTTCTGTCTTCACCAAAACGTGACGTACGCTCTGAGCGACCATCACCATTTCGGCTGACACGACCCTCTTTAGCTGGTCGAGGAGATTTAGGTAAGGCCAATTCTTTTTTCCAGGGCAAATCTTTATGCAGCAATAATGCGAGGGTTGCTGCGACATCTACTGCTGATACTTCATTTTCCTTAATGTATTCTTCAACGATACGCTTATAGGATGGTAGATTTGCATGTTCCAGACGCTCTGTTATATTTGCCATAAAGCGCTGTTGTCTGGCCACTTGAATCATATGATCATTAGGTACATTGACTTTTTCTATACGTTGACGCGTATGTCGCTCAATACTGCTGATTAAACGTGATTCTTTAGGAGTCACAAACAGTATAGTTACTCCAGAACGACCTGCCCTTCCTGTTCTGCCAATTCGATGCACGTACGTTTCATTATCGTGAGGCAAATCATAATTAATAACATGTGTTACACGCTCTACATCCAAACCACGTGCCGCGACATCAGTAGCAACCAAAATATCAATAGCACCTTGTTTAAATTGAGAAATAATGCGTTCACGCAATGCCTGGGTTATATCACCATGTATAGCCATTGCCCGCAGTCCTTGCTGTTGCAATAACTCTGCAACTTCTTCTGTGCTGCTTTTGGTACGAACAAATACGATAACACCCTGATAATCTTCAACTTCCAAAACACGAACCAAGGCATCAGGTTTCTGATGACCTGAAGCAAACAGAAATCGCTGTTCGATACTTTTTACTGTAGCTGTTTCCATTCGAATTTCGATTGAAGCCGGATCAGTTAAATAGGTATTGGCGATTTGGCGAATGCGATGTGGCATAGTCGCTGAAAACAATGCGATTTGTTTTTTCTCAGGTAACTTCGCCAGAATCGTTTCAACATCTTCAATAAAACCCATACGCAACATTTCATCTGCTTCATCCAGAATAAAAGTACGTAAATTGTCCAAAGGTAGAGTACCTTTGTCTATATGATCCAGTATACGGCCCGGGGTTCCGACCACAACCTGTGCGCCACCACGTAATTGTTTTAATTGACGACCATACTCCTGGCCACCACACAATACAGCAATAGTAGTGCCACGTTGATGTTTACTTAATAGTTCAAATTGCTCAGCAACCTGAATAGCTAACTCACGAGTAGGAGCAATAATTAAAGCCTGCGTCCCCTGTATGGTAGGTGATAAATTCTGAAGTATCGGTAAAGCAAAGGCAGCAGTTTTACCAGTACCTGTTTGAGCTAAAGCAATAGCATCGCGCCCTTGCAATAACAACGGAATAGTTTGTGCTTGAATAGGAGAAGGAGTTGTAAACTTCATATCCTCTAGTGCTTTATTTAAAGCATCTGAAAAATTAAAAGCAGAGAAATTGGTAATTTCTTGAGTCATAGTGTTCCTGATATAGTAAAGCGTAAACCTGAAAAGGTTAAGTAATATAAAAATTGCTCAGTATAATAACAAAATAAACAGGATGATGCACTATATTTATTTATATTCTCTTAAAAAGCAGCCCTTTTGCTTTTAAAAATATAGGTTTTTTTCTGTCAACAATGATTCAAATTAGAACAAACAGTAAGCACAGCTCACGGACAAGAAACAGAACGCCAGCTTTAATTCACCAGGAAGTTCTGTAGTGCATTTAAAATACGTCGTTGGAGCTTAGTCAAACGATGAGTGCAAAAGTATCTTCTAATAATTCAAATGTTGCAGGTAAATGCCCAATGCATTCCCCATCTGCCTCAACCTTGATAATACTGTTATCTTTTGGTTCAATAGCTATTTTTTTTGCCTGTAAGTATTGAACCTTCTTATCCAAAATATGATTTCCTGAATATATTTCAGGTAATTTTAGTAGAGCGTTTAATTTTGTGAAATCACCAAAGAGCACTACATCAATGAGCCCATCATCCAATTTTGCCGTTGGAGCCACATGCATACCACCGCCAAAAAATTGGCCGTTGCATGCTGCTAACAAAAGTAGAGAACAATCAAAGAATGAAGCATCATCGATTTGAATTCGTACTGTCGGTCTTTTGTAAGTAAATAAAGCCACTAATGAATGAAGAAAGTAATTAACCGAACCGCACAGCTTTTTTAACCATCGACTTTTACTCACTGTCGAAACAACCTGTCCTGAAAGACCGCAACTGGCAATATTGATAAAATAATGGGAAGGCTGATCAAAAAAATTAATTTTGCCAATATTACAATTTACAAATTGGTTGTTTTTTAATCGGTCTAAAAATTGGCTAATATCCTGCCGCGGAAATTGTTTTATAAAATCGCCCCCACATCCCGCGTTTAAAAAAGCGATTTTAGTTTTTTGAATCTCTATTTTATCCTGTTTGATAATACCATTAATCGCATAACTTAAAGTGCCATCTCCACCAATGATTAATAAATAATCCGGATGATCAGACAATAATTCCTGTGTCAGAGGCACCAGTTCATCTACGCCAGCAGACATCCTGAAAGTAATTTTATCGAATAGTATACTTAATCCCGATTGAACCTTCAGCCAGATTTTTTTACCTCGCCCACCACCTGATTCTGGATTAATAACAACAGCAAGACTGCTCATATTAAAGCAGCCAATCTGCATGCTTGATCGATCGCATGGCGCGCATCAAGTTCTAAAGCTTTATAAGCACCCCCAACCAAATGAACTGATTTACCCATTTGCTTTAACGGATCATATAATTCTTTTAACTCGGTTTGCCCCGCACAAATAACTACAGTATCAACATTTAAAATTTGTGGTTTTTCATCCAATTTAATGTGTAAACCTTGATCGTCAATGGCTTCATAACTTACCCCTGAAATCATCTTGACTTTTTTATGCTTTAAACTTAATCGATGAATCCAACCTGTAGTTTTGCCCAAACGTTTTCCCATTTTTTCGTTTTTACGTTGCAATAAAAAAACCTCACGAGGGCTTGGAGTATTTTGCGCAGGTCGAAGCCCGCCTCGATGTTCTCCTTTAATATCAATACCCCATTCCTCATAAAATTGATGAAGGGTTGATTGATGCTCATGGGTTAAAAACTCAGCGACATCAAATCCAATGCCTCCAGCTCCAATAATCGCTACTCGCTCACCAACTGGTTTATTTCGATTGATTACATCAATATAACTGACCACTTTCTCATGATCGATACCTTTAATATCCGGGGTACGAGGCTTGATGCCTGTGGCAAGTACCACTTCATCAAAGTCGTTTAACAAATCCACATTTGCCTCTGTATTCAAACGCAGATCGACCTTAAACTTTTGCAATTGGTACTTAAAATAATTCAGTGTATGCTGAAAATCTTCTTTGCCTGGAATTTGTTTCGCTAAATTAAACTGACCTCCTAAACGATCACTTCGTTCAAATACAGTAATTTGATGCCCTCGTTCTGCAGCTACAGCGGCAAAAGCAAGCCCAGCTGGACCTGAGCCCACGACCGCGATCGATTTAGGCTTGTGAACCGCTTGATAGACTATTTCTGTTTCATTGCAGGCACGTGGATTAACCAGACAGGACGCTGATTTGTTAACAAAAACCTGATCAAGACAGGCTTGATTACAGGCGATACAGACATTAATTGCTTCAGATTCACCACGTTTTGCTTTTTCAGCAAATTGTGGATCAGCCAAAAATGGTCTGGCCATGGAAATCATATCCGAGACCCCATCTTCCAACAATTGATTGGCAAGTTCTGGGGTATTAATACGATTGGAGGTGATAACCGGAATGTTCACTTCCGGTTTCAAATGCTTGGTTATAGAAGTAAATGCTGCAGGAGGAACCATAGTTCCAATTGTAGGAATACGCGCCTCATGCCAGCCAATACCGGTATTGATTATATTGGCTCCCGCTTGTTCTATAGCTTTAGCCAAAATAACTACCTCTTCCCAGCTGCTTCCTTCAGCAATCAGATCCAGCATGGACAAGCGATAAATGATAATGAACTGTTCACCAACCGCTTCACGAACAGCCCGTACTATCTCAACAGGAAAGCGAATACGGTTCTCATAACTTCCGCCCCACTCATCCCGGCGATGATTCGTATGGGATACGATAAATTGATTGATCAGATACCCTTCGCTACCCATTATTTCTACCCCATCATAACCTGCCGCTTGAGCAAGCCGAGCACAACGGGCAAAATGTTTGATGGTTTTTTTAATCCGCCATTGACTCATTACCCAAGGTTTAAATGGGCTGATTGGCGATTTGATGCCGCTGGGAGCAACGATAAATGGGTGATAGCCGTAACGACCGGCATGCAGAATTTGCATTGCTATTTTACCGCCAGCTTCATGTACGGTATGAGTCACTAATTCATGTCGATGCTGTTCTTTGCTGTTGGTCAGTTTCGCCGCAAACGGAGCCAAACGTCCTGCTCGATTAGGGGCAAAACCACCAGTCACAATTAAACCGACCCCGCCTAAAGCGCGTTCACGGTAGAATTCTGCCAAACGCATTAAACTTTCTTTATCTTCTTCAAGGCCTGTATGCATAGACCCCATCAACAAACGATTTTTAATTTGGGTAAACCCTAAATCCAATGGCTGGAACAAGGCTTTAAATGGGGTATTATCAATTCTCAATTCCATGAGTGCTCTCTAGTTAAAGACATCAAAATAGAAAGTATAAACCCTGCTTATTATACAGCAACCACTTTTTTACAAAGAGATGAATTTAATGAGAAATTATGCAGAAAACAATGAATTTACTTTAGAGTTTTCTGGTTGATACAAGACTTACGAAAAACCTCAAGGTCGAGGCAAAAAGTATCGGTGTATCGTCTCAATTGCCTCTGAAATTTCGTCATTCTATGAAATTTCGTCATCCTGAACGAAGTGAAGGATCTCCTTCAAGGTGGTAGAATAACTGTCTAGTTGCCACAATCAGGAGATCCCTCGTTTCACTCGGGATGACGAATGTTTTACTTAAATCTTGTTACGTCATCCTGAACGAAGTGAAGGATCTCCAAAAGCAGGCACCATACCCATTTCAGGCGCTCTCCCACTGCGTTCGAGATGACGTCTCCCGAATTCCTTTTGAATAAGTGATTGGGTGTTTTTCGTAAGACCTGTGGTATAAATCTTTATCTTGAGTAATACTTATGACACGAACATCACACTAGGGATAAAAAATATGACAAAATGTTCTACTCTAATTATTGCCTCACTTCTCAGCTTCAATGCAGCCCATGCAGCAGAAATGTCGGCTACAATCAATACAACTGGAGTCAATCAGCACGCCGTTGGATCGGTAGTATTTACCGAAACACCCTTTGGTCTGTTGATTAAGCCAAATCTGACAGGACTCACTCCTGGACTGCATGGCTTTCATTTGCACCAACATGCTGATTGCGGTGCTGACGGTATGAATTCAGGTGGTCATTATGATCCCGCCAATACCAATAGCCATCAGGGTCCTTACGGTAACGGACATCTGGGTGATCTGCCGGTACTTTATGTATCCGAAGAAGGGATAGCCAACACCCCTACTCTTGCTCCTCGATTAAAATTAAATGATTTAAAGGGTTTAACTGCTATGATTCATGCCGATGGTGACAATTATACAGATACTCCCCCATTAGGTGGTGGTGGAGCTCGAATAGCCTGTGGTGTAATTAAGTAACACTCTCTTATTCGGTTGCGGGTTTTTATACCCGCACCTTGTCGTTAATCGAAGTCTTCTAAAAATCACCAACTATTGAAATCGTTTACTTACATAGACCGCATGAATTACAGCGCTTATTCTGCCTACACGAGCTATGGCTGCGGCTGAAAATCCGTGTTCCTTTAATTGATGGGCATGGGAACTGATACAAGTACCACATCCATTAAGTGAAGAAACAGCCAAAGACAAGGTTTCAAAAGTAACTCTGTCAACGCCTGGATTCATCATACCCTGCATCCTCAACCCGGCAGGAATATGTTCCACTTCAGGATTTTCTGTTAAATGAACAAATCGATAATAAATATTGGTCATTGCCATTAAACTTGCTGCCAATTGTGAGGCATTAATCACCTGTTCATCATCAATTTCCTCCTTGATTTCTGTAATTAATTCTTTATCGCCCAACGAATAGGCAACAGCCAGAGCAGATCCTAAAACCTGTTGTTTACTCAATCCATCGTTTAAGGAAACATCCAGAACCTTGCCTAGATTTAAGCGAATGTCTTTAGCAATTTCTGGTAAAAAGTTTTTAATATTCTCAATCATGGTGCATACCTCTGTGTGTATTTATTTTAAATGGATGGTTTCTTCACCTTTTTTCCAATTGCATGGACAGAGTTCATCTGTTTGTAAGGCATCTAGAACTCGTAACACTTCAGCTGGATTGCGTCCTACATTTAAATCGGTAACCATTACAAAACGGGTAATTCCTTGAGGATCAACAATAAAAGTAGCTCGTTGGGCGACACCTTCCTGCTCATCTAAAATTCCTAATTGACTACACAACTCCCGTTTTACATCAGCCAGCATTGGAAATGGTAAATGATTTAAATCCGGATGCTGATTTCTCCATGCCAAATGTACAAATTCACTATCTGTACTGCCTCCAAGCACTTGAGCATCCCGATCAGCAAACTCAGAATACAATTTACCAAATTCAGCGATTTCAGTAGGGCAAACAAAAGTAAAATCTTTAGGCCAGAAAAATACTACTAACCATTTACCCTGATACGTTTCATTAGTAATAACTTGAAACGCATTATTCAAATCATTACTGACGGTTGATTTAATTTGAAAAATTGGAAATTTATTGCCTACGGTAATCATAAAAATACTCCTCGGTAAATTAATCTAACTCACACCATTAATTTAGGTGAAATCAAAAAATAAATAAAATTGATTGTTTTTATTATTACAATAGATTTTGTTGATTATAAGTATAATTTTAACTTCATTGTGTAAAAAATTTGGCTTTTATGACTTTTATAAACTACTTTTATAGAAGGGCCTATAAAGGAACATTATGTATGGAAGACCCATTCTCCGCATTGCTAAAATCCTTACAATCTGTATTTCATTTAGAAGCAATGAGAAATGGGAAGTACAGCTATCCAGCTGTTCAACAACTAAAAGAAGCAACAGAACACTATAATCCTAATGCAAAAAATACATTCATCAGTTTACTGCGAGCAATTAGAGAAGCTCTTCCTAATATTGAAAAATGGAGGGTTAATTTTGATGCCATCAGAAAATCCATGGACGCGATGGCTAAACTTCATCATATGCCCTCTATAGATTGGAATATCGTTTTGTCGCATCCGAAAGTATCTTCAAAATTTCAATTCAGCGCTCTGAACCATTCACGAGCTGAAGATAACTTGATCGTCTGGCTAACTGCAAAAACAGGAAAACCGAATGCCAAACTGGATCATAATGAATTGACCCAGGCCATGTTGGACAATCGCGACAGGCATGGATTTAGTCAGAAATTGAATGAACACTTAAAAAAACACCCGGAATTTCTATTTGATTTGATTATGAATTCCGAAAAAAACTTTATTAAAATATCTCAATCTCGACTCATTCTGTATTTAACAGACGAACAGTTAGCAAAAGCAATAATTCATCATTCGCCCAACATGGTACATAAACAAAAGGAACCTTTTGAACAGGTGGAGTTATTAGTACATAAAATCAATGACATCTTATCCAATGGTCGATCGGTTTCAACCCTATTACGTAACGGTACAGCCAAACCCATATTGGATAATTCTATATTTTTTCAAATCTATCAAAGTGAAGAATACGCTAATCGTCATGAAAGAAAACCGTCAGTACCCACTATGGTTGAATCAGAGTCACTTAAACCCGGTTTTTAAATCGGGATCCCAAGGATAATGCTTGAAAGAACCTCACTTTATAAAAAAGTCATATTGCTTAGTCTTAATTAGCACATTTTATAAGATCGTCATCCTCGCGAAAGCGGGGATGACGTATAAAACTGAGGGGATAAAACCTGGAACATGGATTCCAGGTGAAATAAATCTAAATGTTCTAGAGTGTGTTGACAATTCATCTATTTATTTCCAACGTCCCGCGACTTGTTCGCGGGATCCAGAGATCGAGTATCATTATCAAACATAATGTATTCATCAAGATCGAACTGGATCCCGCGAACAAGTCGCGGGACGTCGAAATCGAAAATGTCAACAGCCCCTAATCCAGCAATCCCAGATCTTTAACTGTATCGCGTTCTTGTCTCAACTCATTTAGAGTGATGTTAAACTTCTCTTGACCAAACTCATTTAAATGTAAATTATCAATTACAATTAACTCACCTTTCTCACGTCGGCATGGAACAGAGAAGATCAAACCTTCATCAACGCCATATTCTCCTTGAGATCGACGGGACATAGAGAACGATTCACCTGCAGGAGTATCCGTTACTAAATGATTAACGCCAGTAATAATAGCATTGGCAGCTGAGGCAGCAGAAGAAGAACCACGTGCTTTAATTACCGCGGCGCCTCGTTGTTGAACAGTTGACACAAAAGTATCTTTCAACCAGGATTCATCCGTGATCACTTTGGCTGCTGAAACGCCATTAATTTTAGCATTATAAAAATCAGGATATTGAGTTGAAGAATGGTTACCCCAAATTGTCATTTGAGTTACATCCGTGATGTCAACACCAGCCTTTTTAGCCAATTGAGTTCTTGCTCTTAATTCATCAAGGGTGGTCATTGCATAAAACCGATCATTGGGAATGTCTTTTGCATGATGCATGGCAATCAAACAATTAGTATTACACGGATTACCAACAACAAAGACTCTGACGTCATCGCTGGCGTAATCATTAATTGCCTGACCCTGCTTGGTAAATATACCGCCATTAATCTGTAATAAATCAGAACGCTCCATACCTTGTTTACGTGGTACTGAACCAACTAATAATGCCCAGTTAATGCCATCCATTGCCGTATTCATATCAGCGGTACAGACAATACGTTTTAATAATGGGAAGGCGCAATCATCCAGTTCCATAGCAACGCCTTCCAGTGAGGGAAGAGCAGGCTCAAGTTCCAAAAGATTCAATTCTACTTCAGTGTCAGCTCCAAACATTTGGCCTGACGCAATCCGAAACAATAGCGCATAACCTATTTGCCCTGCTGCGCCTGTTACCGCGACTCTCACTCGTTTCTTCGACATGTTATTTCCTCTTATCTAACCACTCTTTAGCTAAAAATAGCGCAGCAATACTGCGCGCCTCGGTAAAATCCGGTTTTTCTAATAACTCCAAAGCAGCACTTAGGGGCCACTCAACCATTTCTGGTGGTTCCGGTTCATCCCCTTGCAAAGGTGAATGATACAATCCTTGAGCGATAACCACCTCGATTCGCGATCCAAAATAACCAGGAGCCATACTCATGGTGCGTAACCAATGAAGTTCTTTAGCCGCGAATCCAATTTCTTCCCGCAACTCTCTATTTGCTGCCTCTAAAGGAGTTTCACCGCTATCGATAACTCCTTTAGGAAAAGCCAATTCATAATTATCAGTCCCCGCAGCATACTCCCGAACCAATAGTAATGACTCTCCAGGAGTTAACGCAACTACCAACACAGCGCCGTGTCCATGACTTTTAATGCGTTCATAAATTCTTTTCGCGCCATTAGAAAACTCTAAATGCATTTCTTCTACTGTAAACAACCGTGATTTGGCTATCACCGTTCTCTGATTGCAAATTGGCTTTTCTCTCATAGTTCAATATCACTTATTTGGTGACAAAACAGTTGTCATGATACTATCGCATTCTCAAACAAGCCAGTCTAAAAATTTTAATGCTTCCTTTATCTTTATACATCCACATTCCATGGTGCATTCGTAAATGCCCTTACTGCGATTTTAACTCCCACAAAAGCCCTGATGCTTTACCGGAAGACCATTATGTTCGTGCGTTAATTGAAGACTTAAAATCCGATTTATCCCGATTTCCGGTTCGAGAAATCACTTCAATATTCATAGGAGGTGGCACTCCCAGCCTCTTTTCAGCAGAAGCCTATGACTCCTTGTTTACCCAGTTAAAGCAACTGCTTCCTTTCGCTCCCGATATTGAAATCACTATGGAGGCCAATCCTGGAAGTGTTGAACAACAGCGTTTTACACAATACAGACAAACAGGAATCAATCGACTGTCCCTGGGCATTCAAAGTTTCAACCCTGTGCATTTAAAAGCTCTGGGACGGATTCATGATGAACATCAATCCCATGCTGCCATCCTTGCTGCACGAAATGCCGGTTTTGATAATCTTAATCTCGACATCATGCATGGTTTGCCGAATCAAAGTGTCGAACAAGGACTTGCTGATCTGACCACGGCATTAAGTTATCACCCAGAACATCTATCCTGGTACCAATTAACCATAGAACCAAATACTGTATTTTACAAAGAAAAACCACCTCTTCCATCAGAAGATGATGCTTTTATATTAGAAGAACAAGGTTTTAACCTATTACAAGAATCTGGTTATACACGTTATGAAATTTCAGCGTTCTCACAGCCTGACAAAAAAGCGCGACACAATCTGAATTACTGGTTATTTGGCGATTATTTAGGAATTGGAGCCGGAGCACATGGAAAAATTACCACAGCTCACGCGATTCTGAGAACCAGAAAACACCGTCAACCTAAAGATTATTTAAATCAGGACAAACCGTACTTGGCTCATATTGAAGAAGTAACTAATGAAGAATTATTGTTCGAATTCATGTTAAATACTACTCGCCTGGAACAACCCATCCCGCTGGAATTATTCAATCAAACCACAGGATTGGATTTAAATCTGTTGCTCCCCAAATTAAAAACAGCTCAGGATAAAAATCTTATCGTTCTGACTCATGATCATTGGCAAGTATCTCCATTAGGAAGACGCTTTACCAATAACCTGCAGGCTCTTTTTTTACCTTGAAGTTCTATAAATAGAGACATTATCACTGAAATTGAACAGGCTTCATCAAGAACCCGCCTATTGAATTTTATTCACTCGAATCACTCAATTCATAATGAATAACTTTCAGTTGCTAGAACATAAAGATTATCTCATAATAAAAAATAATTTTGCTTAAGGAGCTCCCGGTGACTCTATTTCTATTCTTGGTAATTCTTGCTTACTTAATGGGTTCATTCTGCTCTGCAATCATAGTCTGTCGAGTATTTGGTTTACCTGATCCAAGAGAAGAAGGATCAAAAAATCCAGGCGCGACTAATGTCCTACGCATAGCAGGGAAAAAATATGCGGCATTAGTGATGGTTGGGGACGTTCTTAAAGGAACCATTCCTGTATTAATTGCAAAAGTACTTGGCGCGACCCCGGCAATTATAGCATTTACAGCTTTAGCTGCTGTTATTGGTCATATGTTTCCAGTATTTTTTAAATTTAAAGGAGGAAAAGGTGTTGCTACAGCGATTGGAGCATTGCTGGGCTTTCACTTTATTATTGGGGTCATGGTTGCCGCAACATGGTTATTAGTAGCTAATTTTTCTAGATATTCATCTTTAGCTTCTATCGTAGCCATATCCTTATCGCCCTTCTACTCATTACTAATAGTTGGTCGGCTGGATATATTCCCTCCATTATTCTTTATTGCCTTGCTGGTACTCTACAAACACAAGAACAACATTAACCGATTAATTGATGGTGTAGAACCTAAAATAAAATTTAAACCAGACGTAATCCACGACATCATGGAATCACCCCCTGTGATTAATGAAAACGCAGAGGTTCCAACTCAAAAGCCAGTTGCAGCAGAATCCAAAATAGAAAAAGTAACAGTCAAAGAAAAAGAAAAAACGCCTAAATCAAAAGCGCCAACAAAGAACGCTAAAACGACAAAAGCCGCACCAAAGAAAGCAAGCAAAGCAGAAGAGCCCACAAAAAAAGCAAAGACAACAAAACCCAAATCCCCAAAACCCAAAGAAGAACAATAGAGCGAGTACTTCTATTAAGTACTCACCTTTCTCTTAAACGGGCGGATTTTAAGCAGCTGGTTGTAAGAACTATCCTGCTAAACCACGTAGGAACGTAGCCCGTATTAGGCGCAGCCGTAATACGGGGCTGATGAGGCTCCGAAATCCCCGTATTACGGCTGCGCCTAATACGGGCTACGTTGTTAAATCTCGTTCGCAATATGTACCAAGATACATCATTGCCAAATCCCATTTACAAAAAACCACAATACACCTGAACGGACGGATTTGAGTGCAGGTTGCGAGATCTCCGATCTAAAAAAGCGGAGTGTACATCAAGTACATGAGCATTTTTTAGAACGAAGTTCTCGCAAAATACGCCAAATTGCACTAAACCTCTGAACGGACGAATTTGAGTGCAAGTTGCGAGATCACCGATCTAAAAAAAGCGGAGTGTACATCAAGTACATGAGCATTTTTTTAGAGCGGAGATCTCGCAAGATGCGCCAAATACGCCCGTTCAGGCGAGGGGCCAGCGGGCTTTGACAACCACATCCCACCCCAAATCCCGCTCCCCCAACTCCATTCTCAAACACCCCGCGTACGCGACCATTGCACCATTATCTGTACAATATTCAAGAGCGGGAAAATAGACTTCACCATTGATGCTCGTCATCCACTCTTTTAAAGCCAAACGCAGGGCGCTATTTGCCCCTACTCCACCGGCGACAACCAAACGCTTGCAATTGGAGTGCTGTATTGCTCTTTTCGCTTTAATAATCAGAGTCTCTACAACAGCCTGTTGAAATGCTTTTGCGATTTCTGAACGATCAGAATCTTCCTTTGCGCTTTGATTCCAGGTGTTTAATGCGAAGGTTTTTAATCCACTAAAGCTGAAATCCAATCCTGGTCGGTCAGTCATGGGACGAGGAAAGCGATAAGGCGTTGAGGCACATTGATCGGCGAGTCCGGCTAATACTGGACCACCAGGATATGGAATACCCATTAATTTGGCGGTTTTATCAAAAGCCTCGCCTACTGCGTCATCCAGGGTATCCCCTAATAATTGGTACTCACCCATATTTTTTACTTCGATGAGTTGACAATGGCCGCCTGAAACGAGTAAAGCGATAAATGGAAATTCCAGGGTTGGAGTTTCCATTTTTGCTGCCAGTAAATGAGCTTCCAAATGATGAATTCCCAGAGCAGGAATTTCTAGTGCATAAGCAAGGCTTTTTGCAAAACAAGAACCTACCAATAATGCCCCGATTAAACCTGGCCCGGCTGTATAAGCTATGCCATCCAGGTCTTTTTTATTTAATTGAGCACGCTTAAGCACTTCATCGACCAAAGGGATTAAATAATTGACATGATCTCTTGATGCGAGTTCCGGTACGACTCCCCCATGTAGTCTATGGGTTTCAATTTGTGAATGCAGTGCGTGAGCCAATAACCCCGATTTTGAATCATAAATTGCGACCCCTGTTTCATCACAGGAAGACTCTATACCTAATACGCGCATACATTACCTCAATACTGGCAATCAATAACCATTTGTCATTATATCACAAGCTCAATCATGAATTAAAAGTTAAATCCCTGCGATTCATTTTCTGATGACGGCTTATTAAATTCTTGATACCCAAAATCGTGTTCGAGATAAATCATGCACACTGCAAATCCATTCAATAAATAAAAGACAATTATCACATTGGATAAAATTGAGTTATAATAAATAATTAACAAAATAATAAGAAAGATTTAGTTTGGACTTGACGAGTGCTTCAACTAGCACTAGAATTGCCCACCTATTGAGATCAAATAACCAGAGGATTAGTTTAATGCCTACCGTTCGTGTAAAAGAAGGCGAAAACCCAGAATATGCACTGCGCCGTTTCAAGCGCTCTTGTGAAAAAGCCGGTATTTTAACCGAATTACGCCGTCGTGAATTTTATGAAAAACCAACCGCTGAGCGTAAACGCAAACAAGCTGCTGCAGTAAAACGTCATCTGAAAAAAATTTCTCGCGATACTTCTTCACGACGCAGCATGAAACACCGACGTAAATAAGATTTACGTATTCATTCACCAAAATCAATATTTAGGTGAATAGTCAGATATGATACCAAGGTCACATTTTCATGTGGCCTTTTGGTTTTTAAGGAATTAATTATGTCCATAAAAGAACGCCTCAATAACGATATTAAAGATGCGATGCGCGCTAAAGATAAAAATTTGCTGACTACACTACGTTTAATCACCGCAGCGGTGAAACAAATTGAAGTAGACGAGCGTATTGAAGTTACTGAAGAGCGTATGCTGGCCATTTTGGACAAAATGACCAAACAACGTAAAGAATCCATCTCCCAATATGAAAAAGCAAATCGAGATGATCTGGTTGCTCAGGAACAATTTGAACTGGAACTCATCTCCAAATATCTGCCTGAACCCCTATCTGCGGCAGAAATCGAGCAGATGATCAATGAAGCCGTTACTGCAACCGGAGCAGAGAAGATGGCTGATATGGGTAAAGTGATGGGACAGCTTAAAGCAAAGCTGCAAGGTCGCGCTGATATGACTCAAGTGAGTGCCTTAATCAAGGCCAAATTGAGCTAAGGGGTATTATGTCTGGCTTAATTCCACAGCCATTCATTGATGATCTCCTGCATCGTACCGATCTGGTTGAATTAATAGACAGTTATGTTCCTCTGAAAAAAAGAGGAACAAGCCATATTGCCTGTTGCCCATTTCATAATGAAAAATCCCCCTCCTTCAATGTTGTAGCCAAAAAACAGTTTTATCACTGTTTTGGCTGCGGCGCGTCAGGAAATGCAATCAGTTTTGTGATGAACTACCTGAATCAAGGTTTTATTGATGCTATTGAAACTCTGGCTGCTCGACTCGGTTTAACCGTACCCAGAGACGGTCAGGTAGAAAAAAATAACTCATCCAACGATCTCTACAAATTATTGTCTGAAGTAAGCCAGCATTATCAGAAAAAATTAAAACACGATGGACAGATTGCCATTGATTATCTTCGCAAAAGAGGACTCAGCGGAGCTGTCGCCAAACTCTATCAATTAGGATTTGCTTCTGAAGGCTGGCATAATCTCGAAAAATCATTTCCCCGAAATCAACGTGAATTAATCGCGACAGGCATGCTGATTAAAAATGATGACGGAAAAATATATGACCGTTACCGAAACCGAATTATGTTTCCAATCCATGATCGTCATGGGCGTATCATTGGATTTGGTGGGCGTGTACTGGATCCCGAACAAAAACCCAAATATCTGAACTCACCTGAAACAGTAATTTTTCAGAAAAGCCGTGAACTTTATGGCTTACACCAGATTTTAAGTCAAAACAAAACTGCCGAATATATTATTCTGGTTGAAGGCTATATGGATGTTATTGCCCTGGCGCAACACGGAATCACGAATGCCGTAGCAACATTAGGTACAGCTACGAGCACCTACCACATCCAATTATTAGCGAAACATACCAAACACCTCATTTTTTGTTTTGATGGCGATGCAGCGGGTAGACAGGCGGCATGGAGAGGACTGGAAAGCAGTTTGCCTCATCTGAACTCGGGATTGGATGCGGGGTTCATGTTTTTACCTGAAGGTCACGATCCCGATAGTCTGGTGCGCGAAGAAGGTAAAGATAATTTTTTAGCCCGTCTTAAACAAGCAATGCCCCTGCATCGATTCTTCTTTGATAGTTTAGCCAAGGACATCAATCTTCAGAACCCGGCAGGAAAAACGCAACTCATTAATTCCGCCAAACCCTTTTTACAAAAAATGGAAGAAGGTTCTTTCAAACAGTTATTGGTCGATGATTTAGCACGTTTGACTCACATAGATAACCACAGACTCAATCAACTCATCGCGCAGCAGACGGAAACCAATACAACAGAACAGACCACAACCATTTCCAGATCACCACTGAGAATAGCCATCGCACTACTGTTACAAAACCCTGAAATTTACAAACGAATCGCGCCGCAAATCAATCCAGGTTTGCTGCATAAAAAAGAACATCACATTTTACTGCAAATTCTTCATCAACTAGAATTAAATCCTCAAGCAACTACAGCAACATTAATTGAATACTGGCGTACTACCAATTATTTTGATGCCATTAACCGATTAGCCTCCTGGGATCATCAGGTTCCAGAACAAGAATTGATAAAAGAATTTGTTGATACTCTATTATTTTTACAAAAACAAAATAAAGAGCTTATAATAAGACAATTGATAGATAAATCTCGGAAAGAGGGTTTAACTGAAACAGAGCGCAACAATTTACAGCAAATGTTAAAAGAAAGACATCTTCAGACCGATTTGGAAAAATAAAAAATCTGAAAAGCTGGTATGTTGAGGCTACCCGGTTTATAATCAAACCCTTTTTGTAGATCCTAATTGTACCTAAAAGAAGTGCCTATGACCACAAATGACCAAGAACAGCAAAGCTCACAAATTACCAAAGTCATTAGCCTTGGTAAAGAACAAGGTTATTTGACCTATAGTCAAATTAACGACCTACTACCTAACATAGTAGATACGGAGCATTTTGATGTCATCATAAGCATGCTTGAAGGCATGAACATCAAAGTATTTGAGCAACCACCCGGAGATGACGAACTCGCACTCCTGCTTAATACTGAAGAAGTGCCTGATATCGAAGAAGCGGCCATGGTTCTGGCTTCTGTTGATAAAGAAACAGGTAGAACAACAGATCCTGTACGTATGTACATGCGGGAAATGGGAACAGTAGAATTGCTGACCCGTGAAGGCGAAATACGTATAGCCAAACGTATCGAAGAAGGGATTTATCAAGTTCTCAAATCTCTTGCTCACTATCCAGAAACAGTACAATTAGTTCTTGATGATTACGATCGCTTCAATGCTGAAGAGATACGACTTAATGAAATCATTAGTGGTTTTGCTGACACAGATGAAGAAATAGCACCTGCCGCCAATATTGGTTCCATGCTGGATGAAGATCAACAAGAAGAAGTCATACTTGGTGTTGTTGATGAAGAAGACGAAGATGGTGAAGGTGGACTGGCCGAAGTCGATGATGGCCCCAATCCCGAACAAGCCAAAGTGTATTTTGATGAACTGCGTGAAAATTTCAATAATGCAATGAGTGCATTAAAAGAACACGGCAGAACGAATAAAAAGACTCTTGAATTACTGGAAATTATGTCGGATTCCTTCCTGAAGCTGAAGCTCACTTCAAGACAGGTGGATCGATTGACACGGCATTTCCGTCAATTACGAAATCACATCAGAGAATTTGAACGCGGAATTATGCGTCTGTGTATTGAGAAGGCGCGCATTCCACGCAAACTCTTTATTGACACATTCCCAGGCCAGGAAACTGATCTGAACTGGTTAGAAACCCTGTGCGCTAAACAAGCTAAAAAACTGGATTTACCGCGGATAGAAGAATATAAAGATGAAATTCTACGCTTGCAAAGTCGATTAGCCTCTTTTGAAATTGAATACGGACTAATCATTAGTGAAATTAAAGACATCAATCGAAAAATGTCTATTGGTGAAGCTAAGGCAAGACGTGCTAAAAAAGAAATGGTTGAAGCAAACTTGCGTTTGGTAATTTCCATTGCGAAAAAATACACCAACCGTGGTCTGCAGTTCCTGGATTTGATTCAGGAAGGAAACATCGGACTGATGAAAGCAGTAGATAAATTTGAATACCGTCGCGGTTACAAATTCTCTACCTATGCTACCTGGTGGATTAGACAGGCGATTACCCGTTCCATTGCGGATCAGGCACGTACCATACGTATACCGGTACATATGATTGAGACCATCAACAAACTGAATCGTATATCACGCCAGATTCTTCAGGAAACAGGTCGTGAAGCAACACCGGAAGAATTAGCAGAAAAAATGGAACTGAGCGAAGATAAAATCCGCAAAGTACTGAAAATTGCTAAAGAACCGATTTCCATGGAAACCCCAGTTGGTGACGATGATGACTCTCATTTAGGCGACTTTATTGAAGACAACAACATCGAATCGCCAATTGATATGGCAACCGCAGAAGGCTTAAGAGAAGCAACTCTGGAAATATTGGAAACACTAACTCCACGAGAAGCCAAAGTTCTGCGTATGCGTTTCGGTATCGAAATGAACACCGACCATACCCTGGAAGAAGTAGGAAAACAATTTGATGTAACCCGTGAACGTATACGTCAAATCGAAGCAAAAGCACTAAGAAAACTGCGACACCCTTCACGTTCAGAGAAACTACGTAGCTTCCTAGAAGGCGATGAAGGATAAATTAATTGCCGTTCAAAGAACGGCAATTAAAAAATGAAAAAAACAGTAGAACATAAAGCAAAATCAGTTTAAAATGACCCCTCTTCGGGCCCATAGCTCAGTTGGTCAGAGCAGCGGACTCATAATCCGTTGGTCCTAGGTTCAAGTCCTAGTGGGCCCACCAATTTAGACCTTTAAAATCAATAACTTACGTTGATTACCTGTTTTAACACAAAAGTCCTTGCGTGACTTTTGCGTGACCTAGCTCACGCACTTACAAACTTACGTGACTTTCCCTTAAAGTATTTTGACTGGCAGGTCGACTCTTTGGGTTTCGCAATAAGGTTAATATCACCCCGCTTTTACGATTTTCACAAACCTTATTCGCAGCTTGATATAAACTTTGCAGCTCAGCTGAAGAATAGTGAGTTGTAATCCTTCCTGAACGATGCCCAAGTAAATCTTGCCTGTCTTCAAAACTTACCCCTGCAGCTCTCAATCTTCTACCGAACGTATGCTTTAAATCATGCACTCTTACTTCAGGCAATTTCGCTTTTTCTCTAGCCTGTCGCCAACCAGTCGATAACATACGACTTAATGGTCGACCTTTAAAGCTGAAGACATGGGTCGGATGTTTACCTCTCTGCCCTTCTATTACTTCGCGAACTGTTTCATTACAGACAATCAATCGCTCCTCACCATTTTTTACCAACTCACCTGGTACAATAAAAACGATGATATGAGGTAATTCTGGAATCTGTATTTCCCAATCCCAACGCAGCTCGCATATTTCACTATCCCTACATCCTGTGTTTACAGCAAACAATGCCATATTTTTCAGATGTTCAGGTAGTTGCTGAAACAGCTTATTCTGCTCATCCCAACTTAATGGATAAGGCTTCCTTAAATCTGGCTCAGGTAAAAGTTTTATCTTTGGCGCTGAGTTTAACCAGGTTAAGCCGAACTCATCCATCCATTCACTAGAAGCTAAATTTAATATACGTCTAACAATTTTCAAGCCATGATTGATAGTTCGCATACTCACACCATCCTTTTTTCGACCTTCAATAAAGGATTGCAAACTGCCAATATGAATTGCTTCAATAGACATGTCTCCAATGTACTTCACCAATTCTCGCAAGCGACCAGCATCATCACTGATACTGCGTTTGTGTTGGTTTTCCATCAGAAATTTAGTCGCGGCTTCTTTGAATGTTCTTTTAGGGCGAACACCATAGACTGTTGCCAGTCTTATTTCTTCGAGGCGCCTTGCGAGATACTTTTCCGCTTCTTCGAGGTTGTCAGTACCAGTGCTTTCGCAAAGTCGTCGTCCGAAGACCTTTTTATCAATACACCAGACGCTGCCACGCTTTTGCAGCCCTGGCGTTCTTTTTCGTCCCATAGTTCCAAACTCCTACTTTTAACTGCCGCGGGACGACCACTACACTGTATATAATCGTCTACCCAAGCGTCTAAATCAAGTCGATCAAAAGCAATACCCTGAGTCCCCATGGGTATCTCAACCAGATTTGGCCTTACATCTTTATTAAATCTATGGCGATCCATACCTAAATATGTAGGAGCGTCTCTTAGACGAATTAATCGAGGGATTAGATGAATATTGCTCATGACTTCTCAACTCCTGTAACTCTCAAATCATAATTACTCATTTCGAGTATTTATTACATCATATTGAGCACATTACTGCAAATATTTTTTAAGGCTATACCTATAAGAATTTTATTTGTACAATGGCTATCAAAATTAAATGTAAGGTGATATCAAAATGAGTTTAATGGACAAACTTGAATACGCTGTAGGGAATGAGTATTTGATCAGCCACAAAGATTTATTATTAGATTCAAATCAAAACAAACAGAAGCAAGCTAATGCTAATAAAATAGTTTCAATACAAAGGCACTACAAGCCTGAAAACAATACGATAGTGAATAGTAAAAAAATTAATGCATAAACTCATAGTAGTAGGGTCGGGAATAAAATCCATTTCTCATTTAACCGAAGAAACTAAACGGGTTATTCAAAGTGCTGATAAGGTTCTCTACCTTATCAATGAAGATAACCTTAAACAATGGATTCAACGAGAGGCGAAAAGTTCTGAATCGTTAGATTCCATCTATTTTAGTAGCGAAAAACGAATTGAAGCATACCAGGCTCTAACAAATTACATCGTTAAAGAATATAACAATGTTTCAATTTTATGCGTTGTTTTTTATGGCCACCCTACTGTTTTTGCAGACTCAGCACTTAATGCAGTAAGACAAATTAAAAAAGGCGGTGGTGAAGCCATTATTTTACCAGCAGTATCAACCCAGGACTGCTTGTTTAGTGATCTTGAAATTGATCCAGGTGATCAAGGGTGCTTTTCGATTGAAGCTACTGAACTGGTATTATTTGAACGCTGCATTGATGTTCATGCGCATTTAATACTTTGGCAAGTAGCAAACTTTGGCAGGATTGATGGGGAAAAAACTAACAATCTGTCAATTCTAAAAGATTATTTATGTGGCTTCTATCCAGATACCTACTCAATCTGTCTATATGAGGCCCCTACTCTGCCCACCTGTTCACCTAGAATTGAATGGATTCAACTCAGTCATCTGGATCAATCAGTTATTTCCTCAATTACAACAATATATATTCCACCAATGAAAAAAAATGCAATTAGCGACAAATATTTGAATCTGCTCAATCTAACAGTTGATGATTTAATACTGAAATAACATATACCTTATTGTTTTCTTAATCTTACGCAACCTCTGAATAACTTCGCATCGCTGGCAAATTGTGGTTTGTCATTGCAATAAGAAAATGCAAACCTGTTATCTGTATTTTCTAATTCCTCAGAACCAATAATGCCCTTATTGCTAGAGGATTTATAATGGTAAAAAGAAAATTCTGTTTGTTTACTTACATAGTAGAGCGGGCTTCCAAATGCGGAGCTATTATCTGCGGTAAACTCAGACTGATATGACAATAATACATTTTTCAGCATTTCCAGCTCACTATAAGCGCTGTTACTTTGATTGGTTTTAAATGTATTAATCTTGGCAAATGGGCACTGTAAAGGATAGTAAACACTATCTGATTGACTATTCAAAGCTGACGGCACCATTACAGTCGGTGTATATTCTAAATCATAACATTCACTATAAATTTTCTGAATCGTTTTAACTGGAAAGTATTGCTCATCAATTGCCGGCTTCACTCCTACACCTGAACCCATACAAATATTAAAAATATATTTTGCTGTATCCATGATGAATGGCGTAGGTCTAAAACGATTAATACTCTTGGCGCTGAGAAATAAATCGTTACAAGAGGCATCGTAGGTATTTTGCGTCAGTTTTTTTCTTAATGACTCGGAGAAGTAAAGCTTTAATTTAAGCCATTTGTCATTATGTTTCACCTCATTGATAAACTGCTCAGAAAAATAAAGAATCTCGCTATACCAGTTATCAATAGTATTTTTATCCTTCAATATATCCTTAAATACCAAGTAATGTTCGTAAGGAGACTTAGGAGCCGGAGCATTAACATTAAAATATTTCTGAATTCTTGCATGCTTCCTTTTACAACCAATATTAGGCAATAAAAAGGATGAAAGTGCGCCAGAAGAAACAGATAGCACATTATTATCTACAGTCTGATCCTCATCAAAAATAACCTGCATATTAAAAATTGCACCAGGTCCCTGAACACAGTCAGGAAAGATGCGATTATCTTCACCGAAAAAATGCCACTCACAAAATTTATCCAGTATTAAGCCCAAGGGTAAACTATTTTTACCGTATCCAAGACTATTGAATAACTCATTATCGGTGTGCTTGCTGTCAATCTTTTCAATTTGACCACTGCTGGTTGGCAGATATGCATGATTTTTAATACCGAAATGCTCACCAAATTTATAACGAGCTATAAAGAAAGGTATCTTATTCCCAGGCTTAATTTCTTCAATAACATGGTATATCGATTCGTTGACTTGATTAACTTGATGCTTGACTTCATCCCATGAAACTCTACTAATCTTGTTCATTCCTAAACACCCATACAGCAATTGAATATCAATTATCATCCCTTGAAAATCAGGATAATTGTAGAAAGGGATTAAGTTTAGCCATTTTTAATGGTAGAGTCACCTTCCAAAATAGTTTTAGGGAAAAAATATGTTGTTATCAGATAAAATGCCAAAGGGAATCATACCTCTGTATTTAATACAGGCTTTCTCAACCTTCTCCTATGCAATTCTATATTCCTCATTATCCCTGTTTCTCACTAAACAATTAGGATTGTCTAATACCCTTTCAAACAGCATTGTTGGATTGTTTCTAGCATTTAATTATGTTCTCCATTTGCTTGGAGGAGTGGTTGGCGGACGATATCTAAGTAACAGAGCCTTATTTTTGATTACCACAGCCATACAAACGATTGGAATTTTGCTTTTGGCACTTTTAGTTAAGTCTTTGCTTTATCTTGGATTGAGTTTATTTCTGGTTGGATGTGGTTTAAATACTACCGCTTACAACAGTATTCTGACACAACGGTTTGCACCTGATGATAATCGCAGAGACAAAGCCTTTTTCTTGAGTTATTCCTACATGAATATAGGCTTTTGCTCTGGCTACATCATCAGCGGCTTTTTTGATTACTCCAATCAATATCAAACTCTCCTCTATGCCAGCATAATTCCAAACGTCATTACGCTTTTGCTCATGTGGGGTTACTGGGCAAATTTGAATGATAGAGATACTTCATTGCTCAAAGTTAAAAACAAAGCTTCACTAAACTTCAAAAAATCTATTGGCTGGGGAATTATATTATCTCTTATTCCATTCACTCTGCTTTGTTTTCATAAAACTCAGTTCAGTAATGGAGTAGTAGTAGGCCTTAGCGTTATTATGTTTTTTGTCATTTTGTATCTTGGCTACCATCAAAAATCGACTTTGGATAAGCAAAAGATAATGACTTTTCTAATACTGACAGTAACATCCATCTTATTCTGGATGATCTACTTCACAGGCCCAATGGGCATAACATTATTTATAAAAAACAATGTTGATAAACATTTATTCCATTATGAAATAGCGACCCAATGGCTTATGAATATAAATGCCATGGTGATCATTATCGGCGCTCCGTTGTTATCCACCGTGCTAACACGGCTACAAGTAAAAGGGCACAATATATCAATAACCAAACAATTTATTTGGGCATTTCTGATATTGGCATGTTCTTTCTTATGCCTATCCAGCGGTATCGTCTCTGCTAATGAGCATGGATATGTTAGTGTTTATTGGATAATGCTCTATTTCACCACACAAGCATTTGCAGAGTTACTGATAGGCCCAGTTGGCTACGCCATGATTGGCAAAATTTCCCCTCCACATCTACAGGGAGTGCTTATGGGCACCTGGATGATGGTATCAGGTGTATCAGCATCTTTATCACATTACTTTTCCAATGCTATGACCCAAAGTGAATCCACAAACCCATTACTATCTAATAGTGATTACTTGCATGTATTTAACCAGCTGGGTATGTGGGCAATATTAGGTGCTGTTTTCCTTTACTTGATCGCGAAGCGAATCAAACCTGTTATCGAGCAAACAAACGATTCAGAACTCTCGGAGGTTATAACAACTGCTTGAGATAAGTGTCAAAAGTCAATAAATTGCTCAAAATTGCATTTTACCTTTGATCTTTTCCATGTAAAAAAACTAATTTTATCGATATTGTGGCTATGGTTTACTGTTTTTCGACTGGACTATGCCGTAATAATATGAAAGCGAGGATGTACATGGAAAGTTTTATCGAGGTTTCAGAGCCTGTTATTGAAGTTAAGTTTCAATTAAAAAAAGATACTCAGAAATATTTGATTGATTATATCCTGTCTTACAGTAAATTAGACTGCAACGGGCTAGCTCAAATACTTGAAGCCAGCCCCTTATTGCTCAGCCAGGTATTGGCTGGAAAAGAGTTCTTAGGAACATCGAAAGCACACAACCTATTTCATTATTTCACTATGCTAATTAGTCATTAACGCTTTTAATTTCTGTCATACCAGATCTGTTTTATGATTTTTGAGACTTAAAAGAACAGATGCACCTACCAAATAAATCAAAATTAGTACACTCTGGCTATTATCATGCTTTAAAATTGATTGATCAAAATAAATTCATTAATATAAACCGGTTTTATACCTCTTTAGCCTAATGTAATCTAATTTTCATTGGCTATACTTGTTTTATATTGCAAAAATAATCATAAGAGAAAAGCAATGAATGATAGGTGGTTATCAGTTGATGAAATTGGCGAGTACCTCGGAGTTAAAAGAGATACGGTCTACAAATGGATTAATGAAAGAGGCATGCCTGCCAGTAAGATCGGTCGCCTCTGGAAATTCAAAATTAATGAGGTTGATAGTTGGATTAAGAAAGGATCAAAGCAAGAATCTGATATATGTTAAAATTAGAAGATATTAAAAAAGACGCCCAGGTTCGCGGCATCCAAGCAGAAGAGATTGTGCGCGTAGTACAGGTAGAGCCAATCGGTGATGCAGCTATCACGGTCTATTATAAAGACAGCCAAGGCAATCTCGGTGAGCAAATGCTGTTTCGTTCGGATGAGGCTCGCCTTGAACTTGCCACTATTGGCCGGCCATGGGCATTTGACGCCCCTGGAGCGGAATTCAAGCTTGGACTTGAAGCTTACCGAATTAGCCAAGCAGCCTTGTTTGACCCTATGATGGCAGTGCATACATCAAACGTGGAGCCACTGCCACATCAAATATCCGCTGTTTACGAGGCCATGCTTCCAAAACAACCGCTACGATTTGTGCTGGCAGATGATCCAGGTTCCGGTAAAACAATTATGGCAGGCCTGTTAATTCGTGAGCTCATCATGCGTGGCGATGCCAAACGCATACTCATCGTTTCACCTGGCTCTCTAACCGAACAGTGGCAAGATGAATTATTAGAAAAGTTTGGTGTCACCTTTGATATTTTCAGCAGGGAAAAACAAGAGCAATGCGCTTCAGGCAATTACTTTGATGAAGCCGACCAACTTATCTGTCGTTTGGATCAATTGTCTCGAAACGAAGAATTCCAAGAAAAGCTTAAAAACACTGAATGGGACATAATCATCGTTGATGAGGCACATAAACTGTCGGCTAGTTATTTCGGCTCAAAGATCAACAAGACCAAACGTTTTCAACTAGGTGAAATGCTCGGCTCAATTACCCGCCATTTCTTGTTGATGACAGCAACCCCGCACAATGGTAAAGAAGAGGATTTCCAAACTTGGCTGTCCTTACTAGATGGCGACCGCTTCTATGGCAAATTCCGAGAAGGTGCGCACAAGGTTGACGTATCAGATATGATGCGCCGCATGGTTAAAGAAGAATTGCTTAAATTTGACGGTACACCACTTTTCCCGGAGCGTAGAGCCTATACCGCCAACTATGAACTCTCCCCTATGGAGGCGTCACTTTACGAACAGGTCACCACTTATGTTCGTGAAGAGATGAACCGTGCTGACAACCTCGATAGTAAAAAGAAAAATAATGTCGGTTTTGCATTAACCATGTTGCAACGAAGGCTCGCATCCAGCCCAGAAGCAATTTACCAATCGCTGAAACGTCGCCGTAAACGTTTGGAAGATCGCTTAGAAGAAACCAAGCTAATGGCCCGAGGACAGGCAGTTAAAAAGGATAGTGTTGCCGAAACATTGGGTGAGTACAACCTGAAAAAACAAATTGATTTACCTGATAATTTTGATGAAATAGATGAAGATTTAAGTGCAGAAGAATATGAGATTCTTTCAGAGCAAGTGGTAGACCAAGCTTCTGCATCAGAAACCATCCCTGAACTAGAAGCCGAAATACTTATTCTAAAAGATCTTGAGGACCAAGCGCTCAAAGTCGTCCAATCAGGTAACGATAAAAAGTGGGAAGAACTCTCTTACCTTTTACAAGACAAACCAGAAATGCTCACAACCAGCGGTGCTCGTCGCAAACTTATAATCTTTACTGAACATAAAGACACTCTGAATTACCTGGCCAAGCGTGTTAGCGACTTGCTCGGTAACGAGAATGCTGTTCGCACCATTTATGGCGGCACCAACCGAGATGAGCGTCGCAAAGTGCAGGAAGAATTCCGCAACGACCCCGAAGTAATTATACTCATCGCCACCGATGCTGCGGGCGAAGGTGTTAACCTGCAAAACGCCAATCTCATGGTCAATTACGACCTGCCTTGGAATCCCAATCGCCTTGAACAGCGCTTTGGTCGTATCCACCGTATTGGTCAAACAGAAGTTTGCCACCTCTGGAACATTGTTGCTTCAGAAACTCGTGAAGGCGAGGTATTCAAAAAGCTCTTTGACAAAATAGAAATAGAAAAAGAGGCATTAGGAGGAAAAGTTTTCGACGTGCTTGGTGAGGCCTTTGACAATGTCTCATTAAAAGATTTACTTGTTGATGCCATTCGATATGGCGAAGCACCAGAAACTAGAGCCAAGATGAATGAAGTGATCGACTCTGCGCTTGATGCCGAACACCTAAAAGAAATCCTTCGTCGTAACGCTTTGGTTGAGCAGCATATGGGACTCGAAGAGCTCTATGCGGTAAAAGCAGAAATGGAAAAAGCAGAAGCACGTAAACTCCAGCCATACTTTATCCGCGCTTTTTTCACTGAAACCTTTCAAACCTTGGGCGGAGAGATGCGCAATCGTGAGCCAGGCCGCTTTGAAATACGTCATGTTCCCGCTGCCATTCGCGAACGTGATCGCATCATCGGTGAAACAAGAACACCTGTTTTACGCAAGTACGAACGCATCTGCTTTGAAAAGAACCATGTTCGCCAGCAGGGCAAGCCCATGGCTGACATGATTCACCCAATGCACCCATTGATGCATGCTGTAACCGATTTAATTTTAGAGGCCCATCGCCCCAAACTCAAACAAGGCGCAGTACTGGTTGATCCAAACGATGATGGCCTGGATCCCAAAGTGCTTTTTATGGTGAATCATACTGTAAGGGAGGGCGATAACTCAGCCAATATTGCGTCGCGGCGATTACAGTTCATCGAAATTGATGAGAAAGGTAATGCCATTAATGCAGGCTGGGCACCTCACTTAGATCTACAGCCCATCGACGACTACGACCATAAGATAGTTGGTGACATTCTGAATGCTAACTGGCTTAACAACAGCTTAGAAGAATTGGCACTAAAGTACGCCTCACATAAGTTAGTACCAGAGCATTACAGTGAAGTTAAAGAACGTCGCGAACGCCAGGCCAATAAAACCCTCGCAGCAGTAAATGAGAGACTGGTAAAAGAGATCAACTATTGGTCTGACCGTTATATTAAACTGCAAGACGATGTAAATGCTGGAAAACAGCCACGCATGCAACCCGAAATGGCGCGTCGTCGAGTAGATGAACTCACCGCTCGATTAGAGCAGCGTAAAGCTGAACTGGGTGCACTGAAAAATGTGGTATCCAGCACCCCAGTGGTGATGGGGGGAGCATTGGTCATCCCTAAAGGCTTGCTAGCTCATCGGAAGGGTGAAACGCAATTTAGTGTTGATGCTGAATTCCGCTCGCGAGTAGAGAATATCGCAATGAATGCCGTGATTAATATCGAGCGCAGTTTTGGATTTGAGGTAAACGATGTAGGTACAGAAAAATGTGGTTGGGATATTACCTCGCGCCCACCCACTAATGCAGACGGTTCAATCAGACCGGATAGACATATTGAAGTGAAAGGACGAGCCAAAGGCCAAAACACTATCACTGTAAGCCGTAATGAAATAATTTACGGTCTAAACCAAGCAGACAAATTTATGCTCGCCATAGTCATTGTCGATGGAGAAGAATTCGAAGGGCCGTTTTATGTAAAAACGCCTTTTACCATCGAACCAGACTTTGGTGTAGCTAGTATTAATTATGATCTCAGTGACCTACTGTCGAAAGCAATTGCGCCTGAGCAAACTATTTAAGGCAGATAAATGAGCAATATAAAAATTCCCAAAAAATTGATTGAGGTAGCATTACCACTTGATGATATTAACATGCACGCAACTCGTGAAAAATCGATTCGAAAAGGCCATCCATCAACCTTGCATTTGTGGTGGGCTCGTCGTCCTCTAGCTACTGCTCGCGCAATTTTATTTGCACAGTTGGTAAACGATCCAGGAGGTGACCGAGGCTGGTATAAGGGTAAAACTAAAAAACAAGCAGATGCAGAACGTGAAAAATTATTCGAAATTATCCGCGAAATGGTGAAATGGGAAAATCTCAATAATGAAAAGCTACTGGATCGTGCACGCCAAGAAATCATCAAAAGTTGGAAAGAAACCTGTGAACTTAACGATGGTAAATTCGGTTTTGATCCAGATGTTTTGCCAGAATTTCATGATCCGTTTGCAGGAGGTGGCACAATACCTGTTGAAGCACAGCGTCTTGGCCTTAAACCCATTTCTACAGATTTAAACCCAGTAGCTGTCACAATCAATAAAGCAATGATTGAGATTCCACCACGTTTTGCAAATCAACCCCCCATAGGTCCAGAATTAGAGAATCAAAAAAAAATAATTCAAAATTGGAAACTAGCAACTGGTCTTGCTGAAGATGTGAGACGCTATGCAAAAGTTTTATCAGATAAAGCCTTTGAGGCAATTGGAGATTATTATCCGAAATTAAAAGTACATGAAAGCTTTGGTGGAGAAGATGCAACGATTATAGCATGGCTTTGGGGAAGAACAGTTGCTAGCCCCAACCCAGCAGCACACGGAAAACATGTCCCATTGGTATCAACTTTCTGGCTGTGTAAGAAAAAAGGAAAGGAAGTGTATATCAAGCCCATGATTGATGGCCTTGAGTATAAATTTGAACTTCACCGAGGAATTCCTGAAAAACCAGAAGAAATAAACTCCGGCACAAAATCAGCGAGAGGAGCCAACTTTACCTGTATCTTAACTGGCAGCCCAATTCCAGCAAATTACGTCAAAGCTGAAGGAAAAGCTGGTCGTATGGGTTGGAAGTTATTGGGCATAGTGGCTGAAGGAAAAAAAGGTAGGATTTATGCTGAGGCTACGCCAGAACAAGAACAGTTAGGTTTGTCTGCCAAACCTAACTGGCGGCCAGATTTTCCTCTAGCTACTCACCCACAGTACATGAGTGTGATCAATTATGGCCCTTCACTTGTGGCTGACCTATTTATGGATCGTCAGACGTTAGCGCTGAATACATTTGCTGAAAAGCTTATTGAAATGCATGAGCTAATATATGCTGATGCATTAAAAGCAGGCATTGAAGATGACAAAACCACACTAAATGAAGGGGGATACGGTGCAACTGCCTATGCTGATGCGATATGTATTTACCTCGGTATAGGAATTAGCCGATTGGCTAACCGTCAGTCAACAAATACTTTCTGGGAAAACAGTGCTGAAAAGATACAACAAGTTTTTGCTCGACACGCTTTACCCATGATTTGGGATACAGCAGAAGGGAATCCTTTTAGCAATTCATCTGGAAATTTTTACGGACAAATTGAATACTTAGCAGACTCAATTGCGACGCTCCCCGCAGAAGGTAAAAAAGGTGTTGCATTTCAAAAAGATGCACAGTCTGCTGATTACAAGAATCAAGTAATTTCTACAGATCCACCATATTACGATAATATACCCTATGCAGATCTCTCAGACTTTTTCTATGTCTGGCTTCGTCGTAGTTTAAAAACTTTTCTACCTGATACTTACTCTACGATGTTAGTGCCTAAACACGAGGAACTGGTCGCTGACCAAAAACGTCATGGAGGGCGAGAAAACGCTGAGAAATTTTTCATGAAAGGTATGACAGATGTCATGCATCGAATTGCTGTCAATTCTCATCCTGCGTTTCCAGTAACCATTTATTACGCATTCCGCTCATCCGAAACAAATGAATCCGGTACATCTTCCACGGGTTGGGAAACATTTTTGGAATCAGTGATTCGTGCAGGTTTTGTTATTTCAGGCACATGGCCAGTTCGAACTGAGTTAACTGGAAATCTGAAAAAAAATTGGAACGCGTTGGCTTCATCGATTGTTCTAGTTTGTCATCGTCGAGAAACGAGCTCTGGAACAATTTCTCGACGTGAATTCCAGCGAGAGCTTCGTTCTGAATTACCAGAAGCATTAGATGCCATGATGGGAGGGACTCTTGGTCAGTCTGTTGTTAAGCCAGTGGATATGGCGCAATCTGCAATTGGGCCTGGCATGGCTATCTATTCAAAATATGAAGCTGTTCTAAATCAAGATGGCACATCAATGAGTGTGCATGATGCACTCAAAATCATTAATAAGACCAAAGATGAAATTTTAGGTGGTGTTGGTTCAGAGGATGCTGATACAGGCTTTTGTATTGACTGGTTTAGTAGTGTAGGTTGGGATACAGGTAATTTTGGTGATGCAGATATACTTGCGCAAGCAAAAGGCACTTCCCTACCTGGTGTAAATGCTTCAGGTGTGATTGAGTCGGGTTCTGGAAAAGTAAGATTATTAAAATGGAACGAATACCCTACTGACTGGAACCCTAAAACAGATAACCGAATACCTATATGGGAAGCTTGTCACCATATAATTCGCGAAATGAATCAACACGGGGAAGAAAAGGCTGGTGCTTTACTTGCACGTATGCCAGAGAAAGGTGAGCAAATACGCCAATTGGCTTATCACTTATATACGTTGTGCGAACGAAAAAAGTGGGCAGAAGAAGCCCGAGCCTATAACGAACTGATTGGCTCCTGGCATGCCATTATTGCTGCTTCACACGTAGTTGGCCATCGTGGGACTCAGCTTGGACTTGATTTAGATTTTTAGGGGAAAAAAGAATGAGTTTAAAACCATGGCGTGAAATTGCCCGGCCTCACAAAGACGTATTAGAAGGCACTTTTAAGCAGTCTGAGTTTGCAGCAGATATTTCTCAAGTGGCTTCTGGTACCGCTACTAATGAATACCAAGATGCTGAGAAATTCTTCTCCCGTACCTTTATTACCGAAGGTATGCGTTTATTATTAATTTCGGTGGCCCAGCGCCTAGTGGGCCAAGGCGGCGACCCGGTCATTCAGCTACAAACTGCTTTTGGTGGTGGTAAAACGCATACTATGTTGGCAGTTTTACATTTGGCGTCACGCCAGGTGAGCACCGATAAACTGGAAGGCATTTCATCACTATTAGATGAAGCGGGCATTCATGATTTACCCTACGCCAATGTTGCTGTGATCGATGGTATCAAACTATCACCTAGCCAGCCACAACAACATGTCGCAGAAAACAAGATATTTGAAGTGAATACCTTGTGGGGCGAGCTCGCATGGCAACTTTTGGGTGAAGAAGGTTATGACATGGTTGCACAAAGCGATGTTGATGGAACCTCCCCTGGAAAAGAGGTATTGCGCCAGTTGATTGAAAAAGCTGCGCCTTGCGTTATTCTGATTGACGAGTTAGTTGCTTTCGTTCGTCAGCTAGAATTGGGTAAACAATTTAAAGCCGGTACCTTCGATAGCAATATTTCATTTATTCAGGCGCTCACTGAAGCTATGAAAGCCGTACCTAACGCCATTCTTTTGGCTTCTTTGCCAGAATCCGAGTTGGAAGTAGGTGGTATAATGGGTCAGCGCGCGCTAGAATCTTTAGAAAAATACTTTGCCCGTGTTGAGTCAATTTGGAAACCCGTTGCCAGCACCGAGGCCTTTGAAATTGTGCGTAGACGGTTATTTGAATCAGCCGGTGAGAGGTTAGAAGTCGAAGGTATTAGCCGTCAGTTTTCAGATTTTTATCGCACCCACAGCGATAAATTTCCCCTAGAAACACAATCAAATGTTTACTTTGAACGTCTTTGTCAATCTTATCCGATTCATCCTGAGGTATTTGATCGTTTATATGAGGATTGGTCAACGCTTGATAAGTTCCAACGCACTCGTGGTGTCTTACAGTACATGGCGATTGTCATCCATCGCCTTTGGAATTCAGACAATAAAGATGCATTGATTATGCCTGGATCTATCCCCCTAGATGACAGCAATGTGCGTAATAAGAGCATTCACTACCTGCCTCAAGGATGGGAACCCGTTCTGGAAAAAGAAGTAGATGGACCACGGTCAGAGCCTGCTGATCTTGATGGCCATGATACGCGATTTGGTAGTGTGCAAGCGGCACGTCGTGCAATGCGAACCATTTTTTTGGGTAGCGCGCCTTCAAATGCAGCGCAGGGTGTTAAAGGAATTAACCAAGAACACATCTTATTGGGTTGTGCCCAACCTCGGCAAACAATTGGCGTGTTTGAGGATGTGCTAAAACGCTTACGTGACCGATTGCACTACTTATACTCAGAACAAGAGCGTTACTATTTGGACACACGACCAAACCTGCGTCGTGAGATGGAAAGTCGCAAACAAAATATAAATCAGCAACAAGAGTTGCACCCTTTATTAAAGGAGAGTGTCGCTCGTATATTTGGCCGTAATCACTGTTTTGGCGGGATCCATATCTTCACGCCATCGATTGATATACCAGACGACTATGCAACTGGTCCACGTTTAGTTGTGTTACCACCCAGTGCAGCCTATAGCCGTGGTGATGCAAGACTAACTTACGAAGCCGCCGAAGAAATACTTCGCAATCGTGGTGATCAGCCTCGACAAAAACAAAACCGCCTTATTTTCTTTGCCGCAGATTATGATGTTGTCAGTCGTTTAAATGATGCAGGGAAAACTTACCTTGCTTGGAAAAGCATCGTGTCAGATGTAACAGAAGGAAAACTGGACTTAACGGTATCGTTGTCTAAACAAGCTATACGCAATACAGAAGTGGCGGAACAAAGCTTAAAGCAAATTGTACGCGAAACATATAAGTGGATTATTTGCCCAGTTGAAGAATTCATAAGAGGTAAACCAGAATTAACATGGGAGGCTGTTTCTGTATCACCTGCCACACAAAATCTGATCGCCGAGATTGAAAATACCCTACGTGAAGAAGAATGGTTGACTTCCGAGTGGAGTCCTATTCACCTGCGTAACACTCTACAGAAATGGTATTTTAAAGATGACGTCAAAAACGTGAGCGCATTAAAAGTATGGCAAGACAGCTGCCATTACCTTTACATGCCTCGCCTGATCAATGATCAAGTATTCAAAAATGCCATCACCTCAGGCTTGGAGAGCGAAGATTACTTTGGCTTTGCCTCGGGTAAAGATGGTGACCGTTATTTAGGTTTTGTTTTTGGTTGTGGCTCCATGCCAGCATTGGACGAATCGTCATTACTGATTGAGCGTGAAGCCGCCATTGAATATCGCGAGCGTACCAAACCCACGCCTATATCTTCTACAGGCAGCGAGCCGACGGCTCCTTTGACTCCAGGTGCGTCAGGAACCTCCAATTGTGTTCAGCCACAACCAGTACCAGTTGGTTCTTCACCAACTCCACCGCCTATTCAAACTGCAATAAAAAAACAGTTTTACGGCAATATAGAGCTAGACCCTGTGAAAGCAAAAATGGAATTCGCCACTATCGTTGACGAGGTGGTGCAGCAATTCACTGCCAAGCTTGGTGTTGAAGTGTCAATATCCGTAGAAATTCAAGCTATGTCTAAAGATGGTTTCGATGAAGCACTTCAGCGCACGATAAAAGAAAATTGTAATGTGCTGCGATTTAGTAGTTCTGAGTTTGATGAGGAATAGTGATGAATCGAGACATTAAGCAGTTCATAAAGCAATACCTTAAGGAAATTGAAGCAGACAATGCTGCAATATTTGCAGGTGCCGGATTGTCAGCGCCCGCAGGATTTGTTAACTGGAAAGAGTTGCTGAGACCCTTAGTAGATGAGCTCGGATTAGATATTGATAAAGAACAAGATTTAGTCAGCCTTGCACAATTTCATAATAACGAACATGGTCGCCACCGGATCAATCAACAACTGATTAATGAACTCTCCTCTAACAAAGAACCCTCTGATAGCCACCGTATCTTAGCCAAACTACCAATAAGCACTTATTGGACAACCAACTACGATCGTTTGATTGAAGATGCCTTAAAAGAAAATGGAAAGATTGTAGACGCTAAATATACAAACAATCACTTAGCCACAACAAAGCCAAGACGAGATGTTGTAGTCTACAAAATGCATGGTGACATAGAACATCCAGATCAAACAGTACTAACGAAAGATGACTACGAAAAATACACCATTGATTATGAGCCTTTCGTGAATGCACTTTCAGGCGACTTGGTATCCAAAACATTTTTGTTTCTAGGTTTCAGTTTTACTGATCCAAACTTAGACTACATCCTCAGTCGGATTAGGATTTACTTTAAAAAAAATCAACGCCAGCACTATTGTATTTTTAAATCCTGCAATGCAAAAGAATACGATTCTGATGCCGAATTCCAGCATGCTAATACTAAACAGCAGTTAGTTATTAGTGACTTACGTCGTTTCAATATAAAGGCTTTGCTTGTAGAAGAATACTCAGAAATACCTAAGATACTCAACGCCATTGAGCGTGCATTTAGCCGAAAAACCGTATTCATTTCTGGTAGTGCAAGTGACTTTGGTCAGTGGTCGCAAGTGGATACAGAATTAGCTCTCAGCACATTGAGTATTACAATGATTGATCAAGGCTATAAAATTGCAACTGGAGTCGGTCTTGGCATCGGCAATGCCATTATTTCAGGAGCAATTTCTGAAATATATCGTAATGGCATTGGACACGTTGAAGACTTTCTTATCATGCGACCCTTTCCTCAGTTCATTGCTGATGAAGATGAACGCGAAGCAACTTGGAAGCAATATCGCAAAGACCTCATTGGACATGCAGGTATAGCATTGTTCATCATGGGAAACAAGATTATTAACGGGAAAGTAGCCAATGCTGATGGCGTAAGAAAAGAATTTGAAATAGCAAAAGATTTAGGTTTGTTGCTTGTACCTGTTGGCGGCAGTGAATTCATGTCACGAGAACTCTGGGAAGAGATAAATACTAGTTTCGGCGACTATTTTCCTAATTCATCAGATGACATTAAGAAAGCATTCGAAGCTTTAGGTAAGCCCATAGAAAAACCAAACGAACTGATATCTATCGTAATAGATTTTCTTAATTTATTAAGCAAGGAGTAAATATGGCAAGGAAAGTATTTTTTAGCTTCCACTATGAAAATGATATTCGGCGAGTTGCCCAAGTCCGAAATTCTTGGCGCATTAGAAATGGAAACGACACCCAGCCTTTCATGGATAAGGCCGATTGGGAAACTCTAAAAAAAAGCAGCGACAAAGCAATCGAAAACTGGATTGAAAAGCAACTCAAAGGGACGTCGGTCACTGTAGTGCTTATTGGTTCGGATACATTTAATCGACCTTGGGTAAGGCATGAAATAAACAGAAGCCACATGCTTGGAAAAGGAATGATCGGTATTTATATTCATAACGTCAAAGACCCTCAGAAGGGCACGAGTTCAAAGGGTATCAATCCTTTTAATTACTGGTACATAGAGGAAAACGGCAGTAAGAAGTACTTTTCTGAAATATACCCAACTTATGACTGGGTCATTGATGATGGTTTTAACAACATTGAGGGCTGGATAGAAACTGCGGTAAAAAATGCTGGTCGCTAATTAAACTTATGTTTTCATCGGGTGGATAATTAATTTCTCAACACTCTAATCAAACTAACCCCATGACCAATAATTTGGGCTTGTATTTCGTTGGAACCAACACGAATATTAGCCCAGTCTTCATTTATAGCAATCAATTCAAATTCCCGCATCTCTTTACCGGCATATAATTGCTTATATTTACGAACGATCACTTCCTGCTCCCCTTCAATCAAAGCCACAACAAAATCTCCAGGCTTAGGGAGTGTATCAGGATCTACAATGATGACATCATTAATCCGAAACTCTGGAACCATGCTTTCATCCTTAATCTGGAGTGCAAAGGCATTTTTTCCAATGTTTTCACTGACAGCTGTGCCGACAGGAATAAACTCAACTTTAGTATCAACATCATCTTTGATTTTCTGTATGAAAGCAGCTGCATCAATTGCTTGTTTATAATCCAAGACAGGAATCAATGCACCCATGCCAAGGGATTTTGTCATCTTCCCTTCACGGTTATCAGTTAAGCACATTAAATAAGAGGCTGAAACTTCCAGCGCATCAGCTAATAATTTAATTTCTGTTGGACCAGGGGTACGGTCTCCTCTTTCATAATTATTAATACGTGAAATTTTCAACTCACTAGTCAACTCCGCCAATGCTTTTCTTGTCAATCCTTTGGCTTTTCGTTCAGTCATGATTCTTTGGCCGATTTTCTCTTTGATGTTCATACCCATTCCACGGTTTTTGGTTAATAAATTAATCCATTTACATATTGACTATAACTCAATATGTGTTATTTTGAGATTTAACAACTGCTCGTTTCGAGTAGTTAAGCTCATTAAGAGCTTTTTTTGTCTTAAGTTCTCAAAATGTTATCACAAGTTTCATTGAGCGCTAAGACTTTTAGTTAAGGAATAACGGACTATTTATGTACTTTACAGTGAATGACAATGAATTGGATGCGCTCTGTGGGCTTTCATATATCCAGCAAATTACCTACTTAAGGGGTATTCGACCTTACATGGATCGCAATACTTTCATAGTAGGGATTAAACGACGTATTAGTTATCAATCGCTGGCTGAGACACTTTATATTGAACCCCATCAAGGTATTACAGAATCGGGAAGTCCTAGCCGTCAGCAAATTCGTCGAGTCATTAAAGGGCTTGAACGCGCAGGACTTATTGTCATTCAGTCTTTTGATAAACATCTTATTTTAAAATGTCTTTTAGCGGATATCAGCTATTGTGTCCAAAATAAACCCGGCACAAACCCGACACAGCAAGCCGACACAAAACCGCACGCTGTAATCCCTGTAAATACAAGGGTTTCGGAGGACACTGAAGTAAAAGCCGACACAGATAAATCCCTAAAAGCCGACACACCTCTAATAAAAGAAAATAATTATATTTATTTATTACAACGCTTCGACCATTTCTGGTGTATGTACCCCGAGAAAAAGTCACGTGAACGTGCCTTTGAAATTTTTCAACAAATCAATCCAGATGAACCTTTGCTGCAATTCATGTTGCATGCCCTTGATCAACAAATCAAAGCCCGTACAGCAAAAGAAGCACATGGAGAATGGGTTCCAGCATGGAAGTTTCCAGCCAACTGGTTATCTCAAAAATGCTGGGAAGATGAAATCAAAATTGAATTAACCCAGGAGAAAAGGAATGAGAAGTGCGGCACAAATACTAAGCGCGGAGCCATTGATCCATTCTGGAACCCAGAAACAGGAGATGAAGAAATCACAGGTACAGACGAATACCAGCAATCAAACGTCATCAACCTGCAATGCTACCGACAGTAGAAAAAAGTGTATTGAAAACTTGTTTACCCGCTTTGCAGTGTTCTACGGACATTTGTGGCGCAGTCAGTTTAAGAGTGATGGTTTTTTGGAGTTTGCCAAGAAAGAGTGGTTGGAGGGCTTAAGCCAATTCAGTGATGAGATTTTGAATCAGGTCATTATTGATTGTCGTGATCATTGCGAAATGCCTCCTAGCCTGCCGCAAATGATTAGATTTTGTCGTGATATCAAAAGGCGAAATGCTTTTTATGTCACATCAGAAAAATATAAACCAGCCAGCAAAGAAGTGGTTGAAGAGAATATCAGGCAGTGCAAGGCCTATTTATTTAAATAACTTAAAGGAGACGCATTATGTTGGTTTTAACAAGAAAAGTTGGTGAATCAGTTGTTATCAGTGAGGAAGTTTACTGCACTGTGGTGGGTTATCGAGATGGTGAGGTTCGTCTAGCCTTCGATGCCCCTCAATCAATCCCTGTTCACCGTGATGAAATTCAAAGACGCATTTATCGTGAACGCCAAAAAGATCAATGGTTTAGCGACTCTTCCTCCAATAAAGAAAGCATCGTTGATCGCTTAATTAGCAAATTCAAAAACGGATTGAAGTCAGCTTAAAAGCATCAGTAATCGAGGATTATATCGTATGAATGCACAAGAAGAACAAGGAATCACAGTTAAAGACCGTGCCCGTGAAAAGTTAAGGCGTGACTTGGGTGACACGATTGAACAAGCGCTAAGCGATCCTAAAACCGTTGAAATCATGCTCAATGCAGATGGCAAGCTTTGGCAGGAAAGGCTTGGAGAAACCATGCGTTGTATAGGTAGTATCAATGACGCGCGTGCTGAATCCATCATTAAAACTATTGCCGGCTTTCATGGTAAAGAGGTAACACGTTTTAATCCAATACTGGAGGGTGAACTGCCATTGGATGGTTCACGTTTTGCAGGGCAGCTGCCACCCGTGGTATCAAAACCAACATTTGCGATTCGTAAAAAAGCCATTTCGGTTTTTACACTAGATGACTATGTAAAATCAAAAATCATGACAGAAGCACAATGTGCGGTAATTAAGAAGGCTGTTATTGCACATCGAAACATACTCGTCATTGGAGGCACAGGTTCTGGTAAAACTACTTTAGTGAACGCCATTATCAATGAAATGGTTTGTAGCTCACCAGCCGAGCGTGTCTTCATCATTGAAGATACTGGTGAAATTCAATGTGCTGCTGAGAACTGCGTCCAATATCACACCACCATTGATGTCAATATGACCCAGCTTTTGAAAACCACTTTAAGGATGAGACCAGATCGAATCCTAGTTGGTGAAGTGCGGGGCAGTGAAGCGCTGGATTTACTTGATGCCTGGAATACAGGTCATGAGGGCGGTGCTGCCACTTTGCATGCTAATAACTGCCTCGCAGGGCTTCATCGTTTGAAATCACTCATTACCCGTAACCCCGCAGCGCCTGCTGAAATTGAACCTTTGATTGGTGAGACGGTTCATTGTGTGGTGCATATCGCAAGAACTCCACAAGGACGCAGAGTTGAAGAAATCATATCGGTTAAAGGATATGAAAACGGTCATTACAACATTAAACAACTTATTTAAGGAGAATAGGTATGAACCAAGCAATCAATATAAATTATCGAAGTCTATGGATGATGGGAGCGATTGTTTTATTGCTTCTGTTTATAACAGATCCTGCATGTGCTTCTAGTGCAGGTGGAGGTTTACCTTTTGACTCTTATCTAACCAAAATACAAAAATCCATTACCGGCCCATTTGCCTTTACTGCTGCAATTATTGGTTTAGTTGGCGCAGGAGCCACTCTGATTTTTGGTGGTGAAATGAATGGTTTTTTGCGAACCCTTCTCTTTATTGTGTTGGTGCTTTCATTCCTGGTTGCCGCACAAAATACCATGACTGCGATTACAGGCAAGGGAGCTGAAATTGCTAAACCCTCAGTTTTAACGAGTGCTACGGAGTTGCAGCCATGAGCCTACGCACCATTCCTATACGCAGATGTGGTAACCGCCCAAGCCTTTTCATGGGTGGTGACCGCGAGCTGGTTATGTTTTCAGGTTTACTCTCAGCAATCTTAGTATTCGCAGCTCAAGATTGGCTTGCCGCACTTTTTGGCTTTGCCCTTTGGTTTTTATCCTTAAAAGGTCTAAGGCTCATGGCAAAAGCTGATCCTTATATGAGAGCAGTCTATCTGAGACAAAGAGGCTATCAGACTTATTATCCAGCACGTTCTACCCCTTTTCGTAATAATAAAGGAGGTTATCTATGATTGGATTCATTACCTTTTTAATCAGTATTACTGGTTTTTTGTTGTTAGGTACATTGTTTCACGCCACTCAAATGAAAGGCGGTAAACACCATGTCAGAAGACATCGAAGTCATACAGCAGGACTGGTTGATTTACTGAATTACGCAGCAGTAGTCGATGATGGTGTGATTGTAGGTAAAAATGGCTCTTTTATGGCAGCCTGGTTGTATCAAGGTGAAGACATAGCCAACACTACAGATGAAGCCCGTGAAATGATGGCTTTTCGAATCAATCAGGCAATGTCCTCATTGGGTAATGGCTGGATGATTCATGTCGATGCCATAAGACGTGCTGCTCCAGGTTACAGTGAGCAGAGTGCTTCATACTTTCCAGATCCGGTATCAAAAGCTGTTGATGAAGAAAGACGGCAGTACTTTGAAAGTATAGGGGCATTGTATGAAGGTTATTTTGTTATCACATTTACCTGGTATCCACCTGTATTGGCGCAAAAACGTTTTGTTGAATTGATGTTTGATGATTCAGGGGAAAAATTAAACCATAAAGCGAAAACCTATCAACTGGTTGAAACCTTCAAGCAATCATGCAGGAACTTTGAGTCGCGTATGAGTGCGGCACTTCACCTTGAAAGGCTAGGCTCAGAACTATTCATCAACAAACACAATAAAGTCACTCAGGATAACTTCTTAAGACACATCCAATATTGTGTCACTGGGATTAATCACCCTGTGAATCTACCTAAAAATCCAATTTATCTGGATGCTTTAATAGGCGGTCAGGAATTAACCCCGGGGATTACACCTAAAATTGGTCGAAAGTTCATTCAATGTGTTGCTATTGAAGGATTCCCCATGGAGTCTTACCCAGGTATTTTAACGCTGTTGACTCAACTGCCTGTGGAATATCGCTGGAACTCTCGCTTCATATTCATGGATCCCCATGAAGCTGTAGCTCATTTCACTAAATTCCGTAAAAAATGGAAACAAAAAGTCAGAGGTTTTTTTGACCAAATGTTTAATACCCACTCGGGGGTCGTTGATGAAGACGCGCTCGGCATGGTTAATGATGCGCAAGCAGCGATTGCCGAAACCAATTCAGGAATGGTTGGCCAAGGTTACTATACATCGATTGTGGTGTTAATGGACGAGGATAGAGCGAACGTTGAGAAAGCAGCCCTATTCATCGAAAAGAATATCAATGCGTTAGGGTTTAGCGCACGAACAGAAACCATTAATACCATGGATGCCTATATGGGCAGCCTGCCAGGCCATGGCGTTGAAAACATCAGACGACCTCTCATGAATACCATGAATCTGGCGGACTTGTTACCCACATCCAGCATTTGGACTGGTGAAAATAAAGCGCCTTGTCCACTGTTCCCTCCGTATTCACCACCATTGATGCACTGCGTCACCAGCGGCAATGCGCCATTTCGTTTGAACCTGCATGTAAGAGATTTAGGGCATGGCATTATGTTTGGCCCCACACGCTCTGGTAAATCAACTCATCTTGGTTTGTTGGCATTGTCCTGGCGTCGTTATAAAGATGCACGTATTTATTCTTTTGATAAAGGCATGTCTATGTATCCAACCTGTAAGGCAACAGGTGGGGAGCATTTCACCATTGCAGATAAAGACTCTCGTCTTGCCTTTGCACCGTTACAGTTCTTAGAAACTAAAGCAGATAGAGCTTGGGCTATGGAGTGGATTGATACGATTTTAGCTTTGAATGGTTTGAATACCACACCAGCTCAACGCAATGAAATCGGCCATGCCATTTTAAGTATGCACCAAAGTGGTTCTAAAACCTTATCTGAATTTGTTATGACGATTCAGGATGAACCTATTAGAGAAACGTTAAAACAGTACACCATAGATGGGTTAATGGGGCATTTATTGGATGCAGAAAGTGATGGGCTTGGTTTGTCTTCCTTTATGACCTTTGAAATCGAACATTTAATGGGTCTAGGTGAAAAATTTGCATTGCCTGTGTTGCTCTATCTCTTTAGGCGTATTGAAACCTCGTTAGATGGTCGCCCTACCCTAATATTGCTTGATGAAGCATGGCTAATGCTGGCTCATCCAGTGTTTAAAAACAAGATTGCTGAATGGCTTGATTCCATGGCTAAGAAAAATTGTGTGGTGTTTATGGCAACCCAACATTTATCACATGCTGCCAACTCTGGAATCCTGGATATTATTGTTGAATCAACCGCCACCAAAATCTTTTTACCAAATCTGTATGCAAGAGATCCAGAAACCCGCCTCATTTATGAGCGCATGGGTTTAAATCCACGTCAGATTGACATCATTGCAGCAGCTCAACCTAAACGTGATTACTACTATGTCAGTGAAAAAGGTCAACGTCTTTATCAACTGGCATTAGGACCTTACGCCCTGGCGTTTGTTGGAGCTACCGATCCTGACTCCATAGCAAGAATGAAGCAACTGGAGTCTAAGCATGGGGATGCGTGGGTCTCTCAATGGCTTTTAGAAAAAGGTATTCGCATGAATCAATACGGAGAAGCAGCATGAAACAAAGTATAACGAATAATCCTTATCTCAATGCGAGACGAGCATGGAATGTTCATACCGCAGGACTTATGAAATCACTCCAAGTTTGGCAGTTGGTTGGTTTAAGTAGTCTTTTAATCGCATTGGCGGCAGTTGGTGGACTCATCGCAATAGGTAGCCAATCTAAATTTATCCCTTTGGTGTTTCAACAAGATGCCAATGGCAATACCTTATCGGTTACTCGTGCTGATAGAGTTGGTGAGGCAAGCATCGATGATTATCGCGCTGCAGCTGCTCATTTTATTGAAAACATACGCATGGTAAGCCTTGATGTAGAACTACAAAAGAAGGCAGTGTTTCAAGTGTATTCCTATTTAAATGCCAATGATGCAGCCCTTGCCAAAGTTCAAGAATTCTACAGCGACAAACAACAATCTAATCCCTTTGAAAGAGCAGCTTTTGAGATTGTGAGCATAGACATTCGCTCAGTACTTCAAGAATCGGATGAGACCTGGCAAGTCGACTGGATTGAAACAGTGAGAAATCGTGATGGCTCACTTAAAGAAAAGCCTCGCATGATGAAAGCGATGATTACAATGTATCAGGAGAATGAAATCAATGATGCCACCAGTGAGTCCATTTTGAAAAATCCCCACCTGATTTATGTGCGTGATTTTAACTGGTCATACGAATTAAAGCATGGAGAACAGCAATGAAAAGAGTAATGCAGCTATTTTGTTTATTAACACCGCTCACAAGTTTTGCATTGGATAACACTACTCTGGCCGAGCATTATTTTTCGGATACCGTACCCAAGCTATCGACTCAGGAAAAACAAGGTTTAGATATTGCAGAGCGTACACAACAAGGAGAAAAGACAAGTATACCCTTTGCATCAAGCGATGGTTCAGTCAGTTTTATTTATGGCTCAGGGCAAATCAGGGTAGTTTGTGCCCCTTTACAAGTGTGTGATATTGCCCTTCAACCAGGTGAGCAGTTTAACGACATGAACGTCGGTGACCCACGCTTTGTTGTTGAACCATCTCTCACAGGAGCTGGGGCTATGCAACAAATCCATCTGTTAATAAAACCTAAAGATGTAGGGCTTGATTCTTCTTTGGTAGTCACCACAGACAGAAGAACATATCACTTTAGATTAAAGTCAGATAGAACTGAATTTATGCCTTACATTTCGTTTACTTATCCTGATGAAGCCAAAGCAAAATGGCAGTTACTACAACGCATTCAGGCTGAAAGAAGAAAAGTAGATACCTTACCAGAAACCAATGAATATCTTGGCTCCCTTAACTTCAATTATCGAATTCAAGGCAATGCCCGATTTAAGCCAGTTAGAGTTTATAACAATGGTGTCAAAACAATTATTGAGATGCCAAGAACCATGGCTCAAAGTGAAGCGCCTGCGCTGCTGGTTTTAAGAAGTCGAGGGCTATTTAAAAAATCAGAGTCCGTCATGGTCAATTATCGCCTCCAGGGTTGTCGTTACATCGTAGATGGAGTTTTTGATAAAGCCATCTTAGTTATCGGCAGCGGTTCCTCTCAAGAAAAAAATACGATTACAAGGTGCTGAAGATGAAAAAATTAAGTGTTTTATTGACTGCCATCTTGTTATCAAGTTGTGCCAGCATGCGTTATGGCAATTTCACCCAAATGTCTCAGGGCAAAGATGCATATCTGGCGGCAGATGCAGCTACTCAATTAACGCGAGTATATCCACCTGCTCAAAATACATTTTGTATTGGTCAACGAGTGACAGATGGCTTTGGCTTAAGTCTTATTCAAAACCTTAGAAAAAAGGGTTATGGCATCAATGAAAATCAATGCCCTAGGAATAAAGCTAATTTTTTCTACGTGCTTGATGAGCTTAAACCTCAAAGCTATCGAGTAAGCCTTTTTGTAGGAATGCAAACATTGAGCCGTGTGTATGCAAAAAGCCATGAAAATATCATCCCTGTAAGCGCATGGACTCATAAGGAGTAAGAGCTATGAATCAAAATAATGATTATTTGTCACCAGAGAATTCACCTCAAAAGCTTCAAACCACAGGTGTAAAACGAGTGAATAATGTGCCACTCATGATTGCAATTGGTATTTTAACTCTTTTTGTAGTGCTCATCGCATTGGTTGCCAATAAACGAGCTAATGCGCAAAACCAGCCACCAGAAATAGTGAAGGTTAAAAACTCAAAGAAAAATACCATGAGCCTTGCCAATGACGTGGTAGGAAACCATAAATCAGCAGTAATTCCCCCCCAGAGTGTCACGATAGCTAACAGTGAAACAACTCCTTTGCCCATTCCTGAACAACTTCCACATAAAGAAGATGCTCTCACACAAGATGTATCTGAAGTTGAAATCGAACGCATTCGTCAGGAAAAAACTCAAGAATTTGAAGAAGCGGTCAAAGCTAAGACTTCCGTAATGGTAGATAACCCACGATTGAATAATCGCGACACTGCCAAAACGTCCATGAATAGCAATGAGATGGCATTAAACATCGACCCCTCATTAGCGTTTAAAGAGCAGCTCGCATTATTACAAGGAAGGCAAGCCAAACCCATGCCACAAACTTTAGGTGGTGAGGAAAATGAAATGCGCTGGCATTTAAATTCAACACTTCAAAGCCCAAACAGTCGATACGAACTAAGAGCTGGTAGTGTAATTCCAGGGGTAATGATTAGTGGCATTTCCTCAGAATTACCAGGCCAAATCATCGCTCAAGTATCACAAAACGTGTATGACACTGCTACGGGGAAATATCTTTTAATACCACAAGGTACCAAGATATTGGGGCTTTACTCCAGTGATGTCCCTTTTGGTCAGAACTCTGTATTAGTGGCTTGGCAACGCCTGGTTTTTCCAGACAGTAGGGCCCTGGATATCGGCTCTATGCCAGGTGCTGATAGTGCTGGATATGCCGGATTTCGCGATGAGGTAGATCATCATTATGCAAGAATTTATGGTTCAGCACTTTTAATGTCAGGCATTATTGCTGGAATTACTTATAGCCAAAATACCAATCAATCTAATCAATTCGGTTACACCCAGCCCACAGCTGGCAGCGTCATGAGTCAGGCTTTAGGACAACAGTTGGGCGAGGTCACTTCGCAACTGGTTTCAAAAAACCTGAATGTGTCCCCCACCATAAATGTTCGCCCAGGTTATCGTTTCAATATCATCGTGGTGAAAGACTTAACCTTTAAACAATCCTATAAGCAATTTGCTTATTAATGAAGGAGAGCATTATGAAATTTAAATCCATGATTATTTATTGCTTTGTTTTACCAGTATTTGCGGGTGGCGCACCTGTGTTTGATATTGCGAATTGGATTCAAAATGGGAAAATGATTGCAACCCAGCTTAGTGAATATAAAACGCAAGTCGATCAATACAAGAATCAGATGGATCAATACCAAAACATGTTAGACAACACCAAGTCACTGACTTCCTTTGAATGGGATAATGCCAACTCAGTGATTAATAATTTGCTTGAATCGACTGATACCATTGATTACTACAAGCAGGAAGCTGGCAGCCTCCAAGGATACTTGGACCGATTCCAAAGTCAGGAATACTACCAAAAGACCCCGTGTTTTAATGGCACAGGTCAATGTTCTGCTGAAGAACTTAGAAAAATCAAACAAAGCAGATTAGCGGCGTCTGTTGCTGAAAAGCGATCCAATGACGCCATGCTTAAAGGGATTGATAAACAACAACAGAGCTTAAAAAATGATTCTGCAAAGTTACGTACTTTGCAATCTCAGGCACAAAGTGCCGCAGGCCAAAAACAGGCTCTTCAAGCAGCTTCTCAATTAGCCAGTAATCAATCTCATCAATTGCTTCAAATCCGAGGCGTGTTATTAGCGCAGCAGAATGCTCAGGCGGTCAAAGATGCAGCGAGTGCCAACAAAGAGGCGATACAGACTGCAGGGGATGAGCATTTCAGATCAGGCGCATACCATAAAAGTTCAGGAAAAAAGTGGTAATCCATCATAAAAAGGAGAGGAAAATGAAGATCTTATGTTTATCAATTATGATTGTTGCTTGTGTTTTATCAGGTTGCGACAGCGCTGAATCCAAGGCTCAGAAAAAAGCTGAGCACTTGGCAACACTCACCTGTAGCAGCCCACGAGAGGGTCGAACTCAAGAAGAACTGCAGGCTATTGGTGATGCGTGTTTCCGAGGGGGTAGTTACTCCAAAAGCTCTGGACAGACGTGGTAATGCTATGAATAAAAAAATAATCCCCTATGTAATTGCTATTAGTTTATTTGGGTTTTCTGCCTGCTGCTATGCCAAGGGGCATGGCATGGATAGTCGTGATTTACTGGATAATATTTTACAGCGATTTGCCAGCACATCTGCGCTATGGAGCAAAACCATGCTGAGTTATGCCAGATATCTTTTCTGGTCTTTGGCCTTAATTAGCATGGTGTGGACTTACGGCTTGATGGCACTGCGTAAAGCAGATATTCAGGAGTTCTTAGCTGAAACAGTACGGTTCTTTGTAGTGGTCGGTTTTTTCTATTGGATTTTAGACAATGGACCGGCCATTGCAAAAGCAATCATAGACTCCATGCGGCAACTTGCAGCCAAGGCTTCGGGAATTAATGAACATGTCTCCCCTTCTGATATTGTGGATGTTGGGTTTGATATAGTCTCAAAAGCTATAGACAGCTCATCTATCTGGTCCCCCGCAGCTACTACAGTAGGATTGCTCGTTGCAGGGGTAATTCTGATTATTCTTGCTTTAGTCAGTATTAACATGCTCATTATCTTAATCACCGCTTGGATCTTAACCTATGGTGGCATTGTTTTATTAGGGTTTGGCGGTGGCCGTTGGACACAGGATATTGCGATTAACTACTACAAAACCGTGTTGGGTATTGCATTACAAGCTTTTGCCATGATTTTGATTATTGGTATCGGTAAATCTTTTGTAGATCAATATTACGCAGCGATGTCTGAAAACATCATGCTCAAAGAGATGTTTGTCATGCTGGTAGTTGCAGTACTGCTATTAGTTCTTATAGATAAAATTCCACCTGCTTTAGCTGGTATTGTGTCAGGAGGCGGTTCTGGTGGTGGCGGTGGACTAGGTCTTGGTGGTGCAATTGGAGCTGCTGGAATTGCAGGAGCAGCCATGGCGGGTGCCGCAGGTAGCGTAGTTGCTCAAAGCGGTGGTGGATTATCTGCACTGAATGCTGCGTTTAAAGCAGCCAGTCAATCAACCAACTCAGGTGACACCAATGCACTGTCAGGGATGGATAAAAGCTCCAAAACCGGTGGTTTAGCTGAGGCGATGGGAAGTGCTGCCAAATTTGCAGGCTCTTTTGGTTCACATTTAGCCTCAGGCACTATGGATGTAGCTCGTGAGAAAGCAAATTCGATTAAAGAAGCAGTTGCTGAAAAAATCGCTGACACAACAGGTGGAAAAATTGCCGAAGCAATTCAGAACAAGGTAGATACATCCACTTCTGAACCGCAAGAATCTAATGCGCAAAACATTTTATCTATGGGCACACCTGCAGGTAGTCTCAGTTCAGGATTTGAGACATCAGATGAGGTCAGTCAATTTGTGAACCAAAAGGCATCTGGAGAGAGCCAATGAGCCAAAACAAACCTAATAAAGCCATTGGCCCTCAAGTCAGAGAAAAAAATACCAGCAAAATAAATAAAACATTAGTCTTGCTAGTAATTTGTTCTTTCTTAATCAGCATGCAAATTGGAACTCAGTTTTTCGCGCATCAATTTCACTATTCTGATGCCCTTGGAGGGGCATTCGCCCCTATTTATATGCCTTGGCAGATTTTTATCTGGGCTATTAAGTATCAACCCTATTACCCAGACTCTTTTAATGCCGCCTTTGGTCTCATCGTCATGATGGGTTCTCTCTTTTTAATGATGATTGTGTTGGCTTCCAAGTATTTAAAAAAGAACAGTGTGAGTGACTACCTCCATGGTTCAGCCAGGTGGGCTAATTGGGAAGACTTAAACAGTGCAAGTCTCATTGGACATGATGAAGGAGTTTATGTTGGTGCGTTTGAAGATGACAAAGGAGCAATTCATTATCTACGCCATAATGGACCTGAGCATGTTTTAACGTATGCACCAACCCGCTCAGGGAAAGGTGTTGGCCTTGTGATTCCAACCCTTCTATCATGGAAACACTCCTGTGTGATTACCGATTTAAAAGGCGAGCTTTGGGCAATGACCGCTGGATGGCGACAAAAACATGCAGCCAACAAAGTCATTCGATTTGAACCTGCAACGTTAAAAGGAAGCGCACGCTGGAACCCCCTGGATGAAATCAGAGTGGGTACAGAATCAGAGGTAGGTGATGTACAAAATTTGGCAACGCTTGTGGTTGATCCCGATGGAAAGGGGTTGGAAACCCACTGGCAGAAAACCTCTCAAGCCCTTCTGGTTGGTTTTATCCTGCATGCGATTTATAAATTGAACGCCTGCGGAGAACCAGCCACATTTCCCAACATTGACCGCATGCTGGTTGATCCCAATATTAATATTGCTGACCTGCTCATTGAAATGACCCAATACCCGCATGTTGAAGGAAAAACCCATCCTGTTATATCAGCCTCTGCTCGTGACATGATTGATAGGCCCGAAGAAGAAGCAGGTTCTGTGTTATCTACTTTAAAATCTTATCTGGCGTTATATCGCGATCCCGTGGTTGCTCATAACGTATCTGCCTCAGATTTTTGCATCCGCGATTTAATGAATCATGAAAATCCCGTGAGCCTCTATATCGTTACTCAACCCAATGACAAGGCAAGGCTTCAGCCTCTGGTTAGAGTCATGATTAATATGATAGTGAGACTATTGGCCGACAGAATGGAATTTGAGCGTGTATCCGATGACAGAGGATTATCTTATGTAAGTGCTAAAAAAACGTATAAACATCGACTGCTTTGCATGATTGATGAATTTCCAAGTCTTGGAAAACTCGACATACTGCAAGAGTCATTAGCTTTTGTTGCCGGCTATGGTTTAAAGTTTTATTTAATTTGTCAGGACATTAATCAACTTAAAAGCCGTGAGCGAGGTTATGGCCCCGATGAAACTATCACTTCAAATTGTCATATCCAAAATGCTTATCCACCCAACAGAGTTGAAACTGCAGAACATCTTTCCAAGCTGACAGGTCAAACCACTATTGTTAAAGAACACATCACTACCAGTGGAAAACGTTTTTCTACGTTCTTAAATCAAATATCAAAAACCGTTCAGGAAATATCGAGACCGCTCTTAACCGTTGATGAGTGTCTACGTATGCCAGGACCTAAAAAAGATGCCAATGGCTTGATTGTTGAAGCTGGGGATATGGTCGTATATGCAGCGGGCTTCCCTGCTATTTACGGTAAACAACCTCTTTACTTTAAAGATCCGATCTTCATGGCAAGAGCATCAGTTGAGGCTCCTGTTCACTCAGATATTTTACGTACTCGCTTACGTGAAGATGAGGTCATCAGGTTATGAAAAAAATGTCAGTCATCATCTCTATGTTTTTGATAAGCCTTATTGTTGTAGGCTCACTATTTCATGGCATGGGTTTTAGGATAAACCTGACTGAATCCATTCCTATAGGTTTATATCGAATCGACAGCAAAGCCCCAATCAAAAATTCTTATGTGATTTTTTGTCCTGATGACAGGGAATCTTTTAGGTTAGCGAGGGATAGAGGTTATATAGACTATGGTCTTTACTGTGAGGGATATGGTTATTTAATGAAAAAAGTGGTGGCTGTTTCTGGCGATATCCTCTCTGTAACCAATAAAGGGGTTTTTGTTAATCAAAAACTAACCCCCTACTCAAAACCAAAACTACAGGATGGGATGAAGCGCTCCTTACCTCAATGGCAAGTAATGAATTACCAACTCCAAAACGATGAAGTGATGACTATGACCAGTCAAAGCGAATGGTCATTTGATGGTCGATATTATGGTCTTGTTCATACAGGACAAATCAAAGGAATGATCACACCCATATGGGTAATTAAATAAACGGGAGAGAACCACATGAATCATGAAACCGAATTAATGGATGTGATTGCAGAAAAATTTGAGGATTTAGTAATCCCTGGATTTCTTCTTGAAGTCAGTCCGATAGAAGCGGACATCATGGGAGCATTTGTAGAAGATGCACTCAATGAAGAAGATGCGATGGAGGCTATTTATGACTAAAATGCCTTACCATGAAGTCGTTGCCAATCAAATTATTGAAAGCCTGAAATCAGGAACCGCTCCCTGGTTAAAACCATGGGAGCCAGGTATTGGCAATGGTCAAATTCCATATAATCCAGTCACTGGGAAGCGTTATCGAGGTATCAATGCTTTGTATTTGATGGTGAATCAAAGTGATGACAATCGTTGGTTAACCTATAAACAAGCACAAAGTGTGGGTGCACAGGTTCGCAAGGGAGAAAAAGGCACCACAATCCAATATTGGAAATTTCATGAAGAACAAACCAAACACGATGATACTGGTAAACCTGTTCTTGATGAACAGGGTAATCCATTAAAAGTGCAGGTGAATCTTGAACGGCCCAAAGTGTTTTATGCAACGGTATTTCATGCCTCGCAAATTGATAATATGCCAGAACTCATTGCAAAAGAGCCAGATTGGTCCTTAATTGAAAAAGCTGAAAAACTGCTACATAACTCTGGCGCTAACATTGTTCACTCAGAAGCAGACAGAGCTTTTTACAGATTATCGACTGATAGCATTCATCTTCCCACTAAAGAGCAATTTAAATCTGCGGACAACTACTATGCTACTGCCCTACATGAACTAGGGCATTGGAGCGGTCATCCCTCAAGATTGGATAGAGATTTAGGCCATCCCTTTGGTTCAGATGCTTATGCCAAAGAAGAATTAAGAGCAGAAATCGCAAGTATGCTGTTAGGTGCCGAACTGGGTATAGGCCATGACCCTTCTCAACACACTGCATATATCAAATCATGGATACGGGTTTTAGAAGACGATCCTTTAGAAATATTCAGAGCATCCGCTGATGCAGAGAAAATAGTGAATCACTTATGTGCATTAGAACAAACTCAAGATATTAATCTGAGAGAATTTATTGAAATCAAGGATGATAAACTAAAAGAGGAATTCGTTATGGCGTCTGAAAACATCACTTCTGAAAAAGTCTGGTTAAGCATCCCCTTCCAACAAAAAGAAATTGCCAAATCCACTATAGGAAAACTCCCTGATGGAACACCAGGTATTGCCTGGGATAAAGTACAAAAGTGTTGGTATGCAAAGCCTGGCGTTTCTGTTGAGAAAATCAAAGCCTGGATTCCTGCTCTTCAGGTATTAACTCAGGAAAAAGCGCTTATACCTGAGGATGAGTTTAAAGCGGCATTGATAAGCCTCGGTGCTAAAGTTTCAGGTGAGCATCCAGTTATGGATGGGAAACCCCATCGCATTTCCACAGAGGGTGATAAAAATGGTGAGAAGGCAGGATTTTATGTAGCCCATTTAGATGGTATTCCGGCAGGATACATTAAAAACAACCGAACTGGCGCTGAGCTTAACTGGAAATGTAAGGGTTACATTTTAACAGATGAACAGAAGGCGACGCTTAAGGGAGAAGCGCTGGAACATCAACAAACTCGCCAACGTGAGCTGGAATCCAAACAAAAAAGTACCGCATTAAGACTTAAGCAAAAATTATCCATGATGACGGAGGTCGTGGAACCCACACCGTATATGCAAGCAAAAGGCATTCAGGTTCATGCTGGCGTGTATACCGATGAAGAAAAAAAGCTAACTTGCGTTCCAGCAACGGATTGCGACGGCACTCTTTGGACTGTTCAGTATATTTCGGAAGATGGTACTAAACGGTTTGCAAAGGACTCAAGAAAAGAAGGCTGTTTTCATGTACTGGGTGGATTAGATAAGCTTGCTAAAACGCCTGTCATTATAATTGCCGAAGGTTATGCCACAGCTGCAACAATAAAAGAAGCAACTGGACTACCAGTTGTATCCGCCTTTGATTCAGGCAATCTCAAATCAGTCGCTAAAGCTATGCATGAAAAATATCCTCAAACTCCAATTATTGTGGCAGCTGATGACGACAAGCATCTTGAGTTAACGCAGGGCATCAATCCCGGAAAGGAAAAAGGGAGAGAAGCAGCAGAGTCAGTCAATGGTTTTATCATCCTACCGACTTTTGCACCAAAAGAGCAGTTATTAAGCCACCAGAAACTCAGCGATTTTAATGATCTTGCTAACAACAGCAAGCTAGGAATTGAGGGCGTGAAACGACAGTTAAAATCAAAATTTGATAAAATTTCTAAGCAAAATAGCCGCTTACAATTATCGCAAAAAACCAATGTCATTCGAATCGCCTAGATACAATTGAAATTCTAAATAGCCTGTGAAATGGCACGGGCTTTTAATATACAGCGAAAAATCTGAAAATATATACTATATGTAATATACGTACGGAATTTTAGGCATGGAATGAATAAGATAACCAAGATTAATTTGCATGAAAAGTGTAGAACAATTTTAAAAGAAAAGGTTGAGGATGGGATTACAAAATCTTCGTTCACGAGCAATAATTTTCTAAGCTTGGATATCTTATCAAACTTAAATGAGATTGAAAATTCTCTTCCTGAGAGAACTAGACAACACTTAAAAGCAGTAATATCTGAGAACCCTGTAAGAGATTTTATATATTCTGAAATCTATTATGATTTAAAAAACAACCGTACCAGAGACGATAACTGTAAAGAACAATCACTAAGATCTATTGATAAATATAAGGATATTGGCACGGTCTCTGATGAACTTATAAACAATCTTCTCAATCCAATTCGTAGCTATACAATTTTTTTCGAAATATTAGATAGTTATACAGATTGTGGTTTGTGGTCTTTTTTAGAAAAAAATAGCTTGAAACTTTCTGACTCTGTGGAACTTGTCCAATTGACAAGTCTTGATCTAGAAAAAAAATATTTGATCACCCAAGAAAAAAGATTAGGTCTTTTGGAAAGCCCCCCTCTATCTAGCGGCAAGACATGCCTTAAAATATCTCACAATGGATATTTCCCAATTTTCGATGGCCCCTCTAAAAAAGAGGTATATAATATATTCAAAGAATCTTTGTTAATATGTAATACCATTGGTTTAGTTGATATACGATCAACACCAATTCAAAGAGATAAGTCATATTTTGCTTTTGAAAATATTTCTGAAGATCAATACAATCATATTGATTCTTTTTGTTATTCATCTGGGTATGGATTTTATCCCAGCATAAATGTAAGTGACTATTTTCGAAATATGGATAATGACAGAAAACCAGAATTTTTAGCTAATGCTAGCAATCAAATTCAAACTTATTTCAACATGAATAATAAAGTACGAGCGACAGCCAGGTGGTTAATGAACAGTTATTTAAGTGAAAATAACTTACTTGCTTATATACAAGCAACAACTGCCATAGAAATTTTATTAGGTGAGAAAAAATATACAGATACTTTAGGGATTCAAAATCTAATCTCAAATCGTATGGCTTACTCAATTGCAAAGTCACCTGTGGAAAGAAATGAAATTATTAGCAAATTTAAAAAAATCTATGATACCAGGTCAAATATAGTTCATAACGGAGCTGAGGAACTTGGTGATACAGCACAAGATGACTTGAAACAATTGCAAAATTATATTCATCGCCTTCTAAGGCATGAAATAGATCTAGCCAGTTATTAAAATATACAAAATTGCTGGCTGTTAACTTGTATTAGTCCCGACTTTATCCGACAGTTACTGTGGTTTCATTTCTGCTTTATTCCAAAAATTTTCCGTCGCACATGGTTATCAGATTTGAATCCTTTCCGCTCCAGGTGATCATGTGCATTATCCGGCAATAGCACTTGACCTCCTCCGGTGAGCTGAACCAGATCGCATTGGGACAAGTTTCGCAGGCCGTTGTGATCTTTGGCTGGCGAGCCTTGTCTAATGCTAACAGAGTCGGGCTTCGTGCTCCGGTTTCGTCTATTTCCAGTGGTTGTTCCAACAGCCTCATGGCTTCCTGAAGTTCTTCCTCGATGGTGTTGTCGGTTTGATCTTGATTGCTCATGAGATTTCTCCTGTTCAAAGTTTAGTTTTTGACGTTGATTTTCCAAATCCAAATCAGCAAAAGTGATCGGCATTTGGTATTGAATGACAATTTGCAAAATAATCTTTTTAAATAGTGGAGACCCGTTCACACAAATGCAGTCACCATAACGCTGCCGCGCCATCTCCAACGCTTTTTTAAGAGCCGAAATAGAACCTCCTTTAGAAATGAAAATTTCCTTTCCATTGTCCCTAATAACACTCTTATCTTTCTTATAAATCTCAGTGCCTTCTTTGGTAACAGAGTCGATTTGACTAAAATTGAAAATAGTAGAAACTGAGTCTTTACCTGAAATGGTGTAATCATGTTTATTTTTACGATTACGATAACGCATTGCTACTAAGGCCTCTTGATCGCCCTCTTGTGCTTTTTGTTTCAACCAATCAGCCCAGGTTTTATTGCGGTAAGAATCTAATAACCTGCTTCGTTCTTTGGCGTAATTTTTTCTTATGCTATCAATCTCATTAAGTAACGTTTTGTTGATGTGACTATATAGAAATTTTTTCTTTACTTTAGAAAGGTTCATTAATTTTAAAGTCGCTCTTTTAATTCGACCTCGCTTTTTAGCCTTCTCAATTAGTTTGGCTCTAGCCTCCCGCAAATTTTTAAGTTTGTCTGAAATAATGTGTTTATTGTGTGATTTTTCATGCTTATATGTGGCATAGAGCGCAGAGCCAAGTATCTTTTTATTTAATGGTTCATAACGGTAAACATTAGACTCAGGAGCATCACCCTCTGAGTAGGATGGTACGAAAGGACCTAGCTTGGATTCGAGATTTTTTTTAGAAAAGGTTCTGGAAATAGAGCTAGCTTTAACAGTCATCCCTTGCGGATTGCAGAAAACAAAACCGTTGGCTTTAACACGTATGATCAACCCATGTTCTGCCAAAATACTATGAATCTCCTTCCAGCTTCTAGCTGCCTCTATTTTTTCTTTACAATGACGCTTCATCCAGTTAATTAAGCTTTCAATACCTGAATGGTGCTCCATATCATCTGCAAGATTTTCCGAACGGTTTTTCCGAGTTTGATGATTGGTTATTTGAAGGCCTAATTCAATTTCGAGCTGGGATGCAACCTCAGCAAAGATCTTATATGCCCTATAAGGTTCAATCATATTCAAGGTTTGAGGATGAATTTTATTAATCGCAACATGAATATGAAGATTATCTGTATCATGATGAACAACTGAGATTCTTTGGTGTTCTTTAAATCCAATCGACAATACCACTCTATCTTCAATTTCCCCTAAAACTTGAGCGGAAGGGTTTTCTCCTGGAGCGAAAGAAATAAGCATATGGTAGGTTTTATCTCCGGTGGCTCTTTGGTTTTTAGCTTGTGTTGCTAATACTTCTTGAACCGCCCATATAGGATCGAGGCTACTACAGTTTGATAACCTGACTTTACCCACTCGCTCTTGTTTGTTTTGTTGATTACACAAGTATTGAACAAGACTCGAAAAACTACTAAGTCTAGTTTTCTTCATAGGGATATGGCGAATAATCATAGTTTTTTCACCACTTCCAACATGGCATCCTGAGTGGTTTGAATACGATTTAGTAATGTTTTTACTGTTTGGAAGTCAAAATGCGCAACGCGTTTATCCTGAATCAACCATAGTTTTAACAGCCCACCAAGCCGCCCTAAGTCTCCATTAATTTTGGCTAGCTGCAGTACATAGTCTTTATCAATACTACTTTGAATTTGATAGCCGAGACTAATACGTCTTAAGTACTCTGCAATTGAAAGGCCGGCAGTGGCTGCATTCGATTTAATTTGAATTTCTTCGGAAGGCAAGACAGGTACGCGAAGATGACGACCATTTTTTCTGGTCGGTGTTTTAAGCTTATCGTCCATAAGGATGCTGACCTCTTAATTAAGTGGTTATGCAATCCTTTGGGTATTGATTTGATCTCAAAACACAGGTTTTTCGTTGAGCAACGAAGGTGCGAATAAGACTTGTGAGGTTTGGTAGCCAGCTTGCTGGTTAGCTAACTTCACCTATCTTGCCCTGCGTTTTAAGTTCATTAAATGGGATACTATCAGGTAATTTTATGTAATTTCAAGTTTATTTTTAGTAACACCCAAATAATAACGAACAATTACTATTAATTACGATAAATTACACTTAGTTACATTCAGGGTTTATTTAATAACGACAAATAGAAGTAAAATAACATAACCTATTGCACATAAACGCAATATTACTTAACATCAAGGATGCACAACAATAAATTGACGGTATGAAATGGGAAGCTCTCTCAGCGAACGAATTGCAGCCAAGCAGATGAAAAGAAAAATCTCTGATAAATCTGTAAATAAAGCCGCTTTTCTTGCGCTAAAAAAAGATATAGCTTCAGCGCTGGCTGACGGTTGGTCCATAAAGCTTGTCTGGGAAACCTTAGTTGAAGAAGGCAAAATCTCATTTTCATATAAAACATTTTGTGGCTATGTAGCACGTTTGATTGCTGCAGAAAAAAAAACGTCAACTCAGGAGAACACCAAGGAAGATGAACAGGCTAAAAGTAAAACAAAAAATGAAATACGCGGTTTTACTTTTAATCCAAAACCCAACCTGGAGGAACTCTTGTAATGGCAAAAATACATATCACACTGCAAGGTAAAGGCGGTGTCGGCAAATCATTTATTTCAGCAACCACTGCACAATACAAAAAACACAAAGGTCAAACTCCACTGTGCATTGACACCGATCCGATCAACTCTACTTTTCATGGCTTTAAAGCCCTCAATGTCGATCATATTCAAGTCATGAGCGGTGATGAAATCAACCCACGCCTTTTTGATACACTCATCGAAAAAATTGCCTCAACAACTAATGATGTAGTGATTGACAATGGTGCCAGCTCCTTTGTACCACTGTCGCATTACCTCATAAGCAACCAAGTTCCCACTTTATTAAAGGAATTAGGCCATGAAATGGTAATTCATACAGTCATTACCGGCGGCCAGGCCTTATTCGATACTATTAATGGATTTGCACAGCTGATTGACCAATTTGTAAATGAAGCGCAATTTGTTGTTTGGCTCAACCCCTACTGGGGAGCCATAGAGCATGAAGGCAAACCCTTTGAGCAACTGAAAGCCTACCGAGATAACAAAGACAGAATATCAGCCTTAATTCATATCCCTGATCTGAAAAAAGAAACCTATGGCAGAGATCTAACCGAGATGCTTCAACAGAAACTGACCTTCGATGAAGTTTTGGGTACGCCAGAAAAAAACATTATGACCCGCCAACGCTTAAAAATCGTTCGCGATCAACTATTTGGACAGCTGGATAACGCCAGGGTGATCTAATGTCAGAGAAACTTGATAAAATCATTCAAGACATCACTGTCAAACATGGTGTACTTTTGGGTAAAGACGATCCAATCCTCATGCTGCAGACTATGAATGCACAACTGATTGAGGAAAATCGGAAAGCCCAACAGGATTTGCTGATACAGTTCCGAGAGGAAATAGAAAGTATTTCCTCGCAGTGGAAAGATGATGCCAAAGAAAAAGCTGAAAAAGTTCTCAATGCAGCATTAGCCAGCAGTAAAGAATCTGTAAATAGATTACTGCAAGAGTCTACTAAAGAATTAGTTCAAGTCATGAAAAAATTGATTGCAGATTTATTAATTAATACTCACTCTTTAACACAAAAGACGCAAAAATTAAGTCGATTTGCATTGGTTTCATCAGCCTCATTATTTGCTGCCTCTTGTATAATTCTCTTATTGTTTTGTAAATAAGTACTGTATTTATTTAGACTGCAAAAAGAGTTAATGGGTACTAAAAATTTGATTTCATCACTAGTTCATATTATTAAAGTATGAACTAGTGATATAGTTGCAAAAATAGGAATAAAAAGCACGAATCGTAAAATTAAATAGTCGTGCAGTCTTGAGTTTAAGAGTTCATTTAACTTTCCACTCATGTTTATCATCAGGAATATACACCAATCCTCTTGCGAAATAAGCTCTATACGCAACTAACCATCCATGCGGGACTCGCGTTCTAATAATATCTGAAGTTGAATTTGGGGTTGGAACAATTTCCCAAGCCGGATCTGAAAGTGATGGTTTGGGAGTCAAGTTTACCAATGTCAAGATTAAAATCATGATTATCCCAGGGATGCAGCCGATTAGAAATGATTTCATGAGAACTCCAAGTTAAGAAATTATTGTTTGACCAAAAGATTGGGAATACTATGAATGATTAATTAATTGTTTCATCAGCCACGTTGTTTCCTACATATTTTGATAATGCTTTTTTAATATTTTTTTATAAGGTCCATTTCAAAAGAATTATAAATCTATCTATTGCCCACATTAGGGCTTCTTATTTTATCAACTAAACTTAATAATATACATATTTAAACCCAATATTGTTAGAGACAGGGATGACAAAGCTCCTAACTAAATCAAAGTTCAAGATGGCCTTAGAATGCCCAACTAAGCTCTGGTATTATGATCGACCTGATGAATATACAAATATATTGGATGATGACTCTTTTCTAAAAGCATTAGCTGAAGGTGGCGCTCAAGTAGAAGCATTAGCAAGATGTTATTTTCCAGATGGCATATCAATTGATAGCTCAAGTACAACGGAGGCACTGAACAAAACTCAAGAGTTAATTCAACGGGATTCAATAACTGTATTTGAGGCCTCCTTTCAATATCAAAACTATTTTCTACGTGCTGATATCCTGCAAAAAAGACCAGGGCATATCAAAATAATTGAAGTTAAAGCAAAATCAATTAGTAAAAAAGATGAATCTAAGATGGCAACTAAAAAATGGCAGCCATATATTGCTGATATCGCTTTTCAAAAATGGGTTCTGCAGCAACTCTACCCATCCTTCACCATAAGTAGTTATTTAATGCTTGTTGATAAAGATGCGATCTGTCCAACTGATGGCTTAAATCAAAAGTTTCTGGTACAAAAAGATAGCAACGGTAAAGCTATTGTTACATTAACATCACCAGTAACGGAAGAAGATTTATCGATAAAAATCCTAAGAGAAGTAAATGTTGACCATCATATCGAATTATTTTGGCAAGAAAAAAATGACGAAGAACAAACGGTAAAAGACCAGTTTCACAATTTCAGCAAACTGTATTTTAGTGAGCAGAAGTTCCCTCCTAAAGCAAAAAGCGAATGTGGGGATTGCCAGTTTAATACAAAAGAATCAGACAAATTCCTATCTGGTTTTAAAGAATGTTGGCGTGAATCATTAGGGTACAAAGAAACAGATTTTAATGACCATACAATTCTCGATTTATGGGATTGCCGAGATAAACCGAAATACTTTCAGCAAGGGCTAATCAAACTAAAGGATATTAACGAAACAGAATTCAAAAAAACCGAATCGGATAAGTCAGGTATTTCGAGGACAGAAAGGCAATGGCTGCAAATAGAAAAAATTAAAACTCAAGACAATAGTGTATGGATTGATAAAGAAAACTTAAAGGCTGAAATTGATTCATGGCGATATCCCCTTCACTTTATAGATTTTGAAACAGCTATGCTGCCAATTCCTTTTAATAAGAGTTCGCACCCTTATCAAGGTATCGCCTTTCAATTCTCACATCATACACTCAATCAAAGCGGTCAAGTTACTCATGTTGGCCAGTATCTTAATTCTGAGCCTGGAGTAGATCCAAGTATCGATTTTGTTCGCCATCTAAAAAAGGAATTAGAAAATGATGAGGGAACAATATTTAGATATAGCAGTCATGAAAATACCTATCTAAACTTTATCCGCGAATATCTAGAGCAAATGATTGAGCCACCTGATGATAAAGAAGATTTATGTACTTTTATTTTTTCGATCACCAAGTCACCTTCTAAAAGTAAATTAAAATGGGAGGGACCACGTTGTATGGTTGATATTTTGGAATTAGTCAAACGTTTTCATTATGATCCCCTTACCAATGGGTCTAACTCAATTAAGAAAGTATTTCCTGCAATTTTAAATCGATCAGATTTCCTTCAAGAAAAATATAGCCAACCAATTTATGGCACCGATAATGGAATTCATAGCCATAACTTTATAAATCAATGCTGGATAGTTAAAGAAAATAATCGAATAAAAGATCCATACCACTTGTTACCACCAATTAATAAAGAGATCACTGATGAAGATGCTCAACTTCTATTTGATAGTGAAGACTTAAAAGGAGGTGGTGCCGCAACAATAGCTTATGCAAAGTTACAGTTCACCAATATGAGCCACTCTGAACGTGAAGAACTTAGAAACGCTCTATTGAGATATTGTGAATTGGATACATTGGCCATGGTTATGATTATTGAAGCATGGCAACATATGCTTCAAGTGTAAATTTAATAACTTTATCAATCAGCCTAAATAGCTAACAACCATTGATTTAAGTCATTAATAACGATATCTATCTTTTCTGGCAAACTAAGTGCCTGAACTCGTTCAGCACCTAAAACACGCAAATGCCCAGACCAAAGAATCTGCATCCGTTCTAATTCATCCGAATGAAACTGAACTGGAATAGAAAATACTGTTCCCCGATTTTGGAATGTTTGGATGATATTATCCTTTAACCGGATTTTATCAATAAGCCGACTCTCCCTACATAACAGCAGCAGATCATGATAATCCTTCATACGGCTGTTGGCTGCACCACGAGAAATGAGAGTTTCTAGCTTTTCGGCAAAAATTGTTTCTACTGGATATACTTCCAGCGAAATGAGATCTTCAAACAATGGCTTATCTTTGTAATTAAAGGACGGCCACTCTAGTAATACTGGATCAACAACATCTCCCACACCAATATCTACATAAAATTTATCGCTCATCACCCCAAATTGAACATCAATCTCTACTTGAAACCCAGGGTAATTCATATGTTGATGATCCAAATCGTCCAGATTGATAAACCTCATCTGAAACCCATCATTTAAATTAAGTTCACAGATTTCTTGCATGATTAACTCTACATTGGACTTTTCTGTATTTAACTGTCTTGCAAGTAAATCAATATCAATGGTTTCTCTGCCAATAGTCAGATAATAGGATAACAGCAACCCACCTTTGAATATGAATTTATCAGAATATTCAGAACGAGAAAGTCTAGCTAAAAATCGCTCTAGAACTAATAGCTTCCAGACTTCATTAACACTCTAACCTTTTTCCTTGTGAATATACTTTAATCGTGCTTTTAATGCTTGTTCATTCATGTTGTCACCGTCAAAATATACGGCTCAAGATTAAGTCCAAATTGTCTCGCATACTGCTGAAGCTTTTTAATATCCAATTTTTTTGTCGCTCTACCACTCACTGCTGCTTTAAGCGCTTTAATTGCAATTTCTTTACTAAGATAGCGAAAAGCATCTATTATCGTTCTTTCTCTGTCAAAAATGACTACTGTTTCCCGCCCTATTGTGTACTGTTCTTTACCTATTTCCATATCACGCATTCTAACAATACGAGTATGATCTCGTTTTGGTGCCGTAGTAGAATGAGGAACTGCTATCCAATGCTCTCTTGGCATTTCATCAGTCAGTTCATAAAGAGCCAAAGCTGAGACTAGACAGACTATGCCTTGTGGAATACTTTTGGCAATGATAATCAGATCTTCCCACTGAAAATCCACATCAACAGACGATTCAACACTGCGATAAACACCGTGACCAATGCGTTCAATTCGATTAGTTTTTACATAATAACTAAGTCTGCTAGGATGGATACCTGCTTCACGCGCCTCTGAGGCGTAAAAGACTGGTCTTGCAAACAGATCTTTCAATGTATTTTCATTACTTAGTTTCATACCTATAATTTTAATATTAAAACCCAATTACGTCAAATGGGTTTCAATATTAAAATTTAACCATAAAATCTATTTTGGAGAATTTATGTATTTGAGTACCACACTGTTATACATCGCAGGACATTTATAATAAATTCATTAAATGAAAATTATAATAAAATCAATTTGTTATTGAATTGCCTCAATATAAGGACGCATTACGTTTGCAACGCGACAAATTTTTGCATAGTGCCATAGTTCATCTATTTTTACTTTATTTTTTGTACAAGCTTCTTTCAGCACTTCCATAGCCACATCTAGTCCAATTTTATTGCGATGTTTGAAACAATCTGCGATTGTCTTGGCTATGTTATACACTCTTAGTTTAATATTATCTGATTCTATAATTTCAATTCCTTCGCTAAAGGCTTCATCTGAATATTGCACCATTTTTAGTGATGGATAATTCATTTTCGGTGTATGACTGCCTTTGGGCATAGCTATCCATACTTTTCGAGGTAACTGTGTTGTTAGAGCATGGATCTGCAAAGCAGTTAGTAGGCAAAATACTGTTTGAGGTACTCGGCTTGCTACAATAATAAGGCTTTCCTTTTCTGAAAACTCGGTTTCGGGCAAGCAATAGAGTCCAGGAGCAAGTTTTACAAGTTTGTTTTCACTAACAAGTCTTGAAACGGTCGCTCTAGTTATCCCCTTCTTGGCTAGATCGGACATTCTAACGACACCCGTTTTACTAGCCATCTGGAGCACTTTTTGTTTATTGTTGAACTCGGTCTTCATGTTTAAATGATGATACATTGTTTCGTTAATTACAAATAAATAACGAATATTTGTATCAATTTTTTCTAATAAAATATGAATATAGTAGCTAAAATATACTTGAATTAAGTTTGCGCGTTTGAGCGCGAAATTGCTATACTCTGCACAAAATATTAGAGAGTAAAGGTGATATAGTGGGTATTTTCTGGTCTTGCGTTCTTACTATACTAGTGAGCTGCTCCACCTCAATAGTTTATGGCTATGAACTAAACAAATACACAGTGATTTGTGCTGGAATTGCAGGTTTTTTAATTGGGCTTGATTTTTGGCTAGGGGAACTAAAAAACGAAATAAAAGCGAGCAGATCTAATTACTCAGCCTAAATAATCTTGCGTGAGATTTGCGTATTTGAGTACGACTTTGTTATACATCGTACGACATTTGTAGTGGTATCGCGCGACAAATTATTACTTTAAAATCAACGAGTTATTTTAAAAGATCAGGGCTCATAATCCGTTGGTCCTAGGTTCAAGTCCTAGTGGGCCCACCAATTAAAGTAAGTAAAATCAATAAGTTGCAATCGATTATCCCAACTCCTCAAAAACCATTGTGGGGATTTTGTGGGGCAATGTTTCTCATGATCTTCTACCAATCATCCGCGATATAAATGATCAGCTGGCACTCCTGCGTAATGTAAGAAAAGCTATTGATCATACGAAATTGCTTGATGCTGCCACAGGCAGTATTTTCCTGGTAGAAAAATATTTACTTGCTTTAGATGCAGAACCAGATGAGCAGGGAATTGAAAAAGCAGTGTAAAATTTTTTGTGCGTTTTCGACAAGCTTGCGGAAACTCAAGTTGAAATTTAAATGAACAGCGGATTTGAGCTACTGTGTTTAACAAAAGTTCGATAGAATAATGCGTAACAATAAATAGCTCGATTGAATGGACAAAAGCGGAAGGCAAAAGAATTAAATATAACAGCTCAACTGCTTTACCCTGATCTGGAAATTTTCAACCCAAAGCTGGATTTTTTGGAGAATCTTCGAGCGTCAAGATAATATCATCTCTATCAGACCATAGAATCTCTGCTCCATCATCCAAACGAAAACCTTTGTCAGTTACAGTGATCTTCGTTTCAGGTGTTGTTATGTTAACATCAGATGTTGAGGATGGCGTTGGAAATACCTGCCGCAACATTTCATTGGCAAATCGTTGTTCGAAAAAAAACAATCCCGGACTTTTCATCAGTGCCAAAAGACAAACTCCTGTCTGATGTTTTTGCTCTACCGTCAGCTCTGCGCCACTCTGCCCTTCTAAACCATTCATTACGACTTCCTGAAATAAAAACACAACCCCCTGATTTTAACTGATTTTGAAAAGGATGCATATTCCGACGCAAGTGGACCACGTCCAAGCTTAGCGCATTAGCTGAGTTGTGAGTTTTTAAATAAATGGAAATCTCTTCTCGATTATTTCAGAAATCCAGGGATACTCAGCAAGCGTAGCAAGCCTGTATTAGACGAAGTCGTAATACAGGATCTACTCCATCAAATAATCCCCTTTTCATATAAATTTGATATAATCATCTCGTCCAACTTAAGAAAGCTTTTCATGGTACGATACCGTAGAGATTATTCACCCGGCGCCAACTATTTTTTCACATTAACTTTATTAGACAGACAATCTGACCATCTCACAAAGCATATTGACCATTTAGGTAATGCTTTTCGAACGGTCAGGGCAAAAGCTCATTTCATCACTCATGCTCTTGTTGTTTTGCCTGAGCATCTTCATTGTATATGGCAATTACCTTTCGATGACTCAGAGTATTCACAACGAATAAGATTGATTAAAACCAATTTTACTCAAGCGTTATTAATGTTAAATATCCCCTTAAAGAAAAATAAACGAGGGAATGTCAATCTTTGGCAGCCTCGATTTTGGGAACATCGAATTAGAAATGACAGAGATTTTCAAACTCATGTAGACTATATCCATTATAATCCCGTCAAACATGGTTATGTAAAAAAACCAGTTGAATGGCCTTATTCAACTATTCATCGTTTTATTAAAAACGGGGTCATTAATGATACCTAGAGCGTATAAAGTTGAAACATTCCTGTATTACAACTTCGTCTAATACAGGCTACGCTTGCTAAGTAATTTTATACGCATAATGGGGTCGCGTCTTGTCTTTTGCTTAAATAACTTATCTCATAGGTATCCATATGAATTTCGAACCAAATTGGGTATGAACCTGTTTCTTGTTACCTTTTCGAAAAAGCAAAAGACAAGGTGCGACCCATTAGCTATAGCTGGAATTTTAAAGGATTTTTTTAAAGATATTATTGCTGTTTCAAATGTTTTTGAAAATAAAACCAATGTCATCTCAGGCTCAATATTAGTGAATAAAATTATACTTGGTGGATACTGGTTTTCTGTTATAGTTCCAATAATTCAGAGTTACATTCGAGTTTTCAATGAAAAAAATTATATTAACTGGCGATCGCCCCACAGGTAAATTACATCTTGGTCATTATGTTGGTTCTTTAGCTAATAGAATTAAACTTCAAGATGAATATCAGCAATATATAATGATAGCGGATATTCAAGCTCTAACTGACAACTTTGAAAATCCAAGTAAAATAGTAGATAACCTGTATGAGGTGGCTTTAGATTATTTATCAATAGGTATTGAGCCACAAAAAAGCACAATATTCATACAGTCTCATATTCCTGAGCTTGCAGAACTTACTGTTTATTATCTGAACCTAGTCACTTTAGGGCGACTAGAAAGAAACCCCACTGTCAAAACAGAAATTCAGCAAAAAGGATATGATTCATCTATACCCGCAGGTTTTTTTTGCTATCCAGTCAGTCAAGCAGCAGATATTACCGCATTCAAAGCAGAGGCAGTTCCTGTTGGTGAAGATCAGGTTCCAATGATTGAGCAGACCAATGAAATTGTAAGACGCTTCAATAGAATTTATAATACCGATTGCTTAAAAGAAACAAAACCAATTTTAAGTAAAACCCCTCGACTGGTTGGAATAGATGGTCAATCTAAAGCAAGTAAATCTTTAGGTAATGCAATTTTTCTTTCCGACACTCCAGATGAAATAAAACGCAAAGTATTTTTAATGTTCACTGACCCAACTCATTTAAAAATAAGTGACCCTGGGAAAGTTGAAGGAAATGTTGTATTTGAATACCTTGATGCATTTCATTTGGACTCTCAAGAAGTATCTGATTTAAAAGCTCATTATAGAAAAGGGGGGCTTGGTGACTCTACTATTAAAAATATTCTTAATACTACCCTTCAGACTATGCTTGAACCAATAAGGGAAAAGAGAAATAGTTATAAACACGGTGAAGTAATGGATATTATAATATCTGGCACTGCCGCAGCAAAAAAAGTAACTGAAAAAACTCTTGAAGAAGTTCGGAGTGCTATTGGGTTACGTTATTTTGACTAAAGCCCATTATTGATTGAGGTACAGTCCTTAACACAAAAATTCAGCAAGCGTAGCCTGTATTAGACGAAGTCGTAATACAGGGTCTATCCCAATCATGTAATCCCCCCTTTAATTTGATATACACATCATCGTACAACTTAGGAAGGCTTTTTCATGGTGCGATATCTTAGAGATTATTCACCCGGTACCACCTATTTTTTCACATTAACTTGAATAGACAAGCAATCTGACAACCTGTATTACGACTTCGTCTAATACAGGCTACGCTTGCTAAAAATGAAATATAACATGTCATAAATTCGCAATTCGCGAATCGCGAATTTATCATAACCTTTAGTTTTATTACTTAAGTGCAGGAATTATCCGTGTCCCATACGTCCCAAAGTTCTCAAATAAGCTAGGGACGTGTCTAGCCCAGTAATGACATGGATGCCCCACGTGTCCCATTAGTCCCAGATATTTTTATACGTCTACCAATGAGCATTAAATAATCGAAAAAATTCATTTGCATTCCATTTTGGACGAAGCTCTATTCCATATTAGACGGACATATAATCCATTTTGGACGAACTGATAATCCATATTAGCCAAATCTTTAATCCATAATGGACGAATTTTTGAGGCTGAACATGACTTTTTTGTTATTCCCCACAAATTTACCGCGGTAACAGTAATTTTCAGGAATTTATAATAAATAAATATGGGTAAAATCAGGAAATCAATCAAATTTACCGCTATAACAGTAATTTATAGCTAATTAATGCAAAAAAATGCAATAATAAATTTATTTTTATCGTTTTTACTGCTATAACAGTAATATATGATTAATTTATGGTGTTCCATGCCCACACACGAGATTGCCAATTTAGTCCATTACTACCGTAAGCAAAGCGGCTTATCGCAGCAAGAATTAGCACGGTTAGCGGGTGTCGGTAAGACGGTTATCTATGATATTGAAAAAGGGAAAGAATCGGTGCGCTTGAACACCTTGCTAAAAGTGTTCGATGTTTTAAATATCCAAATGAAATTTGAAACGCCTTTTCCTCAAACAACGGATAATAATATATGAGAAAAGCATACGTATCAGTGAATGGTATTAAAGCTGGAATATTAGAAGAATTACAAGGTGGAGCATATCAATTTACTTACTTTGAAGATTATCAGGGCGCACCTGTTTCGCTCACTATGCCGTTGAACAATAAGATCTATGATTTTGGCGTATTTCCACCCTTTTTTGAAGGATTACTTCCTGAAGGAATTATGCTTGAAGCACTATTACGTAAATATAAAATTGATAAAAATGACTATTTTGGTCAGTTGATACTAGTTGGCCAAGATGTCGTAGGCGCAGTGACTATTGAGGAAATAAGATGAAACACTGTCCTATTACTTATGAAAAGATAAGTGTTCAAGAAAACTATTCGCAACGTGGATTGCATTTGCTTTCTCCTCAATTAAAAAATCTTAGCCCATTAGATTTAAGTGCTGATGAGCAGCGACAGGAAGCAATTGCTCGTGTAGGAAAGATGTCTGTTCAGGGCGTCCAAAAGAAACTAAGTGCCAAACTAAAGATTAAACAGGGATGTTTTGAAATCGTTGATCAATTTGGTCAGTATATTTTAAAACCACAAAGTGATATTTATCCAGAATTGCCTGAAAATGAAGCGATTACTATGACCCTTGCAAAAACTATAGGCCTCGAAGTTCCGGTTCATGGTTTGGTTTATTCTAAAGACAACAGTTTGACCTACTTTATTAAACGCTTTGATAGAATAGGCCATAATAAAAAGTTAGCTTTAGAAGATTTTGCACAGCTATCAGGTGAAGATCGACATACAAAATATAAAAGCTCTATGGAAAAAGTAATTGCAGTCATAGAACAGTTTTGTACATTCCCAAAAATTGAATTCGTGAAATTATTTAAGTTGACGTTGTTTAACTTTCTGATTGGCAATGAAGACATGCATCTAAAAAATTTTTCCTTAATTACTAAGGATAGAAAAATTTCCATATCACCAGCATATGATTTACTTAACTCAACTATCGCTCAAAAAAACACAAAAGAAGAAATCGCTTTGCCTCTGAAAGGGAAAAAAAATAATTTAACAAAGAGTGATTTTCTTAAATACTTTGCCGTTGAAAAATTAGGATTAAATCAGAACATCATCGATGGGATCGTACAAGAGTTCCATCAAATAATACCTGAATGGCGAAAACTTATTGGATTCAGTTTGTTATCTCAACAGATGCAGGAAAAATATATCGAATTGCTCGATCAGCGATGCAAGCGATTCTATTTTTTTGATTAGCTGAAATCAGCCGTAAAAATTCAAGTATACAGAAATGCTATATAAATATAGGATTACCGTATACTTAATTAAAATAATCGCCATAAGTAATTGCAAATATTGGAAAAATTATCTACAGCGATGCACTCCATAAAGAGCTATCATGCTTTATTCCTTTAAATGTTCAGGAAAGAACTTTGAAAAAAGATAAATTCAAAGATTTTTTGATTAATGAAACTCAATTATTGTTATCCGAGTTGGTGACATTATTAAATGGCAAATCAGAACAGGATGGTTTTATATTTAAGGTATGTTCTGGTTCCCTGATGGTTTCCTATATGCCAGCAAATAGCAGTATTTAATTATTGAATTTAATTCCTTTTGAATAAGTCTCTAATGAAAATTTATCATCTTTCAAAATTAAAAGAGCATACCCATCAATCACATCAGGGATGATTAATATTCCACAGTTTTTTATACCAAGAATCAACCTTATAGATAGGCTTTTTAATTAGCTCATAAGCTAATAATGCCTCATCTGTAAGACGACCTTGCTGGTATTGTTCTTCTATTAAATCAATATCGCTTTCTAGCCAATCTAAGGATTCATTCATTTCCCGGATAGTAAATTGATTCCAGGTACAGGTAAACGGTGCGCCCATATGACCACTGATCCAAAAGTTAGGCATAAAATGCATGATTAAACGAGATAACAGTGGTTCTTTCCCGGGGCTGACATGCGAAACAAATATTGAAGGTTTGCTTTTATCTTTAATCTGCTGATACAAAACACCAAACTGATGTAATGCTGTCCATACCTTTCCCCCATACCCTGCAATGGGTTTATCGAATAGCTTTTTACTGACCAAAAAATTTCCGCCCAAGCCATAAAGAGAAAATTCAAGATCATTTTCACTGTTGTGGAATTGATAAAAGTGGCGTTCGTCAAGCATGTGTAGATTTTCAATATTAAGGTTGGTATTTAATTGTCTTAAAACTTGGAGATCCTCATGATTTCCCCAAACAGCATAAACAGGAACGGAGAACTTCATTTTACCTGAGATATAATCTGGAAAGTCACCTAGTAATCGATTTTCTTTGACGATTTCTATTAACCTTTCGCGACTCGTTTGTTTATCAACTTCATATTGTCGCCAAACTGGTGAGTGGGATACTAACAAGCGTAATTCCCTTTGACTGATGACTGAGTCGATAAATGCTCTGCTCATCATAAAATCCAAAGTCACCAGCATGAATGACCATATCGGCTTGTGTCTGGTTCACTTTTTCGTTGATGATATCCAAATTACCATGAGTATCGCTGATTAGTAGGATTCTGCGCACTTTAAGACCTGTAGTTTTAATTTTAGTCATGTTAAGAAAATCCGATTTTGTAACATGAAAAGTAAGTCATATTAACATTTTTAAGTTTTCTTAACATGAGTCATTTATCTGCGACTATATTATTAATCAAAAATAACATTGAATTTTTTATTCGTTTTTGTAAGCCAGAAAAATAAGAGCCCGTTTTACTTTCCGATGGAAATACAAATTCTCTGGTTTTATTCCGGCTTCTGCAATCCATTAACTCAAAGACAAAATCAGACATAAGCAATGTATGGATATCGTGGTTCTTAGTGTCTTGGAGGGATTTATTTCTGTATTCACTGTTATAACTGATTATTATGAATGTGCTTTCTTAAGATTACAGTTTTGAAAAAAATGTTGGTGTCTCATCTAAACCAGCATGTTTCATTAATTTGGGTTTTGGTTTAGTTGCTATAATTTGTAAGCACCAAAAACCAACAGGTATTAAGTCTTCTTGGGTACAGCCTGCTTCTTTTAAATATTCAGCCACAAAATCATTCAAAAACTCAACTTTCCTATGTTCAGGAATTTGTTTTATCTGAGATCCAGCAGCACTGAAAAATTCTTTGAGCTGCTCTTTTGATTTAAAGGAGTAAGTCATTTCTTCCTCAGATAATTCAACTACTTCTAATCCTGATTTAACAATCATTTCTTTATAATCATAGGGTTCGAAAAATGAGCGAGGACTTACGAAATCAATAAAATAATCTTTCCATTTACCTCTAGAACAAATTTTGTCTAGCACGAAATGATATAATGATTTCTTATGCGATAAAAGAAGCGCTATTTGAGCACCATACACTGCTGACCTTGCTATCCCGAATAGAGCGCTTTGCTGATCTTTAATCCAATGTAGCAAGCGTAGGTCGGGCGCATCGCCCGACATTTCCTTTTTTTCTTGCACCCGCATTTCAAAACAGTTATAAACACATCCTCAACGGAATAGAAAAATAATCCAACATGCGCTATCGACGAGTGATAAATCCTGGAGGAACTTATTTCTTTACAGTGAATCTGCAAAATAGAACAAGTCAGATACTCATTGAGTATATTGATGAGCTGCGTGCGGCTTTTCGCCATGCAAAAAATCATCACCCCTTCGCAATTGATGCCATTGTGATACTGCCCGATCACTTGCACATGATTATGACCTTACCAGAAAATGATGGAAATTTTTCATTGCGTTGGAATTTGATAAAAGGCATCTTTTCACGGCAGCTACCTTCACAGGAATTCATTTCGCCAATTCAAAAAAATAGACGGGAACGTGGTATTTGGCAAAAACGCTTTTGGGAGCATCTCATTCGTGATGAATTAGACTTTGAACATCATGTCAATTATATTCATTACAATCCAGTGAAACATGGACATGTTAAGCTTCCTGTAGATTGGCCTTACTCTAGTATCCATCAGTTTATTCGAGATGGGATTATTCCCCCTCTTTGGACGTCTCCAATACAACAGAATTTATTCGCATTTGGGGAGTAAGGAAATGTCGGGCGAGGCGCCCGACCTACGCTTGCTCAATAACAATGTCCACATGCGTATCATTTAACCCACGCTTGACCAGTTGAGCATGTCCTTCGCGTATATTTTTTCCGCTGTACTGATTAGGCCCACCAAACACCATGGTTAAAAACCCTTTCTGCATAAGGATTTATTGCTCTATATCAACGTCATCAAAAAAATAACTGACCCGTTCATCCATCAACATTTTACGATAGAATACCTCAACCGCAGCATTGACCGCGTCTTGACCTCCCAGACGCTCAAATAATGACTCTGACATAGTGACTCCTTTAAAAGATTTATTTGAAATGCATCTTGTAAAAAGAAATAATCACAGTCAACAACCAATTAGGAATTAATAATGCAACTTACGCAATTTACCGATTATTCATTACGAGCTCTGATTTATATCACGCTTAGAAATGAATCCTGCACTATTAAAGACATTACCGAAGCTTATGGCATATCGAACAATCACATGGTTAAAATCATTCATAATTTAGCCAAGCTGGGATTGATTAAAACCATCCGTGGAAAAAACGGTGGTATTTTAATGGCATCGCAGCCTGAAACCATTAATTTAGGTCAATTAATTGTTCAATTGGAGCCTCATTTTGATTTAGTACCTTGCTTTAATAAAGCAAAAGCTAATTGTTGTATTGCTCCTGTATGCAGGTTAAAGGGTGTATTACATGAGGCTCAAGCTGCTTTTATGGGGGTTTTAGAACGTTATACTTTAGCGGATGTAGTGTACAACAAACCTGAGCTGTCGGTATTACTGAACATCAAACCACTAGAGAAGTAAAGTTTTATCGGGAAGATTGGGCCAGGACCGCAAAACAGCATTCAGAATAAGTGCATGGTTGTGCTCAGGATCTTTCGCCGCATAAAATAAAGTGACAGGAGTATGTTCTGCCATTTCCAAAATGAGCTCTATTAAGTCGCTTTTATGGTTTAATTCTTCAATGTAACAATCAACAAATTCGCTCCACCGCTTTTCACTATTTTCATGAAACCATTGTCTTAAAGTAGTACTCGGAGTGATGTCTTTTAGCCACAAGTCAAAAGCCAAGGTTTCTTTTTTAATGCCCCGAGGCCAAAGTCTATCGACCAAAACCCACGATCCTTCTTTAACCTTTGGAGGAGTATAGACACGGCAAATGACTATCCTGTTTCGAAAAGTCGAGTTCATAGCACTCCTTGCTATAGACCATGCATTATCCGGTTTTTTGCGCAAGCAAAACACCAAACAAACCTGGTATCTGCCTTCCTAATCCATCTTGCTTATGCAAATGACCTACTGATTCTTTATATTCCAGTATAGACCACCCACTGTCTTGATACCTATGATAGATCTCTTCTTTTTGTGGAAGATAAGTGAAGAAATCAGGCAATGGATAGAGTTCTGATTGGATAGGAATGACTAGAAAATGATATCCATTTATTTTAGTCACCTCTTGAAGTTCAGTGAACAGAACTGGGATACGTTCAGGATTTAAAAATTGCAGCGTGACTGTTGAGAGCACTAAATCATAATGTTCTGGCTCAAGATTCAAGGGTTGATTTAAATCGTATAATTGGGCAATTACATCAGGCAGGGCTTCTTTTTGAGCAACATCCTGGATCGCCTCTATTGCTGATTGGTTGTGATCAATCCCTTTTACACGATGCCCCATTTTTGCCAAATACAGTAAATTTCTGCCCGAACCGCAGCCTACATCAAGAATTGATGCGTTTTGTAAATGGCGCAAATAAGTTTGATAGGTAGATGCCAAATCGCTGTGCACTGCACTTAGACCGTATTTTTTATTGAAATAGCGTTGGGGAATGCAATAAAACTCAAGGGTTGCTTTAAACGATTCACTAACAGGAATAATTTTATGCCACGCAGCAGGTGGAATCATTATTTGGGGATGCTCTTCATTGATACTATCGCGTGACAGTTCTTTTCCTTCACCATTTAAAAATACAAAATCAATTGCGCCTTCATGCAGAGAAAGCTTACCCCAGGTTCCTTCTTTAGTACTGTGTTTTTCTAGGAAAAATTTTAGTTTTCCATGGCTGTCAATTTCTGTTTGTTTGTAGCACAGTAGCTCATTGTGTTCTAATCTCATAATGATTCCTTATGCTGTTATCAAAGATCCTGTGATTCCTTGCCGTTTGTATTGTTGATAGACTCCGGTTTCAATTGAGTTAACAAAGTACGTTCGTTTGCCAGCTTGTCAGCTAATTGATGATTGACATCCCGATGTTCTACCTCATCATCACGCACTACTAAAAGTACGTCTCGTAATCGCGCATCGGGGGCTAGTCCCCAATAAGTTTTAGCAATATCAGGAGCTGGGATATTCTCAATGCGACCTTCATCCAGTTCCTGTAAATAATGGGTATAGCTGACAACGGCTTCTTCTTCAAGATATCCGACAAAACGATGTGCTGTTTTTGAAGAAAAAACATACATCAACAGATACAACACTACAAAAATAGCTTGCGCTGTAAAGATAATAAAACGTTCAAACCAATTGGGCTTGGCAATATACATAAACGTAATCAAATGCATTCGCTCATTATCGGCTTCATCCAATAAAATTTTAATCCAACCTTCATCATTTTTGATTTTCCTTAAGCAACGTAAATGCAGTAAAGCAGCGCCCACCATACCAGGAACGGCGGCGACTGTTTCCAGCACAATGGCTCGATTGCCATAGCGTTTTTGAAAAAAAGTATCTGCAAAAAAGCGGAAAAATTTCACCAGACCAAAAGCAATTTTATCACTGATGGTTGTAGCAGGCTTATGAGTTACTGGCATGATATGCTCCTTTGGAGTGTATGACATAAGATATATTATATTAAAGATGTATTTAAAATACAACTTTAATGTTTTGATTTAAGGTCTATGGATAAGATCATAGAGGCATGACACACCACATGCTTCAAACTTATTTACTCAATTATGTATGTTGCGTATCAGAGCCTTATGCAATTTTAAAAAAGTAGTCGGCTTGATTACGACGGCAAGGCGCTTTAGTCTTTGCAGGCTTGTAAACGAAGCTAAGAAGCTAAAAATAGTTCTATCCTTTGTGCCTAAGTGTGGTGACTTTTTTCGATTTCACATCGCTACAATTAGTTGCTGTCTCAATACGATGTTTTCTGCGATCAGCACCTTTGAGCCACCAGGACGTCACATGTTCAGCACAGACACTAATAAGTGTGCTATTAAAAGTATTCTGTGTTTCATAGGCAGCAATGGGCATATAATTTTGTTTCTAATTTTATCGCACCATCGAAAAATTAGAGAACTTACGTTTACGCATAGCACAGGCTCTATTTGCTTCAGTGACATGAAATTGTCTATTTAAAACATTTAACACTTCATCACCAGACATTGAGTTTCAGCTACCTCCACAATAAGGTGCGGGCTATCCTTAAAATATTCTTTAAAGGCTTTTTTTACTCCAGGTGTATCATCAATATCATAACAAACCGAATTATAATTATGAGAAATTAAACGTCCGCCCACAGACATCCGTGGCCAGAAGAACTTTAGTGCCTCCAGCGTAGGTTGATATAAATCCACATCTAAATTTACAAAAGAAAATGACATGGACTTAAATTGTTCAGGAATACTCTGTGGAAAAATCCCTGGAATGATTTCAACCTTAGGATATTCAGACAAGAACTCTTGAACACCCTCCACCGAGGTGTCTTGATGCGTTTTTCTACCCCAGGTATCCGCATCAGTTGAAACCTCCGACATCGGCATGCCGGTAAATGTATCAAAAAGATATAGCGGCCGATTTCCCTTCGCTTCGCAAAGAATAACTGCGGATCCGCCTTTATAGACACCCACCTCTGCCATCACCCCAGGAATCGTCGATGTTGCCTGAACACTAGAAAATAATTGATAGGCCTCTTCAATAGTTAAAGACTCTCCTCTCCCTTGTCGCTTTTCAATAGCAGATAAATAGTCCTTGGAATATTTTTTTAAATTTCTTCCATCACTTGTTCGAGTTTTATCCTGTAATTTATTCATTTATTAATCCTTTTGTTTCGCGTTACCGTTTATTACAGATGCTATTTTTTCCAGATTATCTTCTTTCATGATATCGAAATGTGAGCCGGGAACATCATAAAATTCAACCTTGCAAGCAAACTGAGACCACCCTTCATGCAAATCACCATAACTTGCTTGTGCAGCAAATAACACTACATCGCACTCGTTCGGTTGAATGGAATAGTTCGCAATAGCAGTTCGCTCGGATTCATATATTGTGTAGTATTTTTCTTTAAGAGATTCATTAATTTTAGCAATGTCCATAAGTTGAGACAGGTAGTGATCAAATGCAATTTCAGATGCATTAAAGAAATGGTTAGCCAAATGTACAGGTGTATCAATTAAATACAATTTCTCGATAACTATAGATTTTTTTGCCAATTGATGTGCTACTTCCCAAGCAAGAAGCCCCCCCATGGACCATCCTCCCAGACAAATTTTATTATGGGCTGGAAAGTCCTGCAAAATAGCTAAAATGACTGTACTGTAATATCTGGCTAACTCAGCCAAATCAGACACCGAAGAATAACCACTATGTAAATTATACGATTCCAGAGAATAAACCGGGCGATCAGAACCAAGACGGTTAGCGAGTTCTATATACGTTTCAGCCCCCCCCAACAATGGCGGAAATAAAAATAACGGTGTATTGACAGCCTCTTCGCTCCACGACAGGACAGGCTTAAACAAAGGAAGGCTTCCCAGGATAACCTGATTCAATTGCACTGAGTCAGAAGGTATTTGTTTTAGCGTCTGACCTATATCTTGTATTGTATTGCGTACTTTATTGGTAAAATACTGAAGAGAATCAGCACCGAATGTATTCGCATCATAAGCTATTTTTAACTCTAGGCCATTAGTACCTATCCACCCAACTATATTCACATCGAAAAATCGATGGTTATGGGAAGAGAACTCCAGTCCACACGCTAAATCGCTTCGAGAAAAAAACGCATTTTGCCTTGCAATTTCATGACGTCCCAAGAAATTAATTCCAATACGATATTTTTGTAATGGTTCAACCTCCGCCTCATGGGCGCCACCATAGCGTATCAAACCATACCCAATGCCCTCATCAGGAATAAGCAGCTTGCGTTGCAACCACCGCTGGAGGTTGCTTCTGGATTGATTCTCATCGAGATCGGCAACTGGAACACCGGCCATTATTGGATATAAACTGGTAAACCAACCTACCGTGCGCGTCAAATCAACCCCTAATAAATCACCAACCCGCCCGTGACCTTCTTTATAGCAAATAAACTCATCGTCCAAGGTAGACTGACATGCATTATAAACGGCAGTAAAAATAATATCGTCAATGGAAATATCAGAGCGATTCGCCAAGGCTTTGCTCAGTGTTTGAGTAACTTTCTTGCCCAAACTCAGGGAACAGCTGGCAGCACTGTATTGCTGTTGTTTGTTTTGTTCTTCTCTGGACTTCAGCAGTTTATCGGATTGCACAATACTGTGCCAAAAAGAGTTCTGCAGCTTACAAGCCCATGAGTTTTTGTAGGTTTCAAGTGCCAAGACCCAATCATAAAAAGAAGATGTTTTAGATGGTAAATCCGCATCAACTCCCGCAAGCTTTGCTTTGTATATTAATTCCAAATCGTTGATGATTAAATGCCAAGAAACAGTATCAACAACCAGATGATGAATCACAAGAAGCAGTAAGTCTTTAGTTCCCTCAGCCTTTGGAACAAGCGCAGCACGCATGAGAGGCCCATTTTGAAAATTTAAACCAGCTTGTAACTGGGTAAATGCCGCCAGCAACTCCCCCTCTTCCCACTCGCCAGAGAGGCCACTTGGTTTTAATACATATAATGGAATATCTTGGGAAGTGACCTTATTTTGGTAGGTCTGTTTCCATTGTCCCTCTTTATCAACACTAAATCGAATCCGCAGAGCATCATGATAGTTGACCAACTCAATAAGGGCCTGCTGTAAAAATTCAGTGTGTATGGAGTCGTTCGCTCTGAGCAAAACCGATTGATTAAAATGATTAGGCTTAGCTAAATCACGGGCAAAAAACCAGTGCTGAATTGGACTCAATGGTAAGGGGCCCGAGGGGATTGGTAGAGCAGCAATTTGCTTATGATGAAACGCTGCCAACTTCACTAAGTCCTTAAGGGTTGATGCGATAAAAAAATCTTTTGGAGTTAAATAAATTCCCTGCTCTCTTGCCTTGGAAATGGCAACAATAATCAGGATAGAGTCTCCCCCCAAATCAAAAAAATTATCCTCTAAATAGATGCTTTCGCGGCTCAGCACATTCTCCCAGATCTGAGCCAAGATAAGTTCAACCTCAGTCTGTGGTTCCGAACGATGTAACTCATCATTTTTTAAGTCGGTAGGCGATGGCAAGGCTGCTTTATCCACTTTGCCTTGAACGGTAAGCGGGATCCTGGGAACTTGAATAAGATAAGCAGGAATCATGTAATGGGGCAGAAAATCACGTAACTGAGAATATATATCAGCACTTTGCATGGTTTTATCTGCCATATAATAAGCAATTATTTTGGGGGTCATTACAATACTGTAATCGACCAACACCACGGCATGGGAGATTCCTGTAATTTTGGCCAGGCAGGTTTCAATTTCACCCAGTTCAATCCGAAAACCACGTATATTAACCTGGTTATCATTCCTACCTTGATAAATTACCTCACCATTAAGTAATAGCTTACCGCGATCACCAGAGCGATACAGGCGCTCCCCAACGCGGTAGGGATGGTTAATGAACCGTTCTGCAGTAAGTGCTGGGTTATAAAGGTAGCCATCCCCCAGCCCTGCACCTCCCACATAAATTTCTCCTTGCACTCCAGGAGGAAGCAGATTTTGATGCTGATCCATAATGTACATCAGCGTCGTGGGAATAGCCTTACCAATGTTGCTGCGATTATGGAGAATATCCTCCAATTGAATTTCTTTATAAGAAACATGAACGGTTGTTTCTGTAATACCGTACATATTAATCATTTTCATGTGCTGGTATTTGGTTACCCACTCCAGCAAGTACCGCGTATCTAACTTTTCACCCCCAAAAATCACCATCCGCAATGCATCCAAAGAAGGATAATCTTGGGCAACCACTTCCCTGCTTAAACTAAAAAATGCAGTGGGCGTTTGGTTTAAGACACTAATCCTTTCCGTCCTTAATAACTCTAAAATTCGGGAAGGATTAAGGGTATCGTCTTTGGCAACGAGTACAATGCAGCCACCGAATAGCAATCCACCAAAAATTTCCCACACTGAAAAATCAAAATGATAGGAATGAAATTGCAGCCAACGATCTGTTGCAGAAAAAGCAAATAAAGCCTCATCGTTCAAAAACAGCCTAATCACATTTTGATGACTGATAGTAACGCCTTTCGGCACTCCTGTTGTCCCAGATGTATAAATACAATACGCAGCATCTGAACTCTTAATATCTGTGCCAGGATTCTCCTGACTATAGCGATGTAATTGATGTTTAATGCAATTCCAGTCCAGCACATGTGCAACATGCTCGATGAACTGTTCTGAATTCGAGAGACCGGTAATGAGAAACTGAACTTTTGAATTTTCAATGATGTGTTGATTGCGACGTTCTGGAGCATGAACATCCAAGGGTAAATAAGCAGCTCCCGTCTTTAAGACCGCCAAAAGGACAACTATCATATCCAATGAACGAGGCATGAGTAATCCTACCAGCATCTCTCGTCCAACCCCATGATGCATTAAGTACTCTGAGAGTTGATTTGCCATCCGGTTAAGATCACGATAGGTCATTTCCTCGTGGACAAAACGAAGGGCTATATGATGAGGGTATAAACAGACCATTTCCTCAAAACGCTGAACAATCGTTAAGGTCTTAGGAAAAGTAATGTCTGGACGATTCCAAACTTCTAATTGAATGCGTTTTTCTTCTTCGCTTAACAAATCAATGTCTTCAATCCGTTCATAAAGTAACCTGGGAAGATTTTGCAGCAGCGCAATGTAATGTCTTAACAATTGCCGCGCTGATTCTTCATCATAAATATCGCGATTATAAATAACATCAATTGCAGAACCCGAGGAACCGGCTTTAATAAAAAAAACGTAATCATATTTACCATAGCCCAGATAATTCACGAGATGTTTATAGGAATTCGGCGTTGAATTAGCCTCTTCTCCCTCTGATTGCATGTATTTAAACAACACATCAAAAAGAGCCGTGCGACTCATATCTTTCTCAGGATTTACCATTTTAACGAGCTGATCAAAAGGCAGTCCCGAATACAGATCCGCCAAATCACAGAGCTGTTTTAATTTAAAAAAATGAGTTTTTAATTCATCATGCCAATCCAGAATACTGCGAATCACGGTCAAATTACCTAATGGACCTATGGTATAGTCAAGATCTGAACAAATCCGATTATCATGTTCCCGTCCAACAATTACCTCATTAGTACTCGAATATTGAGCAAGAACAACCTGAAGACTCCCTAGAAATACCTCCTCCTCAGATACATTACTACTCATTGCTACCTGCTGAACTCCCAGCAACAAATCTGGAGAAAGTTCAGCACTAATTTTCGACTGACTATAACGATGAACAGGTGGTCGCGAATGATCCTCTGGTAATTTCAGCGCCTGTAATGGGAGAGCTAATTGCCAACGCCAATAAAAAAAGAGGCGATCAATCAATTCAAAAGATAAATTACGTTGCCATAAAGAAAAGTCCATAAATGACAATGTTGACGAAGCTTTTTCATTGTCCAACCCCAAATAGCAGCCCCCAATTTCATCTGCAAGAATACCAGTAGATTGAAAGTCACACAGACTATGATGTACCGTTAGTACGAAAATAAAGTGCTGCTCCTGTTGCAGATAAATACCCACCCGCAAACGATGTTTATCAATAGCAAAAGGTTTATTAGCATCTTCAGCAACAATTGCCAAAATTTCTTCCAAATTTAAATGACTCATTTGTTGAACATTAAATTTAATGCCTTCAATCGCCTCTTGAACATCAAGGATCCGAAAACAATTCTGCCCGCCCTCTTCTGTAAAGATCCCACGGAGAACAGCATGTTTTTTTAACACAGTCTCAACAACCCAATGTAATTTTCCCAGATCCAATTCTGAAAAAAATTGCACAACAATTGGAATATTATGATAACTTGGGGCTAAATCGTAAACGCTTCCCGTTTCAAATTGATCAATAAAACGTAGTCTTTCCTGATGATATGAAAGGGGCATTTCGTTATGTATCGCATGCAGGAACTGAACGCTTGGCGGTTGATGATAAGCAAGATCCTCTTGTTTAAAAAACTGATAAAGAAGTTGATCAAGAGGCAGTAAATTGTCTGATTCAATAAAAATACCTAACAGATTTTTGTACCGACGAGAGACTCGCTCTATTGCTACTTTATCAAAACACTCCCCATCCCAAACAAAGCGTAACTCAACTTCGGCTTTGGGAATAACAAAGAGGGTAAATGGATAGTTATTTTTTTCATAAGTCCTTTTTTCCAGCAAATGAAAACGATCATGCTTTACCCAGGTTGTGTTGATGGGATAGTTTTCAAAAGCAAATATGCTTGAAAAGAGTGAGGCCTTGGGATCAAGTGATGTTTCTTGTTGAATTTCTTTTAAGGAAACATTGGAATACTTAACCAGTTTTTGCGACATCAGGTTAAGTTCGTGCAATTGTTCGATTATGGGTCGATTTAATTTTAAGGCAATACGCTTGGGCAATGTAGCAATAAACAATCCCACCATATATTCACTATGGGTCATTCCCTCCAAATGACGAGTCGAAGACACATCTCCTAAGACTATATCTCGTTCACCATTATATAAATACAACAATACTGCCCAGGTATATTCCATAAACGTGCTCAGAGACACATGAGCAACTTTAGCAAATTGACGGCATTTATCTGAAAGCACCACATCAAGGTGAGTTGATAAACGTGAAACTGATTTTATCTGCTTGTGAACATCCAGGGCATTATTTGCAAATCCCAAGGTGGTTGTCTTCTCAAAACCTCGCAAGTAATCATGCCAGAATTCTTTGCATTCTTCTTTGTTGGTTTGATAAAACACATTTACAAATGAGCCATAACCCGCAACTTTAGATCCATTTTTCTTCGAATTATTTGCATTAATATATTTTTTTACAACTTCATCAATCAAAAGCGAAATGCTCCATCCATCTAAAAGGAGATGATGATGCGTAAAAACACAGGCAAAAGTATTCTCTGAAAACCGGATCAGTGATAAACGATATAAGCCATCCTGGGTGAAATCAAAACCCTGCTGCCGATCTTCATAAAGAAACACCTGATACAGCTCTTCAATTTTTGACTCAGTATATTCCTGCCAATCCAACTCGTTCCATTTTAACTTTCGATCGGCATAAACGACTTGAAAAGGCCTTTCAACACCTTCCCAAACAAAACGAGTACGAAAAACATCATATTTTTCAACAATTTCTTCCCAAACTTGCTTAAAGTCTATTGAATTAAAGTCCTCTGCACTAAATTGCATACAAACCTGGGTACAATAAACATCATCCCCAGGTAAAGACAAACTATGAAACAACATCCCTTCTTGCAATGGAGTCAGTGGAAAAGCATTTTCCAAGCCCCCATGTGTTGATAATTTATCGATGGTGTCTTGAGTAATATTGATTTGATTAAAGTCAGAGGGAGTTTTCGTGGATGAATTTTGAGCAAGACAATGCGCTACAAGTTGATCTAAAGAATCATTAAACAGCTGAGCAAAATGGCGCACTGACTCCTCACGATAGTTTTTAGGACTATAACGAACACGCATCGTAAATTGATGATTCAGGATTGCAGCATTCAGATCGAGTTGAAATGGTGAGCGATGATTTGGGGATCGCTCCCTCCCTTTATTTTCGGAAGCTAATGAAAGCAGCCATCCCTCATTAAAAGAACTATCAAGTTGTCCTAAATAATTGAAACTGACATTACATGCAATATTAATGGGGCATTCATTTAAATAGCACCATAAAGGCCCAAATCCAGCACCTTGATTTGGAACCCTGCGGATCTGCTCCTTAATCGATTTAATCATTTCCGCGTAGTTATCGGCAAAATCAGTTTTAAATGTCAACTTTTGCGGAAAAAACGAAGTAAACCAGCCAACGGTACGCGAAATATCTACATCTTGTGTAATAGGCTCCCGCCCATGTCCTTCCAAATTAAACCAGAGTTGTTCTATATGCTGCCAGCGCCAAAAAGCGAGCGATAATGCCACCAGCAATAAATCATTCATTCGCGTGTTATAAGCAACATGAGCTTGCGTCAATAAATTTTGGGTCTGTTCTTTAGTCCAACTTATATGGACAAGTTCTGTTTCATGACGTTTAGGAAAATAATCCTGATTCAACTCTACTGGAACAGGCCGATATCCAGAACTTATTTTTTCCCAATAGGGTAATTCGTTTTGCAAGGTTGAATTAATAGCCCTATGCAGCCCTTCTACCCAGGAACGATAAGAGGATGTTTTTTTGGGTAAACTGATGGTTTTATTCATTTCCAATTGTTCAATTAAGGCTTGGAAATCCTCAAGAATGATTCGCCAGGAAACCGTATCAACAACAAAATGATTGATTGCAAGAAACAATCTCTTATACTTAAATTCAGCTCCTTCAATTAAGACCGCTACCATTACCGGGCCCTGCTCAATATCAAGTGATGCTTGATAAGAATTACATAAGTCCTCTAGGTCTTGCTCTTTTTGAACCTTCACCTGATGCAAAAACGGTACAAACGCATGATCCTGCGCGTCATAAAAAGCCACATCCGCCGTCTGATGACCTTTTCGCAAACGTAAGCGCAAGGCATCATGATGGTTCACCAACTCTTTTAACGCTCCTTCTAAAGAGTTCAGTGCCACTGATTTTTTAAGTTTAAATAAGAACGACTGATTAAAATGAGAGGGATTATCGGGTTGCATCCTAAGAAACCAGGCCTGTGGTGGTGACAAAGGAAATGTTCCACTTGCCAAACCCTGATCAATTATAAGCGCCTTGCTTTGATGAGCAATTTTAGCAAGTTCATAAACTGTGGGATATTGAAATAGATTGTGGGCTTCAAAACTTAATCCCAAGGCGCGTGCTTTAGCTACAACCTGGATACCCAGAATTGAATCACCACCTAGACTAAAGAAATTATCATTGATGCCAATCTGAGACTGACCGAGTACTTCCGCCCAAATCTGCGCTAATTGCTGTTCTTCCTGCGTTACAGGTGCAACAAAATCTTCTTGCAACTCAAAAACCTCTCTATCCAAAAGAGGCAAAGCAGCGCGATTTAATTTACCATTATGGGTTAGAGGAATCTCTGTCAGTTCAATAAAAACATGGGGAATCATGTACTGAGGTAATTCCTGCAGTAATCGAGTACGCAATAATTCCGCATTTATCGGCTCATCCATATTAAGCGGAACGCAATAAGCGATGATTTTCTCTTTATTTTCTTCGCCTTGAAGCGCAATCGCACTCTGCTTCATTTCAGGCTGGTTGTTCAGTACTCTTTCTATTTCGGTCAAATCGATACGATGACCGTGATACTTGATTTGAGCATCCTTACGCCCAAGAAAATGAATCAGCCCATCCTCACGCCAAATACCCCAATCCCCAGTGTGATAAATTCGTTCCGCACTATTAATCGGGTTGGATACAAAACGCTGTTGGGTTAATGCTTTATCACTTAGATATCCAGAACCAACGCCCATACCTCCAATGCATAATTCACCGGGAACTCCAATCCCTTCAAAACAGCTTTCCCTGCCCAAAATATACACCGTGAGATTTGGGACGGGAGTCCCAATGGAAAATTCTCCAGGGATTTCACTCAGGGCTGAACCTTGCGGTAGGGTAAAACAGGTCACTATATCCGTGCATTCAGTAGGACCATAACTATTATGTAAATTGGCAGCATAGAAACCACTTGCCATCCAGGCTGCCAATTTTGGCAATTGCAGCTTTTCCCCACCAAAAACTATTTGCTTCAAACTCCTCATGCATTGAAAATTGTCAGTCTCTGCTTCATCGAGCAGAAGACGAAATACACTGGGAGTACAGGTTAAATGAGTAATTTTTTTACTCTCTATAATGCTTAAAATCGCCCAAATATCAAAATGACCATCAGGCAAAAAATGCAATTCTGCTCCTAAACATATAGGCGTTAAAATGTATTTTTGGGTGAGATCAAAACTCAAGGAGGAGACAATTAAAAATTTGCTGTCTGACTCAATCGGAGTAGTTTCTTCACACCATCGAATTACGTTGCTTACCGACTCATGATATACAGAAGCCCCTTTAGGAACACCTGTAGTACCAGAGGTGTAAATGGTATAAACCAGTTCATGAGGTGCAATATAATCTGCTTTGAATTCCTTTGAATAATGCTCTAAATGCTGCACTTCTTTTACATAGGAGGACAAGATTATTGCAGGATGCAGTTCATTTGAGGACAATGTCACATTAGCATCAGTTATCCATAATCTAACACCTGCATCAGCAACCGCTTTTTGCTGTCGAGCTCTAGGCCAATCCTGATGTAAAGGAACATAATGAGCGCCAAGCTTTAAAATACTGAACATCAGCACCACTGCCGCAGAGGGTTCTGTGAGTAAAAAAGCAATCGCATCGCCCTGGGTAACCTGATATTTACTTTGGAGTAAATTAGCCCATTTATTCGTCAACGCTTCAAAGGCCGCAAAAGACAACGGTAGTCCATCATACTCAAGGAGTATTTTATCACTATTGAAACAGGGGTTGGCGTAATAAATTGACAAGACCGTTTTATCACGTTCTTTAACCGGCCCTTGAGACCACCGTAGAATTTTTGTGCGCTCTTCCTCTGAAAGATAGTCACATGCAAATGGACTTTGATCACTATGTTGAATGATCCAGTTTAGAACACCCTCATAATGGCGCAATAATCGCTTCCCATTAAACTGAAATGCGATATCAGGAGCTAATTGCAGTTTAAGCCAAAGGCTTTGATCAAGCTCCTCGAATACCTGCAAAGTAATAGGAACATTAGTTTTTTCCTGAATCGTGCGATGATGCCAAAGTGAAGCGTCGGACAAGGCTTTTTTTCTGCCAGGATAATTTTCAAAGAGAAACAGGCTGGAAAAAAAATCAACTCCGGCTTCCAGTTCGGTATATTTGCGCAAGTCCACTAATTTGAGAAACCCGTACACATTTGCCTTTTGAATATCAGTATGCACTTGTTTTAAATGATCAATCACTGATAGACGTGCAGTGATCTTTACTCGAAATGGTAACGTATTAATGCACATGCCAATAATATGTTCTGCATCATCGATGGTAGCCGTCCTTCCTGAGGATACCATCCCAAATAAAACATCATTTGAGCCTGAATAGATGCTGAGTAGGAGTCCCCAGGAAAATTGCATCAAGGCATTAATTGTGATTCCATTCTTGCGAGCAAACTCAACACATGCTTTTGAAAAAACAGGATCAAATCTATGTTCAAAAATGGATACTTGTTTTTCACCAAGAGTACTCGTTATAACCTCTTGATTTAGCCTGACGGGCAAAGAGTTTCCTTCCGCAAATCCGCCAAGATGTTCTTTCCAGAATTGAAGACCTGCGCGAGAGTCCTGCTTTTCCAACCACTCTACCAGAGACGAGTGACTGGGACTGCTTGAGTGAACATGTGATATTTTTCCAGATACACCCTCAAAATAAAGCGTTTCAAGCTCTTGAAGAAGTAAAGAGGATGACCAACCATCCAGGATTAAATGATGATGAGTAAAGACAAACCTATAAGGCTTACCGTTTACTTTTAACAAAATCAGTCGGACCAAAGGCGCTTGCATTAAATCAAAGCCTGTTCTCCAATCATTGGCTAGAAAAGTATCAAGATCAGCTGATGTATCGTTGATATCGTATTCAAACCATGGCAATTCAACCTCATCAACGATTTCTTGCTGTGGCCTATCCAACTGTTGCCAAATAAATCGTGCCCTCAATACATCATAGCGATCGAACAAAATATGCCAGGCTTTTTTAAAGACATGAAGATCAATATTTTGTTCAATTTCCCAGCATTTTTGTTGGCAATAAAGAGATAAATCAGTAGAGCTATCCAAGCTATGAAAAAGCAATCCCTCCTGAAGGGGGGTAAGGCCATACATTTTTTTAATAGAATCACTATGTGACAAAAGCTTGAGCTTTCTAAGAATCTCTTCTTTATTCTGCTTCAGGTACAACCGATACTCAGGGCTAAGATCCTCCCCTTTTTTTACATGACATATGAGCTTACCTTCTTGCTCGGTAAGAAGGATATCTTCTTTTTTCAGAGCACAAAAAAATTCATCAACAGTCATCATGGTTCAATAGCCTTAGTTTTTATATTTTGTGCTGACGCATCCGGTTTTAAAATAAAGTATAGATTAGATTATTAACTCTATTTTAAGTTAAGTAATTACTAAGTTAAATAATTGCTAAGACCTGGTATTTGATTATAACATCTTGAGATAACTACTTTTTCTGATCTGATGCCATGACATTATCTCGTCAAAATACGTCAAGATTTCCTCTTAGCGATCTGCAGCAGGGAATGTTATACCATACCTTATCAAGTCCTCGAAAAAGTACTTATTTAGTCCAGAAAATAATCAGGTTTTCAGAGCCTGTAAACCTGACAGCCCTTGAAAAAGCGTGGAATAGTGCATTAGCGAGATATCCTGTTCTACGATCTTATTTTGATAGTCAAGAGAGCTATTATACTCATCAATGCGTTGAAGATGAGTGCACAGTGCATTTGACCTGTTTAGACTATAGCTCTAAAACCTATAATGCCAATCAGATTGAACATTCCTTGAATGAATTTTTGTTAGAGGACGCAGACAAAGGCATTCTGCTATCAAAACCGCCATTAATGAGACTCACCTGCCTCATCTATAACGAATCATTGACGTATTTTATTTGGAGTTATCATCACGCACTTATGGGTGGCCCTTCTACAGTCCAGGTACTTGTCGACGTGATATTGGCCTATGAAGCGTTTAAATCAGGCAACACTCCGAACTTTAAAGAAACTCCAGGTGGTTTTTATATCCCCGGAACCGGGGAAAATTCGAGTCTGGTTAATGAAGACTTGGGACGACAGTATTGGCAATCCATTTTTGCCGGTTCACAAGCAAGTGGTCATTTGCCCGGAATTCATGAAAAAAGAACATCAGAACATCAAATCCTTACAGCCAGGCAATCTGTTTATCGTTTTAAACTGGAGACAAATGCAACAACTCGGCTACGCGAGATAGCCACCCAATGGAACCTCACTCCCAGTACGTTTATTTTTGGCGCATGGGGTCTGCTTCTTTCTCGTTACTTAAATAATCCCGAAGTAGTGTTTGGTACTGTTCGCGCTTATCCCCAAAGCCTTGTGAAAAATCATGTTGGTTTATACATCAATACACTGCCCATTAAGGTGACAACTGAACATCAGACTGTTCAGTCCTTTTTACGCGAGATTCGTCAGCAATATCAAAATTTAGAGCAATTTATTACGATACCACTCAGTAAATTACAACGCTGGGTTGGCACACATCAAAGCGAGACCCTATTTGAAACTTTTGTTGACTTTAAAAAACACTCTTTAAACGATACGTTAAAAGCCCGTTTGGAACATCATTGGCTTAATAAATATGCTTATCAGCATTTCGATATAAACTATGCGTTTTCATTAGAAGCTCAGGAAGAAGACGATTGTTTGATTTTTGATATTAATTACGAAAGTACTCTCTTTTCATCAGCGATGATTCAACGTTATGCAAATCATTATCTGCGAACCTTATTGTTTTTATTGGACGAACCATTGGCTCGTCTTGAGCAGTTAGCTCTCGTTGACAGTGAAGAGTTACAAGAACTGTATCGAATGTCTGGTCATAAAAACCCTGTAAAAAATGCATTACAAACCATATTGGATGACTTTGATCAAACAACACAAGCTAATCCAGAAAAGAAAATTCTCCTGGATGAACACACGGAATTAACCGCCAGAGCTGCTTATCAACAAAGTGTGATGTTGGCCCATGTCCTTCATCAGAAAAATAATCAACAATATACCCAACAGCCCGTTGTGGCTATATTTATGGAGCGTTGTGCTGAAATAGTGGTTAGCATACTGGCAATTTGGCGTAGTGGTGGCGCATTTCTTCCCTTAGACATTGCTTGCCCGAAAAGTCGAATTGAGTACATGCTAAATCACGCCGGTATAAAAATTATAGTAACAAATACCCTTACATTAAAACAGCATCCTTATCTGCGTGAGCTGGATTTCACCATTGTTAATGTTGATGAGGTATTTTCAGGGAATCATAACCTCATTATTGCTAACCAGCCTGTGCGAGCACAATTGAATGACTTGGCTTATGTAATCTATACCTCAGGCACTACAGGTAATCCAAAAGGAGTGATGGTTGAACATAAAAATTTAGCAAATTACGTACAATGGTTTTCAACTGCGGCCAAGCTGACCGACGCAGATGTCTCCTTTTTAATGTTGCCTTATTTTTTTGATGCCTCTTATACCAATCTTTTTCCTGCCCTTTCACTTGGAAATCAACTTTATATTCCATCGCAAAACACATTGCAGGATGTATGTTCCACCCTAAGTTTAATCGAAAAAAACAAGATTACTTATATTAAAATTACTCCTTCTTTTTTCCGTGTTATTGTGCGCTCCAGCTTTTGCGACGCGCATCAATTTTCCTTAACTCATTTACGCCTCATTATTTTGGGTGGTGAACCCATCGATGTTGAAGATGTAGCGCAATTTCGCAGTCACTACCCTTTTATAGAATTTATGAATCATTATGGACCAACTGAAGCAACTGTTGGATGTTGTGCAACCCTTATTAATTTCGATCAATACTCTTATTTTAAATCGGTACCGGTGGTTGGAAAACCCATTACCGGAGCTTTTGCGGCTGTAGTTGACCCCCAAATGCATTTGCAACCCATAGAGGTGATTGGTGAACTGCTGATTGGTGGTCAGGGTATTTCCAGAGGGTATCTGGCTAATCCTGAGCTTTCTGCTGAACAATTTGTGCACCACCCTGCATTTCCGGGTGAGGTGCTTTATAAAACCGGAGACTTGGCTTATTGGCTTGAAGATGGGAATTTAAAAATATGCTCACGGAAAGATGCACAAATCAAAATTCGTGGCCATCGGATTGAAAGCAAGGAAATTGAGCATGCCATTCTTGAAACAGGCATAGCAACTAGTGTTGAACTCTGTAAAATCAGATCATCAATCGGTAGCGATCGCTTAATTGCTTATATTAAACCATCCGAAACCGATCCTGGTGCTGCACGAGATGGAGTAGCATTATCGTCATGGACTGAAATGTATGATCAATTATACAGTCGAGAAAACCAGAATGAATTGGCTTCATTTGCAACGAGTACCTGGGTAAGTGCTTATGATCATGAAAAAATTCCTGAAGCCCAAATGAAAGAATGGCAACAGGCCATTATCGAGCGTATTTATCAGCAAAAACCCGGCAGAGTATTGGAAGTTGGTTGTGGTACCGGTTTAATATTATTTGGTCTGAAAAATAAATATACGAGCTATTTTGGTGTTGATATTTCAAGTACGGCTATAGATATTTTAAGTAAAAAAATTGCGAAATTTGATGTTCGCCATGCAACCCTTGCTTGTGCCCCAGCCCATAAGTTAGGAACTCTTGCTGAGTTACAAGATGCAACGTTCGACACTATTATCCTTAATTCTGTAGTGCAGTATTTTCCCTGTCTGGAGTATTTGGAAGATGTGTTAACCTGGTGTATCAGTAAACTGACTGATTCTGGTGTGATAATTATTGGCGACGTTCGTGACTATCGATTAGCACCGACTTATTACGACAGCATATTTTTAGCCAATAACATCAATGCACTACACCATTTTGAAGCACGACGTAATTATCAATATGCCAGACAAGTCCAGGAAAAAGAATTACTGATAGACCCAGAATATTTTGTTGATTTAGGCACAAGGATTAACCAATGTATTCGCGTCGATGTTCTAGCGAAACAAGGACATACCTCCAATGAACTGAATACCTGGCGATATGATGTTGTAATGACAGTTGCTTTACTACAACAGGCAGACCAGGAAAAGGAACCGATAAAATTCTACCATTATGAACCCAATACCGATATGGCCATTTACTTTGATGTAAAAGACGAGTCATTCTGTATTCGAGGCGTTCCAAATTCGCGCCTTTGGTCAAGTTATTGGACAACAGCCTACCTTGAAGGACGCGTTGAAGAAAATCATAATCAGCATGTTCCCATTGCCCTCGACACTCTCTACGAATTAGCCCAGCAAAGAGGGTATATTTTAATCCCTTATATGGCTATGGGCTTTAAAGATGCAGAAACCTATTTAGATCTGTTATTCGTAAAAAAAGGCTGCACAACCCGGTTTAGTTCTTTATCAGGTTACCATGAAGCAAAGAATCCTGTAGCAACTAAATTGAGCACCCGTCCCATGTTTGCTTATCAGTACCAGCACCAGGACATTCATGCACTCAAAACAGCTCTTGCCGAAAAATTACCCGACTATATGATTCCGCAGCAATTTATATTTGTTCCTGAAATACCGATTACCCGTAACGGGAAGGTAGATAAAGCAAGGCTTATAAACCTGGGAGTAACAACAGAGCACGCCAGAGATGTAGACCATGTACCGCCACGCAATGAGATTGAACAACAACTGGTTCAGATTTGGCAGGAAGTTCTTCGAGTTGAAAAAATAGGTGTATTAGATAACTTTTTTTCTTTGGGTGGTGACTCCATTCTGTGCATTCAATTCATCTCAAAATGCCGCTCAGTTGGACTGCTTATTCAGCTCATCGATTTTATTGAGCAACCCACCATTGCTGCAATTGCCTCTCAAATTAAATCGTCACCTCTTGTGAAGCGAAAAGAAATTCGTCCTGAGGGTGAGGTTCCCCTTACACCGATCCAACATTGGTTTTTTACAAGAAACTTAATCCATCCGCAATATTATAATCAGGCTTTTTTCGTATCAGTAAATGGTGTTTTTGAGCAGCTCGCCTTAGAACACATTTTCAAAACGCTGGTAGATCAGCATGATAGTTTAAGATTACGCTATAAACAGAATACAACTGGAACTTGGTTGCAGCATTATGATTTCTCGGATTTGGCACAACTACTCCAGTTGGAGAATTGTTCTCATCTTGATGACAAGGAATTCCGTGAAGCATTTGGAAAGTGCCAAAGGCAATTTAATCTGGAAAAGGGACCGTTGCTTGCGGTTGCATTTCGTTGTCATAATGAACAGACCGATATTCTTATCGCACTACACCATTTAGTGGTTGATGGTGTTTCATGGCGAATTTTATTAGAGGATCTGGAAACTGGAATTAATGCTTACAAGCAAGGTAGAGCCCCTAAGTTCGGTGACAAAACTGATAGTTATCAGATGTGGGCTCAGGTTTTAGAAAAATCAACACAAAGCGCATGGTTTACCAATGAATACACTTATTGGAAAAGTCTTGCCGACAGGTGCCGGGAGAAACAATTAATTTGTTTTACTGCTCAAGCAACGACCTACACCGATATCGCCCAATTAGTGTTTAAGTTATCACCAGAAGACACCCTCACGCTTACAAAGATCTTACCAGAGGAAAGTGGTTTACGCATTCATGAAATTTTATTCGCAGTATATGTGCTTTCTTTAAAAGAATGGCGAGATGGTGAAGCTATTTTACTTCACATGGAAGGGCATGGAAGAGAGGTTTGTATTGAAGGGTTGGATGTATCCCGCACTGTTGGATGGTTTACTTCTATTTTCCCCGTTTTAATTGATCTAAGTGTTGCCGAAGAAAAAAGTGCTGACCCGCTGGCAATTTATCAAGTGATAGTCCAACAACTCCGAGAGCTGCCCAACAACGGTATTGGTTTTGGATTACTACGCACTTTAAGACAAGGTATCCTACCCAAATGGGTGAAGTTGCTTGGTGATACGAAATTGAAGTTTAATTATCTTGGCCAATTTCAAGAAACTCAAAAATCGCAAACAATAAAAACAACGATTAAATGGAGTGAAGCTACCATAGCTCCTGAAAATCAACCTGATTATTTACTTTTTTTACAGGCACTCATCCATAATGGACAATTGCATGCAGAGTTTCGTTATAATTCAACTGCTTTTAAACCGGAAGAGATGCACCTGTTAATGAGTATTTTTCAGCAAGGCATTCATTCATTGATCAACTATTTAAATACAAAAAACGTCCGCTATAAAAATGAATTCAATATAAAAAATAATGATCAGTTTGACACTCATGAGTTTTGACGTTGCAAAAAGGGGTACATATGGAATTAACTCTTCGCCAGGTAGCCAGGGATGTGTATTTTTTATTCATCTTAGCTGTTCTTGGCTATTTGACCAAATATGCATTAAATCTCTTTTTAGCCCATCATCTCACCCCAATTCGCTACGGAGAGTACAGTGTTGCTATTAAATTACTGGATATTTTAGTACTGATAACCTTGTTTGGCACCAATGTGGGTGCTAGTCGATTCTTAGCCGAATATTTAGAATTAAATAGTTTAAGATCAGCTGTCGATTATATCGCCTGGAATATAAAATTAATCAGCGTAACATTCTCAATCATGCTGTTTATCTCCATTATTGCATTAATATTGATGAGCTCCCTCCATTATTTAGGTATCCACGACATAAGCCGCTATCATTTATTTGTGTATATATTATGCGTTGTACCGATTGCAGCAATTCCGGCATTACTGCAAAGTTTCTTACTCTGTAGTCAACACATCTATTCCCCAACCATTCTTTCTCAAATAGTTCTTTATGCACTGCAACTGTTAATCTTTGGGATTATTTCATTCTTTGTGATTCATCCCCTCGATAGCATCACGATAGCCACAGTAATCCTTATCTCTTTTTTGCTGGTTACATTCATTACTGTTCTAACCATGAACACCGAATTGTGGTCCATCGTTATTTTGGGGATAAAGAAAATAAACCATACCGAAATACTTAATCCAGCCTGGATTAAAGCCTCTTCACGCTGGATTATTAATACACTTATTTTTCAATTAATTTCTATCTTGGATTTAATCATTGTTTATGTTGTTGGAAAAAATAAGTTGTATGTCGGTTATTATGCCGCGGTCTTAACCATTATTTATTTAATTTGGCTATTGCCAGCAACACTTTACCAAGGAATAAAACCGAAAATTTCCAATTTATTAAGTAGTGAATCCGGACGACTGGAGTTACAATCCCTGCTGAATAAAACCAATGCTGTTGTTATTTTTATTCTCCTGGTATTAAGCGGTTTAATTATCTACTTTTCAACAAATCTGCTTTCCTTTTTTGGTCCAACCTACGTTGCGGCTAAATCGGCACTGATAATCCTGACTTTTGGTGCTTGTTTAGGGGCGTGTACAAAAATTGCTACACTGCTGTTAATTTATGCCGACTTCGAGTCCACTGTAGTGAAAATAAGAGGGACTCAATTGGTATTGATGTTTGTATTAGTCATTCCAGCCACCTATTTTTATAATATTACTGGAACGGCCACAGCAACAGCTATTGTGATGTGCGTTGCCCCTGTTGTATCCATTTGGATTGTTCATACCAAGTTACGATTGAACTCTGTATTTATTTTTTAGGTTATAGGATAAAAATCTTAAATGTTACTCCTTTCGAGTTCATGAACTTCTAATGCGAACAGCAAGCCTGTATTAGACGAAGTCGTAATACAGGGTCTATCCCAATCATATAATCTCCCCTTTAATTTGATATACACATCATCCTACAACTTAGGAAGACTTTTACATGGTGCGATATCTTAGAGATTATTCACCCGGTACCACCTATTTTTTCAAATTAACTTGAATAGACAGGCAATCTGACCACCTGTATTACGACTTCGTCTAATACAGGCTACGCTTACTTTTTATCTGTCTTGAGCATTTTAATCTTCCTTTTGACTGATAAATCAAGGAGTTAATCTAAACTAACTTGATTAAACTACCCCTTTATTTGGGGTAGCGCCACATTTCACTTATATCTAACTCATCTTGTGTGCTTACATCAGCATCAGTTTTTGCTGCTGGAAAAGTACCAAACCGGGCCAATGCGGAGGAGTTCCTTTCCATTCCACGAAGCGCCCTCTCTGCCTCCAAATCAATTCGCATCTGGCAGTTATCACAAACTTCTTGAATTAAAGGCCGAATATTAAACCAACTCCGCCGATGCCTCAGTGTCATTAATTTTAATTCGAGCTCAAGCCGATGTATCTGAACATCAACTGGATCTTTCAGATGAGCCCCAAATGATACTTTTATATCATTAATTTCTTGAATTCGTGATTCAACTTCTTCTTTCTGAAGTTCATCTAATCGTGATTGGGCAGATTCTTTAATTGTTTGCTTTTTCTTATTTATGGCTTCTAAAATAACTTGTGGATCCTGTCCTACTGGAAAACCGAGAACTTGCTTTGCTTGATCTAATTTTTTAGAGTGACTGACGAATTCTAAAAGATCCTTATTCATTTTTTGCAAATGAGACTCTACATTTTCGTGAAAAATATCGTCCTTAAATGATACTGGAAAAGCAGCGATTTCTTTAGCGCATTCAATAATGGCTCTTTGCGCCTCATCAACACTCATTTTTGAAACTATCCCTTGGTCATGATCAACCTGGCCGTATTTCAATTCAAATATATGGCTATCCAAACTTGGATCAGCTAAGCGCAATGAATTAAGAAATGCTTGTTTATTGCCATTATAATCAAGAATGCATGAAAACACTCTCCCTTGTTTTTCAATAGATAATGAATTGAACACAACCGGGAAATGAGGCATCTGCTCATATAAGTTAACACAGTTTACAATGACATTCGGGGGCAATGAACCATTACCTTCTCTTATCTTAAATAGCATATGAAGCAGATGAGGATGAGTATAAATTGTTTTTCCAATATTTTCGTGAAGGCCTAATAGAGTACGTGTAATATCAAGATGATACGGATTAGAACTAAACGTGGCAAAACGACTTCTTCTTTGTATGAGATCAAGAAGTGAACAATATTCTAGCTTCTCGTTGTTCCATGGATTCACCAAAACTACATCATATCCGCCTGGGCTCATCGCATTAGGAATAATTTTATCGATTCGTAGTGCATGAGATCCATGTCTTTGTCCATAAACATCAACATCCCCCCAATCCAGAACAACATAAACCGGTTCATTAGGTCTAATCGCTTTTAGTTTAACAATGTCATAGATATTTGAATAATCTTGAGAATGAATACCGAGTAACTTTGCAACAAATGCCGTTTCACAACCTACGTGTCTGTAAGGCATATTATGGGCCATAATACTCGCTGCCGGATCATGGGGATTCCAACCGGGATTTAAATAATAATAAGAGCTGAGTCGTTCCAAAATTTTTATGGCAAGTGAATTACTTTTTACCCCCTCAGGAGTCAGGTCAATTTGATTGAGCCTATTATAATCAAGAAAAAACACATCTTGATTTGTCTTTGGATCATAATAATAGATGAATTTACCGGGTATCTTATCCAACTGTAATAATGCACTTTGGTCTGTACGTTTGATTCGTACTTCAACACCACCTACTCGTTCAACAAATAATGATTTTAGCGCGGCATAGCCTTCTGGACCCGTACTTAATAAACAGTCGACAGCTGCTAGAAGATAACAATCTCCGCCTCTGCCTTGGTGTATCGTAATAGGGCCATCATTTGGGGGAAATAAAGGGGTAGTCATAATAAGAGCCATCCTGTTTAGTAAAACTATTAAGATACCAAGAACATCTTATTAGAAAATTAATCATGTATTGCATTTACGTATAGGGTATACGAAAGATGATTTCTTTGGGGTGGGCTACACGCATACCCGTCATGCTACTTTTTTTAAGTTAAATCGCCTAGCAATTATGAGGCAAACTTCAGGCAAGAGTATGCTATCCGAACTCTAGTGAGCAAGCGTAGATACCTGCTACACATATTCCAGTATAGAGTGTATGAGCTGCAGCAATCCCAATTAATAAGCTCGCAGCTGAGATAATACCGTCATTTGCAACCAATACCGCAGCACGTAACCAGCCAACTCGTTCAATTCGATGATATTCTTTTTGTTGCATATAGATCAGAACGCCTATATGGAATCAATCATCGTCAAATTATTTTAGAGTTACTCTTTTGGCGTATCAGATTTCTGTTTATATGCCGCATTTCTCGGGATATCAGTAGCTGAATAGACGCTAATTATTTTGAATGGTTTCTTCGCATTGAGATTAATAAAATTATGAGGAACACCTTGAGGAACAAAAATCATATCACCCGCTGTAACCGTTGAGGTTTTGCCATTAAGGACAGATTTAGCTTGCCCCTCAACAACAAATATGACTTGATCAAATTGATGTGTTTCAATCCCAATCTCATTGTTGGGGTTGGTTTTAGGAGTGATATTCATGAAAACAACCTGCGCATCTTTACCTGTCACCAGCGCTAACTTCCAGTTTTCATTCTTTTTTGCCATTTCAAAAATTTTGGGGGAAATGACGGCGTTTATTTTATTATTATCAGCAGTTTCTTTAGAGCTTGCGAATATCGATGGTGAGATTAAACCTGATACTAATAATGTACAGATAAAGGCTATTTTTATTCCGTTTGTTCTCATAAATGCTCTCCATAATTTCAATGTGCTAATTACAATATATCAATTTATGAAATTGTTTAATACTGATGGATATCTTAACTTATAAAAATGACTAGGATTAAAAAACTGGTTGAAAAAGTATGCTGTCTTACCAGCTTTAATCTAATGCTTACCCAAGAAATTTAGATCTTATTGCTGGTATTAAATGAATTTACAAGGGAGTAAATTTCGATAGATCATAAATCCCCAATTCTTTTTCTATATTTGCAACTTGTAAAACAATGTCTTCAAAGCCACTTTTTCCAAACAGCTTATGCTCTTCAGCTTCAAACTTTTCTCCCATTTCTTTATATTCGCTTTCTGAAACGATTTTTCTAAAAGCTGGGAACAGCACGGTATCTTCTCGTGCGGCATGAGGTTCGTACATTCGAATAAACTGAGAGGTAACATCTATAAAATCTTTACCATGATTTTTAAAATTTTTAGATGCAGCAATTTCAATAATATGATCTGTCAATTTTCTGCCAGCCTGATGTTGTGATTTTAAAGTAGTGACTAGATCAACTAATTGACCTGCTTTTTCAAAACGAGGAAATAAATAATTTTCTTCCAGTTTCTCATGATAATCTTCAATAAAATGTCGAATTAGGGTCGCTGATCGTGTAATAAGCGCCGGATTTAACTCTTGTTTATTATTTATAAGATGAATGGCTTCTCGATATATCAGAATAATGCGGCGTAAAACGCCATGCTCTCTCATTAAGTCCTCATCTGGAGAAACCTCTTCCTCTTTTGCGTCTAAAGCACTAATTTTGGTCACTGCACCGAATACTGGTTTTGTAAGTAAAGGAGTTGCAATGAGGGAACCACCAAGAACCAATCCCGCTTTTTTAAGAAAATCTCGTCGTCCTAACAATTCAAATGACATAATCTTTCCTCCATGAAATAAAAAAATCTATTTGTTATTTCTTAAACATCTAGATATTAACTTTATGATAGAGATAATAAATGCTAATGAAAACCCTGACTGTATATTCATGTTGTCACCGTCAAAATATAAGGATCAAGTTTAAGTCCAAATTGTATTGCATACTGCTGAAGCTTTATAGTTTTCAATTTTTGTACTTTCTCTGTCAAAAATGACTATTGATTCTTACCCTGTTAAATACAGGGTTTTACCTGTTTCCATTCAAACAGCAATAATATCTTTAAAAAATCCTTTAAATTACCAGCTATAGCAAGCGTAGATAATCACAAAAAATACTTATAATTTTGGCGAGAGCGAGATTTCGGCAGCGGTCTGCCCCAGCCTGATTAGGTGATTGAATTCTATCGCCTCTAGCAATTGAAGTTGTTGGAGATTTTCCATAGGCAGATGGTTCTTATCCCATAACTCGAGCATACCGGGGAAAACTGCGACTTCAAGTGCGGCTTTTCGGGTGTCTTGATCGTCTGATTCGAGTAACATTCGTACCAGGGTTCGCAGGAGTTCCCTTGCTGGTACCCCTAATTTTGGCATGCAGGTTTTGATAATAAAACAGGCGTAAGCACTAGTGTTTGACGCATTTAATCCATCTACAAGCATTGGAAGTAGTACTGTTATTTGCTCTTGGGATAAGCGTTTTGCGACGAGGCTTAGACCACGATATGTTTCTTGTCGGATCACTTTGTTCGTGTCGTCCTTGAGTAAGGGCATTTTGTCTAAAAGTGCGGAATGAAACGCCTCATCGGGTAACCGCGCAAGAATGTTCCACCTGGTTTTATATGCTTCTGCAATAATCGTATTGTCGTTCATATTGATTAATATGTCATTGATGTGCTCTAGAAGAGATTCTAATAGGTGTGCCGAGATTTTATCCACTGTCTTCGCCAGGTTTCCATAAGCGTGATAACGACCATATGGATTCGTTTGGCTCAGTAATGACACAACTTCACCCAGATAATGCGCTTGCTGGTTGTCTGGTTGTTTTGAAAAAATCATCCAAAACGTTTGCCACATAACGGGGGCATTAACAGAGTGTTCTTCGGTTGATAGGCTTGATAACATCAAAGAAAAAATGCGTTCAGCAGTTTCTGGACTCAGAATTACATCGTGCGCGGCGAGACATCGGTAACATTGTTGGCTAACTTTCCGATTGTGATGAGCAATGAGTGGCATAATATATTTGTCGCTATCTGCTCGTAAAAGGGAGGTAAAAAGAAGATTAAAAGCCTTTGGAACAGCGTTTTGCACTTCAGTGTATCTATCATCGAATAACTTTATTAATTGCTCAGTGATCCTTGCAAGGGATGTTAGGGAAAGTTTGTCTGATAAATTGGCAATGCTTAAGCAAGTTTGTACACGGATTTTGGGTGATTTATTGCTAAAAAGACCCTCAAGTTGCTCTATCTTCCGATGTTCCGGTAATTTACTATAGTAGCTCAGAAACTTTGTCCATGCTCTCTCTAGTATCTTTAAAATGGAGTCGCCTTTAGAGTTCTCTGTAAACAGCCGACAGATAAATTCGATCATTAACTCAGCTGAGAATGTTTCAAGAATAGGAACTATGTTGCTGTAGGCTAGATGACGAAACTGATACCTTGGATGGTTAAAAATCGCACTAAGGCAGGATCTCTTTTCTTCATCTGTCTGCTGTACCATCAAGGCTATTAAGGCCATACAGGCATGCTCTTGTGTCTCTTCGGTGTAATCTCCTGTACGCTGCCATACGATACTAATTGCCCTTGCCGCATCTGCAGACGCTAAGTTGTTACTTAGTCGAGACAAACTCTTAAAGGCTTCCATGTACTTGTCGGGATCATTGTTGCTCAAAATGTCTAACACATTCTCAAACTCCACAGCCATTATTTTCTGACTGACGCTTGAAGGAGTATGGGTGTTTGGGCTGGATAATGCCGCAAGCCGTTTTCGTGCGAGTATGCTTGTCTCTAATTGAATAGAGGCATGACCCAGTAGAGTGGCCAATGCGGTTTTTATTGCTTCTTCCTGAGCTGGGTAGTGTGATATCCAGGCAAAGTATTGTGGATTATCGTTCCAGGACTGGAGAAAATGATTGAGGAATTCTTGGGCTTCAGGTTCGGTTCTTGATAACAGTGCTAAAATCGATTGTACACAGAGCTCTTTGCTGGCCGATAGGCATTTTTTAAGTAAATCAGCAGGAGACAGCTGTTCTAAAACCAGTTTTTGCATATCTGCTGGAACAGGTGATTGAAAAAATGGAATACCCATTACATGCCTCGGTTATTTTTGTACATAATTATACCATGATGGTCGTAACTTTAAAGCAAAAGGCACGATCTGCCCACGTATTTCTTGCTCTCGTATTCCAAAATTATAGTGTTACCTATGTCTCCGCCCTATCAACCTCGTATAATACAGGCTAAGTGTAACGCAACTTTACCTGCTTGTTAGATCCCACCCTCAATATATGCTATATTTTTAAACAGAATATGCATATTAAAAGCAGAGAATTGACATGGGTAAAGAGTATCAACCTCAAGAAAACCTTGTTCCCATTGATGCGTCTAAACTTCATGAGCTTAGTGAAGATGATACGACGGAAATGATAGGAGCGCTTTTTCAATACTTTGAAAGCGCACCGTCCATCAGCCTCTTTCAGCAAGTTCATACCCTTATTAGTTTGATCTCGCAAAAAGACAATCTTTTCAGTAAAAAAGAAAGTTTGTCAAAAAATGAAAACAATTTGCAGAATGAATCAATAAAACTTGAAGCTGCCATAGCTGCTATAGAGCATGATGAAAACATAGCGATGTCAGAAAAAGAACTCAATTTACTGAAGAAAAAATTAATTGAGGTTTCTAATAAACTAAAAGCAATTCCTAAAACATCAGAAGAACTCGACAAAAGCGAGGCTCAATTATTAATTCAAATTAATTCTTTACAACACCAATTGAGACGAGACTACCCAGACCAAAAAGACCTAATCGATGAGATGATTAAACGGATTGCTGAACCAGGTCAATTGAATAAAGAAGCAATACGCAGTCAGATGAAAGCACAAAATTTGCCTTCTGTTCTAAACGATATACAACTCGCAGTGTACTATCAATTACTCCCTATCGCTGAATTATTTTTCTCATTCGAGAAAATAGGAAAGCCAGAAGAGCACGCATTCAAACTCGCGCTACAAAATAATACTCTAGATCAAGCAATGAAGTTTTTAGCAGATTCAGCAAAACACAACCAAAGCTCTGAGTATGTTTTGCATGACGCTTGTTTATTTAGCTTACCTCGTTTTGAGCATATAAACACTGAAGCATGGCTGCACATTGGGCAAAAGATGAGGAGAGATTTTTCTCATTACAAAGAACAATTCCTCAATAAATTATGGCCCCAAGCAGAAGAAATTCAAAAATGGCTGGATGAGCGTAAAAAGCCTAAAGGCCAACGTTTATCGCCTGAGGAACTGAAAGTAAAAATTAATGAGTTAAATAAAATACAAAGAGAATATAAAGAATTAGACAGACACCATGGCACCTTAAATGACCGTGATACAAAGAGATATGACATCCTTCAAGCTATGATTTACCAAAAACAATGTGAACTAAGTGAACTGGGTGCGGAGTTTTCAAAAGATATACAAATTGAACTATTAGAAGCAGTTAGGAAAAGACAATTCACTGAAGCAAAACCTGAATTCAAAATATTTTTAAAAAATGGATTAAATCAAAGCAATTTTAACAAATTTCTTGAATTAGATCGCACAGAAGCGGGAAAACACATTCCAGAAATAACCATTGCTGGCGCCAGTATCGATGAAAGCCTGGCAGGCTATTATCTCATGAAAGTCAATGTTCAAGATGATGAACAAGCAGCAAGAGCGGCTTGCTATGGTAAATTAACACATTGTTGCCAATCAATGTCGGGTGAAGCCGGTGAACCGTGCACAATTCATGGTTTAACAAGTCCTTATGGTGGGTTTTACATCGTTTGCAAAGGAGATCCTGATAACCCTAAACCAGATGATGAATTGGTCGCCCAGAGCTGGACCTGGTTGGGGAAATCAGGCTCACTGGTTTTGGACTCGATTGAAATAGCCAGTAAAAAAGATATTAATACGGTAATTAAATTTTATCGACAATTAGGCTATGAACTAGTCCATCAAAATCGTGTACCACGAGTACTTACTGGAGCAACTGCAGGACTTACACCCTATGTTAGTTTCGAACTGACTAAAGATTATCAGAATGAATATTTCATTGATTACAACGGATATTGTGATTCGTTTACTAAAAAAACTTTATGTGAACCAGATTGCCTATATTACTACTACAATCAGCTGAAAGGGGTTAACGAATCCATTGAAAAAAACATTGAAGAACAGATTGTACAGGCCCTAAAACCTAATCAACGTTATGACACTTTAATTGAAATGATACATTATGACTATACCTCAGAGTTACGAGAAAAACGGAAAAATGAATTAATAAAGACAAGGAAATCAAATGTCCCAGAGGATCAAAAGAATTCGCTTCTGAACTGTATCATAAAGACAGCAGAGAAATATGATGCAAGTCACTTAATAGCTGAAATCCAACAAGACCTCAACCAAATTCGTTCCGCGGATTTTCAAACTGAAGAAGCATATACTGCGCTAATAGAAAAAATTAAAACAGGTAAATTATCACCCAATACTTTGCTTGGTACTTATCCTTACATGACGAGACCAATTTTAATTGCTGCAAATCATAGCAAATTAGACGATGTGAAATTACTTTTATCTTTAGGGGCAAGCACTCGCTTTATCGATGAAGATTTTAATACCCCCCTTATCCTGGCAGTTAAAAATGGAAACAAAGATCTGGCTCGTTTCCTAATGGATAATGGATCTGCTATTAGTCATGAGAATAGACACCACATGAGTGCTTTGGTGTATGCGCTTAAAACCAAGCAATTAGATATTGCCGATGAATTAATTGAAAGAGGTGCTGTGGTAGATGGAACATGGGACACTGATGGTCTTACACCTATCATGCATTTAGCCAAGCTTGGTGAAGATGCTCGCGTGATGAAATTATTAAACTTAAAGGTATCAGTTGATGATCAAGATGGCAAAAATAAAACACCCTTAATGCATGCCATAGAAGGAAAAAACCTGTCGATAGTTCAGATGATTGCTTCAAGAACCAGCAAAAAGTATTTACAAAAAATTGATACCGATAGACGGAATGCGTTGATGTTGGCAGCAAGCCAAAACAATATAGAAATCTTTAATTATCTTATAACCAATCACACTAATGTTAAGGAACTGGATAGTAAATCGCGAGACATTCTTTTCAAGGCGTGCCAGATGCCAACTATTGAAGAAGTCTTTCAATATCTTCTCTCTCAAGGAAACACTGAATTAATTCGTAATGTTCAAGAACTTTTATTTTTGAACAACAATCAATTTAAGAAAATCATTGAAAACTCACACTCTTTAGATATTAAAGAATGGATTCATTTATTTGAGTCAGTAGACAAACAAACTATCGATAAACTCAGTTTGTTTCGTGGAAGAAGTTTAATGTTAGAGATGTACGATATACTTAGCAATCTGCCTAATGATAGGACAAGAACGAATTCTTTTGCAGAACTTTTTTCCTTAATGCAAAGAAAAGGATACCAAATAACCGATAATAACAAGAAAAAATATCATGTACTCAATAAAATCATCCATTCAAATAATCCTGAATTACTCAATCAATTTTTGAACGATACCAATCTTGATCTCAATCTGTCCGATGATAAATTAACATCACCGCTATTTGAAGTAGATATCAAAAGCGATGCATGGAAAGATCTTTTTGAAGTATTGATTCAACATAAGGCGGATATAAACAAGCCTACCAATGGGAAAACCCTATTATCAACAGTTTTTGCGGATAAAGAGATTGAGAAGGCCGATTTTTTATTGAAACATGGAGCCACAATACAACAAAATGAATTTAATTCAATAATGCTTAAGGATGGCAAGGGTAAAACAGCACTTCATTATGCGGCCTATAATCCTGAAATTCTAAAAGCCATCATCAACAGTATAAGTGACAAGCGCCTGTTAATAGATGCTTTGATGTCAAAAGATAATGAGGGTATGTCCGTATGCCACTATGCCGTAAAAAATCATGAATGTTTCCAAATGGTTATTGATTGTTTTCCTAATGAGGAAATGTTATTCAACGCTTTGATGGCTAAAGATGATAAAGGGCGCTCTGTACCCCATTTTGGCTTTACTGACTATGACAGTCTGAAAATAATAATGGAACAATTTCCTGACGATCAATGGCTGAAGTTTTTTATATCACCCGATACAAACTCTACTAATGTAGAAACGTTAATAAATCAGTTATTTTCTGTATATGTCTTTCATAATGACGCAATTGACCAAATTGCCCGTTATGTGCTTAACAAATTGTTTGAAATGAATCTATTAGATCCAATTAATGATTCAGCTCTATATTATGCTATTAGTACTGATTTTGCTCAATTTAGCAGACTTTCTTGGCAAATACAAATTAATCATTATAACCGCTATGAAACATTAAACCTTGTTGCTACTAACTTATATGATTTCAGCCCCGAAGAGCTTGATAAAGTGATGAATATGATGCAACAAGCCGAAAGAAATAACTGGACGGAAGTGCAACAAAGAGTACGCACTATCATCGATAAAACCCTAGGCTTAGCTGGTGTTGAATTATCTAAAACAGACATAAAACACAAGTTACCAATAAAAAAAGCCATCGAAAGGTTTAACCCCGTTAAAATTTCGATGACTGAAAGGGAATTAATGTTTATCTATGAATTTGTTAGCGATTCATTTGATATTCTAGCATCTGCAATCCCTACCTGGGATGAGGATGAAGTAACTTGGGTAGAACGTACATTAAAAGAAGATGAGGAACAAATAAGAAAAAATTTGAAGTCAATTGGTTTTAACCATGAATCTATACAAAAAATTACAGCTCAATTCTCTGAGGGACAAAGTCAAATCACCATTACGCTGGATGAACAAATGAAACAACAAGTGCTTTCTGCCAACTCATCAGAGCCTAAATCAACTACCCCTGGTAGTGAGCCAGTGAGCATTAAAAAACAACAATTACCTATGTTTTTTAAACCAGCTCAAGAGATCATAGATAACGAGGATAAAGAGAAAATCGAAAAAGGTGAACTCCCAGGATTGTGATGTTTACACTCAAATTACTCTTTATTACCCAAAATTCCTTGAGCCTCGAAACTCCTCAAGGGTCAGGCCTTGAAAGGTGAATGGATTGGTAACCATTTGATTGAACATTAAAAAAATTTAAGTCAGTTGTTTCTTATATTTGATGTGGTACTCTAAATTAGAAATACATCACTAGAACTAATATGAATTGCTTTCGTATTCTTGGCTTGTTGTTTTATCTTTTTTATATGATGGATATTTATGCAAATACCACCAAGCTAGCATCCTCTGCAGCAGATTCAAAGCCTTTCACACAGCAAGATCTCTCAAGTATCAGTTCAAATCCCGCCGCAGTGAATGTTGGGACAGGTTCTGGGTTCCTGCAGAAATACATCGAAAAAAAACTGGATATTCATGATAATCATGGTATTTCAGTACAAGGCGCCTGGATAGGAGACACTAACAGTCTATTCGGAGGTGGAATACCTTATGCAGAACATTCCACTTCAAACAGCGTAGGACTTTTGGATTTATCCATTGATATGGAGCGATTTAATGGGTGGAAAGGTGGGCTTTTTAGTGCTCAATTCCTACAAGAAAATGCACAAAATACGAATGGACAAGCTGGTGTGATACAAGGTTTTAATTCACTTCCAGACGTACCGCCTTATAATCGCTCAGAACTTTATGCACTATGGTACAGGCAATCTTTGTTTGATGAGAAACTGTTTATTCGTGTTGGTAAAACCATTACTACTTTAGATTTTAACAACGTAGTTAAACCGGTTCCATTAAACCAGGATGATCCAAATATTCCTGCTGTAACGAGTTTGATTTATACCCCTATTTTTATTAGTCCAGCAGTAGATGGCCTTATGCCTGGGTATACAAATACGGCTTATGGTATCACCACAACGTTTACACCAATTAAAAGGTGGTATGCGTCATATGGTATTTATGATGGAAATCTTGCTAGCGGGAAACAAACTGGGTTATCTGGCCCAACTTTTAATGGTAATTATTTTCAAGTGGGCGAAACTGGAAGTGCCTGGCGTTTGGGAACCGATCAAAAACCTGGAACCATTGGGCTAGGATTATGGCATCAAACGGGTCTTATCAGACAGGAACACTTGACGCAAAGAGGTTCCACGGGTGGCTATTTATTTGGTTCACAACGATTGTGGTACAGGCACCCAGGGCAAGATACAAGCGGAATTTCAGGATTTTACCAGTATGGAATTAATAACTCTAAAGTATTACCAATGAAACAATCGATAGGCACAGGTTTAACAGCATTTGGATTAATTGCCAATAGACTATCAGATTCAATCGGTGCAGGCGTTTCTTTAGCATGGCTGAATCAACGAATTACTAATCGAAAAAAGGAGTTAATGTTTCAGATTTATTACCAAGCCGTATTATTTAAATATATTTATCTGGAGCCTGCGCTTTCTTATATTCCTAACCCAGGGCAAAATAATCAGTTAAGTCCAGCTACAGCTGGAACCTTAAGAGCACTAGTTTTATTTTAGATTTTGGAGAATAAATATGAAGTTGTTTACTCAAAAACCAGTAAATCAAGAAGAAAAAGAAATACGAGTCCAATTTTTAAAAAATATTCATTCTCTATTGTCTCGCGATCTCTTAATGGGTAGTGAAGAGAAACAAAAGATATTATTTGGCGCATTGTTGTATACAGGTCTTACTAAAGAGGAAGTGCAAGAAACGCTCTCAAATCAATATAACTGATAAGGCTTAGAGAAGCATAAAGGGAGGCAGATCGTGCCTTTTGCTTAAATAAAATGAGTGAAAATTTGTGGTTCAGCTATTCATGAACTAACAGGATTATAAATTACTCTATGATTAAGAAGCAAAAGGTAAGATACGCCCCCGTATCCGTGGTTCTGGTTAAAAAAAATTATTTTTGTCTATAATAGTACTAATAATAAAACAAAATAATGGATTTTTGACCGATGAGGTATTTATGGAATGTTACTCTGTGATAATCAAGTCCTTCGTTCACGGTATTATATCTTCGTCCCTTTTATTTTTTTCATACATGCCTCTAACCTATGCTGGTGAAGCAAAGGAATATGGGAAATTTATCATCATTTATGAGAAACCGGAAAATAAGGCGCAAGAAGCCATAAAGGATTTATTAAATAATCCAAAGAATTTTGATAGTTTAATCAATTCATTGAATAAAGAGCTAAAACTACCACAGGACATTAAAATAATTTATCAGACGAAACGTGCCTCAGCATATTATCCAAGCGAGAAAACTATCTATATCGATTACAACACGATAATTGTCTCAGGGGCGACTTATTTTAAGGAGTACATTGAGGATGATGAAAACGATGTTAAATCATTTTCTGACGCTGAAAAAAGCGATCAGGACTTGATTAACGATCATATGGTTGGTTTAGCACGCTTTATTATTTATCATGAAATTGCTCATGCGATAATTGATGTTTTTGATTTACCTATAGTGGGTAATGATGAAACGGCGGCAGATAATTTAAGCGCAATTCTTTCCTTAGATTTAGTAAAAGATGGATTTTCAATCGCCTTAAATGCCGCAGATGCCTTTGTGTTGATGGAATATCAGTCTAAACAGGATAAAAATAATGAGGAAGAAGAGGAGCAAGATGCCTATTGGGATGAACATGCTTTAAATCTGCAGCGCTATTACAACATCCTTTGTTTAGCTTATGGTAAGTTCCCCAAAAAAATGATTGAAGAAGTGTCTACCTGGGAAGACAATAAACAAGAAATTACCTTTTTAATTGAACGAAAAGATTATTGCAAATATCAGTATTTATCAGAACAAAGAGCCTGGTATCGTTTACTCTCACCGTATTTAATCCAACAAGAAACCTCCAGTAATGAATCCACTGCTGATAAACCCGATGGTAATGCAAGTGATGAATCGTCAGACGAATCAGATGAAGAATCGGCTGATACATCTGAAGAAAACAGTGATGAAGAGTAGCCATCGTAGCCTGGTTGCAAGCAACCAGGCTAAAGTACACTGTTATACTTCAGCGTGAACCCTGGATGGCACGATCTGCCCCCGTATTACCAGGATAAGAAGGAGAGATCGGCTTCCATTTACAGTGTTTTTTATCTAAAAAATAATTCAAATATGATATAGTTTTATACATTTTCCAAAATTCTATAAGCTATGAAAGATATTCATATTGATTCTAAAAAGGTTGTTGAGCAAATTTCTTTTTCCCAAATCAAGCCTTCACCGCTGATGTCTTCGATTATCGCCAGTTCCCAAAGTGTTGCTGAACATGGAACCATCCCAGCACATGAGATGTTAATGTCTCATCGCCATGAAGAAATTGAAATAGCTCAGGGTATAGAGGAAATCACAGACTTAATCGTTAATAAGATCCATGATGCAAACGAACAGCTAGTGATTCAAATCTTTGTTTGGGAGCCTGACGCACCAATTATTGAAGCAATTAATCAAGCACTTCGTGACCGGGAAAAACCATTACACGTTTATATTTTGTTAGATGAATTAGGTCTGATCGCCAGAATGTTCTATCTGAAGCAAATTTTTGCGAATTATCGAAATACAGCAGAACATCTTGGATTACATGATTTGCCTGAACACATCACGGTACATTTAGGCAAGTATACTCATAGCTCTCCTGCAAGCAATCACGCAAAAACACTCTGCATTGATGATGATGTCATTATAACAAGCTCTAATTTTCAGAGCGCAAGTTATGGGGAACATGGTTTTCATGATGCGGCAGTATTTATTCCCAAAGCAGCACGACCTGCGCTTTTAGATTTTCTGGTGATGTGGAGATCAAGAACAGAAGGATATAAAGGAGATGAAGAGCCTAAAATATATGAACCTTCGCCGATTATTTCTGGTGCTTGCCCCATGCTATACATCACTAGCCAAATCAGGCGTAAACCGGCTACTTTAGGATTATTCCAAGCAGCCTTGCCACCAGACCCTATCAATAATGCTTATATGACTGCTATTAATCAAGCACAGAGTCATATTCAGATAATTATGCCCAATGTTAATTCTCCAGACATTTTGCGAGCATTACTCAATTTTATCAATAATAAAAATGGTAAAGTCGATCTATTAATGAGCTATAACTTTAATGACTTGCGCGAATTTTTCTATGGCGGAACTAATCAAGAAAGTGTAAATCAACTGTATGAAGGTGTTCATAAAGATAAAACCAAGAATCTCAATGTGCAATGGTTTAATCAATCAGAAAAATTAGATTATCCACTGAAAGATGTAATCCACATGAAACTGATGATTATTGATGGTCAAATTACTATTATTGGTTCCACCAATCTTGATCTTGCGGGTTTACATAATTGCCATGAAACAAATGTGGTGATCGACAGCAAGGATTTTGCACAACGTATGAGCAATACTCTATTTTTACCTAATATGGAACATTCGACTGAAGCCGAAGTGGATTTTGAACCTTTTAGAGTGTGTTAAACCTCTTCTATTAGTGGAGTCCTTAAATCATCAAGGAGTCAGATCGTGTCTTTTGCTTTTCACTACCAGAAAAATTAGGACAATATGCGACATCCTGGTTGCAAGCAACCAGGCTAAAATTGTCAACACACCCGAATATTAGAACAAACAATTATATATAATCTATAATTAAATAAATTCGACATTCAGAGATAATGATGCTCTTTAGAATTATTGTATTTAGTATTGGGTGCCTTTTTAATTTTAATACACAGGCTTATGCTGTTACAGAGGCCACGCCAGAAAAAGCCCCTGAATACTCTCGCGAGCTGTTGAATCTGGTACTGAATGTTGTAAAAAATTGCTATAAGGGTCCAACCAAGACCGATGGTATTCAACTGGTGAAATGTGTAGCCGATGTATTCAATCAGGACGTTCCAAATCCACTACACTATAAACTACGCATTACAGGCGATTGCCCAGGTGAGTCGGATTTAATTATCTATAACCCCGCTGGTGATATGATTACTTGCTATCTTGAATTTGGCCAGAGTATGCAGGTAAATCGTTGTATCAGTTATAAAGTCCCTCCACTATCAAATGGGCAAGAAATGTCAATATTGCCTCCCAAGGTTCTTATTAAATAAGCCGATCTTGACTCATGACATGAGGGCCAGAGTAAGGCCTTGAATTGTTAATTTTTAATCAACTGACGTAGCCCTGATCTGGATTTAGCAGCTATAGGGATCGGCCCCGAATTTCCAGAAGCCGATGATTTATTATAAACTCCAGCACACTGTGCCTATGAAATTGCTAAAATGCCAAAACTCCTCATGCCTGAGATTTGCATGTTTGAGTACGACACCATGATACTTTGCATGACATTTTTAGTGATATACTATTGAAAATTATTAATTTAAAATCAATAAGTTATTTAAAGGGATCAGCACTTATAAACCGTAGATCACGGGTTCAAGTCCTTATGGGATAACCCATAAAATTGAGTAATTACACTGTGTTACAAAATACTCAAAACTCACTTCTGGACGCAATGCAGATAAATTAAAAGGCTTTATTAAGGTTGTAAGGAATTACCCATGTCGAATGAAAAAAATACCAGGATAATCCGCAGCAACACCCAGGAATCAGCTGCCATGTTGACAAATACTCAGAAAGCGATGGCAATCACTGCCAAGCTAAATTGCTTAACATTTAATGATCCCCATAAAATTCGTGCGTTGTTTAGTGAACTCATAGGTAAACAAGTAGACGATAATTTTTTACTGATACCCCCCTTTTATACCGCTGGTGGCAATGAAATTCACATCGGAAGAAATGTCTTCATAAATCAGAACTGTACGTTCTATGATCTTGGTGGGCTCCACATAGCAGATGATGTGATGATTGGACCCAACGTGAGCATCATCACGGCTAGCCATGCTCTTGAACCATCTCAACGCCGGACAACCACAATCGGAAAGCCCATCGTGATTGAGAAAAACGTCTGGATAGCCACAGGTGCAATTATTGTTGGTGGTGTCACTGTAGGTGAAAACTCGGTTGTCGCTGCTGGTTCTGTAGTTACCAAAAATGTTCCCCCCAATACCCTTGTCGGTGGAAATCCAGCTCAAGTCATTCGTTCTATTGGCGATGAGTAAAAAAACGTTCAAACACTGGAACAGCGTGTAGCGAATAATAAGGTCAAAAATTGATTTAATGAATTCGCTACGCTCATGAATTCCCGGATTACATCCGGGCTACATTAGATAGCCCGAACTTAATATTGTGGCCTTGATGCAACAACGTGTAAGCCAGGATATATTTAAATTAAATTAACTTGTATAAACTAATGATACACCAACATAGTTGCCATGGCTTTTAATGTCATATAGTCCATTATATTGACTATTTAGAGTAGAAAGTGTCGGGTAATAGGTGTAATTATAGTCCAAAGCTGCTGAGAGATGTGATATAAGCGCATAAGCTAAGCCAGCGCCAAATCGACCACCAACTTGATCACGTGCATGATAATATGGATTTACGGTATTTGTTGCATCACGATTTAAAGTGGTATCTCTAAAAGCAAGACCAGCTCGGCCATAAACTAATAAACTTGGATTAAATCGATAACCCGGAAGTAAATCCAAGCCTAAATAGTCCTGACTTAAAAAATTAACGTCAAAGCGCTGGGTTGTAAAAGTAACGCCTGGATAATTATAGCTAACCACACGATGCGGGAAATAGGTATTGGCTTCAACACCTAAATATAAATTATTCATAAATGTGTGGCCTGCACCTATAAATAGATTGCCTTGAGCATGATCATGAGTAGACGTAACTGTCGAATTTCGACGAGAAATGGTATTAGTTACCGATAATTTATCACTATTAAAAGTTGCGCCAACCCCAACCCCAACATACAGGTTTTCTTTAGGACTAATAACTGTAGATATTGGTCCCATTGTTCCAGAAAAAACTGAAGTCGATGCCATTAAACTCAATAAACATATGTTTTTTTTCATTAATTATCCCTTTGAAAAATCTATTTAATCCGATAAAAAACCCTTTAAATTCAGCATATTAATCAGTTCCACAAGAAGCTAATTGCTGTTTCGAGGGTTATGATATTGCATAAGATACTGCAGAGCAATATTGTTAATTGGACCATCGATATAATTCCAGGAGTGGAAGAGGATTAGAAAGAAGCACACTCATTACGGATTACAATAATAGCAATAAGCAGGATCTGCTTTTAACACATCATCTCTTCGTCTTTTATACTCCTGATGTTCGCAATTAATACACCCCCACACCTCTTCTTCATAAAGTGAAGTTGGAGAACCACAAAAAGAACAAGGAAGTGTGCCACGAGTTGATTTAAATCCAAACCCAGGACAAGAACATCGAACACAAAGGCTTGCAATCCTTAACGCTAATTTATCGGCTAACTCGCCTATCACTTCCATTCGGGTGGGATTCATCATAGCCCGCATATCGGTTGTTAAAACAAGCTCCTTTTCGAATTTAAAGCCAACTGTTAAATAATCAGTTAAGGCATCAAAATCGTTAATACCTTTAGCAACAACATGGTTATCCGATCGTGCTTGTAGAGTCAGAGCATGCGATGGAAATTGAATTTGCTTAAGAAAAGCATCAATATCTGTATTCTTGTTAACCGTTATCATCGCATAATTTGTTTTTTGACTTACGAGTTGCTCTGCAATAATCCAATCATGTTCTCTATCAATAAACACCATCAACTCATGATCGCTTGGTACAAAAGGAAAAGCGGGATGAGGCCCAAAACTTCCCTCAGAGGCTACAGCAAGCCTGTAATCATAACGTTGTGCAGCTGTTTTAGCCTTTAAGAGGCACGTTTCATAGGGGCTCAGAGTCCGTGCAATCTCTCCCGTAAACGTCCCAAACTGATCGGTATCAAAATCGTGCACATTCAAAGTGCACGATAATCTGGTCATAAAAGGTGCCGCGATTGCTTGCTCCTTTTCATGCTTGGATGCTAATAGAACATTCTGATTTTTATAGTACATAATTAAGTATTCATAATGTGAAAATAATCAAGCCTTGCAACCGAAACATCGGAAACAAACATCACCCCAGACTCGTTCTGAAACAAGGTTTTCATACCTAAAGCCAGGGTTACGATCACTTCTTCAGGTGCAACTGCGATAAATAAGACTAATGAGGATTTGTCATTAAACATCATTTTTCCTTCATGAAAACCATGATGACCTTTTCCAGAAACATTTCTTATCAGTGTAAATCCGGTAACAGATGCTTCTTCCATCATAGAAGTAATCAGATGTTCATGTTCTCCTGCAACAATAATCTCAATTTTTTTCATTGGATGTAGGTTAATCCCAATATCTTTTCGTTCTTGAACTTTAATCACACTCATCTTTTTTTCCTCGCTATTATTCTACAAAATTCCACTCACCAGATTGGTTGAGTTGATAAACACCTTGACACTTCGGGTCGATAACGACCAAGTGCACCCATTGGTTAAAAAATAAGGTTTTTAGGATGGCGTGTTGTTCAATCACCCGAGAAACCATCTCTTTTGGGGCATAAACAAGTGTCAATAAACGCTGTGGCTCATGATAGGCTTCCTTATCAGAGCTCATGACCGATTGCAGAGGAAGACCATGCATGAGATCACTTCCATTGCCCTGCATCACGCCAATGGTTCCAACCACGTTGTGGGTAATCTTGCTTCCACTTCCAAAGGCAACATTATCCAATGTAGAAAATAAATATTGGGTATTTATCCATTCAGCCACTACCATGGGTGCGGTCAGGATAGTCTCGAGCAATGCTCCGTCAGTATCCTGTTCAAAACGATAGGAATGTAAGAAACATCGACCATCAAGAGAGATATTTTTTGTCAGATGGCGGGGGCCCACAATAAAGGCAGCATTTCGTGCTAATCCCCATTCAGGTCGTGTCTCAGACCAGTCCAAACTTCTTCTAGTGATGTCTTGATGAGGAGTGCTACGATCTAATTTCACTCCGCGTTCTTGATTGGTTATAAGTTTTGCTTCTTTTAAATCGTCGTGAAGTTGACTAAGAAGTTCAGGATAAATGGGTTTTGCTGTGTCTTCCGTATAAAGGGTGACTGAATCCGTAGTTGTATTATGGAGTGCTCCGTAAAATACTGTATCCAAAGGAATGTGCATGCCACAGTCTTCCAGTCCTCGTCGAACCTCACGTTTATTGAGAATGGATGCCAATAGGCGAGCATTTATACCGCCATGATTCCCACCGCAGGCGCCGCAATCCAGAGCTGAAGCATAAGGATTGTTTTCGGTAGTACTTCCATGACCACAGAGAATAATGAGTTTTGCAAAACCTGAAGTTAGCCCCATGAGGCGCAATACTGTTTCAGCATAACGAATCTGCTCTTGCAAGGACAAACCTTGTTCCGCATCCGTTTCACTTAATTCATAAGCCACTTTGGTCGGAATATTAGGTTTCAGCCAACCGGTGATGGCTGATACTGAACGATGACTTAATTCGGGTGATAATGATTTGAAAATCATATTCAAACCACACCAAAGCCCTAAAGACTCCACTAAGGCAAAAGGTGTAGACACATTGTACTTGAGTTGCGTATAAAGGTTTTTACAACGATTAATGAATGACTTACCTCGCTGATAACGCTCAAAATCGTCATTATTAGCAGCAGCCGGCATTTCTTTAATCGCATATTTCGGTTTTAATAAGACCGGACAACACTCTTTATTTTTATTGGTATCAAATTCATCGATACGCACAGGAAGTCCAAAAAATCCGGCAAAACCAAGAGTTTCATAAGCGCCTAAAGACTCTATAGCGCGGCGAAATGGCTCAGAACGAACATCAATACAAAAAACCAACTGAGCACTTCTGCGCGGAAGATGTTCTTCTCCTTTCTTTACTTCTGGCACAAGCAGACTTAATAGTTTATGCCGATAGGAATCTTCATTACTTTCTAATTTCGCCAGCACTTTTTTAACCAAAGAACCATCGCCCATGCTTTTTTTCTCTTTCGCCGCATCAGGCCAAAGGATGCACGTTAACACCAGGCGTACGGCAAGAAAATCGGTGAGAGTGACGTGCATTTCTTCTGATTTGTTTGAATTCTGCCAATCCGTTTTCCATTTCACAAACCCTGCCCACCCCGGTAAATAGCGAAGTGTTTGCGACAGAAAGGCTTCTTCCTGCCCTCGAGGAACATGAAGTATGTGCATACACATTTTAAGTGCCTCTTCTGCCGATTCAGGTAATTGCTGCAGAAAGTCTTTTGCTTGTTTTTTATTGTGGTGCAATTGCTTATCAAAATAAGCTAGTTTTAAGAATCCTAAATAAAAACCTTTCTCACGATGGGGCATATCAATACTGCCTTGTCCTGCATCAAAAAAGCCGCCACACCATTTAATCATTTGCAGATTAACTTCTTCGAGTTGCAGGTTACGCTCGGCTCTTTGGCGCCTAAATGCACCTTGAGCCAAAGCCTCTTCAAATGATTGTGCTTCAAACCCTTGTAATGGATTGCAAGCAATAAAAGTCTCAAGCGGCCAGACTGGCGCGATACATTTGGCGGCATTGTGCACCAAAGCCTGTATTTCAAGGTCTTTATTTTTTGCCGGATAATAGATCATTCCTGTTTTTTTAACTGCCTTATTTTCTCTATCTTGTTTCGATAATATTTTTGCAGTAGTCATAAATACCCCTTCATACGTTTAGTAGTTGTAATCGTTTCGTAAAGCAGTAACCGTTTTTCTGGAAGGCTGGCTTGCGTTAAACAAATTCATGTAAAGCCAACAGCCTGGTTTTGATTGACCGATTCTTTGATGTATTCCAAGATTAAATACTGCCCAGAAGGCACCAAATAAAATCATTACGGTCCAATGGATTAACGACAATTGGGGTGCCTGTAGTATGGATATACTCGGAATCAACCACTGAATAAGTTGAATGCTTGCGCCATACATCAGACCAGAAAATAAAGTGAGTACTAGCCCTGATACCAAACTAAAAGCGCCTTGGTGACTGCGAACCCAAGTGAGCATGAGTTGCGATCCACCAATGAAAGCAAAGAACAAGACAAAGGCACTGGCCTCATACAATGAAATCATCTTATTAGTGACAAAAGCAAAGGAAGTCATCGCGACCATGCCACCAGCAAGAGCAATAATGAGCACCATTGGGGAGGTTTGCGAAACATTAATCACTGATTTTTTTTGTTTCACCGCGGAGCCTGAACTTAAAAAAAGATAGGCTTTGAATAACCCATGCCAACAAAGATGAGCGATGGCCGCAGCAAATAAACCTACACCACATTGCATCATCATAAAACCCATTTGCGCCATGGTGGAGCACGCTAACATTTTTTTTACATCATGCTGCATCAATTTCCAAACAGTACCCAGTAAGGCGGATATGGAACCGACTAGAAACAATACAGTGAGCAAACCAGGATAAAGCATCATCAGTGGTGCAAATTTAACGAGGAGAATTCCTCCGCCGTTAACAAGACCTGCGTGCATTAAAGCAGAGACTGGGGTTGGGGAATTCAACGAACTGATAAGCCAACGATGAAAAGGAACTATTCCAGACTGAGTTAATGCCGCGACCAAGATAAGACTCAGGGATAGAGAAAGTAATGACCATTGCATTGGATTGGATAGCTGAGTCAGTGCCTCAATAGAATTCGTCGAGTAACCTAGACTTAAAAGAATAAAGGCAGCCAGTAAGCAGGCACTACCTGATGCAAGCGTATAAAAGGCTAAAAGCCCAGCGTTTTTGGAAGCTATCCATTCTTTCTTATGCACCATCAAAAGTACTAGAAATACATTAGAAAGCGACCAAGCGCTCCAGAATAAAAATAAATTATCAGCGAGAACCATGAGCAGCGTTGCTAATGTCACTGCCGATAAAAGAAGAAAAAAGCGTCTGTAGAGTCTATCCCCATGCATGTACCTTAATGAAAATCGATGCACGACAAAACTGACCAAAAGCACTAAACTGCATAATAAAAGGGTCAGCGTATTGAGACTGATTAATAAATACACTGTAGGATTTTGTGATAAGGATATATAAGAAAGTAGCCCTACCCCCATCAAAAACCCCATTCCGATACAATAACCCGCAATGCGCGCTGCAATGATTGGTCGAGTGATTAAAGTGCAGTTGACGACAAGCGCTATGATCGGGCAGGCTAACATCATTAATAAAAAAAGTAGAACTAGAGTATTCACATCATTCCCCATTAGAAATTGTTTTGCTACAATGAAAATATATTAGATATACTGATATAAGTGAAATTAAAAATAATTATGTTTTCTATTAGGGATTCTAATGTCACTAGATACAGTAACCTTACAATGCTTTTTAGCGGTGGCGGATACGCAAAGCTTCACTAAAGCTGCCGCACGCGTGGGCCGAACTCAATCAGCAATAAGCCAGCAAATTGCTAAACTTGAAAATTTAATTGAAAAACAGTTAATTACCCGTGGGCGTGAACTGTCCTTAACCCCAGATGGGGAGCTTTTCTTAAGTTACGCCAAACGAATTTATGAGCTGCATCGTGAATCCCTAGATCGATTTAAAACGCCGGAACTTCAGGGCGAACTTCGTTTTGGATTGCCAGAGGACTTTGCCTCTATGATGCTTTCCGAGGTCTTGGTTGAGTTTTCAAGACTTCACCCCAGAATCATGCTCAATGTAGAGTGTGATTTAACCTTGAATTTAATTGAACGATTTCATCAAGACGAATTTGATTTAATCCTGATAAAAACCACTGAACAAAAACAAATAACTGAAGGTGTCAATGTTTGGAATGAACCCGTGGAATGGGTGGGGAAAAAGGATTTACTTCCCATTCTTAATGAAAAAACAACCATTCCACTGATTCTTTCACCTACTCCCTGTGTCTATCGCGGCAACGTCATTGAGTCACTCAATCATCATCACTTAAAATGGCGCTTGGCATTTAGTAGCCCAAGTTACGCGGGTAAAATGGCAGCAGTTCGAGCCGGCTTGGGAATTACAGCCATACAACGCAGTATGATTCCTAATTATCTGGATAAACTGGATGATTATTTCTTACCTTCTTTAAAAGACATCCATGTGTCATTAATTAAAAAAGAAGTGGCGAATAAAGCAATTGATTCTCTGGAATTTTTTATCATGGATAAATTAAAACAATAAGAAATGGATTCGAGGACTCTAATGAAACAAGAAATGAATTCGATTGTTGAGGTATTAGATAAAGCCACCATTGCATCAATAGTCATGATAAGCGTCATCGTGAGCCTACTTACCTTAAGTATTCCTATTGCTGCTCAAACTTTAGTTAATCTGATTGCTTTTGGAAAATTGCTTCAGCCAGTGGTAACCCTAAGTATCATGGTGCTTGTCTTAATGATTGCGCTAGGAGCTTTAAATATATGGCAAAGCATTATCATCGAAGTCATTCAACAGAAATTAATGGTTAAAATAAGTCTTAGCCTAACCCGTCAATTTACCCATTTATCATTAGATAATTTTTCTTCACATCATGGGCCGGAGCTTGTTAATCGTTTTTTCGAAGTGGTCACCATAAACAAGGCCTTAGCAAGTCTTTTACTTTATGGAGTGAATTTAAGTTTGCAGCTGTTTTTTGGTTTGATCTTGCTTCTTTTTTATCATCCACTCTTTCTCGTATTTGATGGATTCATTATATTAAGTATTATTTTGATTGTATTTTTACCTTATCGTAAAGGACTCGCAAGCGCCGAAAAAGAATGCGCTGAAAAACATCAAATAGGTGCGTGGCTGGAGGAGTTGCTTACCAATCGTTATTTATTTCGCTTTAATCGTTATCATCAGTACGCAACCCAGCAAACGGATAAGCGATTAATTTCATTTTTAAAAGCACGCAATATTCATTTTAAACAACTCATTAAACATCAAATTGGTTTTTATCTCCTCTCGGCAATCGCCAGTAGTCTCTTACTCGGGTTGGGAGGCTATCTCGTGATTAATAACCAATTAAGTTTAGGTCAGCTGGTTGCAGCAGAGATTGTGCTCGGCGCGTTAATCTACGCTTTTAAACGTTTTAGTGTTCTTTTGGAGAATTATTACGACTTAGTTGCCTCAGAGCACAAAATTGACATGGTCTTAAATCTCCCAACGCAACCTATTAACACCGAGTTAAGCGAACTTATACTTCCCATAAAAAACATCACGCTAATAACTCAAAATCAGGAAAAAGCATCGAGTACCCCTGAAAATCCTCTGGTTATTTGCGTGAATGAAACACAAAAACAAGATTCAGTTACCGATTTTATTTTGGGTTTTAAAAATAGTACTGACCTCAAAGTGTATATCAACGAGACCCTGTGTAATGAAGAATACAGGCGATCTCTTCGTGACCACACCCTGTTACTTAGAGATAAAGAATGGTTTTCTGGCAGCATTTATGACAATCTACGCCTCAATCAACCCTCCTTTTCCGTACAGCAACTCAAAGAGCTGTTCAAATCCTTTGGGCTGATGGATAAAATCATGAGCCAACCTAATGGCTTAAAAAGCATGATTTATGATTGGGAGCAAGTGTTCACTGAACTTGAGCTCATACAACTCATGGTGATTCGTGCGATAATTGCAAAACCGCAGCTTATTATAATTGATCGTATCTTTGATAGGCTGACCACAAAAAACATTGAGTTCCTGCTTCTCCATTTAGCAACACTCAATAAGACACTTTTGATTACAATCACTCAATACCCAAATCTTATTCCACTATCTAACCGCTTGGTGCTCTCATGAAGTTACACGCCTATCAAATGATTGGCAAATTGCCCAATCCACGCAAAATAGCCAAGATTATTTTTTTAGTACTCCTGATTTTAATTTTATTTTTAAGCTTTACCCCCTGGCAACAATTTGCCCTTGGAAGCGGCAAAGTCATTGCTTTTTCACCCTCGGAGCGACTGCATACCGTCAATTCACCTATTTATGGCAGAATTAAAAAATGGTACGTTGACGAAGGTGTCCATGTTAAAACGGGCGACCCGATTGTAGAGATTACTGACAACGACCCAGAGTTACTCAAACGATTGGAGCTAGAAAAGAAAGCCATTTTGCTTCGGATAGAAGCCGCGCAGCAATCATTAATCGCAGGGAAAGCTAATGTTGAACGCCAAAAGAACTTGTACCAACAAGGCATCAACTCAAAACGTCAATACGAATTAGCTCAAATTGAATACGCCAAATACCAAAACGAATTAGCTCAAGCCAATATTGATAAGATCAGTATCGATGTTCGCATTGCCAGACAGCAAACCCAACTGATCAAAGCCCATGTCCCAGGAGTGATATTTAAACGCCTAACGGGACAACAAAGCGTCGTAGTGAAAGAAGGAGAAATATTAGCAGAGATTATACCTGTAACCGAATCAAGAGCGGTAGCGCTTTGGATTGATGGCAATGACATTCCATTCGTTCATCTGAATCAAAAAGCGCGTCTTCAATTTGAGGGATGGCCTGCAATTCAATTTAGAGGTTGGCCACAAATCGCCGTAGGTACTTTTGGTGGGAAAGTGGCCTTTATCGATCCTACAGATAATGGCATGGGGTTATTTCGCGCCGTGATTGTCCCTGATGAGCCCTGGCCTGATCCAACTTTTTTAAGACAAGGAGTGCGTGTACATGGCTGGGTGCAATTAGGCGAAGTACCCTTGTGGTATGAATTATGGCGTCAATTTAACGGCTTTCCTCCTGAAAGCTTAGCACAAAGGGCGAGTTCATGAGGACATCAGAGTTACGTGGGTTATTCAATATTCTTATCGGGCTAATCGCCCTGTTGGGGTATTCAGTGTCCTATGCCTCTCCTAAAACACAAGAATTAAGTTTAATAGAAGTATTGCAAAGCATCGACACTCATTACCCTCAGGTAAGAATAGCTCGTCTTGAAGTAGCAAAAGCCAGCGGTGCGTTTATCAATGCAAAAGGACAATTTGACCCGGCATTGGAAGCGAGTACTCGCTCTCAACCCGCAGGTGGTTATATTAATAATTATGGCGATACGCAACTCACCATCCCAACTCTTTATAATGGCGTGAAGCTTTTTGCAGGCTATCGTAATGGAGAAGGCAACTGGCCAATTTACTATCAAAACTATTTGACAAACTCCGGTGGGGAATATAGAGCAGGTTTATCTCTTCCCTTGCTTCGCGACCGATTAATTGATAAGGATCGAACCGGATTACTGTCTTCTGCTCAATTGATGCTCATGAAGAAACAAGATACTGAAGCGGTTAAATTAAAAATTTACCAAGAAGCGATTAAAGCCTATTGGCAATGGGTAGAAGCTGGCCTTCAATTAAACACATTTAAACAATTCCTGCACTTAGCACAAAAACGTCAACACGCTATTGAACAACAGGTGAAGCAAGGGGATTTAGCACGGCTTGCCATCAGTGAAAATTTACAACAAATCATTCAACGAGAACAATTACTCAATCAAGGGCAAATGATATTTGAACAAGCGGCCGTTAATTTATCTCTTTATTTTCGAGACTCCATGGGTAAACCACTAATTCCTGAGGCACCGTCTTTACCCGTCTTGACCAGTAGCTCAAACACCTTCGCAGTAACCCAGGCATCACTCAGAGAACATCCAGGGATTAAAAAGTTGAACCATTATGTGAACATAATGAAGCTCAAACGCAATCAGGCACGTAACGAACTCCTGCCTCAATTAGATGCAACCGCCTACACCTTTAAACAAAATGGAACAGGAGGCTATCCATTACTGATTCCACAAGCAGCGATGGTCGGAGTAACGTTTAAATTTCCTTTGTTGCAAAGACAAGCCAAAGGAAACCTAATCCAGGCTGAAAGCGAGTTACGCCAAGTTCGAGTTGAAAAGAGGTTTTTGTACGAACAACTAAACAATGAATTTGCAAATATGCTAATTGGCATAAAGAGAAGTAGAAGACAAGTCAGCCTGTTAAAAAAAGAATTAAGTTTGGCGCTAAAGGTGCAACAAGGAGAATCAAAAAAGTTTCATCAAGGAGACAGTACTTTATTTTTAGTCAATCAACGCGAGCAAATGACCACCCAGGTACAACTCAACACCTTACATGCGCAAGTCCAATTAGAGGAATTAAAAGCCAGGGCTCGCTTTTTCGCTTCAACACACAAAATAAATCACTATACAAAACAAAGTAAATGAGGATGACATGGGTACCGCACTAGTTTGGTTTAGACAGGATTTGCGTTTGGCTGATAATCCTGCATTTTTTGAAGCGAGCACGAACCACGAAACAGTGATTCCAATCTATATTCTAGATGAAAAAAACAGTGTCCTTGGTGAAGCACAGGCCTGGTGGCTTCATCACAGCCTTCAGGCGTTAAACAATGCTCTAATTACTCAACATGGAGTACAACTTATTCTGCGCAAGGGAAACCCATTTGAGATCATTTTAGACTTGATCAACACAGTAGGACTTGACGCGATTTATTGGAATCGATGCTATGAACCCAAAAGTATTGAGCGTGATAAAAAAATCAAAGCAACAATTCAAGAGTCTGGAGTTGATGTCTTTAGCTTTAATGGTAGCTTATTGAATGAGCCCTGGACCATAAGCAATAAAACCGGTGATTTTTTTAAAGTCTTTACCCCTTATTGGAAAACCTGTCGACAAGCGCTTAGTTCTCAACCGGAACAATTAATTTCCCATAATCATAATATAGGTTCCGTTGACGTTAGAAGTGATGAAATTGACGAGTGGAAGCTTCTACCACGCCTCGATTGGGCATCACAATTTCCTGATTTTTGGACACCAGGAGAGAAAGGAGCTCAACGACGACTGCATGAATTCATTGCGCACCATCTTCATGGTTATAAAATAAATAGGGATATCCCCGAAAAGCAAGCCACGTCACATCTATCCCCGCATTTACACTTTGGCGAAATCAGTCCCTGGACTATTTTAAGAGCCGTTGAATACGCCAAGATCAACCCACACTGTGATTTAGCAGGAGCGGAGCACTTTTTATCAGAGCTTGGCTGGCGCGAGTTTTCTTATTATTTACTCTACCATGTCCCCTCCTTGCCTTATGATAACTTTAAAAGAGAGTTTGATGCCTTTCCTTGGCATAATGATGAGTCATTATTAAAATGCTGGCAAAAAGGAATGACAGGCTACCCAATCGTCGATGCTGGCATGAGGGAGCTATGGGCCACCGGATACATGCACAATCGAGTAAGAATGATAGTCGCCTCCTTTCTCACCAAAGGCTTATTCATTGATTGGCGATTGGGGGCTGATTGGTTTTTAGATACTTTAGTTGATGCTGATTTAGCGAATAATAGCGCCAGTTGGCAATGGGTAGCAGGTTGTGGCGCCGATGCGGCACCTTATTTTCGTATTTTTAATCCAGTGCTTCAAAGCCAAAAATTTGACCCCAATGGTGTTTATATACGCCGCTGGATTCCTGAGCTTGTTGCATTAGATAATAATCTCATTCATGCGCCTTGGGAATCTTCAAATGCAGCAGCAATATATAGAACAACCAATTATCCCAAACCCATCATTAATCACAGCGAATCACGTTCAAAGGCTCTGGACTATTACAGTCAATTAAAGAAAAGGAATAGCCCATGAGTCCTTATTTTTTCATTTTTAACTTTGGTTTCACCGTAAATTCGCTAGCCCCCAAACTGATTACTCTGGGATATAAAGTGATTGGAACTTCTCGGACTCCTGCTGAGCAACAGGAAAATAACTTAGACATCAAATTAATTGATTTCGCTTCTACAGGAACTCAAATTTGGAGGAATGATTGTGCGACTGAATAAGCTCATGATGTTAGTGTTTTGGATTGTGCTTTTTCAAAGCATAGGCTTTATGCTGGGTTTAGAAACTCAAGCAAATATTGATCCCTGGTACCGATATCTAAATAAATCGTCCTTAACTCCACCCGGGTTTATTTTTGCAGTTGTTTGGACCTTATTATATGCGCTTCTTGCAATCATTGCCTGGATGTTGACCAGCCTTAATAAAACGTCATCTAAAAAAATTACTATTCTTTTCGCGTTACAAATGCTGATGAATTGGGTCTGGACGCCACTTTTTTTTGGGCTACACTGGTTTACGCTAAGTGCTCTTTGGCTTGTTGGTTTAACCTGTTTGAATGTGATCTTAATCATCGAGGCTAAAAAAACGCACAAAACCATTGCCTTGTTATTAACTCCTTACCTACTTTGGCTGGTGTTTGCTTCATATCTCAATGTGGTCATTGCGTTAATGAATTAAGGAACTAAATCATGAATGCTCTCAATACAGGAGCATTTCGATTTATTGGTACGATATTAACCAATCACTTCCATTCATTAGTTCTAATGATAGTGCCCTGACGATTTTCCTCGGAATAGATGATACGCATAAAGTGTATAAGCTAGAAGTATAGGAAGCATAATGACTACACCAACTAGAATAAACATCAACGTTGAATCAGGGGCTGCAGCTTCCCAAATAGTCACCTGATGCGGAATTAAATAAGGATAAACACTAATCCCGATTCCAATATAAGCACACAAAAATAAAACGATACTGTAAATGAATGGCTTGTATTCACTTGCCGCATTTAAGCTGTTCCAAATTTGATAAATAGCAACTGCCGCAAGCATAGGTAGCGGACTTAACAAAAACACGTTAGGGACACTATACCAACGATGAAAAATTTCATCACTATGTAAAGGCGTCCAAATACTTACAAAAATCAAAAATAAACTGACTAATACTAACAGCCCTCGTGCGTGATGAATCATTGTACGTTGAAGCCTTCCTGAGCTTTTTATAATCATCCAGGTCGCTCCTAAGAGAGCGTATCCACAGACCAAAGCAATCCCTGTAGACAGACTAAATGGAGTTAACCAATCGGGATTATTAATAGTCATTGACGATTCATCGATAGAAAAACCCTGGACAAACGCACCTAGCATAACGCCTTGAAAGAATGTTGCAGCAACCGAGCTGATTGAAAAGGTCCAATTCCAGATGGGTTTTGATTTTTTTGCCTTGAAACGAAACTCAAAGCTGACACCGCGAAATATTAACGCAATCAACATCAGCATGATGGGCATATACAGAATGGGTAATAGCACCCCGTACACTTTAGGGAATGCACCATAAAGCATCGCTCCACCAAAAACGAGCCACGTTTCATTGCCATCCCAAACTGGCGCTATGGAATTCATCATGGTATCACGTTCCTTTTCATTGGAAGTAAAAGGAAAGAGAATGCCAATGCCTAAATCAAAACCATCCAGAATAACATACATTATAATTATAAACCCAAGAAGTACCGCAAAAATAAAGGGCAACATTATTTTTTCTCCTTAGGAATATCGGTCATGTACTGGAATGCATGATGCTCGATTTCATCTTCTTTTAAAGTCTCTGGTCCATGAGCAATTAGCTTGAGTAAATAATAGAGATAAAAACCAAAAACAACCCCATAAGCGAGAATAAGCAAGGTAAAGGAAATCAACACCTCTTCATAGCCTACCGAAGATACCGCCTCCTTTGTCTTCAAAAGATTATAAACCACCCAAGGTTGTCGGCCAATTTCAGCAGTTAACCATCCCGCAATGCTGGCAATAAATCCTAATGGTGCCATCGCAAGGCACCAGCGATGAAACCAGCGACGTTTAAAAAGAGTGCCTTTTAAATACAGAAAAACCCCTACTATGGCCGTAAATAACATCAAAATTCCAATACCTACCATAATGCGGAATGAAAAAAATACGGGAAGCATACGCGGTTGATCAGCATAGTTCACGGAACTCAACCCGATAAGCTCACCATCCCACTCATGAGTATTAATCAGGCTTGCAAGTTTTGGCACTGCAATTTCATAAAAGTTTTTTTGCTTTTCTTGAGATGGAATTGCAAATAATACAAGGGGCGCACCTTTTTGGGTCTGCCAAACTCCTTCCATTGCCGCCGTTTTTAAAGGTTGATAGTGATGCACGTTAATACCCACTATATCGCCAACACCTATTTGCAAGGGAACTAAAATCAACGCTGCCCATAAACTAAACGATAAGCATATTTTGGCAACCGAGTTACACTTCTCCCTTAACAAATAATATCCAGCAACAGCCATGATGACAAAACAAGTCGTCACATAAGAGGCCAATAACATGTGAATAAAACGCGGAATAAAACTAGGATTAAATACGACGGCCCACCAGCTATCAACAATATATTTACCATCAATCAACTGATAACCACTAGGAGTTTGCATCCAGGAATTCGCTGACATTATCCAAAATGCAGATACGGTGGTACCAATAGTTACCAAAAGAGTGGCAATAAAATGAAGCGTCGGAGGAACCCTTTTCCAACCAAAAAGCATCACGCCTAAAAAACCGGCTTCGAGAAAAAAAGCGGTCAAGGTTTCGTAAGCAAATAAAGCACCCAGGACGTTGCCAAACTGCGTGATGAAGGGTCCAAAATTAGTGCCAATTTGATAGGCTAAAACAATTCCAGAAACTACCCCCATTCCAAAAGTCAAAGCGAAAATTTTAGTCCACAGCTTGCATATCTCGAGATAAATTGGATTTTTTGTTTTCAACCAGGTTGCTTCCATAATCACAAGAAATACCGCAAGACCAAGATTTAATGTGGGAAACAAAATATGAAAACCAATACTAAAACCAAATTGAATGCGAGACAGAATTTCTACAAGCATGGAGGGCCTCAATCGCATGAATTAATCCCTATAATTGTAGCATATTTACTCTAAATGGTGTCTTTAAAAAGGCAGATAATAGATGTTATTTTTATATGACTGAAGATTTTATAACATTTAATTCATTAATAATCGCTGGTCAGGTTTATTTTCATTTCATTTGAAGGCATGACTTTATAAGCGCCCAGCATCTAATAAGGTCAACACTTCAGTTGCTTTAAGGAGAATTGCCTTTTTCTTTTCCTGGTCCATTTTATCCCAATTCAGGTAAGCATAATGAAGACGCGGATTATTTTTAAGTAGCTCTTGGTGTTGACCTATAAAATTCCAATAGAGGGAATTAAATGGACATGCTTGTTCACCCAACAGCTCGCCGGGATTATAAATACATGATTTACAAAAATTGCTCATTTTTTGAATGTATTTCCCACTGGCAGCATACGGCTTACTTGCCATAACACCACCATCTGCGTACAGCGCCATTCCCAATGTGTTTGGCAATTCGACCCATTCGTAAGCATCGGCATATACAGCCAAATACCACTCACATACTTCTTTGGGATTAATGCCTGCCAAGAGGGCAAAATTCCCGGTAATCATCAAACGCTGAATATGATGTGAGTAGGCCTCTACTTGCGTCTGTCGAACTACTTCTTTCATACAAAACATCTGAGTTTCTTTTCCCCAAAACAGTGAAGGCAAAGGTTTGGAAGCATTAAAATAATTTCTCTCTCCATAGGCAGGCATCAAAAGCCAATAGATGCCACGCACATACTCACGCCATCCTAAAATTTGACGAATAAATCCTTCGACCGCATTCAAGGGTGCCAGTTTCTGATTAAAAGCATCCTCGGCCATCCGGCATAACTCTAAAGGCAATAAAAGCCCTGCATTCAAATAAAAAGATAATTTGGAGTGATATAAATTAACCTCATTGGAGCGCATGGCGTCCTGGTAATCACCAAAATAGACTAAACAATGCTCTATAAAGTAGCTGGCTTCACCAAGAGCCTGCTCTCGAGTCACTGCAAAATTAAACGGCTTCAATTGGCCAAAATGATTGAAAAATTCAGTTTCAACCAAACTTAAAACTTCTGAAGTCAGTTCATCTATGGGATGTACGAAACGCTTAGGAAATGTTTCAATGTGATTTGCATTTTTTCGATTTTGTTCATCATAGTTCCAAGACCCTCCAACAGGTTTACCTCGATTATCCATGAGAAGATGATGCTTTTGACGCATCATCCGGTAAAAGAACTCCATGCGCCATTGCTTTTTATCTTTTGCCCAATTGTTAAACTCGTCTATCGAGCATAAAAATCGAGTATCTTCATGAATGATGAGGGGAATTGACACTTGTTTTTTTAATGTTTCCATTTTTTGTAGAACACGCCACTCGCCGGGATGAGTTACATGTACCTCTGAAATTCTTTCTTCATGTATTGCCCGACACAGTTCCTCCTCAAAGCTACCAGTATTGCTGGTCTCATCGTATTTCGTGTAGCGTACCCGATAGCCAAGCTCTTTTAATCGTTGTGCAAAATGACGCATCGCTGAAAATAAAAAAGCAATTTTTTTAGGATGATGTGCAACATAAGTGGCTTCTTCCGTTACTTCGCAAAGAAAAACCACATCGTCCTGTTTGTCGATTGCAGAGAGTGAGGAAATTGAATCACTCAGTTGGTCGCCCAAAAGAAAACACAATTTCGTCATAGCACGTCCTAAAAGAAAATCAATTATATTTTAAGCTTAGGGCGAACAGAGCTTAAGCCTCCATCCACTGCCAGAACTTGTCCAGTTATCCAACTGTTTTCAGGGTTAAGAAAAAACAGGATAGCCTTTGCTACATCAGATGGCTCGCCAATTCGCCCCAAAGCATGCATGGAAGTGGATGCTTTAGCAACCAATTGATTCTTAAGTAATGAATCAGTCAAAGGTGATTTAACCATTCCAGGCGCTACTACATTGATTCGTAAATTACACGATGCATAGCTCGCAGCTGCTGATTGCGCTAATCCAATAACACCCGCTTTGGCCGCAGCAATAGCCTCATGATTAGCCAATCCGGTTAAGGCTGCTGCCGAGGCAATAAGCACCACCGAGCCGCCCGTCGTCATTCTCTTTCCTGCAGCACGCACAACCGCAAATGACGTGGTCAAGGAGGCATTGATTGTCTTTTGAAACTCCTCATAATGTGTCGCGTGAGCACTCTTAAGTAATAAAGAGCCAGCGCAATTAACCACTCCATCAAGGGAGCCAGCTTGCTCAAATACTTTATCAACTGCATCAAAGTCAGAAGCATCCAGTATAAAATCCGGGATGATTTTGTCCTTGCTTTGCGCTGTAGTCAGAACCTCGTCCCCCTGCTTTTTTAAAAGTTCAACCACTGACTGACCAATGGCGCTACTTGCTGCAATAATTAAATATCGTGCCATAAATTCGTGTACCCTAAATGTAAAAAACCTACTATGAAGGAGTGGATTATTAACTTCAAGTAAAAAAACCTGAAATTGATTCATGGCAATATACTCTCCACTTTATTTACTTTGAAACAGCCATTCTGCCAATTTCTTTTAATAAGGGATCACCTCATTATAAAGGCATTGCTCTTCACTGCTCACATCCAGGTAATCCCATGTCAATAAAAGCAAAAAACAACGTCGATCAGTCACTGTTAATTGAGTATACTGTCGCACTCTAATTAGAATTGCCTAAACATCTATTTGCAAGGGGCAAATTCAACCTGGTGAAATCTTGAGGTTAACCACTTTTCCGAACAGATCACCCAATATAAATTTGAAATAAAAGGAGATATTTCTGTGTCAGCTTTAAAAAAAATTGCAACAGGTATTATTGCATTAACGAGTAGTATTGCAATTGCAGGTACTATGGGTCCTATTGAAGAACCTTTTAAGGGAAGTGCTTATATTAAAGTAGGCAGCGGAGGGAGTTTTTCTAACACCTCTCATTTAGAGATCGATCCACTTTTTTGGGATGATTCGCCACAAGGATATAATGCTACATTAGGTGATAGCGCACTTTTTTCATTAGCCTTTGGATATAACTTTTCACCATTAGTTAGTGTCGATGTTGATTATACGTATAGACCTTCTTTTACCTATTCTAAATTTCAAACGTCATCCGCCTCTGGCACAGTTAATTTTAATGGTACGAAAACACGTTATTTTGACTTACAGACCAATACCTTCCTGGCAAACATGTACCTTCACGGTCAAGGAGTATCTCCCAGTTTTGTACTGCATGCCTGGAATAGTGTAACCGTTCAACCCTTTATTGGTGCAGGGCTTGGCGTCAGTTATAATAAAATTAGTCGTTTTTATTCCATTCGGGCAAATGATGATCAAGCCGTTGCCACAGAATTTGAGAAAACTAATGCATCCTTTGCATGGCAAGCCTCTGCTGGAGTTGAAGTTGCCCTGCCCCACAACTTTGATTTAGCTATAGGTTATCGCTACTTTGATGGCGGTGATTATAAAAGTGATAACAATACTTTTGATGTTCCACCTGCTTTTGCAACACCTTGGAAAGGCTCAATTACTGCTAATGAAGTATTTGTTACTTTAGCTTATAAAATGTATGCCTGATAAGTTCTTTGGTTGGTTGCATTTATGGCTCTGTTAGTACCTTATCAACCTTAACTCTTCGGGTGGATATTTGGATTGAATTCAGATTTAGAGGATTTGATCCGAAAAAAGAGCAGGGCTAGACCTATCTTTCCCCATATTCATGCTCAGTGTTCACATCATGAACAAAGCTGCAGTAAGGTGGACTTCGAACCGAGAGCAACGAGTCCACCAGTTACGATGACTAATAATTCAGATACTAGGAAGTATTGAGTTTGATTTATTCTTGTAAAATAGGTCAAATATTGACTCTAAGTACTGTACTTTAACCAAATAGGCAATACTCGATTCAGATAGACCATGAATTTCCACAAACCTACTTGTAACTCTTCATTACCGGACGGATCAGTTTTCAATTCCGGATAGGCAATGCCAAGACCGAATAATCCCGGGCCGATGATGCCGACATAGGGATTATAATCGGCCTGTTCGTAATCACCGATGATCAGTGTGTTGCGACGCTGGAAACCCACAGCATATATGACTTTGTCGCATTCAGGAAGGAAGCGGGCTATATGATGTTCATCCGTGTTGTAACGGAGCAAATTGTCTGGCAAGCGGCCATCAATATGTTCACGTGCCCAGGCTGCGGTTTGTCCTTTCAGACCGGTGTTATCAAACAAAATCCAGTCCCCCATATCGATAGCATAACGACAGGGTGAACGGTAAAAGTTAATGGTTTTTTTAACACCTAATTCGACCAGATGCCGCACAATGATGATGGCCGAGTGAGACGAGCCGAATACGGCGTAGCTGCCGTTATTGTTGACGATTTGTGACAATCGCTCCTTGTCTATAGCTGTTTCAAAAGGAATGACGTCAACACCAGGATAACTCAGAGAGGACGGTACAGAGCCAGTGGCCAGAATTACATTTTGTGCTTTAAAGCTTTGCGTGTCAGTAGACAAAGTCCAGACTCGGTCGGCCAGATCCATGCGATTGACTCGGCTTTCCACACTGACCACTTGTTGACGCAGCTTATTGGAAATCCATTGCAAAGGTTGCACTACTTCATTCAATATGCAAGTCTCGTCCAATGGTAGATGATTGATTGGAAAATCTGGGGCTTCGTGATAAGAAAAAGAAATAGTGCTGCGCAAAAAGTCGTTAAAACGTGCAACTGATGTGTTACTGGACACGTTGCTCCATAGCCCCCCCAAATCGCCGACGTGAAAATGAGGATCAATCCATAATAAGCTCTCAGGATCAATACCATTATCAAGCAGTTTGCCTACGGCGGCAATACCGGCTGGGCCAGCACCTACAACGGCCCACTGCATCTGTTTTTTAACTTGCATGTACTGTAATCCAACACGAACTGACTTATAGTCAATTATGATCTATAGAGAGGAATTATGAAAGTTAAAGGTCCTGTTGCACAAATTATTACACGCTTAAAACATAGAAGTCTTGAGCGAAATGATACTGTAAGTGCACGGTTCCTAACACTGCTCAAAATAATCTGATAAGATGATTGATTATCCTGCCCTTCATTTAATTTGCAATTCGTCATCATGATCATGAATGCATTCAGGCAACACGTGAAACATGAGCGATTCCATGCGCCATCCGAGCAAGTTTCCCATCATTCTGTATACCTGGATAAGCTACGCTGTAAATATGATGATACAGCCATTTTGCATGCTCGTGCAGCTCATCAGTCAACAGAGGAAACTGGATACCATTGTCCTGAAAAAGTGATGGGAACACGTTCTTCTTTGCAAGAATAGAAGAAATATCGGAGAGTTCTACGTGTGCAGTGTTGGTTGGCAAACTGAAGCGTTCATCGGAATAGATGCCTTTATCAAAAGTCATAATAATCGTCCTAAAATATAAAGTACTTGTACGTGCCAATACACTTTTTGCGGCGATTTATAAAGTATAAAATTTAATCAAATGTAACCGCTTTAGCTTATATTATAGTAATAAAATCTGGGTGTACTCAGAGAACGGATGGTCTGATAAGTTTACGAAGTATTCTGAAGCAACATCTTTGATTCAATTCCAATGGAAGTGTTTTAATAATCAAAGCTCAACTGCATGATTGTTTTATCATGTTCTATGTAAGCAAAAGCATTCGAAGCATGTTCAATAATCACTTCATTTTCTGCGATAATATTGTTCTTCTTATGCATTAATATTGGTTTGATGAGATACCCTTTATAAGTAATATTAAGGTCTAGCTGCGATCGAGTAAGTTTAATGTCTAAAATTATAAGATCAGTACTTAAGTGTTTTTCAGTAATGTTCGTTAGTAGTTTGTTAGTAGTTACTTTAACGTCGTTATATAATGACAACGGTAAATCCCAATCGTGTTGTAAAGATTCTAAATAATCCAATCCAAACTTCAACCCATTAACATCAGGACTTAATGCGACTCGTGCGCTTTTGAAATTATCAATGGCCAGTAATCCGATAAAATTAAAAATAATTGCGCTAATGGTAGCTAAAGCAATTGATGATCCCGCCAGGGATTGAATATAATTTGGAAGATGTTGATACGTGATGGGATAAATATCACGACTGACACCTAGCATAAAAGAAACACCGATGACAATCGCTCGATGTGAAACTATCATCCGAGGAATAATTGTTTTTAATCCGGATACAAATATGGTTGCGGCTAAAAACAATAATATGGCTGCGACGATAGGTCCTGGCGTTAATACCAAAATTAAAGCGAACTTAGGGCAAAAACTTAATAACCAAAAGATTGCAGCAAAAGAATATGCCACTCTGCGGCAACTCACTCCAGAAGACAGTGACACCCCCAAAGCTGAACTACTGACATTTTGACCAAAACTGCCAAATACACCACATAAAATTGTACCCATGCTATCTATAAAACAACCTCGGCTAATGCTACCCATTTCAGGACGTACCCAATCAGCATCATTTAACTCTTGATGAGCGGTAACCGCGCCACTGACTTTAATTGCACAAGCTAATGCTGCAATGGCAAAAGGAACAATCAATGACGAATCAAAGCGAATACCTGTTGTAATCATAGGAACAGTGGGTAATGCAAACCAATGTGCTTGCTTAATTTGCATAATAGCGTTCTCATCCATACAACCCGTGATGTAAATTAAAAAATAGCCAACTATAAGCGCAATAATCAGCGCATACAGCCGTAGGACATTTGATCCCCAAAGTACCATCACTAAAATGAGTAATAACGTAAAAACACTAATACAGGAAGCTAAAACGACATGGGTTGTAGCTGTAGAAAAGATGGAAATAAAGCTGTTAATCCCAATCTTGGCTAATTCTATGCCTATTAAAGCCATAATTAACCCGCCAATTTCTGCCGGGAAAAATTTTTTTAATCGTTTAAACAAAAGAGAGAGCGTGGCTTGGAGAATGCCAGAAAATAACGTCATGCCAAAAACCAGAGGTAACCCACCCATCTGAATGGCAATTATTGAAGGAGCAATGTAAACGGGTGTAGGTGTTGCCAATACCAAATAGCCTGAGCCAATTAATCCTCGACCGATCACTTGCAAAATAGTAGTTAAGCCGGCAATCAACATAGCCGTGCTAATGACGCCGGCGGCCAATTCATTATTAATATGTACGTGTTGCATGACTATAACTGGCAATAATAAAAAGGCGGTAATTATTGCAGCATATTGCAAACCCAATAATAGCAATGTTGGAAAATCGGGCTTGTCGTCTACACCATAAATGAGCTGAGCAGGTCTTTTCATGATGTATGCCTTTTAAATAATTTAATACTAAATAAAACAGTAAGAACTATGAACCAAATTATCCCTAATAATAAAGCAGGCTCTGTTGTCAGAAATCCAATCTCTGGAAAAGGAGTGTAAATGGCTGGAATTATGTCGCTGCTGGCAGCAATTAAAAAAGCGATGCCCATGGCGTATGTTTTTTGGGGAGGGGCAATTTGCAAATTCCACATATTGATTCCAAACATAAATAAGGAGGCCCCCATTATCACCGCTGCAGCTCCATTCACTCCGGCAGGAATGGTGAGAAATACTGCAATTATTTTAGGGCTCAAGCTAATCAGGATTAAAAGCATAGAAAATGTATAGGCAATGATTTTACTGTAGGCACCTGAGGTAATCGAAAGACCTACCGCACCTGGTAGAGGACTTTGTGCAACAGATCCAGTCCCGGAAGCCAGTATCGTGGTAATGCTCAGCCATAAATTACCCCGACGAATTTTAGATAGATCAGGCTCTTTCCAGTCATTTGAAGAGACTCTTTGATTGACACATGCAAGAGCAAAAAATGCAAAAGTAGTGATGAATGATGCAATCAAAAATGGAAACAGCAGAGCCGTGCTGAATGAATATTGTGGCATCATTAAATGTGGCAACTGCAGCCAGGGGGCTGACTCCACTCCCTGCAAAAGCGTATCAGGAATAAACCCGTTTAAATAAGCCAAAACCCAACCAGTAAGGATTCCTATCAGAATAAAATAAAGGCGTAATTTTTGTGGACTCCATAAGCGAATAATAACCATGAGTGCTAAAACATTAAAACCAATAATATCAATGCCGTGTTTATAATTAGTCGATGATTGCGGTGTAGATGAGGTATTGTGAATCATTAATTGACCTAATTCACTGGGACTAAATAACTCTTGCACACCGAGCACACCTAACCAAAAACCTAACATAACCAAAATAAATGCTGCTGTATCTTTGGTAAAAACAAAGCGATAGCTGCGTATCAGGGGTGTTAATATTAATTGGACCAAACCACCTATAACACTCATACCAAATACCATGCTCAGTCCACCTAAATGAGCAGCCGATAAAGAAGCTACAAAGTAAGGTACTGAAGTAAAAGACGGTAATAAGGCCCCAGATGATATTTTAGGTTTTGCAATTGCTTGTATTAGGGTTGCTATGGCACCCCAGATTAATGACATACTAATCAGCGTGGCAGTGGCATCAGGGGTTGCCCCTGCGTATTTGGCGACCATCAACGGAAACATCGCCATGATGGAAAATTTAACCAGCAACTGGAAGCCCAGAAGTAATTGAGTCAGGAAAGGTGGCTTATCTGCTGTGTTATAGATAACTGTCCTTGATGTAATCGGCATTTTGTCCCTTAACGGTAATCCACTAACCAAGATACTCGAGTATCCAAGATGGTACTTGATGATTGTATTTTAAATTTGAGAAGCTGTCGAAAATTTTTCTCAAATCGAATTAAGCCTTCTCTGGGCGTAATTACCCATCCAGTTGATTAAACTCTTACGTTCCGCGGCTTGTCCGCGGTACGTAGGGCAGCTAGAGCATCAGGGGATGTACTCTTTAATGGCGCTATGCTCATTAAAAATACTGGAAAACACCACCAAAACAGTCTCCAGATTAAAAATTGAATCAGCTACTGGTTGACCGTGAATATCTAAAACGGATTGGGAAGTTTTTGCCGCAGCCAAGACTTGCTTCGCATCAAGCACATAATAACCAGCCCGTTCGGAATAACGCCCTACTGTATTTTGAAAACAATTTTTTAATTCTCCATAACTGGATATTCCACGTAATTTATCCCAGGCCTGATCAAGTTGATCGACCTCAAATGCTTGCTCTGGGGTAATTAACAACTGTCCTCGTTGGATAAGAACGTCATATTGATTGGTTAAATCTGCAAGTAATAAATCCAGGCTTTCTCTTTGTTGCAACCAATACTCACTAAAGCCATCACCATGCGGAGCTGCTCGAACCCGGTTGAATAAATAACTCCCCAGCTGTTCCCAATAAAGGGCTGTAGGTGATAATTGATTTGCCAGTGAGTCCAGCATTATCTGATCAATGTTTTCTCTAACCTCAGCAGTAAAGGTGACATAGGCAAACTGTCCTGGTTTATAATGCACCAGGGTTTTGTCCTTATAAAAATGCAAAGGATATATCTGTTTATTGATCCTTAAATAGAGGGTATTGCGGCGAATTAGAATCTCAAACACACCAAAAGTCTCTTCAAAAAACTCCTCTTGCAACTGTCTTGCAAAAGATAAATCAGTATGTTCTATCTTACCGCCATTGAGAGTGAGCAAGCGATGAGCTCTTGGTCCAGCAAGAAGATAACTCGTGTTTCCTGACTTAAATAGTATCTGTAACCCTACTCCATCAGGTACAACATCCATTTGATCCTTGTGCTGTTCATAATAAGCCTGTGGAGTACTTAGAGGGTTAATTTCAGTTAGATAAGGTGTTGAATCATCATCAAGAACTGCATCACCAAGAAAACCCGCGTTAGAAACATGAACAGAAAAAAGAAGAATGAAGCAGGAAAAGATAAGTTTCATCCAGAAACGGTACATAAGATTCTCCATAAAAATATGAAGTTATTGAAACAGCTTTATAATGTGAGTTCAATGCCGATTATGATTGATACTAACCAACATGTACCGGAAGCTCTGTAATAATGCGGAAAGGACGTCTAAGAATGCTGTTCCTATGAGATAAGTTTTCCTATCAACTGAATGGTGTACACTTAGAAGGATAAAATCATAATCAGAGTGCATAATAATTCCTTAATGATTTTTTGATAGAATTCCGTTTTTTTGAATATTGAGCAGATGATGAATTCTATATTTGATTTCGACCTTTCAGTTACTCGTAAACATACCTTTAAACGCACACAAATATTGACGACTCAATGCCCATTTACCTTCAATGAGCAAGAATATCACAGAGGAATTGCTCACGCTCATTCAAATTTAAAAGCTCATGTTAATGAATTCTTAAAACACGATGACAGTGACAATATGAGTGCTATAGCAACATTTCACAACAATCATTCCTATATTGCAGGATATATGGCTTTTTTATTCGAACGTCATTTAACTTTAAAGGAAATACGATTTTCAACAGGCGGGCTTTCAGCTGCCGCCATATATCAAATTGAAGGGATTACTAAACCCTTTATAATATCTTATATTCCTGCTGCAGATGATGTATTCAACCTCCATATTGATGATCTGGAAAATAATAAAAACCATCAAATAAATCATATTCGTCAGATATGGCATACATTAAAACTTGCCGAGGAAGATGCTCCAGTCTGCTTTTACGATGACAATGCCCACAATTGCTATCAGGCACTTAGCATGCCATTGATCAAAGTCAACCAAGTCAATCGACATGCTCAGGATCGAATTGATTTCGCAGAATGTTTGTCCGGTGTATCGCTCTCCAGCACATCATCCTCAGACTCCATTGAGAGCGCTGAAATTGCTGGCGATACTGATATGCCTGCAAAAACAAAACCTGGTTTTTTTAAAAAAACTGGATCTGTAGCTCGTACTGCAATGAACCCCTCTCGACTTGCTAGGTTAGCTCAGATAAAACAGTTTGTTTTTGATGGGAACCATCATCGTGTAGACGAATATCTTCGCGCTGAAGCACCTTCAGATAAAGAATCATCTGCTAAATTTATCGCAGGATTTTACGCCGAGGCTGGTAATCATCAAATGGCGAACAGGTATATTAAACAATACCCCAAAGCACTTCAATTTGTTATCCAAGGGTATGCATTTGTAGGCGACCACGACTCAATAAAACAGTATTATGAAAAAGGGTTGGTGACAAGCGAATATATATCTGGCTGTTATCATCGTGCAGGCAATACAGATAAATCGTCGGAATACGAACAATTAACCTCACAGGCAATCGAAGGATCGTCTTATAGATTTAATTAGCATCAGGAAGTGTTGTCAGATGTCATCCATTCAGATCACGAATCCTGCTGCATTGAGATCTGATTTGAACACAACAATCCACCATTAAGTTTATAATAGATGTTTCTGGTGGTCAGAAGGAACTTGTTCCATGCTTTGCTGGAACAAACTCAACTTCCACTGTTGAAACAGAGCGCTTAAAAATTCCTTGCGCAACGAATAGGACGAATTGTATTTTTATTCACGTTAGATTGGGTACCCGCACCAAACCATTGGTACCATGCACGTTGATTATTAATCTCTGTAGATGTCCAGTAGTCAGTACCGGCATTAAATCCACCAATTGCAACTTTATTCGTGAAAAAACAATTTAATTGATTTAAAGCCGGTAAAAACCAATCGTTATAACATGTATTACCTGCCTGACAAGGTGTATTGCCTTGAGAATCAACTTCATAAAGGCTGCAAATACCGGCGGCATATTGTACCTGTGGATAATTATTGGGTGGATTTGAATAAACACTTACTATAGTTGTTGTATTGCTTGCACCATTGGTAGTACTGGTTGCATTGGTTAATACACCAAATCCACCGAAGATGGCGGATGAGCTATTATCTACATTTGCAACGATCATATTGTTCAATCCGCCACCAAGGAATCCAATTTTACCTCCACCTGAAGCTTGTCCAATGGCAGCATTCCTATAATTAAAACCATTATTTAAGACAGCACTTCCGTCCGGGGTGGTAATAACTACATTTACCGGGCCAGCTGCATGCGCCGGTGTTACAGCTGTCACCGCATTATTATTAACCACATGGACGCTTGTTGCAGGAATTCCATCAAAGGTAACACTGATTGTTCCCATAAAATGAGTACCAGTTAAAGTCACTCCGGTATTTCCAATTGCGGTTCCCGATACAGGATTGATAGTGCTTAGAGTTGGTATTGCTAAATAAGTATAGCCATTAGTCAATGTGTCACTGCCAGCTGCCGTTGTAACTACCACATCCACAGCACCTGCGGCATGGGCAGGCGTATCCGCTGTTAAAGTTGTTTCATTGATGACAACTATATTGCTTGCGCTCACTCCGTCAAAAGTCACCGTGCTGGAATTAGTAAAATTAGTTCCAGTCAGGGTGACAGCAGTATTTCCAAGCGACGTGCCGGCGTTTGGAGTAATAGAGACTAAGGTCGGCGCAACAGAAACAATACTCATTGCCGCACGAACTGGAGCTGTATTTGTTCCCTGAATTGAAAAATTAGTTTGCACAACAGGAGTTGTTGCCGCTGTGAAAGTTAAAGTGCAAGTGGCTAGCGGTTCCACGGAATTGCAATTATTTCCTGTCTCGAAAACTTTGCCGTCTAGTGCAGTATTTGTAAAATTAGAGGTAATATTAGTTGCTTTAACCCATATAGAATTATTCCTGATAGTCAACGATCCCGTTGCACCATTCGCTGTCAATGATAAAGGCGAATCCAGCACGCTAATGGCGGCATCGGTCAGCGGTGGCGCTGGATCAATTCTCAAGCTGTTTTCAGCGCTTGGAGTATAACATGTCGTGTAATGTCCCTGTTCGCAAACAACTGGGCCGGTAGAAATGTTCTCAGTTAATAGATTGCCATTAATCTGCAATGAAAGAATACAGGAAGAGTCCTTTGCTGATAATGCAAATACAGTTCCACATAGACCAGCACCCTGAACAATTTGTGTAATACCTCTTATCGGTGTCATTACCAGTATGTGTGGTTTCATTGACTGATTAGTAACACGATATTGGATCCATGCATTAGTATTGGTCGGAACAGATAAACGAGTTGGTGTTAGGGGAGAAAATGTCCATAATGGTTTTCCTGCGTGCACAGTAGCCATTATAAAAATAGCAATGATCATACTAAATAAGCGTCCGGCTAAAAATTTTATTTTCATGCTATACCCATGTAGTTTATTTACATTGAATTAGTTCACAATATTAATTTTCACACAAAGAGTTAGCAAACAAGCCTGACACAATGTTGAATTATTATGAGTAACTTTTTTTATTAAAGCCAGCGAATAAATGTTAACTCGATCCTGTCTGATTTTAAGCTCCTGCAATGACACTCCAGGGGTAAGTAATGACGTGTTCAAGAAATGCAACACTCCTGTCAAGCCAATAGATGGAATTTAAATTACAGATTAGGAGTGTAATGATATTTTTTCGTGAATTTGATTTTGGAGATTAGAATACTGGATGATAAGCCCAGCATTTGCTTAATCTATGAAGCTCAGCTCAACAGATGATCTTGTATTCATTAAAAACGACATGACTGGAGTTGTTAGGCTGCTCCATGCTTGGCGCAACCTAACTGAATTACAACACCGGTTTCAAGAGGTACACCCAGTAAGTGTTTGACCACTACAAACACACCATTGTGATCCGCCCCCACAATTGATGCATTGAGACTGATTAGCATTACAATAGGTGCCACCGGCACTGGTTATACCATTATTCCAGCTGCAATAACTTGTTCCTGGATTAGATTGACAATAAGTACTACTCGGAGGAGTGCCTGTTAATATTGGTGCTGTTAAATTGGCAGAAATCGACGCTTGGTAATTAGGTACGCTTACCGCTACATTAGTGCAATAACCCGAAGAAGGTGTTTTACAATCTTGCATCTGAGTAGTAGTCACCGGAGTTATTGTACTAGCTGCGAAATCACTATCGGTCAGGGTACTTAAATTACGAATGGTCTGATTTCCTACGGTCGTAATGCTGGCAGGTAACTCAACACCCGTGATCTGGATTAGAGATGTTGGACACGTTACGGGAACAACTGAGACATTATTCCAATTTTGTGTATTAAAACCTGATTGTCCTGCAGACGCAAAATTACAGGCGTTCTGCAAAGTAGTTTTGGCAGGATACACAGTGCCATTGTAGGTAACAGAATAGGTGGAATTTATACTGGAGTAATCTCCAAAATAGGCTGAGCAGGAGCTATTTTGAATATGATCAGCCCAGTTTACATTGCCGCCCGTGCCCCAAAACATTTGACACTGATTGGGAAAAGCGCCAGAGCCACCACCAGCCATGTATATATCAAAGGAATTAGGATTAGCTCCGATATTCACTGACTGAAAGATCATATAAGGGTATGGGCTTTTGCCATTAAATTTTAACGCAAAACAATAACCATTGAGTTGATTACACCCTCCAGAACAATTGGGTATCCCCAGTTGATCTCCCAGGGCGGCGGTTCCCACAGCATAAACAGTGTTGGTACTCGATAAAAAGCTGGGCAGAACATTCCCTTGAGTATCCATAGGAACTGCTTGAAGCATAGCCCATGAACCGAGCATGGTTTCCGGTGTTGCATAATAATCAGTAGAAACACAGACATTTCCCGTAGGAGCGCTACCATATGGGAATTTAGGGTCAATAGTCAAAACCCTCGGAATCGAATTCTGACTGGTCTGAGTGCATATATACGAACCTGGAGAATTATCACTCGGGCTTTTCGTTACACAGACTGTTGGCCCATCATTTAGATCGGATAATTTATCGCGATTTATTTTCAATGATAACAGGCAGGAAGCGCCGGGTTGCAGAACAAAAGGATTTCCACACTTCCCTGCCGAAGTATTCTGTGTGACAGCACCCATGGGCTTCATCGCAAAAGTATGGCGACTTTTCATTTGATTAGTGACCAGGTATTCGATAATTGCTATACCACTGTTGGGGTTTTGAATGGTTGTAGATGTCGTCGGGCTTATCAAAATAGGTAATTGTGTATTGGCATGAACGATAGCGATTGATAATAGACAGGTTGTGGTAACACTGACCCAAAAGTTCAGGATTTTTTTAATATGCATAATAATTCCTTAAGCAACAAAACTGAGGTTGAACTGTAATTGATTCGTGTAAACATGATTTAAATTCAAACCACCAGTTAGCACTTGTTCTGCGGAAGATCCAAGGGATGTCCTGCCCCAATCACTAAACTCATATCCCACACCAACAGACCAGTGGCTATTTAGCGCCCGTTGCAAACCGGCTCCTAGGGTGTACGAAAAATCTCTTGTTGTGTGAGAGGCAAAAGGAGGCTCTGGTTGAATATCAATATTTTTAGGTGTAGTGCTGTAGTTATAAGCATGATTAACACCTACACCAAGGCTGCCAGAAAGATAAGGTTGTACCAGCTGATAAAAATCTGTTAATAACTTGCCTTTAACCGCCAGACGAGTGTGCTTGATTTTATAATCATAAAATAAATTATTAAAATCTGGATCAGCATCTTGCCAAATATCACCATTGAGCGGGATGACAGTTGTTGTTGCAACGGCAAATCCAATTTGAGCAAACAGTTTCGGGGAAAAATAATGTTGCAGGCCCAAGAACAATTCTCCGCTACCAAATTTCTCAGTAGTAGACTGTGCAGCGAAGGTTTCGCGAAGTTCTGGCTGCAAATAAATGGTTTGGGTTTTACCTGGAGTGCTCCATACAGGGCCTAGACTAAGGGTGGCAGCAGGTCTCCATGAGCTATCAATACTGCCACCATCGCCAGCACATACCAGCCCGGTGAGCGTTATACCGCATGCTATCGTAACTACCTTGTTTAAGTTCACCTATTATCTCTATAAAGTCCATTAAATTTTGGGGATGATGCCTTTTAAAATCCCAAGAATCAACCCTTTCATTACCAAAAAATCAATTAAAAACAATACAAACCAAACCTAAACGAATCATCCTGTTTATCGAAACAAAACCCTTGGGAGAGAGCACCTGGATCACAACTCACAAAGCTCAACCTTATTTCATAACAACATAAAAGGCATACCCCCGACACATTTCGATTAGCCTCATTAACCTGCTCATAATCCCCTGGTGGTTAAATTTTATACATGAACTCATAACTTTGCGAGATTATCATGTCTAATATTTCCACAAAAAAACCTATTATTGTTTTATCTGTAATTGAGCCGGGAACTATGGGGGACTTATCTTTCGTAGACAAAATGATTGATTCTTATCAAAATCAAGAAAATGACCAACCCTTTATCATTCTTCTTAATGATTTAGGCGATGAATCATTAAAAGATAAAAGCCTTGTACAAACTTTAAAAAACAAAATTGGAGAAGAAAATGTACGGATTATTCACACCGACATTGAACACTCTGAAGAAATTACTCAATCCTGGCAATTACGAGAAGAAATTGCCAAATCCAAACCCCAAGCAATTGTTTATGGGCCAATGATAGTAGATAAAGATTGTGCTGCTTGTAAAAGATTAGCAACTATCAATGAAATACCCTTTATTGTTCTGCCTGAATACAGCTATAAATATCATGGCTCTAATTCAATTCCAACGGGTCCCGGACCAGAAGCTCACGGTATGTTTTTAGGCCTATTTGACGAAAACCATACGATACATGCTGAGGATGAACATAAATTTGGCAAATCATTAAACCAGTTAGAGAATGAAAATCAACTGTTTTTTGCTTATTTGAATAATCATTCATCAGGCCGTGGAGCGAACCCAGAGACGTTCAAACAAGAATTATTAAGTTATTTATATTTTGTTACCAGCACGTTAGCACATTCAGACATACAAAAACCAGCAGAGGTTTTTACCCGAATTACACCTGAGATTTTTAAATCTTACATTGAGGAGTTACTGCAAAACAATCCTTATGAATGTGGTTTTGAAATACACTATAATGGAGTAATTCATGAAGTCCCAGGGAAGGATGGACATGATGACCCTGTTGTAACCATTAATCTAAGCAATCCATTTCCTCTGAAAAAAGATACTATGATTGCCATGATGCAAGCGTGCAAAAGACAAAAAAATCCAGTTTGTGCTACGGGAGATCAATCTCTCGGTGAAACAATATCCATTGGAGTCCCCTTTTTTTATCAAACCATGCCATGGAAAAAAGATTTAGCTAAAGATTTAGACTCAACTGCTCAGGTAAAAAATCTTGATGGCGTAAGAGATATGAACAAGCAAGGATTTACCTTTAAGGGCTTAAGTGACGCCGATGAATTTGCAAACACATACAATGAAAAAAGAGATGAATGGGCTGCTCAGTACTCAACTTTAAGTGAACATATATCTGATTTACATCAAGATTTACCACAGAAGATTGAACACACGATACAAAATCAATCCAAATTAGGCTACCCGCATAGAAATAGATTTCATGGTGCTCCTGTTAATCCTGATGAATTTAGCGATATGAAAGATCAATTTAAAGAATTTAATGGAGATATGTTAAAAGCAAATATTTTAGCGGATATTAAAGATAAAATCTTGGGAGCACCTAATGAATATGTGTTAAATCTGATTGTTAATGGATTTAAACATTCCCCGGAATACACCATTCTAAAAACTGGACAAGGTGCAGTTACAACCTTGTTACACTTAGAAACAGACTCTATTAAAGAGTTCAATAAAATAGTTCGAGATGCAACTGAAGAGTTGCACTCTAAATCCAATGTAAGTATGAGCTAACATGTGCCAGCTTCAACTCCATATTAATAAATTGGCATCCAGATTATACAACGAGCTTAGGCCAGAAGGTCTGGCTCGTTACTTTTACTGGTTAAGCAACGAGATTTACTGCAATAACAGAAGATTCGAGCTCATTTTATTTTCGATAAGAGTATTAAACTATTTGATATTAGGAATCACCTTGAATTGATAAACTTTTTGCTTTAATAAAATATTGACTTAAATCTGGTGATTGGCTGAGCCACTTTCTAATGTATTCAACAAACTCCCAAATCAGCCGTTCATCGGCACGTTTTTTTAGATAATAAGCGTGAAACTCAATGTCCATAGAAAAATCGCTGAGTTGGACTACAGCTAATTTATCATTGAGTAGTCGTTCATAAATCAAACACCAACTGGATCCTGATTCCACAATTTGAATATTGCTGAATATCGTATTGACTTCAGCAATCGTTTTAATTGAAATGTCTTTTTGTTTCAGTAATAAATTAAATTTTTGGCGCATGATGCTGTCATTCGTTAACAATACCGCATCGTATTGCGCTAATTCAGCCATAGATATTGGCAACCTGGATTTGGCTAAGGGGTGTTCGATGGATACTATCGGAACAATTCTTTCTTTCCATAGAGGCACTGAAGATATATTGGCAGGGCAATTACCAACTTGAGGTAAAATAATCAGATCATAATTTCCACTTGTCAGACTAGTGCTAAGCTCTTTTGCAGGAACTATTTTATTAACAATAAAATAGTTCGTTTTAAGAGCATGCATGTAGTTCGTAAATTCGGCAAATGCTGAAATTGAAACATAAGGATTAAGCCCTATATTGATAGTTAATTTAGGTTGGCTTTTGCGGTCATTATGCTCTGCTTTCATCATTTCATTATAAATACCGAGCATTTGTCGAATATAAGGAAGAAATGCCTTCCCTTTATTCGTCAGTTCTACACCATAACTGGTATTTACAAAAAGTTGAGTCCCAAGTTCTTGTTCTAATTTTTTAATACGTCTGCTGATAGTTGGCTGTGAGGTGAACATATGCCTGGATGCTAGGGATATTGAATGATATTCAACAACAGCAAGAAAGGTTTTCAAATCTACTATGTTCATCTAAGCCTCCTGGTATCCTCTATAAAAGATAACCTTGCTTTTATATTTATTGTACTACTTTTTATAGAATATATTATTTGCTTTCTCCGGAAATAGAGCGTTATGTATTGATGAACATCACTAAATGAATAAGATTATGGATTTTAAAACAAAAAAATTTCATCCGTATCTAACTTGAAGCTCTTATCTCATCAAGGCACTATACAATGTATAGTGCCTTGATTACAAAAAAGTATATCGTTACTGAAGTATAGGGCCAAATACTCTCCATCCAAGAATAGCTAACAGGACAAATAACATAAGATGCCCCCCAACCAGACCATAGTTACCACGAGTATAATCACCTCGGTGCCAATACAGACCAAAGAGTAACCAAATAATCATCAGCACCCAAAACAGGACTCCAATAGGCATTTTAATCTCCCTAACTGTTAACCAGATCCTCTCTGCTGGGGTATTTAGGTGGATCAGATAAATTAATAACTCATCCACATAAAACCAGAACCAGGCTATTGTATTAATTATAGTTGATTGTTGGGCAATATATGGACAACCAGTTCCATTTAAGTATTTTTGATTCAATAGATTAAAGTCTAAAAATGATCTTCTCTATGAATCAATGAACCGTAAAAAAGTGTATCGCCTTCTTCAAACAGAATTAAATAATCGCATTATGTAAAAATTAAACACATTTCATGCTTTTTATGATAAAATTGGGGCCAGCTGGAGTACGTAATCAATTGCGATAACTTCACTAAGGGACAATTAAAGCAAAGAGACAATTAAACATCTAAACCGGTTAAAAATCCGGAGTAATTTTTAAGATCAAAAAAGGCATATATGAGCAACAGTAAAATAGAACTCAATCATCCAATATATACTGCACAGAATGAATTCAATATTGAAAATCCAACTGCAATTAATCTTAAAGAAGAAAAAGAATTAGTACCCCAAAGCATAGTCACGGCCAGTGGGGCAACCTATACGGAAGAGTTGCTTCTGAATCGAATTGATGAGACTGCTTTATTAGATGATTTTATTAGCGGTAAAAAAATTACCGAACGGAGTGAACGCTGGGTGGAGTGTTTTTCGAGAGACGATTTGGTTCGAATTTTCACAGCCTTTCCTAAGGTATACGATCGCTGTCAGACTTTGATGAGTAATACTCTTGGTCCGGTTATAAATAATGTCCTGTTATTTAATGATATTTTTTGTGATCTGTTTGAAAATATTTTGCAAAAAGCCAAAGCGATTCACTTACAATGCGGCTGGGCCTTTAGTGAAGATACCGACGAGTTTACTCAGTTTGAACTAGCACTCTCTTCATGGCACACCTTTCTGAAAGAAGATGCTTTCACAGCAAAAACATCGAACCTGATTCAAGCGTTGGATAAATTTGCCGAGTCTGATTTTGTACATTTGAACCAAATCGGATTTTCATCGATAAGCACTCAATTATACCAAATTTGTCAACAAGGGCGTTGCAGTGCTGGATTTACTGAACAATTATCCAGAGTATATACGGCAATAACACTCGCCCGAACTGTACTCTTTTATGGAACTATGCATAACAATAACAATTTTGAGGATAATGAAGCACCCCGCGAAAAAGTTAAAGTATGGGATTATTGTCAATCAGCAGTTTTCTTTAAAATGAATCCCGAATTAAAAAAAGAGATGGAAGCTCCATTATACCATGGCACTATAGATACGGAGGCTGCCAAGCGTATACTGAGCAATCCGGGTGATTATTTGGCCAGGTATTCGCCTAATTACAAAAATCATTATCTTACTGTCTTGTTGGATGCCAGTGTTTTACAGAGCAAAATAGTCTTGAACCTGATAATACCTCCATCCAAGGTTGAATCGTGGATTAAACAACCGACAGCGCATCGTGCAGAAATCGAATTTTATATTAAAGCGCAACTGTCCAAGGAGCATACAGAAAATACTCAGCAATGTGTAAATGTCTTTTTAAAAAAGGAACATTACGATCCAATTTTTAATCCGGTGTGTACTATTGGAACAGCTAATACAGTACTTAAAATAAGATAATCCGCCTCTAATCAATGACCAATCGTGAACTAGATTTCGATTCGTTTAATCCACAGTTCTGTTCTTGTGAATGATGGGCTGAAGATAACTCTTAAGTCCATCACTACTATTTACCCTTCCGAGGCCAGAGCATAAAGCCATATAAAATTTCAATAACGACTATCAAAATTTAACATCATTATTTAATTTTTGCTTAAGTTTGGAACTACATAATTGTCTTTAGAGTTCAGGATTCGTTCATTAGGTCCAGAATTTTGTAAATTTATATTCCAACCTTAAGGAGCTATCATGCCTTGGATTTATCCACCATTTACTTCACTTGAACACCATGAACAACAAGCTGTAATTAGTAATTACGAACAAAAATTCCGTGACTTTGATAATGACATTATTATCAATAGTGCACTCGAAGTATTACATGCCAATGGACGAACTAATGTAAACGCGATTCAAGTAGGTCCAGATAGAGCAGGCGAAGATTTTGATCTTTTTGCGCAACTTATAGGTAAAATACCGGAAGATAAACGTTATACCATTTTTTCATTACCTACCTGGCAAGGTCGCCATTCAGTTGCTGTTGTTATCGACACACAAAACAGTGAGTGTCATGTTATCGATTCGCTCAACAGGGTGTATCCGGAAGCAATAGGACAAATACAAACAGCTATTGAAATTGGAATTTTAGAGGGTTACAGCATAGTAAGACCTTCATCATCTGTTACACAACAATCAGATACCTGGAGTTGTGGTATTCACAGTGCAGCTAATATTGTGGGCATTATCACTGGCGATATTGATCTCAAAACAAACAAGGGTATTAGTCCCAGAAGCGATGCTGATGTACGCAATCTTTTGGGTATCTTTAGCAAAGCTTATGCAGAAATTTCGGTACAACGTGAACACAATTTAAATGACCCACGTTTAAATGCCAGACATAAAAAAGCGTTGCGTTCGGCCTTGGAAGCAATTGACTCCTCCAATTTTGGCCCAAAAGTGCAATCTGATATTCAAACATTAATCGAAGCGGTGCTTATTGATCTTCCCAAGGGAGTTACTGATGATCAATTAATGCAACAAAGACCTTTTACGGTATTTTTAACTGAGTTTAGTGAAAGAAATCCTGGTAATGCACTTGTTCCTGTATTAAATTCAGCTGATTTTGCAAGCTATTTACCCGCTTCCTTGCAGGGAAATTATGAAGACAATGCACTACTTATTCAGCTATATATTGCTGAGCAACTCATGGCCCAACAAGCCTCAGCAGCATTATTGCCAACTGAAGCTACTCTACCAAGCATTGACAGAAGTGTTGCCAGTTCATCTACTCCAGTCGTTGCAGAAGAGTTCTCTTTAGAAATCGCTTTGAAAAGTTTTGTTGAACCAATTTTAGATAGAAAGCGTCAAAAAGATCTGGAACATGCAATAATGTATTTTGGATATATGACTCGGTATTCACCAGACATGTTCAATGAAACCTCATGTCGCATGTTAGCTTCTCATAAAAATTCAATAAATCTCGCTTGTGCACTGATAGAACTTGGTTCTGTAACAGATCCAATAGTTCAAGTTATTGTGTCTTTAGATGATCCCAGGGACTATAGGCATAGACCAGCCGTTGGAGCTGATGCTAAACTACCAACACACTCGTCCGCTTCATCGATAAGCAGTAGCAGCTCACAACCGTCAGCAAGTCCTGCACCGCAATTACCACAAAGTGAATCAAGCAGTTCCAGTTCAGCAGATAAGGGTTTATCTACGGAATTTATTCAATTTTTATCATCCATCCCTAAACATGAGCGTGGTGGCTTACAGGTGAGAGATTATTGGAATTCACGTACCCCAGAAGTACAGGTAGCCTTGACATCTCGATTTAATGCTGAAAATCAACCAAAAGCAACATCCCGTTCAACTGGCGGAGCTCTGGATTATATAGGAAGCTTCTTTGGTCAGCCACCTCGAAGTGAAACAAGCTCAGGTATGACACAATTAGATGAGTTTCTTGACAAGAAAGCTAAGGATCTAGGTTTTGATAATATTGAAGGAGTTCGTTACTTTTACGGTGATGAGATGGTAAGTGACATATCAAATGGTTTTTTTAGTCCACTTACTCAGCAATTTTCCATTTCCAATAGATAATCCATAAATTTTCTTTGAGTGAAAAAGTAAGATCTCTTGCTTTTTCACTTTAAAGAAAACCTGTTTAATTTCCTAATGAAGTGTATAAACCGTGATACCATAAAATTCCCAAACATATCCTATCATTTTTCATAATTACAATTATTAGGGTGTGTTGATAATTCAAATATTTATTTCCAACGTCGCGGGACGTCGAAATCGGAATTGTCAACAGCCCCTACACTTTCGGCCTTATTAATGTTCGTCTTTGCGAACAAAGTGAAGCAATTCAGAACTCAAATCCAATAAAGCTCCGCTGTGGATTGCTTCGCGTTGCTCGCAAAGACAACTGTTTATAGGATCATTAAGACTTCAATAAATACTCTTTCAGCCTTATAAATGTTCGTCTTTGCGAACAAAGTGAAGCAATCCAGAACATATATCCAATAAGGCTCCGCTG
>NZ_LNYR01000034.1:104188-129437 GCF_001467955.1 Legionella quateirensis | reverse complement strand
AGGATCATTAAGACTTCAATAAATACTCTTTCAGCCTTATAAATGTTCGTCTTTGCGAACAAAGTGAAGCAATCCAGAACTCAAATCCAATAAGGCTCCGCTATGGATTGCTTCGCGTTGCTCGCAAAGACGACTGTTTATAGGATCATTAAGACTTCAATAAATACTCTTTCAGCCTTATAAATGTTCGTCTTTGCGAACAAAGTGAAGCAATCCAGAACATATATCCAATAAGGCTCCGCTATGGATTGCTTCGCGTTGCTCGCAAAGACGGGTATTTATGGGACCATTGAGACTTAAATAAATACATTTTCGGCCTTCTAAATTATGAGGAATTAGTTCAGATCACAACCAGCACTCATTAATAATTTGACTGGGTCAGGAGCTTCCACCCCGTCTGCTATAGACCCATACTACTCGTTACAGAATAGAACACAGTGCTTTAATTGGAGTTAATCCAAAATCAGGAAAAATGCATATATTTTTTTTCCTAATCTATACTAAACAGAGCAGGATTTTATTTCCCACAACAAACTATCAAAGATTTATCTATACGCAGGGATTACAAAAAAGGGTCATTACTATGACAAATGGAAAAAACTCTACACCACCCTCATCTGATCTGTTAACCAAATGCTTAACGGGCATTGAAGGTTTTGATCAAATTACTTTGGGTGGACTTCCACAATACAGATCCACCCTGGTTGTTGGCTCAGCAGGCAGTGGTAAAACACTCTTTGGTATGCAATTTCTTATCAACGGCCTCAAAAACGACGAGCCTGGTTTATTTGTCTCATTTGAAGAAACAGAACCAGATCTGATTAAAAACTGCAACTCATTAGGGTTTAATTTATCTGAAAAAATTAAAAATCAGCAACTGGTTTTGCACCACATTCACCTTGATCGTACTGCGTTCGATGAGTGGGGCACTTACAATCTCGAAGGACTGTTTATTCAAATAGGTCATCTAATTGATAAACATAAAATAAAACGCGTCGTTATTGATACGATCGAAGTATTGTTTAATCACTTGGACAACACCAAAATTATTCGCTCTGAACTACAACGTCTTTTTTGTTGGCTGAGTACGAAAAAAGTAACTTCAATCATTACGGCTGAACAAGGACAAAACACCCTTTCCCGTCATGGCCTGGAAGAATATGTTGCTGATTGTGTTGTTTTTCTTGATAACCGAATTAGTAATGAATTAGCCACTCGTTATTTGCGAATCATCAAATACCGAGGTTCTTCCCATGGTTCTAATGAATTTCCTTTTATCATTGATTACCAAGGGATCATTCTCTCCCCAGTCACTTCAATTACACTTGATTTTAACGTTCCCAAAACCTTTGTTTCAACAGGTATTCAAGAACTGGACCAAATATTAAGTAGTAACGGTTATTATGCAGGCGGAAGTATATTGATTAACGGAACGGCAGGAACTGGAAAAACCAGCATCGCCGCAACCTTTGTCGAAAGTCAATGTAAATCAGGTAATAAATGCATTTACTTTGCTTTTGAAGAATCTTCAGATCAGATCATACGTAATATGAAATCAATTAATATAAACCTGGAAAAATGGAAGAACAAGGGGACATTATTATTTCAATCGATTAGACCCAGCGTTTATGGTTTAGAATCACACTTAATAAAAATGGTACAACTCATAGAGGAATTTAAACCTCAAAGCATCGTCATCGACCCTATATCCAACTTTAACCTGATAGGCTCTCCATACAATGTTAAATTAATGTTAGCTCGTTTAATCAATTTTCTTAAGCTGAACAGCATAACAACCATTATGACCAGTTTGTTGCATGAGTATTCGGATCATCAAAAAATAGGCGTTTCTTCATTAATGGACACCTGGATTCTATTGAGCAATGTTGATGTTGATTTAGAACAGAACACCTTGTTAGTTGTTAAAAAATCACGCGGGATGGCGCATTCGCATCAAATGCGTGAATTTAAGATAACCAGCAAAGGTATTCGACTTAACGAAGTATATATGGGTTCAGGGAAGATTTTAGTAGGCTCTGCACGTGTCGTACAAGCCATGCAAGAAAAAATAGAAGGAATTGCTAAAAATCAAGAGATTAAACAAAAAATAAATCAGCTTCAATCAGAGCAGGATCATATTGAATCAAATATCAATACATTAAATTCTCAGCTTAAGAATATTAAGGAGAATATACACTTATTAGTTTCTAACCAGAAGAAAATTGAACAATTAACCGAGGAAGGTTCCCAGAAAATACGCGACTCCAGAACGGTACTACCCCAGAAAAAACACAAAAAAGAGAAAAAAGATGAGTAAAAAAATCACAAAAATGCCTGTGACTTCAACAAAAAAATCATCCAGAACCTCTAAAAAAGAATGGCAATTTATTCTTTATATTGCTGGCGAAACTCCTCACTGCATGTTGACCTTAGCAAACCTGAAAAATTTCTGTAATCTTTATCTTCCTGAACAGTATAAGATTGATGTGATTGATTTACGACTATGCCCTGAGCGTGCGCAGTCAGAAGAAATTATCGCAATTCCAACGATTATCAAATTACAGCCCGACCCTAAACGATATATTATTGGAGATTTTTCAAATCACGAATTAATGTTAATGAAACTAGGCATAAGCACCAGCATCACAATGGAAAAAAAATAACAACTGAAAACTCTGGATTTTTTAATTACATCTTTCTTTGGTTAACATGTACGCTTTATCGACAGCAGAATAAGACTGTTAACTCATTGCAAGCCACAAAAAAACATACCAATAGAATTTCTGATTTATGAATGTGCTTAACTATTCCATTAATGGGCCTTATTTTAGCCCCGCATACTCATTTTAGACGTGGATTTCAGGAAGAGCTTTATACACGATACGAAGAAGAGTATATTTCATAAATAACGCCCAGATGTGGTCTGAGCATGTATCAGGAATGAATTGTAAACAAACTCCAGAGAAGCTTTATAGAGTAGGAATGGTAATTTGATTAAGACATTCATCGATAAAAAAATACAGCTGCTATTCAGTTGCCTTATATTTTTTATCTTCAGTACACATGCAACAGCATTTCAAACACCTGATGTATGGGATGTTTTGCGCAATGAATTTAAGATGAATCATGAAATCAATCGGGCTGAAGTTCAAGATCAAATTCGCTGGATTCTGGATCATCCGGGCTTTGTTACTAAGGTCTGTCAACAGGCAGAACCCTATCTGTATCATGTAACGCGAGAAATACAAAGAAGAAATTTACCTGGTGAGTTAGCATTACTTCCTATGATAGAGAGTGCATACGACCCTTTTGCTTATTCAAAAGTGGGTGCTGCAGGTTTATGGCAAATAATGCCAGTGACGGGAAATCAATTAGGTTTAATTCAGGATTGGTGGTTTGATGGAAGACGAAGTATTAATCATTCAACAGACGCCGCACTCACCCACCTGACGCATTTAAATAAAGTGTTTAACGGAAATTGGATTCTTTCCATTGCTGCCTACGATGCCGGTGAAGGAGCCATAGGCCGAGCGGTTAAAGCGAATAGTCCTAATGGACGTGCTGTCAGTTTTTGGGAACTGAATGTCCCTAAAGAAACACAGATTTATGTACCTCGATTTTTAGCTTTGGCAGAAATTATGAGCAACCCCCAGGCTTATAAAATAAATCTGCCCGCAAATCCATTCCGCCCGTATTTTGAAGAGGTAAATATTGGCAGTCAAATTGACTTGAGTCACGCAGCCAGTTTAGCTGGCATTTCAGTTAATGAATTAACCAAATTAAATCCGGGTTATAATCGATGGGCCACTGCGCCCTATAAACCCTTCACTTTGCTTATTCCAATAGCAAAAGTAACTCAGTTTTATTTCAATTTATCCCATTCACCTGTCGAGAAACGAGTAAGTTGGACCAAGCATCTCGTCCTTCCAAGCGATAGTTTGCGCAGCATTGCCAGACAGTACCATACTACGATTACATTAATTAAAAAATTAAATCGTCTGTCAGATCAGTCCATACGCCCCAATCAGGTTTTGTTAATTCCGAGCACTAAAAATACTCCGGTATTACCATTCCATGAAATATCAAAATCAAAATTCTTAAGCCAGACTTCAATAAAAGGGAAAGTATACCGAGTCATACATATCGTACAGCCCAACGAATCTTATAGAACACTCGAAATGCTCTATAAAGTTTCGACTCAGGATATTATGAATTGGAATCATCTCAGCCCGGGAGCGGCATTGCTAAACGGTCAACAGTTAATCATTTGGAAAAAAATAAAACAATCGTAAATGGAATTATAATAAGTCAGGTTAAAATGTCGGACCACAGACTCAACCTTTGCTAAATGTTATGTTATTGGAGAGGAATCCTTATTGTGGCTGCATTTTTTTGAAAAATATCACGTCATTGCCGCGGATATTAGCTACTTTATCGATGACAATTGTTGTTTCCCGCAATAAATTTTGAATATCAGACAGCAGATCATAGCCATGTTGTTGTAAAGGTCGTAATAAAAAATAGGCCTCACCTTCGTAGGTCAATGAATTGGCTACGGCCTTAATAAAATTGGCAAAAGTACTGTCTAAAAAAAACCGACAGCGATTTTTAAAATCGGAGGGTGAAAGTACTCCATGCCCTTGGTGAAAATATGGGGGATTACTCACAATCAAGTCAAATTGTTCTGTCCATTGTTCTTCAAGTAATCGATCGTAATTAGCAAGATGCCAGCGTAAATGCAACTCAGGTCGATTAATCAGAGCGACATTCTTATGAAAATAATCCGTATAAACAGCCTGAACATCCATAAAATCAATGTGTCTGAGTTCACGAAGATGCCAGGAAAGATCCATACCAATAACACCGGAACCGGCACACAGATCGAGTACACGCAGCACATTCAAATTGTGACGGTCTCGTAATTGTTCCGCAACAAATGATGCCAACTGAATTGAATCAAGACTACAACGATATTCTTCTGGCTGATGGTACTTATAAGTGAACATAAACTAAATGACCGAATTTAAAATTACTTTTAATGAAGAGATTGTGCTTTTTTCGTAAATTTTGATTTAAACAGGATTTACAGCCATGATAACGAAATATCATTAAAAATACACCCTCCACACCAGTGGAGGGTTTTAGATTGATTAGTCTAATAGAGGAACAGAGCTGCAGGGTTCAAATTGAGGCTCCATTAATAAAGCAACTGGTTCAACTGAAACATAGGTTCTTGCATAATCAGCGAGCACCACATGATAGCTCTCCAATGTTACTTTTTTTCCAACAAGTTCTGCCAACTGATTCATCAAAAAATATTTCTTGTTATCTGTTGAGTCACGTAAATCAGCATGTTCAATCATAATGGTTAATAGCTGCTTAAATGCGGTTAGTAATTCATGAGCCGTACAGGTCGGATCAAGATCGTTAAAAAGACTGCCTATCTTGAAACCTAAAGCTCTATCTGAAGAATCACGGGAACCAATAAGGGGAGTGGTGTTAATGGAACGATATACAAAATCACCAACATTAGGCGATGTAAAAAATCCCATAAATCCGCCACTTTTAGGTACGAAAGCTGTTGTACTTAAAGGTGATTTTGAAGCCGTTGGATTTTTTGGGAAACTTGTTGCTTCCCCTTCCGAATAAGAGGAAGAAGAATAGGAAGGAAATGGACCTGAATAGGACGATGCGGTCGGAGCAGAGATAGATTCAGCATATGATTCACTCCAATCAGGCTTAACTGCCTTTGCAGTAAACTTATTATAATACGATAGAGCTTTCGCCTCCTCATCAATTAATGACCATGCATTTTGTAAATCCTTGAAGACCTGTTCCTTTCCACCTCGGTCAGGGTGATTTTCAAGTGCTTTGTTGCGGTATGCTTTTTTTAATTTTTTAAAATCTGCAGTAGGTTCAAGACCTAAAACTTCATAAACTGTTGCCATTTGAGTTACTCCTATAATTAATTTACAAGGTCAATTGTAACTCTCATTGATTAAAAAAGTAACAAAATGTTGTTAATAACCGCTATTGATAAATCATATAATGAGCGCCGCTTCATTCGATTTAACAAACTACCAATCCCCTTCATAAGGACAGTGATTACTCATCTGGCTGGAGCTATATCCTCTATGATATTGAAAACGCCATTGATTTTTTAGCTTTTAGGATCTTTGATAGGGTGATAATAGTCGATGCAGCAAAAGTAGCCTGTATTAGACAAGCTTTGTCTAATACAGGCTACAAGTGATTCAATAGACTACCAGCCCCCTTGATAAGGACGGTGTTTACTCATCTGACTGGAGTTCTTTCCCCGATGATAATGGAAACACCATTGATTTTGCTGAGTTTTAGGATCTTTGACTGGGTGGTAATCAAAAGCAAACAGTCGATGCAGCTTGCCATCAGGCTTTTTTTTATAGAAATTGACTCCTCCACCTCCGGTTTTGGAATAAAGTACTAATGCGGCTTTATAATTTCCTTTTTTCAGCAATGCATAAATTGCCAATGTGGTCGCTAAAAATAAGCCTGCATTCTGGCTTTTCGTATTTTTTTTGGGAGCGTTTTTTTCGTTATGGTCCAAAATGAAGCCTGCAAAAAATAATAATATATATTCTACATCATTTGACAAATAAATGAACCCTGTGCTCAATATTAAACACTCTTGAACGACAACACATTCCTACTTTGTGATATCAATTGTTTTGCCAAATCATCAATTCCTGTTGTCACAAAATCGAATCCGTCATCACAGGGAATTTGTCCTTCTCTAACGGTTCCGAATTCTAAAGGGCGAAAAATATAGGCTGTTTTGTATCCACATTGTTGCGCTGCTTCTAGATCATATTTATGTGAGGCCACAAGCAATATTTCTGAGGCCTTTAATTTCAATTCTCTTGTGGCACTTTGGTAGACTAATGGATTGGGTTTATAACTCTGAAATAATTCACCAGACAGAATAATATCCCATTCCAGACTCGCATTTTTGGATAAATCCTCCAGCAAGTGAATATTTCCATTCGAAAGGATACCAATGCTGCATTGCTTCTTCATCTCATTGATGCCAGCAAGTACATCCGGCCATGGTTCCAATCGATGCCAAACCATCCACATCTGCTCCCGCTCCGACTCAGTAAACTTATTCAGGATTTGATAGTGCTCTAACGTTTTATTTAGAGCGGTATTGTTGAGTTCATCAACTGTTGAAAATGGGTGTGACCCTTCACTGATTTTTGTCATGTTTTCGGAATACTCATTGACCCAGCGATCTATAAATTCTTCACAACGCACATGTCTTATTTCTTTTTCCTCAAACAATACAACAAATTCTCTAACCATTGTTCCACGCCAATCCACCACTGTTCCGAATACGTCAAACAATATGAACTTAATACAACCATCCTGAGAAGCGAGTGAATAATGGTCACTTTTGTTTCTCAGCCCTGAAAAAAATCCCTCACGTTTAGCAAAACCACCTGATCCCACAGATGAAATGATATCTCTGTTACTTAAATTTTTTTCAAATCCAACATCCTTCAACGTACTTATCTCCTGTATAATCAAAACAAAGTTCAACCTGCGTCAACCATATCACTTATTAATATCTTTTCTGACGAAAAAATAAAAAAACCTGAATATTTATTCAATTGTTAAACATTTATCACGTTTCAAATAAAGAACGACTCGGTTATTCACCGCAAAAGAGGCCATACAATTTATGTATTTCAAGGAGTTCGCTGATAAACCTCAGTATCCTCAGAAGCAATCGTGTTATCAGTTCCATTCTTGAGTTCAACCAACTGATTTTTGAACATGGTTACAACACAATGATCTATTTTATCTGCTTTTAATTCACTGTCACTTTTAAACAGAACACCAATTATTGGTGCTTTTGCCAAAATTGAACGTACCGATTCGATAAATGAATCCCCGTTGGGTGCCTGTTTAAAAATACTATCTCCCTGTTTAAACTGATCTGAAAAACTCAGTAACGCTTGATTTGTATCTGGTTTATCAAGAGATTGCATTAATTTTCCCAGCATCTCACGTTGTTGAGCATATTGATTAGAATTTCCCAGCGTCGCCTGAAAATCAGAGCATTGTTGTTTCAAATCTCTGATAAAGACTGTTCTTGTACACTCCTCAAGAAAAGCCTTAACTGCTACATCAAAATTTGAATTCGGTTTAATTTTAACTAAATGTGTATCAGCCAAAATCGCGTTTCTGGCTGCAATAATGTCATCGTATTCTGTTGGCTCATTCTTGATTAATTTATTGACTAAAATTTGAATATTCTGGGTTGTTACAGTGACCAAATCTTGTTCTGGTTTGTAATTATGCCTGTTTGCCGCATCGCTCCGAATACACAGTTCATGCACTATAGACTCAATCAAAGCCGCTTCTTTTCCCTTACCTTGATCGTGTAATTGTTGAATACTGCTATTCAGGGTTTTTATCCCTTCGGTTTCAGGAACATTGGGAGTATTAAGAATCGTTTCTACAATTCTTGAAGGATGATGAGGATGATCAGCAGATAGTGCAATTTTATCAAGATAAAGCTCAATATCCTTTTTGCTATTAATATCGTATGCCATAAGCCTGGGATTATTTAGTTCCTTGACATCATTGACTTGTTTTAATTGATCATCAAATAAAATTCCTACAGCATCCTCTGGATATTCTTGTAAAATTTCATCCATTTTACCGCCTTTTAGGCCAGCAGGTGCTCTGTATACTTCTTTTATAATGACGCCACTTTCGGCTAATTCGTCTTTAATTTCCTGAGTCGCTTTAGTACCTATTTTTCCTCCGCCTAAAAGTGGTTCCACAAGCTCCGGGCGGGCAGTTAAAATAACGATATCATATCCTTCATCCTGAGCTGCCTTAATATACGTTATCAGTGCTTCACGGATATTACTCTGTGCGTTGGTCAAACCATATAAGGGTTGTTTATCAATTTTTTGAACCAGAGCTGTTCCATCAAGATCTATAGCTACGAACCCCTTGGGGGATTTTTTCGTGTTTTTTGTATTAGGCATAACATTCGCCCGGAAAATCATTTGTGTATTTTAATTATAGGCAACAAATGATCAATGGCTCACCAAAAAGTCCAATGTCTAATCGATTGGGATTCCAGGGTAAATGCACTACTCGTTAAATTGATAGAGGTTGGTCAAGACTCAACCTGCCTCACAAAAAAACGAGGCAGAATGATCACGAATTAATATTTCAAGAATATAAGCTGCTGATTAACCTTTTATACCAACAGGAAAAATGATATTGATCGAATTGTTGGATTGCCATTGAACAGCACCACCTTTTCCGTTTGTCACATTATAGGCTACACCAAAACGTGGCTCTACAGGATTATTACTTGCATAGTTGCAAGTGACTTGCCCTGTTGTGCTGTTGTAACTGGCTGATTCATTATAGTAATTCACCAGTTGAGCAGGAACATCATGAGCCAATGAAATGGATTTAAAATAAATTGGATTATTTTGTGACAGAATATTTTCCGCTCCATAACCACCAATGTACTCTCCAAAATTAGTAAGAACATTCGGAGTTCCCTGAGTAGCAGGGCAATAAATATCCACAACAAGTCCTACAGGGCCTGCATTGATAACAGGAGAAAACGTAATAGTAGAAAGTAATAATAACGAATATACCAGACTGGATTTTTTCATCGAAATTCCCTCTTTCGGTTGTTTATTTAAGGACTGATTAGACCTAAAAATCTGCTAGTCATAACTTCATGAATGAAATCATCTTACTGAATTATGTAAGTAAAGGCATACAGAGAAAAGGCACCAGGTTAATCATGTTTCAGGACCTGTTAATTGTCAATAATCATGTGTTCTCAGGATATTTAGAGCAAAGACATTCATTAAAACAGACTCGCTTGACAGCTCTTTAATGATTTATCTAGACAGTAAGAGAGAATTTGTATTCTAATGTAATAACTGACTCGAAGCAGGCAAAGGAATTATGATTTTTAAAAGGATGTTCTATTTAAGTGTATTATTGAGCATTTGCTTTATACAGGCAGCTCAGGCAGAAGAGACGGATCAATTCACCCTTCCTCCCGGCGAACTTCAAGACATTGGACCAGCAGCAAGTAGTAGACTATATGAAGTTCTCAAACAAATTGTAGTTCAAACCAATTCGGAAATTCGAATGTTGCTGCCACAAGCCAAGAACAGTCGGCTTGCTGCTGCAAAATTGGCATCGCGCCGTAATGATTCCTATCTCGTTGATTTAATTTATAACAAAACAGGCCCCGGTTTTCCACGCTGGATGCGTTGGAGTCAATTACCAGTGGACATCAAACCCATGCAGTATAAAGAATTCAGACCTTGGAAAACGGTTTATTGGCTAGTTTTTTCACAATCACCCTTATTTATTATTGGCCTGGCACCAACAATTAATATGTACGACTATTATTTTGGTACTGACAAGTTGGGGCATTTTTTCATGATGGGTCATACCTACTATAAAATTTATATGTTCTATCTGAATCACTGGAAATCGGCTAAAAAGGCTCATGCTGCTATCGTAACCTATGGTCAATTCCTGGAGCAAACCTATTTAGGCACCTTGATTAATGGCGTTTATTCCAATGGTGATTTAGCGGCAAATTACGCGGGTTGGAAATTTTACATGAATATTGGCCATCCTGTTAAAATTGGAAGTAAAACACTTCCCCCAATACTGGTTTTCAACAACAATCAATGGGAGTTTTCCAAACACGTCACCAGGGAGAACCTGTTGAAACCTTATATCTCGGATAATCTGAATGAAGCTTATAATCCATGTCGTTACTCATTTATGCGTGGTCAAATTCGCAGACAGGTTAAAAAGCGCTGTGGCGAATGGATTGAGCGCATAGGCATTACAAAACAAATTGTCGAAGCAAAACTTGAAGAAACCCGTCTGTGGCATGGAGAAAACTACGGTCACTGGCTTCCTGCAAGCAATGCGGTAACGCTCAATGCCTGTTTTGGAGGCAGCTAAAACAGAGTTCCTGTAACCGCTGTTGCGGCTTTTAATCCAAAAGCCGCAACAGCGGTTGCAGCCACTTAAATCCTCTATAAAAATAGGGATTCATGTCACTTAATTATCGTTCAAAGGATCTATTTCTTTATCGACTTGATTCTGAAGGTCTTCAATAAAAGCCGATACCTTTTCAATTTCATCAAAACTGGCAATGTGATACATTGCATCACCTTCATTAACCAATGGCAGATTTGTTTTACCTATAACAATACCACCAAAGGGGGCTTTTACCGTAACGGACTTATTCATTAAAAATGGATCATGAATATACCCTAGTGGATCATCTTTTTTCACTGCTTGAGCAAGATCGACTATAGGTTGCACCAACCCACTAGCTGGCGCACGAGCCCAACTGCTGTTTTCAGTAATTACTGGCTCATATTTCTTCCGTTTGCTGCCTTTAGGCTTAACAATCATTCCTAATAAAGTTAACACTTTAAGTATTCCTCGCACCCCCATCCGGATGCATAATTCATTAAAACGTAATGCCTCTCCACCTTCATAAACCAGGAGGGGAATACCTAATTCACTTGCAGCCTCTCTGAGTGAACCGTCACGAATTTTCGCATTGAGAATTACTGGTGTATCAAACGCTAAAGCAAGATCCCTGGCACCGGGTGTTTCCAGATTGACGCGCAATTGCGGCATATTAATTCGGCCAAGAGCCCCAGTATGCAAATCAATTCCGTAATTGCATTTGACAACTACTTCATTGATCAGGATATCTGCCAGTCTTGCAGCAAGTGATCCTGATTTAGATCCCGGAAAAGCTCGATTTAAATCTCTTCGATCAGGCAAATATCGAGATTGCAAAACAAATCCAAAAATATTGGCCACAGGAATTGTAATTAAAGTACCGTGTATATGCTTCAATGAAAAATGATGATGAACCCGTCTTATGATTTCAATACTATTAAGCTCATCACCATGAATTGTACCGATGATAAAAACTTTAGGACCGGCTTTTTTTCCATGAAAAATATGGACAGGAATATCCATTTTACTCTGCGTATAAAGACTTGCTGAAGGCAACATCACACAAGTCTTGGTTCCTGGTTTTATTATTTGACCTGCAATTTCAAACGGACTATTTCGCATGGCATTTATCTTCAAGATAAAATTATAATCTAAGTGTAGCAAAATAAATCAATTATTGATGGGTAATTAAATGCTTAGAAAACATAATGTCCTTATTCCATAACGTTCAACATCCTAAAATGAGTACTCCCTTTATTTCCTGTTTACTTAATGACGTGTCAGCGCTTAGAATACCCATCTCGATGAGGCAAGTACTTAATTTGCATCATTTTTTTATTCTCTTCATAAGGAAATACTATGTCAGTTACAACTACCAAGATTGTTCGTTTTCATAAAACTGGTGGTCCTGAAGTGTTAAAAATAGAGGAAATGGCATTACCCGAACCCGAAGCCGGAGAAGTGCGATTACGTATACATGCAATCGGTTTAAATCGAGCTGAAGTGATGTTTCGCCTTGGACAATATCTTGTAACTCCCCAGTTTCCATCCAAAATTGGTTATGAAGCCTCAGGTATTGTTGAAGCAGTAGGCCCAGGAGTTGATAAAGGATTAATAGGTAAAAAATTCAGTACTGTTCCTTGTTTTGATTTAGGTAAATACGGTGTATATGGGGAAGTGGCCATTTTACCCGCCTACGCCCTTGCAGAATATCCAGAACAATTATCTTTCGTTGAATCGACCTCAATCTGGATGCAATACATGACTGCCTATGGCGCTTTAATTCATTATGGCAAGATCACAAAAGGCGATTATGTTTTAATCACCGCGGCCAGTAGTAGTGTCGGAATAGCGGCGATTGAGATTGCACGAGCTCAAGGAGCAATCAGTATCGCAACCACTCGAACTCAAAAGAAAAAAGCCGAGTTGTTAAAACTTGGAGCAGACCATGTCATTGTAACTAATGATGAGGATTTACCCTCTCGTGTACGCGAGATCACCTCGGGTAAAGGCGCTCGAATTATTTTTGATCCGGTGGCGGGAAAAGGTATAGAAGTGCTTGCTGAAGCAGCTGCTCCCAAAGGAAGCATCTTTGTTTATGGTAATTTATCAAATGAACCCATGCCCTATCCACTCTTTACTGCTTTAGCCAAGGGTATAGCCATCCGTGGTTATACATTATTTGAACTGTCATCAGTACCTGAGCTGCGTAAAGAAGCAGAACAGTACATATTCAACCATATACAAAATGGCACGTTTAAACCCAATATAGCCAAAACCTTTGCCCTGGATGATATCGTTGACGCGCATCGTTATATGGAATCCAATGAACAAATCGGAAAAATTGTAATCACCGTATAAGTGGTGTAAATCAGTTATCTTAACGATCAAAGTATCGTTGGGTTAGCCTGAATCATTGACGTCAACCTAAAGAGTAAATCAAAAGTCGCCCGGATGAAGCACAGCGAAATCCGGGAAACCTATGCGCAGCAGGGTATTTTTTTAATGGTACCCGCTTCGCACTTCATCCAGACTGCTTTAAATACAGAAACTCCTTAGCCTGAGGGCTATATGTCACCATGCCCCGATAATAATGCCTGGCTATTCCCTGCCGTTAAAGACATTCTCTACTGACAAAAACTGTCAGCATAGAGTAGTACACTGTGTTCGATCATAACAATCACTATCAGGACTTACGAAAAACGACCAATCTCTTTGTTAAGAGATTATGTTCATAAATCCTGAATATATTAACGAGGTAACTACTATGTTCGAACCAAACGCCATTGTACTTTATGTTGATAATCCCGCGATAAGCAGCACATTTTATCAGGATTTACTGAAAATAAAGCCGATAGAAGCTTCATCTGCATTCCATTCATTCACTTTATCTAATGGAATGAGTTTGGGGTTAAAAGCGATACAGACGGTTATCCCATCTACAAATAATAAAGGTAGTGGGGAATTAGCCTTCACAGTCAATACGCACAGGAGGGTTGATGAATTATTTACAGAATGGCAAATGAAAGGAATAAACATTGCGCAATCCCCAACGCTCCTGACTTATGGTTATACTTTTTTAGCTCTGGATCCTGATGGGAATCGACTACGCGTTGTCTCCCTCGGGGAATCATAAAGACTCCATCAAGAAGGATCCAACCTTTATTGTAATGCTTGACTTCAATCTGCCTACATCCCAAGGGATGTAGGTTTTTGTACCTTTATGACACATTACACGTTACATGCACGCTGACAGGTACATCCAAAATAAAGCATAAATACTGCAATTATCAATCAAATATCAACAACCCCTAATATTCCAGGCACTAATCTGCTAAATTATAAGTTATGAGCGACAATTATAATTGAATTGGACGTGGGCGTTTACGGATAATTAAAAAATGAATTGTCGACAGATCCAAATAACCAGATTATGTTTTATTATTTTCTTAACTTATTGAGAACATGATGGCAGATATACTATTTATTTTATCTACAGTACTGTTTTTTTATCTTTGCACGGGTGTTATCAAATTTTATGATTCATTATCATGGAGCGAGTGATGGATATTTATTGGATCAGCGGGCTAATTACTTTAGGATTACTTGCCTATCTATTCATTGTTTTATTTAAACCCGAATTATTTTAGCCTTCATACAGGGAATGGATTCTATGATTTCTGAAATGAGTTTTGCACAAATTACTCTCTATCTTGTAGTTCTTCTATTATTGGTTAAGCCTTTAGGCTGGTATATGGCTATGGTTTATCAAGAGAAGATCTCTATACTAAATCGTATTGGCAGCCCTGTTGAGCGCTTTATATTCAGGATATGTGGCATTGATCCAAATCAAGCTATGGATTGGAAACGCTATTTATCAGCAATGCTTCTTTTTAATTTACTTGGTTTATTGACAGTCTACCTTGTTCAGAGACTTCAAGTGTACCTTCCATTAAATCCACAAAATTACTCATCCCCCTCACCTCACTTAGCCTTTAATACAGCAGTAAGTTTTGCTACAAATACTGATTGGCAATCTTATAATAGCGATGCAACCATGAGCTATTTGACCCAAATGTTTGCCTTTACTTCGCAAAACTTCCTCTCTGCAGCAACGGGGATGTCGTTACTCGTCGCATTAACACGCGGAATTGTGAATCATGAACGTACTGAGCTGGGCAATTTCTGGGTAGATACACTTCGTGGAATACTCTATATCCTGTTGCCTCTGGCATTTATTTTTGCGTTAATCCTGGTGTCACAAGGCGTCATACAAAATTTAAAGCCCAATCAAACCGTTAATTTGATTGATCCATTTAATTATACGCAATCTATTAGTAATACCCAGGAACAACCCCTAATGGAACGTACTAACCTAAGTACAGAGAGCATTAGTGTGAAGCAACAAGTTATTCCAATGGGGCCTGTTGCATCTCAAATAGCAATCAAACAGTTAGGAACAAACGGAGGCGGCTTTTTTAACGTAAATTCGGCTCATCCCTTTGAAAATCCAACCCCTCTTACCAACTTTTTAGAACTATTGGCGATCTTGCTTATTCCAGCCTCCTTATGCTTCACCTTTGGCATGATGGTTAATGACAAGCGTCAAGGTTGGGCCATACTGACTGCAATGTACATTATGTTTATTCCTTTTGTCTTTGTTGCAGTGTATTCAGAGCAAACAGGCAATCCTGCATTGACTGCAATGGGTGTTGACCAGGTGAGGCAGATAAATGGATTTCCTGGCGGCAATATGGAGGGAAAGGAAACCCGATTTGGGATAGTCAATTCCGCCCTCTGGGCTACAGCAACAACAGCAGCATCAAATGGTTCCATTAACTCAATGCATGATTCCTATACCCCAATTGGTGGCATGGTACCCTTATGGATGATGCATCTGGGTGAAGTTGTTTTTGGTGGTGTTGGTTCAGGTTTATATGGAATGTTCATGCTGGTTATCATTACCGTTTTTATTGCCGGCTTAATGGTGGGAAGGACCCCAGAGTATCTAGGGAAAAAAATCGAGCCCTTTGAAATGAAAATGGCTGCAATAGCAGTGTTGATAATGCCAGTAACTGTACTTCTTGCTACGGCAGTGGGATCAGTTACCCAGATGGGTACCAGTTCAATAGCAAACCCTGGCGCTCATGGTTTTAGTGAAATCCTTTATGCTTTTACTTCGATGGGATGTAATAATGGCAGTGCATTTGAGGGACTGATCGCAAATACCCCTTTTTATAATATAGTAGGCGGTACAATGATGTTAATTTCCCGTTACTGGATTGCCATTTCCGTCATGGCTATTGCTGGCTCACTGACTCGTAAAAAATTAACAATCAGCAGTGCAGGTACACTCGCGACTCATACCCCCCTCTTCATTTTTCTTCTTCTAGGTGTCCTTATTATTATAGGCGCACTTTCATTTCTTCCAGCACTGGCATTAGGACCAATTGCTGAACAGTTGATGCTTGGGGGATATAATGGGCAATAAAGTAGGCCAATCCATGTGGGACACCAAAATTATAAAGCATGCTATATGGCAATCCATTTTAAAATTGGTACCTCAAAACCAAATCCGCAATCCGGTAATGTTTTGCGTTTATATTGGCTCCATATTAACAACATTGCTATTCATACGGTCAATTACAGGTCAAGGTGAATCCTCCCCAGGATTTATTTTAACGATTGTGTTACTCCTTTGGATTACCTTACTTTTTGCAAACTTTGCAGAAAGTATGGCCGAAGGACGTGGAAAAGCTCAGGCTCAGTCATTACGAAAAGCACGCAGGGAAATTCAAGCAAAAAAACTCTCCAAACCATCCCGAGATGGCAAAATTACTTTAGTCCAATCCGCTCTTTTACGTGCAGGCGATATTGTATTGGTTGAAATGGGGGACTTCGTTCCAAGTGATGGAGAAGTGATTGAGGGTATTGCCTCTGTTAATGAAAGTGCCATTACCGGCGAAAGTGCGCCTGTAATCAGAGAGAGTGGCGGAGATCGTAGTGCCGTTACCGGAGGTACACAGGTTATCTCAGATTGGTTAATTGTACGTATCACCTCAAATCCCGGAGAAACTTTTTTAGATGGGATGATCGCGTTGGTCGAAGGTGCAAAAAGGCAAAAAACACCCAATGAACTTGCCCTGACGATTTTGCTCTCTACGCTTACCATTATCTTTTTATTGGTATGTGCGACCCTTCTTCCATTTTCTATATACAGTGTTCATTCAACCCAGGCAGGCCAGGTTGTAACAATTACCGTTCTGGTAGCCTTGTTTGTTTGCCTGGCGCCAACCACCATCGGAGCATTGCTTTCAGCGATTGGGATAGCCGGAATGGATAGAATGATTCAGGCCAATGTGATTGCCCTGTCGGGGAATGCCGTAGAAGCAGCCGGTGATGTTGATGTCTTATTGCTTGATAAAACAGGTACCATCACCTTGGGTAATCGTGAAGCCATAGAATTTATACCTGCAGACGGAGTGGACGTAAAAACATTAGCTGATGCGGCACAATTGGCATCACTTGCTGATGAAACCCCCGAAGGAAGAAGTATAGTCATATTGGCAAAAAAGAAATATGGGCTGCGTGGTCGAGAACTGACACAACTTGGCGCTACCTTTATTCCCTTTGCTGCAGAAACTCGTATGAGTGGCGCTAATTTGCCAGGTCGTCAAATCCGTAAAGGAGCATCCATTGCAATTGAAGAGTATCTTGAAGAATTGGGTAGTCTTTTACCGACATCTGTTCGAAGCAGTGTCGATCAGATCTCACGCAAAGGAGGTACTGCTCTTGTTGTAACTGAAGGAAACAGAGCTTTGGGCGTCATCCACCTGAAAGATATTATCAAGGGCGGGATTAAAGAACGCTTCATGCAATTACGACGAATGGGTATAAAAACCATCATGGTTACAGGCGATAATGAGCTTACCGCCGCAGCCATTGCCGCTGAGTCTGGAGTGGATGATTTTTTAGCTAATGCTAAACCCGAAGACAAACTGAAACTGATTCGTCAATTACAAGCCAAAGGCAACTTGATTGCCATGGCCGGTGATGGAACTAACGATGCTCCGGGACTAGCACAGGCTGATGTGGCTGTAGCAATGAATACCGGCACCCAAGCTGCAAAAGAAGCCGGCAATCTAATCGATTTGGATTCCAATCCAACCAAACTGATTGAAATAGTTGAAATTGGCAAACAATTATTAATGACCAGAGGAGCACTAACAACATTTAGCATCTCCAATGATATTGCAAAATACTTCGCTATTCTCCCTGCGGCATTTGCAACAACTTATCCGGCGTTAAACGCATTGAATATCATGCATTTATCCACTCCAAGGAGCGCTATTTTATCTGCTGTTATTTTTAATGCGCTGATTATCATTTTTCTAATTCCACTTGCTCTTCGTGGAGTGAGATATCGACATGTGGAAGCAGCCAAACTGTTGCGCTCTAACGTTCTGATTTATGGTTTGGGAGGTTTAATAGTTCCGTTTTTCTGCATTAAACTCATCGATTTTATTTTAACCGGATTAGGGTTGGTATAAGGACACACTATGTTCAAAGAAGCTGTCAGACAAATAAGAACAGCATTTACTTTACTTGTACTAATGACTGTTTTAACGGGATTAATCTATCCGCTTTTAGTAACCGGATTAGCGCAATTTTTTTTCCCATGGCAAGCCAATGGAAGTATTATTACGCAAAATGAAACGCCTGTAGGCTCCTTGCTTATTGGACAATCGTTCACCTCTCCTGGTTATTTTTGGGGTCGCCCTTCGGCAACCAAACCTTTTCCATATAACGGAGCAGCGTCAACAGGATCAAACAGTGGACCCTCAAACCCGAATTTTTTATTAACCGTAAAAGATAGGGTAACCGAACTGAAAAAATATGATTTGCAACAAGACAGCTTGGTACCTGTTGATTTAGTCACTGCCTCAGGGAGTGGCCTGGATCCTGATATTAGCCCCCTGGCTGCGATGTATCAAATACCCAGAATTGCTGAAGCCAGACAAATTCCGGTTCAAATACTTGAAGATCTCGTACAAAAACACATACAAAATCGTACATACAATCTATTAGGCGAACAACGTGTTAATGTTTTACAGTTAAACCTGGCACTGGATAACTTAAGGATTAGTCATGGTAAATCAACGCCTGAGTCCTGAACAATTATTACAGCAGATCAATGAGGAAGAACTTAAAGAGCGTCGAGGTAAACTTAAAATTTATCTTGGGGCAGCTCCGGGTGTAGGTAAAACCTACTCGATGCTCCATGATGCCCTTGAAAAAAGATCCAAAAACCTTGATGTTGTTGTTGGTGTCGCTGAGTCTCATGGTCGAGTCGATATTAATACCATGTTAGAACAGTTTGAAATAATGCCTCGCCAAGCCATCAACTATCGAGACAGAGAATGTCAAGAATTCGACCTTGATGCTGCATTGAAACGCCACCCTGGATTAATTTTAGTAGATGAAATGGCCCATACCAACGTTCCAGGTTTACGCCATGAAAAAAGATGGCAGGATATTAAGGAACTATTGGATAAAGGCATCGATGTTTACACCACTCTGAACGTGCAGCATATTGAAAGTTTAAAGGATGACGTTGCTCGCATAATTCAAGCGCCAATTAAAGAAACTGTTCCTGATTCAATGATAGAACGAGCGGATGCAGTTGAGCTTATTGACTTTCCTCCCGAAGAATTATTGAAACGACTGCACGATGGAAAAATTTATTTTCCCAAACAGGCAGAACTTGCTGGCGAACATTTTTTTCGAAAAGGCAATCTGATTGCATTGCGAGAATTAGCGTTACGTATCACTGCTGACCGTGTAGGGTCTGATGCACAAATGTACAGGCACGATGCCGGAATAAAAGAAATTTGGGCAACAAAAGATAAAATTTTAGTCTGCGTGGGTCCTCGGCCTGAAGTACAAAGTTTGATTCGTTCTGCAAAACGAATAGCAAACAGTTTACAGGCCGAATGGATTGCAGTCTATGTCGATACCCCCAAACTGCGATCATCATCCCAACAAAGAAACAGTGCCATCCAAAATTTACGTCTGGCAGAACTTTTGGGTGCTGAAACCTATGTTTTAACAAGTTTTGACATAGTTAAAGAGATTATTAATTTTTCCCGAGAACAAAATGTCACTCAGATTATTATATGGAAACATGTCTTAAGCCGCTGGCAAAGCTGGTTTCGTAGAAATCTCTCAGATGAAGTAGTACGTCATAGTGGTGATATTGACGTTTACATTATTACGGGTGAAGAAACAAATTCTCAACCGGTGAAAAGTGGCGTGCCGCACTATTTTTCATGGAAATCTTACGGAATATCTATTGGCATTGTGGCCTTTGTGACTGTCATCAATATCCTGATTGAGCCAGTCATGACCTCCAGTAATTTAGTCATGATGTATTTATTGGGTGTAACCGTTACTGCGTTGTGTGGGCAAATAGGACCTTCAATCCTGGCCTCTGTCCTTAGTGTGCTTTCTTTTGACTTTTTCTTTGTCCCCCCTGTTAATAGTTTTGAAGTCTCTGATACAGAGTATTTTTTCACCCTGCTTGTGATGCTGCTTATATCGCAAATCATTAGTAATTTAACCATACTTGCACGTCGTCAGGCAGAGTCATCACGCATTACCCAAAGTCAAACAACAGCACTCTATACTTTGAATCGACAACTAACCAGAACACGGGGAGTTAATCACATCATAGAATTAGGCACCAATTTTATTGCCAAGGTTTTTAATAGTGATGTTCTGATATTAATCCCTATAAATGACCAGCTTATGCCCTCCTCCGACGCTCCATCTCAGCACACTTTAGATTTAAAGGAGTACAGTATCGCCCAATGGGTTTATGAGATGAAACAACCGGCAGGATTAGGTACAGATACTTTGACATTCTCAAACGCATTATATCTCCCTATTATGTCTTCCGTTGAAACCATTGGCGTTTTAAGAATTCAACCCAAAGATGGGCATCTCTTTACTCCAGAACAAATCAAACTGTTGGAATCGTGTATTAATCATGTATCTTTAGCTTTGGAAGTGGATCGATTACAAGAAAAGGAAAGAAGAAAAGATCTGGAAAAGGAAACAGACAAAGCCCGTACGGCGATACTCCAATCAATTGTTCATGATTTAAGTTCCCCTCTCAAACAAGTTATCAAGGCAGTCAATGATTTAAAGAAAATCGAAGGGGCAAAAGTCAGAATTATAGAAGAAAATATCGATTATGAAATAGATAAACTGAACCGCTTAAACACCAATCTTCATCTGATTATTCAATTAGAGGCGGAGAAAATACCATTTAATAAAACGCCCTCCTCTTTAATTGATGTAATTAATTCTGTAATCGAATCCTCAAGAAACATGCTCAAAGATAGGACAGTTCAAACCAATATTCCGGAAAACCTGCCGCTTGTACTGTTGGATCAACAAATGATTAAGGAAGTTTTTATTCACTTATTTGATAATGCCATTAAATATTCACCTGCTGAAACTCCTATTCATATTTCGGTACATATTAAAGAACACCAGCTGGTAGTCAGTATTGAGGACTTCGGATCCGGTATTGCTCATGAAGAGAAAAGTAAATTATTTAAAAAATTTTATCGGGGCAAAGGAGTCATTACTGAACATGGGCTAGGTTTGGGTTTAGCTATTTGTCAAAAGATAATCGCGGCTCACGAAGGCCAAATTTGGGTTGAAAATGCAGAAAAAAAAGGAGCGGCATTTCGTTTCACCCTCCCAATCGTTAAAGACTGAAGTTAAAAATTTAACTATTTAAGGCCAACCCAATGCCTGTTTTTTTAATAATCATTACCACAAACCTTAACTTTTAAACGTGTTCTTAACAATTAAATTTTAGGTCCAGGTAAAGTTACTTCGTCAAGCATCCGCTCCAGTTCACTGATGGAATCGGTTTGACTTTTAAAAAAACTTCCCAGCATTAGAGGACTCTGCCGGGTCTTAAGCAACTGATACTCATATGAGTCCCTTATCCGTTCAATAAAGTCCGGCAAATACTCTCTCGGACAATCATTTAATTTTATCGCCAATTCGTTGAGGATCGCCGTCTTTAAGCGCTCTCCCCTAAACTCGTGAAACATGTCACTACCTATCATGACAGGATGATTATCAATTCGTTGCCCGGGCACTAGCCCTTCAGGATACTCCAGGGTGTCATAGCCCTTAGGATTTTTATCCCGGATATATCTGTTCTGGACATTGGAAAAGGTAAAAAGATAGTTACCGCACCTCAGCATCTGCAAAATAAGTATTTCGTTTCTGAGCGATTGATTATTTAAGGATGATTCATCCTGTACTTCATCTTCGACTAAAATCTTCATGTCAATTTTGTTCAGTATCCCTTGACATAGAGCATAAAAATCACGCAACGCTTTTTTTGTTGGCTGATGATGCTCGCTTTGGGTTAATTTTCCAATGATTTCTGTATTCAGTGCATCACGTGCCTGAGTAAACGGAGTAGTAAGGCGTGTCTCAGGAGTTGGAAATTGGCGATAGAGTTCTTCATATTTGTATTTAAGCCAAAGATATACTTTGAGAACGCTGCGGTTTTCCAGTCCTTCTTTCAACTCATCCAGTGATTTTAAATCATCAAGACTTTTCATAATCAAATACTCCGGAATTAGTAGAAATCCCACAATACGATTATAGGTCAATTTAAATCCACTTAGATATTTTTTTGACAACATAGTAGCTTCATGAATAGGCCTCATCGTTAAATACGAATTAACTCTATTGACACGAGTTCTAAACCCCCAACGTTCAGGGACAAGTCGCGTTTCGTGGCCTTTTAGGGATAATAAAAAAATGACTTTTTCTATACATTCCAGATTTTTCGATTGAGCAACTAACAGAAGTGTAACAAGACCTGTTGAATAATCCCTTTACAGCTCCATGCCTCATGCTATTGGCAATTTAGATTGAATTCTGCGGTGTTGGTATGTATTTGTTTGGATACCCAATGGGTATGAAGTTTATAGAGATAAAATTTTATAGTTTCGGTTAAAAAGCCTTCACTAACCCATTCAGCCATGTCTACCGGATCAGAAGTTAAATAAGTATCTAAAATTTCTTTTTCTTTATTGTCTATAGAAAAAAGATGATTTCTGGCATAGGAATTTCCATGTAAAGAATATTCCCCCCTCTTGTATTGAAGACAGTTCGAAAGATCTTGAAATTGTTTGTCGTATTCAGAATGTTTCAATAATGGTTTGAGCTGTCTTAATGAACTGGAAAGAACTATTTGATCTTCTTGATTCAAACTCGGCAAACTCTCAAAAGCCTTGGCAACAAAGTCATTCAATTTCACGGCGCGAAAATTCTCATTGTTTATTATTAATAGTTCAAGGAACTCCAGGCGTCTTATCATTAATTTGTTATTTGTACCAAGCAAATACTTGAAATCGATGTGAGCGAGTTCTTCAATTGTTGCCTCTGAAACGTTAGAACATAACTCGTATAAACATCTTAGCAGCACTAATTGCTCATCTCTGCTTTGCATGTGTTCAAATAACCTCTGCCAAATAAATTGAAAGAATTGGTTCTGCTGCTCAATGGTGAGTTGGGGTAGAAAAGCTGACAACACAATCAGAGCAGTCATAACAGTCATTGGAGGGATGTATTCTTCATCCAAAAGGAACAAAACAGATCCTTCCATTAAATATTCAACAGTTGGGGTATCGGTTAAACTATGAAGAGCTTCTTCGATCAAACTGTTTGCTGACTTTGTTTGTACCATTGTTGCCAAAATATAATACACATCAGGGCTTGATAAAAAGTTGTAACAAAAAGCGGAATCAAAGTGTTCTCTAAGGCACGTCGGCTCTTCCAGACTGAGATAAAATGTACGATTTAAGAGAAGAAGGACATAATAACGATAGGCAAGATTCAGTCTAGTTGATAATTTATTTTCTAACACTGGAAGCAAAAATTGAGCTTTGTTATCCAATTCAGGATGAGCCACCCAGTATCTTAAAATGTTTGTCTGTTTTATCCGTGCTGCAGGGGTGTTTTCCGCAAAAAATATTGATGCAGCCTCTTGATTAGTAACAAGATTTTGAAAGAACAGGGATGACGCAGATATGGGCATTCTAATCCTTTAGCAATACTGTAATTGAGATCAATTCATCGATTAATTTAAAACTATGGCATTTTTAGCCCCAAATATCCAGATTCTTACCTGTTATCTTAACTTAAGAAATCAAGACCTATAACACCAAACAAAATAACTGCCACAAAAAACCCATCCTTGAAATGACCTTCCATTTCAATTAAAGTGACCTCCCATTATGTGAAACATCAAAGAATAACAGGAACACTATGAGCGCAAATAATGAAATGATGATTAAAGAGCAATGGCAAATCATATCCGATTCGTTGTTAAAAATTTCCCAACTTGCGGAACATAACAATCAAATTATGATCACGCTGATGCTTAACATAATTTCCACCATTGGAGCGCTAACAGAAAACACATCACAAGGTGCATCTGTTGCTCTGTATTCCGAACTGGAAGCGTTTGCAAAAAGCAAAAACCCAAAGAATGAAGAACATTCTGCCAATCAACCGTTTAAGAGTACCAATATTGCGGATGATGATTTTTACTCTGCGATGAATTATATTGGTCAAAATCTCGTGGGAACTTTATTTAAGTCAATCAACGAGCTACCAGCACCACTTCGTACACATGAAATGTTGTTAAGCGGTATTGAAGGCATGCTTGGCAACGTACTCCATCAAAAATTTTCAACAAACGCGCATGAGAAACTGAATGATTTTTATAAACATATTCGCATGCATCTTAATGAGCTGGGACATCGCCAAATAGAAACCGTATAAATTTAAATTCAGGATCCTTCATTGCGTCCTTCAGCATAAATTTTCGTCTTTGCGAACAAAGTGAAGCAATCCAGAGCAAAGTTCCAATAAGGTCCCGTTCTGGATTGCTTCGCGTTGCTCGCAAAGACGAGGTTTTACATAATCATTTCAATATAAATTTTCGTCTTTGCGAACGTAGTGAAGCAATCCAGAACCCAGCTCCAATAAGGTCCCGTTGCGGATTGCTTCGCGTTGCTCGCAAAGACGGGGTTTTACAAAATCATTGAGACTTAAATAAATACTTTTCGGTTTTATAAATGATGAGACGATAATTATCTACTATTCAATA
>NZ_LNYR01000034.1:77773-104099 GCF_001467955.1 Legionella quateirensis | reverse complement strand
GTAGTGAAGCAATCCAGAACCCATCTCCAATAAGGTCCCGTTCTGGATTGCTTCGCGTTGCTCGCAAAGACGGGGTTTTATAAATGATGACGGCACTATGCCAGGTTGCAAACAACCAGGCCACTTTGTTACAATTGCCCATTTTAAATACTACAAGGCTCAACTGTGATCACTGTGATTTTTTCTTTAGGCCAATTCATCTCATCAGATGTAAAAAAATTAAAAGACTCTTTTCAAACCTCTCTTGCTCAGGAAAACAAAGAAGTTGATGGTGAAACAGTATGGAACTGGATAATCCCTTATTTACCGCGTTTGAGACTTGATCAAATACCTCTGGAACAACTCTGCGAAGAATTCAACACTCATTTTTCATCATCTCTAACATTTGCAGATTTTAAAAAGAACTTTAACTCGATGTCCCAGGTCGATGCAAATTCACTCCATCGTATTGAACAATTTCGTGATTATTTAAGTGAGCGCTCTGATATTCGCTTTTTAATCGTATCCCATACCAATACATCACAATTTGATTTCATCATGGACCAATTGGAACAGGTGCTTCCGGCATGTCGTTCTGGTGTTATTAATAATCAAAGTACCTCTGATCTGGACTCGCAAATGCTGTTTGCTACGTCCATGTATTCTCAATGCGAAAAACATCCTGATACCTTGAAACGCGCTATAACCCAATTGGAAATCGATTTAGAAAAACCGATCATATCTTTTTTAAATACCATTAACGAATTGAACGATGCTGCTGATTTTACCTATATTCAAGCTGATCCCATTCTCAATACAGAAAAAGTCATTGAAGAATTGGATGAGCGCCAGCACTGTGGCCTATCACTGGGTTTCTAAACGTACTTAACGCCCAAATACAGTCCGGATTATGAAGGTATTTTTTTAGTTTTTGAAAACTAATCCTGAGTCTCGTTTTTATAAAATACCTGTCGGACAATGTCCTTCAAAGACATTATCCGACAGGTATTTTTCTTGATAGAAACCTAATCCGCTCAAATTTCTGACCGGTTTGAAGCCGAGATTGTTCCTATTGGAACAATACCCATTGAATCCTGGGATAGGCTATAAAATCCAACTGGAATTAACGCATCACTACATGGAATTACGAATATGATGGCTATCTCTGCTAAACAAAAAGAACTCGTTCTTGAAGAAATCGGCTCCTGTCGTTATCTTGTAAAAGAAACACCGGTTACTAACACTATAGATTCGGTGATTCAATGTGAAAATCTGCTTGCGCTTGATGAACTTGAAGCGTGTCTTAATGATCATAATCTGGAGGAAATTCCTGAATATTTAGTTTCTGTATTTGCTAAACGCTGGGAAAGAATTCGCCGCAGTGTACTCTGCTACACACAAAAACCAATGAACCTGGTCAACCGATTATTTGTAGATCTGGCCAATGTGCTTTCGCCACTCCCAAAAACTGAAGACGAAATTGATGACTTACCTTTTGGCACTGGTCCCTATTTTCTTCTTATGCCAACGCTAAAGGCTCATCAAGATGTTTTTGGACAGAACATTCATCAGTTGCAATTGCATGAATTCATACTCTCAGATAATGAGGAACTATTTATCCCACTTCATAAATGTTTAAATAATGCCTTTGTATCCCATGATGGCCAATTTATTCACGTTGTAAGTAAAGACCATGTTTATCCAAGGCTTACCCCCAATGAATTGCATCGTATAAAAAGCCACTCCCTCTTAATTAACGAATATTATGAAGAAATAGTTACTTTTAATAAATTTCGTTTTGTCAGCAAAGATTTTGGTGCTCAATTAACCCGATTAAATAAAGCATTAAGAGCTGGAGGAGCCAGTAGAGCAGGTGAAGAACTCAATGCAGGGATGATTGCCAATGAAGGTATTGTGCAATTTAGTCAGTATTGGGAAACAGTGCCAAACAAACAAAAAGCGCTTCTTTATAGCTCTTTCCCCAGACTTGAAGAGATCCTGGGTCGATTGATGCGGCCTGATGATGAAAACTATAAACAGTTAAAATTTTGTGTTGAACTGATTGCTCATGATATTGATCCCATTATCGCTGAATATACTCGCGCACAAACCATCCTTTCCCAAGTACAACAAAATGTCATTAAAAAACAAAAAGCGTTTTTATCCTCCGCAAAAAATCCGGATTACCCAGTTATTTTCAATGCAGAACTAGGGACACCCAGAATAATAGGGCATATTTTCTCATTGAACGAAGCGCAAAGAAATCAGATTTTCAAATTTGAGCCTCAAAACAATGCCCTATTGTATGCCCTGGAACACGCTCCATTTGCTTTACCGGAGTATTTTCATCTTTTAGACGAGGACTCCAAGCAGCAAGCAATTAATGCTGAATTTGGACCCAAAAAAAGTTCTGCATTAATTATCGCAGCATACCACGGTGCTGAAGAGGCCGTTAATTTACTCTTAAATACAGGAGCACCTGTTAATGCCGTTAATAATGAAGGCTTAACAGCACTGCAAGCTGCTTGCTATTACGGTCATGTAACGGTGATCAAAAGATTATTGGCATCTAATGCAGAGGTTGATGCGGAAACTTTTAAAAATGTTAGGCCCATTCACTTCGCTGTTCGCAGTGGGCATACAGAAATAATGCAACTATTGTTTCAACATGGCGCAAATATCACCTCTCGCACGCAAAGTGGTAAGAATATCCTTGATGTGGCAAAAATAGTTCAACCCCAATTGATAGAACCCATTCTGCTTCGAGCAATTACGTTACCTCTTCAAGAGCAAAAAGAGTTTCTCAGTAAGGTATCAAATGGGATTCATGCAAGTATCCTGTTGTATGCTGCAGCAAGCTACCCTTATCTTCTTAATGATTTATTGAACATACTCCAAGAAGAACAACATGCGGAGGTACGTAAGGAAACTCTGGAAGCGCAAAATAACCGTAAAGAAACAGTACTGATGTTAGCTGCCAGTGCAGGCCTTGATCGCGCTGTAAACCAGTTACTGGACATGGGGGCCGATCTTAATGCGCGTAACCGTAACAATTCGTGCGCACTACATAAAGCAGTACTTAATAGCAACCTCAGTACTATAAAACTTTTATTAAAAAAAGGGGCAGGAATTGACACAAAAGGGTATTTGGGCATTACAAGCCTACAATATACCGTAGTGAGAAGACAGATCGATGTAATGAATTACTTGCTCAACAAAGGAGCGGATATTAAATCCCGAAAGGAAAATGGTACCAATGTTTTTGATCACGCCAGAATATTCCAACCTGACCTGATTCAGCGTTTTCTCCTTACCGCTCTTATGACACTCACTTTTGACGAACAAAAAGAGTTTCTAAGCAGGGTAGAAGGTGGAATTTATGAAAACATCTTGTTATATACAGCCGTTGAACAACCGGATTTTTTGCCTGAAGCATTCAATTTGCTTGATATACGTCATGAAGATTTTGCGAATGCAAATGAGGAAATGCTCGATTTTTTTGATTTTGACAAGCATATACAACCTTTTCATGACAGACTCCAGGAACTGGAAAAAAAAGCATTGGATGATAAGCATTATAGAAAAGCCGCAAAAGCGCTCCAAATATTCATTAATCGATTAACTCTTGCGAAGATGACCTTTATTTTCAGTAGTCATAACACCAGTGAGAGCAAGACACAATTTATAAAGCAATGCAAAGAAACAATCGCTCTTGCAAGACCCTCTTTAAAGACACATCATGTGTTTCACTCCGATTCATTTATCCAGGGAATGTTTGGTTTTTTCTCAACAAAATACAAAATGCCCCATCCTCTAACCAGTTTTGAAGCTGAGATAGAACATCTGGCAGCACGAAACCTTCAAGAACAAGCCGCTGGAACACCATCCCAATAATGAACTATAAGGCCTGATATGTTTGTACAAAAAACATACAAATGAATTGAATTTAGACTAAACTATATTTATTACCGGGTTGTATGAGCAATAAATATGGGTACTAACCTTAAGAACAGGCCGGCTGTAAACGTTAAGGCTGCATTTGATGCAGCGAAAGTTACTGATGTAGTGGATGCGTTTAAACACCTATGCAATCAAACTGAAGAATATTTACCTGTTGCAGGTCCTTTACCCAAAAATACCTACACTTATCAATTAGAGTATCTTACTCAAAAATTGCTGAGTATGGAAAATTTCTACATTAAAAATTTGGATGGGGAATATCAAATAATTTTTGACGATGGAACCCAACTGGAACTTACAAAAATCCTTGCTCATGCCAACTTCGAGCAGCTTGAATTTAAACCCCTCGATTTTAATCAGTATGAACAGTACATTTATGAGCACTCACAATACAAACCGGATATAGAGAATGTTTTTCCGAGTGAAGAACAGTTCAGATCAAATGATACAACAGGTGCACTTCGAGAATTGAATTATGCCGAAATGATGGCTATTAATCTGTATACCACACAGGACTACTATAAAAATATAAATGCATTCACCCGAGGTACATATACTTTTGAAGATCGGCCAGAATGGGTTAGAGATGTTATCTTGCATACAGTAATGAGTGCCAGTGGCCTTGCTAAAGCTCAAGAAGTCACAATACCTGGATCGTTTCGCTATGAAAGTGTTTATAGCGAAGAAGCACTTAAACAGCGTATTGATTTAGCCGAGTCAGGCGGTATCAGCATAGAGAGAAATTTCATCAGCTCAGCGGAAATACCTGCGGAACGGTTTGTGGATAAAATTGCAATTACCTATACTGATGTGAAAGGAAAATGCATTGCCCCCCTATCGGCCTATCCTCAAGAGCGTGAATTTTTAATTCCACCGACACAAATGCAGTGGAAAAACTACACTCATGAAGGGGATACGCATTACTTTCATGCAAGCCCGGTCGTTGATTTACAGAAAATGCATGAAGAAAGCTTGGAAATGACGTCATTAGAGATGCAAACCAATTATCAGTTAATGTTTTTGAGTAACCATGTACTCATGTTGCGACAACGACTTGAAACATTGGACTCTGAAGTTCAGGAAGCTCTGGAACCCAAACTTGCAGAAATGGAACAATGGATTAATGAAAATGGAATGGCATTAGGAGAAGGAACCATTTCCAGCGAGGAGGTATATCAATCACTCGATGGCATATGGAACCAGCTCAGTGAACTGAGCGAGGAAGCACAGGTACTTCAGAATAAGCAATTAAATCAGGAAAACGCCGTTGATACTGCATACAGCTCCGGAGATTTTAAGACAAAACTGTCTGAAATCAAGCAAGATGCTGAGCCTGAAAACGAGCAGGATTATGATTTTAAAATTTAAGTCCTTAAAAAGTATTCGCTACATCAACATTAGGGTGTATTGACAATTCATCAATTTATTCCCAACGTCCCGCGACTTGTTCCTCAACGATCCTCACTTTTTATACGTCATCCTCGCGAAGGCGGGGATCCATGCAAAAAAGTGGCATTGTGCTAAGTTTTAGGATGGATCCCCGCCTTCGCGAGGATGACGATCTTATAAAAATTGCGAATTTAGCGGGCCTGTATTAGACGAAGTCGTAATACAGGATCAACCACCTCAAGCAATCCCCAACTCTTGTAAATTTGATACACTTCTTCAAAAATTCATCAATTTATTAAATATGGGATGATTGATGATAACCGAGGAGCATGGTTCTAACGAAACCGTCCTGCCCTGTATTACGACTTCGTCTAATACAGGCTACGTTTACTTTTTATACGTCATCCTCGCGAAGGCGGGGATCTATGCAAAAAAGTGGTATTGTGCTAAGTTTTAGGATGGATCCCCGCCTTCGCGAGGATGACGATCTTATAAAAATTGCGAATTTAGCGGGCCTGTATTAGACGAAGTCGTAATACAGGATCAACCTCCTCAAGCAATCCCCAACTCTTGTAAATTTGATACACTTCTTCAAAGATTCATCAATTTATTAAATATGGGATGATTGATGATAACCGAGAAGCATGGTTCTAACGAAACCGTCCTGCCCTGTATTACGACTTCGTCTAATACAGGCTACGTTTACTGCAATTTAATAAATTAATACCATTATCAATTTAGACTACTCTTCAAGATGTTATAGTCTATTCTTTAGCCGTTTCCCATAAAGCCACATAGGCTCCCGTAGGATCAGCGATCACCGCTAATTTGCCCATCTCGCCAACCGGAGTAATTTCCTTTATTTCTTTAGCCCCATGATGAATTGCAGACTCCAGAGACTTTTTAAGATCATCAACCAGAATATAAGACATCCAGTGAGGTGGAATTTGTCCCTGCATTTCCTTAGGTATTTGCCAAATTCCCGCGATATCCGTTTCTTTTGAAGTCACAATGGTATAGGTCATAGTACCTGCATCAACCTCTCTGAACTCCCAGTCAAATACTCGATGATAAAAATTCTTGGCTAGCGTCATATTGGATGTAGCTAATTCATTCCAACAAAACTGTCCTGGCTTAATCATGATGATTTCCTTATATAATTAAAATGCAATAACATCAGCCCCTTATTGTGCAGTATCACCTGGGTTTTGGTTCAATTCATCATATCGATTTGCTGAATAGATTTTGAATCGATTTGCTCCTTCTTCCTTAACCTGATTCAATGCTAATTCAGCTAATTTAATCAACGTTTGAATGTCATTACCATTCTGTGGATACATGCTGACTCCTGCGTTTACTGACAAATGAATCACATGATCCTTGATTTGAACCGGCGCTATCAGTTCCTTTATCAACCGTTCAACAATTGAAATAAGCAGTGCAGTTGACGGCACATTGGCAAACATCACCACAAATTCATCCCCGCCTATACGTGCTGAAATATCACCCCTGCGTAAATTAGCTGTCAATTTAGATGCTAAATGAATCAATAACTTATCCCCAACATCCTGTCCCAAATCATCGTTAATGGATTTAAAATGATTGATATCGAGAAGAATTAAAGCCACCGAGCCTTGAGTACGAGCGATTTGTTTTACAGTTATTTGGAAGAGTTCATACAACATATTGCGATTGGCAAGTCCGGTTAACAGATCATGGGTCACTTCATAGAAAATCCGGCCATTTTCAAGTGAGGTCATGGTTTGAGTCATTAATAAATGCAAACTGTTCAGATGCTCGGGTGTAAATGCACTATTCATGCCCTTGTGTTCCAAATAGAGTATTCTGGAATATTGCCCTTTGTAAAATAACGGCATCATTAAAAGGGCTTTAGGATTTTTTTCGATTACATAGACATCCTGACTGGATAGTTCTGATTGAGAAGCATCCTTTAAAATAAGGGGTTGTTGCGTTCGCTCAACATAATATAGGATTGATTTTGGATAGTCCTGTGATGTATCAGCAGCTACCAGGCCATTAAGATAAACGGTCTGGTGCACCAGATTTCCTTCTGCTTCAACAACCCATTGCTCTTCAACTTTCGTTAAAATGACACAACGTTCAGCAGCAGTTAATTCCAATACGATGACCAACAGTTTTTGTAACAGGTGATCCAGACGAATTTCACCGGAGATTAACTGGGAAAATTTTAAAATTGCCAACATATCCAGGCTCTTGGTAGATGCGAGTGGGTAAGGAGTATCCGATACACCTGTTTCATAGCTCGAATTGTAATAATTGAGTAATAAGGTTGGATAGGCTTCCTCCAACAATTTCACTTTGGTTAAAGCCCCCCAGTCTTTATAATATCGATGCGCATTTCGCAAATAGAATTTAGCCACTCTATCGATCTTAAGATCAAGACAATGAATAGCAGCCCGTTCACTGGCTATCGCTGCAATCAGAATCAGTCCACGGGAAAGAGCCAACTTTATTGACTCTTCATAAAGCGCAAGAGATTTTTCCTCATAATTATCCAGACGAGCCAATTCACTCGCCATGAGCAGTGAATAAATTTTATAATTATCAGGACACCAGGAAGCATATTTATCAATAAAAAGAGCCAATCGTTTTAATTTTTTTAAATAGAATTTACTTTTAGCCTTTGACAATTGTGGAAAATAAGAAAAAAGAGCAAGGGCAAAAAAGAATTTACCATCTAAATGACTGACTAATCCCTTATCGTATTCAGCAAAAATCTCATGCTGTTCACCCGATTTAACTGCATCTTCGTAATTACCAAGTAAAAAATTCATACGAGTTAAAGTACTATAAAAAAAGCTTAACTCCGTTTTACTCTTCCCATTTTGTATCTCTTCCTCAAAGAATGCAGATTTATCCATTGTGGCAAGTTCGGAGTCTTCCAGGCATTGCACAGAATACTCCCAGAATTTTGCCACTGTAATAAAATCTGAAATTTTAACTCGATTCATAAACGACAAAGCCGAACCAATATTCTTTTTTACTTCTTTCAAGTGATTACCAGCCGATATGGAATGGAGAACCAACAACAATTTACTGTAATTGCTGTATACCAAATCACCCACATCACAACACAATCTGAATGCTTTATTGACTGTACTATTACATTGCTCAAACGAGGTTTGATAAGGCTCTATAAAGGTACCTAAGATAAACTGATTTTTTCCTTCAAAATCTGATGCACCATAATCCTGCTTCAAGCGCTCATATAACCGGACAAAAGATATGGCTTCATCATATAAATTAAGTGAATGCATGATAATAAATGCATAAACAGGAATGGACATCGAAGTACTTTCGGTATATCCGTATTTCAGACTTAGACTGATATTTTTACACGTTAAAATAACAAAGAGCTTTTGATTGATAATAAAAGCGCTGTTTAATAATTGGGTAATTAAATCAACAATTGCTTTTTGCTGTAAATCACTCATTGGCGGTAAATATAATTCTTCAATTTTAGTAGTTCTTAACTGGAATTTAATTTTATAGATAGCAATTAATATGTGCAGTACGTTCGGTTTCTCTGGAATTTTAATATTGAATTGGCGCAATGCCGTCAAACCCATCTGCAAGGCCTCAGTATGTTTGCCTAAAACAGAGAACATTTCTATTTTCAATCGATATATTTCAAGACTGTCCGTCGCGCATCTTGAGTGATTTAAAAGCTCGGAAAAATAAAGATCAGCCGTTATAAAGTCACCGAGCAGATATTTGCAAACAGCACACTCCTTATACAACTGAAAAGTCAGATTGTAGTTTTTACTCCAATTAACAGGCTCCAAAAAGTCAACACCTGCGGATAAATATTCATTTGCCGCATCATATGCCGATTCCATTTTTGCTTTTTGGCCTGCCCAAAAATTATATTTAGCCAGAACATGTCGTTCCTCAATATCCTCAACTAAAGTGATGCTTTGGTTAAAATGTTTCAGCACACTGAATAAACGCTCATCATGCTCTTCCAATGGTTTTTGTTTTAATATCAATCGACCTATTTTTAAATGAATGGCAGGCCTATCCTGTGCTTCAATGAAGTCATATGCTGCCTGTTGGATTCTGTCATGAGCAAATCGATAATGTAAATTACCAAGATCCAAATCCGAAAGCGCTCCATTTAACCCTACCAAGCCCAGGGTCTTATAAGACTCTTCCAGAGGAATGATTAAATTAGCATTTATTGCCTGCCATAATTGTTCGGCAGTATTACTGGCAGACTGACCATTGGTAATGAGGAGTGTTTTTAAATCAAATTGATGACCAAAACATGAAGCCAGTTTTAAAGTTTCCTGACCGGGTTTTGTAAGCAGATGAATTTTGGCTGTTATCAGATTTATTACATTATCATCTGCACTTTGTTGCTTGATCTCCTCTACATTCCATTCCCAAATACTCTGTTCATAAGAAAAAGTAAGTAATTGCTGCTGATATATAAGCTTCAAAAATTCGTTGATAAAAAAAGGATTGCCTTGGGTTTTTTCATAAACACATTCAGCCAGGCTCTGAACTCGTTCAAAAGAACCCGCTAATGCATCGTGTAATAATTGTTGCACATTTTTTAAATTTAATGGGTGCAACGTTAAAGTAGTGAAAGGCACATGACTAGCACTTAAATGATTTAAACTGAGTTGCAGAGGATGATTCGCAATAATTTCATTATCCCGATAAGCCCCGATAATCAACAAATATTGAGTTTCTCTATCTTGTAATAAATTTTCAATAAAACCAAGGGATGAATTGTCCGCCCATTGCAAATCATCAAGAAAAATCACTAATGGATGTTCGGCTTTTGCAAACACACGCACAAAATTTTGAAACACCAGATTAAACCGGGTTTGTGCATCCACAGGATTTAATTGAGGTACGGCAGGTTGTTCACCAATAATCAACTCCACCTCAGGAATGACATCGATTACAACCTGGCCAATTGTTCCCAATGAATGCAACAATTGATTTTTTAATACTTCGAGTGTTCCCTCTTGTTTCGCTAAAACCTGTTTAACCAGATTTTGAAACGCCGTTACAATAGCGCTGTATGGCATATTCCTTCGTAACTGATCGAATTTACCCTGTATAAAATATCCACGATATTCTATTATTGGCTTATATACTTCCCTAACTATAGAAGTTTTCCCTATACCTGAATAACCGGCAATAAATACTATTTCAGATGTCGCCTTGCATACCCGTTTAAATGCATCTATTAATTGTTTTACCTCATGTTCACGACCGTATAAATTGCGCGAAATACTCAAATGATCCCTAATGTCTTTAGTTCCAAGCGCGTATTCTGAGACATTTCTTTTGATAACCCACTGTTTATAACAATCCACAATATCTGACTTTATGCCTATAAAGCTTGAATATCGATCTTCTGGCATTTTTTCCAGTAATTTATCAATAATAGCTGCCAGCATTTTGGGTATATTTCGTCGGACAGCCAATACCGTTATTGGTTTTTTAGTAATATGACTTTCAATTAACTCCTGGCTATTGCTGGTTTGAAATGGCAGTTGATTCGTCAGCATTTCATAAAACGTGACACCAAGGGAATAAAAATCCGTTCGATAATCTACTGGTCGATTGATTCGTCCGGTTTGTTCCGGAGAAATATAGGCAAGTCCCTCGACAAATTTATCCAAATTCGAATAATCAAAAGATTCTTCGGATAATTTTGTAGAAGCGCTCAAATCGATTAATTTAAGAGTTAAATTTTGGGTATCTATAATAATATTTGAAGGCCGAATTTCCTTATGAATAATATTCCTCTGATGCAACTCACCGATAATATCAACCAATTGTAATGCCAGATCGAAAAAATCGCCGATTTCCAGGGTATTTTCCATTAAATAAGAACTTAACAACTGCCCTTCTACATGTTCAAGAATCAAAACGGGAGCAGGAGTATTTTGTAAAAAATCATAAGCTTTAATAATTGGAGGAGCATTAATTGTTTTTAACAAATGAAATTCATGCTGCAAAATAGCCAGATTTTCTGAAGAGGTATAGTTATTATTAGGAATTTTTAATAATACCTTACGCTTATCTTTTAATCTCAAAGCATGATAAGTGTCGATATTATGATTATGCCTCATTTTATCGTGTAGTTCGTATCCCAATACAGTAATCATTTACATCCCTGCTTGAGGTTGATCGTAAGTCCTGTCATATGTCTTTTCGATCGGAATATCTGATAGCATTAATTATAGACCAAATAGAACGGCCTATTCTTGAGTGTACCGTATGAACGAATTGAAATGGGGATGCCTTTACAGCAGTGTTTTAACCAACTCAAATTAGGTATTGTTTTCTGGTTGAAGCCCAGTCCTGCATAATCCCCTCATAATTTATAACGCCAAATATATCTATATTCTTCAGCCTCCATAGTCATATAAATACCCGTCTTTGCGAGCAACGCGAAGCAATCCACATCGGAGCTTTATCGGAGACATGTTCCGGATTGCTTCACGTTGCTCGCAAAGACGAACATTACTACTAAATAATAGATAACTATCCTCTCTAGACCAATAAGAGGATTACTCAGAGCTCAACCTGTTCTCTCTGCTTCAATTCGATAAATCTAAGTAAGATATTTTGATAAAAACCAGGCAATTCAGTATGAACTGTAATTAATGAGCTAAAATTGACTAAAGAGTCATCTTAGAAAGGACAACGTTCCTCATGAAAAACCACAAAAATATCGCTGAGAAAATCAGATCATCCGAGGCTGGCACTAATAAACATAAAAAAATTACTGTATTTGTTATATTACTGATCAGTATCGCATTATTATGTTTTAATTAAATACGATGTAATTTGATTTTATTCGTTTTAGTTATCATCAAAATATCAACTTTATAGACGTTTTCAAGATTTGTGGCATTCATACCATACATATGTTTCAAAAAAAAACATGGCGTTCTTAATTTTACCTTAATCTCTTCTTCCTATAATATATATATATAAATTTCAGGTTGCTTTATATGACTCATTTTAAAAATGATTTATCTCGTATTTTTCAAAAATATCCATTTTTGCACATAGATAAATCAGGTGAGCTTACCATTATTGTTCCATTAACCGGTGCACAAAAAATTACCGATAATATATCAAAAGATACTGGTAGAACAATGGCTCTTCATCTATTTGGCGATAATACCTGTAAAGCAGATCTGGAACGAAGAAAATTCTTTCGAGGAACACAAACCTCTACCGCCAATACGTTTAAAATCCAATTCCCCAATTTGATGAAGGAATTGAATCAATTAAGCTCTGGTCATGTACTCTTACCCAAAGATCAACAATTTCTGCTCACAATAATAGATAACCTGAAAAAACTAGGTGAACAGGTCGATACTTTTCAAACGGGCAATCCTGGTTATGAAGAAATGAAATCTGGTCTTGAACACAGGGAAGAACTGCTGGTTGCCAAAGGAGAATTTATTGTTAAAGTCAATCCAGATAGTGCCAGACCCTTAAATCTACCTAATATCATGAGTCTTACAAACCCTGGTGAACTGTCAACCCGAAAATTAGTACCCAAGATGCTAATAAATGAGTATCTTGATGCATTGTCCCAAATCAAAGCACCAGTCACAATAAATCGATTGTCGCTTATTCCCAATGCAATAAAAAAAATACCCGATATCCGGGAGTACTTAAACAAAACAGATAATAAAAGTCCTAAAGATCTGTTTCTAAAGATATACCAATACCTGAAAAAAAAGGACAGCTCTCTAGTAGATCAATCATTCGATGTATTTGAAAACATGCAAGAAAATTTCGCCTATCTGTGCGAAATGGATGAAGATTTTAATCAGTGGAGCGATCAGGAAATACTCAACGCTGTAGAATCAGTGTTTAATAATGCAAACATACTTAAAGAATCAGCCCAAGTCGAGCAAAAAACTTTTGAAGCGATTTACCAAAATGCAGTACATCAATATGATGAACAACATTTGGATCCGCAAAATATTCGGGAAAATAAAAAATTAACTTATCAATTATTCATATTACAAACCTTTCTCTATTTATGTACTCTGGAGCTCAGATTAAAAAATAAAGAAAGTGCAAAGTCCTTTATCCATCTCATTCAAGATACAGATCAATTAAATAAGCTCATAATCACTCTATGCACCAATGAAAAAGAATTCAAAAGAACTATGTCAGAACAGTTTCAACTCTCCGATGAGGAATATCAATCAATCGTAGATGCAACTTTTGAAATCTCAATTCATCACCTGGAAGCAGACCATTATGACGAATTACGTGTAGCCTGTGTTGCTGAAACTGTTCACAATACTCATTATCTGGTCATGGGCGGGCGTCTGTGCTGGAGTATAGAACCCATTACAGAAGACAGTAATCTAAACAGTCCAGAACAGCAAAATCAGGCCTCTGCTTTACATTTTGAAACCTTTTATAAAAACCGTGACTCCTACATACAACGCTCTGTGGCGTTTAAAGAAGTCAGGATATTACTCGATAAAGCTCTGAAGAATGAATTAGATCAAAATACCTTAACGACCCTGATTCACGATCTTTCAAATAACCAGGCAATACAGCTTATAACCGAAACGATCGCCAGTAAAAAATACGCGCAGACCGAACTATTAATTGAACACAGCTGCTTAGATTGCTCTTATAAAGCCATTATTCCTGCTCTAAAGCAAAGCCCCATACCGACAAATATAATTCAACTTTTTCTCAAAAAGAATCCTGAATTTGCCCGGTATATTGAAGGAGCAGATTTGATTAAAGCGGTCCAGGATGGCGATTTAACTCTGATCAAACTCATTCTGTTGCATAGACCGGAATTGCTTGAACATGAAGATAACATGAAACAAACAGCCTTTCTCTGGGCATGCAGGAGTGGGCAGATTGAAGTAGCCGCTTTTTTGATGACCGAAGGCGCCAATGTTCATTCCAGAACGATTGTTCCACTAAGTCACGTTTACGAAACAGGGGAAATACCCTTTGGGGGCAGATCGGCTCGTCAATGGGCAGAACACTTAAGTACAAAGGCTCCCCAAAAGGCGGCGATGTTTAAAACACTATTTGCTAATTACTATCAACAATTGGAACATCAACTTGGATCGGATCCAGCGTATAAAGATAAGTTTACCAAAAATCATCTGAACCAGGCGATAAAGCACGGAGATTTGAATTTAATTAAGCTTTTATTAAACCATTGTCCCGATTTAAAAAAGGGCTTTAGTGATGAAGATTTAATTCGTGCGCAATACCAATCAGAACAAAATAAGTTACGTGAACAGGTACTTCCCTATCAAGAACAATTTAATGCCAAACTCGAACAACTTCAAATAAAAACAATGCACCTTGTCCAGAAAAGTAGTGAAAATGATCAGTTATGTCAAATGCTGTTCAAACTGAGCAATAAATTAAACAAGGCAAGAAACCAGTTTTTTAATTATGAAATTACAGACGAATCATTTAAAAGATTTAATGGGAAGTGCAAGCAAGCACTTCAGAATGCCAGACCAATATTGGCTCAGCACCGTGGCTGGCACAATTTCCCTCAATTCATCAGAGCAATTTTAGGAGTCATTTCAGCATTAACGGTTATACCTGCATTAGCGATACAATGTACAGCCCCCAATGGATTTAAAGGTACTTTCTTTGATAGTAAAGTCAAAGTAAAAACCGATTCTGCTAAAAAACTGGATCAATTTGATTCGGATCTGGAGTCATTAAACTCTGAAATAAACAACCAATTAACTCAATAACTCAGAGCCAATCCTTCGCGAGGAGCCAACATTCTAAGGCGTCGCAAGAACATCAAACTCAGAATACTTATCAAACTAAGCAACATCAGAAACGAGTCAACGCGTTCAATTCCCATCAAACTCGTTATAAAACTGAATAACGCTGAACAGTTAAACTGACAAAACAAGGTGAGCGCCAAAGCCATAGCCATGTGCTGAGGAAATGGTCGAACAACAGATGCAGCAGCTGATGCTACAATAAATCCTGTACCAAAATAATAGGCCATCATAGGAATAACGAAACTGAGTATTACATTCTCTGAACTGAGTGAAAATAACCACATAATAAATGCAGATAATGCAAACAGACGGACGCCCAAAGTTGTCAATTGCACACTATGATAATAACGGACCAATAGGCCGCAGCATGCGGTACCTAAGAGATGCATAATGGCCATAGTCGTTTTAATAGCCCCATATTCCGTGCTGGTAAAATGAGCTCCTTTGATAAGAATAAAAGAAGCGCTGGTATTAAAAGCAGATTCTCCAGCCATCATCAAAGCCGAGATCACTAAATAGCTGACAAAGACAGGATGACTAAAAACTGATAACACGCTGTTTTTCAGTCCTGGAGGCAATAAATTTTGAGATTTTGTTTCATTTAAACGCCCACTTAAGGGCAATAAAAACAAGCCATAAACAGCAATAAATAATAAAGCAACTCGCCAATTCCAGTACGTGTTTATTAGCCCTCCAAACAAAGGAAGAAAACATATAAATACACCTGCCAAAGTAAATAACCAGGCGAAATATCGAGTCGCATTCTGCTCATTCTGAGTATCATTAATCATAGCCCGCCCCATTAACAGGGTTGCTCCGACACCGACACCTTGAAAAAAGCGGCAAATAAAAAGAAGATAAATTGAATTACTGAATGACGCGATAAAGTTACTGAAAATAAACAATATCAATCCTCCAATCAATACCGGTTTTCTGCCATAATAATCGGAAACAAGCCCCCACAAAACCATGCTCAGTGCTTTCCCCAAGAGAAACAGGCTAACAGTCAATTGCGCGATATTGGCGCCTACCGAGAAATAGTCTGCCAATGCTGGCAATGATGGAGTAAGAAAATGAATGTCCATATTTCCAAGAAACCAGGTCAATAATACCATTAATAAAGCACTCTTTTTCATGATGTCGCATCACCATAGAAATGGGATAAACCCTTGATTTTCATAGAATTAATCACGTGATATACCAAAACCATAACGGCAAAAAGCCCATAAATTGCAGCTATGACCAGAACAATGGACGAATAGGAAATACAACCAGCTAACAATCCTCCCAATAACAATCCAATAAGGTTGCCTGTTTTGGCAAATGAATTTGCTATTCCCAGAGCATAACCTGGGAATACGTTACGATCTGAGCACAAAGCAAACAAAGCTGGCAATAAAGCTGCGAGGACAACGCCCCAAAGTATTCGAATAACGACAAATATAACGAAATTGCTTATAAAGGCCTGCAGCAACATTAGAGACAAACCCAACAGACTGTAACGAATCAGAAACAGATTCACCTGTTCCGGATGAGTACGACACCGATCAAACTGGCGGCCACACCATTCCGAGGCACACAACATTCCAGCTGCAGGCATGGAATACAGCAAACCAATCATTATTAAATTATCAGGAAAATAACCATTCACATAGAGAGTAAAACCGGGGTCTGGTAAAAATTTGGCAATTTGAGTCAACGCAATTAATACACACAGAAAATAAAAAATACCCCTGGAACCTGAAGACGATGATGTTTTGGGTATCCTATGGTGCACATTATTTTTACTTGAAGGAGGTAAACGAAATTGCATAATAAGGGTTATGAAGAAACAAATAAGGCTTGCAGCACCATATAAGCCTTGATAATTCGTACACGCTAATACCACGCCCCCAATAAAACCAGCAAACGCTGTAGCCATTGCTTTTGTTGATTGTAATCGAGACAACTGCCTGCTTTTACTTTGCCAATCACAAATACTCACCGCATAGGTTTGCATGGCGATAATAAAACCTGCAAATGCACCTTGCATGATTCGAATCACTAATATCCACGTTACAGAATGAACAAACATCATACTCGCCTGAGTCAATACCAAAGCCCAGGAAGCACGCATCAGCATAGGCTTATACCCATAACGATCGGCAGCCATACCCCAGACAGGCGCAATTATAATATTGGCTATCATAGGTAGAAGTAAGCACAAGGTGCTGTAGAACACAACGTGCTCCATAGGCGCATTACTTTGAGATGCAATAAGCAGAGGTAAAAATGGATTGGTCATTTCCAAAGCCAATATCATCAAAAATTGCCCCAATAGAATGGTTCCCTGAACGGACTTAGTCATTGAACGTACTCAAAGGATTATGCAAAGAAAAATAGTTCGGCTCATCCTGATCCTGATTCAATCTCATGGTCAACAGGCTTTTATGCTGCCAGGGCATGCTCAATAAGTGCTGATAATGCCAACGATAGACTGCCGGATGAATCTCCGCTCGGTAAAGCTCTAATAATCCTTTCAATACAGTTCTAACCTGAAGCCAGAGATGATCAAGAGGATAACCATAAGCAGCATTTAAACTAGTGATCCAGGGAGACAGATTACTTAAAAGAGTTCCATGGATGAATGTTTGAGACAGACTGTTCAACTCAGAACAAGTAATCGTAGACTCAGGATGCAAAACAGGTTTTGACGTTTCATGATACAGTTCATGATAACAAACTTTTATCCCGCCTAAATCCCTGATCACCACGCCAACAGGTCGATTATTTTGAATCTTAATGAGCGTATTTTGTTGATGAGCTTCCAGAGCAATCCCGTAGCGTAGTAATAAATACAATTGTCCCGCCAGAACGCTATGACAATATTCAGAAAAATACGTTCTGGGATTTAGTGTACTGCTTTGAATGATTTCAATTAACAAAGGGAGCTGACTCACTGGTGAAGTAGCAAACAGTGCAGCCAAAGGGACCAGGAACTGCTGTTCATTCGTGTGTTGCAGAGGATTTTCACGAATCAACATGGCCACATGCTTTTTATCCTGAGCGGGAATTGATTGATCTGAAACATTAATCCCGGCTAAATCCCTGGCAATGAATAAAGCACCACCAAAATTTTGATGCCGCGCCAGTAAATCACTGAGCCATGTTGAAAGAACTGAAGAGTTATAAACTGACGCGGGTGATACGGTTCGCATTGCGGAAGTGGTATGCACTCCAACTGCTAATTTCAGATGCGGTTTATTATGTTCTAAAGGCATCATGGTGCGAAACGACATGGATGGTCTGGTTTTTTGGATGTCAGGGATGATGATGAATTGCCTGGACTCAATTAAAGAAGAACAAAGTGTTTTTAATTTATTATTACATTGCCAGGGATGAACAGGTAAAGGCAAATAATGATCAGGATCCAGGTGCATGGACAGCAGTGTCTGATTCCAGTATTGAAACTCTTGCGCAAAGTGTTGAGCGAACAGTAATCGGTAGCTTAGCTCATCTATTGAGGTGAAGGCCAAAGAGCGATGGATCGCAGCCCAATGAATACTAACCTGGGTGTTAAATTCAGGAGAATAGTGCAGGACTTCATTGAGGCTAAAACCCTTTTTAACTCGAAAATTAGGATGATAGGGATGGCCTGTACAGCCCCACTGTTCCATAAACATCATCACGTCCTGTCGGTCATGATGCTCAATTAACCAGGCCCATAAAGTAGAGTAATTTTTTGCTTGTATTTTTATCGTCTGTTGCCAATGCTGATGATAGGCGAGAGCTAAAGCTTGATTTAATATGCTCTCTTCCAGCTCCTGCTCTAAACTGCTCCATCGATTAAACAGACTCAATTGATTGAGTTTTTTTTGATGATTTTTAAGCAGATTAAGATAGTGATGAATAGAGCTTAAAGTGGTTTTACTCTCAATTAAATACTCACTAATTGCGGCGTGCTGTAATCTGGAAAAACAGTCCTGATAAGCCGTATCAATGAACTCATCGAGTTCTTTTGGAGAAAGATGCAAACCGTTTTCAATGAGCACGCTATGCAAGGGATGATTTACTTCTTGAGAACTAGTACTATTCACGTTCATTGAGTCTACTTATTAAAAAATACGAATTAAGCACAATATAAATGATAATGATTCTCATTTGCAACAAATAAATCATTAAAAGTGAATTATTGCTTGCAATGCAAAATTATTGACCTTTACTGAATTCCCAATAACCAAACGACTCAATCCTGATGCTGTAGCCTTATCCGGATAACCATAATCCTTAAAATATTGAAACTGTACATTCAGAAAACGGTAAGGAACTATTGAAAAACCAACCCCAACGCGTTTTTGGGGTAGTCTTAATGCCAATGCCTGAAATGAATAATCATAAAACCCAATCATTTTAAAAGGGATGTTTTTAATTTTAAGATCATAAGCGCTCTGAACGCTGAAGGCTTTGGGCTGCGCCCCTTTATTGTTGTAACTCAAATCCTCTTTATCAAAAGGACGAAGAGCCATCACATAAGTAAGATAGGAACTCCATTTGTTATTTTGCACATTCACATAGCCAGAAAATCCCGGCACATCACTTCGAATACGCTGCGATAAAAACCCGCCAAAACCTTTATTGTATTGAGATAATTGAGTCTCAGCGAAAGAGCGCAGGTAGCTTGCACCTACATCATAATGTGCATCATGCACTCCAATATTAAAATTATAATACACTGGCAATGATGAGGATTTTATTCGTGAATAAGGCTCAAAGAGCGAAACATTGGCATAAGTATGATCCTCATAACTTAATACAGTAGTTACTTCATTGGTTTGCCCAAGTGCCTTGGTCAATGGTTTGTAGATTAAATCATTTCTATAACGCCCAAAAACCAGCCATTTTTTCCCTACTTCGAACATAAGTTGGGAAGGATACAGATTAAAAGTATCATAAAGTTGTTCGAAATAAAGAGAGGGCGCAATTGGAGTCGGTACAGTGTTGTATATCAATAAAGCGTTCGCTTTATTCCAGTCCATCAACTGCCATTCAGAACCTAATTTGATATTGGATAATTGTTGATTCAATAAATAGCGTTCTCCCTGAGCCGCTGAGTTTGTCGCATTAAAAAATATATGTCCATCATATGTAAATTTTTTCCGCTCCAACAGACGCTCTGCTGAATCGGCAAAAGTAATACAACTGCACATAATTACTGATAAGATAACGCCAGTTATCAAAAATAATTTTGCCATAATGAGTAAATGATGAATGACCCTTTAATGTAAATGAGAATCATTATCATTTAAAATCATCGGATTTGGAACACCTATTTTTTTATCCGTTAATAAAATAAGTATTATAAGCTGAAGTCCATTGCTCGAATTTTTAATAAATTCAAACTACTTATCAAAAATAACAACCAGATTCCGCCCTAACTGTTTGGCTTGATATAATGCCTGATCTGCCTGCTCTATAATTGTTGACCCACTTTTTAGTCCATCAAAAAAAGAGATACCAGCGCTGAATGTAACACTAAAATGTTCATTCTCAATTATAAATCTGCATTGTGAAAACTGCTCCCTTAAATTATCTGCTATAGTTTTGGAATGATAAGGTGTGGACCCAGGTAAAATCAAAGCAAACTCTTCCCCTCCATACCGACCTACATGATCCTGACTGCGAATTCTCGATAAAAACATGGACGATAATTTTTTAATAACCATATCCCCAACAGGGTGACCGAAACTATCATTTATTTTTTTGAAATGATCGATATCAACCATAATAAATGACAAAGGCAAATGTTCTTGTCGTGCCTTCGCCAGTTGAATGTCCAACTGATTTAAAATACTGGAATGATTCAATAAACCGGATAGGCTATCCGTTGTCATATAGTAATTTAAAATGCTGGCGCGTTTTGATCGCGATCTGACAGCGGAAATTAAATGCTGGGGTGAAATCGGTTTTGTTAAAAAATCATCACCGCCCAGACTAATAGCGAATAATTTCTTGTCCTTGTCGTCCTCTGTCGATAGAAAAATGATTGGAATCTTAGTATATCGACTTTCCTGTCTTAGTACTGCAGCCAATTCGAAACCGGTACACTCCGGCATGTAGACATCCATTAACAAAAGATTGGGTTTAAATGACTCAAGCTCTTTCAATAAACACAAGGGATTGGTTATCGCTCGAGCGTTCATCCCCGCTTGATTTAAAATCAGCGAATAATACTCAGCCAAGGACTCACTATCGTCAATAATTAAAATTCGATAAGACTCATCCGCTATGGTACTGCACTTATAATTTAAAATTTGAGTTAATTGAATAACGTCTACTGGTTTTTGAAAAAAAGCCGTACATCCAGCACGAATCGCCTCCAGACGAGGCTTGATATCTTCATTAGGGAGAATACACAGTAATTGAATAGGAATTGCTTGTTCCTTTTGTAGGTCTAAAATAGTTTCAATTCCATTGTCCTTTAAATAATGAGTATCAAGAATTATCGCGACAGGTACTTTTTCTTCAACCGCTCGACGCAAGGTAATCAAATCCTGGATTAGAAAAGGTTCATAATCTATTTGTATGAGACTTTCATATAAATGACGGCTTAAAATCTCATCCTGCTCCAAGATATAAATAACCTTTTTCTCAACTTGCGGTTCAGGTTTTGATTCAACCACGGGGAGTTGTTTGGGTAACTCTAGAGACAGCACTTTTTTTAATTGATTGATATAAGTCACAATTTGATTCTTGTCTTCATGGGTAAATTGGCCATGAGTTAAAATATTTTTTAAAAAAACCTCCATCTGACGTGCAGCTTTACTTAATTCAATATAACCATAAGTACCTGATGAACCACATAAACTGTGTACTTCCCGATGAAAATCCTGAAATTGACTCAAATCCCAATGATGCTGTTGTTCTTTCCAAAGCGTCTCAATGTGATGAATTTTATCAGGCAATTTTTGACTGTACATGTTGATCAGCTCATTGAGCTTGTTTTGCGCTTTAATGTTCATGATATTTTAACCATGCATTCTGAATTGTTTCAGCAAGCGTTATTGGATCAAAGGGTTTGGCAATAACGTCAATTGCTCCAAGCGCTTTATATTCCTCAATTTCATTGACTTGAATTTTAGCGGTCATAAAAATGGCAGGGATGTCAGTGAAATCGGTTATTTTTCGCAGTTCAGCCAAGGTGGTTGGACCATCCATTTCCGGCATCATGACATCCAGCAAAATCAAATCAGGAGTATAGCTCTTCGCTATTTCCAAAGCGTGCTTGCCATTAATACAATAACGTACAGTGAATAATCCAATATCCTCCAGAGCAATTTGCGCAATCGCTCGAATATCGTCTTCATCTTCAGCATATAAGATATTTTTTAGTTGTCTTTGTATCATTATCAGTCCTTAAAAAATAAGCTCAGTTAAAGAAGATTCATGATTGTATTTAACAGAACCTCATTGGAGGAATTTGATTTAACTAATGCCTGGCTTACAAATTTTGCATAATCCTCATTAAGTTGCATGTCAGAGAATACCAGTACGGGAGAATGATGCTGAGCGAGCAGTGGTAAAATTTCAATGCCATTTCCATCAGGCAACACTAAATCAAGAATTATTAAATCATAATCATTTTTATCCAACAGCTCTTTCGCTTGCTGCAAATTAATAGCTGTGGAAACCAATGCATGTTTCTCAAGCAAGGTGCCTACTACATGTTGCATATCGATGTTGTCTTCAATATGCAGGATACGAGGAAGACTGGGAGTTGAGCCATTCCTTTTCTTTAATCGATTAATGGACGTTAATAATTTATTAAAATCAATGGGTTTATCAAACCAATCGACTACAGAAACCGCATCCCCATTTAATAGAGCATGACCCGTTTGAGCAATTACCGATATGACAATAATATGTAAATCTTTGGTTCTGTCTTGCGCGCGCAAATCTCGAATAAAAGCAATTCCATCCTGATCAGGCAATATTAAATCGAGCAAAAGAGCCTGATATTGATGTTCTGCTAATAATTCTTTGGCCTGTGTAACATTTTCGGCAACGTCGGCAATAAATCCTGCTGATTCTAAAAGCAGTTTGAGGTATTCAGACTGATCTTGATCGTCTTCACATATAAGCAATCTTCTTTGAGCTGACTGCACATCAATTGTATCGGGTAGTACAGGACTCGGTTTGGTCTCGGAGACAGGTAGATCGAAATAAAATGTGGTTTCACTTTCCGGTTCACTCTCAAAATTAAGGGCTCCACCCAGTTTTTCAATGATGGTTTTGCTGATATTTAAACCCAGTCCTGTCCCGCCTTTACCGCGTGTATCTGAGGAATCAGCCTGAGAAAATTTTTGAAATATCCGTGATTGGAATTCGCTTGGTATCCCATGCCCCTTATCTGTGACGGATACACGGACTGTAGATTGTATTTGTTTCATGGCCACAGTAATGTGCTCGCCTTTGGGAGAAAATTTACATGCATTTGAAAGTAAATTAGTTAATACCTGCATTAAACGGCTGGAATCTACATCGACGTGTATGATTGATTCTGACGGAATAAAGTCTATAGATACATCATATTTTTCCGCATACATTTTATTGGCTGCAATCGACTCAGAAATTAAATGATTCAGATCATAGGTCTTTATTTGAAAATCCATTTTCCCTGCTTCAATTTTTTCTATATCCAGGATGTCATTGATCAATAATAACAATCGTTCACAATTATTATTTGCTATTTCAAGCAGCTTGTTCGCTTTTTCGGGGAATTCCCCCATGACACCGCTGACTAATAGACCCAATGAACCGCGAATTGAAGTTAATGGAGTTCTTAATTCATGGCTTACAATAGAGACGAATTCATTCTTTAATTTCTCTGTTCTTTTTAATTCTGTAATGTCATGTACGACTGCGACAGCACCTAAAATATCACCTTCGGAATTAACGATTTTCTGTCCATCCATAACGACATCACGCGTTGTATTATTTTTAAAATGCATAATCAGTTCAACTCCTTGCACCGGCTCACCCTTTAATACACGATGCAAAGGAAAATCCTCTTTGGGCAAAAGCTTTTGATCCATAGTGGACAAACTGAAATATTCAAACAGATCATCAATAACAAGAGTGTCTGCAACACCACTCATATAGTTTTGCAAAGTACGGTTTAATACTGTAATTCTACCTTTCGCATCACAGGCGATGATTCCATCTTCCAGATTATCCAACATCGCTTTTAAAAAATTTTTTTCATTTTCTACAACAGCAATCATTTTTTTATAACTGTTTGATACGGTTAAGGCCAGACTGATAATTAATGCAGTAGTTCCAGCAATAAAGAAAGCCAGATAATTGGGTTGAATTGCCTGCTTATTTACCGGCATGTCGTGAAATGGAATGGGGGTAAACAGAGCTGCCGCCATCCCGGTATAGTGCATACCGCAAATGGCAATACCCATAACTACCGCGCTGATAATTTTAAGATTAAATTGCCGTCTGGATGAACCCTGATTGCTTTGTAATGCCAAATAAAGAGCTGCTTCTGCCGCGGTAATACCAATCAGGACCGATAGAAAAAATAAACCCGGTAAATAATGAATATTAACGTGACTTTTCATTCCCTCCATCCCCATATAATGCATGGTCGATATGGCAAGTCCGATAATGACACCCCCCAGAGCAAACTGATAAATAGAATAATCTTGTTTTTGCAGAATAAAGAGAGCCAGAGCTGAAGCAATGATCGCCATAATTAAAGAGGCAAGCGTCCAAGCTAATTCATAATCCATAGGCATAGGCATGATGAACGCCAACATGCCTATAAAATGCATGGACCAAATACCAGCCCCCATAGTGAATGCGCCACCAGCGAGCCAATATATTTTTGCTTGCGCGTTACATTCAGCACGAAGTCGACCCACTAGGGTCAGTGCTACGTATGAAGCAAGAACAGCGACCACATAAGATAGACCTACTAATACAGGATCATACTGACCACCTATTTGATTAGTTGGAATTGGGCCTACTTGAAACCAATTGGAGAAAGTAATCATATGTTCGTCCCTGGTTATATAATACTATCTTTTAAGCATCCGTTTTATAAACTACATGATGTAACATGTGGTTGCGTTAAGTGCAGGAAAAACACCACCCAACAGATTGAGAGCAACCACCATCAAAAGAAACTTCCGGAAACTTAATGAATTTCAATTGAAATTTAAACTCGCGCCAATACCTGTTTTTTATAATCTAAAGTCAACATGAATGAATGATTATCATTAACAGTTTGGCACATGTTAGTTCATTTCTGCAAAGAATCATGCGAGTCCGTACAGGTAAAATCCATGCGCTAACAGAATAATTCCAATAATCGCTGCTATTATCGCTACCAGATAATATCCCCTTCCAGAATAGACTTTCTCAGTATATTTGACCATGCATTCAGGGAAGGCAAGCCACATCACTGATTTGATGACCAATAACCAGGCAATGATGGTGATCAGAACATCTGATTCCCAAATCCAGATATTATGAACCAGAACCATCAGTATCCCGATGATTAATCCCATTGTTGCGGCAACAACTATGGTCGCACTACCCACTTTTAAATGAGTCAGCATTTCCTGATAATAGGCTGCACGAGTCAACATAATAATTGCAATAATAATCAAATAAAGTCCTATTCCTTGAGCAAAAAATAGCGTGTGTAATGATTCGTGCATCATAAACTCCTTTTTGATTGCATTTTATACTAAAAGTATAGTACAAAGTCGATTACCTGTGTCGGAACAACGATAACCATCGAGGATCAGTACAAGATGAACCTCATCCAAGCAAGGAGCACCTGAAAGTTCCTCTTTTTTTATCTGCCCCTCCACATGCCATACCCGTCACCCTCCGCAATTTCCCGTCACCCTCCGCAATTTCCCGTCACCCTCCGCAAATTCTCGTCACCCTCCGCAATTTCTCGTCACCCTCCGCAATTTCTCGTCACCCTCCGCAATTTCTCGTCACCCTCCGCAATTTCTCGTCACCCCCCGCAATTACTCGTTACCCTCTACAATTACTCGTCACCCTCCGCAATTTCTCGTCACCTTCTACAATTTCCCGTCACCCTCTACAATTACTCGTCACCCTCCGCAATTACTCGTCACCCTCCGCAATTACTCGTCACCCTCCGCGAA
>NZ_LNYR01000034.1:76474-77763 GCF_001467955.1 Legionella quateirensis | reverse complement strand
TATTGATGAGACTTGATTTTATACCAGAATATAAGGTTCCCTTTTTGGTATGTTGAAATATGCTGATATGAATACATGTTTCTGGTTATTCAGTATTGAACTTACCACTCATGGACCCTCCGCCTTCTGTATAGCAGCGGTACATAGGTAACACTTGTAACGGGACATGGGTAACAATTTTAATTATAAAAAAGTGCAGTAAAATTTACTGCACACTCTCACCTAGTTTAACTTTTTTAATAAAGTTATCCATAAAAAACACAGCAAACTCATCTGATTTATCGGTTTCTTTGATTGCTATATATTCTCCATTAAATCCTTTCCCAGCTCTAAAACGCTCTCCTCTAAAACAGAACATACCATTGCTACTATGTACCTTTTTTACAATCCCATCCTCATATTCAAAAGGAATTGGATTTTCTGAAAATCGCTTAGAACTCACATGATATTTATGGCTGGGAGTTCTACCATTAAGTGCTTCGTGAGGTCTTTCATAATTGTATTTATGCCGCCAAGCGTTAAAGACATCTTGTATTTCTTTTTTCTTATAACTTCTTTGATGAAGTACTTCTAGCTTTAAAGTACGATGAAATCGTTCATCTTTTCCATTAGTTTGTGGGTGAAATGGGGCTGAATGTGTGATTTTGATACCGAGCTTCATAAGCCATATTTGTAGCGAGGTATAGCTTGTTAAATCGGCGCTACCCCAAGGATTGCCATTATCAACATTGATATGATTGGGTAACCCAAACTCATGGAAAATATTAGTTAAATGTCCTTTAACAATACTTGAAGTCTCACTATCACAAGCAACTAACGAAATTGAAAACCTGGAACAATCATCCAAAATGGTGAGTGGATAACACCGTTTATCCTCTGTCATGAAGCTTCCTTTGAAATCCATTTGCCATAAATCGTTGGGTTGCTCACGTTCAAATCTTAATGTTGCAGGCTTTGATTTATTACTGGTTATGACGTGGCAATCATGTCTTTTAAGTACTCTGGCAAAGGTAGTGTGGGACGGTACGTCAGACAGATGTTTAACGTACAACAAATAGTCTCTTAGCTTCCGGGGTCCCCAATAGGGATTTTCTTCATGTAATCTAACAATACGCTCTTCCATTTCAGATGAGATTTTATGTGGTTGTATGACAGGGGCTTTGCTACGATTGCTCAATGCGGAAAAACCTCCTAAACGGTATCGAGATAACCATTTGTAGGCCGTTTTTCGACTAACGTTAAAGGATTTGCAGAGTTCACTGACATTGGCATTAGGTAGTAATAATTGT
>NZ_LNYR01000034.1:33006-76464 GCF_001467955.1 Legionella quateirensis | reverse complement strand
TTGCTCAATGCGGAAAAACCTCCTAAACGGTATCGAGATAACCATTTGTAGGCCGTTTTTCGACTAACGTTAAAGGATTTACAGAGTTCACTGACATTGGCATTAGGTAGTAATAGTTGGTCTATTAATCGTTGTCGTTGAGACATAACACTTTCCTCACTCCATGGCAAAATCATCCCCTTATAAGTTATGATTTTGCCATTTTAAGTGTTACCTATCTGCCGTTCCAAGTGTTACCCATCTCCCGCTGCTATACAGAAGGCGGAGGGTCCATTCGTTATCATTTTGTCTGTGATTTTCATTACAGCATTATTCGTGTGTTCCCCAAGCCTTTTGATGAGACTTGAGAATATAACATTCCTTTTTTTTATAAGTTGCAATGTACTGATATAAAAGTGTGTTATGGATTTTCGGTATCTGACTTACCATTTATGGACCCTCCGCCTTCGCGGAGGGTGACGGGAAATTGTAGAAGGTGACGAGTAATTGCGGAGGGTGATGGGAAATTGCGGAGGGTGACGGGAAATTGCGGAGAGTGATGGGAAATTGCCGAGGGTGACGGGAAATTGCGGAGAGTGATGGGAAATTGCTGAGGGTGACGGGAAATTGCGGAGGGTGATGGGAAATTGCTAAGAGTGAGGGAGATCGCAGGGATTGACAGGTATGGCATGTGAAGGGGGCATATAAAAAAGAGGAGCTTTCAGGAACAAGTCGCGGGACGTTGAGAATAATGTGATGAATTGTCAACACACTCTATTATTCAGTGTTTTTTTTCAATTAATATCCAAATTCAATCGGTCAATTTAGTTAACTCAAAAATTTGCCTGTAGTAATTGGTGTAATTATCAGAATCGAGTGGCGAATAATTTAAATTCTTAAATAATCCCATTAACTCAATAAATAAATTCCGTGCGCTCTCTTTTTTTTCAAATTCATATTCTTTGGTAATAATACCATTCAATAGAACATGCAAAAGAAAAATCCCCTTTAAAAACCCTTATTGATATCAATGATGTTGGAGCCATGTTGGTTTTTCTTGCCAGCCATTATTCTAAAAATATGACTGGCGATACCCTATACCTAGATTGTGGATTTCATATTGTGGGTTAATTTGACTACTATCTACTTATGGTTGTAGAGTTTTTAATATAGAATTTGATTTATCAAGTCAAGGAACGACATGATTAACCTACTGTCACGCTATCGATTTCTCGCCTTATTTATCATATTGATCTTATTTTGTTTATTTAAAGCAGTGAATTCACAACTAGGTTGGTTTGATAGAACAGATATTGTTTTTGCAATCTTGATTGCTTCAAGTCTCTTAATTATCGGTCAAAAAAACAACACGTTGATCATGCTCATTAGTTGGCTTGTTTCAGCAGAGATTCTATTATTCTTATTGTCACTGTACTGGGATCAGGCGACAATTTATGCATTAAAGTTGTTAGTCATTATTGCTTTTTTTATTCTGATGACCTCCTTCTGTCTTTATTTTACCTTACAGGATAAAACCATTAGTGTAACCACTTTGTTTGGTTCTTTATCAACCTATTTATTTATTGGCTTTGTTTTTGCATATATTTATCTATTCATTGAATGGGTTAGTCCAATGTCTTTTTCTGGATTACAAACACAACATGAGGCGCAGGCCATGTATTTTTCTTTCATCTCTCTAACCACTGTTGGATTCGGTGAAATAGTACCGCTTAAACCTGTAGCGCAAACGGTTGTTTGGCTCGAAGCATTCACTGGACAATGTTACCTGGCGGTAATTATTGGACAACTGGTTGGACGTTATGTTGCCGATCACTTGAAAATCAAAGGATGATTGTTATGAATATAACTTCTGTTTCTGCAATCAGTTTTTACTGTTTATGCCTGATTACAGGAAGTCTCCTCATCTCATGTAGTGATACAACAAAAAAAAATGAGATAACTCAAGCCAGACCTGTACAGGCACTTCAGGTAGGCAGTTCCAAAAATTTTAACGGACGCTCTTTTCCAGGCAGAGCTACAGCTACTCAGGAAGTCAATTTAGCGTTTAATGTCAGTGGAACATTAATTGAATTACCAGTACATGTCGGTGACAAAGTAAAAACAGATGCCTTAATAGCTCGACTTGATCCTAAAGAATTTGAGGTCAAACTGAACTCCGCCAAGGCTGAGTTTATGCGAGATGAAAAAAATTTCCTGCGCGCAAAACAACTCATTAAAAAAGGTAATATTTCTCAAGTAGATTATGATTTGCTTGAATCCAAATTAGCCATTGCTCAAGCAAACCTGGATCTGGCAGAAAAAGCCCTGAGGGACACGATAATTAAAGCACCGTTCAATGGAAAAATTGCCAACTTATACGTTGAAAATTATCAGAGTGTATCCACCCAGCAAGCAATAGCACGACTTCTTGATACATCCGAGATTGAGATGGTTATCCAGATACCGGAAAATTTAATAAGCCTGATTCCTCAAGTGCAAAATATAGTCGTTCAATTTGATGCATTTCCAACACATATGATCCCCGCTCAAATTAAAGAAATCAGTAATGAGGCCTCCCCAGATACGCGAACCTACCCAGTTACATTGGCCATGAAACAACCTAAAGACATAGAAATATTGCCCGGGATGGCAGGTAAAGCAACGGGTAGTGTTGAATATAAATCAGCAACAAACAATACCATTACAGTTCCAGTTTCGGCATTGGTTACTCTAGGCTCTGATAACAATAGCTATGTCTGGATAATTGACAGTAAAACCTTTCAGGTGCACAGGCGACAGGTTCAAATAGGCGAACTAAGTCCAACTGGAGTCACTGTACTCAGTGGATTAAATCCTGATGATTGGGTGGTAACAGCAGGCGTACATAGTCTGGATGAGGGTGAAAAAGTCACCATTTTAAATCAACCGGGTAATTAAAATATGTTTTCACTCGCGGGTTATGCCATTAAAAATCGAGTTGTAACTTCTTTTATTATACTTTTATTAACCATTTCAGGGATTATCTGCTTTTTTAATCTGGGTCGTCTGGAAGACCCGGAATTCACGGTAAAAACAGCAACTATTACCACACATTACCCTGGTGCAAATGCAGAACAAGTAGAACTGGAAGTTACTGATCTTATTGAAAAAAAAATTCAGGAAATGTCTGAGGTTAAGGACATTTCTTCCATATCAAGAGCCGGATTATCCATCATCAAAGTCAATATAAAAAATGAATACTGGTCAGACCGCTTGCCACAGGTCTGGGATACCATGAGAAAAAAAATTGATGACATCAAAGATCGGTTACCTCCTGGCGCTGAAACACCCATTGTTGGTGATGATTTCGGTTATGTATTTGGTTTTTTACTGGCAGTTACTTCAGATGGATACAGTTACGCTCAATTAGAACAACTCACCAAAGCGCTTCAAAAAGAATTAAGTGTAGTTAAAGGTGTTGCACGAGTTGACTTATGGGGAGTTCAACAAAAAAGAGTCTATCTTGATATATCAAATACCCAGTTTTCCCAATTAGGAATAACCATTGCAGATCTGGAGAGAACATTAAAACTACAAAACCAGGTCGTCGATTCAGGTCAGGTAGATTATCAGTATCAACGCATGAGAATAGTACCAACAGGTGAATTTTCTACCGTAGATGCTATTGAGGATCTGTCCATAATTCCTCAATTAAAAGCTCATACCACTCAAAAAAGTGATGAAATCATCAGAATTCGTGATTTTGCTGTTGTCAAAGAAGGGTACATCGACCCACCACAACAACTGATGCGATATAATGGGTTACCCGCTATTGGTATTGCTTTGGCACCATTACCAGGAGTAAATGCCATTCAAGTGGGTAAGGAAATCAATAAAAAAATTGATGCTCTGCAAGCACACATGCCCAGAGGAATAGAAGTCCACAAAATTTCATGGCAATCCGACATTGTTGCAGAATCTATCAATGCCTTTCTCATTAATCTGCTTGAGGCAATTATCATTGTGCTGCTTGTTCTGGCGTTCACCATGGGACTCAGAGCAGGGATGATTATCGGAATTTCAGGGTTGATTTTAGCGATATTAGGCACGTTCATTGTGATGCAGATCCTGGCCATTGATCTGCAGCGTGTATCCTTGGGAGCGTTGATCATTGCCATGGGTATGATGGTTGATAATGCCATAGTTGTAGTCGATGGTTATATAAGCCGCTTGAAACAGGGTGAAGAAAAAGAACAAGCAGCAGTAAATGCTGCTCAAATTTCAGCATGGCCTCTTTTAGGTGCAACTGTTGTTGCCTGTATGGCGTTTTATCCCATTTTTTCCTCCAGCTATGACACTGGAGAATATGCAGGCAGTTTATTTACGGTTATTGCTGTTGCATTAATTTTCAGTTGGGTACTCTCACAAACAGCAACCCCGCTCCTGTGTCTATTATTCATTACTCCGCCAAAAGAACAATTAAACTCCGATAATGAATACAACAGCAGATTTTATAAATCCTACAAAAAACTACTTCAATCCGCTGTTCATTACCGTGTGACTTTTACATTATCGATGTGTGCTTTATTAGTCATTTCAATTATCGGATTTAAATACGTCCCTATTACCTATTTTCCAGACTCATCGCGTCTACAAGTAATGATTGATTATTGGGCCCCAGAAGGCACGCGAATCCAGGCAGTTTCATCAGATGTTCAGAAACTGGAAAAAAAACTATTATCTGATCCGGGAGTGGCTAGTGTCAGTACTTTTATCGGTCAAGGACCACCTCGTTTTTACCTGCCAGTTGAATCTGAGTTCCCCTATTCATCTTATGCTCAACTCATTGTCAACGTAAAAAACATGGCTGAAGTAGACAAACTGGTAACTACCCTGCCAGCGTGGAATAAAACAACCTTTCCACAATCCATGGTCAGAGTAAGAAAATATGCTGTTGGAGCTTTTAATAACTGGAAAATAGCTGCACGATTTAGCGGACCGGCAAATGCTTCCCCCGCTGTTTTGCGGAAGCTGGCTGATGAAGCCGTAGCCATTTTAAAAGCCAATCCCAATACCATAGATGTAAGAACAGATTGGCGGGAACGTGTACTGCAAATTGTCCCGTTATATCAACAGGAACGTGCACGCTGGGCCAATATTTCACGGCTGGATTTGGCACAAACACTTTCCAGAGCCAGTGATGGTATTGTTGTAGGTCTCTATCGTGAACAGGACGATTTAATTCCCATATTATTGCGCCAACCACAGTCTGAACGGGATACAGCAGCAATTGATCTTCCTCTGTTACAAATTAACTCTCAGGTAAGTACCAAAACAGTACCCGTATCACAAGTAACAGACGGTATTAAACTGGAATGGACAGATCCCATTATCTGGCGTTGGGATCGAAAAAGAGCCGTTACCGTACAATGCTCTCCAAACGGAGTTACCGCAAACACACTGAGAGAAACTATCCTCCCTCAATTTGAACAAATCAAACTTCCTCCAGGTTATACGTTAACGTGGGATGGCGAATATAAAAGCAGTAAGGAATCAGCCGAAGCATTAAAGCCGGGATTATTTCCATCCGTTATTATCATGCTACTCATCATAGTCATATTATTTAATGCCTATAGGCCCATGCTTATCATCATCGCTGTTATTCCTTTTGCCATGATAGGTATTACATCCGGTTTATTAATTACCGGGGTATCCTTTGGATTTATTGCATTGCTGGGAGCCATGAGTTTGTCAGGGATGATGATTAAAAATTCAGTGGTATTGCTTGATCAGGTCAATATCAATTTAGATCAAGGAATGAAGCCCTATGATGCAGTAATTCAGGCAGGAATAAGTCGCTTATCGCCAGTGGTTAATGCCGCGTTAACGACCATACTTGGCGTAATACCCCTTTTGCAAGATGTATTTTGGGTTTCTTTAGCTGTAACCATCATATTTGGTTTAACTTTCGGGACCATACTGACTATGTTTTTAGTACCGACCCTTTATTGTATTTTTTATAAGATTAAATCCAGAACTGAGCCTCACATCGATTAGCGGGTAAAACAATGATGGGAGTACTCACTCACTGCCAAGATTTAATGAACATGCGGCTCAATGTGATCAGTTATTACTTTGGGAGGGAGTTAATCCTGAAAAAGCCTTATATTCATGAATAAGGTGGGCCTGGTCATAATAATTGTTAATCTCCATAATTGCCTCCCAATCCATCCCATTCCGTATATGCATTAAAGTATTTTGAAATCGCTTCAGGAGCAAAAATTTTTGTGGGCTGATACCAACATAATCCTTAAAGCGTCTTTCCAGAGTTCTATTGGTGTAGCCAAAATCCGACGCTATATGATTCACGCTACTAGGCACACCAAGATTCATTATTTGTTTAATTTGCTGCATAAAGTGCTCATCGACACGTTTACCTTTATTGGTATTTAAACCACTAAAAAATGCCTCCAGTGTCGGCACAATATCTTCTACAGTTTGCACAGATAAAAGCTGCTCTTCAAGAATGTCTTGAAGGGTTTTACCGAAAATATCGGATAAGTTAAGCGCCTGATTTGTCAATGCGCTTGCAGATTCATTAAAGAGAACAGGGACAGCCCAGGGATAAAAAGTGATTAAAAGGGTTTTGGTATCACTGGTTGAGTATTTAAAATCTTTATATTTTGTTTGCAGTCCACTGATTCCACATCGTCCCAGTTCAATGTGCTGATGCTCCTGGAGCAATAACAATGAACCCGTATATTGAAAGCCCATGACCACATAACAATCAGGCATAACCCTATAGGGTTGGTTGTTTGTCTGTTCTTCTTGGGAATCAATCCCAATACTTTTTATAAGAGAAGACAACACGGGATTTAAAATATCGGATATGGGTAATACTTGCATCAGAAACTCTTGAGTTAAACCTGTTTAAAAAAACTGTTACCCTGCTTATTATAACGCTCTGCTCATAAATCCGCCAACGAAGTCCCGAGTTAATTAACACGCTTCTCAATTGATTTCTTAATACCTACAGGATCAAGCCATATTTTATAAGAAATTAATCTGTCGGATTTTTACAATAAGAATGAGCTCAATTATCGCATCATTAACTCTCTGATTCATACTACTAAACTCTATGGAGACCTTACATGATGCACAACCATCAATTTATTAATGCAGACTACCCATTTCAATCCCGATTTATTAGTATTAAAGGGGCAAATTTACATTATATTGAAGAAGGCGAAGGGAAACCCATCCTGTTCCTTCATGGTATGCCATCTTCATCGTACATGTGGCGAAACATTATTCCCCATCTAAAAGCTTATGGCCGATGCATAGCACTTGATCTTATCGGTCACGGGAATTCGGATTCACCCGATATAGAATTTCGTGTTGAAGATCATTTAGCCTATCTGACCGAATTTATTGAACAGCTCGATTTAAAAGACATTTTGATTGTAGGGCACAGCTGGGGAGCATCACTTGGAATTGCTTACGCCAAAACACACGAACACAATATTAGAGGTTTAAGCTACCTGGAACCTATGTTGGGCGCCTGGAACCATTGGGAGGATTTCAATCCAAATAACTCCGCAGCTCAGGATCTCTTTAAGAAATTTAGATCTCCTGAAGGATGGGAGCTCATCGTAAATCAAAATATGTTTCTCGAACAGATTTTTATAAATGCATCAATGCGAGCACTTTCTCCTGAGGAGAACGCACATTACATCAATCCTTTTCAAGCAATAGAACGACGGAAAGCTGCCTGGAGAGCGCCTCAGGAATTACCGATAGCACATAATCCAGCAGATGTCGTGACGCTTGTAGACACTAATTTCTCCTGGATGAAAAAAACAACCATCCCGCAATTATTTTTTTATACCGACCCTGCGGCCTTTTTCACTAAAGAAGCAGTTGACCAATTCGTACAACAAGCCTGTGCTGTAACGCCCTGCTATTTAGGTAAAGGTGTCTATAATCACGCAGAGGACTACCCTCACGAAATTGGTTTTACCTTGGTTGCATGGATTATAAATAATTATTCTTTAGGATCGGTTACGCCAAAATTCAGCTTTTATACCATAATTCATAAGGCCATTAGAAAAAGTCTATTCGATACGGCTGTACTCGCCGGACAGACCGACTTTTTTGATATCGATAAAAGGGAGACCTTCATTAAGAAATTCTCCGATTTGATGAGTTTACTAAAAAATCACTCATTAAATGAAGATACCTATATTCTTCCGCTCCTGATTGAAAAAAAAATAGCTCCATCTATTGAACAGGATCATGAACATTTAGAAGCAGATCTTCAGAGGCTGGAACAGATGTTGCGAATAACATGCGAATGTCAGGAACAATCCATTTGCGATGAGTTGGGCAATAATTTTTACCTCGCGTTCAATGAATTTATTTCTCATTATTTACAGCATTTGTTTGATGAAGAAACGTACATTATGCCGGCATTGCGAGAAGCATATCCTCTCTCAGTTTTACTATCATCTATGGATGAATTTAAAAAATCACAATCAGAAGAGGAGATGAAGCAATCACTCAGTTTAATTTTAGGAGCCATCAACACGAAGGAGTCGCAATTAATATTAAATAATAATCAGCAATCAGCTTCTCAAGAAATATATTAAACGGTGTCCAAAATTCAATCTATAATTAGAAACTAAGAGAGCGAATAATTGTATTTTCATCTATTTTCTTTCTTATTAATTGCCCCAAGGAGTATTTATTATGAACGCTTATATCAGGCCATTGTTATTCGTTTTAGCTCTAGGCTTTACCCCTGCCCTGGTGTTTGCCGATGATTGCAATGTAAGTGATTGTAAAGGTACAAAAGCTTCTGACGAGATAGACTGCCCGGGACATGGATGTGGTTGTTATTGTGATGAAAATGGAAATGCTCGATGCAAATGCACGCAGCCTAATTAATCGCGACGCACTCTGCTAATCCACAATCTCTTTGCTATTCAATACAACAAAGAGATTGTGAGTACTGCTAAAATATGTAGAACGTATTTAACAGTTCCCTTGCCAATAAAACTGCTGTTTCATTAATTGCTCGTTCTATAGGTTCAGAAAGTTCGTCATGATATTCAATAGACCCTATCTCAATCCCATACAGAATGATCTGCTCAGGCAATTCTTCAAGGCTACGCCCCAAAGCGAGTGTCTGAGCGACTCCCATATCATGAGTGGACAGCATAGAGTTTAACTCGAAAATTTGTTCATTCATGAAACGATGAATAGTTCCTGGTTGATTCCCTGATTGAATCGCATCAATTAAATAGACTCTATTCGCCTGACGCATTAACTCAAGTAAACGAACACCCGGCCTATCATGTGCCTCGATAAGTACAGCACTGCAATTACGGCGTATCAAATCGTTCTGTTTTAATAGTTGAGCCACCCTGCAACCTGCCTGATCATCGCCAAAAGGTGAGCCAATCCCGAGTACTTTTATATAATTCATGTTCTATTAAGGGTTAACTTTAAAAAGTGCGTGGAACATGAAATACAGGGGTCGTAATTACGAATTATCATTTCACTAAAATGCCTTATTTCATCTTCCCCTTTATCCAAACCAAATTGCCGTAACGAGATTCCCAGATCCTCTTCAATTCGCGCCTGATTTTGACTGGTAGGCGGGACAATTCGCGCGAAACTGACCTTACCTTGTTGATCCAGTTTTAAATTCTGCCATAACATTCCCCTGGGTGCCTCCGTACAACCAAAACCCTCACCTGCCTGAGGCAAAACTTCGGGATATGAATTTTCGGGAAACTCATACTGCTCCAAAATACGTATGGACTCAAGAACCGCATAATAAATTTCGACTGCGCGGGCAATAATGCAGTGATACATGTTTCTTGAAGGAAAATGAATATTCAGATTCTGTAACAAAAGATGGATAGGGACTGGAAGATGCCCAAAGCAATTATTAAGTCTTGCCAAAGGGCCTACTAAATAAGGCTTGTTCTGTAACAAACAATGTAAGGCAGTTGAATAAGGAACCTGACTCTCGGTAAAGTACGCATTAAACTCATCAATATGAATATTCAAACCATGATCAGAAACTATCCGTCCTTCATTCATGGGGTATTCCGTAGGATGATACAAGGACACCGAAGTAAATTCATGTGAATTATCGGGCAATCCAAGCGTTGCAAGCCATTGAATTAATGCAACACAATCTACCACTCGCTCTCTGGCTTTTTCCAGCATGATTTTTATTTCTGTATGCTGAGGGGCTTTATAAAAGCCACCGACACACGCGCCAACCGGATGCACCGAGCGACCACCCAATAATTTGATTAAATCATTGCCAAAAGCCTGCAAGCGCATGCCTCTGCGCACTTCTTCAGGATAGCGTTTTGCCATTTCAGGTACTGATTGAAATCCTAAAAAATCAGGCAAAGCCAAAAAATGAATGTGCATGCTATGACTTTCCAGCCACTCGCCGCAATAAAACAAACGACGCATGGTTCGCACCCAGGGACTGGGTTGTATAGCAAAACACTGTTCAATAGCCTGAGTTGCGCTCATTTGATAGGCAACAGGGCATATGCCGCAAATCCTGGCGACAATATCCAATACCTCAGTATAACTACGTCCTTCCAGAAATTTCTCAAACAATCGTGGTGGTTCATATATTTTTAACTTTAATGTTTCAATTTCGCTATCTCGAATATGCAACTCCAGCGCACCTTCACCTTCAACTCGTGCCAAAATAGGAACATTAATCGATATATTATTACTCATTGATAATCCGAATTCCCTTAAAGTAATTGCCTGCCTTATTGAAGGCGGGCGCTTGATTATTAATATGTAAAAATTGTCTTGCAACCGCTTCTTTATCGATGCCCCAAGACTCAAACCGAGTGCCTAAAGAGGTCGTATTCGCGTTTTCTTTAGGACCATAACAGGCATAACAGGCACGACCTAGCGTAGGACAAAGCGAGCCACACCCTAATTGGGTTACCGGTCCCATGCACGGTTGTTTTTTAGTGATTAAAACACACACATTGCCCTTGCGTTTACATTCCATGCATTCAGAATCTTTTTTAATCCGCGGGGTCGCATTCGACAGGAGAAAACGAATGGCCTCTAATACCTGTTTCCCATTCACCGGACATCCCCATAATTCCCAATCAACATGAACATGTTGGGAAATAGCAGTGGAGGTACTCAGGGTCTTGATGTAGTCAGGAGATGCGTAAACGCTGGCCATCCATTCTTTTGCATCAGCGCTATTGCGTAAGGCCTGGATTCCTCCAGTAGTAGCGCAAGAGCCTATAGTGATAATGTATTTGCTTTGTTCCCGAATTTTTTTAATCCGTTCTTCTTCATGTGGCGTAGAAATACTGCCCTCAACAAAAGCAATATCAACTGTCGCGTCAACTTCTATTGCACCTGCTTCAGCGAAATGCACCATATCCACCAATTCTGCCAGAGTAAGCAACGCTTCTCCTGCATTTAAAAAGGCCAATTGGCATCCATCACAGGATGTAAATTTATGTACAGCTACACGTGGCTTCATATGGTTCTCAGGCGATTAAAAAATTAAAATCCCGGTTCTTTAAATAAAGCTTTAATTTGAGAATAAGCAAATACAGGGCCGTCCTTACATACAAAAAGTCCGCCGTATTGACAATGTCCGCATTGCCCAATCCCACATTCCATATTTCGTTCCATACTCAAAAAAATCTGATCTTCAGAAAGTCCTTTTCCGGTAAGCACTCTAATCGCGGTATGCATCATCATTTCTGGTCCGCACATCATGGCTACTGTCTGCTCAGGATTAAGCGGTATTTTGTCTATCATATCAGTCACATAGCCCACACTCCATGGCCATTTTGGACCGGCTTGATCCGCTGCAATATGTACTTCAGTGTGAGGTGACTTCTGCCATTTGGCGTATTGCTTGCGAAAGATAAAGTCATCACTATGCTTCACACCCTGCAAAATACTGAGATGACCGTATTGTTTTCTTCTGGCTAAAATATAATTAATAATTGAAATGGAAGGGGCGCAACCTAACCCACCCGTCAGGACAACCACATCTTTGTCTTTAACCTGTTCAAGAGGCCAGCCGCGTCCGTAAGGCCCGCGAATGCCTAGTCTGTCCCCAGCACGCAATTGCTGTAAAGCTCTGGTCACTCGGCCAACAGCACGTATGGTATGGGTGAGTACGCTCGTTTCCTTGGGATCAGAAACTATGGATATGGCAACTTCCCCCACGCCATAGAGATAAAGCATATTGAACTGCCCCGGATAAAAGCTGTACAGTTTATGAAGCTCATTATCAATAAAACGCAGGTGCAACGAAAAAATAGAGTTTGATTCCTGTACTCTATCTACAATTTCAACCTCATAAGGCAAATAAGGATCAGGACAAGTATTAATCACTTTTTTTAACCCTCACATTGGACTCTCCGGAAATCGCAGCCAGTTCTTCAGTAATATCTATACCGACCGGGCACCAGGTAGCGCATCGTCCACAACCGACACAGCCACTGGTTCCAAATTGATCAAACCAGCTTCCCACCTTATGCGTTAACCATTGACGATATTGTTTTTTAGTATCATCCCGGATGACGGTTCCATTCAAGTTACTGTGACCGGTAGTAAAACAGGAATCCCACTCTCTCTGATGTTCGCTGCTCGTACCATCCAAAGCCGGCTTTTCTACTTCACTATGACAGAAACAGGTTGGACATACCGAAGTACAGTTACCACAAGACAAGCAGCGTTCAGCAACATCGTCCCAACGAGGATGATTTAAATTGGCAAATAATAAATCACGTAAAGCCCGTTGGTTATCCAAAGGGATCTTTTTTGTTTGCATTTCTCCAGCATGTTTAACATGGTCAGCTGCATTCGTGCATTGAGCTTTTTTTGCCTTAGTTAAGGTTAATGCATCAATAATTCCTTGACCTCGCTCACTGCCCGTTTTAATTACGAAGCCATCATCCACTTCGGTCATAAGAATATCAAAAGGGTCCCTGACTTCTGGTCCGGTACCAGCCGAAACACAGAAACAGTTTGAAGAAGAATACGTACAGTTTACTGCAACAACAAATAAGTGTTCTCGTCTCTTCTTGTATCGTGGATCGGGTTTACTGCTTTCGACAAATACTTTGTCCTGGATACGCATTGCCGCTAAATCACAGGAACGCGCGCCAATAATCGCGACAGGTAATTCATCAGGATGATGTGATTTAAAATTTAATTTCCCCTCTTCATTACGAACAACCGTCCATAACGTTTCCTGCGCTTTAAATAAAACAGGCTTGATGGCTTGAGGGCCGTTGGCAAAAGCAAAGGCTTTACGCTCCGGGATGTGTTCCAGCCGATATTCTCCGGGAGCTTGATGATCACGAATACTCCAGGGCAATTGATCTGCACGTGTCAGGACATCATACACTATGGCATGATCGCGTACCTGTGGACCAATACAGGAATACCCTGCTCCTTGCAGAGCATCCAATAACGCTTGCAATCGGGTATGGGGTAAAAAATAACTGCTCGTATCATGCATCCGGATAATCCTTATAAGATGTAGCGACCGTACAATAACAGAAGTTCTAGCAAATTCTGGGTAATTGCTCCCCAATCAACCAATCTATAATCCTCGTCCCCCCTAATTTTGTTTTTAACTGAACAAAATGCCGAGGATCCTCAATCACCTCACCGATGACTGCAGCATGCGCCCCCAAAGGATGGGAGCGCATTGAAGCCAATAATAATTCGGTATCAGCAGCAGAGCAAACCACGACCAGTTTTCCTTCATTCGCTACATATAACGCATCCAGACCCAGCAATTCACAGGCACTGGCTACTTCAGTACGAACGGGTATTTTATGTTCATCAATAAGAAATCCTGCTCCTGATTGACGTGCCAATTCATTTAAAGTTGTAGCAAGCCCTCCTCGAGTAGGATCTCGCAGACAATGAATGTCCGGTACAGCGTGTACCATCTGTGAAACCAAACCATGTAATGAAGCCGTATCGGATTGAACCTGAGTTTGAAATTGCAGATTATTTCGATGAGCCATGATGGCAACACCATGATCTCCAATATAACCACTGACTATAACGCGATCACCCGGTCTTGCGCGATCACCCGAGATATGAATCCCCTCAGGCAGTACCCCAATACCTGTCGTAGTGATAAAAACACCATCCCCTTTTCCTCGCTCAACGACTTTGGTATCACCAGCAATAATGGCAACCTGCCCCTCTTTTGCGGCTGAGGCCATAGATTCCACAATTTTTTTTAAATCAGCCAGAGGAAAGCCTTCTTCCAAAATAAAACTGGCAGTCAAATACAAGGGTTTTGCCCCCGACATCGCAATATCATTAATCGTACCGTGTACTGATAATGACCCAATATCGCCCCCGGGGAAAAACAATGGGGAAATGACATGCGCATCAGTACTCATCACCATACGCCCAGACGCCACAGCAAAACAGGCCTGATCATTTTTTTGATCTAACCACTGATTATTAAAAGCAGGTAAAAACAGTTGGTCAATTAACTGGGCCATGGCACGACCTCCACTGCCATGAGTTAAATTGATTACACCGTCCTTAAAATTCAATTTGGGACCTTGATATGTTCGGCTAAGCACTGCTTCTGTCATAGTGAATTCACCCGGCCATACGCATAAACTGCGGCACAAGCACCTTCCGATGAAACCATGCAAGAACCCAGCGGATTTTCTGGCATACAGACTTTGGCAAACAATTTACACTCCTTAGGCTTTTTTATTCCACGCAACACATCACCACAAAGACATTGCTTGTGTTCTTCTCCCACAGATTCAGGTAATTCAAAACGTCGTTCAGCATCAAACTCTGCATACTGAGCTTTTATTTGCAGAGCGCTTTGGGGAATGTAGCCCAGGCCTCTCCATTCAAAACGATCTCTTAATTCGAGAACCTCCGCCATAATCTGTTGAGATACTCTGTTTCCCAACTGATTCACTGCACGTGAATACTGAATTTCCACCTCACATCGACCCTCATTAAGCTGCCGAAGCAACATCAAAATGGAATGCAGAACATCCAAGGGTTCAAATCCGGAAATGACAATGGGTTTTTTATAAGTAGAACAAACCGCTTCATAGGGTTGGCTTCCTATAACAATGCTGACATGCGCTGGCCCCACAAAACCATCCAGATTGACCTCCCTGGATTGCAACAAACTGTCCATAGCAACAGGAGTAAGCACATGATTACAAAAAACACTAAAATTGTTTAGCTTTAATCGGTTTGCCTGCTGAATCACCAAAGCTGTTGGAGGTGTTGTGGTTTCAAATCCGATCGCAAAAAACACCACTTCCTTAAGCGGATTTTCCAAAGCTATTCTTAGCGCGTCATCTGCAGAATAAATCATCCGAACATCGGCACCTGAAGCCTTGGCTGTTAAAAGACTTTGTTGACCCGAGCCAGGAACGCGCAGCATATCCGCGTAACTGCACAAGATCACATTAGGCATCATGGCAAGACTGATTGCTTTATCGGTTCTAGCCATAGGTAACACACAGACCGGACAACCGGGGCCATGGATCAGTTCAACATTATCCGGCAATAAATCCGGTATGCCATAACGATGAATTGCATGAGTATGACCACCACAAAATTCCATCAAATGATACTGGCGTTCAGTGTCTGCCAATACGGCGATTTCATGAGCAAGTGCTTTTGCATAATCTGCATTACGGAACTCTTCAATGTATTTCATACGCACTGTTCCTTAAGCATTTCAGCAAAGAGACTCAGGGTTTTTTGAGCCTCATGTTCATCCAGACGAGTTAATGCATATCCAGCATGAATAATGACGTAATCCCCCACGCAAATCTCTTTCACCAGGGCTATTGAAATATCTTTGGTGATACCACCTAAATTAATAATGGCTCTATCGTCTTCAAGAATCTGAGTAATTTGTGCCGGCAATGCTAAACACATAAATTGTCCTTACATTATTCCAGTAATCCATGCCTGTCCCAATGAAATTCCACCATCATTAGGCGGCAGATTTCGTGGGAACAGTGGAGTAATTCCGGAGTTGATTAATGCTTTGGTTAATCCCTCCGTCACGACCTTATTTAAAAAGCAACCGCCGCTTAATAGAACCTTAACGAGCCCTCTCTCCTGACAAGCCCCTATAATCCACTCAGCAAGACCAGCGATTAAGGTTCCATGAAAAACATTGGCTCCTATGACCGGATCGGCAAGATCAGATAAATAGTCCAGGGTGGGCATCATATCAAAAATATTATCTTTTATCCGCCAACCTCGTTTTAAAATTTGAGGAACAGTTACCAGACTCTCCAATCGCATGGGTGCTTGCCCCTCATAAAAAGACAGCGTCTGTATTCCCAATAAAGCACTTACTGCGTCAAATATACGCCCACAGCTTGAGGTTAGTGGGCAGTTAATGCCTTGTTCCAGAAGGACGTGTAATGCGTGAGCCGGGGGGTGTTCAGCGTATAGCTCTGCGATTTCATGACCTCTTCCTAAATGATGCAAAACACTTGCCGCCATACGCCAGGGCTCACGTGCAGCGATCTCCCCTCCGGGTTGCGGAATACATGCTAAATGCCCAAGCCTTGTAAATTCAGCTCCTTCCAATAACAACAACTCCCCACCCCATGCAGTGCCATCTGATCCATATCCATAACCATCCAAAGCCAAACCAATAACTGGATCGTCAATATGGTGCTCTGCAGCTACTGAGGCAAGATGCGCATGATGATGCTGAATGGCATAAGCTGGAATCCCATAATGTTCCGCAAAACGAGTGGTATAAAAATCAGGATGCAGGTCATGAGCGATACGTTCTGGTTCAACATCGAGAAAACGTAGTAAATGATCCAGTGACTCATGAAAAAACTCGATCGTTGCCTTGTTGGTCAAGCTCCCAATATGTTGTGACACAAAGGCTTCATCCCCGCGAGTAATACAAAACGTATTTTTTAAATGTCCACCTACAGCCAAAATTGAAGGAATGGCACGGGGCAATTGAATGGGATGGGGTACGTATCCACGGGAGCGTCGTATAAAAACGGGAGTATCATTCAACATATGGACAACCGAATCATCAGCTCGGGTCACTATTTGGCGATTATACGATACGATTGTATCCGCTATACCTGAAAGGTTTTGTCCGGCTTCATGATCATCTATAATTAACGGCTCTCCACCGATATTGGCGCTGGTTACTACCAAAATCATTTCTTGAAATTCATCCAGCCATTGACACCCATCAGGTTTTCCCGCAAAGGTATGAAACAAAAGATAATGAATTGGAGTATAAGGCAACATCACTCCGAGATGATTTAACCCCGGAGCCAGCGCATCAGGTACGGTTTGATCTTTTTTAGCAAACAAGACTATGGGTCTTGCCCTACTCTCCAAAACAGTTTTACCCTGTTCCGTCATGTCAACCAGAGCTTCAGCACTTACACCGTTCGCCACCATCAGTGCCAATGGTTTGGCTTCTCTGTTTTTACATGCTCTAAGTTTTAAAATACTGGCTTCATTTCGCGCATCACAAATTAACTGATATCCACCCAGACCTTTTAAAGCAATCAGCTCTCCGAGGAGCAATCGTTTCGCCACATCATCAATGGATAAAGACAGTTGCGGACCGCAGTCGGCACAGGCTGTAGGTTGAGCATGATAACGTCTGTTTTCAGGATTTAAATAATCAGCAGTACACGTCCCGCAAAGCGGAAATGCATCCATAGAGGTTTGACACCGATCATAAGGTAAACCGCGTGTTATAGAATATCTTGGGCCGCAATGAGTACAATTTAAAAAGGGATATTGGGAATAATGACTTTGCGGATCAAATAATTCATTCAGGCATTGGGGGCATACACAGGTATCCGGACTAATTACAGTACTTACTTTTCCCGGTGTGCTCTCCCTTATTTTAAAGCCGGTTTCCTCTGGTATTAATGGAATGCATCGTGACTGGGCATTACTTAATTTTGCCAAAGGTGGTAAATTATTTTTTAACTCATCTATAAATTGAACACTTTGTCTTCCCTGAATTTCAATAAACACCCCAGCTGCATTATTCTGAATCCAACCAGTTAAACCCAGTGTTTTCGCAATGCGATACACACAAGGCCTGAAACCAACTCCCTGAACCTGGCCCTGGATAGTAATCTGCAGCCTTTTTAATTCCATTTACATCTTCTTTAAACAGGAAAGCCCCAGCAATTTCGTATTCAACCATTCATACCATTCTTGCAGACCCTCTCCATTCTTCGTAGAAAGTGATAAAATTTCAAGTTCCGGATTTATTCTGCGCGCATACTCTTTACATTGCTCCAGATCAAAATCAACATAGGGAAGGAGGTCAGTTTTGGTGATCACTAATAAATCTGCGGCATAGAACATATCCGGATATTTAAGGGGTTTATTATCACCCTCAGTAACTGAAAGTATGACGATTTTAAAGTGTTCGCCCAAATCAAATAATGCGGGGCAAACCAGATTACCGATATTTTCAATAATTAATATCGACTGTTCTTTCAAGGGGAGTGCTTCAACTGCATGCCCAACCCTGTGAGCATCCAGATGACATACTTTCCCGGTATTGATTTGGATGGCAGTTCCACCACTTTCTTTAATTTTCCTGGCATCGAAATCTGTTTGTTGATCGCCAACGACTACAGCGATATTAATAATCGTGTTCAAATCGCCTATTGTTTTGGCAAGCAGAGTCGTTTTTCCTGAACCTGGGCTGGACATCATATTTAAAGCCAAAATATTTTTTTTCAAAAAATAACGTTCGTTGTCTTCAGCGTACTGATTATTTTTTGCGAGAATATTCTGTTCTATCTGAACCAAATGCCCCTCGTGTTCATGATGATCATGGTGATGATGGTCATGATGGTCATGATCCGTAGTTTGATCCATTTCTTCAGTACATCCGCAGATTCCACACATTATTCAACCACCATGGATTTAATTCGTAACTCTTCACCCTGAGTAATACTTAATGAATGACTACCACATTTGGGACAATCATCGTAGTATTGTTTTACAGGTACCTTTGCATGACAGGCATTACACACTGCTTCACCGTGAACATCAATAACCAGCAACTCGGCATTTTGTGCGACGGAACCCTGAGCTATTACCTTAAAACTAAAATTCAATGAATCCAGGTCAACGGCACTTAGCTGGCCAAGTTCCAAAATAATAGTCTTTACCCGATGGCACTTTTTAGCTGCAGCCTCTTGAGTAATAAGTTCAAGGATGCTCTTGCACAACCATAATTCATGCATCACAAATTCCCGATTCGATGAAGCAACACTTCGCCCTGATGTCTTTCCCATTTGAAAGAGTATTAGAGTACTCCAACACCCCATAACATGGGAAGCATCGTGCATATGCAGTGAACGCGAAAACAACCCAAACTGCATTTTATCGCTGGCGTAGACGCAACTTCCTAATTTGGGTTAATATGCGCTGTCTTAATATCAGTGGTACAGCCATTAAAATCACTATGTCAAAAACTACACAACAAAAAAAACTGATTACATGTGTCGTTCCTGTATTTAACGAGGAAGAAGTCATTGCAGAATTCGTTGCCGCACTTGATAAAACACTAAAAGAATTAAGTTACCCTTATGAAATGCTCCTTATCGATGATGGCAGTCAGGACAATACCTTTACGATCATTCAGCAATTAAGAACACAATTTCCCATTCGATACCTTCGTTTTAGTCGTAATTTTGGAAAAGAAAAAGCACTAAGTGCCGGACTGGATCATGCTCGTGGAGATGCTGTAATTCTGATGGATGGGGATTTTCAGCATCCGCTTGAATTATTAAGCGATTTTGTACATCAATGGGAGCAAGGCTATGATATGGTTTATGCTGTTCGCCAAAACAGAGCAGATGAATCCTGGTTAAAAAGAACCTGTGCAAAAGCATTTTATCAATTTACTTCAAAAATAAACCGCATCAATATCCCTGCAAATGCCGGTGATTTTAGATTACTCGATCGAAAAATTGTGAATGCCCTGCAAAAATTACCAGAACGTAATCGCTTTATGAAAGGTTTATATAGTTGGGTTGGTTTCAAACAAATTGCCATACCTTTTGAAGTACAACCTAGAAAATCAGGTACTTCACAGTGGAGTTTTTATTCGTTACTGGATTTGGCAATCACGGGCATTACCTCATTCACCGCTTTTCCTTTAAGAATGATAGCTGTTGGCGGAATAGGCGTCGCCACAATAGCATTGCTCTACGCTGCATGGATAATTGCAAGCACCTTAATCTTTGGGATACAGACACCTGGTTGGGCAACGATAGTCACTGCCATAACTTTTTTTGGCGGGCTGCAATTATTTGCTTTAGGAGTGGTAGGAGAATACATAGGTCGTGTCTTTGATGAGGTAAAACATAGACCACATTATATTGTTGATGAGGATTCCAGTTTCGATGACAGCCGCCCTTAGTTTATCTCATCGACTGATGTTCTATGCAGGTATCGGTGCAACCTCAGCAATCGTACACATTCTGATCGTACTGAATCTGGTTGCTTATATTCATTTAAATCCTCTAATCGCGAATGTTTTTGCCTTCCTGATCGCCTTTAACATCAGTTTTATGGGTCACAAATACCTAACTTTTTCCAAACTTCAAGATCAAAAAGAATTAAGTTTACCCCATTTTTTTCTGGTCGCTGCCTCTGCGGGAATACTTAATGAATCACTGTATTTTCTGTTATTACGTTATACTCAACTCAATTATTTGATTGCCCTGATCCTGGTTTTAGGATTAGTTGCCATCTACAGCTATTTGCTCTCAAGATTCTGGGCTTGTCGTTAGATTTAAAGAAATTTGAAGCTCCTCACAATCAAACAAAAATTCATCGCTCATAAAATAATTCATTTCTTGTTTTCGAGTACTGGAAATCACATCCGCAGGATCGTCACCCTCACCTGGATGACACATGATTAGGGCATTAGATGGCACACGAGCCAACCATTGACGAAACAAAGATCTATAATCTGAGTCAGGAGCAAAATCATACACTCCAGAAAAACAACTGTTGTGCAGTATGTTCAATTGCTTTAGCTGAGCATTGAACTTTTTCCCACCGGTTCTGGCCAGGATGGCTGATTTCACTTTAAATTGAGGGAGAGTTAAAGCTGGATAGGTGGATCGTATGAATACTCCTTTATCTTTTAATGATCGTTGCTTATACAGATCAATAATTGCTTGGCGTATCACTGGAAACTGATGTACGTGTTGATGACCGTCAATAAATTCAGGATACTCACCCATCACCTCTATATAATGCTCCAGTTGAGCATTCAATTCCTTAACCACCTGCGCTTTGTTAATAGTTCGCATATGGGTTCTTAGAATCAACTCGTTTAAACGAAAACAGGTTCTTTCTGGTTTTGATAAAAAAGAACCCTCGGTGAGATTAAAATGCAGACCTGTACGAACCTGATTGTGCCGATCCAACAGTTCTCTGGCATATAACGCAAAATCCTGAACGTTCACCATGCAGCTTACTGCAGACAATCGGTTCATGCGCACCAGCTTTAAGATACCAAGTGAAACCCCTTTATTCAGGCCAAAATCATCGGCACATAACATGATGTTTTTAAGTTGACTCATTTGAATTTATGCCGTTTCAGGAAGTGTTTTCGCCATAAAGAAGCGTGTACTTATTATATTGATACAAAGCCCGCTGATGACTAACAAACCAGCTACCAGTTTCCATAACTGAAAAGACTCACCTAAGACCAGAATCGAACTAAGCATCCCGACTACGGGTACTAATAAAGTAAAAGGAACGATCATCCCGACAGGATATCGACTAATCAGCCAATTCCATACCCCATAGCCAATCCATGTCGAAATATACACAATATAAGCCAAGGACATACAACCCTTCCAGCTTAAATGCTCATAGGTATAACTGAAACTGCCAGTACCTTCAAAGATTAAAGCAAGAAGAAACATAGGGAAACAGGCTATAAAACTGCCCCAGACAATAACTGAAATTAAATGGGTTGTTTTAATCTTTTTGGTTATCAGGTTCCCAATACCCCAGGTAGCCGCTGCACCCATGATAAATAAAAATCCGAGGAACGACACGTTCGAATCAAAATGCATGGCAACCAGGCCTATGCCTGAAAATGAAACCAGGGCGCCAATCAGTTGACCAACAGTTGGAGTTTCCCCAATAAAAATTACGGCAAAAAAGATACTAAAAAATACTTGCACCTGCATTAATAAAGAAGCCATTCCGGGAGTCATACCAACTTGCATGCCAATAAACAGCAGAGCAAATTGTAAAGCAAACATCACCAGGCCATAAGCAGCAATAATGCGAAAAGGGACGGCAGGTGGTTTAATAAAGAACACTGCGGGGACGCTTGCCAACAGGAATCGCAGTGCGCAAAGCAATAAGGGAGAAATTTCATCAAGACCCCACTTGACGAATATAAAATTAATTCCCCAAATAAGCACTACCAATAAGGCTAAGAATAAATGAGATATAGGCATTATGAGTTCTATAGATTAAAATACCCCCTTATTTTAACCTAAAAATAGAAACATTGCTAAGAATTAAAAACTTTTGCTCCAAATTAGATCACTTTTATTGCTAAATTTGATAATATATCATTAACCTTTAATTAATGACCTATTTTTAATCCATGTGAAGTTAATTAATACTCCCTTAAGAATCGGTTGCTACAATTTACCATAACCACTATTTATTTGTATCTGGAGAAACCAATGGCTAAGACAAAAACAGCTCAGTCAACTAAAGTAGTTAAACAAGACTCTTTCTTCCATAGTCGATTACAACTCTTAGTCGCCGGTGCGCTCTTTCCTGTGGGTAAAGGTGATTGGTATAAAGAGAAAGGTTATGGAGCAAAAACAGTTAATCCAGGGGAAAATGCAGCATTTGATGATTTCCTGCAACAACAAAAAACTGATGAGACAGCATTATACTACAAAGCGTTTAAAGGTTTGAATTTTGACTTAACCATGGTTGATTCAAAATTAACTACCGGTAATGACTGTCAATTGGAAGTTCTTAAATGCGCACCGGAAGTAAAAACAGAGAACAAACCAGGAACAGGTAAACACATTGTTTATTTTCCTGGAGCAAATACATACTATCAAGCCTGCTTCCGCGATATAACTGCTGCCGCCAAGCAAACTGGTGCTACCGTTCATGCATTTAATTTCCCGGGCACAGGAAAAAGTACGGGGCAGGTTCGAGAAGCAAATGACTTAACCAATGCCGGTATCTCTGTAGTCAAATCCTTACTAAAACAAGGCGTTCATCCTGATGACATCATTTTACAAGGTGACTGTTATGGGGCAGGAATTGCTCTGGAAGTAAAAAAACAATTCGAAGATCAATCCAATGTTAAATTACGCGTGGTCATGAATAATGCTTTTAAATCATTTAAAGCCGCAGTATACGATATGATTACCCAATCAACCTGGATACCCAACGCATTAAAAGCAATAGTCAAAACACTATTGCAATTTACCGGTTGGCATATTACTCCAGGTAAAGATTATGTCCAGGCTGATCCCTACCAATGTCATATTCAACACAGTGGCGATCAAACGCTTATATCAGCAAGTTTATCTGGTAAAGTCAGTAAATATCATGGTGAAATGGTTTCAGGTACAACCAGCTCAGAGAAAAGACCAGCCAAAGTTGATAATTGTCCTGAGGAATACAAGCAAGATCGTGACGCACTGGACAGTATGCATATTGTTCGGGTTTCTGAAAAAGCAAAAGAACGTTTGGGTAAAAAATTTGGCACAGATAAATTTGGTAATGTGAATGCTCATTTCGCTGATTTGTGCGAACTGGAGTTGCTCAATGGTAAGTCTGTTTATGAAGGATATATCAATGAATATCTGGAACGATCAGACCGATACATCCAGAATCATCCTCAAGAATGTATCCCTCAAGAGATCAAAATCAATTATCTTGCGCCAGCACATGCTCTAGAAATCACGCAAGAAGAAGCGGATGATATGCAAGAGGTTGCTGACTATTTAATTAAATCACAAGAGTTCAGAGCAGAAGTTAATTTTGGTGAAGAGGGTAAATTAGACCAGGATTCCGAAATTCAAGTCACATTGAATAATTAAGTATACTGCGCTTATTAATCTCAATTAATTCTGATTTATCATTAAGGCCGGGTATAGACTGACTACCCCGGCTTTATTTTTTTCTTTAAGATTATAAACTTATTTAGGGGCTGTTGACACTTCCGATTTCGACGTCACGCGACTTGTTCGCGGGACGTTGGAAATAAATAGATGAATTGTCAACACATCCTAGTAGTCCTGTAGTTTAGTTATTTCCTCACTCACGTTACAATGGCCAAAAATTCTAAAGAAAACGATGATGAAAGAAATTATTCTTGCCACCAGTAATTCTGGAAAAATAAAAGAGTTAAACGATTTACTAGCACCCATTCAATGCATATCACAAACCTCTCTAGGCATAGACAGCCCTGAAGAAACCGGATTAAGTTTTATAGAAAACGCCATCATCAAAGCACGTCATGCCAGCTTCCTGGCACATAAACCTGCGTTAGCAGATGACTCCGGATTGGTAGTACCTGCCCTTGATGGTGAACCCGGTATTTTTTCCGCGCGTTATGCCGGAGAGCAGGCCAGTGATCAGGAAAACATCCAACTCTTGTTACACAATATGCTGCACTTACCTGCCGAACAGCGGCAGGCTTATTTTTATTGCGCCATAGCTCTGGTTCAGCATGCCAAGGATCCAGCTCCTGTGATTTCTACGGGCATTTGCCATGGAATGATTAGCCTGGCCGCCTCAGGGACGGGTGGATTTGGTTATGATCCTGTGTTTTTTATAAAAGAATATCAATGCACAGCAGCTGAATTACCTGCTAAAATTAAAAATACCATCAGTCATCGCGCAAAAGCCTTACACCATTTACGCGAATTTATTCCCAGTTTAAAATGAATGCAGAATTAGAAAATCTCTTTGCTCAAGCCTATAAGCTTCAATATGAAGGCCAACTTCCCCAAGCGATCAGCCTCTATGAGCACATCCTTTCCAGAGACCGAAAACATTATGACACCCTGCATTTTCTGGGTTTAACCTATGCTCAATTAGGAGACATGGAGAATGCAATTTTATACCTGTTACAGGCACAAGAGATAAACTCGGATGATCCTGCTTTATTAAATAATCTTGCCAATGCTTATAAAAAATCCAATCAACTGGATAAAGCCATTCAATCCTATCTGAAGGCGATTCAACTAAAACCTGAATACGCACAGGCACATAATAACCTGGCAACGGTATATGCATTACAGAATAATTACCAACAGGCGCTGATCCATTATGGAAAAGCAGTCAATGCAGAACCGGATTTTGGCGCTGCACATTTTAATCTGGGATTACTGTTGCTCCAAAATAACCAATTGGTTGCGGCTAAAACCCAATTTAATAATGTCATTTCCCTAAATCCTGAACATACAGAAGCCTATTTTTATCTGGGAATCTTATATCTTGAAGAGAATATGCTTACAGAAGCAGAACGCGCATTTCAAAAAGTTCTGGAACATGATCACGAACAAGTTCAGACTCTCGTCAATCTGGGTGTTATTGCTCTCAAAAAAGATCAAAACCAGATTGCGGTCGATTATTTCACTAAAGCATTAGCTTTGGACAATGAAGACATTGATGCTCGCAACAATCTGGCAGCCACATTCATGCATCATGACCGTTTTGAAAACGCTTTAATGCACTACGATGTCTTGCTAAAAAAGGAACCCAATAATATAGAGTATTTATATAATTCGGGTGTAGCTCAGATGGCTTTAGGCCATTTAAATGAAGCGATTATTTTTTTTGAACAGGTACTGAATTTAAATAACACCCACACCCCCTCCCTGAATAACATGGCGGCCATTTATTTAAAAATGGATATGAGAGAAACATCAAAAGAATATTTACAAAGAGCTTTGGCAATAAATCCTCAGGATACCATCAGCAAACACATGTTAAATGCTCTGAATGGAACAACAGATGCTGAAACAACTCCGGAATATGCCAAAAATCTGTTTGATAATTACGCCCTTTATTACGAACAACATATGAAAGACCAACTCAATTATTCGCTCCCACAGCACATTGGTCGAACAGTGCATGAACTAGAACTGCTCCAGGTCAATAACACTTTGGATATAGGTTGTGGAACGGGTTTATCTGGAGTAGTACTTCGTGAAATCAGTAAACGGTTAACCGGAATTGATATTGCGGAAAAAATGCTTGCTCATGCTAAAGAAAAGGGGATATATGACTCACTGGTTCATTCTGAAGTCATTGAATTTCTCAATCAAAATAAACAACTCTATGATTTGATTGTTGCCGCAGATGTTTTACCTTATTTTGGTGATTTGAGTACTCTGTTCCAATTAATCAATAATCACCTGAACGCAGAAGGCTATTTTATTTTCTCTACCGAAATCAGTGAACAGGAACCATGGACACTCCAAACCAGTGCCCGTTTCAACCATCATCCTGATTATATTAAAAGACTGGCTAACGAATGCCGGTTTGAACTCATCAAAAAAGAAAAAGTACCGGCACGTTTACACAATCAGCACCCGTTGGAAGTGATGCTTTATGTACTTCAAAAAAACAAAACAGAATGACTGGTTATTTAAATTGAACGATACAAGCATTATGCAAAGCAGCAGGAGTTCCGCCAACCTGTATAACAAGTTGCTGATATCCTTTATACCCGCCGAAAAACAATGGATTTTTCATGTTTTGAGTCATAAGCTCTCTGTATTCCCAGACTAAGGCATCCTGACTGGGTTTCGTAACATAAATCTAATGAACTAAGGTTGCGCATAAAGCCAGTAGACCCAAACCAGGGGCATTTAACAAAATGTGCCCATATATTTTTCATTTACATTATTTAACTTAAAGCAAAAAGCCGAGCCGCGACCGTTAGGAAGTGGTATTGATGTAATAATCTCTTAATCTTATTGTGCTACTCTTTAATAGTACAATTCATTTTCAAAATGGTGAAATCAAGAGATGCCAAGTCCTTATCTATTTAATAATATTGACGGATTAAATGACCATTCTGGTTCACAACTAACTGGGCACATAACACACGATCTGAAATATCAGCTTGAAGATGGAACGCTAGTACCCATTATTTATAAAGAAAACAAACATCACAAACCTGAAGCATCAATCAAAGAAGTAGCGTTTAGCGAAATGGCTCGTCTCTTCATGCTTCCTCATTCAACTCCCATGTATCATTTGGTTCATGATGAGGAACAAGATAAGATTACGGGTGTTGCATGTCTTCATATACATCTTTCTATTGCCCAACAGGTCAAAATTAAAAACACAGCTTTTCAAAAAATTAATTATTCATCTGAAAAAAAACAATATGTCTTCGATAATGTCAAAGTAAAAAATTCCGCAGATATCCCCTATCAATTTCTTAATCAGCTTCCACATGGCTTTTTCAGCGCCATAATGGAACAAAGAGCTCAAGGAGCTCTTACTATCGATATGGATTCTCTTGCCAGTACTTTTGTTAACAAATACACGCTGGAAGAAGATGACTTACATAAAGGGAATTTCGGGATCTATACCATTATCAAGAACAACAAACCGCATATCGTTTTTTTTAATATAGATCATGATCTGATGCTCAGTGACAGCATTATGTCGTTTATCGATTTGCGGGCCACTAACTGGTCGTATGGAGAGAAGTCTTTTAATATTTCGCCCAGAGATCTGCGCAATTTTCCAGATCTTCGGGATTCTGGAAATCATTATTGGCCGACTCAAGATCGGTTTGCTGTCAAATTTAATGATGATAGAGTTTACACTAATGCTAATGAACGAAATGCATTTATCAGTTTAAAAAATGATCCGGAATTCAATCATTATAAGTGGAAACGATTTCTGAAATGCATGATGGTTCCTGAACAATTAATGAAAAGTGCTATGGCCTTACATTTAGATCCGTCCAATCCCAGGGACGCCTCTGAAATTAATTTGATAACTCAGGCTACACATGAGCGAATCATAAAGTTACGAGCAGTACTACTCTCTATTCCCGAATTTCGCGCATACCTAAACAGTGAGCTCGGAAAAAACGATTTGCACGCCATTAAACAAGAATTCAATCAGTACATGGCAGAGTCTCTTATAAACCAGCAATCGTTAATCCCCTCAATTCAAAAAGATATCGAGAGTCAATCCGACCATTATTTAAAATTATCTTCCTCTGAAAGTGAAACACTGATCAAAGAAGGCGATAATCCTCTGCATGTTACTATTCGCTTGGGCGAATACCGTTTTGATGAAAGTCAAAAAGCATTTAGCGATTATCTACATACTGCAAACTCCGATGGACAGCTCCCCATCGAAGCTGCTGCGGACATGGCCCAATCCTATGAAGTGGGTTCTGAAAAGATCAATCCAGGCAAAGATCCCTTTTGCGTCATCAGACATCTTCTGGCACAGGGTGCAAAAATGACACCGAAAGTTGCTGAAGTAATCGAATCAAAAGGTGTTGATATAGAAAACTACCGTTTTCACTCCCAATACTATGATCGAAAGATCGAGAATTATGCTGATTTAAAAGACGTGATGGGCGAGATTAGCAAAGATCACGATTTAAGTCTTAAAAACAAAAAAATATTTGCGGTAAACGTAATCCGTCAACATATACACTCATTTTCATCAGAAGAGATAAAACAATTAAAAAAAGATCTTAATGGAACAAAAAATAATCCCATAGCTTCAGAGTTTCTCTTTATCAGCCAATTACGCAGCAGTCTTTGGATAGTCAGGGCCATCCGGGGATTATACGGTAATTCATCAACCAAAATGGAGCTGAACAGCCTGATAAACGATTCAGAATACCGACTTAAGGTAAACCCGCATCAATTATTCGTTCAACGTTATTCATCTACTATTACCGAAAACAGGCCTGAAGTTGTTGATGATAATGACTCCAAAAAAAACAATCGTATTTAAAATAACTGCAAGCCCATCAGTACCTTTCTAAACTGGATTGATAAGTTTAAACTTTAAAAAGGTAATACCAGTCCAGCATTTAATAATTGAATTTGCCTTCTGAATAATAATTGAATGTGTAACAGATTATCAGCATCTGTTGCTTCAAATCGAGCGACCAGGCAAGGGGTAGTGTTCGATGCCCGTAATAATCCCCAGCCATTGGCAAACTCCACTCGCAAGCCATCAATTGTAAGAATTCGCGCATCTGGAAAATCAGCGTGTTCACTAAACAATTTCATAAAAATAAATTTTTCATGCTCTGCTATAGTGATCTTTAATTCCGGAGTATTGATACTATTGGGTATCAACTTGAATTGATCGCTAACCGTTAAATCAGAGGAACTGATAATTTCCAATAATCGGCAAGCACTGTACAACGCATCATCGAATCCATACCAGCGATCCTTGAAAAACAGATGACCGCTCATTTCACCAGCCAAAGCAGCCTGCTCTTCTTTCATTACTGCCTTAACAATAGAATGGCCTGTAGGACACATTTTTGCAGTTCCACCTGCATCCTTAATTACTTGTTCCAGATGAGTAGAACATTTCACATCATAAACTATGGTAGCTCCGGGAACTCGGCTTAATACCTCCCGGGAAAAAAGCATCATTAAACGATCAGGCCAGATCATCTCCCCTGAATTGGTAATCAATCCCAGGCGATCAGCATCTCCATCAAATGCTAAACCTATATCGGCATGATGAAGAGCTACTGCTTCCTTTAAATCCGCTAAGTTCGCTTCTATGGTCGGATCAGGATGATGATTGGGAAAACGACCATCCACATCACAATATAATGGAATAACCTCGCAGCCCAACTCTGACAATACTGCAGGAATTATTGGTCCCGCGATGCCGTTTCCACAATCAACCACAACTTTCAGCGGTCTTTTTATTTGGATGTCGCTGACTATACGATGGGTATAATGACCCATTACATCAAGATACGTCTCCTTACCTTTACCCTGTATGCGTTGACCCTCTTCGACCAATTCATAAAGTGTGTCTATATCTTCCTGAGTTAAGGTTTTCCCAGCCAACACCATTTTAATGCCATTATATTCCGCTGGATTATGGCTTCCAGTAACCATTAGCCCACAATCCAGACCTTGAGTATGGGTAGCATAATACATAACAGGTGTAGCTACAGCGCCAAGATCCACCACATCAATTCCACTGTCCAGAAGTCCCGTTTTTAAGGCTATGGACAGACTCGGACTGGTAAGACGACCGTCGCGAGCCAAATAAATCTGTGTTCGATTTAAAGTCTGCAGATAGCAGGCAATTGCTAAACCAATGGTATAAAAAGAGTGTTCGTCCAAATCTTGCCCTATGACGCCTCTAATATCGTAAGCGCGAAAAACGGAACGAGGTATTTGTACTTGCTGATACATCATCTAATGTCTCCCTGAGCTACCAAAGCCGCCTTCACCTCTACTGCTTTCTGTAAAAGAATTAACGACTTCAAAGGCAGCCTGGACTACCGGTATAAAAACCAATTGAGCGACCCGTTCACCAGGGTTAATCGTAAAAGGTTCCTGACTTCTGTTCCAACAAGAGATTTTTAACTCGCCCTGATAATCTGAATCAATCAGACCCACCAGGTTTCCTAATACGATGCCATTTTTATGCCCCAAACCCGATCGAGGCAGTATAACTGCCGCCAATTTGGGATCCGCAATATAGATAGAGAGTCCAGTCGGTAACAAAACCGTTTCCTGAGGGGCTATCTGAATGGGTTCAGAAATGCAAACCCTAAGATCCAGACCAGCGGAGCCGCCAGTAGCATAAGTAGGTAAGGGAATCGTGTCCCCAATTCGTGAGTCCAGAATTTTTAATTGTATTACCTGCTGCATCATTAATTCCAATAAGTTCAATGGGAGTCATTTTGCAGAGTTGCTGCAAGGATTGCAATAATTTGTCCGGCCAGTCGCGTTTTGTTGGCCAAGTCGAGTTCAATTTGGTTATTTTTTGTAATTACAGTGACTTGATTGTCATCACTCTCAAAACCCATACCTTTCCCCACCTGATTCGCGATAATCATATTCAGTTTTTTTTGCTTTAATTTCTCTTTGGCATACTCAATCAGGTCAGTCGTTTCAGCGGCGAAGCCTACGACATAACCGGCTTTACCGCTAGCAGAAACCGTACTGAGAATATCGGTATTTTTGACTAAATTAAGTGTTAATTCTTCATGATTATTTTTTTTCATTTTCTCTACTGAAGGAGTCACCATTTTATAATCAGCAACAGCTGCCGCTCCTATAAATAGAGTTCCTTGCTGTAAACGATTCATTACCTCATCCAACATGGATTGCGCTGACTCTACCCGAACCAGTTCTACTCCTGCCGAAGCGGATAGAGTACTAGGCCCACTGATCAGTGTTACTTGTGCTCCAGCCATGGCAGCCGCCTCAGCTAAAGCAAAGCCCATTTTTCCAGAACTGTAATTACTTAAATAGCGTACTGGATCAATCGCCTCTCGAGTGGGTCCAGCGGTGATCAACACATTTTTTCCAGCCAGCAGCTGATGAACCTCATACAAACGCAAAGCACTAATGACCTGTTCAGCTTCACTGACCCGTCCCAATCCATGTTCACCACAGGCTTGAGACCCCTCTTCGGGTCCAACAAAAAGTACGCCACGCTCTTTCAAAAGTTCGCAATTTGCCTGGGTTGCTGGATGAGCCCACATACTGCGGTTCATGGCTGGGCAAACGATTACTGGCGTTTCAGCTACCAGGTACAAAGTAGATAATAAATCATCTGCAATGCCTTGAGCCATTTTAGCAAGACAATTTGCGGAGGCCGGCACAATTAACAAAAAATCAGCCCATCGCGCCAATTCGATATGCCCCATAGCATGTTCTGATTGCATATCAAATAAATCGGTACGTACCTCATTACTGGATAAAGCCTGCATCAATAAAGGGCTGATAAATTGCTGAGCGGACTGAGTCATTACCACTTTGACATCGGCTCCAAGTCGAGTTAACTCTCTTACCAGATAGGCTGACTTATAAGCAGCAACACCGCCACAAACCCCCAGAAGGATTTTTTTATCAATAAAATCTTGCATGACTGACCATTTTTTATAAGAATACCACCGATCAAAGCATAAACTTCGCAATAAAGGAATATAAAAGGAATACAAAATGACGGTTGTCCAATCAACACCGCGGTTCGATCTGCGTGAAAAATTACTTAATTACGGCGTTCAAAGCCTCTCTGATACTGAGTTATTAGCAGTATTTATCAGTTCCGGAAGCAGAAAAAAATCATGTTTGCAATTAGCCTATGATCTGATAAAGCATCTTGGTGATTTACGGGCAATACTGAATGCCACTGCCCAGAACTTCAAGCAGATTCCCGGCCTGGGAGAAGTCCGCTACCTGCAATTACAGGCAGTAAAGGAAATCTGCCGGCGTAGTGACTTTATCCATTTACAAAAAGACTCTCAGATTACCAACAGCAAACAGACCTATGCCTATTTGAAAAAAAGGTTACGGGATTATAAAAATGAAACTTTTGCTGCCCTATACCTTGATAATCAACACCGAATTATAGCCTATGAGGAATTATTTTCAGGGACAATTAATTCTGCAACAGTACATACACGGCCAATTATAGAGCGGGTTCTTCAACTTAACGCAGCGGCTTTAATTCTTGCTCACAACCATCCTTCTGGAGTTTCAGATGCAAGTCACCAGGATCTGGAAGTTACCGAACGCATTCGCGATGCGCTTGAATTGGTAGACGTTCGATTACTGGACCATATAGTTATAGGTGACAATGAAGTCTACTCCATCATCGCAGAGAACAAATGGGTCTGCAATTAATCGTGTACATGATTAAACAGACTTTACTGATTTTTTAACACGAACAGGACTTACGAAAAGTCCCATCATCTTAACTTGGGAAGTTGAATCGTAAGTCTTGACTAAATAAGTAATGGATAAAAAAAATATGATACAACTGTTCATCCCTGATTTTATCAAAAACCGAATTGTTCAATTCAGTCTTGCTCTCAGCATCCCTTTGGATATAGCACTTTCCGGCACAATAAAACATCTGCTCATTTTATTTGGATTACCGTATTTAGCATCCATAGCTCTTTACTGTTTAATGAATCCAAGAAAAGCACCGATAAAACCCAGGATAAGCGAGCAATACAGGCCTCTAAAGTATAAAAAAAACCGGTTTTAAGGTCTGCTGCATCCAAACAACTCAGCAATTATGCCTCTTCGTTCTTCTTGAAATCCCCAAAGCTCAACCTGCTTTGGAGGATTCTTTATGGTCCTCAATTGAAACGGAGTTTCAAAATGAATTTGCTTATGTTATCTATCCAGCGCAGTTAAGGCAAAACATCGATAATCAACATAATTAAACCCGCAATAGCAATAAATGGGTGTAAAACTGCTACCAGTTTTAGCACTGTTTTATTTTTAATATCGATAAACACCAGACTAGCTCCCAGCAGTGCCGCAACAGTGAGTATTCCTAAACTGGTAATAAATAATCCAGATATCCCTGATACAAGCAGATAACAGAACAAAATCAACAGCGCTATTGCAGCAAAAGTCCCATGCAAAAACAATGCAGAAAGTAAAACAGGCTTATCTTGTAATACTGCTATTATAAGCACAATCCCAAAAACAGCTGCTATCAAAAATAGAACGATTGCTACTCCTAACATAATCTCTCCTTTAGCACTATTAATTAGCGACTTCCATTTTAATCCAAAGCACTCTGTGACCTTATTTAATTGACCAGGTACTACGTTCCTCATGCAAAATTCGTTGAACTTCATCTGTTGCTGTGTGTAAAGCCTCTTTGGTTAATCGTGCTGTAGTGGGAGGAATATTAAAAAATTGGAGTATCAAGGTACTGAACGCGTTTTTATTATGATATTGAGATAAAGCTTCATTTTCTTTCTGGCTTATTTTAATGGCCTGAGCGTACACGTTCACATTCTGTTTTAAAGAATTCTCTAATGTATCCCGTAAATTTCTGTAATCACCGAGATTATAATGTTTGTTGATACTTTCCCTGATAGCGGCTGCTGAATTGTTCAATTGCTCCATTACTTTGCTAATTACCCTACTTTTTTCGTTGTCCTTTCCATATTTCTCAATTAATCGGTTTGCTATTGCCGTTAACCTTCCTTCAAGAAAATTCATTGCATTAAGAATATACGTGTTTTTTTCCTCAAAGAATTTAACAATTTTTTTAAGATGATCTTCCGATTGTGTTTGCCGGATATGATGAGTATTCGCATCCTTCATAGGCGACAAGGAGTGTCTCAGCGGATTAAAATTCTGTATGTGATTAATATAAGTACCCGATTGACTGTCTACAGTACGATAAAAATTTTTAGTCCTGGATTTATAGTGTAAGGCTGGATAGATCTCATTAGCCCAGGGATCACAAATATATGCGTTATTACCCCATGTTTCTGGCTTATTAGGATGACTGTTTTTCTCCTTTCCGATCACTAAAAGTGCATGATCCCCTCCAGTGATAGTGTACACTTCCGCTTCAACCTGAGGCGCGAAATGAACTACATAATCTAAAGCCATTAAAGCCAGTTCATAACAATTGCCTAATGAATATTTTTTACAGAGTTCAATGGTATCGTAAAATCGCTTGATTGCTTTATCTATTTCCAACGCATATAACCGGGACTCCCTGCACGCGTATCTCAAATCAAATATGGCTCTGTTCAGGGAATATTTTTGAATTGCAAGATAAGAATTATTAACAAGCTGGGTACTGCCCATCAAAATGTAGGATCGCGAATAGTCACAAGCCAGTTGCGCGACCTGTTCTGAAGTTCCAATAATCTGAGAAGACGGCATAAATCACCAATTAAAAATCAAAGTGATAATATAAAAATCAATTTGATCAAAACAACACAAACCATCCCTGTCACCATTCATAATATTCCATTATTAATTAGAATCAAATGATTACTTACTGCACCCGTATTGTGTATACTTAATCTGTTTCTATTATTTACAGGACTTACGAAAATCGCTCAGCTCCTACGTTGTGAGGACTTTTTAGTAAGTACTGATTTATAGCTGTATTAAAAATCCCCTCTCGGGTTTTATTATTAAATTAGACAAATCCTATGGAAACTTTGAAAAATCTTGCTGCCGTATACGTTACCAAACCTGAATTTCGTACTGAACTTTGTGTCGAGCTAGGAGGGCTAACGGAATCAGTTGAAGATTTAGTCTTTTCTCCCCACAAAAAACTCGATGTTTGTTTTGCACAAGATATTTGGCTTGAACCCGTAATTGCATCATTTCAATCCATTTCAGAGGCGGTTAAAATACTTCGTCAAGCTGGAAAATTCTGGTATTTACACCCGGTGAATCACATCAGAAGATCCCGTTTAATTGAAGAACAACTCCGCAAATGCCCTTCCATTACTCGCCATTTCGCCAGAGATATTGAACTGCCTACAATTGGTGCCTTTTGTCTTCTGGATCACAATACCCTGATTTATAGTGCTCAACGATTAAAGAAATGGCCACAGGGGCAATGTTTCTTCATAGAAGATAAAGTTAATCCACCCAACCGCGCCTATTTAAAATTATGGGAAGCATTGTTTCTGCTGGGAAAATATCCCCAACCAGGTGATACAGTTTTAGATCTTGGCGCATCACCTGGGGGCTGGACATACGTCATGCAATCTCTGGGCGCAACCGTTACTGCGGTTGATAAAGCGAAACTGGATGAAAAAATAGCGAAACTTCCTGGAGTTCATTTTTTACAACAGAGCGCTTTTGCTTTAGATCCTCGGACTATAGAACACAGTTATGATTGGGTGTTATCGGACGTAGCTTGCTATCCTGATCGCGCTTATGCCCTCATCAAGAAATGGATAGAATCTGGCAAAGCAAAACAATTGATTTTTACTATTAAACTCCAAGGAAAATCCGATTTGGCATCGATAAAACAATTTCAGGAACTCACGAACTCGCGTATTTTGAATTTATTTTATAACAAGCATGAAGCAACATTTTTTTACCCCGCCTGAACTCGTGTTCTATTGGGATCTCCAGCCAGCCCGATCTAAATCTATAGATACATCATTATTTTATCTATTAAATCATACATTATTAAGGTGCCGAGAACGTGCTGATGATATTTTAGCTCCTCCGAACATTGGGAGAAGCTAAGTACTATTAAGTGGAATAATTAATTGGTGAAGAAGGTATTACTCATTTTCTTAGACACATCCTCTATAAACTCCTCACCGTGGCTTGGTTTAAAGAATTGTGGTGATTGACCGGTAGCCATTCGAAAGAATCCGACGCCGCTAAAAACTAAAGATAGAAATCGAATACTATCTCTCATAAATCGTTGCCATAAGGGATCTCGATGCTCTTTAATTGTTTCCTTAGTTCCTTCTAAGGTGTTATGAAATGCGACCAATCGTTCCTTAGGTAACTTCTCATTATCTTTCAGGCAGAGGATCAGATCGCATATTGCAGATTTTTTTAGATGCAATAACCTACTCTTGTCATGAGATTGATTCAAATGATATAGATATTCTTTAGAAATTTTAATAAGTGAATCAATCGTTGCAATAGCAGAGGCATCTTCATTGCCTTGAAGTATTTTTAAATCCTCATGCTCACTTTGAATTAATGGCGTTTGTTTTACATGCCTTTGGTGATTTAATTCTTCCTCGACTTCATTAATCCTGGCCTCTGAAACACTATGAACCTGGCTTTCTATTTGCAATTCCTTATAAATGGATTCTAGAGGTTGTTCAACAGGTACAAGCTCTGATTGTTCCTTTACACTCTCCTCATTAAATTGCTCCAAAATACTACTCTGTTCCAAGATTATTTCTTCTGTAGTACCTTGTTTTAATTGTGTCCCTGAGTCACTGGTTTCATGTACTGAACTGACTAAACGTACCTTATCATCCTGAGCGGCAATTAAGTCTACGACTTTTGCTCCATCGAGTTCCAAACGATTTTGTCGGGTTATAAGACCAGCTTGAGATGTAAGTGGAATTGTAAAGATATCTTTAGCATCAGATAGGGGATGAACATACAATTCCGGCCAATGCAGCATTATACTCCAAATTGAGTCTTGATCTCTTAAAGTATCTGTGTAATCCCCAATAGTGACAGGTTTTATTGAAAAAATACTGTCCTCGACAAATTGTGTGCCTTTAAAAACATAGAGATATTTGCCTCTTTTTGCATTAAGACGATAATCATTCATGTTCTTTTCGCTAATTCTGTCATCCATCATATCTCTGAAATGTACATGTACTCGAACGATAATATGAGCACTCCTTTGGCTATGCTGATTGATAATATCCAAAGCTTCTTTTTCGGATACTCCAACCTGGGCACCACTATTCATAAAATGTTCATTCAACAGATCTGCTACCCTAGAAAACAGCGCTGGGTTTTGAAAGGTTTCCGGCGACAGTGTGTCTACGAATTGCTTGGGTAGTGGTACTGGAATGAAGAGATCGGCAACATCATCACGGTAAACACGCAAGCCTTCGGTTGGCTCTTCAAAAACAGGAGTGTCTCGCCTAGGCGCTGAGAATGAAGGCCCTGGACTGGATGAATAACTGGATGACCGATCATTCCAGTCAAAATCTGCAAAATTCTCCTTGACAATATCCTCATTAAAATCCGGTTTCTTATCAGACGGATACCGCTCATAAGCATCATAATATTTTTGGGCTTTATCTGGACTGTCAATGTGAGCCCAAGCATTTTGTAACGCTTTAAAGCGTTCTGTTGTATCTTCGTCTTTATTTTTATCCGGATGCAGTATAATGGCCTTTCTATAATAGGCTTTTTTAAGTTCCTGAAACGTACTTGAAGGTTCGACTCCAAGGACTTCATAAAGGGTTGGCATAATATAATTCCTATAATTTAAGTTGCGATGTTGCATGAGTTTTTTCAATACACTCTGGATCTTTAGGACGAATCAGAGAAACTCGAATGGACAATCTTACAAAGAGAGTATTAAACAAATCTGAAGATAAAGAGGCCGATGCTGTATAGGGTATGCACTTTTCGTATAGGTAATTAATAAAGAATGTGATAGATATAGCATTGAGCTGTTGAAATAGTCTGCAAAAAAAGAGGTGCTAAATAATGAGCATTAAAGGATAGCCCGAAGTGCAATAAAGTACCACACCCAAATCATAGGAGTTTGGAGCAATGCATTGAATTAATGTAATGCCTAAAAGTACTGGCTAATCGATTAGGTTTATCTACATACCAGGAATTTAAAGCCTGAAGATCCACGCAATGCATGAAATGATAATTAACGCACACAGAATATATAGGCCACAACGTTTTGGATAACAAATATCCTTCTAATAATTTAGCTTTTGGCCACAAGTCTGACCAATTTTCAAGGCATGCCTCTAACATTTGATGCCATATTAAATCCTGTTCTTTTACCTCATGATGGACAGTAGCGGTATATAGGAAATTGTGTAAGGAGAAAAATGGGTGGGAAATGGCCAATTCACCCAAGTCAATCAGGGTGAATTTCTGTGTGTCAGGATCAATTAATATATTGTTTGTGTTGAAATCTGGCTGAACCAAGGTCTCACAAATCCCAAATTGGGATAAGGCCTTAATTTGCTCTATTACAAGTGGATATAAATAATTCAACTGTTCCAACTCTGATTCTGTCACTCCATCCTCTTTTAAAAAATCTTTGTCATTGATTATCTCCCAATATAGACCAGGCAATTGATTTAATCGCCAATCAGGAATTCCTAGCTTAAGAAAGGGTTGGATAGAGCCTTCGGTGGATCGTTGAAAAGCAGTGAATTGCTTGATTGCTTGACACAGTAAGTCTGGCTTATTCTCTTCATTGAGGTATTTACGTAGTGAAATTCCGGCATCTTTCATGAGGAAGCAGTGTAATTCATCGTTATCAGCAATGATGCAGGGCACATTTGAATTAAATTGATGGGCCAAAAATTGGATAACACGAGCCTCATTAGCAAGTAATGGCGCAGGTTGCTTTAAAAAAACATCACATTGTAAAGTAGGCAAACGAATCACATTAGACCAGGGTGTCTCTTGAATCATTTCAGGCTGTCCTACTAAAGAATAACCTTTAGAGTTCAAACTAGCGGTTGCCCAGTTCATAATACCTGAATGATTTTCCATTATTTAACCTTAATATGACTAAATAACACCCATCTTAATTCAATAATAGGCTATATCTCAATCTCATGGGGTTTAGGGACATTACACTCTCTTGCACGTACTTATATCCAAGTATACTGATTAAGGAACAAATCGCCGTAAAATCCAGGTTTCATCAGTACGTTTTGCAGTTATTGAGTCCGACAACCGATGTTCATTTAATTGATAAAATTTTATCTCTTCAGGAACAATCGTATAACCAACATACTCTCGAGGTCTTTCTGGGAGAGTCTTTTTATATTGCTCCCTTAGAGCAACTAACTCGTCATCTAACTCCTGTTGTTTTTTTATCGCCTGTCCGGACTTTGTGCCATAGACTAAAAAACGCAACCTTCGCTCTAGCTCATAAGTCTCCCAGTTTTTAATATTTTCGCTTTCGCCAAGTGGGTTAATTCTACCCAAGACAGTAACTTGTCTTTGTGTATTCGGTAACATAAAAGTAAAAGAAACATAGGGATTAACTAAAAAATGTGTCACTTTTGCGCTACCCAGCTGGGTAAAAAAAAGCAATCCCTGTTCGTTTATTTCTCGGATTGCGACTGTACGGCTTATTGGAAACCCTTTTTCATCTACTGTCGCTAAAACACCCATCTTAAAAGGCAAAGCTTCTGTCTCTACCCAAACCTTCATTAACCTTAACAACCAACTATAATCAACGTGTTCAGGTAACTCTTCCAAAAACCAGTCTCTGTCCGTGAATTGCATTTTTTACATCACATTTTTTATACATAGATGAGTTGGATTATACTATCACGTCAGCAATCATCATAATTGAATCTTTGACTCAATAACTCATTTCGCTGGGAACTATACTCTGCTGCTAAAAATCGAAACCCAACGCACACTTCTGAGCTTGTTAACAAAAGAAGAGCTAAACCTTGTGGCTGAATTAAATTCAGATCCCGGGCTAGAAAGAATTTTCCTGATACAGAAGTAGTCCATCACTTTATCAAAGGACTTGCCCCCTATCCTACAATTTCATCTAATAATTCGCCTGATTATTAAGTTTTAACACAATAAGCAGTGGATTTTTAGGTTAAGATGACGATTTTTTCACGGTTTTTTGGGGTTTTGTTTCTTTTGCCGCCGTTACTTCAGTAGCTTTTGAGGTTTTTTTGGGAGCTGATGTTTTTACGGATTTTTTTGCACGTTGTTCACTTTGAACCTTATTGCTGTCTTTTGCATGCAGAATTAAATTTGCTTTTTCTTTTAATGAACGTCTTATAGCTTTGAACTCTTCTGTACGAATTTTTGCAAGATCTGTTTGTTGTGCAATAGTGATTAATACGTTCCTCTCAATTTTTTCAGATAATAACGCGTATTGTTTCAGTACCTTTCGTGCATTGTTAGCCTGCTCTGTAGAATCAATCTTAGCTGGAAACTCGTGGATCTCTGCAACAATTTTTTTAATTTTTATTAATTCTATTGGAGTTTTTTGTTGCATGATGAGCCTCAGTTTCGTTAACAGTATGAACAGTATAGCCCATGGTTAGAGGTACTTCCACCGCTCCCCCAAGTAATTCAAAACAGGCTCTACGCTTGCTGCCCCTCCGAAAAATTACATGCTTTTGGGACATTTAATATTATTTGTTGTGCTATTTTGATACAATGTATTTTTATAAATAAATACATACTTTATGAATACTTCGACTTCTGTTACAGCCACCCAAGAACTAAGAGCACTGCTAGAGATCGAACATGCAAACAGACGCGCTGCTTGGTATCATTGTCTAACAAATTGCCTGCCCTATGCTGTCTTCACTAGTGGTGAACCTGAGATCATCTTTAATCCAGCGGGCCTCACCTATTATAATCTTGAGCTTACTAGCATAGTTGAAGATCGAAGTAACATAACAATCTATACTATTCCTGAGCTCATCGATACCTTCTTAATCAATGAAGGAGTTGGCATAGCCATTGAGGCACGCAATCCAAAACAAGCTATCGATCTCAGTTATGGCGACATCCTTGGTTTTCATCTTTATCGGACTTTTTCTGAACCAGAAGATCACGTGTTCAATACAAATAAACCACAGGTTTCTATTATTCGAGAAGGGATGGATATCCTCATCAGCGACGTACCAAAGCAGATCTTGCCCACTGCCTCAATAGAATTACTTGAAGCAATCATGCAACATTACGGCCTCAAAGAAGCCAAAGTCAAACTTCTTTATCTGCCAGAAACCGATCAGCATGAGTTAGTCTTTTCGATAGACAAGAATCAATTAGAACCCAGCAAAACACAAGCCCTACTCCAAAAACTAGGTTGGTATTTACCAAGGTATTATTCCTATTTAGTGTGTGATCTGAATAACGTTTCGCCTCTGGTTGAAACACACTAAAACCAAGTTAGCCGGGTGCATCCCCACATGAAAAGCCCGGGGGGTATAGAGTTATCCTTGTTGTGATATAATAAGCGAGTTATACAGCACAATTTGTTGGTACAACTTCATCCAAAAACAGAGATAATCAATAAAACAATGATGAAGGCAAATGATAAAAAGGTGTTACTTATTGACGATTTTCTTAGCAAGAAATGACCTTGTTTCTCGTGATTTATTAATTACGTATATTTTAAATATCTGTAGTGGAAGTAGAAGATAACTATATGAACTATCATGCGATTTTTTTGAATATTTACCGACTCATTACCGTTTTACTCCCCTTGTTACTGGTTGCTTGTACGCATCAGCAAGCTAATAGTCCCGGTCACTATGTAATCAAAGGGAAAACATATCATGTGATGAAATCAGCCAAACATTATAAAGCAAAAGGAGTGGCTTCCTGGTATGGGTCAAATGGTCGGAATAAAAAAACATCGACCGGAGAGCGCTACAACATGTATGGGATGACGGCTGCTCATCCAACACTCCCAATTGCTACCCGGGTACGAGTTAAAAACCTGAATAATGGCAAGTCGATTGTGGTTCGAATAAATGATCGAGGTCCTTTTTTATCGAACAGGATAATTGATTTATCCTATGGTGCCGCTAAAAAACTCGGTATAAAAGGCCTTGCTCCTGTTGAAATTGAAGTAGTTTGAATCTGCCTTTAACAAAATAAGGCAGTTGAACTTATCGATACTAATTCTTTGTATTTAGTACACTTGGAAATTTCAACATTCCAAAAACAATATAAAATTCTTATCCTGCTCAAACACCCAATTTTCAGAATTTATTTTCTTTTATCAAAAGAAAATTTATTATGTTGAGTTAGGGTCTGCTGCCACCTTCTCATTGCCTTTATTCTTCCAGTGGCTAATAACGAAATCACAATAGACTGCGGTTCTGTAAACATATATTAGAGGGTAAAGACTATGGATAATGTTGCAAATGAAAAAATCTTTGTGGATGAAACAGAAAACTCTGCTGTTTATAATGTCATTAAAAAAGGAATAATTGACTTTAATTCCCCTTATTTCGGTTCAAAGCCTTCACAACCATTTAATATATACATAATAGATTCCAGATCCGACGTCATAGCAGGCTTAACAGGTTTTTATAAAGGAAAATATGCGCGTGTTGATTTATTCTGGGTGCATGAACATTTTCGCAATCAGGGTTTAGGTAAGAAATTATTTTTTAAACTCGAACAGTTTAGTAAAATGAAAGGATGTCTTTATATTCAATTGGATACTTTTGATTTCCAAGCACGTCCTTTTTATGAAAAATTAGGGTTTGAATGTGTTGGCACTATCTCAAAATGGGTTGATGATAGAGATTGCCATTTTATGAGAAAAATTTTGGCCTAATTACTACGCCCATTCGATTGATTGGGCATGATAAGCGATGTGCACAATGCAGCTTCAACTACTCAGACTACCCAATGCTTTATCAATAAACAACTGCGCCATCTTCTTGGCTTTGATGCCTGCTTTTTTTTTTGCCGCATACATGAGCTTGCACAGTGCCACATTCAAGAGATCCCTCATTGCATTCGGGATGACGTGATGTGTTCAATTCCGAGAATTTCATCATGCTGAACGCAGTAAAGGATCTCCAAATGCAAGCACAGTGCCACATGCAGGAGATCCCTCATTACATTCGGGATGACGTGATGTGTTCAATTCCGAGAATTTCGTCATCCTGAACGCAGTGAAGGATCTCCAAATGCAGGCACAGTGCCACATGCA
>NZ_LNYR01000034.1:0-32996 GCF_001467955.1 Legionella quateirensis | reverse complement strand
TTCATGGCATTCGGGATGACGTGATGTGTTCAAGTCCGAGAATTTCATCATGCTGAACGCAGTGAAGGATCTCCAAATGCAGGCACAGTGCCACATGCGGGAGATCCCTCATTGCATTCGGGATGACGTGATATGTTCAATTCCGAGAATTTCGTCATCCTGAACGCAGTGAAGGATCTCCAAATGCAAGCACAGTGCCACACGCAGGAGATCCCTCATTGCATTCGGGATGACATGATGTGTTCAATTCCGAGAATTTCGTCATCCTGAACGCAGTGAAGGATCTCCAAATGCAAGCACAGTGCCACATGCAGGAGATCCCTCATTCCATTCGGGATGACGTGATGTGTTCAAGTCCGAGAATTTCATCATGCTGAACGCAGTGAAGGATCTCCAAATGCGGGCACAGTGCCACGTTCAAAAGATCTCTCATTGAGTTCGGGATTAGGTTTTCAGGGGATCTTGGGAAGTTACATTCAAAGCCTGTCAGGCTCTTGAAAAGTCGAAGGAAATGATATTCGCTATTCCGGGCTGATCTAAGGCTAATGCAAGCAATCGATCCACTCCCAGAGCAACACCGCTGCATGAAGGTAATCCATGTTCCAAAGCCTGTAATAAAAACGGATCAGCTTCTACTGCCGGCAAACCAAGTTGTTTTCTATGATCTTGATCCTGAGCAAAGCGTTTAGCCTGGGCATGAACATCGGTGAGTTCATGAAATCCATTAGCCAACTCGACTCCCCGATAATAGACCTCAAAACGTTCGGCAACACCATTCTGAATTTTAGCCAGTGATGCCTGGGAAGGCGGGAAATCATAAACAGCAACCGGAGCATTTTGTTTACCCAGAAAGGGTTCAACAACATGGCTCATTAATAAGAATAAATACTGATCTCTATCCTGCTCTTGAGGAGACAACACGGATTCCAGTTGGTTTTGTGACAATACATTTTTAAATTGATCTATTGAGGCTGTAAACGGATCAAGATCACAACTTTCCATGAACGCTTTTTGATAGGTTTTTTTGATCATGGGTTCGGATTGCATCAACGTTTGCAATAATAAATCCATCTCTTCCATCAAGGCATGATGATCGATACCTAACTGATACCATTCCAATAAGGTAAATTCAGGATTATGCCATCGCCCCAGTTCATCATCTCGAAAAACTCGAGCCAACTGAAATATAGGTCCGCTGCCTGCGGCAAGCAACCGTTTCATATGGTATTCAGGGGAAGTTTGTAGACAGTAGGATCGGTTTCTAAAAGTAGCCCTGATATTACTAAGGTACACATCCGTCACACCAAATTGACCCATTATTGGTGTTTCAACTTCGAGATAGTGCCTATTGCTAAAAAACTGGCGTATTTTTGCGATAAAACGGGCTCGTTGCTGTAATAATTCTATAGAGGCTGATGGCTGCCATGACGATTCAAACATCATTAATAAAAAATCCCCAACTCTAGTCGTGCGGCTTCCGTCATTCGTTCCTGCGACCAGGGTGGTTCCCATACCAACTCAACGGAACAATCACTAACACCCTCGACCTGATTTACAGCCTGTTCGACAGTTCCTGGGAATGTTTGTGCTACAGGACAACCCGGAGTTGTAAGTGTCATTTGAATGTCTACGTGACCTTCATCATTAATGACAACATTATAAATCAATCCCAAATCATAAATATTGACTGGAATTTCAGGATCAAATACACCTTTCAGTGCCAATATCACCTGTTCTTTAACTGCTTCATTATCCTGTTTTTTCTTAAAACCAAACATGCCAGACCTCTATCTAACGCATCGTGACGATTCAAACCCTAACAACATAGCCAAATTTTATAAATACGTGTTATTCAGTTTTCACTATGGTTGTGTCTTTATTTAAAGCTGCTTCCAAAGTATGCCAGGCTAAAGTAGCGCACTTAACCCGAGCGGGAAATGCCTTTACACCAGCAAGAACCGTCAATTTATCCATGGAATTTAATTGTTCTTCCTCATCCAATGTGAGCATATTATGAAATCGATGAAACAAATCATGGGCTTCTTTAACAGTTTTACCCTTTAATGCATCAGTCATCAGAGAAGCTGAGGCTTGGGAAATCGCACAACCACAGCCTACAAAACTTAAATCAGTGATCAGATTATCAGCAATCTTGGCGTATACGGTGAGTTTATCGCCACATAAAGGATTAAACCCATTCGCCTGAGTTGTTGCATCCATCATGGAATGGTGATTACGCGGATTGCGATTATGATCAATAATGATTTCCTGATAAAGTTCTCGCAACTCCATATTCATGCAAATACCTCTTTCACTTTTTTCAGCGCTTCAACACAAAGATCAATTTCTTGTTGGGTATTGTAAAAAGACAATGAAATTCTTGAAGTCGCCGCCACACCAAAGAAATCCATCAAAGGCATAGCACAATGATGTCCACTACGAATCGCTATGCCTTCACTATCTAAAATGGTGCCAATATCATGAGCATGAATCTTACCATGCACAAAAGAAATCACTGGAACTTTATGTTCCGCAGTACCAATAATATTAAAACCTTTTACAGATTCAACGGCCGCAGTTGCGTATCGTAATAATTGAGTTTCATACTCAGCAATGACATCCAGATCTAAAGACCATAAATAATCAATAGCTGCACCCAAACCAATAGCACCTGAAATATTAGGTGTACCTGCTTCAAATTTATGTGGAATCGCTGCAAACTCAGTGCCTTCGAAACTCACATAGTTAATCATTTCGCCCCCACCTTGATAGGGAGGCATACCATTTAAAAGCTCTTCTTTACCCCAAAGTACACCTATACCTGTTGGACCATACATTTTATGCCCTGAAAAGGCATAAAAATCACAATCCAGATCCTGAACATCAACGGGTAAATGAGCTGTTGCCTGAGCGCCATCCAATAATACTTTGGCGCCGTAAGCATGAGCCATTTCAATCATTTTTTTCACTGGGTTAATCGTACCCAACGCATTGGAAACGTAATTAATGGCTACAAATTTGGTATTTTCATTTAATTTTTTTTCAAACTCATCCAGCAATAGTTCACCATTTAGTGAAATAGGGGCTACCTGCAGGATTGCTCCTGTTTGTTTACATACCATTTGCCAGGGAACAATGTTGGAATGATGTTCCATATGAGTAATTAATATCTCTTCACCGGGCACTATATGAGGAGCAACAAGACTTTGAGCAACCAGGTTAATGCCTTCGGTTGTGCCGCGTACAAAAATGCATTCTTTAGCTGACCTGGCATTAATAAAACGCTTTACTTTTGCTCTGGCATCTTCATACAGCTCCGTTGCTCTGACACTCAGTGCATGAACTCCGCGATGTACGTTTGAATTATCGTGCTCATAATAATGCGTCATCGCATCAATTACTGATTTAGGTTTTTGGGTCGTTGCAGCATTATCAAAATAGATTAAATCATAATCGTTGATTTTTTGACTCAGAATAGGAAAATCATTACGAATTGCATTAAAATCCAATGATGTAACTACTGAAGGATTAGTACTCATTAGCGTACCCCAACTGTTGAGTTAATAATTGCCCCATCCAATCAGCCAGGTCACGATTTTGAATGAGACGTAAATTGTCCTGAGCAAATGCATGAATTAAATATTTCGATGCTTCCAATCTGCCTATTCCGCGCGTGGCCAGATAGAATAAAGCTTCTTCATCCAGCTGCCCAACGGTTGCACCATGAGAACATAATACATCATCAGCAAAAATCTCTAATTGTGGCTTGGTATCAATTTCAGCATTGGCAGAAAGCAGCAAATTCTTGTTTTGCTGTTTGGCGTTTGTATGTTGGGCATCTTTGGATACAATGACTTTTCCATTAAATACTGCCCGTGAGCGACCGGTTAAAATGCCTTTATAATCTTGTTCACTGGAACATTCTGGTACTAAATGATGTACGGTTGTATGATGATCGACATGTTGGCCTTCCGCAGGAGCATAAATACCATTCATCAGACAATGAGCATGCTCTTCCTGCAAGTATATACTGATATCACCACGCACCAGTTTTCCTCCCAAACTCAGGGAGTGATTGAAAAATTGACTGTGCGCGGATTGCCGCACTGCGGTATGACCAAGATGATAAGCCGATTTACTTTCGTTCTGAATTTTGTAATGTGACAATCTGGCGCCAGCGCCAACAAATACTTCAGTAACGGTATTGGTTAAATAAGAACACTGTTCCGCACCTTTATACTCTTCCAAAAGAGTCGCCTGGCTATCCGCCTCAGCAATAATCAAATGCCTTAGATGTACTGCCTGATTGTCGAGATTCTGGCTATGAATTAAAGCAATAGGTTCCTCAATACACACGCCTCTGGGAATATATAAAAATACCCCACTATGAATCAGAGCTGTATTCAAACAATGAAAACCATGTTCCTGTTTCAGGATGGTACCCAGATAAGTTTTAATCAGGTCTTCATGAGTTGTCAAAGCAAGGGCTAAGGGAATTAACAAAACACCTTTCGGTAATTGTTTAATCCATTCAGGTTCATTAACAATCACCCCATCTTGAATGAACACCTGGTGTTTCACCGGCAGATTTGAAGACGTTACACCGTTTAAACTGCTCGCATGTTGAGGTATCTCAAACGGTTGTTTGAGTAAAGAATCCAGCAGAGTATATTTCCATTCTTCATCGTGACGGGTTGGAAATCCTTGACGACTTAATTTATCCAGCGCTTTAGTCTGCATTTGTGCAAGCCAGGGAATAGTAGATTTCCCGGCTTTAGCCTGCTGTTGATAAAAACTTAAAATCTCGTTCATCACTGCTCCGTTTCTTCAAGCCAGCTATAACCTTTTTTCTCCAGCTCAAGCGCCAAAGATTTATCACCAGACATGATAATACGGCCATTCACCAGAACATGGATAAAATCAGGCTCGATATAATCGAGTAAGCGTTGATAATGGGTCACTAAAATTATAGAACGCTCGGCAGATCGCATGGCATTGACGCCCTGTGAAATAATCCGTAATGCATCAATATCCAGACCCGAATCTGTTTCATCAAGTATAGCCAGCTTTGGCTCCAGTGCCGCCATTTGAAGAATTTCATTCCGTTTTTTCTCACCGCCGGAAAATCCTTCGTTAATGCTGCGATATAAAAAGCTTTCATCCATATCCAGTAATTGGCATTTTTCACGAATGAAACTCAAAAATTCTATAGCATCCAGAGTATTTCGACCCTGTCCCTTTCGAACAGCGTTGACTGAAGCCTTTAAAAAGTTGATATTGGTTACCCCTGGTATTTCAACCGGGTATTGAAAGGACATAAAAATACCGGCCTGTGCTCTTTCTTCAGGTGACAACGGTAATAAATCCTTCCCAAAATAATCTACTTCACCACTGGTTACCTGATAAGAAGGATGCCCAGCCAGCACTTTAGACAAAGTACTCTTGCCTGAACCATTAGGTCCCATTATGGCATGCACTTCACCGGCGTTAACCTGCAAATTGATGCCTTTTAAAATTGATTGTGCATTCACTGCGACATTGAGTTCATTAATTTTTAACATATTAACCTACTGCCCCTTCTAAACTTATTCCTAACAATTTAGTGGCTTCCACCGCAAATTCCATTGGTAATTCTTTCAATACCTGCTTACAAAAGCCGTTGACGATCATTGAGACTGCATCTTCAGTATCTATGCCTCGTTGTTGGCAATAGAATAATTGTTCCTCACTGATTTTTGATGTAGTCGCTTCATGCTCTACCTGAGCAGTCGGATTTTTTACTTCGATGTATGGAAAAGTATGAGCTGAGCATTCACTTCCCATTAACATCGAATCACATTGAGTGTAATTACGTGCATTGGTAGCCGTTGGCGCAATGCGAACCAGACCGCGATATGCATTATGGGCGCGTCCGGCGCTAATCCCTTTTGAAATAATGGTCGAACGGGTATTTTTTCCCAAATGAATCATTTTGGTTCCCGTATCAGCCTGTTGACAATTATTCGTTAAAGCAACGGAATAAAATTCACCTACAGAATCATCGCCCTGCAGAATAACGCTGGGATATTTCCAGGTTATCGCCGATCCTGTTTCAATTTGAGTCCAGGAAATTTTTGAACGCTTGCCTCTGCAGGCACCGCGCTTGGTCACAAAATTATATATTCCACCTTTACCTTCTTTATCACCAGGATACCAGTTTTGAACCGTTGAATATTTAATTTGCGCGCCATCCAAAGCCACCAGTTCTACAACTGCTGCATGCAGTTGATTTTCATCACGCATGGGCGCAGTACATCCTTCAAGATAAGATACATAACTGTCGGCATCAGCAACAATAAGCGTACGCTCAAACTGACCTGTAGATGCGGCATTGATACGAAAATAAGTAGATAACTCCATTGGACAACGAACACCCTTGGGAATATAAACAAAGGAGCCATCGCTGAATACAGCAGAATTCAATGCAGCATAAAAATTATCTCTATAAGGTACAACTGAACCCAAGTATTTCATCAATAAATCAGGATGCTCATGAACCGCTTCTGAAAAGGGGCAGAAAATCACTCCTTTTTCAGCCAGTTTGGCTTTAAAAGTAGTTGCAACAGAGACACTGTCAAAAACAGCATCAACAGCAACTCCAGCCAGCATTTCTTGCTCTCTCAATGGAATGCCTAACTTTTCATAAGTCCTTAATAATTCAGGATCAACCTCATCAAGACTTTTTGGTGCATCTTTTTTATTTTTTGGTGCAGAATAATAAGAAATCGCTTGATAATCCACGGGAGGATAGTGCACGCTGGACCATTCAGGATGAGGCATGGTGAGCCAGTGTCTGAATGCTTTTAAACGCCATTCCAATAGAAATTCAGGTTCGCCCTTAATTGCGGACAGACGACGAATGACATCCTCATTCAATCCGGGTGGAAAAGTATCCACTTCAATGTCGGTTATAAAACCATGTTGATAATCTCTGTCGAGCAGAGAATTAATATGCTCACTGCTTTTAGCCACGATTTACTCCACTTGCTAATTGCCGAACTCGATCAACATCCTGTGTATGAAGAGTTGGTTTTGCCAATGCTTCCAAACTGACACTATCCAGCGCAGTTTCTATCGCACGGCTTATTAAGCGCCAATTACCCTGAATGGTACATACTCCCTGCAAAGAACAATCATTGGGTTGCAAACTGCACTCGGTAAATCCACGATGTTCTTCCAACGCATAAATAATTTGTGACACTGATATTTCAGTAGCCGGCCTTTGCAGCCTGTATCCCCCGGTTACTCCACGCACTGAAGTTAACAGCCCTGCACTGGTTAAACGTTTTAATATTTTACTGACTGTTGGTACAGCTAAATGGGTATGTAAGGCGATATCACGAGCATTACACAGTTCCTGTGCATGCTTGGCAAGATATACCATCACCACTGTTCCATAATCAGCCAATTTGCTAAGGCGCAGCATAACACCCCCAAACCGAATTATCTAGTACCAAAAAGGTCTTAATTCAGGATAAACCCTGGTTGTGGATTCAATTCTGCTTTTAGATCTTATAGTATAAATATAGTACCAAATTAGTTCTATATATGGCAAAAGGCGAATAGTACCTTATTATAAGGAAAATATCCAATCAAAATACCATTTTTGACACATTAATAGATATTTATTGAGTATAAATAGAGAGCAAGGAACGAGGGTCTGTTCGTCGGATATCAATACAGTAAAACCCTAATAGAATGATGCCTTTTGGTAACCTCATTCATCATCAAAAGTACCCTTTTCCAGAAAACTCAGTATTAATTTCTGTGTCTTAAAATTATTCATGATAAAGGTATGAGTAGAATTGATAACGACGAGATCTGCTTTTCCATCCAAATCAGCAGATGAAGGCGGCACTTTTGCATCAAATCGCCCCGCGATTATCCCCATTCTAATTTTGGGTACAGGAACATGATGTACATACGAGGATTGGTCGGAACTCAGTTCTGCCAAAGGCTTTATGGGAGATGTAAATATCGGAAACATTTTTGTAGATAATTTGGCTAAAAAAGACCCTTGGTTTGGCGGCGCCATCATGATCAAATACCCAATGTTCTTTAACTGATCTTTCGACAGTTTGGCTATGGCTTCCCTAACAATTATCCCTCCAAGACTATGGGTAATGAAATGAATTTTAACTCCGGGATTATTTGCTAATACTTGCTCAATGTATTGATTTAAATTAATACTGTGTTCGTGAATAGTATATTTTGCTGATGGATAACTGTATGAATACACAGTATACCCCTGATGTTCCAGAAACGACTTCAACAAACTCATACTCATGGAAGTACGCATTAATCCATGAATTAATACAACCAATTCTCGTTCGTTTTTTTCTTTATCGCTCACTTCAGGAGCTTTAACTCCCGCCTGACTGTTCTCATTGACTGAGTATGCGTATACGGGCAGAAGAATACCTATTCCGATAAATAACAAAAGAATGAATTGAGTTATTAAGTGTTCATTGCGAATGATTTTAACCATCATACTCCCTGTCTGTATTTTAATAATACAATACCTCCTCATTCGCATTTCAACTGCGTGAGATATCGTAAACGGATTATAGTACCATTTATTTAAACTTCTTGTATAAGGCTCTTCCTATCAAAAATACAATTAATACAATCACAGCCCAAATCAACATCAAAGGAACGAAAAATATGAAAAACTCTATAATCCCATAAGTAAATTGCCGCAAAGTTTTGATTAATTCTTGATAGGATTCGGAAATCACTTCGGTAATTTGCCACTTTGAATCATAAGTTATCTGAATCTCGGGATTCATACTTAAATCAATTGTAATTAAAGAATAAGCTACTGATTCTTTATAATATTTGATTTGCCCCTCAGTAACGTCTATTTTCCGTTGTGTTTCACTTAGTTGTTGAAAAACCAACAGTACGTCTTCTGTTTTTGTCGCGCCTTGCATGATTTTGGCGAGTTGCGCCTTAGTTGTTTTTAAGTTATTTAATTCACTTTCAAGATTTACGTATTGTTGGGTAATATCCTCTCCAGTTATGGATTCCTGTACGACTTTTATAGCCAAACCTTTTAAAGTATTGAGCGCACTGTTTAAACCATTGGCTGGCACACGGATGCTGATTTTTGCATATTCCCCACCGCCATAAGAAACATTTTGATTCAATTCAGAATTGACTACATATCCTCCCGAGTGATCCGCTATTTGGGTTATTTCATCCATAGCTTTTGGAATATCATTCACTTGCAAAGACAATTGCGCATTTCGAATAATCATTCTCCTCATCACCTGTTCTGATTGAACCTGTGCTGGTTTTTCTGTACTCATTGCGGCAGAACCGGTAACCGTATTATCCATGGTTTTATAAACAGCAGGAGCCCCCGCATACATGGTTGTCCCAGCTCGAGAAAACAGGAATTTATAACCGAATAATAATACCGAATAAATACCGATAACGACCAAGACAGAAACAATGATTTTCTTCATGATGATGCATCTCGTTATGATGATACTAAAAAGTTTGGCATAAATTTCAACTAATAACCAATTTTTACTCTTGCTAATCTCACTTAAAGGATTAAGAATAAAGAATAAAATTATTGGTCTTCAGGAGACAGGATGACTCACGACAAGGAAATCAGTGATCTGATGCAGTCCGTTGCAGAAAAAAGTCTGCAAATTATTACTGAATTAAAAGAAATGCCAAACCAACTTCCTGCCTTATTGAGTCAATTTATTGATTTAACAGAAAATTTTCAAAATTTAATTAACGTCCTACTAAACAATCCAGAAAAAGTGTGGCAAATGCAATTGAATTATTGGGAGGATGCGGTCAATTTAGCTCAGAATCAATTGAATCATTGGCTACAAGGGAAAACCATGCCCATTGAAGATCATCGATTCAATGGAGATGATTGGCTCAATAATCCTTTTTTTAATCTGTTAAGTCAGCAATATCTTCTCGCCAATGAACACATGAATTCCTTGTTGGAAAAAATGGAATATGGGGATAAAAATTTAGCAAAACGAGTACGTTTTTTTGCCAAACACTATTTAGATGCCCTCTCTCCCGCCAATTTTATCCATACCAATCCCCAGCTCATTGCAGAAACCATACAAAGCCGTGGAAAAAATCTGTTGCATGGTCTGCATAATCTGCTCAACGATTTGGAAGTAAACTCATCACGATTAAACATCAAAATGACGGATACTGATGCATTTAAACTTGGAGTCAATATTGCGACCACTCCCGGAAAGGTCGTCTTTCGCAATGCCATGATGGAATTGATTCAATACACGCCACAAACAGCTAAGGTAAAACAAATACCTCTGCTCATGATTCCACCTTGGATTAATAAATATTATATTTTGGATTTAAGTCCACATAATTCATTAATTAAATGGCTGGTTTCTCAGGGAATTACTGTTTTTATTATTTCCTGGGTTAATCCTGATGAACGATTTGCCAAAAAAAGTTTATATGATTATTTAAAAGAAGGGCCAATGACTGCCATTGCAACTATTCAGAAGCAATTAAACGTCAAAGAAGTAAATACATTGGGATTTTGTATCGGAGGTACTCTGCTAGCGACTTTATTGGCTTATAATAAAATGCATCAGGATAACTCGATTCGCAGTGCGACGTTCCTCGCAGCAATGATTGATTTTAGTGATCCTGGTGATATATCCGTTTTTATCGATGAACAACAAATTAAAAAATTAGAAGCCGAGATGGATGCAAAAGGGTATCTTGATGGTAAATTTATGGCGTCCAGCTTCAACTCACTGCGTGCAAACGATTTAATATGGTCATTTTTCATTAAAAATTACTTGCATGGAAAAAATCCGGTTCCTTTTGATATCCTGTTTTGGAATGCCGATTCAACCAACATGCCAGCCACAATGCACTCGCAATATTTACGCTGGATGTATTTGCATAACGATTTAGTAAAACCCGGTAAAATAAAGCTCAATAATACACCTATTGATGTAAGAGCTATTGATATACCCACATTTTTTCTTTCCACACAAAAGGATCATATAGCCCCCTGGAAAACCACTTATACTGGCTTTCAACTCATGAACGGACCTAAACGTTTTGTACTGGGTGGCTCAGGGCACATAGCGGGTATTATTAACTCACCGGTTGCAAAAAAATACGGTTACCGCACCAACAACAATTGCCCGGCCAGTGCTGATGAATGGCTGGAACATTCTGTTGAACATCCTGGCTCCTGGTGGGAAGAGTGGCTCAAATGGCTAAAAGCTCATTCGGGTAAATCCATAGCAGCGCCAGTATTGGATCAACTTCCTTTGCCGCCAATAATGGATGCTCCGGGAAGTTATGTATTAAAAAAATAATCGAGGTAATACTGATTCGCTTTAATGATTCGACAGCTGTACTTACTGTCGAATCATCTCAATGGGATAGAATCTGGTTCTATTCCCATTAAGAGATCACAACATCAAAGATCACGGATAACTCATCAATTGTTTACTCTGATTTAACCTCAATTTTTCTATTTTTATGAGCTTTGGATGTCATCTTTGGAATTTCTACACTCAATACTCCATTTTTAAATTTAGCATCAATTTTAGCGTCATCAGAAACGCCTTCGAGGCTAAATTGACGAGAAAATGAACCACTGGTGCGTTCAGTGCAAATAAAATTCTTGCCTTTTTCATTATGCTCTGAACATAATTCGCCGGATAAAGTTAATATGCCATTACCAAAATGTACATTCAAATCCTTTGCTTCCATACCGGGTAAATTGGCTTTTACACTATAACAATGTTCTTTTTCTTCAATATCCACTTCAGGCCATAGTTCATTTTTTAAAAATGAAGACAGATTTTTACCACCGCTCAATAAATTATTTTGAAATAAAGTATCCACATCATCCTTGATATGTCGCAGCATATTCCAAGGTTCATATTGCATCAGGTTCATGATAATCTCCTTATAATCGAGCAACAAATTAACAACCGATCTAATAATAGTCCATTTTTTATGGAATTCCAGATCGATTAAATGAGTATTTATTCAAGAAGAACGTTACCTATTCGGTTAAATAGCAAAACAATTTGAGTGTTTATGTCTGAGGTTAACTAGTCAATTACAGAATCAAGCAAACGTCGATCAGACTCTTTATTGCCCGACCGACTCGTGCTGAATACTCAACAACATGCTGTTCTAATGTGCTCTATAAGCTCTCTGTTTTTACCAAAATCAGATCGCCCCATAGTAGCACTGGAAACTACATTTCCATCCGAACGAATAACCAGCCAATCAACAAAATGAAATACCTTGCTTTGTCTGTACGCGATGAGATTGGATTCATTCAGTTGTGTCATAGTGACTTCAGGAACTTTACTTTGGATGCATACAGATAATTTGGCCAAGGTTTCAACCTTCAGTGGAGCAATGTAATGCGCGTTATCTGCGGCAACGAAACTGCTTACCCAATTAGGTTTTGCTTCAGGTAATTGTCCATCGAGCAAGCCTTTAGGCATTTCCCTGAAATTAATTTGCGGAAATAGATACATCACTCCCACAACACAGCCAATCAACAGAACGATGATTATCATGATTTTCATTTATACTACTTCCTCTTCATGCTGTTGTTCTTCCTGAATGCTGTGTTCCAAAGAAATATAATCAATTTTACCAGAGGGCAAAATCGGAATTTTACTGCCAGGATAAATTGTGTGGGGAACAAGCAGTTCTGATTGACCCAATTCATGAATTTTTTTAATAAAACTCATCTTATCGGCATTTAGTGCTTCACTAAATAACAAAATCTGCTCGCCTTTTCTCGGGCATTTTCTAGTGACCGCCGCATGCAATAATTCTGGCCATATAGATGCAGCTATGCCTTCAACAGCAGTCAGAGAAACCATCTCCCCCGCAATTTTGGCAAAGCGTTTTGCTCGTCCGGAAATAGTTATAAAACTATCCTCATTCATAGTGACAATATCGCCAGTATCATGCCAGCCATCAAATGGTGGAATTATTGTTCCTGGCTTATCTGCATTCATATAACCACGCATAATATTAGGACCACGCAGCTGCAAACGTCCGCCCACCGCAATTCCATCTACAGGGACTATACGGCTTTCCATAGATGGCAAAATCATCCCTACACTTCCCGGAATTGATGCCAAAGGACAATTAAGAGAAATGACTGGGGATGCTTCTGTAGCACCATATCCTTCATAGATTTTAACCCCAAACGTTTCTGACCAATATCTTAACGTTTCTGGTTTCACTTTTTCTGCGCCAGCAAAAATATAACGAACACTGCTAAAATCATGTCGGTCAGCTGCACGCGCATAGCCTGTTAAAAAGGTATCAGTCCCAAACATTATGGTAGCTCCGGTTTCATAAACCAAGCCTGGAATCACTTTATAATGCAATGGTGAAGGATAGAAAAAGCATTGAATCCCTGTAATCAATGGAATAATGCTTCCAGCAGTTAATCCAAAACAGTGAAAAATTGGCAGGGCATTAAAAAAGACATCACGGGAAGTAAAATCTACCCGTGACTTCATTTGGCAACAATTCGCTAAAATATTAGCATGGCTCAAAGCCACTCCTTTTGGCACACCTTCTGAACCCGAAGTAAACAAAACCACACCGGTCTGATCAGGTAAAATAGTTTCCCCAAGGAGTTTATAAACCAGAGTAGGAAACATTCCTTTCACCAGACCAGAAATTTTATTAGCCAGGTTTATGGTTAGTTTGAAGTCTTCCAGATAGTGAATAGTGAGGCCTGCTGCCTGTAATTCATCAATTAATGCCTCCAGTTTGGCAGTGGCAATAAATTGCCGAGAAGTATAAATCGACTTGATTCCAGCGGTATTGCACGCGGACAGCAAATTATAAAATCCCATACTGAAATTCAACATGGCTGGAATACGTCTGTACGCCTGTAAAGCAAAAAAAGTGACCATACCCGCAATGGTGGTGGGCATCATGACCCCAACATGTTCTCCTGCCACTGTCTGCTTTTTGATTTGCTTTCCGAGAATAAAACAACGAGCGATAAACTGTCGGTAAGTCAAAGGCGTCCGGTTGCTGTCTTCAATTTTAGCTTTATTTCTAACGCCTACAGCAACCCCTTCAATCAATGCAGAAAAAAGAGTTTGCGGCTGAAAACTGTTCGCAAATGCCAAATCGCCAATCAAGCGAAATAAACGCATACTGACTGCATGTCGGTTTACTGGCACATGTTCCGGTTGGATGAATAACTGCGAAGGCATTACATGGAGCGTAATTTTGGGAGCGATGCGAATGCTGTGTTTGCTCTTGCTGATCGAGAATATGCTATGCTCAGCGCCTTCTATACGAATAGGAATGACCTCAGCGCCCGCTTTCTGCAAAACAACTCCAGGACCATCATAAACCTTAAGACTATCTTCTTGCTGACCTATTAATCCTTGTGGAAAAATAACGCAGCGTTTTCCGGAGCGGATTGCTTTAATCAATACCCTGGTCGCTCTGGCGCTGCCCGGATCGATAACAATGACCTCTGCGAAAAGCAATACTATCTTTACCCATAATTTTTTAAACATTAAGGGATGTAAAGCGATGGTCAATCGCTCAGGTAAAAATACAGACAGCAAGAGTACATCAATCACAGAAGTTCTGTTTGCGATAATCACTGAGTTAACCGCAGGTTGATAATGCCCCTTCACCTCTACTCGAAACCAGGTCACCAGCAAGGCTTTAATCCAGCGTCTCGCTCTTTGAAGTTGCTTTTCTTTCCAGCTCAAATGTTCCATATTATCAAATCTCTAAAAATTTACTTTGGTTAAAACAATCAAATCCTATATTACAAGATTGAAACCAATTTAAATAGCTATTAGCCGAGAACGGAGCAAGGCTTAAATTGGAATTATCAGCCAGATTACTTGCGACTATCTCATACCTGTAATAAAGTGAAGGATATGAATTACAAAAAAATCCATCCTGTTAAAACCGGTTGCTTCATTTTGGCCTTGGCCTCTTTTATTATTTGTGCCATTGCATTTCAACGGCACTCTCTTGAAATCATTAACTGGATTGATGATCTCGGATGGCTTGCGCCTGTACTTTTTATTCTGATTTACTGCCTGGCAACATTAATGCTATTACCTACCATGGTATTAACACTCGCTGGCGGAGCTATATTTGGACCATTATTTGGTCTGATATTAAATTTATTGGGAGCAACCAGTGGCGCTGCCTTCGCTTTTCTAATTACGAGACATCTGACTTATGATTGGTTTTCAAAAAAACGCGGGGAAAAGTTGAATAAATTAATTACCGGAGTTGATGAAAAAGGCTGGATATTTGTCGCTTTCTTACGATTAGTTCCTATAGTCCCTTTTAACCTGGTTAACTACGGTATGGGTATAACCGGTATTAAATTTCGTCTTTATCTCATAACAACCTTTGTTTTTCTAATACCAGCAGAAATTATTTATACTTATTTTGGATATGCAGGAATGGATGCTCTTGCCCAGCCCAACCATTTTTATAGAAATGGGGGTATTTTACTCACCGGTATAGCTGTTTTGTTTCTTTGTATAATTAAGTTCATCAAAAGAAAGCAAGGTGATTAATTGCGCTATCAAAGGATGAGCCACCTCAAAAATCACCTGATCAACGGCTAGTACAGCCCTGATTCCCTGCAAGGAATTAGATATAAACACGGCATCAGCTTCTTCGATCATGACTTTTGTTACCCCCTTCTCGATACAGGGGATGTCATGTTCCTGACACAGTGAAAAAATTCGTGACCGGGTAATGCCTGGTAAAACACCATGTTCCTGAGGAGGTGTTATTAATTGATTGCCCATTATCAAAAACAGGTTCGCGCAAGTAGTTTCAGTTGCGAAATGCTGTTGGTTAAAAAATAAAGCATCATCCGCACCAAGCGTTAACGCCTGTCGTCGTGCCAATATGGCCTCCAGATAATTAACCGTTTTCAACTGATATATTGGATTTGCTGAATCCCTTAACCAGGAAGCACTGCTCAAACGTATGGGATGATTAAGGATATGATAATTAAATGTCTGAAATATCAGCTGGCTAACCTGGCCGCGCTCTGCCAATCCTCTGGGAGCAGAACCGCCGCTTAATATGGCTTTTATCCCCCCATGGTACAAGTTGTCACGTCTAATTTGCTGAATGAGATGCTCACACCAGTCATCCAATGACAGATCAAAAGGAATACCGAGCTGACGAGCAGAACGAGACAGCCTTTGCCAATGCAACGCGGCAAAACAGGGGTTGGAACTATCAACTTTAATAGTCTCGAACAATCCCTCACCCAAAAAGATACGATCATCAATTCCAAATACAGGGATAATATCGCCCTTGTCTATTAATACCCTTGTATGCATTAAAAACCCATCTTTAATAATCTACGAAATCATCAAGTTCATCTCGTAATCGTTTTTCTTCCAACATATTTTCCAAACGTCTGCGAGCATCTAAACCATTAGCCGGTATATCAGCAAATTCAGTATCTACTTCTACATCTTCAAAATCATCTACAACTTCAATTATTTCTTCTTCATCTTCTTCAAATAAGTCAGTCATACCCTTTCTCTCAGAGAGTTAACATCAATTCGTTAATTCACTTATTCAGTGGAACAAAATACCAGGACGGCTATATACCCTATTTTCTTTTTTTTGCCTAGTTTTTTTAAAAAATTTTTTCTTTATACAGATTATTGATATGTGGATATTCTAAAAATCAGGATTCAGTAACTTCTTTATTTTATTCAGATATTATGAAAAATCCCAAGGTCAAGGCAGAAGAAATTTTTTTACTACTCAATTACCTCGAAAATTTCGTCATCCTAAGCGCCGTGAAGGAACTCAAAAAGCAGACACCAGGCCGGATTCAGGAGATCTCTCATTTCGTTCAAGATGACGTCTCTCAAATTGATTAAAATGTCCTATTTGCGAAAAAATTGTGCGTTGCTCGTAAATCTTATGCTTATTAAATCAGGAACTAAGAGGATAAATACTTGAAGTTTCATTCTAAACGACTAATAATCAATGAAGAGAAATAACATAAGTAATAGTATGCCTGATCATTTAAAAACTGCTTTACGTAACTCCATAAAGCAAGTGCGTTCTAAAATTTCAGTTCCTTATCGAGTCAAATCTTCTAATCAAATTTGTAATCGAATTAGAGTGCTTGAAGAATACAGAAAGGCGAAGAGTATTGCCATGTATTTTGCAATCAATGGGGAAGTTGATTTAATTAGCCTATGGCATAGTGCTCCATTACAAGGAAAATTCTGCTATTTTCCTGTATTAAATCAAAATTCAACACTTTCCTTTTTACCGGCTACACCTAAAACTCCTTTTAAAAATAATCGCTACGGTATACCTGAACCTGATGTAAGCCGTGATCTGGCAATACCTATAGAGCAACTGGATCTGATCATCATACCGCTGGTAGCTTTTGATCCCTATTGTACAAGACTGGGGATGGGATCAGGTTATTATGACCGAACATTAGTGAACAAGAAAAACTGCTTGTTCCTGGGCGTAGCTTATCAATTCCAAAAAGTGAATTTTCTGATTCCTGAACCCTGGGATGTTCCACTTGATGCAGTAGTCACTCAAAAAGCCGTCTATTGGCGTTTTCCCCAAATCTGAAAACTCATTTTCCTAAAATATCAAATGAACAATGAGAGCTAAGTACAAGCTTATAAATTGTCTTAAAAAAAAGCGCAGTGTACATCAGGTATATGAGTATTTTTTACAGTTTGTAAGATGCCATCAACTTCGAATGAACGGTTGGATTTGAGTGCAGGTTAACAGAAATGGCTTAGAAAAAAAGCGCAGTGTACATCAGGTACATGAGCATTTTTTTCTAAGCCATTTCTGTTAAGATGCGCCAAATACAACCGTTCACAGGGCATCATTTCCTACTTCACCCGTTCTAATCCTCACCACCTGCTGCAGCTCATAAACAAAAATTTTGCCGTCTCCAATTTTTCCTGTATAGGCTGATTTACAAATCGCTTCAATTGCGACCTCCACCATATTTTCTGGAACTGCCAATTCAATTTTAATTTTGGGAAGAAAATCTACTACATATTCTGCCCCTCGATACAATTCTGTATGCCCTTTTTGACGACCAAAACCACGAGTTTCGGAAATTGTTATTCCTGGAACACCTATTTCTATCAAGGCTTCATGTACATCATCCAGCTTAAAGGGCTTAATGATTGCGGTAATCATTTTCATATTGTTTCCATTGTGTTGTGTAAAATTTAAAAAGTACTTTCAAACTCAATTGTCTGGGTATAGTTCTTGAGTGGCAGTTTTGTTAGACTGTCAGCAAAAATAAACATGGAGTAATTATGTTCGACACGAAACAATTTGACGATTTGGCTCAAATGCTTTTTGCCACTCTGCCTACCAGTCTACAGAATATTGAAAATGACATTCAACAAAAATTTAAAGAAGTTTTACAGGCTACCTTCGCCCGTCTGGATTTAATTACCAGGGATGAGTTTGATGTCCAGTGTAAAGTTCTTACCCGTACCAGGGAAAAGTTGGAACAACTGCAAAAACAAGTTGATGAGTTATTGAAAGCTCAAGAAAGTAAAAATCAGGAAATCTGATTCCCTGCAGGCTTGGATGATGTGATGAAGTTCTCAGATTGACGAGACAATTGATGTTTTTTGATATCTGGCTCAACGCGAATTGGATTGTGTTATTCACATCATTCAGAAGAACACTATGATTTAAATTTAAAAAGCAGTTCAGGAAATAAAAACTGCTTAATGTCCAACACAACAGGAAACTACATCATGAATCTCGCATTTACCAAAACGCGTAGCACTATTGGCATACTGGCACAATCCGTATCAGTAGAAGTACATCTTTCAAATGGTTTACCTGGTTTCACCATGGTAGGACTTGCTGAAACTGCAGTAAAAGAAAGTAAAGACCGAGTGCGTAGCGCGATTATCAACAGTCAATTTGAATTTCCATGCCGTAAAATCACGGTGAACCTGGGGCCTGCTGATTTACCTAAATCAGGTAGTGGTTTTGATTTACCAATTGCGTTGGGGATTCTTGCGGCATCAGGCCAAATACCTCCCAATAAATTAATGAATCATGAATTTATTGGCGAACTGGCTTTAAGTGGCGAACTTAGAGGAGTATCCGCCATTATACCGGCGGTGCTTGCAGCTCATAAAGACAAGCAATTATTGATAATTGCCGCTACCAATGCACCTGAAGCATCATTAACCGGGCATCAAGATGTATTTACTGCCAACAATTTAAGAGAAGTATGCAATTATCTATGCAATGACATCCCATTACAAAACGTTCCGCCCAGACCAGAATACACTAAATCAACTCATGAACTGGACTGGTCAGATATCAAAGGTCAGTTCCATGCAAAAAACGCGATGGAGATTGCCGCTTGTGGTGGACACAGCATCTTGTTATGTGGTGCTCCAGGAAGTGGTAAAACCATGCTGGCAAAACGATTTAGTACTTTATTACCCGAATTAACTGAAACCCAGGCACTGGAGTGTGCTGCAATCAACTCAATACGCGGTAAACTACCTGATTTCGCAGAGTGGCGCTCACCTCCTTTCCGTGCTCCCCACCATACCGCTTCCCCCATGTCTCTGGTTGGAGGAGGAAATCCTCCAAAACCTGGAGAAATTTCGTTGGCGCATCATGGAGTCTTATTTCTTGATGAGTTACCTGAATTTAATCGACAAGTCCTGGAAACACTGAGGGAGCCATTGGAATCGGGGCATATCTGTATTTCCAGAGCAGCTGCTCAAACGGAGTTTCCAGCCCAATTTCAGTTAATCGCCGCAATGAATCCATGCCCTTGTGGGCAGTGGGGTAACGCTCAGGCAAACTGTTTATGCACTCCAGATCGTATTAGTCGATACTTAACCAAGCTCTCAGCACCTCTATTGGATCGCATTGATATGCATATTACGGTGCAGGCATTACCTCCGGATGAGTTAATTAAACCTAATTTAAATCCAGAAAAACAAAGTGAGTTAATCAGGGAAAAAGTCATCAAGGTTCGTTCGATACAAATGATGCGCCAAAACTGTATCAATGCTAACTTAAGTTCGAAACAATGCGAGCAGTTATGTGAGTTAGGTGAAAGAGAAAATACCTTTTTAAATGAGGCCATGAATAAATTGAAACTCTCTGCCCGCAGTTATCATCGCCTGCTCAAGGTAGCGAGAACTATAGCGGATATGAATGAAAGCAAAAAAGTCAGTTTAAATTATCTACAACAGGCTTTATCTTATAAACAGACCTTTCAATCGCCCAAATAGAGTGTTTTGGAATAAGAATTACCTGATTACTTTATTTTACTTTTTCTTTATCATAGCTCTATAATTAATCAAACTGGTATATTTATAGAGCAATGATGAATCCAATCAAATTAATAGGTAGCCTCATTTTAATCTTGATACCATGGGGCGTCGTTTCAGCCGAAGAATATCATAAGCAAGCCATATCCATCATAACCAATTGTTATAATACCTCTGAAGATAAAGAAGATAAGGTTGTCCAATGCATCAAAAATAAATTGAAAGAGTTACCCAATCCAGGGGACTACAGACTCAATGTAAAAACATCCAATCCTGATGCCGCAGGTCATTTTAGAATCATCATTTTTATGATTAATAGTTCAGGTTACATGGTTTATTGCATCGGTAACGCTAATCGGAATACCATGACAATAAAATCATGTGTTCAAGATAAAGGAGAACCATTATCACCATCACAGGAATTATCCATAGATACATTATTAGACATCTAACCTGGATCACTGTGATGAGTACATACTCTGATAATTAGTGTGTGGTAGATTTAAGAAGTCCATATAGGATTGATGATCAAACTGCTTTTAACAATTGGGCTAAAGGATCAAAGATTCAATAATTGCCATGCGAGAATAAACACCATTGGTTACCTGACGTAAAATAAAAGATTGATTTCCATCGGCGACATCGCTGTCGATTTCTACACCACGATTCATCGGACCTGGGTGCATTACCATGGCATCTGATTTCGCATAAGCTAAACTGTTTTTGGTTAACGCAAAATTGTTCCTGTAAGTTTGTAAATCAAGATGGTCATTATCCGCCAAACGTTCACGTTGAACTCGTAAACAAATCACGACATCTGCATCAAATAATCCTTCACGTAAATTATTGGTTACACGCCCATAGTGTATTGTTTCAGGTTGCCAAAGTTCCGGGGCAATGAATACTAATTCACCGACACCTAATTTATTGCAAATACTTTGAAATGAATTGGCTACACGAGAGTGTTTGATATTACCTAAAATGGCAATTTTCAATTGATCCAGCTTTGGTTTCTGTTCAATTATAGTCATCATATCTAATATAGCTTGACTGGGATGAGCATGTGTTCCATCACCAGCATTGATGATATGAATTGAATCACCCAGACGTTCCGCCAGGTTCTGCTGCAATCCATCTTGTTTGTGGCGAATTACAAAATAACGTATTCCCATTGCTGCCAGAGTTTTGATGGTATCCTCAATAATTTCCCCTTTACTTTCGGATGAACTCTGCAGATCGATATTAATAACGGGCATGGATAAATGTTGTGCTGCCAATTCAAAACTAACGCGGGTTCTAGTACTGTTCTCATAAAATAAATTGGCCATAGTATGTTCGGCATAAGATGGATAATTTGAATTGTTCTTAAAATGAAGTGCTCGCTGTAAAAGGATTTCTATCTGCTGGCGTGATAACTGACTAATTTCAAGAAAATGTTTCATAAACCCTCTTTAGAGTTCGTTCCAAACTGACTTTTACTATTGACTGAATAAGCTCATTCTACACGAAGTACCTGAGGAATTCGAAGGACTTTTTCTTAAACGGTTTTGATATTGATGATGTAGCCCCGTTAACGAAACTATTCTGGATGCTGTAACCACTGCTCCAGAATAATACAAGCAGCGATGCTATCTATCTCTGTATTTCTAAGTTTACGGTACCCCCCCTGATCGAATACTTGTCCTCGGGCTTCTACTGTTGAAAGCCGCTCATCAACCAAATGAACAGGAATGGCAAAATGTTTTCGCAATTGCTTTGCAAATCGACGAGCAGCGGAGGTCGTATACAACTCACTGTCATCGATACAGGTAGGTAAACCAACAATTAAAGCTTCGGGATTCCATTGGGTTATGAGTTTTTGAACACTATTCCAATCGGGCACACCAGATTTTGCACTGATAGTCGATACAGGAGAAGCACTACAGGTTAATCGTTGTCCAACTGCAACCCCAATGCGTTTATAACCAAAATCAAACCCCAAATAAACACCACTAGGCATGGCCGGCATCAGAACTAAGTTGACTCATTTTTACCCCTAAGGTTAATCCAGCATATTCCCAGCGTTCTTCAAAAGGAACATCATATAGAATTTCCGATTTATAAGGACATACTAACCAGACATTATCCATCACTTCACGTTCCAATTGATTCTCAGTCCAGCCAGCGTAACCTAAAGTAATTAACACATCTTTAGGTCCTTTATCGTCCGCAATTGCCCTGATAATATCATTTGAGGTAGTCACAGTCACCTCATCCTGCAAAAACAAACTGGAACGCCACCCACCCATTTGTTTATGAATCACAAATCCTCTCTCTGGCTGCACAGGCCCGCCGAACAATAAAGGCATGCGATTTTGCTCCGTACGAATAGGTTCAATTTGTAATTGCTCAAATACGATGGACAAAGGAAACTGCATCGGTCTATTAATTATTAAACCAACTGATCCTTGTTCGTGATGCTCACAAAGATAAATTACTGTCCGTTCGAAATTAGGATCATTTAATGAGGGCATAGCAATCAACAAATGATTCGCTAATGAGCTTATAATTGCCATGAGATCCCCTATAAATTAGTAACTATTCAATTTAATTATACACCAAAAACAGATCGCTTATGTATCATATTGAATTTAATTTGAACACAGGTGCCGGATTAAAATAAATCTCATTAAATCATCAGTTTCAAACTCAATAAGTACTGGTTTACAACTCTGACAAATGAACGGTAAGAACACTTCTTGACAGCTTCAGGACTTATACATAACCACAAGATCGAGGCAAATTGATTTGGTTTCACTTTTCAATTGTCTCTGACTTTTCGTCATCCTGAACGCAGTGAAGAATCTCCAAAAACAGGCACCATAACCGTTTCAGGAGATCGCTCACTTCGTTCAAGAAGACGTTTCCCGAAGGAATTATAAATTCCCTTTAACGAAAATATTGGGCGTTTTTCAACAGCCCTGAGCTATTTTACTTCCCCTGCTGGCATGGAACTCACTATGGAAACTTTAATATATAATGTAGAGTTTTGAGAAAATGGTCGTCCTGCAGTGTATGAAGTAGAATCAGAATCATTATTCTGCCCCCCCTCAGCACTACCCAAAGGCACCCATTTATTTAATGGAGCCATGATGGTGGTATTAACCTGCTGATTATCAAATTGTTGTCCACCTGCAGCATTTTCCTGCTCTCTAACCCGTTTAACAGACAATTTAACCTGATTCCCCTGAAGTACAGGCTGTACCAATAAGCCATTCTGGATATTATGCTGTTGATATTCAACACCTGTAAAAAAGCCAACACCAACCGAACTTATTATTGGTACCTGTTCACCTGTTGAAACAAAAGCCGACTCACCACTCATCACTTTAACAGACTGACTACGTTGTACTTCAGATTGGGGATTAGTACTGTAGGTCACATCATTATTATTTTGCTCGCTTAGCCAATTAGGATCCCCCTGATAAATGGCAATATTAAATGTGATTGGCGGCACATCCAGCTTATGCAAAACCTCTCTGATTTTTGTCAAGGTTGAAGGACTTACCACGACGATTAATGTTTGTCCTGAACCGCTTATTTTTTCCCCATCTTCTGTTTGTATGAGGGGTTGAATTAATTGAATCACTTTGTTTGCCTGCAAATAATTCAATTCTATGACTTTAGTGATCATCGATTGGGAAAAGGCATTACTGGCAAAGAATAATAAAGCGATTAACCATCGATTCATAATGGCAACACTCCCTGTCTATTGAGTTAAAGAACTTCCTTTATATTTGATTGTAGCACTGAAATATTGAAGTTGAATAAATGGAGTAAAATGAGTAGTTTTGTTCCTTCAAAAGTTTGGGTATAATCGCTTCAATCTGTCTTCAGGGATACGAACATTATGGGTAGCATTTTTAATATGTTTGGGCCATCACCAATAAGGCCAATTGAGCAACACATCCGCAAAGCACATCAATGCGCAAAACAGCTTTACCCATTTTTTGAAGCGGTGTTAAAAAAAGATTGGAACACAGCTAACTCTATTAAAGAAAAAATTGTTTCTTTAGAAAAAGAAGCTGATTTAATCAAACGTGATTTACGACTGCATCTTCCTACAGGGCTGTTTCTGCCTGTTTCACGTACTGATTTACTCGAACTTTTAAGTGCCCAGGACAGAATTGCCAACAAAGCAGAGGATATTGCCGGTTTAATTACCAGTCGACAAATGACCATACCAGAACCATTAATACCCGTATTTATGCCTTTTTTACACCGTTGTCTGGATGCCTCAAAACAAGCGTGTAAAGCAATCAATGAACTTGATGAGTTACTTGAAACCGGATTCAGAGGCAGTGAAGTAAAAATTGTTGAGGAAATGATCCTTAAACTAGATGAAATAGAACATGACAGCGATGAAAAACTTGCTGATATTCGTCATGGTATCTTCGAGTTGGAAAAGGAATTATCAGCAATAGATATTATGTTCCTTTATAAATTAGTCCAATGGATTGGCGAATTGGCCGACAATGCTCAGACAGTTGGTGGTCGACTTCAAATTCTTATAGCCAGGTAGTAAATTCCTATGGATTATTCAATTTTGTTTCTTTTAGTAGCCGTTGTTCTATGTTTCTTAATGACTTGGGGCGTTGGGGCTAATGATTTAGCCAATGTGATGAGTACCACTATGGGCTCAAAGGCTGTAACCGTTCGACAAGCCATGCTCATTGCTATAATTTTTGAATTTGCCGGAGCTTTTTTAGGAGGAAATGGCGTTACTGAAACCATGAGGGACGGGATCATTAACACCAGTCAATTATCCAATGAGCCGTTAATTCTAATTGAAGGTATGTTAGGTGTATTAATGGCCTGTACGATATGGATGAATCTGGCCAGTTATCTAGGTGTTCCAGTTTCCATTACCAATGCTTTAGTTGGATCCATGGTTGGATTTGGAGCAATGGTTCTTGGTCCGGATGCCATACATTGGAATCAAGTTGCTCGAATAGCCATAGGATGGGTTACTTCTCCTATGATTTCAGGAATCACAGCCTACGCCTTATTTATCAGTATTCAACAAACTATCTTTGTTAAACGAAACCCTTTAACTAAAGCCAAACTGTATATACCCATCTATCTCTTCCTCATCGGTTCAATATTGTCCTTTATTACTGTTTTTAAAGGATTGAATCATTTTGACATTCATTTGAATTTCAAACAGGATTTGGCGGTTACTCTTGCTACCAGCATTATTATCACCATCACAGGGATAATAATTATAAAACGCATTCCTGAAAATCCGAAAATCAGACGCAGAGAACGTTTTATCCAGGTTGAGAAATATTTTGCAGTTTTAATGGCTATGACTGCATGTGCAATGGCTTTTGCACATGGCTCCAATGATGTTGCTCTGGCAGTAGGCCCACTTACTATAGTCTATAGTCTGGTCATGAATGCCAATCAAGTGTTTGATGCCAATAATTATCCATCCTGGATCATCCTGTTAGGTTGCACTGGAGTTATTGCTGGTTTATTAATGTATGGTAGAAAGGTCATTGAAACAGTGGGGAGTGCTATTACGGCATTAACTCCCAGTCGAGCCTTTGCAGCAACTCTTTCTGCAGCCACCACAGTAGTTGTCGCCACAAGTACGGGGATTCCAGTATCAGCAACTCAAACATTGGTAGGTGCAGTTCTGGGAGTAGGTCTGGCCAGAGGTATCGGCGCATTGAATCTTATCGTGATACGCAATATTTTTATGTCCTGGGTTTTAACGTTACCAGCCGCATCGATTTTGACCATCATTTCTTACAAGCTACTGCATACCTTCCTGGGATAGTTTGTTCGATTAATAGTATTAACTACCACCATTAAAAGTTAAGGATTGCACTCGGATCCTTTCGGGCTGAGGAGAGGCAGTAGCCTCGTCTCGATGCCCTGGTGAGGATAGCGTTTAGAACTTCTCGAGAAAGGGTATTAAAACTCTTCCCAAATCTCGCCCTTATCATCCTTATAGTCTTTATTATCTCTCATGCAAGCAATGCGTTCATGCTTTTTAATTTCTTTAATTTGCGATGCTGATTTCTTATGAGTCGCATCAAATTCAAAGAAAAACTTATCATAAGGGCTTACATAGGCTTTATCTATATCATGTTCAGTCATACCAATTCCAAAAAACTTTATTCTTAATAGGTATTTTATCGTTTTTTTAACTAAGTTACCATTAAGCTTCTTCAAAAGTAAAAAGGCTAAGTAATGAAATTAAAAAAAGCGGAATTGCACGTACATTTAGAAGGATCCATTTCACCAGATTTAGCTGTAAAACTTGCTAAACGCAATAAATTAACCTTGCCTTCAGGGCTTATTGCGCCAGATGGTGAAAGCTATTTATCAAAAGATTTTCTTGATTTCCTCAAAGTATATGACACCTTGGCCGCAGTAATTAAAGTCCCCCAGGATTATTATGACATTACCTTTGATTATCTAAGAACTAATGCCCTGGAAAACGCCATATATATTGAAATGATGTACTCACCAGATCATGCGGAACGTTCCAGCGGAATTCCATCTCGAGAGCATCTCGCTGCAATCCAACAGGCTATTGACGATGCCAAAGATCAATTTAATATCGTTGGACGAATTATAAACACCGCTGTGCGTCACTTCGGAGTTGAAGCCTGTGAACGAGTTGCACGGCAGGCTGGCATTGATCAATTTCCGTGTGTGACAGGATTTGGTTTGGGCGGAGACGAAGCAAAATTCCCTCCAAAACTGTTTACTCGAGCCTATCAGATCGCCGCAGATGCAGGATTGGAATGTACCGTTCATGCTGGTGAATTTGATAGCGCTAGAGGTATGGTTGAAGCCATGGAACATCTTCCTATAAAGAGAATTGGCCATGGAGTTAATGTAATACACTCTCCCGAAACTATGGCTATGGTTAAAGACAGAGGAATCGCGTTGGAAGTTTGCCCTACCAGTAATATCTTTTTAGGTTTATTTAAAGATATGAACAGTCATCCGTTCCCCAAACTTTATGATGCTGGCATCAAAGTAAGCATCAGCTCAGATGATCCTCCATTCATGAGCACCACACTGGCCCAGGAATATCAACGTGTTCAGGAATCTTATCAATACAGTGATAAAACCATGAATGAAATAACCAAAATGGCTATAGAAGCAGCTTTTGTAGACGAGAAGACCCGAAAAGAGCTGTTGGAACAAATATAAGATTCAAATTGATATTTGAAAGTAAGTAGGGTGTGTTGACAATTCATCAACATATTACCAACGTCCCGGAAACAAATCACGGGGCGTCGAAATAGGTATTATCAACATGCCCTAACCTATTAAATTTAATCCAATGTTTTCCTATAACGTTTAAAACCTATAAAAAGCACTACGAAAGTAAAGAGTAGTATAGGGACGATCTCATACCATACTTCAGCAAAACCATTGCCTTTTAATAAAATTCCACGAACTATGATTAAATAATGAGAAAGTGGCAAAATACTTCCTACCCATTGAGCCCATTCAGGCATCCCTCTAAATGGAAACATAAATCCAGACAATAAAATTGAAGGAAGGAAAAAAAACATGGCACCTTGTACTGCCTGGAGCTGATTAGACGCCAGCGTAGAAAAAGTGAGTCCGACTGACAGATTTGCTGCAATAAAGGGAAGACTCAGTAACAATAATAACAAGATGCTGCCTTGTATCGGAATGGAAAACAGCAATTTGGCCATTAACAAAATTAATGTTACCTGGATAAAGCCTACCAACACAAAGGGGATTAATTTTCCAGCCATTACTTCCATGGGCTTCAACGGCGTTGAAAGTAAAGTTTCCATAGTTCCACGTTCATTTTCTCTGGTAATCACCAAGGCGGTCACTATAACCATAGTCATGGTTAAAACCACTCCCAAAAGCCCTGGAACAATGTTAAATGCAGTAATGGCCAATGGATTATAAATGGCATGTATCTCGGGTTGATAAGGTGTTGATTTAGGTTTTAACGATGAAAGAGGTCCATTAAGATCTTCATTTAATGAAAGACTGGCAAGCTCTGTGAACACTGAAACCGCACGGCTTGTTGCTGCAGGATCCGTTGCATCAGCTTCAAGTAACAAGGGAGGATGTAAACCGCGAATGACATCTCGGGTAAAATTGGGTGGGAAACTGACTACAAATTGAACTTTACCTGTTTTCAGCATCCAACTTGCTTCCTTTTCATCAGTCTTTGAGCTGATAAAATTAAAGTAGGTTGAGTTTTCCATACTGGTTAGTATACGTCTGCTTAATGGCGTATTATCCGGATTAACAACTGCCGTTGGCAAATTACGTGGATTCGTATTGATGGCAAAGCCAAATAAAATTAACTGCATCAGAGGAATACCGATGATCATGCCTAAAGTCACTCTATCGCGTGACATCTGCACAAACTCTTTAATCATTACCGCTAACAAGCGGTTCAGGCTTCCTCTAGTCAACAAAAGGCTCCGGTGATTTATTTACTAAGCTGATAAATGCGTCTTCAAGAGTAGGTTGTATTGAAAACCATTGAATTGAATAGTGTGAGCTTAATTGCTTCAATCCTTCCTCAATTAATTCAGTATTGTAACCGCATACATGGATAAGGTTTCCAAATAAGGCCGATTGAATCACCCCAGGAATTTTTTTCGCATGCTGTAATAAAGAAGTAGTCACATTTCCTTTGATTTCCCATGTCTTCAAATGAGTTTCATCAATTACTTCTGATACTGTCCCGGTTGTTAAAAGTTTACCATAAGCCAAATAAGCTATTCGTGTGCAACGTTCTGCTTCATCCATATAGTGAGTAGAAACAAAAGTAGTGATGCCTTCTTGACTCAGAAAATGAATTTGATCCCAAAATTCCCGTCTTGCAATGGGATCAACCCCTGCAGTTGGTTCATCGAGCAGCAGCAGCTCGGGATTGTGAATTAAACAGGTTGCAAGTGCTACACGTTGTTTCCAACCACCTGATAATTCTCCAGTCAGTTGCTTTCTCCTGTCCGTTAAACCCAATTTATCCAAAGATTCAGCAACTCGTTTGTTTCGATTAGATATTCCATAAACCCGTGCGATAAATATCAGATTTTCTTCAATTGATAATTCAGTATATAAGCTGAATTTTTGAGTCATATAACCAACTCGCTCCTTAATTCGATCAGATTGAGTTAATATATCAAAGCCTAAACAGGTACCTTGTCCCGCATCGGCTTTTAATAAACCGCATATCATCCGTATTGTTGTAGTTTTCCCACTTCCATTGGGTCCGAGAAAACCAAACACTTCTCCCTTTTCTACCATTAAATCAATATTATTCACTACAACTCTTTGTCCAAAACTCTTACGAAGTCCTTTTACATCAATTATTATATTTGAATCTGAGGTGCTCATTACAAGTTCACCATTACGGGTTGACCAGGCTTGAATAAAGAGGAATTATTAATTCGTGCTTTTATCCTGAATACTAATTTTGAACTATTATCCTGGCTATAAACCAACGGTGGCAAATATTCAGCATCCGGAGAAATATAGCTAATCACCGCGGGATTATTTTTTTGACATCCGTCACAATCAAAACTGATTTTTTGGCCCACTTTTAATTGAGCTAAAAATTCCAAAGGCACAAAAAATTCAATTCGAATGTTTTCAGGAGTTAACAAAGACAAGACAGATTGTTGTGCGGCAACATATTCACCCGTTCGATAATAAGTATCAAAAATAACGCCATCTGCTGGCGCATAAATGGTTTTCTGAGCTAATTCCCATTGCGAAATATTCAATTTAGCTATTAATGAATCAACCACGCCTTGTTGGGCTGCGATCAAATCTTCTCGACTTCCTAATTTTGCCAATGCCAAATTGGCTTCATATTGCAATTTTAATTCTTTTTGTTGTTGCAAGTAAGCTAAAGCAGCATCAAGACTGTCCTTATCTGAAGCCTGTTTGTCCACTAACTTTTGGTAACGAGATACTCTTATATCTGCTAATGTTATTTGAGCATTTGTCTGTTGAATTTGTGCTTCGATTGCATCAATTTCCTCAGGACGTCGCGGCCTCTTTAAATCAGTGAGTTGGCTTTTTGCCTGCGCTAGTTCGCCCTGAATCTGAATAATGTTCATTAACTGAGGATTAGGATCCAGACTATATAATAACGCGCCCTTCTTTACTTGTTGTCCACGCTGTACTGCCAGATGGTTCAATACACCATAGAACGGGGAGGCAAGAAATATGTTCTCTCCTTCTACATATCCTTCAAATTGCTCATGCTTGTTACTGTTGCAACCATTAAGGATCATAATCATGATAAAAATGAATAATGATTTTAAACGCATAAACATTCGATGCTTTAATGATATATACATTAATAGTGAGCTGTTTTTGCTATTTGTGCAAGTTACGGTAAATAAACAAAAAAATTTGGTGAGAATTACAGTAACTGCTACTATTAATTTATTTTCTATAAGTATCCTATGACAAAAAAACAATTTGATCTGATAGTCCTTGGTGGCGGAAGTGGCGGTATAGCCAGCGCTGTACGCGCAGCACAATACGGCGCCAAAGTAGCTGTTATAGAACAATCACACTTGGGTGGGACCTGTGTCAATTTAGGCTGCGTTCCTAAAAAAATTATGTTTAACGCGTCACTAGTCTCTGAAACTTTGCATAAATCTCATGATTATGGATTTAGCCCTGTGCGAATAAAGCTTGACTGGGATAAACTGATAACAAAACGCAATGAATATATTGAACGTTTACGGGAAAACTACGCGAATCGCTTTAAGCAATTCCATATCACTCACATTAACGGTAGAGGTGCTCTACATGAACAAAACTCTGTGCGAGTTGATAACACTATATATAAAGCGGATCATATAATTATTGCTACAGGCGGGGAACCTTCCCTACCCAATATTAATGGCATTCAGCATGTTATAGATTCAGATGGATTTTTTTCTTTAACAAAACAACCCCAGAAAGTAGCCATTATTGGCAGTGGATATATCGGAGTTGAGTTGGCCGGTGTGCTTAATGCATTAGGAAGTGAAACGCATCTTTTAATGAGAGGCAACAGACCATTAAGCAGGTTTGATAGCATGCTTGGTACTATGCTGCATGAAATTATGCTGAAACAAGGTATCAAGGTACATCCTAATCATAAAGCTCACTGCATCAATTTACACAGTGATGGAAAAAAAAGCATACAGTGTCAAAGCGGTTCGATTTTAAATGACCTTGACGTCATTATTTATGCCGTTGGCAGAACGCCCAGAACAAGCCATTTAAATCTCGATAAATTAAAAGTTAAAACAGATAAGCAAGGTCTCATTCGTGTTGATCGATTTCAAAACTCGACTGTTAAAGGAATATATGCAATTGGGGATGTAACTAACGCACCAGCACTTACTCCGGTAGCGATTGCTGCTGGCAGACGCCTTGCAGACCGACTTTTTGGCCAACAACCCAAGGCCAGGCTCAACTATGATAATATTTGCTCCGTAGTGTTCAGTCATCCTCCGATTGGTTCTGTAGGTTTCAGTGAACAAGAAGCTATAGAACGATATGGCACGGAACAAATCAAAATATATAAAACACAATTCAATCCTATGTATGATGCATTAAGTGAAACGAAAACCCCAACCGCAATGAAATTAGTCACTTTAGGAAAAAAAGAAAAAATAATTGGCCTTCACGTAATCGGTTATAATGCAGATGAAATGTTGCAAGGTTTTGGAGTAGCGATAAAGATGGGCGCGTGTAAGAAAGATTTTGATAATACGGTTGCCATCCATCCTACAAGTGCAGAAGAATTCGTAACTATGGTATAAATAATGACAAAGACAATTCGAAGTTTTGACAATAAATGGCCATCATTGGGAGATAGGGTATATATTGATCCCCAATCAGCAGTAATAGGAGACGTTACTTTAGGTGATGATGTCTCTGTCTGGCCTATGGCCGTAATCCGTGGAGACGTTAATTATATAACAATTGGTCATTCCTGCAGTATCCAGGATAGTGCGGTACTTCATGTCACACATGATGGACCTTATACCATGGGTGGCAAACCGCTGATTTTAGGTAACAGTATCACCGTCGGTCATCACGCAATGTTACATGGGTGCACTATAGATGACCATTGCCTCATTGGGATGGGCGCAATAGTTTTAGATGCAGCCCATATTAAAGAGCACGTAGTCATTGCAGCTGGAAGTTTAGTACCACCAGGGAAAATTTTGGAAAGTGGCTATTTATACATGGGTACGCCAGTTCAAGCAGTTAGAAAATTATCTATTAATGAAATAGAACAGATAGAATACTCAGCAAAAAATTATATTCGCTTAAAAGACAAGTATATTAAGAATTGATTCATCAAGGCTGAGTTGAACAATTCAGCCTTCACCCTGAATTCCATATAATCCCCTTGGGTCCAGTAAAGAATAAGAGCTAAATCCAACTCAATATAATAGGTAAAAAAAAAGCGGCTAAAAAGCCGCTATTCTGTAATAAAACCCTGGCGATGACCTACTTTCGCATGAGGAGACCTCACACTATCATCGGCGCATGTTCGTTTCACTTCTGAGT
>NZ_LNYR01000033.1 GCF_001467955.1 Legionella quateirensis | reverse complement strand
TGAACTGATCTATCCCTATCCTGTAAACATTGCAGGACTTCATAGAAACTCAATTCGCAGGATTTTAATAATACGAGTAATAGCATCGTTACTCCCCGCAGCCCATTCCCCGTAGCATCGTTACTCCCCGCAGCCCATTCCCCGTAGCATCGTTACTCTCCGCAACTCATTCCACGTAGCATCGTTACTCTCCGTAACCCATTCCCCGTAGCATCGTTACTCTCCGCAGCTCATTCCCCGTCACCCTCCGCGAAGGCGGAGGGTCCATTCTTTCTCCACCTATTCGAGTGTTCCCCAACCTTTTTGAGGAGATTTGATGTGATTTCTGAATATAACCTCCCATTTTTTATTAGAAACAATCAAGTGATATGACAATTTGTTTATGGTTTTCGCAATTGGACTTACTCTTCATGGACCCTCCGCCTTCGCGGAGGGTGACGAAAATTGAGTGCGGAGGGTGACGAAGAATGGGGTGCGGAGGGTGACGAAGAATGGGGTGCGGAGGGTGACGAAGAATGGGGTGCGGAGGGTGACGAAGAATGGGGTGCGCAGGGTGATGAAGAATGGGGTGCGCAGGGTGACGAAGAATGGGCTGCGCAGGGTGACGAAGAATGGGCTGCGGAGGGTGACGAAGAATGGGCAGCGGAGGGTGACGAAGAATGGGCAGCGGAGGGTAACGAAGAATGGGGTGCGGAGGGTGACGAAAATTGGGCAGCGGAGGGTGACGAAGAATGGGTTCGGAAAGAGACGAGGTAGTGCCTTCATGATGTAGGAGAGAACACCACCACGTGTATTGCTTATCAGGTATGAACTAATCTATCCCTATCCTGTAAACATTGCAGGACTTCATAGAAACTCAATTCGCAGGATTTTAATAATACGAGTAATAGCATCGTTACTCCCCGCAGCCCATTCCCCGTAGCATCGTTACTCCTCGTAGCCCATTCCCCGTAGCATCGTTACTCTCCGCAACTCATTCCCCATAGCATCGTTACTCTCCGCAACTCATTCCCCGTAGCATCGTTACTCTC
>NZ_LNYR01000032.1 GCF_001467955.1 Legionella quateirensis | reverse complement strand
TTCTCAAGGAAGGAATTCCTATACAAGATCAAATCTTAATCTATTCAGCAAAAACACTTGAAGATAATCAATTGATTAAAGACTATGGCATCAATGGCAGTATTCATTTGGTGCAAAAATTGAAACAACATCAGCAGACGGAAACTCCTACGCAAGATGAGTTAACTCGTCACCTATATATTACTACAATAGCAGGAAAAAAAATCACTATTGATTACAACCCTAAGACAGATACTATTGCACATCTCAAAAATGAAATTTTTCGTAAAGAAGGAATACCTATAGAAGATCAACTCTTAACAATTGCAGGTCAAGAACTTATTGATAGTCGTCTCATTGAAGAATATGAGGCTCAAAAAATAGAATCTATACGCTTACTTTCGAGTGCCCAAAACCAGGCTACAGAAGCAACATCTGAGAAAAAAAGTGCTCAGCTTCAAATTCAAACATTAACAGGGACAGAATTCTTAATTGAATACAATCCTGAGACGGATACTATTGCACATCTCAAAAGCGAAATTTTTCGCAAGGCAGGAATACCTATAGAAGAACAAGCCTTATTATTTGCAGGTAAAAAACTTATCGATAGTCAATTGATTAAAGAATATAATATAAATCACATTGTTCGATTGGTGCAAAAATTGAAACAACATGAGCAGACGGAAACTCCTACGCAAGATGAGTTAACTAGTCAGCTTTTCATTAAAACATTAGAAGGGATAACAATCCCTATTAAATGCAAACCTAATACGGATACTATCGCAGATCTCAAAAGAGAAA
>NZ_LNYR01000031.1:393412-406047 GCF_001467955.1 Legionella quateirensis | reverse complement strand
GCTTTTGCAGACGTTGTTCTTCTGCCTGTTTTTGGATTCGAGCCTGTTCCTCGGCAAGCTTTTGCAGACGTTGTTCTTCTACCTGTTTTTGGATTCGATCTTGTTCCTCTGCAAGCTTTTGCAGACGTTGTTCTTCTGCAAGCTTCAGTTGAAGTTGTTGATCAAGCAGAAGTTGGTTGGGATTTTTGAATTCAATACCATTGCTTGACAGTTGAATGTTCTCATTAGGCTTAAATACTGTAATTACAGGATTAGAATCAGGACCATCTACCTTGGCAGTAATAAAATGTACGTCCTTTGCGGCCATCCCCACTCGTTCATTAAATGTGATTTTATTATCAATAATCACATTTGACCCAAAGCGAATAAATGGCTGATCAGTAGCCAAGATTGTTGTACTTATTCCTTGCTTTGCAAACTCACGCACTAATTTATGCGCAAAACTGCTACCATTCCGTTGACTGTCGAAAGCACCATAACAAATACAGAGCAAGATCGTTACGCTGTTACCACTTTTTAGTCCAGACTCCATTGCTGAACTGACTATATCATGTGGACTACGTTTTATTTTTTCATCTTCCAATCGGGTCTCTTGCTGCACGTCAATGTTAATGTAGACTCCACTCACTGCATCTCCAACGTGACTACCATGCCCAGTTACAACTATTAATCCATTATCAACAATATGATCCTTTATTTTATTATTAGCTTCATCGCGATTTTCTTTTGATCGTAAGACTACAAATGGAGAATTTAAGACCGCAGCCATTGCAAATCCAGTATGCCCATCACCTGATTTTTGTAAACCCGGATTATGCTGCGCATGACTCTGTACTTCCTTGGCTGTTAATGCGATTTTTTTCTTATCCAGGCTTTGTGTACTCATAACAGCACTTGTTCCATTATGAGTAAGTTGATTTAAACGCTTGAACTGATACCAACGCATTTCTTCGACTGATCTCATTCTATTGTGTTGCTCATCCCAGGCGAACTCAAAATAACGAATTAAAGAACCTGTTGCAGTAAAGTTTTTATTATCATAATTGTATAATTTAAATTCCTCATCTTCTAAAGATGGGGGTAAAACTAATATATGTGTACAGCTTTGTCTGTCTCCACTAGGAATATCAAAAGCAAAATATCCTGAGATGCTTGAGTTGCGAAATATAAACGGTACGGATTTATTATTTTTTAAATACTCAATTGCCTGCGCACGGTTTAAATCGTATTGAAAAACAGATGAAGGGATATTCAGTTTTAATTTATTAAGTTCACTTTCCAAACGTCTTTTAGCAGCTTCTTCAGGCATAACAACAACCAAAACAATGTGTTCAAATCAGGCGATTATTGTATCATAATTAAGCATATTTTGCACTGATTATTTACTTTATTACTAGAACTCCGAATGAATTAATACATACACCTCACCAAGTATCGACGTCTCGGAACGTTGGGAATATTTTGATGAATTGTCAACTCATCCTACATACAAGACACAAAGGGAGAGAATTTAGGAAGGTCATTTTTATTGGGAATGCGGGTTATCAGAACGGTTAAATAGAAAGACACAAACTGAAAAATATCGGCAACAATGAATGGATTCCTATTATTACACCAGGAATTAATGACCAGTACATCATCAGTGTGAACTATTTATTACATTAAGGACCTATACACAATTCGTTGCCCCCCAACATTAAATCATATCCCCCAATAATATCCCTTTAATCACCATCACTTATGATTCTTGTAAAACAATTGTTGTTTTTGTATTTATCACAATCAAAACTGGAGTCAAAAGTATGCCAAATTTACAATGTATAATTGATGAATTGAAAATTCATTATTCAAGATCCTATCCAAAACCCAACTTCACTCCATATGAAGTAGCACTGATGCAAGAGGCTTCAGCACAATGGAGGGCTTCTTTCGGGAATATTGGATTTTCTGGACGAGATGCAATCATGCTTTCTTTTTTTAGAAGTCCCGAATTTAAGAGGATAAGTGAATCACCTGGATTAATACAAAAAATCATTGCTGCAGAAACTCACTTGAACGAATTACATTCATCCATCTATCCAAGGATAGACAGTGCGGGAATATCCGTCACTTTTGGCTCCATACTCAAATTTGGCCTACCTATGGCTGGCAGTACTGACTACTTACGGTTAGGAACTGAAAATGCTGATTATGGTATAGACATTTCTGATCCAAACGCAGGTATCAAGAGATTGGCATTGGCGAGGGATAGAGAACAAAGATATCTAGAAAATACACTGCCCGGTTTGCAAGCAATTGCTGAAGTATTGGGGATTAGTGCTCATTTTGAACAAACCCAATCCGAGCCAATATGGAAAGCGAATTTTGGTGCACGATGGCACGCAATAAAAGATTATTTATTATCATTAAATGATATACAAAGAGGCGAAGTAATTAATGTGCCCAATTACGCAAATACCTCAATGATTGATCAAGCTCATTGGTGGATGACCGGTACATTGGGATGTAAAGACAGCCCCAATAAGGTTGCAGTCAATACTTTTTTTCGAGAACAAAAACAACATTGGGATTGTTATTCAGGCGCCATAGCGACTCATTATCCAGAATATTGCGCCATACCAAATCAATATAAAACTATGGATGCTTTGATAGATCACTTTTTAAATAATCACCTTTTATTAGACGAATGGTTTGGTCACATGATGACCGATCGCGCTCATCTTGAGTCATTAGTATTCGCAGAATACCCTGAATATCTTTTTGGCGACGGCTCGCACTATAAAATGCGTGACATTATTGAAGCTATGTGTATAAAAGTCCAATCAGCTCCAGAAACGTATCCCGCGGCGGCGCAACAATTAAATTTACGTTTAGGGCGTGTAGAGGACCATTTGGCAAAATTGTATTCCTATAACCCGGGTGTTTTGATAAGACCTGAGCAAAGAGTTGAGCCGATAGTAGAAGCAATAGTAGAGCAAAGAGTCAAGCCAACAGCAGAACCAATAGTAGAGCAAAGAGTCGAGCCAACAGCAGAACCAATAGTAGAGCAAAGAGTCGAGCCAATAGCAGAACCAATGGTAGAGCAAAGAGTTGAGCCAATAGCAGAACCAATAATAGAGCAAAAAGTTGAGCCAACAGCAGAACCAATAATAGAGCAAAAAGTTGAGCCAACAGCAGAACCAATAGTAGAGCAAAGAGTTGAACCAATAGCAGAACCAATAGTAGAGCAAAAAGTTGAGCCAATTCCTGTAATAGAAGAGCATCCGCCAGTCTCGTCTCAACCAGACGCTCCACAAGAAAGCGACCAGCCTATTAACTGGAACAATGTGATAAAAACCGCTATGGATAAAATACTAAAACAAGTCAAGGCAGACTATTCACAATTTAAAGCGGCGGCTCTGTCAGAATTCATAGACATTCTCGATGACTACAAAACCAGAAGAGAACTTTTTGAAGGACCTAATCCAGAATATAAAGTAACCTTTTTTTGCCTTGGTTTTGGTTATAGTAAAACACAAAAATTTGCCGCGGTAGATGCATTAAAAGCAGCTTTAACTGGAGAACGAATTGACTTAACCCCTCATTTAGGTGCCTTGAAGAATGGTGAGTTAGGTCAAGCAATTAGTAAGTTTTTACAAACAAGCGCCCTTTATACCAAACAAGAGATTAAAACCGTTTCGGATTTAGTAAACAACTTAAACCACCAAGAGGATAATCAGTTAAGATTCAAATAAAGTAAGCTCTACATCATGCAAATGAGCCTGGTTTAAATAAGTCATGTTAGATTGTATGTCGAACACATGAGATGATTTGAACCATTGATATTCCTGGATAAACCTGTAATTTATCCCCAATCCTTTTACTCAAAGTGATTGGGGATTTAATAATCCAAATCTGATTGGCGCAATTTACAAAAATTCACGATGACTCAGGATTTTTATATAAACCCCTAAACGATTAATATCATAGAATTAAACTTATTGTTGTCATCACAAACTAACAATACTTAACATCAATAATCTCATAGTCCACCATACCGCCGGGAGTATTAACAGTCACCGTATCATCCAACTCTTTACCAATCAAAGCACGACCAATTGGTGAACTGTAGGATATTTTATTTAATTTAATATCGGCCTCATCTTCGCCAACTATTTGATAGGTTAATTCAGCATCGGTTGCCAGATGGCATACAGTCACTGTAGCTCCAAATACAACTTTCCCATTATTGGGTAATTTACTGATATCAATAATCTGCGCATGAGATAATTTAGCTTCAAGATCTTGAATTCGTCCCTCATTAAAACTTTGCTGTTCTCGGGCAGCATGATATTCCGCATTTTCTTTTAAATCACCATGAGCTCGTGCGGTAGCGATAGCCTCAACGATACGAGGGCGATCAACGAATTTTAAGCGTTGCAATTCTTCTTTAAGTGCTTCTGCACCTTGTACTGTCATAGGATGTTTACTCATATCCACCTCTAATGTAAATCCTGTAATCGAGTTACTGTTTCCCTATCTTCATATTTCATCGCCAGGCAAGCAGCCTCAGCTCCTGATAATGTCGTAGTATAACTAACCTTATGCTGTAATGCATTGCGTCGAATAGCAAATGAATCCGCAATCGCTTGCTTGCCTTCAGTCGTATTCACAATAAAATCAATTTCATTATTCTTTATAAAATCCAACACATGCGGCCTGCCTTCGGCTACTTTAAAGACTCGCCTGCAGTCTACACCTGCTGCTTGAAGTGCCAATGCCGTACCGCGTGTGGCAATAATTTCAAAACCCAGTTCAATTAATCTTTTAGCTATCTCCCCCACGCGGGTTTTATCCGCATCACGAACAGAAACAAAAGCACGGCGTCGCTTGGCAATATTACAGCCGGCTCCCAACTGAGCTTTAGCATAAGCCTGACCAAATCGCTTGGCAATACCCATCACTTCGCCAGTTGACTTCATTTCTGGCCCCAGTATGGAATCAACTCCTGAAAATTTTATAAATGGAAAAACGGGGAGTTTAATTGAGTAAAATGAAGGCATATGATGATTTTGCGTTAACCCCTGGTCTTTCAGGCTAATACCTGCTTTACACAGTGCCGCAATTTTAGCTAAGGGCAAACCTGTGGCTTTGGAAACAAAGGGGACTGTTCTTGAAGCACGAGGATTTACTTCCAAAACATAAATATCGTCTGCCTGAATCGCAAACTGAGCATTGATTAAACCAACTACCCCTAACTTTAAAGCCATTTGCCGCATTTGTTCCATTAAATCCTGCTGTACTACAACACTTAGGCTAAACGGAGGCAAAGTACAGGCAGAATCACCTGAATGAATACCAGCCTGCTCTATATGCTCCATGATGGCACCAATTAATACCTCTTTTCCATCACAGATCGCATCAATATCAACCTCTATGGCATCATTTAAAAACTTATCGAGTAAAACGGGTGAATCATTAGAAACAGCAACAGCATGTGAGAGATAGTAACGCAGATCTTCTTCCTGATAGACAATTTCCATAGCCCTGCCGCCAAGAACATAAGACGGCCGTACGACTAATGGGTAACCAATACGATTAGCCAGATCAATCGCTTCCGCTTCGCTTCTTACAGTACCATTATCAGGTTGATGCAGCTTCAATTCCATAACGAGTTGTTGAAAACGCTCTCTGTCTTCCGCCATATCAATAGCGTCAGGAGATGTACCAATAATGTTCACTCCATTTGCTTCAAGATCTCTGGCCAGTTTTAAAGGGGTTTGTCCGCCATAGTGCACGACAACGCCATCAGGCTGCTCCACTTCAACTATGGACAAAACATCTTCAAGAGTTACAGGCTCAAAATACAAGCGATCCGAAGTATCAAAATCAGTTGATACTGTTTCAGGATTACAATTAACCATAATTGTTTGATAACCTGCATCCCTTAACGCCATGGCAGCATGCACACAACAATAATCAAATTCTATGCCTTGACCGATACGATTAGGTCCACCACCAAGAATCATGATCTTTTTCTTATCGTTCTCTGGACGCGCTTCACAATTGCCGGCATAGCATGAATATAAATAGGCGGTATCACTGGGAAATTCACCGGCACATGAATCGATTCGTTTATAGGCAGGAATAATTCCTAATTCAATTCGACGCGCTCGAACCTGAGCCTCGGTGCAATACATTAATTTGGCCAGGTATGCATCAGCAAAACCGCGATGCTTTAATAATCTAATGGTTGCTTTATCCAACTCATGGATGGATTTCCCAAAAACCAAACGCTCAAGTTGTACAAGCTCTTCGATCTGAGCCAAAAACCAGGGATCAACGCGACTTTCCATATGAATCTCTTCCAGAGACAAATTTTGTCGGAACGCGTCTGCTATATACCAGAGTCGATCAGGAGTAGGTTCACGCAAATGTCCTCTCAATCGAGCCATATCTCCTTTTTGGAACAAAGAATGTAAACCACATCGCCCTATTTCCAGGCCACGAATCGCTTTTTGTAAGGATTCCTGAAAATTGGATCCTATGGCCATCACCTCACCCACAGATTTCATCTGAGTAGTTAAGGTATTTGGAGTTTGCGGGAATTTATCAAAATTAAATCGCGGAATTTTAGTGACTACATAATCAATACTCGGCTCAAAAGACGCTGGAGTTTTACCACCAGTAATTTCATTCTTTAGTTCATCAAGAGTATAACCAACGGCTAATTTCGCGGCCACCTTGGCGATTGGAAAACCAGTTGCCTTCGAAGCCAGAGCAGAACTTCGCGATACCCTCGGGTTCATCTCTACAACAAGCATGCGTCCATCTTCGGGATTGATTGCAAACTGCACATTAGAGCCACCCGTATCGACACCTACTGCTCTCAATACTTTTATCGCGGCATCCCTCATGCGCTGATATTCTTTATCGGTTAGTGTTTGAGCTGGGGCAACCGTAATGGAATCGCCAGTATGCACTCCCATTGGATCCAGATTTTCTATAGTACAAACAATAATGCAATTGTCCTTTTTATCGCGAACCACTTCCATTTCATATTCTTTCCAACCCAGAACAGATTCATCAATCAACAGTTCATGAGTTGGAGAAAGCTCCAGACCACGAGTACAGATTTCTTCAAATTCTTCACGATTATAAGCTATCCCTCCACCACTGCCGCCCATGGTAAATGAAGGACGAATAATAGCAGGGAATCCTAATCGTGCCTGAACCTGAATGGCTTCTTCCAAACTATGAGCAATAGCGGAACGAGGCATATCCAAACCGATTTTAATCATCAACTGACGAAATTTTTCTCTGTCTTCCGCTTTGTCTATTGCTTCTCGTGTAGCGCCAATCATTTCAACAGAGTATTTGGCCAAAACGCCTTCTCTAACCAAATCCAGAGCACAATTCAATGCAGTTTGCCCTCCCATAGTGGGCAATAAAGCATCCGGACGTTCTTTTTCAATGATTTTTTCAACTTCTTTCCAGCGAACTGGCTCTATATAGGTTGCATCAGCGAGTTCAGGATCCGTCATAATGGTTGCTGGATTAGAATTAACCAATATCACCCGGTACCCCTCTTCCTTCAATGCACGTACTGCTTGAGTACCGGAGTAATCAAACTCGCATGCTTGTCCAATAACAATTGGACCCGCTCCAAGAATCAGGATGGATTTAATATCAGTTCGTTTTGGCATAGTGGCAACAAAAAAAAGAATAAAGTGATCTATTTTACCGAGTTTTGCCTAAAGATTATACCCTTGAATGACACTCTTTAACTTAATTTCTCTAAGTTTGTGATCTTTTAAGTTAAAAAATTATCGAGCTTTACTGTACTCGCTGATTATAACCATCTGTAAACCGGCTTCGGTCAAAGATAAATACTTATAATGAATATCAGCTGTAGTACGCTCTAACCATTCGTTTGCGATACAAATGTCAGTTAATTTATGAACATATTCCATGGTCAGTGGGGTACCCAGCTGTTGAGATAATTTATCAACAGCCTCTTGTTCTAAAGTCAGAAAGACCTTATCGCGGGTCACACTTTTCTCTTTCATCTCATCATAAAATAATTTCAAAATGTCCAGTTCATTCATAATTTATTCCATCTATTGAGATTATTGTTCCCTGTTCACTAAATATTAGTCCTAAACAGGGAAAGATCAAATTGAGACTACACAACATGCCGGAACGCTCATCCATAATTCTATTTCGTGCAAATGCCTATATAGATAGCAATTTGATTTGGCCCTGAATACTGTTCAAAATCACTTTGAAAGGCACGTTTATGAACCGTATTATCCCGAAAATAAACCCAAATACGCTCCCAGGTCTGAACGACAACTTCCGGGAAAGCGCCTTGAGCTTCAAAAACCAGATAACTGCCTTGCTTTATCTCAACCTGAGTTAAATCCAATACACTACTCAGGTGTGTACTGTCCAGGCCTGCAGTTACTGTATAATAACCATTTTCATCAGAATCGTAATGAGAATACACCCCGAAAACTGCAGCATTATTTAAACGATCGGAACTTGTTTCAGCAAGTCCGGAAGAAAAAAACTGCTCCCAAAGTAACGGCAACCTGGCCTTATCCGGGCTGAACTCATCGCAATTTATTGTGCGAACACTCAAACCAGTTACATTGAACCTATCAACCTCTACTCTTCTTGGTTCTGTGTACATCATCATATTCCTAATAATAAAAAATAATAAAAACTATCGACTTATGTCATGTGTTAAAGAGAAATCACAACATTCATCGCCTGTGCAATCAACTTCGCATCGTGATCACTGATTAACAGTAATCCAAATCGAAGCGGATACCCCCAATTACGCCTTCCCTTGGTAAATTCAAGTTCATCCAGATAAGCGAAAATGAATGCTTCTGTAGCCTTATACCAGGCTACATCTCGTCTGAAAGGACAAAAACCATCGCCCATATCCACCTGATATGCCTCTCCATTTTTTACTGTTCCAATTGCGGTAAACGCCTTAAGTTTATCTGCGCCACCAAAACTGACTGTAGGTGAGTAATATATAATGGTATCACCAGGATGAATGCGCATTAATGGTGATTTCTTTCCGTGACAAACCTGCATAAATCCTGATTCTCGACCACGACGTACATGCTCTGCAGAAGCTACTGCCAGCCAATTTCGACACATGAAGAACACTCCAGTTGCTAGTATGGAATTACGCCCCCTCCCAAGATCGACTGCCAAAGTCTGGACCTGAGGTATCCCCTCATAATTTTAGTGAGGATAATTATCTACTATTCAGTATAATCTTTCGTCTTTACGAACGAAGTGAAGTAATCCAGAATACAGTTCCAATAAGGCTCCGTTCTGGATTGCTTCGCTTTGCTCGCAAAGACGGGTATTAAATTGACCATTGAAAATTAAATAAATACATTTTCGGCGTTATAAACTATCAGGGGATACCTCAGACTCTAGACCAAAGAAATCTTTAATAACTCCTGAAAGTAGACCAGTGTACAGGCTATTCATGACAGAATGTGTCAGTAGTGATTGGAATGTTATTGAACAGGGATACCTTGAAGCTCACGCCATTTTTTCAATAGCGCCTGACGCCTGGCAGGATAGCGAATATCCAACCGGCTTAACTTGATTATTCTATCCGTGCGAAAATGACGAAACTCCTGACGAAGCTCACACCAGGCAACAACAATGCGAACCTGCTCAAAAAATCCTAAAGCAAAAGGCCAGATAATCCGTTCGCTCAAGTTCTCATTATTATCTTTATACGAGATTAATAGTTTTCGCTCTCCTCGTATAACCGTTCTTATCGTCGCTAACTCTTCATCACCCGCTGCAATGGTGTTTGCCGGACCAATCAATAAGCCTGATGCATCCAGCTGATGCCTTAAGTCATCAGGAAGTACGGCAGCTATTTTGGCCAATGCATTTTTTGCTGCCGAACTTAACTGACTGTCTGTGCGTTTGGCAACCCATCGTGAACCAAGAACCAAAGCTTCGATTTCTTCTTCAGAAAACATTAAGGGAGGTAACATAAATCCAGGGTGTAACACATAACCTAATCCTGGCTCGCCATCAATGCTGGCTCCTTGCGTCTGTAAGGTCGCAATATCGCGATAGAGGGTTCGCAGGCTTATACCTAACTCAGCGGCCAGAATTGCTCCGCTGACCGGATATCGATGCCGGCGCAAAATCTGGATCAACTCAAATAATCGGTCTGTACGGGACAACGGTCCTACCTTTATCAAATTATTATGCTGCCATATTATGGCAGTAACACACATATTTTTCTATGCTATTCACGGTTTCAGCCAATTATCAAAGCACTTAATGGAAATAACCGGACTTATATAGTATAATTTTTATACATATTTATTTAGAATGCTGTTAAACACAGATTCCTGTCAACACGCTGATGAATTATCAGATATCAATAAAGGTCTGGTAATGAAATTGAAAATAAGCATTGAATAACCACGGAAGAGGTCATCACCATGAACATGTTCAATAGTTTTAAACAATCTGAAATGACATTATTAATTACTGTTCTATTAATCACTCTATCTTTTGGTTCTGTAGCCTATGCAGAAAATACTACTAATTCTTCGGCGACTACCTCCCTGATTAAAAATGCAGATGGCTCTTCTGTTCAAAGCAACTCGGACGGATCACAATTAATCACCAATTCGGATGGATCATCTGTTCTTACTAAAACTGATGGAACAAAAATTATAAAAAATGCCGATGGTTCGTCAGTACAAGAAAATCCTGATGGATCAAAACTGATAACCAATGCTAATGGCTCTTCTGTTGAGATTAAATCCGATGGAACCAAGATTATAAAAAATACCGATGGATCTTCAATGCAAAAAAATCCTGATGGTTCAAATCTGATAATTAATACAGATGGCTCTTCAGTTCAAACAAATGCTGATGGTACCAAGATTATAAAAAGTTCCGATGGAACTATTCTTAAATAATTCAAATGAATAATCGGATATAGCGCTTATCAGACCCACAGGACTTACGAAGAAAGCTCGATCTCTTCGTTAAATCGTAAGTCCTGATCCCAATAAGTAAAGACGCATTGACGACACTTCAGTATAGAGTCGTCATTTATAACAGTAGATTATCAGCTTACTCAGTCAAACCCGATTGATTTCGAATGATCTCATAAATGCCACTCCAATCTTGATGCTCCATTCCATTCGCCAATGCAGAAATAAATCGGGATTTAATAACATTTCCTAATTCAGGTACTACACCCGCTCTTGCAAAAGCCTCCTGAAATATAGTGATGTCCTTATTGCCACCGATCATATCAAAATTCACTTCATCAAAATTTCGTTCATGAATTTTATCAACATAAAGTTGAAACGCGGGATGACCATATATTTGATGCAGACTCATTTTAACAAACTCACTTTCAAGACCGCTTTTTTCTGCAAATACATACAGTTCGCTAATAAGCTCCAATGCAGTTGCCAAACTATAATTCAGACAGATTTTTAATGTATTTGCTGCTTTTATATTATCACCAAGGCAAATAACTTCAGTTGAAAACGATTTGAGCAAAGGAATTACCAGTTCCAGGTTTTTATCAGCACCAGCGCAATAGGCAGTAACACCTCCTTTTTGCACTACTTTAGGGATACCCAAAACCACAGCAGAGACAAAATTACTGTTATTCGTTTCATGTAACTCCCTAAGCGTTACTGAAGTATCAGGTAATATTGTTGACAAACACACATGAATTGCCTTGGGTTTAAAGTGGTGTACTGACTCATTAACCATCCCAAGAACGGCCTGATCATTCAACAAACAACTCATCACCACATCAGCCTCTTGTACTGCTTGAATTAACGAATCAGCATACCTTGCACCCAACTTTACAAGGGGCAGGGCTTTTGATGGGGTTCTATTATATACTGTAACGGGATATCCTGCTTGCAACAGACGCTCGACCATTGCTGATCCCATTTTACCAAGACCAATAAACGAAATATTCATGCCGAACTCCTTTTCAGTAATTTTCATACCCAATCTGCTTAAAAAATCAAACTGAATTATCTCTGAGAATAGGCAGCATCATCATTCTGTAATAAGATAATTGCCATGTTCCAAAGGTTATTATTTGATTAAGCCAAACATTCTGCTTAAAGGATAGATTAAGGTTGGATATATGTCTAAAAAAGATTATTGGGTTTATATTCTTCTTTGCGAAAATCAAAGTTATTACACGGGTTATACTGATAATCTGGAAAAACGTTTTTTATCTCATCTGAATGGTACTGGCGGTTGTAAATATACACGAAGTTTTAAGCCCCTTCATATTGCCCAATGCTGGATAATTGACGGAGATAAGCCCTTAGCCATGAAACTGGAACGTGATATTAAAAAAAAATCAAAACAACAAAAGTTGGAACTAATCCAGCAGCCATCTGCTCTCTCAACCGATCCAAGAGTACAACCATTCAATCCCATTCCATTCAGAAGCATCCAATCATCAAATGATCCAGTCTAAATAGAGTAATATCACAATAACTCAGAGAAACGTCATCTCGAATTCCTTAGCGTGGTACTGTGCTTGCACTCGGAGATCCTTCACTTCGTTCAGGATGACGCAATTTAACCGTCATCTCGAATGT
>NZ_LNYR01000031.1:379538-393243 GCF_001467955.1 Legionella quateirensis | reverse complement strand
ACGTGGTACTGTGCTTGCACTCGGAGATCCTTCACTTCGTTCAGGATGACGCAATTTAACCGTCATCCCGAATGCAATGAAGGATCTCCTGAGCGGTGGTACTGTGCTTGCACCCGGAGATCCTTCACTTCGTTCAGGATGACGCAATTTAACCGTCATCCCGAATGCAATGAGGGATCTCCTGAGCGGTGGTACTGTGCTTGCACTCGAAGATCCTTCACTTCGTTCAGGATGACAAAACTTAACCGTCATCCCGAATGCAATGAGGGATCTCCTGAGCGGTGGTACTGTGCTTGCACTCGAAGATCCTTCACTTCGTTCAGGATGACAAAACATAACCGTCATCCCGAATGCAATGAGGGATCTCCTGAATGTGGAATTGAACCAGCAATTAGAGCGTTTTTAGTGTGTTCAGAATGACGAAATTCACGGATTTATTGAGAAGTTTCCAAATGAACGCCTAAGCCTTCGCAATGGACGCGTTACTTATAGCTTCGTGGATGATAAAATGGTACATTATGCATTAAATTTGACTAGCACTCCAATTAAGTTAAGAGTTTCACCGCTCCTCATCCCGAACGAATTAAGGATAAATTTGGACACAAAATACTTAACTAATTGACAGTAAACCTAAGCCCATACGGTTCATCTGCTGGTATTTAACGAGCTTTATCCTAAATGCAAGAAATTGATGTCATCATTATAGGCGCCGGTGCCGCCGGACTCATGTGCGCCATTGAAGCCAGTAAACGTTCGCGCCGGGTCATTGTTCTGGATCATGCGAATAAAGCAGGAAAAAAAATATTAATGTCCGGCGGTGGACGCTGCAATTTCACCAATTATTACATTGAGCCAGACAAATATTTTTCACACAATCCCCATTTTTTCAAATCCGCTCTATCCCGTTATACCCAATGGGATTTTATAAATCTGGTAAAAAAACATCATATCCCATTTCATGAAAAAACCTTGGGGCAATTATTTTGCGACAATAAATCAAAAGATATTGTGGATATGTTGCTTTTAGAATGTGAGAACGCCAAAGCCGAGATCCATTTAAATACTTCTATTGAAAAAATTCAAAAAACAGGTGATAAGCGTTTTAAAGTTAATACCAGCAAGGGAACTTTTCAATGCCATTCATTGGTGATCGCAAGCGGGGGGCTTTCAATCCCAACAATGGGAGCCAGTCCATTCGCATACAAAATCGCTGAGCAATTTAATATAAAAGTTTGGCCAACTCGAGCAGGACTGGTTCCTTTTACTTTAGACGTCCACGATAAGGAACGCATATCAGTACTTTCAGGTATTGGTGTTGATAGCGTGGTTGAAAATGAACGCAATCAATTTCGTGAACATGTATTATTTACTCATCGTGGATTAAGCGGCCCGGCAATTTTGCAGCTGTCCTCCTACTGGCAGCCTGGTGAAACAATCCATATAAATCTGTTACCGGAACAAGAACTACTTGAGATCTTAAAGGAAGCCCGATTAGATACACCACAAAAACAATTGAACTCGGTCTTATCCAATTATTTACCCAAACGGGTTGTAGAAGTATTCATTCCTAAAAATCTGGCGCAAACAAAACTGTCTGAAATTTCGAACCGTGATTTGGAATCTGTTACGCATCTGCTCCAAGCATGGATAGTCAAACCTAATGGAACTGAAGGATATCGTACAGCTGAAGTCACTATAGGCGGGGTTGATTGTAATGCTCTTTCTTCAAAAACCATGGAAGTGAATGAAGTCTCCGGACTTTATTTTATCGGAGAAGCCCTGGATGTAACCGGTTGGCTGGGTGGATATAATTTTCAATGGGCCTGGTCCTCCGGTTGGGCAGCGGGTCAGGCAGTATAAGCACACCCTACTGATTTTAATAAAAATCCGGGTTGATATTCATAAAGGATCAATATAGTCTGGACACGATTAATTATTTTAAATAATGCGATCGCGCGCGATTTAATTAATTTCTCAAAATACTTTAAATGATTTAAAGCATTAGGTGCTGTGCACTCAGCACAAGCTTGCCTCAAAATGAGTTTATTTTTGAGCTTCGAAGTCGCGCTTACATCAGTAGGTGAGCATCGAAGCGCAAAAAATAAGGCTCATTTTAGCCGAGATAGTAGATCAGTGTACAAAACCAAGCGTTCAAGGAGAGAATTATGCCAGGCAACTTCAACAAATTCAGTTTTGACGAATGCACTCAAGCGATTGAAGCATTTCTAAACTATTCCGAAACTCAAGAAATAGATAAATTAGTATCGCTAAGTGATCTCATTTTTTATTACATGAAACATAAGCACCCTAATACTCTTTTAGGAGAGAGCGCAGCAGAATCTGTTATTAAAGTAAAATATATAAGCTCATGTAAAGATCAAGTAACACGTTCAAACTTTCTCCATGCATTAACAGCGGTATGTTATCAATACGCTCCTCATGAACCAATCGATACAATACTATTTAATGACAGTTTCCCAGCTAAAATAGTTGCGACATTTCATCATGAAGCCATAACAAAACCCAATGACCCAATTCGATTTACGGCGGATCTGGACACGATTTCTCAACTGAGCATCGATAAACAAACCGTCTTATTGTTTTGTACCAGAGTCTTCGCGCCAGAAGTAAGCATCTTTGGCAATTTTGTAACTGGGTTATCCCATAAAGCCAATCTGGAGGAGTTGAAAAAAATTGTTGAGGCTCTACCTTCCAGTACTTCATTGACCTATGTAAAAAATGAATTAGGACACATGAAATCAAAAGAAATGGCAGTATTCTTGAACAGTGTCAATAAAGCTTCCCAATTAGTATTAGATAATGCCTGCCTGGAACAATGGAGTGAAGAACACTGGAGCGCATTTGTTAAAAAGGTAGAGCAAAATCCATCGCTCACTTCACTGAGCCTTAACAAGACATCTCTTCGTGCCTGTTGTCTCAATCCGCAAAAATTTCAATGCATACTTAAATTGATTGCGCTCCCTCAGTTAAAAGAATTGCTCCTTCATAACAATTTTTTAGCCAAATTACCTACCGATTTATTCGAACAGTTACGACAAGCAATACAAGAATCACCTATTGCTCATATTGGATTAAGACATATTCCACATGATCATAAGGGAACAGTGAGCGTCACTGGCATGTTTGCACACTCGTCTCACAGTAAAGAACACCCAGCTGCCTCTGGAAATCAACAGGAAGCTCCACTAAAACCAACAGATGAACATACCGCCATAGCCGAAAAAGTTTGTCGACTCTAATACTGCCCATGCAGTATTTCAATTCTGATACAGGTTATGAGGCAGGTCATTGCCCCATAACCATGAAAGCCCATATACTTCCTAATACCTCATGCAAGGCAATGGAAAAATAGGCCAGATTGTATGCATTAGGGATTATCAATTTGCCCCAACTGTCCGTACTCCAGAAAAAAGTAAAGTCAGTAGGTGCGGCGATGGGATGAAGCCCTTGCTTTTGACATAAAGCCATAGCTCGAGGCATATGAACGGCTGATGTCACCAAATAAAATGGCTCTTTCTTAACCAGAGATACCAATTCTCGAGCCTGATCTGCGGTGTTAATGGATTTGGTTTCCAAAACTACTTTTTGATCAGGAATGGAAAACCATCGCGCCAATTCTGCCAAAAGCAATGCTTCAGGTTGATCGCCGGCAGAGCCGCCACCTGATAAAACCAGCTTTGCTTCAGGTAATGATCTCTGGAGTCTCACCCCTTCTATCAAACGTTTCATGCTCGCCGACGACAATAAATCATTGGGTGGAAACCCGGCCGCCTGAGTTTGGCCACCACTTAACACCACGACCCAACGAACATCGGGATCTGTTTTTGTTACTATCGTGTACTGTGACTCCAGATGATAAGTCATGTATCTTGGTAACCACCCCGTACTGATTACTGTCATGATCAGTAACACCAAAAGCAAAGTTCTGCGAACAAACAGGGGATGTGAACGAAACCATAACATCCAGGTACATATTCCCAATAATAATAAACAAAGGAAATAAGGATTAATGAACAATTCAATCAAGTGCCTGAATACCGCCATTATTTCACTCGCCTCATTAAATAAAATCCAATCAAGGCAAAAATTACTGTAGGTCCTAAAGCTGCAATTTCCGGGGGCCACTGAAATACCAGACTGACCGGTCCAAAAAACTGATTCAGGATATGGAATGCGAATCCAACTGTTGCTCCTACCAACAATTTGGATCCCATCGTAGAAGAACGCAGAGGACCAAATATAAATGGAATAGCCAATAACATCATCACCATAGTGGTTACAGGTTGAATAATTCTTTGCAGAAAGGCAATCTTGTAATTTTGCGCGTTTTGCTGGCTTCGTTTTTGTTCGCGTAGATAGCGATTCAATTCATGCAAGGTCATTTCATCAGGATTAGAACCTGTAATTTCCAAAATTTGTGGTTTGACGGGTACATCCCAAAGCAGGGAGGGGATGGTATTGGACTGAGTATGATCTGATGTAAACTCGGTTTGTTTCACGTCATAAGCCATCCAGGAGTAATTTGCATATTTTACCTCACTGATTTCTCGAGCTAACTTCAGGTTATGATGATCATCAAATCGGAATTGATATACATTCTGTAGTACATTGCCAGGTAAAACCGAGGCTATTGATATAAAATCATTACCATAACGCAGCCAAACGCCCTTTGGAGTTCGTAATGTTTGACCGCCACTCAATGCTGCGGTTTTATAATCGTTGGCATAATGGGACATCATTGGTGTTAAAACCTCTCCCAATGCAGTAACCAGAATAATAACAACTATGGATGCTTTTAATACTGCAGTTGTTATTTGTCCAATGGATACACCAGCTGCCCGCATAACGACTAATTCACTATGACTGGCCATAACCCCTAAACCAATCAGGCAACCGAGTAAACTGGCCATGGGGAAGAACAGATACACTTGATAGGGCATTTGCAGAAAAACAAAAACAGCAGCCTGAGAAATGCCATAGTCCATTTTTCCCAACTCATCGAGTTGATTAACAAACAAAATAAAAATCTGCAAACCGGCCAACATCAGCGTAACCAAACCTATGGCTGAGAGTACAGTTTTAGCAATATATCGATCGATTATTCTCATAATTATGCCAATTTCACCTGATTACGCCAGATTAAAAACAGACCAAGGAATACCACAGCAAGATGAATCCACCCCATGCCGATCCACAAGGGAATTGTTCCAGATGCTATGGCGTCCCGAGCAACAAACATAAAATTGGCATATAAGATATAAACAACGATAGCAGGCAGTAATTTTGCATATTTACCGGTTCGAGGACTAACCCGGCTTAAGGGAACAGCAACTAAAGTTAAGGTTAATACCATCAAGGGAATGGATAATCGCCATTGCAGTTCCGCTGCCTTCTCCAGGTTGGGATTATTCAATGGCAACAAGCTGAAGGTTTTTGCCGTACGAATATCCTCATTAATTCGGACAATTGGATGAGGCAAACGTGATTTGTAATCGGCAAACTGAGCTACCTGATAATCTGCATGCCCAGGAATTCCCTGATACTCTTTCCCGTTTTGTAATACAATGTATTCCTCTCCAGTCTCGGGGTCCACTTCAGCGAATGCTTTATCTGCCCAGAGTACATCCCATTGAATCCTGTTTTCCTGAACCGTATTTTTTGCAAGAAAGACCTGTTCTGCTTTCGTGTGATCGCGACTCATTGATTGAACATAAAACACTTGCTGACCGCCATTTATGGCATGAAATCGTCCCGGCATAATGGTTTGAATTAATGTTTTTATTCCAGTTGACCTCAGCAGTTTTGCTCGCTCTGTAGCAATCAAAGGGCTTGCCCAAATCATAATTCCGGCAACAATAATGGCTACTACAATTGCCATAATAAAACTATGTTTTAACAATTGATTCGGGCCGTACCCGCAAGCGACCATCACGGTCATTTCACTTTCTGCATACAAACGGCCGTATGCCAGCAATAATGCAATATAAAACCCTAATGGCAAAAGCAATCCCATCAAATTGGGCATTTCCAGCATCATCAACTTCATAATAATAACTCCAGGTATATTTCCTGAAGCAGCACGATTTAAATATTGAACAAATTGATTGCTCATAAAAATTAACGTTAAAATTGCAGTTAATGCAATTAAAGTTAGAAACACTTCTTTGGTTAAATAACGAAAAATGATCACTCAATACCCCTATCATGAGGATGATGCATGCAGCTACACTTTTTAGGATACCATAAAGACATAGTCACATGATAATTTAGGGGATGCAATTTAATCTAAAATCTCAATAAAATGTTGGTTTCATTGCTCGTATAGATTAGGTAAACTAACCCTCTTTAAGTGGCAACAGGAACTCACTATGAATTATGGACTAACTCAGAACCCTTCTCTCTCGGCTAGCGAATGCCTTGTACTGGGCATTTTTTCGGATGCAGAACTACCGGATTATGCACTAAATCTGGATAAGGAACACGATGGCATCATTACAAAACTGAGCCAGAGAGCCACAGAACCTGGTGATGCCCTATGGCAATCTGATGTGCAGGGGCATAGTTTACTGATTGTTCAATTCGGTAAAAAGAATGATTTTAAATCGACTGTCCTGCAAAAAAGAATCAGTGACATTACGGATGAATTGATCAAACAACGGTTCACATCAGCACTACTTTGCCTGCCGCAGTTAATCAATCAATCTGCAGAATGGCAACTAGAACAGATGATAGTGCAAATTGATAATATCAGATATCAACTTCTTGATTTTAAGAAAAAAAATCCAAAATCTCACAAATTGGAAACCATCAGTTTTTATTTACCTGGGGCAAGCGAAAAATCGTTGGAATTAGCCAAAGCCATTGTTTCAGGTGTTGAAATGACTCGGCATCTTGCGAACATGCCAGCCAATATCTGTACCCCCACTTATCTGGGCGAACAGGCACTCGAATTGGCAAATCAATTTGATCAGATGAGTTGCAAGGTTATGGGACCCGATGAAATGCGCGCCATGGGAATGGGACTCCTGCTTGCAGTGTCACAAGGGAGTAGCGAGCCACCAAGATTAATCGATATTCAATACAAAGGCGCAGGTGATGCCCCACCTATTATTCTGGTAGGTAAAGGCATTACTTTTGACTCAGGTGGCCTCTCCATTAAACCGGCCAATGCCATGGATGAAATGAAATACGACATGTCAGGCGCAGCCAGTGTCCTGGGCACATTAAAAGCCTGTGCTCTTTTAAAACTACCCGTTAATGTTATAGGGCTCATTGCCAGCGCTGAAAATATGGTGAGCGGAGCCGCGGTTAAATCAGGTGATATCGTTACCAGCATGTCGGGACAAACCGTTGAGATTATCAATACAGATGCTGAAGGCCGTCTTGTTTTAGCAGATGCACTCACTTATGCGGAACGATATAATCCTGAGTTTGTACTTGATATTGCTACTCTAACCGGCGCCATCATAGTCGCCCTTGGAGCAGTCTCGACAGGTTATATGACCAAAGATGATGAACTGGCTAAATTATTGGAACAAGCAGCTGTTGAAAGTCAGGACAAGATCTGGCGTATGCCTTTGGATGATGCGTATCAAGATGCCTTGGACAGCCCTCTGGCAGATATGATTAATGCCAGTTTTGATCGAACCGCAGGAAGTATTACCGCCGCGTGTTTCTTATCCCGATATACTGAACACTATCGATGGGCACATTTGGATATTGCGGGTACTTCATGGGTATCCGGGAAAAAACGCAATGCTACGGGCAGACCAGTTCCTTTACTAACCCAGTTGATTCGTCATGTCGCCAATTCGCGTTGATTTTTATTTATTAGCCAGCGACCAACCCGATGCAAAATGGTTGGTTGCCTGTCGTCTATTAGAAAAAGCCTACATCAGAGGACATCGTGTTTTTGTTAATTGTGATAACAAACAGGATGCAGAACATCTTGATGAGTTATTATGGACGTTCCGGGATGACAGTTTTATTCCTCATAATCTGCAAGGCGAAGGTCCAGAGCCTCCACCACCAATCCAGATTGGCTATGATAAAGAACCCAGAGGATTTAATGATATATTATTGAATATGGCGACCAGTATTCCTCTTTTTTATGGAAAATTTAAACGAATAATGGAACTGGTTTCTAACATAGAGGCTGAAAAAGAATTGAGTCGTTTGCACTATAAGGAATACCGATCCCAAAAATGTGAGTTACATACCCATAATATTGAGTCATAAAAATACTTTTTCACTGCAAAACAATGGGCTGTTGACAATTTAGCCCATACCCCTACGCGGCTTGTCCCTGAGAGATCCTCACCTTTTAGAAATGCACATGAATTAATCTGAATTTGCAATTTTTATAAGATCGTCATCCTCGCGAAAGCGGGGATCCATGCAACAATGTGGTATTGTGCTAAATTTTAAGATGGATCCCCGCTTTCGCGAGGATGACGTATAAAAAGTGAGGATCGTTCAGACTTTATGCGCGACACGTAGGGAGGAATTGTCAACAGCCCCTAAATACCGGGAGACTTTGACGAAACCCACAGTACATCAGAATTGTTCTTTTCGGCAGCTTTCAATAGACTCAACAGAGGAACTGCTCGTTTAGCCAAACTGATTTCAGGCTCATTGTCATCATCCTTATCGTGTCTGGCCGGAGGATTCTTACTCTGTTCCAGCTCAAGACCGTGTTGCAAATTGTGTAGCGCGCCAGAGACTTGATCAGATGTAAGCGCTCCGGGAACTGTCCCACTATGTCCCATTAAGGACAGTAAGCGTTTTGCTACATCATTAAAATAAGTAATGTCCTCATAAGCATCGCAACGAAACGTGATGAACATAAAAATCTCCTTCTTTAATCCTGACTATATACACGTAATAAATATTCAGCAACAGCACAGACTCCCATTGCCTCGCCTCCTTCGGGTTTTCCAGGTTTAGAGCTGGTATTCCATGCCATCACATCAAAATGCGCCCAAGGAACAGTTTTCGTAATAAACCGCTGTAAGAACAACGCTGCAACAATAGCACCCGCATAGGGAGAAGCACTGGAGTTTGCCAAATCAGCAATATTTGAATTTAATAAATCGTCATAAGCAGCAAATAATGGCATGCGCCATACTGGATCCAGTGTTTTATTAGCCGCTGCTGTTACCTCTGCTGCCAATTGATCATTGTTGGAAAACAGGGCAGCCATATCAGTTCCCACTGCGACACGGGCAGCTCCAGTCAATGTCGCAAAATCGATAATCAAATCCGGATTGTCTTCACAAGCTTTCACCAGAGCATCGGCTAAAACCAAACGACCTTCAGCATCAGTATTATCTATTTCAACGGTCAAACCATTTCTCATGGTCAGGACATCACCAGGGCGAAACGCATCGGGACCAATTGAATTTTCAACAGCGGGAATAAAAATCTGTAAACGTACAGGCAGCTTGCGTAGCATAATCCATTGAGCAAGACCAATTACATGAGCCGCACCGCCCATATCCTTTTTCATCAATCGCATTCCAGATGAGGGTTTTATATCCAAGCCCCCACTGTCAAAGCAGACCCCTTTGCCTACCAAAGTAACTCGTGGGTGTTTCTCACTCCCCCAGGTTAAAGACAACAAACGAGGTGCAGAAGCTGAAGCTCTCCCCACTGCATGAATGGCTGGAAAATTATCTTTGAGTAATTCATCACCAATCCATTGTTTGAATTGTGCTTTATGGGTTTTGGCCAATTCTTCTACTGCATGAGCTAATTGAGCAGGCCCCATATCACTGGCTGGCGTATTAACCAAGTCACGGACTAAATAGATGGATTGTACCAAAGGCAATACTGCGGCTAAATGTTCTTCTTCTACCAATAACAATCGAGGTTGCACCTCATATTTTTTATAGTCAACAAAACGATATTGAGCCAATCCCCAGTTAACAGCAGCTCTCTGACTTAACTGTTCCTGCAATTGATAACTACCCGGAGGCAATAGAATAGCAGCATTGGCCAAAGCTGATTCCTGAACTCCACTTCCAGAACCAATATATGCCTTGTCAACCACACCATCGGCATTAATTATGAGGCAGTAATCACCCAATTTACCTTTAAATTGTCGCAAAGCAAAACAGTTACGCTCTGCCGGGCTTAAATGGTCTATCCCCTCTTCCCATTGATTTTGAGAGATTAAATAAAGAGGAATCGCTCTAACACTGTGGGTTTCATAAAATAAATCAGCTTGCATCATTCTTATTCCTTCATTTGACCGCGGAAATGATTCGGCCTAAGCCCCGCAAGGCCCAAAACCAATAAATACAACACTACTGTTGCCAAAACATGTGCCAATAATAAACTTAATCGGAGTAATGGTGGGAAACTTAGCCAATAAGATACTGTTCCATTCATATAATATAAATAGGCGGCGACTGCCAGATTCGCAATAAATAATTGGGCGCTGTATTTCAACCAACCTGGTGAGGGTTGAAATACACGTCGTTTAAATAATAAAAACAATAACAACCCACAATTTACATATCCTGCTAAAGCCGAAGCCAGGGTTAAACCCGCATGAGCAAAATGCCAAACAAAAATGGAGCATAACAGCGTATTCACCACCATGGATATCGCCCCAACCTTTACCGGTGTTTTAATGTCCTGTTGCGCATAAAAACCGGAGGCCAATACCTTTACCAACATAAAAGCAGGTACTCCCAACGCAAGAGTAACGAGGCTTTTTTGAGTTTGAATTAAATCATAAACATTAAATTTACCGTAAGCGAAACAACTGGCAATCAACGGCATGGCAAATAATGCCAACCCCAAACCGGCTGGAATCCCGATTAATAAAATGGATCGCAACCCCCAATCCAGGGCGCGAGAATACTGAGTAGTACTTTGTTCGGCATGTTTACGTGACAAATGAGGGAGAATTACAGTAGCTATAGCAACTCCAAAAACTCCTAATGGAAAATCAGTTAATCGATCCGTGTAATACAACCAGGACACACTACCGACTTTTAAAAAGGAAGCAAAAATGCTGTCTACCATTAAATTAAGTTGCGCGATTGAAACCCCAAACAAGGCTGGAATCATTAATTTAAGAACTTTATTAACACCCGGATCATCTCGGACGATTCGTGGCTTTATTAACAAATTCCGTTGGTATAAAAAGGGGAGCTGGAACAGTAACTGTAAAATACCAGCAATCAATACACCCCAGGCCAAACCAACAACCGGCTGTGGCATATTAGGGCATAAATAGATTGCCGCCACTATCATGCTGATGTTCAGAAGTACCGGAGTAAACGCCGGCACCCCAAAATACCCATAGGTATTCAGTATCGCCCCAGCCATCGCAGTTAAAGAGACAAGCATTAAAAAGGGAAAAGTAATCCTTAACATTTCGGTAGCCAAATCAGCACGCATGCTGTCATGACTGAATCCCGGAGCGAATAAAAATATTATTACTGGAGCAGCAATAATCCCAACAAGAGTAACCATAGTCAGGATGGCACTTAAATAACCTGAAATACGTGCTATAAAAGTACGAACATCTTCTGGGGAACGCGTTTTTTGATATTCAGCCAATACTGGAACAAAGGCCTGGGCAAAAGCTCCTTCCGCAAAAAGTCGTCTCATAAAATTGGGTATGCGGAACGCCACAAAAAAGGCATCCATCCCTGCCTGGGCTCCAAAAAAATTGGCAATGACCATATCACGCACAAATCCTGCCATCCGAGATACAAAGGTCATTACAGAAACAAGAGTAGTTGATCGTAATAAACTTTGTCGTTTTGGTACCATAATTTCCGTCGCTGACATGTCTTTAAGTATAAAAAAGTAAATTTCTACTATGATATACCTTATTTATTAAAGTTACATCAAGGTCTATATTGACAAATTCTAACTCATTGTGCATGATCACTATCTTTTGTATTATCTGAATGAGTGGAGATTTCTAAGTGGCAAATATTAAATCAGCAATCAAACGTGCCCGTCAAAACGTAAAACTGCGCCAACACAACGCCAGTGCACGTTCCATGTACCGCACATATATTAAAAATGTGCTAAAAGCGGTAGAAGCTGGTAACCAGGAAGCTGCACGTGCTGCTTATACCAAAGCACAACCAGTGATCGATAAAGCCGCAAGCAAAGGCTTGATTCATAAAAATAAAGCTGCTCGTATTAAAAGCCGTCTGGTCGCTCGTGTTCAGGCGATGGCCGCTTAATCCAGTGTTTCCGTCGCTCTAAGTTCGAAAACACCCGAACCGGCAACGCCGGTTCGGTTCTTTCTATGAATGATAACCTTGTCTATTATGATTGGCACCTTCGATCAAACGCTCATCATCTTGCAATGAACTATCAGCTTGACCTAATAGTCTTGGCATAGTCTGTAACCTGTTGAAAAATCTATAAAATCCAGTAACACCTGTCGGCAAGAACAATGCAACATGATGTAATGCCCCCATCTGATCCGCTACAGCCAGATTTCCTCTCATATTTTCTAATTTCCGGTTAAATTTCTCAAACTCCATTTGTGTCACTTGAAATAATCTTTGGTATTCCGCAATGATTGCATCGTGGGGTATTTGATTGTGAGTTTCAACCAGGGTTGTAATTTCAGTTATCCTTGCGTCTAAAAACGAGATTGAATCCTTATCAGGATGTGTTACACCTTCTGTCCCGAATAAACTGGTTAACACGTGATGAAACATGGCATGCCAGGGAAGATAGGCACTGAACATTCTAACCAGCCTATTTCGAGGATCTTTTTCCAACTCATAAGCCGAGCAAACAGTAGATGCTAAACTTCTTAAAGTCTGTTCAAATTGCCTTGTTCTGATGTTTATCTGAATCTGATTCAAACCGATCAATTTGTCATTGTCTGTGCTGGCATGTCTAAATTGCTCTTGTCCTTGTTGTAAACGCGCAGTATAGCAACGCACTGTCTCTACACCCGGCTCTACATAGCACCATTCATTATTCATACTGACTCCCATAGCATGAGCCAGTTTCAAATCTCTGAATGAAACCTGAAATTCCAGGGGAGTTAAATAATCTGCCAATTGGTACAACTGTTCAAACACCGTAGTTAATTGGCTTAAGCGAACTAAATTAGCATCAGGCTCGTCAACCACAGGGTTATAAACACTTCTGTAATACTGATTATTGGAAGACTCATCCACCACTTCCAAGGCTGAAGAACTACCTTCTTCTGAGGATGATGAAGCGACACCAAGGGAGCGAATAAACTGATCTGTTCTAACAAGAGGAACATCACCCTCTTGTAACTTCCTTTGCATTTCATCTCTGTTTGCTGATTTTACGGCATTCAACCAATTACCCTTAATCTGATTAAGGGTGATATCATTTTGAGTATCAATCCAGGTTTCAGCTGAACTGATTAATTGAGTTCTGATCAGTTCAATCCGGGCTTGTAATTCCGATAAGTTCAAAAACATCCTATTGTGCTCACTTGTTTTATAGAGTGCGCTTAGTTTACCCTTGCGTTGTGTTTCTTTCAATCAATAGAGTAATATTTGATCATCGTTTTGCTGAAGGTATAAGGACTTAGGAAAAACCCAAAGATCGAGGCAAAAATAGTTTGTGTAACTTCTCAATCTTCTTGATGAGTTTCGTCATCCTGAGTGGAGTTATCCCCTCATAATATTTAAATTCGAAAATGTATTTATTTAAA
>NZ_LNYR01000031.1:379053-379396 GCF_001467955.1 Legionella quateirensis | reverse complement strand
GAGCTTTATTGGAACTGTGTTCTGGATTGCTTCACTTTGTTCGCAATGACGAACGTTTATTCTTAATGGCCATATAAATAACCCTCACTGTGATAAATACCCGTCATTGCGAGCAACGCGAAGCAATCCAGAACGGAGCTTTATTGGAACTGTGTTCTGGATTGCTTCACTTTGTTCGCAATGACGAACGTTTATTCTTAATGGCCATATAAATACCCCTCACTGTGATAAATACCCGTCATTGCGAGCAACGCGAAGCAATCCAGAACGGAGCTTTATTGGAACTGTGTTCTGGATTGCTTCACTTTGTTCGCAATGACGAACGTTTATTCTTAATGGCCAC
>NZ_LNYR01000031.1:378790-378917 GCF_001467955.1 Legionella quateirensis | reverse complement strand
ATTGGAACTGTGTTCTGGATTGCTTCACTTTGTTCGCAATGACGAACGTTTATTCTTAATGGCCACATAAATACCCCTCATTGCGATAAATACCCGTCATTGCGAGCAACGCGAAGCAATCCAGAAG
>NZ_LNYR01000031.1:367540-378706 GCF_001467955.1 Legionella quateirensis | reverse complement strand
ACCCCTCATTGCGATAAATACCCGTCATTGCGAGCAACGCGAAGCAATCCAGAAGGGAGCTTTATTGGAACTGTGTTCTGAATTGCTTCACTTTGTTCGCAATGACGAACGTTTATACTGATTAGTAGTAAATGAGCCTCGCTAGAATTATTAGGGGATACCTCAGATCCTGAACGCAGTGAAGGATCTCCTGATGTAAGCTCAGTGCCTCTTTAAGGAGATCCCTCGTTCTACTCGGGATGACGGTTCTCTCCGAAGGAGAAAGTAAATGATGCTTTAATAAACTTTATCTGGGACTTTGAGCATATTCATTTGATTTATTACTCTGAACCAAGTGCTCTTCCGATAAATCAAGTTCATCTTCAGATAACTCTTCTTCAGACTCATCATCAACACAATAGTTACGTCCAATAATTTGACATAACGCAATTTGATCATTCACTGATAAATAACTGACTACAGCTTCCAAAGGATTTTCATCAATCAAATCAACCTGTTCATAGCTACAACTTGCTTCACTCTGTTCATCCTCAGAGTTCAGCTCATCAATAGGCTCAATTGGTCTGGATTGATCAATTTTCATACGATGGATCAGAGCCATATAAAGACCATTAAACAAATTCTCCGCGCTCTTGATTTTTTCTTGTAAACGCAGCTCCGCTCTGCTTCTCGGCAGAGACAGTACTGAATAAAAAAATCCCTGTACACCAGTTATGGATGGTTTATCCTCTTTGGGTTTGATTCTGGAGAAGCTTTTATAAAGACAGATCACTTGATTGATTAAAGCTTCCTGATTCTTTTGGAACTCTTCAGGAACTTTTGCATTTCTGAGTAACCACTCAAGCTGCTGCAATTTCCTTACTACTGATTTAACTTTCGGACAATATTCCTTATCAATCGACAATAACTTGGTTGTATCAGATGATAATGCTTCAACTTCCTGTGGAGGTACAGTCCAATATAATCGAACACCAGGATCCTTGGAATCACGATAAAACACTTTATCCCCGGATTTCTTTTCATGTTGTCTTAAAGGACCCGTGCTATGCAGATAAATGGTTTCCATTGGTCCACTGTATCTCGGTACGGTAGGATGTTTACCTCCATCCGTAAGGCGGGTAATTTGCTCATCTGAAAGCACATGTTTCAACAATGACAGACTCTGCGTTTTACAGGTATTTGATTCAGCAAGACTTGGACCAGACCATCCCCAGGATAATCGCACCTCAAAGGGTTTTAGTCTGGGTTCACGCTGATCTTGTGCTGCTCTGATTTTCTCCCATTGATAAATATAGGGAGAATGCTGTTCAAATGGATAAATTCTTGTTTCTTTAGAGGGCTTTCCTTTAATCCCTAAAGGCTCAACAATTTCGTTTATTGCACTATCTTGTTGTTCGACCATTTCCAAACATTTTTCCTGCAAATGTTCAAATTTTTCCTGGGTTAATTCAAATGTAGTCCCATGCAATCCACGTCCAAGATCCAGATACCGTATTTCTTCATGGCGTAACATGCCATGATTTCCCACCAAATCAACATCCAATCCGATCTTTATTTTTAATTTATTGGTCCATGAATTATCACGTTGGGTGGTCGGTAAACCATAAAAACCCCAATTATCGACTACCTCCAGTTGTTTTGTCTCTTCATCCATTCTGGAAAGTAATATACAACTATGCCATAAAGGATTTGCGCCTGCTTCACCATCAAAGGTACAAAAAGTAACCGCATACTTCATATCACTATCCTCATTGTTCGTACCACTACTTAATTAAAGCAAACTCATCCCAACTATATTGTACTGAACTTACAAAAAATCCCAATGTCGAAGAAAACGAAATTTTTAATGTGGGAGTTTAGATTCACTAAATGACCGAATTAAAAATTTCTTTTAACACAATAATTGGGGTTTCTCATAAGTCCTGTTTTATTGCTGAAACAACTTTACTACCCAAAATAAAAAAACGTTTCAATTCGATTGTGAGCAAATATTACAAAAGAGGCAATGATTTTTTATTGACAAAAAATAATAATAAAAAAAAAGCCCCTAAAAAAGGGGCCGGATTGAGCATGAGTATCTAAATCATAAACCAAACTGTATTAACCGTAAGTTCGTGTTAACCTGGCTTGATTTAACTGCTCATAAGTACGTTTGGCTGGGACAAAATTAGGATACTGAGTCACCAATCGTTGTAAAATCATCCGTGATAAAACTTCGTCTCCTCGATTCCATTCATTCAATGCGTCAAGATAGATCAAATCGGCATTTGAGCCTTCCAAAACAGGAACATCATTTAATTGGACGGGCTCAACATAACTTACCCGCGCTTGAGTTTGAGCATCCAATCGACGCAATACTTTACGAGCTTGCAAATTGCCATTCTCACTGGCTTGCTCTAACAGTTTCCTGCCTTTTTCAGCTGATTGCTCACCAGCCGTACCCTCAATATAATAAGTACCCAGTTGATATTGAGCGTAAGCATTTTGTCGCTCAGCAAGTTTTTCGTAAATACTTGCTGAAACTTTAGGATCTTTTTCTACACCCAAACCATAATGATACATTCTTGCCAGCGCCAACATAGCCTTTTCATTTCCTTTATCAGACGCTTCTTTGTAATATTTCAAAGCGTCAGGAAAATCAAGTTTTGTAGCTACGCCCGTTTCTGATAACAGACCAAGCGAATAAAGGGCATTGCTATTACCCAGCTCAGCTGCTTTTTTATACCAGGATAAAGCTTGTTGTGCATTTCGGGGTTGACCCAATCCATAAAAATACATACCACCCAATTGATTCATGGCTTCATCATCGCCTTTATCTGCAGCAGTGGTGAATAAGGCCTTAGCTTTTTGATAATCAACAGGAATGCCTTTACCGTATTCATACATCAAGGCTAAATTATAATCGCCTAACACATCACCTTTTTCAGAAGCCATCTCATAGGACTTTAAGGCATCGGCATAATTATCATCCACAGTTTCATAAATAAAACCTAAAGCCACAGAAGCCTTGGATAACTGAGTAGCCGCTTTTTGATACCAGAGTTTTGCCTGATTATAATCAGGTTCTCCAATCTCGCCCAATTGGTAAAATTGACCTAATAAATATTGTGCTTCGGGATTACCTTGTTCTGCTGATGCGAGATACCAGCGTTGAGCTGCGAGAAGATTCGGAGCAGCACCAAGCCCTTTATCCATCATGTAAGCTAATTTTAACTGCGCATACTGATCGCCTTTTTCAGCCAATCCTGTATAGATTTCCCTGGCTTGAGTCATGCTGTCCGTATCATTATTTTCTGCCAGATAATAATCAGCTAAAACGATACCGGCATGACTATTACCTAATCGGTATGCCGTGATCAAATCAGGTAAAAACTCTTCTTTCGATTGTTGCTTCAGTACAGCCAGGTTAAAGTCAGAATAAGAGAATTGAGCTTCTGCCGATTGTTTCAGTAAATTCAACCCTTTCTCTTTATCTACAGAGACTCCTTTACCTTCAGTTGTATAGGTGCCCATGATGAATTGACTCACTGGATTCTGGCCAGATTGTTGGTACCAATAGATTGCTTTGGCTGGATCTGCACTTACTCCAATGCCTCTATCATAGAGCATTCCCAATAACAGGGCGGCCTTTTCATCTCCCGCATCAGCTTGACTTTCGGCTACTTTAAACGCTTCAGCCTGCTTTTGTTTATCAACGTCCATGGCGTTATAATAAGCCAGAGGTAATAAAGCCTGAGCAACTCGATTCGATGCGGCACCTTGATACAATTGACGAATCAACGCAATTTTGTGTTTTTTCACATCCACACTCAATCCGTCGTTATATTCACGAGCCAAATACTCAGCCAGTTGATATTCTGCTGGCCCATAGTTATTGGCAGCTGAAAGATAAAGCATGGACATTGCCTGTTCATGGTTTGGCTGAATGTATAATGTACCATCAGGCCCCGCTTTTCCTGTCTCTAATATTCTGGAAAGTACGTATTGCGATCTTTTACTTCCCTTAAACGCTGCATCAGTTAACCAGTTTAATGCTGTTTGATAATCTGCATTTTCTTTTGCACGTTCTAAATAGAGAACACCCAGATTATATTCAGCGCCCAAATGTTGCTGTTCAGCGGCATTCTGATAGAAAATAATCGCAGACTGATCATTCTGCGTCACCCCAATGCCATATTGAAACATTTGACCAATTTCAAATTGGGATTGCGCGTCACCTAATATGGCCCGGAAATACATTTGGTTAAACACAGACATATAATTTGCCTGTTTTTGCCAACCTTGGGTCCATATATCCATTAAATTAGCACTGGAATCACCATCATAAGTGTAATAACTGGCATCAATATAAGGTGCTGGTAAATTATCTTTCGCTACAACAGGGCTGTATGCCCTTTCTAAAGCTTCGATTTGATTATTTAAATGATAGATAGGAAAAGTCCATTCATTGTTTTTTAACTCGACTTTTTTACTTACCAAAGCATCATAATAAGTGTTAATCGGGATTTCATTAGGTTGAGTTAATTCAAACTGGGGTTTAAAAATTTCCTGACGAGTAATGACTTCAAGTTGAGGAGCTTGATTATAGGTGTTATTCCGCAGTCCTGCCGGGTTTTTCCAGGCACTGAATATCCCATTCATCTGATAAGAAGTATCTTCCATCTTATCTGTTTTATCATTACTTAACCATAAAGCCATTTGAGCCAGAGGTGATGTTGGAGAAGATTTCTTCGCATCCTGAGCCGCTTGATCCATCCACTGTTTGGCTAATTCTTCATTAGAATTGACTCCAATGCCCTTTTTATACAGATTAGCCAAGTCGGTTTTTGCTTCTACTAAGCCATCCTGAGCAGCTTTCAACGTCCACAAAAACCCATTTTTTGGATCGTAAATTGGACTTTTTTCCTGTAAATAGGCATGAGCCAATTGCAAATAGGCATCCGAACTCTGGTGACCGGCCGCTTTATTGAACCATTGCAAAGCCTGATCGTATTCATTTTGTGCCAAAGCCACTTTACCTAGTTCCACCATTGCCGGAACGTAATTTTGTGACGCGGCCTGATTTAATAAATCCAGAGCTTTGGGAACATCTTTAGGGACCAGTTTGCCTACAAAATAAATGCTGCCCAATTTGGTTAATGCTTTAGGATTGCCGCTATTCGCTGATTTTGTTAACCAGATCAGACCCAATTTGTTGTTACCTGAGTGACGGCTGTCGATGAAATTTTCTGCCAGTGCATATTGAGCAATTGCATTGCCACTCTTTGCCGCATCAATATAATAATGAGAGGCTACATCCACATTTCTCTTAACACCAAAGCCATACAAGTAGGCAGCGGCCATGTACATTTGGGCATTTACATCGCCAACTGAAGCAGCTTGTTTAAACCAACGAGCAGCTTCTTCTGGATTTTTATCCTGAAATAAACTGTATTTGGCCATTAACTGCACTGCAGGTAAATAGCCTTTTTCTGCAGACTTGGTAAAATAACGCATCGCCAGATTAGTATTTTTTAACTGACCGTATCCATAAAGATACAAACGACCCAGATAATAATCCGCAACTGCATCCTGACCTGTCTTACTCATTAAAGGTCCGGCAGCTTTATTATAATCGCCTAACCTATAAGCATTAAACTCTTCATCAGCAAATACTTGTTGACTCGCTGATGCAACAAAAAAACATATCCATGGTACTAGTGATTTCATGAAGATTCCCCTCTTTTCATGGCACTTTATACTCCAGGTATAATGCCATAATGTACGACTTCACTGACGGCCCCGTTTCTTGAATTACTATCTACTATCCAGAAATTTCCTTTATTATTCAATCCAAATTTCACATTGACGTACTCACAAATTTTGATCGTATCAGCACAGTCTACAATTTTGCCATAAGAAGTCTTACCATCACCCAAAGTACAAATAAATTTCAACTCTCTCTCTCCGGTTGCCAGAACGGCCCAGGAATTCGCTTTAATTGTGTGATTAAAACGAGTGGAATATTCACTTTCCTTATCACGCATCTGATACAAACTGACCGATTGAGGTAATTGATTAAAAAAGAAGTACATGGATTGTAATGCGCCCTCTTTTCCTGGATAAAGTGATAATACTTTAAGGCTTTGTTTGAATCCTACGGGAGTGCATCCGGTTGGGAATTTATTATTATCTTTCTTTTCTACTTTCTCTTCAGCAGCAATGTCCTTCTTTGCAGGAGCAGCCTGAATTGAAGAGAAGCAGAGCAGCCCGGATAAAAGCATGAGTGCTATTGAAGTAAATCCTCGGTTCGTTATTATATTCATGATTTTTTCTCACTGTCGTTTAACGGACGCACAATAACCTTTGTTCCCATAAAGTTGTTTCGATCACTGGATAATTGAACAAAGTTTTCATTTAACCATTTAGCATCTTGAATAAACATACGCACGCAACCATGGCTTGCTCTTTGTCCGGGAATATCGTCTGAACCATGTAAAGCAAATCCCTTATGGAAATACATGCAATAAGGCATTTTGGCTCCGCCTTTACCAATAGGGAACACGTCGGAGGTACACTTGACATTTTCTTTACTGAATATCCTGAAAATACCTGTCAGAGTCCGGCAAGACCTGTTTGAATCAGAACATTTATCTCTGCCTGAAGAAATTGGTCCCCACCATACCAAATTGCCTTCAGCATCATAAGCAGCCCAGGCCAATTTCTCTTGATCTACAATGATCTGCTTTTCATTTTCGCCTTCGATTTTTAACGGAAAAGGAGATATATCAAATATAGTAATATTCGCTAAATTTCTGGGTATGGCAATTTCCCTGCCAGCCCATAAATAGTTATAACTGCGATTTACTCTTTGTACCAGGTCACGCTGAACAGGATCAGGGAACAATTTTTCCCAACTCTCTCCTCCAGCTACTTTGATACATTCATATTGAGGATATCCACACAATGCTGTTCCATAAAAATTTGCAGCATTAACCACAGCCGCCATAGACATCATGAATGCTGTTAGAAGTATTTTTTTCATGGTGCCGCCCCCTCATGCCTATTTTTAATATTTTACATGCAAGATTTGTGCTTAAAATTAAAAAATCTTTGTTAATGACTGATTTATTTTGCACTTATCTTCTTTTCGGTCATTTCAATAATAAGTTTAGACCTAATACAAAATTTATAATTAATGTCTATATTTAAGTTAGCACTGACTGGATAAAATTTATGGATACTCCAAAAAATAAGAAACAAACACCAATATCCAATAACAAAGTAAATGCATGTGATCTGGATAATTCTATTAAAAAGCTAATAAGCAAATCGCAAGATGGCATTATTGCTTTTGATATGCAGGGAAAAGTCATTGCCATGAATGACGAAGCAGCCAGGTTATTTGGAAAAAACCATAACAAATTCATTAATCAATTGTTCTGGCACCAATTTAAACTGAATACCTATTCACGTAAACGGCAATTTGTTCAAGCACGTAAATACTTTCAAATAGCTAAAGAAGGAATCACGCAACATTTCACCTGGATTGAGAGCATCTCCCAAAAACCCATCACAGCTTTTAATATTATGATAAATAAAACAGAAATACACGGAACTTCTGTGATTTTTGCGCGGCTGATTAATATTTTACAGGAAAAAATAATTGAATGGGTTTTATGGTCTTTGGCACAAATTAGTAACCACAGTGAACTGAATGCTATTATTGATGATATTCTAAAAATAATAAACGATGCCTTCTCCGCTGATTATGCCTCAGTTTGTCTGGTTGATAGTCAACAGATTGCCCATACCGTAAGTTATTACTCCTTGGGCAAAAAAGAAGAAAATATCAGTTACTCTCTTAAAGATTCTCCTTGCAACCAGGTTATATTGCAAAAATCCATCTGTCATTTTAATAACATTCAACAGAGTTTTCCTGAGGATAAATTATTAGCCAAAATGAAAGTAAACTCATATTTGGCTGGACCGATTATCAATGCACAGAATGATGTAGTTGGACTACTCAGTATTCTCACCTTCCGAAAATTGGAGACGAACAATCTAAATGACACTTTGTTTCGCTTATTCCTGGGTAGAATTAATTTAGAATTTGAACGTTTGTTAAATCAGAGACGCTTACAGTTTTTAGCCAGTATTCCAAAGCAGGATCCTAATCCAGTTATAAGAATCCAACCTGCTGGCGAAGTGATTTTTGCAAACAATCAAGGAAAAATAATATTAAAACAATGGAGAGATCAGCATGAAGGCATTCCTGAACAATTACTGAGAGAAGCCCACAGAGCTCGAGATACAAATCAGGTACTACGCATTGAACTCGAAGCAGATTCTAAAGTCTATTTATTCACTCTCATCTGGATGGTTGAATTCAAGCAAATCAACATTTATGGAACCGATATAACCCAGCTTAAATCCACCGAACAAAACATGCTGAATTTAACTCGTTATGACACCTTAACTCAAATAGCCAACAGAAAGTACTTTGAGGAACAATTGATTGAAAAGATGTATGAGCATCAACTTGATGGGAAAAATCTGGGATTACTGCTGATTGATTTGGATAATTTTAAAATAATCAATGACACATTAGGACATCCAATAGGTGACAGGCTGTTAAAAGCAGCGACCAAACGTATGGTGCGCTGTATCAGACAAGATGATTTCATTGCCCGCATTGGAGGGGATGAATTTATCGTGTTAATTAAAGATGCTACTTACAACTCTACAAAAATGATCGCAGAAAAGATCATCAATGTTTTATCCAGAAGCTTCCAATTTGGCGAGTATCAAATGAAAATCTCGGCAAGCATAGGAATCGCGCTTTTTCCAGAAAGCGGAGAGACCTCAAGCGAACTGTTACAACACGCTGATTTGGCTATGTATCAGGCAAAGAAATCGGGTAAAAATAATTTTGCTTTTTTTTCGAGTTCATTGCATTTCATTCAAGATAAACGAAATGACATCATAAAAAAAGAACTCAAATTGGCAGTTGCCAAAAATGAATTATACATTGATTACCAACCGCAAATCGATATTATCTCTAATAAAATCATTGGGTTTGAAGCATTATTACGTTGGCTACATCCACAGGAAGGCTTAATACTGCCGGGTGAATTCATTCCAATAGCTGAACAAACAGGGTGTATTCATCTCATCAGTCAATGGTTGATTGAACAATCATTACAGGATTACCAATCAATGCTCAACTCTAAATTTGATGGGAAATTATCAATTAATATTTCATTAACTCAATTAAACGATGCGCGATTTCTGGATTCATTAAATGACAATTTAGAACAATATAACATCGTCAAAAATCAAATTATACTGGACATTTCAGAACGTGTTATCGCGCCATATTTCAACAAAATAGCCAAATACCTCAGAAAGATACATAAAAATGGCATCAAAATATGTCTTGATAATTTTGGCAGCCCGCAAGTGTCACTTCCTAAACTCTTATCGTTACCCTTGGATTATCTTAAACTGGACCAGCAATTACTGACAGGAATTGGAAAATCCGCAAAAAACCGTATGCTTTTAAATGGAATTATTCAATTAACGAAAGCTCTTAATATTGATAGCATCCAGAAAGGAATTGAAACCGAACAACAACATGAAATTATTAAATCAGTTGGATGCCAATACGCGCAAGGTTATTTTTACTGTAAACCAATTAGTATTTTAGAAGTACATAAATTCATTAGCAATTTTTCTGCAACTGATTAATAATTAGAGCAATTTTATAGAATTTACCAGCTGATTCATATACTATTCCATCCATTATTTAAACGGGACGTTTACGAATTTATTATTGCTGATTCGTTTCATTCTATTGTACCAGCACACCATGAACGCCCCCAATTGAAGGTATCCAATGAATTTACCAAGGATCAGACAATACAGATCATTCATATTGGCACTGTGCATTAGCATGCTCCTTTTCAATTCACTGTGTTATTCGCAAACCATCAATTATCCCTGGACGATTTCAGCAAGTCTTGGTTATGCTGATTTTCAAGATGTACATCGGGGAGATCATCAGACAGCACTAGGTCGATTTGCCCTGGGTAGAGATTTTGTGCAAAAAGGTCCTGTTTTATTTGGACTGGAAATCGGTTTGCAGAGCGGCAATCAAATGCGATTAAAAATGACCGAGGAAGAAATTGAAGCCGTTGGTGGTCTATTAGTACTAAGTACATTAAAACCCATGCTGGATGGCTTGATTACCGCTCGAATTACCCCTGAACTCACCGCTCCATTGTTTATTCAAATCAAAGGCGGTGGTGCTTATAGACGCTGGCAAATGGACAGAGATACCATTAATGATATTTCTCAATTGGCAGGTGAACTAATTGCAGGTTTGGGATACGCCATTACGCCAACTGCCAACATCAGTTTGTCCTATCAAGGCATATTTGGAGCGAGCCCGAAAGTCACAATTGATTTGGAAAGCGGTAGTGGATCTGTAAAAAACATACCCGTACAACAAGCCATTTTGTTAGGTATTAATTTAATGATTTGATTGCTCCATCATCAGGATTTGGTGACAATTCCGATTTAAACGTCGCGGAACCTTGGGATTGAATAATTGAATTGCCAGCCCCCCTGAGTTAACAAAGATGAATTCAAAAAAGGATAAAATTAACAATGCCAATGAGTAAATATCTCCCTGCTATCCTCCTTATTTTATTTTCTGCGACTGATGTTTTAGCCAAAAGTAATCCGGCATCTCAAACCTATGTCGATAATAAGGTGTCTGAACTTAAAGCCGAGTTAAAAAATGAAATCGGGAAAATTCCAGCAGGACCTGTTGGTCCCCAAGGCCCCAAAGGAGATATTGGACCAACGGGGGTTAAAGGTGATGCAGGAGTTGCAGGACCTCAGGGGGCAGCAGGTCCTCAAGGGTTACAAGGATTCAAAGGTGATAATGGTCCAACTGGACCTCAGGGTTTGCAAGGAAAAGCAGGTCCTCAAGGAACACAGGGACTAAAGGGTGATACAGGTCCAACTGGTCCTCAGGGTATGCAAGGGGACGCCGGTCCTCAAGGGTTACAAGGATTAAAAGGCGATACTGGACCAGCTGGTCCTCAGGGTATGCAAGGGGAAACCGGTCCTCAAGGGTTACAAGGATTAAAAGGCGATACTGGACCAGCTGGTCCTCAA
>NZ_LNYR01000031.1:270698-367530 GCF_001467955.1 Legionella quateirensis | reverse complement strand
ACGCCGGTCCTCAAGGGTTACAAGGATTAAAAGGCGATACTGGACCAGCTGGTCCTCAGGGTATCCGAGGGGAAGCAGGTCTTCAAGGAGCACAGGGACTAAAGGGTGATGCAGGTCCAGCTGGTCCTCAGGGTATGCAAGGGGACGCCGGTCCTCAAGGGTTACAAGGATTAAAAGGCGATACTGGACCAGCTGGTCCTCAGGGTATCCGAGGGGAAGCAGGTATTCAAGGAGTACAGGGATTAAAAGGCGATACTGGAGCAGCAGGACCTCAGGGTATGCAGGGAATAAAGGGAGATGTTGGAGCTACGGGTTCCCAAGGAGTTCAGGGCTCAACTGGCGCTGATGGCCGCGGAGTGCCAACTGGCGGGATATCAGGACAAATATTAGCTAAATCTGATGGTCTTGATTTCAACACCATGTGGATTGATCCGGCAAATTCTGGTATCAGGCGGCAAATAGGCGACACTGTTCTAGGGGGAACGGTAATTTACGTCAACTCCACAGGAATCCATGGGTTAATCGCAGCGAATACCGATCAATCCTTTGCTATAACCTGGTGGGATGCTCCGAACATAGTAACAAACCCTGCAGCTTTTGATAATGATGGTAAATCACAATCCGATTGGCGTTTACCAACACTGTATGAGCTTTCGTTAATCTATGCGATGAGAAATGAATTAGGAAAATTCAACAGCGATAATTATTGGTGTTCAACGGAAAAAACCTCTTCCAATTCCTGGGTGCAAAGTTTTAAAACCGGGACTCAGACAAATATTAGTAAAGGAAAAACTGCTGGAGTCAGGGCAATACGTTCTTTCTGATTCTTATCCACCAGGGAATAAAATCCAATTCGGCATCTCCAAGTCAAAAAGCTATTGATGCCGAATCCCGAATCCGCTAAAACAGCATATGCCAAAGTATTATCCAGTACGCCACTCCACGTCACCTGCAATTGAATCCAATTTATGAATTATTTTTAATCATCTCTGAATTTCACTACTGTTTTTATTTTTTACTGTAATTAATAATTTATTAAGGTTTTTCATGTAAAATAATCACACAATTGTTTTTAATTTGTTCTCATAGCATTCAGGATGTCCAATATGTCAGGTGCCGTAAAAAAACTATATCAATACAATCCTCATGTTCATGTCAAAATTTGGCTTAGTAATAAACCAGGTATTTTTATGAATACTGAGAATCAGATGCGATTAATCACCATGCGTGAAAAGAACCCTACTGATTCAATTAACCTGATTTATGACTCTTCCTTGCTAAATGAACAAGCAATCAAAAATTTACACCGCTTTTGTGCAGAACATAGAATTACTCCCGTTGATGCACATTTATCTCCAGACACCCTGAAATCAGAAAATGAAAAAAAATTATATGAATATTATAAAGATGAAATTTCTCATTTCAATGAAGGAGGAAACCCTGCTCTTGCCAGTGACATTCTCAGATGGTTATCACCAGTTTATACAAAAGGGGCATATACTGATTTTGATGTTCCAGTCGACACGTCAAAACTCCCGGCACGAATCAGTGTACAAGCACCGTTATTATTGAATATTGGCAGTTTAAGAACCCAAAATAAAGACGTAATACTATCAAATAATGATTATATTGCCGTAGTTGACCCAATTGCCGCGCAAGAAGTAATAGAAAAAATTCAACAAGGAATGATAAGTGTCCTAGGTAAATACACGAATGATTTTATAGAAAAAACTGAAGAAGAATTTGGCAGAGACAGTTTTCTAAATAAATACCTGATCAGTTTCATGAAAAATCGTTCCGAGTCAATTTATATAGCACGCTCCAAAAACATATTCGCCGAAGGAGAGGAGCGATCTTCTCGAGAACTGAGGAAGTACATCAATGAAATTATGACTGATCAAGTCAAGTTTCTAGAATTCAATAAGGTTTCTGCCGATGAAACCCATCAATCCGTAGTTCAAAGATTAAAAAGAGAATTAAAAGAGCAACTCGGATTCTTTAAATGGTTATTCTTTAGAAATGAATACTATGAAATTAAAGGGATACTTCAAAAATCTGATGAACAATTATTGGATTATCTCATGAAAAAAGAACGTACCCTGTACTTAAAGTCCATAGTAGTATGCACCACGGGACCAATAGCAATAGCGAAATTCTTATTTAACGGTTATGTTTTTGATTCCAGTTATTTTGATCAAAACATTCAACCTTATTCCTTCAATCATTATGGATTAAAGAAAGCATTTCAATCACAAAATTCCATTTCAATGCATGAAAGCATCTTTGGGATGATGAGTTTCCTAGGCGCAGAAGATGGAAAGTTAAATGATTCCTCTTGGCTGGAAACGGGAGCAAAATTACAAAAATCCCGCGGAGAACTTCTGGAAATTAAAAAAGGTGAATTTGAAAAGAAATTACCCAACATTTTAAATACCACCAAAAAGAACATTGAAGAACACATCAAAAAGCTTGAAACTAGTTTAAAGGGGTTTTGGGGATTGTTTTTTCCACAAAGAAAACAGAACAAAATACAAGCGCTCCAACGGGTTTTAGACTGTTTTCAAAAGGATACATTTGATACGAATCAATTCAGAGAGGCACTAGCGATCATCAGATCAAATAAAAGAGAAGTATATGCTGGCCTCTTTTACAGTCATACACAACACCTCATAGAAACCTTAGAAAACAACTGTCTCACTGCGATCGTTTTTGGTCTGACTACCAACAGAACAATTGCACTTAAAGTTGACCCCACAATTGCTTCTGTTCCATCGCAAGCCACTGTAAATCCATCTGAAACTGAGAGAGAGCCTGTTTACTCTCAAGGACTTGGTTTTTTTGAGACGAAAGACGATTCATCGACCCCCAAACCAACTTTGGGCTCAAACGAATACCGGTTAAAGGTATAAAAATGAATACTGATTCAATCCTGTTTGAGCGTTTTGTAACAGGGTTGTCTAAACTCATAAGAATAAATTACTGTGATTTTAGCAAGGAACAATATCGTGTCATTACATTCTGAAACCCAAAACGAATTAAAACGATTAATAGATAGTTGCAATGAATTCGAAGGCAAATATTATTTATTGCCTCTCTTTGAAAATCTCGCGACATCAGATCGTTCTGCAGAACATCTTGAGCCTATCGCGCGTCAATTAATTTCGCTCATTAAAAATATAAACGACATTAAAAATACTGAATTATCATTAAAAGAGCGATACGAAGCTATAAAACAAATTTCTGTAAATTACAGTGCTCTAACTAAAGAAACCGGGGCAAATGGTATTTTGTATAAATCCAGACAAGCGCTCCTGAACCTGGGCGGATTTATAATTGGCTTAATCACCGGTATTTTTGGCGCTGTGGTAGGTTCCATCTCGCTAACCGTTAGCGATATTATGAATTATCGATTGCCTACCGGTTTATTTATAGGAGCATTCACGGGATTCGTTGTTGGACTGGTTATAGGTAAGCGCGTTCCTCACTCACTACTTAAAGAGGGTGAAACTCGACTGATACGACATACAGTCAGGAAACTGGAAACTTCTTTTGAATCTCTATTGACCTCAATACAGCATGACTACATGGAGGAGATAAAAGATGAGGTACTGAAGGAGTATTTTTCCGGTAATGCGGAGCAATTTAACGCGTTCTTGATAGCAAAACAAAAATATGAAATTTTGGGAATCGAAGCTGAATTTTTAAGTCCCAAATTGAAAGGTTCACTAGGGCACCACAGCTTCATTAAATTTACAATAAATGATGTTGTTGATAAGCCAAAACTGATAGAACTGGGAATACCATCTAATGATGTAACAGAATTCTCCCAACAAGAATCCAGAGAAACTACAGGAGAACAGTTAATCAGGATGCTTGCCATGCACAAAATTTTACAAGAACAATATGAAGTTCGCTTAAGTAATATATTAAAATTTTATAATCTTTATGAAGTAGGCATCAATGATTGTCATACCTATATCGATAAAATTTTAATTTCTGTTGATGAACCCGTGAGTCAAATTAAACGCTTTACTTCATCTGATACCATCTTTGGGTATATGATTGGCAACTTACTGAATTTTTTTAATCCCATACCTGCAAAAAAAGAAAATTCGACCCCTGATTCGGATAAGTCTCAGGATGAGCAGAATAAACCTAAATGAGGCAGTTGATAGCCTACTATCCAGTAGGTTAACCATGAAAATACTGATAAATCCGTATCGCTAAATGTTCACTGATGCCCTGAACCTTGCTGATTTCTTCTATAGATGCCTTGGACAATTCCCGCAAACCACCAAATCGATGCAGTAAAGCCTGTCGGCGTTTTGCGCCTACGCCCTCAATACTCTCAAGGGTAGAATCGAGCCGGGCTTTTTGTCTTTTTTTACGATGAGCCGTAATCGCAAAGCGATGTGCTTCATCTCGAATATGTTGGAGGAGATGCAGGGCTTTCGAATCCTCAGGTAAAGTAAACTCCCGATCTTCATTAACCAAAATCAGTTTTTCCCAACCGGCTTTACGGGATGGTCCTTTTGCAACACCCAACAAAATAATGTCATGAACATTCAAGGACTCTAAAACCCGTTTTACCACGGCAACCTGACCTTTTCCACCATCAATAATTAATACATCAGGTAATGATTGAGCTTCTATTAAACGCTTGAATCTGCGTGTAACGGCTTGATTCATTGCAGCATAATCATCACCAGGTGTTATCCCCTCAATATTAAATCGCCTGTATTCTTTAGTGCATGGCCCTTCTTCATCAAAAACCACACAGGACGCTATAGTTGCCTCTCCCTGGGTATGACTTATATCGAAACATTCCATTCGCCGGATGTGCTTTTCAAGCGATAATAATTTCTCCAACGCCTGATATCTGGATCTAATCGTGGCATGTTGACTGACGTATTCTGCTATAGAAATTCGGAGATTGTTCACAGCAAAATCCATCCATCGGGATTTAATACCGCGCGGATTGATTCGTATCGTACAGGATTTACCCCGTTTATCGGTCAGCGCTTCCTCTAAAGAATGATGGTCCAACAGCGTTTTGTTCGTAATAATTAAAGCAGGGATTCTGTCTATAGAATCCAAATAGTAAAAACCAACAAAGGCTTCAAATGTTTGTTGCCATAAATCCTCAGCGTCCAGCTCCTCATTCAAGCCCCTATTGGGAACTGTAGGAAAAAAACTACGGCTGGCTAATACCTGTCCTTCTCGAATCGTAACGCACTGAATACAGGCAAAACCGGGACGTGCTTCGATGGCGATTACATCGGCATCTCCCTTAAGCTGAACCACAGCTTGCTGCTCCTGTACCAAACGCAGATTTTTAATCTGATCGCGGTATACTGCGGCTGCCTCAAAATTAAGCTGCTCTACGGCTTGTTCCATACGTTCCGTCAGTTCATCCAGGATTACCTGACACTTACCTTGCAAAAATCGCATGGCATCATCAACAGATTGACGATAAGCCTCAGGACTAATATATGCGACACAAGGTGCAGTACAGCGTTTAATCTGATATTGCAAACAAGGGCGTGAACGGGCATTGAAATAACTATCCCGACAATTTCGAATCTTGAATACTTTTTGTATGGTCAGAATGGTATCTTTTACTGCAGTGCCATTGGGATAAGGGCCAAAAAAAAGACCTGATACTGGCTTTTTTTTACTTCGATAACTTTCAATACGAGGAAATTCAGGATGACTCGAGATATGAATGTAGGGATAAGACTTATCATCACGAAGCAATATATTGTATTTTGGTCTCAAAGATTTAATAAGATTACTTTCCAGCAATAAAGCTTCTGTCTCACTTCTGGTGACTGAAATTTCAATTGATGCAATTTGACTTACCAGGGATAGCGTTTTAACCGCCGTATTGTGTTTACTGAAATAACTACTCACTCTCTTTTTAAGATTGGACGCTTTACCTACATATAAAACCGTACCTGCCTCATCAAGCATGCGATAGATTCCTGGATCACCAGGTAATTTACTAAGAAATAGAGTTAACTCAGCGGAAGGCTGCCTAATATTCATAAACTACAAAAATAAGATAATTATATAGCATCATAGCTTATTTTAAGGGGCTTTGTTGCTACTTAAAAACACAATTAAACCGGAACTCCGTTACACAATTTGCTTTGAATTTCCAGTTTAATCATCTTGGATTATATCATTAGGATGTTCAATGACTCTGTGTTTCATCGCCAAATAGGTCAGCTCCACATCGTTTTTTATGCCTAACTTTTCAAACATACGGTATCTGTAACCATTGATGGTTTTACTGCTTAAAAATAATCGATCGGCTATATCCTGCACATTCATACCGCTGGTAATCATGAGCATGACTTGCATTTCCCGCTCTGACAACATATCAAAGGGAGAGTCCTGAGCATCCAGCAGACTATTAATTGCCATTTTTTGAGCAATTTCAGCACTAAGGTATTTTTCACCTTTAGCTACTTTACGAATTGCAGCTGCCATTTCTTCAGCTCCTGACTCTTTAGTCAGATACCCCATGGCTCCTAATTGCAAAACGCGGGTAGGCAGAGGATCAGTACACATTGCAGTCACCGCAATTACCTTTATGTGAGGATTTGATTTTTTTAGGCGACGAGTAACTTCCCATCCGTCAATTCCAGGCATCTTCATATCTAAAAGAACTACATCAGGGTTATGAGTTTTGACAAAAGCCAAGGCCTGCTCACCGCTCTCAGCATCCGCAACTACATCTACATCCGACATGTCTTCAAGCAATCGTCGAATACCCATTCTAACCAATGCATGGTCATCAACAATTAATACTTTAATCAAATGATGCTCCTTGACCAACCAGTCAATGAACAAAGTGTGTTGGTCGATGTTAACAAGACTCTTCTATCATTACAATACATAGACATCCTATTCCTTATGCTTCGTAACCAATACAAAAAGCGTCAGCAAATTCTCAATAAGTCAGGGAACCAGGATCTTGCCGAACATAGTGAAGCAGGAGGGCATCACATTCATGAGCTCCCTCACTGCGTTCGGAATGACGTTTTCCGGGGTTATTAAAAAATTACAACGTTACTCTTCACTCCATGATCATGAACTGAGACGCCTGCTAGCAGGCTCTGATATGAATATTCGGATTATCAGTATCCACATCAAAAAACGGAGGATACTCTCCTAACTGTCGTGTTCGCTCCAATAATTCATTGATATTAGACGATACAAAAGTATATAAAGTCTGATAATCATCAATAACAAAGTAAACCGGTTGTAACATGTCAATTCGATAGGGCATTCGAAATGCAGCAACAGGTTCAAACCGGACACGAAGAGGAATATCGCTTTCTACACTATAAACGGTTTCACTAATGGACGATAAAATTCCTCCGCCGTAAGCTCTTAAACCTTTCGATGTATGAATCAAACCAAACTCAACTGTAAACCAAAACATGCGTTGCAATAAGGGCCAATCAGCTTCTGGAAAGGTTAAAACCTTACAGGCATAATCATGAATAAAATCAGCGTATACCTTGTCAGTTAACATAGGGCAATGACCAAAAATTTCATGGAATATATCGGGTTCCTGTACATAATCCAATTCTTCTTGGCAGCGTATAAAAGTGGCTGCAGGAAAGTATTTATTAGACAAAAGCTCAAAGAACTCTCGTGCTGAAATCAATGCAGCGACCGGAGCTACCTGCCATCCTGTTTGTTCCTTTAATTTTTGGCTCACTTCCGGAAGTTGGGGAATTGCATTCGCAGTGATTCCCAAAGTAGTTAAACCAGCCAAAAACTCATCACAGGCTCTACCTGGTAATAATTTCATTTGTCGTTCAAATAATATATTCCAGATTCTGTTTTCTTCTGCCGAATAATTTACTATACCCTGAGCGTTAGGAACATGTGCAACGTAACGACTTTCAAACTCCATAACTTCTCCTTCACTCATTTATATTTCAACTACACCAAATACTTTTTATTTAATATCTACACAATAAGGCCAAATTCTAGTCTTTAAGAATAATCTCAGTCACACGCTGGAGAAAACCCAAAATGCATTCGGAATGACAACTTAGGGAGATAAATACAGGAAATAAGAAAAAAACCAAGTGCATGATAAAAGAGATTTTTAATAAGGAAGTTTAGATAAACTAAATAACCAAATTAAAAATACCTTTTAACTAGGGTGTGTTGACAATTCATCGATTTATTCTCAACGTCCCGCGACTTGTTCGCGGGATCCAGGAATTCAGTAGCTTTAACGAACATTATGTGTTCATCAAGATAGAACTGGATCCCGCGAACAAGTCGCGGGACGTCGAAATCGGAATTGTCAACACACCTTAGGTGATTGGGAGCTTTTCATCAGTCCTGAAATAAAAATCTTGATTAAGTAATTACCCAACCAGCCCCTAAATGTCAACCTCCTGTTAATAAATATTACTTATTTTTTAAATTCTGCTATAGAATTCTAATTATCAATTTCAACATTGGAAAAATAAATGACCATTGCCATTTTAGCTACAGGAGATGAAATAGTTCATGGTGACACCCTGAATACCAACAGCCGTGATATCGCGCACATCCTGAGCTCAGAAGGTTTATCACTGGGATTACAGATGGCGTGCAGTGATAAAAAAACGGACATTGTAAACTGTTTGGAATTTTTAGCAAAAAACCATGAGATTATTATTATAATTGGTGGACTTGGACCAACAACAGATGATCTGACCCGTTTTGCGTTGGCTAAATACACCGGGGATGTTTTAGTCCAGCATCCTGAGGCTTTGGATCATATCAAGAAGCGGCTGCACTCCTCCCAGGCAGTCATTAACGAAGGTAATTTACAACAATGTCTTTTTCCACCACAAGCCAAAATACTGCCCAACCCTAACGGAAGTGCTGTGGGATGTTATTATCAATGGAATAATAGAATTTTTATCTTGCTGCCTGGACCTCCTCGGGAATGTCTGCCAATGTTCAATAACCATGCCCTTCCTTTCCTTCTTAAAATGGAACGCAGTACCAAACAGATTATTAAATGGCGTATTTTTGGATTGGCAGAAAGCGAAATAGCACAAACTCTGGAAGAGGCTCTGGCTGATATAGATTGTCAAACCGGATACCGCCTGGACGTGCCCTATATCGAATTCAAAGTTCGTTGTACCCGTGATCTGGTTGAGACAATTAAAGGAATTATCGATCCAATTCTGTCCCCGCATATTATTGCTTCCGTTGACAAAAAAGCCTCCGATAATCTAAGAGAACTGATAATAAAAAATAATGAGCCTATAACCATAATTGATGAAGCCACTGAGGGTTTATTACAATCGCTCTTAATAAAACCAGGCAATCAGCACCTAATCAACTTTCACAATCTGAGATCCACACAAGTACATTTTCATCTCAGTGGTCTGGAAGAGTACTGGTTACAACAGCCGCCAAAAGGTACAACGCAATTAACGATTCACTACAGCAATCAAATCCAGGAGGGAGGAGAGACACACCAGATACCTTATCGCAGTCCTCTGGTAGTCTATTATGCAGCTGAGTGGTTAAGCTTCCGACTCTTTCATCTCATCAATCAATTGCATCAATGAGTAACAGAGTTGTTGAGTTCCCTGGCCACTAATCGCTGAAATTGCAAATACTTTGTCTTTCCAATTCAGACCTTTTACGATGGTCTCAACTCGTTCCTGTCTGCTGGCTTCATCAGGTAACATATCGATTTTATTCAAAACCAGCCAGCGAGGTTTATTCAGAAGTTCGGGGCTGTATTCACCTAACTCATTGATTATGGCCTTTGCAGACGCTACCGGATCGCTATCATCGAGAGGAGCAACATCGATTACATGCAATAAAACACAGGTACGAGAAAGATGTTTTAAAAATCGATGCCCCAGTCCTGCGCCCATTGCAGCACCCTCAATAAGTCCGGGAATATCGGCCATCACAAAGCTCTTGTGTGAAGAAACACTAACAACACCTAAACCGGGATGCAATGTAGTAAAAGGATAATCAGCAACTTTAGCTTTTGAACTGGAAACAGCGCGAATTAACGTGGATTTTCCCGCATTTGGAAGTCCTAACAAACCCACATCAGCCAAAACTCGCAATTCCAGCCGTAAATGCCGACACTCTCCCGGACTTCCGGGACTCGATTGTCTTGGCGAACGATTAACACTGCTTTTATATCGCGTATTTCCCAATCCGTGAAATCCACCCTGGGCAATAAGAACGGGCTCTCCGGGTTTATTAATATCGCCCAGCAACTCTCCTGTATCGATATCATAAACCATAGTGCCTACCGGAACCTTGATAATCAGGTCTGCCCCTTTTTTTCCACTGCAGTTACCACCCATCCCTTGTTGACCATTCTCTGCTTTATAATGGCGCATATAGCGAAAATCAACCAAGGTGTTTAAATCACTGCTCGCTTCAAAATAAACACTACCCCCATCCCCACCATCACCACCATCGGGACCACCACGAGGTATAAATTTTTCACGCCTGAAACTGACGCAACCATTTCCACCATTACCGGCGTCTACCTTAATAATTGCTTCATCGACGAATCTCATGACCAACCTTAAAACTAAAAAAAAACCCCGTTACCGGGGTTATAAACTGGATGACAAATATCGTAACGTTTTAGATACCATCAAAAATAGGTACTACAAACAAGCTGCTATATCCTATACATTGAAATCACTTTTTAATACATCTAAAGTTCTGCAATTGTCTTGCAGTTAATGATGTACTGATGCAAATTAACTTGCAGCTTCTTCTTTTTGTTCGGCAACTATAGTGACGTATTTGCGATTCTTTTCACCCTTGACGGTAAATTGTACCAAACCTTCAACCAGGGCATACAAAGTATGATCACGGCCACAACCAACCCCTGTTCCAGGATGGAAACGTGTACCACGTTGTCTTACAATAATTTCACCCGCATTTACAAATTGACCACCGAAACGCTTTACACCAAGAAACTTTGGATTCGAGTCGCGGCCATTACGAGTACTACCACCTGCCTTCTTATGAGCCATTGCTATCCCCTCTTACTTGCTTATCGCAGTAATTTTAACTTGCGAATAATATTGTCTATGCCCCATTTGTTTCATGTGGTGCTTACGACGACGGAATTTAATAATTTTTACTTTCTTGTGACGACCATGATCAAGTACTTCAGCCTTAACTACTGCTTTAGCAATAAATGGAGTGCCGCACACGACTTTATCGCCATCTGCCAACATCAGTACTTCTGAAAATTTGATCTCATTGCCAACATCTTCAGGCAGCAATTCAATTTTTAAAACATCACCTTCTTTTACGGTATATTGCTTACCGCCAGTCTTGATTACCGCATACATAACTATTCTCCAACTCGCCTGATTGGCTATCACAATTTCAATAAAGTGCCATATTCTATGAAATTATGGCTATGACTTCAAGTTCATTTTAAAATATTGTATACTTCTTCACCCTTTCCCGGTTAAATTACTCATTTTTAGTGAGTATTCGGGTATTTAATCTGGTCGCGGATTAAATAAGGGATCCTTAAATTTATTGGAGTATATAATGTCAACAATTCTTTTAGAAGCTGAATCAAGAACGGATATGGGGAAAGGTGCGAGCCGCCGCCTACGTCGTCTTGAGAATAAAGTTCCCGCTGTAATCTATGGCGGCGATAAAAAACCAAAATCAATACACTTTCTACACAATAAAGTTATTAAAGCCTTGGAAACTGAAAGTATTTACTCCAGTGTTTTTGATATTTCTGTTGACGGTAAAGTTGAACACGTGATTTTGAAAGCATTACAACGTCATCCGTACAAGCCAATCGTGATGCATATGGATTTACAACGTGTTTCTGCAAAAGACATTCTTATCAAACTCGTTCCTATTCATTACACTAATGAACAAAAATCTTCTGGCGTAAAAGCTGGTGGTATCATTAACCACACTATGACGCAGGTTGAAATTCGTTGTCAGGCTAAAGACTTACCTGAGTTCATTGAAGTGGATATGACTAATGTAGGTATGAATGATGTAGTCCACTTATCCAATCTGAAACTGCCTAAAGGCGTTCATCTGACTGTTGATGTTACAGACGGAAGTCATGACGCTCCTGTCGTGAGTATTCATGCACCTAAAGTGGGCTCAGTTGAAGAAGAAGAATCATCAGTTCCAGCTTCTGCTGTACCTACTACTGATGAAGAGGAAAGTGCAGAGTAAGATATACTCTGGATTAATTTCTTGCAGATAACCAGAGTTCGTTCAACCTGGTTATCTGTAAAGATACGTACATGAAAACACGTTCTACTGCTACCCGATTAATCCGATAAACCTAATTTAAGAAATTACAGTCTATGGCCATTAAACTTATCATCGGTTTACGCAATCCAGGCTCTGCCTATGAACAAACAAGGCATAATGCCGGTGGTTGGTTGGTTAATTCTCTGGCACAACGGCATAGTGCGCATTATAAACCAGATAAAAAAATGCAGGCAGAAATTGCTGATCTGGAAATCAATAAAAATCAGTGCAAATTGGTTTTACCCTTAACTTTTATGAACCACAGTGGATTGCCAGCCAGGGCAGTCAGCCAATTTTATCGAATTCAACCAGAAGAAATAATGGTCGTGCATGATGAACTGGACTTACCTGTAGGGCGTATAAAATTAAAAACCGGTGGTGGCCATGGTGGTCACAATGGTTTAAGAGACATTATAACGCAGTTAGGAAGTAGTGAGTTTCACCGATTACGAATTGGCATTGGTCATCCTGGACACAGAGACTTGGTACATCAATTTGTACTGAGCAAACCTTCAGTCGATGATAGACAGCAAATTTATGACGCTATAGATAGAGGCATTGCTGTCATGCCTTTGGTATTGTCTGGAGATATAGCCAGAGCAATGAATCATTTAAACACTTAATTCTAAATGAACACATCCAATCTGCACGATTGCAGCTTAATTTAGAACATAGCCAAGAGGTAGTTACACATGGGATTTAAATGCGGTATCGTTGGTTTACCTAACGTTGGAAAGTCAACACTATTCAACGCTCTGACCAAAGCAGGTATAGAAGCGGCTAACTACCCATTTTGTACCATTGAGCCTAATGTGGGCATAGTTACTGTACCTGATCCACGTCTGGATGCATTAAGTGAAATCGTAAAACCACAACAGGCTCTCCCTGCAACCATGCAATTTGTCGATATTGCAGGCTTGGTTAAGGGCGCTTCCAGCGGTGAAGGGCTGGGCAATCAATTTCTGGCGAACATTCGTGAAACTGACGCGATTGCTCATGTAGTTCGTTGCTTTGAAAATTCAGATGTAATACACGTCGAAGGACGCGTTGATCCGCTCAGCGATATAGAAGTGATTAACACGGAACTTGCTTTAGCAGATATGGAAACGCTTGAAAAAGCCATGTTAAAAGCCGGAAAAAACAGCAGAAGCGGAAATAAAGAAGCTATTTTTGAAATGAAGACTCTCGAAAAGATTAAAGCTCATCTGGATGCTGGATATCCCGTTCGAACTTTAGGCCTTTCTTCTGAAGAAGAACAAATTACGCGTCGTCTCTTTTTACTCACAGCAAAACCTGTGCTTTATATCGCTAATGTTGATGATGATGGTTATGAAAATAATCCTTTACTGGAAAAAGTGCAAAAACTTGCTGCTGAGGAAAATGCACGCATCGTAGCATTATGTGCTGCAACTGAATCGGAACTGGTAGAACTGGAAGATGCTGATCGCAAAGAATTCATGGCAGACTTAGGATTAACTGAACCAGGATTAAACAAAGTCATCAGAGCTGGTTATGATCTTTTAGGTTTACAAACCTACTTTACGGCTGGGGTAAAAGAAGTCAGGGCATGGACTATTCATAAGGGAGCAACAGCACCGCAGGCCGCTGGTGTAATTCACACAGACTTTGAAAAAGGCTTTATCCGTGCAGAAGTCATTTCTTATGAAGCGTTCATTAGCTGTCGTGGCGAACAAGGCGCCAAAGAGGCCGGGAAATTACGTCTGGAAGGGAAAGACTATGTTGTATGTGATGGCGATGTCATGCACTTCCGCTTTAACGTGTAACGATTAAAGAGTAACAAAAGAGCCCTTTTTTGAAGCGGTATTTTAAACCCCTAACACGGGACTTAGGAGCTGATGTGAGTCAGTTATTAGCTCCCGTTTGGGGCGCACTGAGCCGACAACCTAAGTGAAGGTCGGTTTTAACATCAATTAAAAAAGTCCTGACTTTAAAAAGCAGCTGCTCTATAAACTCATAATTCAATTCCACTGACCAAAAGCCATACCGTAAATAACACCATACTATACAAATAATATTCTATACTTTACTTATTGATATGAGGTAATTCATCTCTTTTGTATCAAGGATCTGAGGTCATTAAATGATGCCGGGTAAAAAGGAAGTTATCAAACATAAAGTTAAGCTGCCTCTTCCCAGTGAATATGATAGAAAATACCGTCTATTAACTATCATCACTGTTGAACTCTTAATCATTGGCATCAATATCACTGCGCTGAATATTTATTTGCATTTTTGGATTATTGCCTATTTATTATTTTTTGCCAGCTGCATTACTTTGTTCAATTTGATATTACTTAAAAAGAAATTCAACCTCATAATTTGCGGTCATATACTTAACAGCTTATGCCTTTTGGTAATGACTGTTGGAAATTTATATTTAGGGGGCGTATCCAGTTCCTACTTCGGTTGGTTTTACCTGTCGCCCATACTTGCCGCTGCTACAATAGGACTGGAAGGATTAATTTTCTACAGCATCTTATCTGCTTCAATAGTGACAATTTTTATATATCAATTTATTTCGCCTGTTTATCATGTTTCCGCAGCGTATCTTCCCTACATCGAAAATATAAATCATATCTTTATTTTTTTACTCACTTTTACCTTACTATACAATTTATTGAAAGAAAATAAACTGTATGAAACCGTATTAAAAGAACAAAACTTCCTGCTCCATGCAGATAAACAAAAATTTCATTACCTTTCAAATCACGATTCGTTAACCAATTTGCCTAATCGTTCGTATTTTAATACCCAGCTTCAACATATTCTGGATTTATCCCAAAAAACTAAAAACGCAGTAACTTTATTTTATATGGATCTGGATGGATTTAAAAAAATAAATGATGAATACGGCCATGAAATAGGCGATATTCTATTATTACAGGTTGGAAAAAGACTACAGAATTGCTTCAGAAATAATGATATTATTGCCCGTTTAGGCGGAGATGAATTTACCGCGGTTATCAGCTATAAACCAAAGGATTTGATATTGGATGTTATAATCAATCGGATAGAACAGGAATTTTCTCAACCCTTTCACATTAAAAATATGGACTTAAATAGTACGATTAGTATCGGTACAGCGAATTTCCCGGATGAAGCTACTAATGCGGAGAGTTTATTAAATCTTGCTGACAAAAACATGTATAAAAATAAAAAAATGAAATCGAAACACAATAAACATAAACAATAGATCCCTCATTCTTCTTTTAAATTTAAAAAGGACTTAAGTACAAATAGAGTACTTTTCAGGAACGGAGTGATAACACCCAATCCTCTCGTTGATAAAACTACAAGTTCCCTCTTCCACTTGACAATTAACATATCCCACCTTAGCATGCATTGATTAATTGGTAGAGGATATAGAATGACTATTGACCGTATACGCGCCTTGGTTAGTGAAGATTTTGACGCGGTTAATAACTTGATTATTGATAAAATTCAATCACAGATCGTTTTAATTCATGACCTGTCTCATCACATCGTTGAGAGTGGTGGCAAGAGATTACGCCCCTTACTGGTACTTCTGGCCAGCAATGCCTGCGGCTATAAAGGAACAGATCATATATCCCTGGCTGCCATGGTTGAATTTTTCCATACGGCCACTTTACTACATGATGATGTAGTTGATGAATCCACCTTACGAAGAGGTAGAGAAACTGCAAACAGCATTTGGGGCAGTAAAGCCAGTGTATTGGTCGGAGATTATTTGTTTACCCAATCAGTACAATTAATGGTGGAAGTAGGTATTTCGGCGATTCTCAACCTATTAGCCAATACATCGCATCAGATTAGTTGTGGCGAAGTCAAGCAACTTGCAAATCGACATAATCCCTCTTTAAGCCTTGAAGATTATTTTGATGTTATTCGTTCGAAAACCGCTCTACTATTTGCAGCTGCTGCCTGTATAGGACCCATTCTATCTGATTCACCAGTTGAAGTACAAAATAGTCTGTATGCTTATGGCTTGCACTTGGGAAATGCGTTTCAACTTATTGATGATGCTCTAGATTACTGTTCCGATGCAGAGACACTGGGTAAAAATATTGGTGATGATTTAGCGGACGGTAAAGCAACGCTTCCTTTAATTCATGCATTGCAGCATGGTACCCCTACTCAACAGGAACAAATAAAAAACAGCTTGAAAATGGGAAGTCTAGACTATTTACCCGAAATTCTTTTGGCAATTGAACAAACAAATGCCATAGCCTATACCAAACGAATCGCAGCAGAAGAAGTAGACAAGGCACTGTCCTCCCTGACTGTCCTTGCAGATTCAGAGTATAAAACTGCCCTGATTGATCTGGCCAATTTTGCTTTGGAGCGAAATTACTAGAATATCTAAAACCCAATTGTGCAAGACTGGATTTATTAAACGGTTGTGAGAAAAAACGATATTCTGTGGACTGTTTTTGTTATTTCATTTCTTATTCAGGAAATTCTTCAATCTCCTTGCCTATTTTGAGTTGCTATAAAAGCAAGGAAGATTGGAGCAAAATAATGAACACCTTCCCTGGCGAGTTTAGTACAAATGATTCTGTCTCAAAGTAATAGCCCTGATTATTCAGTGCATCTAACCTAATCGAGATAAACCAGGATGTGGTGACCAGTTCTGGTCAACAAAGCCTATTGAATTAATTCCTTAACCACATCCATCTGATAAGAATCCGGTTTCACTCTCAGGTTATAATTCCCCCAACCATGTCCTGCAGACCACAAAGTCCAGCCTACAAAACCATATTCCTTATTTTTAGCTGAGTTATCTTTTAAATAAGTCATAAATTCACTCAATGGGGCTTTACAACTTGCTGCATTTCTTCCTGTACCCAACTCTGTCACTATAGCTTTTAACTGATTCTCATTCAGGTAATCAGCAAATTCATTCAAATTAAAACCATTATCGCCAGTGGTAGTTAAATCCTGCAAACAATCATCATGAGTTCCACTATAATCACTATCTAAATATTGGTGAACATTAATAAGAACTTTTGATAAATCGGTAATACCTGCTTTCGCAAAATGTTCTCGAGTAAATAAAGTTGCATTGGAATATATTTGATTATCACTTCCTTTCCACTGATAACTACTCCAGGAATGAAGACCCGACCAGCTGTTGCCTTCAACCATAATATAACCGGTAAAATTCTGGTTACGTAGCATATTTATTAAAGATGCTTGAATGGTGAATACCTTATCATCAGGAACTGCAACGGGTTCATTAACCAAATCAATTAATAGATAGTCTTTATCTATTAATGGATCGTGTTGCATCAACTCAGCTAATTGACTCCAGACTGATTGATAAGCCTTTTCATCCAGAATCAACGTTCCATCAGGACAAGGACCACTACCACTGCATCCAGAGTATTCTTCACCAAATTTTGAATAGCGCATATAAGCATGCAGGTCAACAATTGTATGTACCTTTGCATGAGTTAACGTTTGTAACAATGGACGTATGTAGTTCGTGTAATAGGCTAAATTGATTGTTCCTTTTCCAGCCCCATCCAATTGTAAGTACCCCCAACTGACGGGTATACGCGCAGTGTTCATGCCTGCGTTAATAAATGATTGCATCTCCTGCAGATCAGAAAAATTACCTGAGCTATCTTGTGTTGAAAGATTAGGAACAACAACAGGATCAATTACTTTTCCAAACTCAAGACCGGATAAATTAATACCTGCAAATTCCCAGGTATTATTTTCTTTAGCCTGTTGTAACTCCAGATTGGTTTCTATTGGAGTATAATTAATCGTGCCAGTAACAACACCGCTACTGTCTATACCAGGATTTGTGTAGGCAATATGAATACCTTCAGGAGGTGTATAACTACTTACCGCATTATTACCGGAAGCATTGATGCTAAAACCAACATAACCAAGATAAGTATTCGCTGGTGTACAACCACCAAATCGTAATGTAGCTCCGGCATAATAGGCGTTACCTGAGGCTTTATTTGCATCACCTGATTGATTGCCCGCCAAAGCCAAAGTGACCGCTCCATTCTGATCCTGAATACAGATATACGGTTTAACACTGCCTTGAGGCCCAACACCTCCAATAGAATTTGTGATAGTGGCGGCACTACAACAACCAGGGATAAGTAAAATAATCGCCCAAAATTTATTCATTAAAAGCCCAATAAGATCAAAAATAAAGGAACATGTATAATACATGAACTAATTGATGGCATCAACTAAAAAATTTCAATGGACTATTTATTAACGCATCGAGGTAGGCATCCTCTCAGGAGCACTGTTAAAAATCATTAGACAGAATTAAATAATATCTCTTTAAAAGTTGACAAATATTCATGTATGATGAATTGCATAAATCATTTGTCTGAGGTTCTCATGACGTTTCAGGAATTCTTAAAAAAATTCAATACTTTTTTATTTGACCAATGCGGCACAACCAATAATCTGTTTGACCATGTCCGATTAGATAAAAAAACACCAATAAAATCACTTTTTTTTAATCCTTATAAATCCCCTAAAGACTTTTTATATCAAGGCGCAAGCATAGTAGCTGCACCTATATGCCTTACAATTATCTCCCTGGAGCTTGCTACAGCATCCTTATACCTGGGATTAAAATCCATTTTTGATTTGACACAATTAAAAACACACGTAGCGAAAATACATATTATAGATGCCGTGGTTCATTTGGTCTTTTCCGTGATAGCGGCCATTGTTGGTTTAGCCAGTCCTGTAATCAATTTAGTTGATTTTGTAGGATCCGGTATTAATACCATGATTCATGGGAATGAATCGCAGCAAGAGATGCATCAATCCTTGAATAATTAGTTTCATTCAATCAAACTGGAGGAAGAGTAAAAGGTTAATCTCTCTCACCAAAATTATCGGAGTGTAGCTCAGCCTGGTAGAGCACTGCCTTCGGGAGGCAGGGGTCGCAAGTTCGATTCTTGTCACTCCGACCATATAAATCAATAGGTTACGAATTTTAACGATCGGGATATCAATTTATAAAGTGCATATAAAGTGCAAATTTATTGTATTAAGGTAAATAAAGTTAATTAAATTAAAATTTGATGACAATACAAAAACGCAGGGAGACACTCATTAAAAACATTTTCTGTCTATAATTAATTAACTATCTCTGCAAGTCATGGATGAGGTATACGCTTAAGGATAGAAGATGAACCTTTTCATAGACACAAATATATTTCTGTCTTTCTTTCATTTTACAAATGATGATCTTGAGGAAATACGAAAATTAGAAGTATTAATCGATAAAAAAGAAGTGGTTTTATGGCTACCTGAGCAAGTCAAAAATGAGTTTTATAGAAATCGTGAAAATAAATTGTTTGATACGATTAAAAAAATTAAAGAATTGAATATCAATCTTCAGTTTCCACAAATATTTAAGGATTACCCAGAATATCAACAAATTAAACAATCCATTAAAGATTATAAATCAATATTTTCCCGTTTAGATCAAAATGTAAGAAATGACATTGAAAATAAAAGTCTCAAAGCAGATCAAATTATAAAAGAGTTATTTTCCAAAGCAACAACTATCGAGACCTCACCAGGGATATTAGAAAGTGCCCAGCAAAGAGTAGTTAAAGGTAATCCTCCAGGAAAAAATGGCTCCTTTGGTGATTCTATAAACTGGGAATGCCTTCTATCTAAAATCCCCTTAGCTGAAGATATATATCTAGTTTCAGAGGATAGGGATTTTTATTCAATCCTAGATGAAAGCAAAAGCAAAATCAAAGATTTCCTTTGTATTGAGTGGGAGACTCACCAACAATCGCGTATCTTTTTATATCGAAGATTATCTCAATTCTTTAAAGAACATTACCCTAATATTAAGCTCGCAACAGAACTTGAAAGAGAATTATCTGTTAAAAAACTTATAAACAGCACATCATTTTCTATGACTCATTCCGCCATATATCAATTAACAAAATATACTGAGTTTAATCCCTCTCAGCTTGATGAAATGATATTGGCAGGATTAAACAATAATCAGATAAGATGGATATTAGATGATAGTGATGTATTCGCATTCTATGAAAAACTTATCATTGAAAATGAAGAGAGTATTGAAGAGCAGTTGTACAGTGAAATAGTATCTGTACTTGAAAGTATAAACTCTCAGTGAGAGGATAGAAATTTTAACTAATCTCTAGCTCCTCTTAAGGACCTAGAGATTAGTTATTTCTCATATAAAACTAATTTTAACTTCGATGTTGATCTAACCAAGAATCCAAATCATCTTTTAAATACCTAATTGATCTACCAATTCTAATATATTTAGGACCTGGAGTTCGGTTTGCCAATGTTCCATATGCCCTATCCTGAGAAAGAAAAGAACGGCTCATGCATATATAGCTTGCTGCCTCAACTTCTTTAAAAACTCTTTTTTCCATAATTGCATCCTTATAAATATAAATTTACTTATCTGTAAGCAACTTCATTATATACCTGTGATGCGTATTGTATCAATATAAAATACATGTATTGCGTATAATTATTTTGAAATATTTTCTTGTACCTCGAAGATCCTTCTTTCTGCAGAAAACTTATTATTAAATAGCTTAATGCCTTCTTCACGCATATCGGGTGCAAATTGAATAAAATACGTCTCTAAAGCGTCTCTATCCTCTAGTTGATATTGTACTGTTAATGCTTCTTGCCCAGAACTTTTGTCTTTTTCCTGTTTTAAAATACTCGCTTTAATAAAACCAGGAAATTGAAGCATTTCTGTAGCATGCTTTTTTAACCATAATTGAAATTGAGGATAAATATCCGCATCAATAGCTAGGTTCACTTCGTAAATAACCATATTTTTTTCCTTTAAAATGGAGCAACATCAAACTTAGTGCAGCACAAATGCTTATTGTAATACCCGGATTTAATTGATTCTCCGAGGTTAGAAATAAATAAGGCATTAATCCTGCAAACAATGTCAAACTAATATTATAAGAAATAGCGAGCGCTTTACCACGTTGTGTTGGTAGAAACTGCAATACTATAAATGCAGGTAACGCCGAATTAAGTAAAGCTTGGATCATTGCAAATAAAATCAATACAATAATGCAGCTTGTACTATTTATGTGAGGTATAACAGCAAATACGATATAAGAAAATAACAAATAGAGTATCGAAGAAATTTTTATCTGCCTAATAACACCTATTTTATCAGCTAAAATACCCCCCAATGGTAACGCGGATAAATAAATCAAAAGAGTAATTAATGTTATCAAAATAGATTGTTGATGAGAGTGCAGATTTAACGATGCCGATAAGTAGGTTGTCATAAGAACAAATGTAATATAAAAAGCAGATGCAGATAAGCTAGAGACTATAAACGTTGTTATCAATTCTTTCTTATGACTTTTGATAAGGCTGTTAAAACCTGAAGTGACAGGAATCATATCTAAGGTCGAATCATTAATTTTATTTCGGATAAACAGCAGAAATAAACATCCTATCAACCCTATCAAAAATGGAATACGCCAAGCAAATTGAATAATTTGATCATGTGGCATTAAATAAAGAAGTATAAAAACACTGAGGTTTGCAAGTAATAACCCTACACTTCCCCCCACAAATGCTAAGCTCCCTAATAAAGCAGGGTATTTTCTTCCCTGTTCAACAGACATAATAATAGCCGATGAAAACTCCCCGGAGATTGCTAATCCTTGAATTACCCTACATATAATAAGACCAGCACCAAAATACATGCCCAATATACTTGGTGGTAATAAACCAATAGCTGAAGTAGCAAGGGTCATTAACACAGTAGTGAACAGCAATACTTTTTTCCGACCATAAATATCTATTAAATATCCAAACCCTATTGTTCCAAATGGTTTAATGGCATAGCTCACAACATAAGCTAAAATAGTGAAATTTATAGCCACATTTTTGGTTTGGGAAGAAAAAAATACTTCAGATAAAATCGGAATCAAAAAAGGAAAAACTGTAAAATCATAGACTTCAATCAAAGTGCCTATAAAAGCAGAAATAATAGTAACTTTTTTCATTTACATCTAAGGAAAGGTTGAGTACATTATTGTAACACTGGATGTAAAGAAGTAGCACTATGGATGTTTGTGCAAGTATGGATGCAAGAAGTCTACATAATATTTTTCCTGAAAAATTTGAATTACAACTCTATCAAGCATTTCGTGCCCTTAAACAATTAGGGTGTGATTATTTCTATTTTTTAGGAATGGATTCAGGAATTACCTACCGATTTTGTACTCATGATGATTGGATCGATTTTTATAAAGATGAAAAATTTATTTTAAATGATCCATTAAAAAGAGTTATTGAAAACACTCCTTTTATAATTTTGCCTTGGGAGCAAATATCGCTTCTTCATGGTAATGAAAAAAAGACAATGTATGGAAGGATTTCATTTGGATTATTTAATGGTTTAACAATATCTAGAGATTATAAAAACAGAAAATATGTTTTTGCCTTAGCAACAGAACTTAAAGAGCATGATTTGGCAAGATATCTTATACTGGAAAAAGCAGACACATTGGAAAAATTTATCCATGCTTGCATGAGATTATTTGACCAGTATCAATTATTGATGATTACACCCACGATTCAAATAATGATGTAATTACAGGCCATCAAGTATTCCCATTTTAGAAGCCATCTAATTTGTGGCAATTACTAACCAATATAAACCAAAAATACTCATCTGCTATAGTGAATTTATAAAAGTTAACTCTCAATATTTAACTCATTTACCCAGATAGTATACATTTTAATCAATTGTGAAATCGAAGGAAAATTATTGTATAATACGCGCCTATTTTACGCATTGCTTTAATGGAAAAACCACACTTATGGTTAACTAAAGAACAAAATAATATTAACTGGATAAATAATAATAATTAAAAGGAGATCTATCATTTGGAAAACTAATCATGAACCAAGAAACTCTTGTTCAAGGATCAAAATGGTTGAGCGATCTTATTCGTTTTTTGCCATTAAAAAGTCAGTTTATACTTTCAGGCAATGTGCATGATCTACAAATTGAGAATAAACAAAGTGGTGCGGTTGTTCGATCACTTAATTCTTCTCTAAATCGTGAGCTTCGAACGTATGGTTACTCCCAAGTATTATGTTATGACTTTGTAAATGGCTTCAAAGGTATTGATCAAGTACCAGGCAATCAAGGTTATGATGCTTTAGAAAATCTAATGAAACGGTTAGGGTTGCAGCCTATAAATGGTTTTGCACCCGCAGGAATTGAACTATTTGGGGAAGTATTAGAGAACCTAATTGCTTGGCCAGGCGAGCCAATTGCTTTAATTATTGATTTTGCATCGCGTCTAATTATTCATCAAAATAATTTTAATGAAAATGAACATCATCTTTTTACAAGGGCGCTGATCCGTTCTTATGAAGCTAGAGGTAATGCACATGGAACTCCGCCAAAACGATTTTTCAATACCATCTTATGGATAGTTGAAAAAGAAAGCGACATACCCGATTGGCTAATTGTTGGAAACTCAAAAGTACGTCATATTTCTATTCCAGCCCCTGATTATCAAGCACGACATGCCCTTGCTAGTTCTCTTGTCAAATCATTAGAAGGAGCAAAGGAAGCACCAATTCATTCTCAAGAAATTGCATGTCGAAATTTTGTAGATAATACAGATGGACTGTTATTGTCAGATCTAATGTTAATTGCACAGTTATGTCGAGAGGAGCAATTAGGCTATGCCAAGATTGGTGAAGCAGTTCGTCGCTATAAAGTAGGTGTTTCCGAAGATCCTTGGCAAAAAATCGATCGCCAAAAAATTCGTGATGGAGAAAGTTTCATCATGCAACGAGTCAAAGGGCAAGATCATGCTGTTGCTCATATGCTCGATATTATTAAACGCTCAATTACAGGCGTGGGAACTCCCCGACGTGGAGGACGTCCAAGAGGTGTGGCATTTTTAGCAGGACCAACTGGAGTAGGAAAAACCGAACTTGCTAAGTCTGTTACAAACCTTTTATTCGGAGATGATAGCGCTTATATCCGTTTTGATATGTCTGAATTTAGTGCGGAACACTCAGATCAGCGTTTGATTGGAGCACCACCAGGATATATTGGCTATGACTTAGGCGGAGAATTAACAAATGCAATTCGAGAAAAACCTTTTAGCGTAGTGCTATTTGATGAGATTGAAAAGGCACATCCCAAAATTCTAGATAAATTTCTTCAAATACTTGATGACGGTGTTTTAACTTCTGGTAGAGGGGAAAGAGTATATTTTACAGAAGCATTTATTGTTTTCACTTCAAATCTTGGCGTTTATCGAACAGATACATTGGGAGAAAGAAAAGCAACAGTAGCACCAACAGACTCTTTTGAAATAATCCAACAACGTATTCGTGAAGAAATAGATAAACATTTTAAGCTGATGCTTAACCGACCTGAAATTCTCAATCGTATTGGGGATAACATCATTGTTTTTGATTTTATTCGTGATGGAATAGCTGAAAAAATATTTAACAGTATGATTGATAGTGTACTAATGGATTTAAATGAATTTCAAAGTATTGATATTGATATAACCCCGTCGACATTACAAACACTTAAAGAAATTTGTTTAAAAGACTTATCAAATGGTGGCAGAGGAATTAGGAACAAAATAGAAACACATCTGGTTAATCCTCTTTCTAGAGCACTTTTTGATCAAAATATTGAGTCTGGTAGTGCGCTTAGTATCAATAACATAGAGATTGGTGCAATAACAAAGTTGGGGCTTACACATATGAACTCTAATGAGGGTGCGAAGATATGATTCTTTATCTTTCACGAGTTCATTTTCCTGTAACAACATTAGGACCTGGTCGCCGAATCGGTATCTGGTTCCAAGGATGCACTATTCGTTGTTCAGGATGTATATCTGCTGATACATGGAACACCAAAAAAGATGGAATTGAAGTTAAATACTTAATAGAAGGAATTAGTCCATGGCTTTATGAAGCTGATGGAATAACTATTTCTGGTGGTGAGCCATTTGATCAACCTGAAGCGTTGATTTCCCTTCTTAAACAACTTCGATTAGAAACAAGCTCAGATATTTTGGTTTACAGTGGATATGCTTATGAAAAAATCTCTCATTACGTTACGAAATGTGACGGGCTTATTGATGCCCTAATATCTGATCCCTATGAAGAAAATACAAAGCAAACACTTGCCTTACGTGGTAGTGACAATCAACGTCTTCATTATCTTACTCCTTTGGGCGAAATGCGATTTAGTCAATTTGACCGAAAGTTACAAACATCCGATAAGACATTTGACCTTATGTATGAAGAAGAGGAAGAAACAACATGGCTTGCTGGAATCCCAAGGCGTAATGACATGGTCCGATTACAACATATTTTAGCAAAAAAAGGCCACGTTGCGATAACTACACAAGATAAGCGTTCAATGAAAGAGAGGACTTTATGACAATCCAAGTTCGTATGTGTCAGGGATGTAGAGAGATACGCTCTGAAGAGGAAATGCTATGCGGAAACTGTGGATGGGATCTAACTCAAGAACCTCTACTGGTATCGGCCCAAGTTAATATTGCTCAAAAATTAGCTGATAAAGCTTCAATTGTGCGATTTTGTCTCAACGGACATCCTCTTGATGATGGTGATGAATTATGTTTCGTACCAAATTGTGGAGCTACTACTGCGAATGAAACAAACAAAGGAAAAAATAGTCCATCAAAGGAAATTATCGTTGATGGATGGAAAGTTATTAGTCAATTTGAAAATTATAACGAAACTATCGAAAATGCGATTGTTGAACAGCATGGTCATCGTGCACAACTTACGCTCTATTTTCCAGAAATGCAGCCAGACTCATCAATTTATGAAGTCCTTAAAAAGTTACCAAAAGATTATATCTCAGAAATTCTCTCCCATGGTGAATGGGAGGGTCGTCAATATGAGATAACCGATCTTAACTCCAATCCTAATTTATTAGATTTGTTATCTAGTTCGGTAGATCTTGAAGTAATTCGCCAAGTAGTAAAATCTATAGGGAAAATATTACACGCTATTTCGGAACATGGCTTACGGCATGGAGATCTTCGTCCAGAAAATATCATAATTACTCATCGAGATCCGATAAGTCTTATTTTAAGAGGATTTCAATATAGTTTTGTTTCAAATTTTGAGATGGATAGGAATACACAACCTACTTCCGTGTTTTATACAGCACCTGAAGTTATTGCAGGAGGATGTAGCGCAGCTTCTGATTGGTGGAGTTTAGGAATACTTATTTTGCAGCTAATTACAAATGGACAGTACTTTAATGGCATTAACGAAAAAGCATTTCGAATTCATGTTGTAACGAGGGGTATTTCCCTACCTAAAGGCTTGGATCCTCAGATTAATTTATTACTAAGGGGGTTATTAGCACAAGACCCAGATAAACGGTGGCAATGGATTCAGCTTCAGAAATGGCTTGCAGGAGAAGACCTTGAAGTACCCTTCGAGAATATTTCTGAGGATAGACAAACTGGTCCTTTTATTGAACTCAATGAACAATCTTATTTTTGTCCAAAAACTTTTGCCCTTGCAGCAGCGGAACAATTAAATTGGGATCAAGCTAAAGATCTATTAATGAGAGGAGTTGTCGTTACTTGGCTAGAAGAACGCAATACCGAGCCTAGGGTTATAGCTGGAGTTAGAGTTGCTAGTTCATTAGAAAATATATCAGATGATTTTCGACATTCTTTAGCACTGATGTGGATGAATTTTAGCCTTCCGCTTATTTATAGAGGCGAGATTGTCACATCTTCATGGCTACTTCAAAACGCAATTCAAGGATATGAAATTATAACTGGACCTCTTATCACTCATTTACGTCAAATGAATAGAGAGCGTCATCTATGGGAATTACAAGAAAGAAACGAAAAGGCCAGAGAAAGAGCTAGGGTTCTAGATATAGAGCTTAATGAAGAAAATTTTAGACTATTAGTTTTAGCTTCTTCCCGACTAAATTTAGAGCGTCAGTGGATAAATCATCGTCGCTTATTCCCTGGCTCTGATCATAGAGGGTTGAATTCTTTAATAGATCGTCAAAACATCACTGAAGTTGAATTAGCCATTCTATTAGGTGCTGACCTTCATCAATATCAATCAGCTGCACAAATATTAAAGGATGCAAATGCAATTGCTGCACAAGTTAGTCTATCTTCATATACTGAAGATACTGCACAACAATGGTTTAATATTTCAAGAAGAGATTTATATAGAGAAATTGAAGATAGAATAGCAAACTACTCTCGTTGTGAAATTGCACGAGTTGATGAGTGGGCTAATGATTTTAGAATACAAAAAAGAATTTCACTTTCACGAGCTCTAGTTTTGTTATCGATCCCGAAAGAATCATGGAAAGAACCCGATCGTCTTCAATATGTTTCAAGCATTATCGATTTTTTTGAAAAACGCACTGCAGGATTAGCTCAAAGGGGTCCTCTAGTCCGAATGTTAATTTCTAAATCCGGCTCCCGAGTAGATCTTGCCGCTATTGCAGGGAATAAACCAACAGCACCCTATATACTGGAGCATTTGATTAATCGAACAGACTCCACTATAGAATTTGATCGAGTTGCTTTTGAAAAAAATATTGATCTTGAAAAAAAATTAAGACATCTGGTAAATCATGCAAATACCTACAGAAGAGATACAGGAATTGATAGTCTTTACCTCGGTTTCCCTTTTCTTGTTATGCAAGATAGTCAGCCAGAAAATTTACGAAAAAAGCCCAAAATTGCCCCTATTTTACTTTGGCCAATAAAAATTAACATTGAAACTCGAGATAAAGTCTCAATTTTCTTTGATCGGGATCGAGAGGAAGTAAGGTTAAATCCCATTTTTACAAATCTTGTTGGGTTGGAAGAAACCAATAAATGGAAAGAAATAGCTACAGAACTCTTGGGGCGCTCTTCAATTCGAGTTGCCGATGTAATTGATACATTGGGGGCATTAGTTGAGCCACGAGAGCGCTCCTTATGCGAATTGCCAAACAGTGAATATAGTATTAATGTCGGGGCTAGACAGATAATCTGCTCAGCCGTTCTTTTTCATGCGGAATTTATGGGACAAGCACTAGGCGAAGATTTACGTCAAATACGAAAAGAATCACCAATAGGTACGAGTTTAGAAACGGTACTCCGAGTTAATAAAGACCCAATAATATCTCAATCAGCTCCTTTAATTCCTGAAAACGATCGCTATTTCACAATGGAAAGTGATCCCTCTCAAGAAAAAGCAGTATTTGGAGCACGCCAATACCCTGGTATTTTAATTGAAGGTCCGCCTGGAACAGGGAAAAGTCAGACCATAGTAAATATTATTGGAGATTGTATTGGACGCAACAATAGTGTACTTGTTATCTGCCAAAAAGCTGCAGCACTTGAAGTTCTTGCTAAAAGATTAAATGCTGAAGGGCTGCGAGATCGATTTTTCTATATTACTCATGTTAATAAAGATCGCTCTTCTGTAGTACAAAGTATTCGTGGGCAAATTGAGGGTATTGCTCAATCTCAAAGAATTTATCGATCTGAAAATCTAGCACCTGAAAGAAATGAGCTAGCAGAAAAAATTGAGTACCTAGAAAATGAAATTGATAAATATCATGAAGCCATTCATATTGTAGATGAGGGAATTGGTACAAATTACCGTAACATACTTGGACAATTAATTGATCTTGAGGATCGTGAGCCTAAACTAATTAATATACCAGCATTAAGACCAATTTTAGGTAATCTGAGCAACAAACAATTATCTGTGATTGAAGAGATATGTGTTCCAATTGCTGAAACATGGCTTAAATCCTCATATGAAGGGAGTCCTCTAAAAAAACTAAAAATTTTTTCATCTGATGAAGCTTTACTTAATGAATTTAATACTATGCTTATCAGATTTGTGAATAAAGAATATAAACGCAATGAACATAATCCTAAATCAAATCTGTCATTTGAAGTAGACAATCCCACACAGCATCAAGAATGGATTATGTCAAACGATGGATTCTTAAGATCAGTGGATTGGAAAAAAATTCATTCTTGGTTTGATTTATTCTCAAAAGGCGAACATTCTAACGGCAATGAGATTATTAAAAATGTGCAGAGCATTAAGCAACAGTTAGAAACTTTTGAATTAGATAAATACGATTCCATACTAACTAATAAATTAATAGACATTCCTATTTCAACAATTGAGGAATGGCTACATTTAATGAATAAAACCTCCATTTTTAATCCATTAATATTCATGAATAATGATCCACTCAAAAAAAATATTGAGAATATAAAACAACAATTAGTTAGTTTAGATCCAACTAAAAATAATAAAGTACTATCTAGAGCGCTGAGCAGTATTCCTATTCCCATAATAGAAGAGTGGTTATCTTTAATTGATAAAACTACAACACTTAATTCATCTTGCTTTATTCAACATGAAAAATATCAAACGGAGCTTAAAGATTTAAAGAGTCGCTTGGTTTGTTTTGATTTGAATAATCAAGATGAGAAATTCTTACTCAAGCTAATTAATATACCCACACCAACTTTAATAAAATGGCTATCCTTAATAAATAAAACCTACAGTTCTAAAACTTACTTTAGTATTTTAAATCCATTACATCTTCTTAGAAAATCTCGTATAAAAAATATAGTTTCTAGCTTAAATGAAACTCTAACTCTAGAAGTTATCAGTCACTTTAAAAATATGATTGAAGTAGAATTAAAACAACGCCCAATACGTGAGGCCGTTCAATTTTTATTGAAAACAGTCTATATAAATAGTGAAATATCAACACCCCTATTTCCAAAAGATTTAGGTATTGATATTGATCGTATGTTAGAAGATTTAATCACGATTTCTCAACTTCGAAAAATTGTTCTTAGCTTGGGAGAAGACTTATCCTTCGAAAAGGCAAAACAACTGCAAAATGCTGCTGAATTGGAAAGAAATCTGCGTCCAATTAGAGGTAGGATTTTAAGGGCACATGATGAAATTTACCTAGAAAATAATCAACCTGAAGTTATTTACCTAGATGACATGCTTAATCATATTGAGCATGTTTTAGAAGATTTATTCTACCCAATTAAAGTTCAGGCAGTTTTACTTGATTTAGGTCTAGATCAATCTTTTGAAATGGTCACTAAATTTAAATATGACATAGAATTAGAATATAATCTCCGTCCTATCAGAGTTGAAATCTCAAAACTCTTGGAGATGCTTCATCAAGATCATGAAATATTGAAACCTACACTTTTAACAGAGTTGCTCACTATTATAAATCAAATAATGAAGGAGCTACTTTTAACTCAGAAGGCTATTGCTGCACTCCAAGCATGCCCTAGACAAGAAGAACAAATTGCATCAATTGTAACAAAAGGTCTTCCAGCATACCTAGATCTTATTACTAGATATGAAGAATCTTTCGCACGTCATCAAGCTCGAATTAATAGTTTAGAATATTTGGATAAACTATCTCCATTTTTTGGCGAAGATCTTTTTAACTCATGTCAGATTAATATTCTAGAGAACCGTTCGAATCTTACTGAACTTCAATCAATAATTGAATCATTGCCTACTTTAGCATTTTATCAAGAGTTTCGTTTACAATCTGCAAATTTCTCATCACAAACATTGAAAATATTTGCCATATTGAGAGAAAAAGACAAGAGTTTAAGTAATTATAACAAGGATGATTTAGGGGAAATAATACGAAGAATTCTCTATAGAGAAGCTAAATTATACTTAAAAGATATAATAGAACAAAAATATCCAATTTTAAAACTATCTCAAAGAGAGCTCTCTCGCAAAATTCTTACTCTTGATGAATCAAGTGTAAAAATGAGAGGACTAAATCAACAATTTCTAGCTAATATAAATTTAGAAAATAGAAATAATTCTGAAAATTGGGAAGATATTACTCGATTAAGAGGACCAAGAGCTCGTCGTTTACGTGAGATTATTGAACGAGGAATAGATATTGGGCTTATGCGGATTAGACCTGTTTGGTTAATGAATCCAGATACAGCAAGTCAATTGTTGCCGTTAAGAGCTGGTATGTTTGATGTGGTTATTTTCGATGAAGCAAGTCAAATCCCGATTGAGAATGCTCTTCCAACACTATATCGAGCAAAACGTACGGTTATTAGTGGCGATGAAAAGCAAATGCCTCCTAGTAATTTTTTTATAAAACGCTTTGATGATGAAGATGAGGACTATAATTCTGAAGATGATTTCTCAGATGAAGTAATGAGTGATACTGAGCGTGATACTCTTGAGGATTCATGGAATCGACGTGAGATCAAAGACTGTTTTGACCTTCTTACTCTTGGGAAAGCTGTTTTACCAAAATCCATGTTACAAATTCATTATCGATCGAAATATCGTGAGTTAATTTCTTTTTCTAATGCAGCCTTTTATAACAATGAGTTAAACATCCCCGTACGTCATCCAGAGAATGTTATTAGAAATGTCCGTCCAATTGAAGTTATACGAGTAGACAGTATTTATGCTAATCAAACAAATAAAGGTGAAGCTGAAAAGGTAGTGGATCTTCTGTCACAAATATGGGTTTCACATGAAAATAAACCCAGTATTGGTGTTGTTACATTTAATGCCAAACAAGCTGATTTAATAGAAGATCTTTTAGCTGAACGTTCAGCAAAAGATCAAGACTTTAACCAATCACTTTCAACTGAAAGAGAACGACAACAAGGAGGTGAAGACATGAGTTTCTTTGTTAAAAATGTCGAGAATGTTCAAGGTGATGAAAGAGATATAATTATTTTCAGTTCTACTTTTGGACGAGATGAAAAAGGTACATTTAGAAAGCAGTTTGGTCGTCTTGGCCAAAGTGGAGGTGAGCGTCGTTTGAATGTTGCGATCACAAGAGCGCGTGAAAAAATCATCCTTGTTACATCCCTCCCCATTAATGAAATCTCAGAGGCTTTGTCTAAACGACAAGAACCAAAAATTTCTAGAGATTATTTACAAGCCTATTTTGATTATGCTTCTAAAATTAGTGATGGTTCTTTAGAGTCAGCAAATAACTCTTTAAATAGAATGAGTTCTGAAGTCATCAATTCTCAAACATCATTTAATTCTGATAAAGATGGGTTTGTCCGTTCAGTAGCAACATTCATACAAAACCTCGGGCTTAAACCATTAGCAATTAGAGAAAACGATGCTTTTGGACTTGATTTTGTGATTGAAGATCCCAGGAACAAACGATTTGGAATTGGAATCGAATGTGATGCTCACTGCCACTCAATTCTTGCAACAGCAAGAGCCAGAGAAGTATGGCGACCAAAAGTACTCCGAATGGGTATTCCATATGTCCATAGAATATCAAGTTATGCGTGGTATCACTACCGAGAAGAAGAAATGGAACGTTTAAAACAGATATTAGAAAAAGCCATAGGCATTGTGTTTAGAAAAACAAATGTTAAAGCTACTGCAGAAGGATAAAAAATGAGTGGTCCTAAAGTTGTACGTGTTATCACCAAGCAAGAAGTTATTGCAATTTGCCGTGGTCGAATCGACACTCTTCAAGATACGATTGCTCAATGGCGCAAATTTGCTACTAAACATGATGCTCTAACAGCAGAGGAAGAAACTTCTGTAGAAAAAAGACTTAGCGCTATTATTAAGATGTTTGAAAATGAGCAATTTAATGATGTCCAAAAAAAATGCAATGATGAAATTTCATCTCTAAAAAGAGATGTATCTCGTATTCGTGAAGCTGCTATTGTAAAAGCGGTGCAAGAGCGAAGTACACGTCGAAGGTTACAATACTCTGCTGAAACACTTATTAAATTTTTGGAAACTGAAAAGCACCAAATCCCAGAAGAACTATTAAATATTACTTCATCGATTATAACAGCTGATGAAGCAGAACTTACTGCTATAAACTCTACTTTGTGTAGGATATTAAACTTATATATTTTGGGCTCAAATGAAATACAAACTATGACTCCATTACAAAAAGAACTTTCAAAAAAATTGAGCGAGGGAGAAAAACTTCAAACATTAGCAGATTGGAAAATAAATCATAGTATGGAAACAAAGGAAACCGAGGCTAACCAGAGGTTAGATAAATTATTAGCAGAAATAGAATGTCTTAATAATGAAGTCGCTACAAAAAAATTTGTTGAACGTCTTACTTTTATTACAAAAGAACCATCTTCAAATCAACGCTCTCTTTTAACAGACTCCTTAATTATTGACTTAATCGAATACTCAAAAGAACAAAAAGAAATAGATAATGCACTAGAGTCTATGCGAGAAATTCATTCTGAATTGAAGATATTGGATTCATTACCCGCCCAAAATCTTGAGAAAATGTTTGTAAAAGCAATTGAAACCAATGATCTTTCTTTAATCAAAAACCTTACTGAAAAAGGAATTGAATTAATTAAAATAGAATCGAAATATTTGTTGGGAATGGCTCGGAGAGAAGCTGTTTTAAAAGGGTTATCTGAACTAGGTTATGAAATTAGAGAATCAATGGCAACTGCTTGGGTAAAAAACGGTAGACTTATAGTTAAAAAACCTAATGAACAGAATTATGGTGTTGAACTTGGGGCAATTGAAGAAGCTGAACGTATGCAAATTCAACTTGTTTCATTTCAAGAATCAAGTAGTTCTCAAGACATAGAAAAAGAAACCATTTGGTGCTCTGAATTTTCTAGACTTAAATCTCTTCTTGAAAAAGCAGGTTCTTCTTTGCTTATAGAGAAAGCCTTACCAGTAGGATCAAAGCCATTGAAACAAGTCAAAGAACCATCCCAGCTTGCAACCAGAAGTGATAAACAATCAAAAGAGAATGTGCTAAAGAAGGTAATGAAAGATTAACTAATCATGAAAAATACAATAATTAATATTATTATATTATTTTTTAGGCCTACTCTTTACTCTAAAGTTTGTACCAAATAATGTAGATATGAATTTCTCCACCAAGGCCCCTATTTTTCTTTGCCTTCCTGATCTGGTTAGAGGGATTCCAATATATCTTGAAATTCTCGCTTTAAAAGCAGAAATACCAATAAATCTTTTCCAAGAAAAACCACCACGATTCATTATAAAGCCCAAACAACATAACTAGCCGCAGATATTATAGGAATATGAGTGAAAAATAAACAAAATTAGAGTAATTTAATCGCATAATTTAAGAATATAATTTAACCAAGATAAAACGGTTTGGCTTCTACGTTTTATAGTTTCCACCGAAAGAGGAAGATATTTTTCCAAAATTGTGTTTAATATTTCACCATGAGGTAATATCTTATTCTGTAAATAAAATTTACCTACAGAAAAGAATACTGGATAAGAGAAAATTGAAGAACAAAGCAAATCATTACGTCTCGTAGTTGGTAAATTAACGAAGGTATTTCCTTTGTTTGTTAACTGCCAACAGCTTCCATTTCGTTTAATAAATCCTAAATACATTGCCGCATTAGCATAATAGTCTGCCTGCCTCTGATCTACTTGCCAAAAATCTGCAATACTTTTTTTTGAATTGTACCCCCAGGAGATTAAATCCACAGTATCTCTAACTTTTGTAAGATCATCAGCTTGAGGAAAAGGGATATCAAAAGGTTCTTGATCAGATATAGTAATTTTATCAATTATTTCATTTAAAATTAATTTAACTGGCTGTTCCTCAAATGCATAACGAGTGCATTTCACCAATTTAATAGTGGAATAAATCCAAAAATCCTCAAATTCATATTGTGAAATTGAGATTATATTATTCGCATAATTGATTAATATAGGAATTACATCTTTTGAAATATCCTCTTCAAACCACATTCGTAATGGATAATACAATTGTCGAATATTAAAATCCTGAATTTCCCCCATTTTTGCTTCAATTAAATATATTTTATTTCCTTCATATCCAGCATCAATCTCGACTTGGACTCCATCAGCGGTTAATTTTTGTGTTTGAGAATTAAAGTAAAAATCAAATGGCTTTGATCTTAACCTACCTCTAATAGTTAATCTTAATGAAGGATCTTCTAAAAAGTCCTCCAGCAAACCTGTTGCAAAAGCTAAATCGATGACTTGGGATTCTGACCTTGGTATCAACGGTAAAGTTTCATACCATATTCCTTTTGGAGGACTTAAATAATTGATATTTGATGAAGAAACAGACAAATTTTGATATCCATCACCCTCTATTAAAATGTATTTCCCATTTTGAATTGGTAATATGCTCAAATTTTTTTGTTTAAATATCGAAGGCCTAGACTCTCTGCTATCAAATTTACACATTAATCTTGGTTCACGGTTGCCAAATTTCTTTATCTCTTCCGCACTTATATAAGCCAGTCCATTTGATGAAATATCTTTATCAAGTTGGTGGTGTGTATTAAAAATATTTTCCCAAGCTTTATTTGTATAACCCTCAGCCATAGGATTTCCTTAACCAAATTTTTCTAACAAACAATCTAATCTTTTTTGAGTAAAAGCAACGGCATTTGCTTTAATATCAGTTCCTATAAAACTACGTTCATTAATAATTGATGCCTCAGCAACACTACCCGATCCTAAAAATGGATCAGCAATAATATCTCCGGGTAGTGAACTTTGTTGTATTAATATTTCCATTAATTCCACAGGTTTTTCTGTAGGGTAACCATTCATAATCCTTTTACATGTAAGAATATCTGGAATAGAAAGGTTATTTAGTTTTCTTTTTCCCTTTTCGAAAAAAAGAATATTTTCATACCTAGATCTGTAGTGATATCCCATTCCTATATTTACCTTATCCCATATTATTGGTTTCCAAAATTTGAATCCGATTTTTTCTGCAATGGGTTTTATGTAAAACATTGTTTCAGTATCACAAAAAAGATAAAAATGGCTATTGGGTTTTAATATCCTGTAAATTTCTTTAATTACAGTAATTAATTTTTTATTAGAAATTGTAGGAAACCACTCATTACTGGATGCTTTACTGGTTGTTAATCTTGTAGTGGTCCCAATTGCTCTATACTTTTCTAGAGACTCATAGGGAGGATCTGTTATAACTAAATCTAATGAATGGCTTTTAATAGTTTTAAACCAGTGAAATGCATTTAAGTTATCTATTTTGTAGAAATGTGTATTCACTAAATCACCATTCAATTATTATCCCTAAAACAAGTATAGCTTGCGTTTTAAAACTAAATTTGACGGAGTTCATTTGAAGGGGTTAGATTTTGCGAGGATAAAAATATAGCTTGATGATTATAAAAGGACTTACAATTACATAAATACTACTTATCTATAATAAATTATTCAAAAAAACAACTAATTTACCCTCCCTCTGTGGTAGCTAAAAGTTTATCTACTGTCAAAATCCAACACTTATGCTATTTTTATCTCTATGGCCTTTGTTCATGCACTCAAAGTGTATCACCTGACAGATATTTTAGCTGAATGATTCTTTCCATCTAACTGATTTACATAGGACATAAAATGGATATGAAATGGAATATCACATCACCCGAAGAATTCTTTAAAGGTGTTAATTTAACGTCCTTTAAAATAGATCAAGGTATTGTGAAAGCTCGAAATTTAAAAAGTTTTTTGTGGCTTGAAATTCTTCCTGAACTAATAGAATTTGAAGATGGGATTGATAAAGCAATTCTAATGGAAAGTATCAAAAAATCTTTAATTGAATGCATCAATAAAAAAAAATTTGAATCCACTCTTTTTATTGATGAATTAAATAGAATTGTAAAGCCCCTGCACACTAGCCATTATGAAGAAAAAATTTTGTTAACGACTATTACAATTAAGATAACTGAAACAATCAAAAATCTAAATTTTTTTGATTGCGATATAAACATATACAAGCCAGATTTAACTTCATTGCCAAAAGAATTTCTTTTCATTCACGAACAAATGATTTTTAACGACTTACCTACCAATGAAAATTATTCAATAATAGCCATTAAAACTAAAAGTAGATCTAATAGCATAGAATATCATATAAGAAATCTTAATATATTTAGAGCTATTTTATGTGCGTTAAGCATTTATTATATTCGCGTTGATAACTCATCCGATCCTATAAATCAAATACGTCTAGGCAAATCTCTATTGTTGAATCAAAAACATGAGATAATATCTATATTTAGACATGATGAGTTTAATTATTTTCCCCCACATAATATACATACATTTAGCAGGTTCGATAAAGTTTATGAAATTATAAACCAAATACAAAATATCAAGCAGGATAAATATCGGAGTATAGTAAAAGAAAGTTTATTATTATACGTGAATGCACTAGATGATTATCATTCAACTACGGCTTTAACTTTACTTTGGAATTCTCTAGATAAATTAAGTAATTCGTCTAAGGGCAATTATGATCAGGTTTTAAAACGTGTTGCAGCTATAAGTGAAAAGCCTTCTTATGACAAAATTATACTTGAACATATTAAAAATATACGAAACCAATATGTTCATAATGGAGTAGAGAATAAAAAATCAAATTTTTTTTGTTACCTTTTACAATTTTATTATGTTGAATTACTGAATTTCCATTTGCAAAATTCAAATTCATTTGAATCTATAGAGGATGCATATAAATGCCTAACATATTTATCTAAAACAAATGAAATAAAAGAGGATCAAAAACAATTTAATACGCTAAATTTTATAAAGAAAAAAAATTATGTAAATCTATTTGAGCTTGGGTCATGACTATAAATCTAAGTCATTTCCAAATTCACATACGCGCAAATTAAACCGCGCTAACAAAAATAAAAAATCAGGATAAAACTAAAAAAAAGATATCCACCAGAAACAAATTAAAGATTAATACACACACCTTTCGCATGTTGTAATATGCATTATAACCAATTGATTAATATCATGTAATTTACATAAAGAACGAATAATCAGCTAAGAAATGCGGTGAATACATGATGCAGATTATGGTGCAAACAAATATCAGAAGAGGCCTTTAGTTTATTATGATCTAAGCTGGTATTTCAATTAGCTCACCACTAATTGCATCACAGCTGCACCACTTTTAGTTGTAAACTCGAAATCCTATCTAAACTTTCAAAGCGCAGAATAGATGTCTTCGGGTGGTTATTATGATTTTACAAACCTCCACCTTCACAAGAAAGCATGATATCGAATCGATCTGATTGTCGCGGCTCATTGATTCATTAGCTGTAATTATCTACGACTAGTGGTTGCTAAATGTAAATAAATGAGCATTGAATATCTTCCTCAACAGAAGTCGTCAATTGTATCACCTCCAGTCCATTCTAATCCTTGAATGATACAAAATGCTTTGTTGGCACCATCTTTTTCAAAAGATGAGCCTAAGTTAGAATGTACAAAAAAATCATTCTCAAATGTAATTTCAGCAATTGACCATGGTTTAAGATTATCTTTCTGACACATTACCAAAATTGATAAGTTCCCCTGAGTTCCTACAAATTCAACTATTGTTGATTTGGGATAAGAATCATTGTAAGAAAAAACAGCTCCGACTTTAAGATTCTGTAAGTATGCTTCAAGAGGATTTGCTCCTATTTCTTCAGGACAACATGGAAAATAGGAAGGGACTCTCCACCTATATTGTACACACCTTTGTGTTAAAGCCATCACTAACTCAGATTCTCTGCCAAATATTTCCCTTTCTATACTTGGCTCATAGAACCATTCATCCAAGGAACCTTCACTGGTTTTTTTATCTATACTTGCATACTTAGACTCGCGCTGGCTACAGTTTTGAACCTCTTCTAAAGCTATATCTAACTTAGGTTCACTGACAAATATTTTTCTTTCTTTAATCGACTCATAAATCCATTCCCCCCAAGAACCCCCTCTGGGTTCTTTATTAGAACCCGCCCATAGAGACATACGCTCTAAACAATTTTGTGCTTCTTCTGGTGTAACTGTTCTCATCCATGCAAAACTTCGCTCGACTTCAAAACCATTTAACCTTGAAGGATCTTCAAGAAATGCCTCAATACTTCCGCATATGAATTCAATTTTTTTCCTTGTTACAGGATTCATAAGAGCATTCTCTAAGCGAGTTACCCATCTAAGATTTTCTGGACGATTATTTCTGCAGTTTGTATCAATATGATCTACAACATATTGAGGATTGGGTGGCTCCCCATGGAAAGCTGTAGCTACAATTCTGTGTATACGAACTTTTGACAGATGCAAGTAGGGGTTTGTTGAATTTATTTTTCCAAATGTCCATTGGTTATCAATGGTACGTATACGTTTTCCGAGTCGCTGATGTCGAAATACTGCCCCATTATCACGAACGGAATAGCTTTCTCCTTGATAAATACATTCTGTTTCGCGCGTAAAAACATTTACATCAATTAGTTCCATAGCATTCTCTGTTTAGTTATTAACTAAATACTTTCCAATTTCACGCAAAATATCAGGGTGAATTTGTTGAGAAAGTGTGTCCGCAAGTTTTTTAGCGAACCAACGTGGACGCTCGTATATACGATCAATCGTAGCAAGGCACATTGTCGTTGCCTGAGAGCAAGGACTTTCACGATTATTTGTTAAAGTTCTCCCCACAAACCGCATAGCCTCCATTAAGGCGGCTGCTTGATCAGCTTCATTACAATCAGATAATTTAAGTGCAGAGATAATATGTGAAGCTAATGCATTTGTGTTTTCCGCTGCTTTTATTAAATTGGAATTAATCTTGGGTAGGTCAGAAGGGCTTATGGATTTGTTAAAAGCATTTCTACTTTCATGCACATCATTTGAAAGCTGATTAACTGGAGAGACTATTTCCGAATAGACGTGGTAAAGTCTTTTCTCTGCATTCAAATAATCTTCGTCAGTCCAACCAGATGGGAGTTTAATTGCAGCGTCAATAAGATGATGTACCTCCTGCAGACTTTTCAAGTGGTGCTTCCAAGGCTCTAACTGCCATTTACGTACAATTTGATCTGCTTGACGCCTAAGTTGCTCTTTCTTTCTATATCGGGCTTGCTTTTCTGCATTTGAATGCTGGTCCATATAACCCACCTTGGTTATGTTACTTTAATTAAAAGTAACATAACCAAGAATGAGGCACAAGTCAATCATTTATGATCAAACTTTGGGTTAAGCTTGTGAACCATCTAAATTGCAACGGCCATGAGCGTATACTCTCCTCGATAGTACTATTTTAGTATTCTGGTTTCGAAAGAATTCATTTCACATTAAAAATTAGGTTACATCATCACAAATACTTTTTAATTCATTGAATTTACCTACAGCGGCCTGCTGTAACTGCTCAAAATCTTCTTGATTAAACTTAAGCAACTCTACAGACATATTTTTAATAAGGGCATTCATCTGTATGATAAGTTGTTGACAGTGTTGTTCAACGGTCTGGTTGGGTTTAATAGTATTTTTTTGCTGAGCTTCGTTCCAATGATGCATACCTATATGAATCAATTGGTTAATAATATTCGACATTGACTCATTGTTTTTGGTGGCTAAGGATGAAATTCGATTGTGTAAGTTATCTGGCAATGAAACTGTTAATCGTGACATGGTGATCCCCTAGGTTATAATTCTAATTCCTTAATTAATGGTTTTGCTCTTTCAGGAATTACCTGACTATTATTTTTTGTATAATAAAGCTCCCCTATTTTGTTTTGATGGTTTAAGTAGTTGGATGTTTCATTTGCCTCTAATAAGCTTTTTTTATCTATTACAGATTGAATTGATAATTTAGTCTGATTCATGAACCGCTCCCCATGCTTGTTCAACTGGTCACTAGAAATAATATCTAGGGAGGCAGGTTTTTCATCTGAATTTCTTTTAATAGCATCAATAAGATGTTCTTTGTTATCCGTTACTAACGTCATACCATTAATAGCCCTTGAAATTTGAACATAGAAGTTTTTTAATGTTGCACTGAAACGATGATATGACTCCATTAATCCAATAGCATAAGGGGCATCCTTTCCCTGTACTTTGTAATTAGTAAGTACATAACTGTAATCAAGATGTTTAAGTGCTGGATGTGATTTTTCTAGCTTTAATGAACTACCTTCTTTTGTAGTGAAATGAAGTGATTTGTCATTGACTTCACTAAGCACAGCACACAGCCCATTCCTAATACCCAAATCTTTAAAATTACGTGTCCACATCACTTTATCTCCTTTAATTAGCTCTAATGACTTTGGATCATAAAGCTCAATTACCCGCTCAAAAGGAGCGGAGTGTGTCTTATAATTAGGAAGATTTTTGAGAGCAAACTGAACATGTTTTCCATTTTCATTATTAATGAGGGGCAACACATTGTCACGGCGATGATTTGAGGAGATCTGACCAACGGTATAATAATCCCCCTGTTTGAGATCGCCTTTTTTAAAACTCTGGTTAAAACGCACCACATCTCCTTTTTGATAATAATCCACGAATCGTTGTTGAACAGCCTCAATTGTTTTTGCTTTGAGAACAGTTTGCATATAAACATTGCCTTCTAAGACCGCTTCATTTTTAAGACCTTTGCGGAGGATCTCAGTAATGGTTTCTCTGTTTGCATGAGTTGGAGCAAATAATAAAGTTTCTTGTCGACGTTCTGGAGTTAAAGATAACCAATGATTAGCAATCCATTTAATTCGTTCTTCATGTGTAGCCAGGGTTTGAACTTCAAGATTCTCTAATGCTTCTTTGACGTCCCCTTTCGTTGCGGAAATTACGGCATCCTTCACGTTTTTATTTTTCTGCCGAACTATTTCATCCATAACAGTGGTTTCAATACCATAATCTTGAGTCAAACTAAAAATCCGGCCTGTATTTACGCTGGGTAATTGTGCTTTATCTCCAACTAAAACTAGACGTGCACCCGTTCGTTCAATTTGCTTTAGAAGTTCATGACCTTGGTGTGATGAAAGCATAGATGATTCATCAACGATAAATAATGTTTTGGATAATGAACCACTCGGTGATTCTTTGAGTTCCTGGTGCACAATTGGATATACGTCCGAACGAATTCCTGCTTTAGTTTGTAATTCGTTTGCAGCAGAACTGGCAACTGTAATACCGCGAAGTTGATAACCCTGCTCTTGAATTAAAAGTCGTGCTTCAGCCAACATAGAAGTTTTGGCAACGCCTGCATAACCCTGTATTGCTGAAAAGCGATCCCTACTTGTCAACAAGGCGATCATTGACTGCTTTTGAGAGTCAGTCATTGGAAATGGTAATGACTCAGCTCTCTGCTTTTGGAAATCCTCAACACCTTTTTTGCTTGAAATAGCGGGCATCACGCCTTTATTGTTATCAATTCTAGCGATGGTTTCTGCTTCAAGTGTCAATAACCATGGTGTAGTTAGTAATGCTTGTTGGGTCTTGGGACATCTTGATTCATAAAGTGTTTGAGATCTTTTCTCGTGCTGGACAGCTTGAATAATTGTTTTTTTATCGATCGACTGGGGATAAATTAAACTATGTTTCATGGATTCTGCTAATAAAGCTTGCTCACTAAATACTGAAGAACGTTGACTTAAGGTTTCAGTTGCCACCTGGACACATGCATGAGCGGCATCAATTTCTGTAGGATTTTTGTTTTGAGTATTTTTTCTAACTAGCGATAATAGTTTTTCTTTAATCCCAGATAACCAGGTATTTGATTCAAATTGCTGATCGCGATTTTTTATAAATTCATGTGCATCAAACCCCAATGCTTTGGCGCGTTGTTGCCAATCTTCTTCAAAGAAAGCCAGATCCTGCTCCTCCTTTCCATGACGCGTCAAAAGTGTAGCAGCAGATGAGCTTTTTGCTCCTTCCCAACCTTTTTCTTCTAAATGTCGCTCAATATCTATTCGACGTCTTGAGAATTCCCTCAAAACATCTTTGGGTATGCCATCAATTTCAAATAATCCGTCACCTGTTAATTGTAAACGAAATCCTGCTTCTTTGAGTTGATTAGCTAAATGTTGCCGATAGATTAACCCACAATAGTGGGCATTATTTTGTATTTGCTCAATAACTCCATTGTTCCTGGAAGGATCACTCGCCAAAGACCTGGCTTTCCCATTTAGAAAAGTCATATTCATAGTGACGCAATGAGTATGCAATGCAGGATCGTTGGCACGTGAACTAGGCTGCCTAAATGCAGCAACTACCAAATTCCCTGTCTTTTCAAAAACGATTTCCCCATCACGTCGAACCCGTGTTTCTGCAAATTCGTTTTCAATTTGAGCAATCGCATATTTAACAGCTTTATCATGAAAGCCTACTAGTTCAGGTGCTGCACCTAGACCCACCAATATGGAAACACTTTTAGGGGCGGAAAAGGTCATATCAAAACCAGGACGATGTTCTCCTTTAAGGTTTTGAAGTCTCAGGCCATTAGGTAGCTCTCCTTCTAACAGAGTCAACATTTGTTCTTTTTCAACAATCCCTTTTAGTTGTAACTGATCGCTGCCTTTACCCAGCCAAAGCATAGCCGTTGCATCTCCTGAGTAATAATTAAAAGCAGTCGTATAATAATCCGCAGCGCCTTTAGCTGATGAAAGTGGTTGTATACTTAACATGATTCACCTCAATCCATGTAATTAATAAGATGGTTTTCTCTGGCCTTTTTATGGGCTGTGTCAAAACTTTGAAGATTTAATCCTGACGACGACTCGTTGTCCTCTGTAGGACTAATAAATTCCTCTCGAATTACTTCAGGCAAGATTCGTTCGATAAATCCAGGACAGTTAGATTGATAATTAGTTAGGGAAATCGAAAGTTTGGTTACTGGATAAGGACCTGGTAAACGTAAAAAGCAGGTTAGATCTTCCATTTCTAAAATCTCTGGATAAGCAACAATAGGACGTGTAACACGCTGATTACCTAATGAAATTCCATCACGAATACTGTTTGCACCATAAGAATAATTTTCCCGTGACTCCTCTATTTCCTCTTCACCCAATTCATTCGCAACAAGACGCGCCATATCAGCGCTTGGACTTCTAAAGAAAAAACGTGTGTTTAGTAAATCAAAAATTTCTTTTGAACCACTTTGCCCATACACTTTGGTCAACTGGGAAAAACTTTGCATTCCTAACAAGAAGCAACCTCCAAATTTGCGTACTTCAGCTATAGTTTCTCCTAGCAAGGGCAATTTATGCAGGCTGGGCAGCTCATCGCAAATAAACCAGATCCTTCGATTCCTATCCGGTGTTAAACTTAAAAGAGTCAGCGATGCCATAGCCAGCCACATTGACATTAATGGTTTTAGTGCCTTGTGTTGCTCACCATTTGACGAAATAAACAACCAGCCTTTTCTATTTTCATCGAGGATGTAATCTCGGATTGAAAAGGGCGGTTGGTCTTTGTGTGTAAGCCCTGTTAAAGCCTGAAGTGATTTAAGATAGGTAGTGATTACAGAGCGTATAGAAATAGCTGTTTTTTCAATTTTACCGCTAACAAGCGTTGCTGCTGGGGTTCCGCGCAAGTACTCTTCTAAAAATGAAAACTCACCTGTTAACAAAAGTCTTAATAATTTCTCAAGAGAACGGTCACTGTCATTTCTCATAGTTGTTGCAACACTTGAAAACACAGTTCTTGCAGCATTAACCCAAAAAGGATCAGACTCACCATGCATTGGAATTAAACTTTCGGCCATGTTTTCAAAGTCTGAATCTCTAGGTGCCTCTTGCCACATATCCCAATTTGGACAGCGAACATCAAAAGGATTTAATACTACATCTGACTCCTCTCGATAATAGTTCGGAATAAACGAACAACCCTTATCATAAACAATAACCCTATCTCCACGCTCTCTTAGAGCGTTCATAATTTTCATAATGAGTTGGCTTTTTCCTGTGCCTACGGTTCCATGGACAAGTAAATGCTGGACTTCGCTACCTTCAATTAGTGGAAATCCATCAATATGAATGTCAGAGTTCGAACCATCTTGGATAATAATTTTTTTAACACTCTCAGGTGAATCCATTCGACTTCCACGGACAAATTGACTTTCGCTCTGCGCCTTACCACGGCGGATAAAATAAATGACTAAGCCAATTCCCGTAACGAAAGCGATGCCAAAAGCTGCCAGAGCGGATTTACCAAATAACTCAATAACCGCATTAGCATTTCTACTGTAGTAAGGATAATGAAGAATCGTATCAACATTTTGTTGATAATTCTGGCCTTGAAATGGGAGATTAAAAATATGTTTTTGGCCAACAATATTTAAAAATTGCGCATAAAAATAAGCGCATGTATGCTGCAATTTTTCACTGGAGGTAACACCCCAAGTTATAAGTCCAGTTAAAACAATCCAAAGAAAAAGACATATCATGGTCAGAGTTTTCGTAATCTGATCCCACATACGTAGATTATGAAAGCTGATTTGTCCGCCCCGCGTGTAGTGTTTAAAATTAGCTTGATCACTCATTTTTTATTGTCCTTTTAGCCCATTTAGGCAAAGCAGCGGCTACCACTGCCAAATTAAGTGAATATAATTAACGCATTTTGATTATTTTATATTTTGATGGTTTTACCTTTATTAATAAATTGGCTAACCACCGTAAAAAGCGCGCTAATGCCAACTCGATTAAGTTCCATACTAATGATTAAGCAAGTAATTACAGCGCTTACGATAAAAGCACTTCCAACAGCTAAGTAACCCGTAAATGACTCTGCTTGACTAGCAAACATAAGACAAAAAAGAGCAAACAATCCCCAGAAGAGATATGCAGCTTGTTTGAGTTTTATAATCAAAATCTTACCCAGTTTCAGTTGCTTCTCCAGATGATACTTAATCAGGTAGTAATAATTAAAAGCGTGAAATAGCAAAACTATAACGCCTAATGCCATTGAAAAACCGATCAATGCAGATGTGGTAATTTCATTAAAATATGCCTCCCAACCAATCAGCGGATATCTAGGGTTATGTAAACATGCACATAGTATGGCTAAAAAAGAAACCACACCTAGTTTCCAGAATCCTCCCACTACTAGCTTTAAGAGACTTAAGTAATATTCAGTTGCAGGAATAATCCCAACGTCCATATGTTTCATTACCTCAATATCGTTCGCAATCGCCTGTTTTAATTCCTGACTATTCATCTCACTCTCCTTTGTTGTGAAGACCAGAATTTTTTAATAATTTTTCATTTAAAACTGTATTTTTCTGAGCGTTAACCTTCCCTTCTTTTATTTCATTATTTGTTTCATTTTTCAGAGTACTATGTTTGTTATCAATCAATATTCCGCCATTGTTGCTTTGAGTTGTGAATGTATTTATTTGATGTTTCACATCCTGTTGCAAATGTTTGATTTTTTCATCATCAATACCTACCTTAAGCGATTTAGTTTCTTGAGTTATGGCATGGCTATTTTTCTCATACTCTCTACCTAAACTATCTTGCTTGCTGACCAAATGACTTTGTTCACTCTGATAAAAGGAATCAATTTGATTGCTCTGTTGTTTATTACCAAAATCATTGATCAAGTCATCTCTTTTAGAGGATATAAAGTCATCACCCAAGGCTTGTAACTTATGGAGTGCTTGTGTATCCCCTGGATGACTAAATAGTTCGTCCCGTGTAGATTCACCCACACGACTAGCTACATAAGCAGGAAAAGCCTGGTTTAAATCAGTATTAATTTGTGAAGAATGAGATTCAACATAGTTCTTAGCCTGCTGTATTCGCTCTGATTTTGACAGACTTGCATCATAATTATGGCTCGCTGTTTGAGCTTCTCTCAAATCAGCACCTAACTGATTAGAAAGGTGTGCTGCTTGAGAGTGACTATTATCGAAATGGTGCGTTTGAGCAAAATGGCTCACATAATTAAGTGCTTTATTAAAATCTTGAGCTTCTCGTGCTGAGACGGCATTATCAGATCCATTATGATACCTATCACTACTATTAGATGAGCGATCAAATTTCAGGTGGGCATCAACACCACCATTGATACCAGTACCAAGTGCTAGGACTTTTCCTGCAAGGGAGCTATCACTCTTAACACCAATATGAGATCCCCATCCTCCATTTGTCAAATGTGACAGTGCATCTTCAGTACTTACTCCAGTGCGATGTGCTACATCTTTTGCAATATTAGTCATCGTTGATAATGCTTGAGAGTATTGTCCTGATTCACTGGCTGATACTCCATCTCCCAACCGCATGTCATGGCCTTGCAATTGAGATAATTGTAGTGCTCGGTGAGCAAAATTGGAAAGTGAGGTTTGGAAATGCTGCGACTCATTCGATGCTGCCTGTTTTGATGTTTCATAGGCTTGATTGAGAGAACCACTTAACCCCTCAGATGCATTAATAGAAACAGCACCTCTAGACATTCCAGGGCTCACATCAAACACTCTTTCACCGCTTCCTGTAATCGTTTTTAAAACTCCCGTACTTAATTGTTCAGTGTGCATGCCATGCATGTGACTCCAATTAGAGTCGTGTTTATTAGCTGAAAAATTATTAGCATTCGTGTTATAAAAGCTTGTCTGTCCTAAACCAAACGATGCACTCGCAGCCTCCCCTGCTACTGCCATCGTAGAACCTTGGACATGACCAGTCATGCTAGTGGCCAGATTACTAAAAGCCGCTCCCAGATTAGAAACTAATCCATTAGCAAGAAAAGGAATAAGCATCATCATATATCCTGACACCCCTGAAATATCATTATGTAACTCATCAATTTTATCGATATTGACCATAGTAAACTGGCCATACTCTCCAGATTGATGACTTCCATATAAAGCCATACCAGCATTTAAAATTGCGAACATAACCGGCCAAAATTGCAGTGATAAGAAAAACTGAAGGTAACCATAAAGAATACGTGTTCCATCTGGTAAAGTTGTTAGAACTATAATTAGTGGAAATACTCCAAATAAAAGCAAGGTGAGCCAAGTATGTAAAAGAGGTAAGAACCATAGCGCTTTAAGTCCGGCAATTTCCCATGACCAACGATGTTGTACTTGAGATTTTGTAAATTGCTGATTAACAATTCCTGCCGTGGAATCAGTAAATGCCTGATAGTGTGCAACTCCATCCCCAATTGCATTAATCATCATGCTTTGTAGAAAAATATTTCCCGATGCATCTGTTAATCCCTGATAATAATCAAAAGCCGATTTAAGATGCGTTTCAAACAGTCGCTCATAAGTAGTATGTTCGGGTTTACCAAAAAGATTAATTCCAAAAAACGAATATGCCTTTTTAATTTCCGCATCTAGTTTTTTACGCAGACTATACTGTCCGTCAGGCTTGGCAGCTTCCACACAGGGAACTAATTTATTATTTACTCGAGTCATTCGAAGAGGTGATGCGCGAGCAGTAATCAAATCCCAAAGATTGGTTGAATTAGCCAGGTCACCAACGCTGTATTTACGATTCAATCTAATATCACCTACAACACAACTGCGAAAATACTGATCCATCTCTTCTTTTAAAATAGGATCTGTAATTCTAAAATCTGTAGATGCCAAAATCAGGCGAGAACCAAAGAGCGCACCAGTTCGTGTATATTGCAGATCATCTGGCATAGACAGTAGTGCGTCATAACTTTGCGCCAAACCATATCCAATTGTAGTGACTAGGCTTGCACTCAAGGCAAATACCACAGGTACATTATCTACAAGTTTAGGAGTTTGTGATGAGATATCATCAATTAACACGCTCGTTTTAGGCAACAAAACAAGATTCACAAATAACACATAGCCCATAAACCATCGGCCAAAGGCCATTGGATCGCGAGTTTTTAAAAATCCAACCGTGGCCATCACGATACCAATCAGTGCTGTAATTCTTAAAAGCCCTATAAAACTATCCTGTTTCATAAAAGCCGCTATTGCATTCAAAACATGCTGGAATAATTCACCAGCTGCTAAAACATGGATGGTTACCATTTTATTCTCCCTTTAACTGACCGTGCTTCCCATAGTTTGTGCCACTTGTTTTTCAATCCGTGCCATATGTTCTATAAGGGATAATTTTTCCTTTAACTTATGCCCAACTTTGGGATCGAGTGCTGCGACTTTAGTAGTTGCTTCATTAATTCGCTTTTGTATGTCTTTAACTAAATCCTGATTGAGTTCTGATCCTGCGGTAGCATTGGCAACTTCGGCTAGCAACTCAGTTAGATAGTTTGTCAATAAATCATGAGCAATAAGCGAGGCATATTCTTCAATGTCAACCGCACTACTGCCGTATTGGGTGCTGTTTAAAACACTTAAAAATTTCATCACCGGCAATGAAGTCATACTTAAAAAATTGATTTCACGATTACCTGGCTTTTCATCATTGGTCAGTTTGGTATTGATAGTGCGAATGATGTCACGGACTCTATAAGTCAGAGTGGATGTTTCAGGAATGGAAATTTCTTGAAGACTAACTTGTAAACACTGACTGGCTGAGCCCGCATCTTTACAACGCCATATTTTTGCCTGATGACTACCACCACTTGTACCAATCATAGCGTTAATCAAATCTGCCTGACCTGCTAACGAAGGGACATTAGTAACCTTTCCTTCTTTATCAAAAATAAGCGTACCAGTTAAGCTCATCACCATTTCAGCCAGTTCTCTATCCGTACTTAAAAAGGACTTGGTTTGCAAAATTGACCAGACAAGATTTTTATTGAAGACTACCTGCTTTTTGGTGGTTTCATCTTTAGATGCTTTATCCATTGCTCGATCAAACCCATTACCAGAACACTCCATTCGAGCTTTTACATAATCACTGAATAACCCATCCTTACCCATAGTTCCCTGGTCTTTACATATTTTCTGTTGCGATGCAGCTGTTTTAGGCCAAAGTCCGCCGACCAAGTTTTGTGACATTTCACAAGAATTGATACTCGCATGATTTGCAGCTTGCTCTAATTGCTGTAGATAATCTCGAACCTGTTTTAATTCAGGTACAGTGGAGGCTAGCATCACATCTACTGCATAAGCCCCACCATTGCTCATAACAGACTTTCCTAAATCAACGAGTTTTTGTTCGCTTAAAAAACTCATACTTCCAGTAAATAAATCAATACCACCACAACCTGCTCGATAACTTGGTAAATCAAGCTGCACTAGCTGATACTGACGCACTTGGTTTCGGGCATAAAGAGAACCACCGCCAAAAAATCCAGCCGCCTGGGATTCAAAAGCAGCAGGAGAAGTCACGTTGGAAGCATAACCAATTCCATTAAAAAAATTATCTAAATCCTGGCTAACATTAGCTGTTAGTTGACTCGATAATCCCATCATTAAAAGAGTTGCTATAGTTTTTTTCATGCGGAAATCCTTTTATCTTCATAGGCTTTAATTTTGGGAATTAAACTCATCATGCGTATATCCAGCTCAGTACTGGTCATCGAACCTATTGCTACGGGATAAAGCACATGCGTTTCCTTGTTCAACACAAATAGTGCAGGATAACTGATAGATTGACCTGCATAAGCTGCATTTACCCATTCGGTAGTAGCTGGTAAGAAGCTCGGAAAATCAGGTAGAGGTTGATTATCAAAAGATAAAGCCAATACCTCGGCTTGCTGGCGTTCTGCCCATCTTTTAATTTCTGGTGCGAACTGATGGCAGTGGGGACAAGTACTGGCATAAAAAAGCACCAGAACATGCTGGTTAAAAAATCCATCATCAGATTTTTTAAGTTCAGAATGGTTTGAACCTCCCTTCTCTTTGCTTACTATCATCTGATTCAACCACCCTTGACCAGCATAAGAACACATGACTTGCAATGAGAGAACAAGAAGAATAAATAAACGATTTTTCATGCTGATTCTCCTTTGAATTGAGTTGCAACCTGATATAAACGCAACTCCAAAGCATCTTGCGTCGTTAATCCATAAGCTACAGGCATTGTACTTTTGGTATGTGGATTGACGAGCATAAGAGCTGGAAAATAACGAACTCCAAGCTGATTGGCCTGGCCATAATCCTTACGCGATCTGACAAACTCGTTGGAAAGTGTTCCATCGACACTGACAGGGATTAAAGGCAGATTAAACCGCTTACAAAAATCACGAACGATTGGGATTTGCTTTTGATCATATGGATTTGAGCCACGATAGAAAAAAAGAAGGCCATGTGAGTTGGAAAGACGGTTAATCACATTTTTTCTATTTTTTTCCCGCATCTCATCCATCATTTTTGCACCCAAATTTGATGTAGGATGAGTCACCGTGTAATCGTATTCAGGGTAAGTGAGCATTGTTTTTTGAAATACTTCTGAAAATCGGGAAGATTCTTTCAGCCAGTAGTCTTGAAGACTTAAAAAAACTTTCATATCCTCAACAGATTTAGTGTGTCGTGCTTTATGTAAAGCCTCCATGGTGTAAAAACGTAGTACGGCATCTCTATCCGTGAAACTCAAACGTTTAAAAGGAATCCCCGGTTTTTCAATTTTAGGTAATTTTTTAGTAGCTTCTTTCATGTTGTACCAAAGAAATCCGGCTGGCGGCTCATTATCTTGATTGGAAGCCACTGCACAAAAACTAAAACCCACGAAAAAGAGAACAAATATTTTTTTAATCATGGGATCGCCCCTCCCGATTCAATCGCTCTACTTTGGACTGATTATTAGCACCAATTTGACCATTAGCTGGCAAGGTCATACGTGCCATTAGTTCCTGTTGCAGCGGAGACAGATCAAGGGCTGAAAAATTAATACGCTCTAGTTCTTCAGGCGTAAGCCCGCGGCAATTTGGATACTGGGCTGAACCATACGGAATCCCTAATTGACCACCTCGTCCTTGGATTTGTACAATGGCAGCTAGTTTTGAGGGAAAGATGCAATAGGTATAATGCTGGCTTCCAAGCTTATGCTTTTTGTAATTACCCAAATAGACCACTCGGTTTTCTTGTTTAGCGCGTTGGAGTATTTGTAAATCCTGCGGACAGTGTTTTACCCAATCGCCCCAACCAGAGTCGGTGCAACAATCACGAAATCCTAATGGGTATTTTTTACACTCTTGGCTACTTCCGATAAAAATAGCAGCAGCACCATTTTTTACCTGATTAGCACTCACATCTCCCGCGACACCCGCTAGTGCCCCTAATCTTGATAAACCTTCTTGGATATCATCACTTGTTTCTGCAAGAGATGAGTCACATTGCCCATCAGCACAAGCAATCTTGCCAGGGCAAATGGTTTTTTCCGGCATACAAAAATTTTCCATGCACTGAAAGGTTTGAGCAAACCGTTCGCAACGGTTATTTTTAGCCGTCAAACAATTTGATGCAGTTTGCGAGCAACCCTGATTGATAAATGATGCACAAGTACTATTAGTTAAATCGGTGCATTGATAGTGTTTTTCAGAACCCCAGCAAGAGCGTTTAATGGCAATACCATTGATATGCTTAATAACATTCGGTTCTAGACATTGCGCACTTCCTTCTAAAAAACAACTCCCTTGTGAGGCTTGATTTATGATGCGCTGGCAATCCTCATGCATCCATTTATCCTCACTCACAAATTCCGTTATCGAAATTTGAAAAGGAGTTAAAGCACTTCCCCAACCAGATAGTTGCACAGTGATGGTAGTATCACTACATGTAGGTTGTTTAGTGACGAGTAAAGTTTGATTAAGACGACTTACTGTTACCTTTAAGCTTTCACAGGGCTCTGTAAAAACAGCCAGATTATTAGCACTGCATCGCCAATCCTGGGTTGGGCATGTTTTTAAATCAAAAGTCACATACCGCTGATAATGGGAAGGAGTTACTACGCGACTTAAACTTTGAATAATTGGTTTTACATGTACCTCAAGTCGATCTTTGCAAGCTGACAGTTTATAGGAAGCGGTTTCTTCGCAATTTTTAGTCACAGACTTTGACTCACAAACTGCTTTTTCCTTATAACAAGCACCTTCCAAAACGGTATCAGGATTTTCAAGCAAGGTTTCAGCATAATTCATTTCAGGACTATGCGGATTAGCACGTACTTTTTCCCTTGATGTGGCTTTTTGATAAATGTCATTAGCAGATTGATTACTGCCAAGTGCATCAAGCCCTGTACTACTGAGTTGATTATTACCCTCATTAGGCAAAAGGGTTGTCTCCTTAGGATTGGTTGTATAATCTTTCATTGCTGTTGCTGGATTAAATCCTTTTAATGACTGCATCACTTGTTCACGCGCTTTCAATGCGTCATCTCGGGAATCAGCAAAAATTGCACAGGGTAATAATAATAAAAAGATCAGTAGATTTTTACTCACCAGATATTCTCCTAACATCAGCTACTGTTAGCCCGCTATCTCCTCTTCCTGCTATGCGCATTAGTCCTTCTTTTAAAGACAAATGACCATAAATCACATCAAAGGAATTATTGTTCTCAACAACTAATGCAGGAACCTGCTGAATACCAAAACGTTCAAATAAGGTAGGGTCAATTTGTAGATTTAAATCAGGGATTTTTTGACTTAACTCCATTACGCGAATAGCAGTCTCTTGCATGGAATTATGATGCAAACCATTCAGATAAGCGGGGATCTTTAAGCGCATGCAATCTTTAAGCGTTTCTTCCAACAGTTTGTCAGGCATAGAAAAGCTAATAAAAACCGATACATTAGTCGCGTAGGTTAAAGTAGTCATTGCCATACCAATTAATAATCCAAGTCCTTTCTTCCTCATGTCATCTTCCTTCACAAAAAAGTACAGTTGCGTTTTCGCCATACCAAAAATCCATACTGATCAGGCGTATGTGGCTTTATTTTTCCTGCTTCCCAATCCAGCGTGCTATGACCAATCGGATAACAATGCCTACCATCCGCAACCTGATTAACCATTTCATAGCGATAACGTGATTTGGGTGTAACTGGATAAAAATGCTCTCGACAAATCTCGCCTGTCCTTGGGCTTGAATCTGAAATTAAAAATTCACGATGCATTTTGTAATTCATTCGTTCCGTTAACAGCAATGCAGTTTGCACGGGAGACAATGGAGAGTTCACATGCCCTGTTATTGGATAATGCGTACCTTGTGCTCCTGCGCACCAGAAAAGACTGTCTACAGATTTATTGGTCAACGAAGATGAAAGGCTATCAGCTGCGCAGGCACTTGCAGCAATAGGATTACCAAAAAGAGTTGACTCTGGACTTAACACAAAACTCATTTCTGAATCCTGCCAAGTAGGATCAAGTTCCGTGAGATAGGCAATGTCAAAATCACCTTTTTGAAGACAACCAACAGATGTAATCAAATTCAGCCAGTTAATCAGCGGATATTTGTACCAATGCACATGGAAAAAAGCGTGTGTTTGTCCAGTACCTACTACATGACGCCCACCTCTGCCGTGCTTCAAACCTAAATTAAGTTTGGTTCCACCCATATTTATTAAACAATAGGGCGTATCAGTAACATCAGTCAAAGCAAAAGGCTCCCAAAACCCAATGTTCAAACCTATACGCACACCGGTACTTGATGGACAAACACCAATTGGACTTGAAGCATTATCTGTATCGGGTAATGAAGAATTAACCACTTTAGAATTACCAATCGATAACGGAAAAAGACATCGCCAACATACATCTGTCACTGGATTTACAAAGTGACCGGTACATTGTTTACCAAAACTAGAAAAAGTGAGCAGTAAGCACGAAGCCATCAAAAGAGTTCTAAAGTACATCACCATTCTCCTTAATTGCCAGTTCATCAATCCTTAGTTGAATTCCCTCTCGTTGAACTCGTGCTGGAACTGAACTAATTTGTAATTTCCTGGATATTCGACCGGCTTGGTCAAAATAAATGATGTTCTGTAGAATCCTTTCAGCCTTGCTTACAGCACCACCTGTTAAAATCATTTTAGGATTAGGGCACTTAGACATTTCCTTTTGCACCCAATGCAACTGGGCTTCGTCATCAGCGTTAAAAAACAACCAACATGGCAAATAGGAATGTAAATTTTTCAAAGCATTAACGCGTGTTCCTATTGGATACAATATACGTCCGTTAATATCAGTTATTGCCTGCGATAAGACCACTTCTGGCTTATAATGATGAAGTCTGGTTCTCAAAGCGCGAGGCAACTCCAATGGAGTAGGTCGATCAGCGTGATTGGCTACCGTTTTGAGCCATTGCTGATTTAAAGTATTCAGTTCTCCATTGGAAGATAATACTGCTAATCGATCTTCAATCAGTTTCAGAAAACTTTCTTCTGCAATCAAGAATGTTTCACCCACCACACCAAACGATCTAGCAATTGTTTGACTAGATAGAATAAACATAAGAAAAAATATTAATGTCTTTTTCATGATGACTTACTCATAGCAAATGCTAATTCGTTGGCTATCGCCTCAGTCACATCAATACCACCAGCCAAATGAAATTTACTGTCTAAAACAATTATCTTATTTTTTTGACTATAGTTTTGGAGTGTTTTTTGCAAAAGAGATTTAAATTGCAAAGTACTACGAGTCACTTGAGTTTCAGATGCATTATGAGCCGCTAACTGCCGAATAAACTGTCCTTGTATTTTCTGAATATCAAAACAAACTACTGTGTTTTTTGGAGACTTAAGCCATAAACCACAGACGATGAACATAGTTGCAGCCAGGCACATAACAACCACTTGAATTAGTCGCATAATTCTTCCCCATAGTATTTTTGGGCAACTAAACCAATCGCTTCATTTAAAGACACCCCATTAGCAATTAAGGATTCAATTTCACCAAACTCATCGCCTGATGTGGAAAACATCACCCGTGAGAATGGATCGCAAAAATAACGATGGAAGCTGTACATATTGCCAAACTGAATCATCAGGTTCGAAAAACCTTGTGTTTTGGCCTCTCCAAATGATTCAATCATTGCGACCTGCATTGGATTAAAACTGTCTGGATGCTTTTCCATGTAGTCTTTAAAAGCACCTTGGCGCATTATGATTTTGGTATCTGCACTGCTTGCAATGGCCTGCCCTTGTACCGTTTTACTGGTGTCAGCAAGCTGTTGGGTAATAACAGCAAAACCGCCGGTATGCTTTCTCGCAGTTCTAAATCCTTGTTCGATAAATTGAGCAGCAATTTCATTAGAGCCAGCAGCCAAAAAACGCCATGCTTCATCAATAATGCAACGCTTTTCGACTCTTCGGTCAGAGTGATAAAACTGTCCCTGGATAATCACTATCATCACAAACATGACAATAGTCAGAAGCTCTGGATTACTTTCTAATCCACCCATTTCAAGCACAACAAAATTGGAGCCATTTAATAGCGGGGTATCACTATTAAACATTTCTCCGTAAATTCCATCACTGCCATATTTGGAAAGCAGTATAAGTAAATCCTTCAAACGACGATCATTTCTGGACTCTGGCTTGTGCAACAAATCACGAAGTGCATCAAGCATATGATCCATTCGTGCACTTCTTCCATGCTCTTTCCAGCAGGTAAGTACCGCCTCCAAGAGCCACGCCTTTTGTACTTCACCTAATGCCTCATTAGGACTTGCCATTATCGCCAACAAATCTCTAATTTGAATGTAATCGTTGACTCGTTCTCCTTTGATGTCTGTTACTCCATCAAAATCAAACAGCGTAAAAGGATTTAAAGTAAGCCGAGAAGCATCAATATAAGTGCCACCAACTAAATCACACAGATGTTTGTAAGATGCGCCCAAATCAATAACAAAAATTATTTGACCACGAGATAAACCATCAAGGATCTGTGCTTGTTCAAAAAGCGTTTTACCAGCCCCAGGAGAGGCAATGGTTAAACGATTAAAATTGGTTATAGGTAACACCCTGTCATCAAAAGTATTAAGATGAAATAATTGGTGTCGATAGGTCGGCAATAATAAACCCTGTTTAGAGCCTTTAAAATCAGCAACGATAGGCAAAAGATTCGCCACATTGTAGTGGCTTAATTTTTTTGTCATACCAAGCATTTCAAGGCTTGAAAAAAGACCTTCGGTTAACATAAAAGGCAAACTTCCCAAAAACCGCAGCCACTGTTTGCACCTGCTCTGCATAAGAGTAAAACCCATTTGTCGATACGCACTTATCGCTTTAGCCACATGCTCGCGTTCCTGGTCTTTTATCGTAAACAAAATCAGATTATAAAAAGTTGGTATTAAATGCAGGTCACCTCTAGCTGATTCTTCGTGGACAAATCGCCATTCTGATGCTTCATCAGCAATACCTGGATTAATAAAACTTTGAATGGCATTGTTATTAGCAGTTAGTGATTTAGCACGGCTTTTTGCCCGCGCCTTCATTTTTTCCTGGTTAACACCACGAATAGTAAAGCTCAACAAAAAAGGACACTGTACGCCCTGCTCAGGCTTTAATAGATTGGCAAACAGATCTGGTGTCTGCCACAAAGCAAAGGGTTCTTTTGGAAAAGCCGTTACCTCACAACTAATCACGCGAGTGTTTTGCAACAAACCTTGGTCATCAGCCAATGAAATATCAAGCGATGACTCACCTATTTCGTAAACAGTAGAGGCGGCTGGAATTGAATCACTAATGAAAGATTGAGACTCTTCAATTTGAGGCCATTGGACTTCAGTAAAATTGGGTGATACCAATGTTCTCATCAGGACTTTAAAGTCCATTTGATTCAAATGCGCGAAGCCGAATCCAGCAACCTTTAATTCTGATTCAAAGTCAGCACGTAACTGCTTTAACGCATTTTGAACATTCGGGTGATTTATTCTGGACACAAATAAGTAACAGCGATAATCAGATAATTGAGCTGGAACATTACGGCCATTTTTATAGCCTTTTTGAGTGGCTTTTAAATGATAATTCAAGCTCATTCGCGCAAGCTCTGCATAAATGCCGCCTTTTTCAAGAATAGGCGCATAGCTTTGAGTTAAATCATTTGCAAGAAATGAGTGCTTGTATAAAAGAATCGTGCAATCCGTGCCTTCTGATAATTTGTTTTTAAAAAGTTCTGCCAACGTTTTCATCAAAGATTCGTCAGCTCCCGCCTGTGGAGCAATATGCAAACCAAATCCCACAGTCTGACGGTTTACAAATAATCCATCAGCATCATAAGTTTCATAAGGCAACAAGCTTCGGAAAGCTGGCAAATCCATTGATAATGTTTCATTAGCCCTAGACCGCTCATTAAGTGACTGAGGCTTGATTCCCGCAGTTTCCCCGACCCAATTACTTAAATTGTGTAGAGCATCTCTTGTCTTATCACGCCATTGATTAATTACTGTATGCATAGTAATTCCTTATCCTTGTGCATTTTGTTGAAGTCTTCCGGCATATAACTTGCCTGCTTGGTGAGTTTTCCCTGTTTTATCCTTCCAAGGTGCAACCCAAATCGGTTGCTCATCATTTTTACTCAAATAAGGTCGCGTTAATTTTCGAGAGCGTCTTATTTTAGAAATGGTTTTTCTTGGTCTGTATTGCGAGTCCGATCCATCTGCAAAACGAGTCATTGCATCTACCTGTTCAATGGTCAGGCAACTATCACCTGCAGTCACTTTACAACTGAAATCTGAATTCATCGTTCCACATCCAACCAGCAGCGAACAAAAAATAATAGTTAATAAGAGAGAAAGTAATTTCATGGGGCAACTCCACTGTAATTTTGAGTTTGTACATTAGTGCGATCTATACGACCTAATACTTCAGGAGGTACTGAAAAATTCATTTCTTCTGGGGTGTTTTGAGATTCTTCTGTAATTAACTTTTGTGCGACAGTTGAGGATTGATTCATCGCATGTTGTTGCTTGTCTTCATCAGGCTCTAAGTAAAATCCATCTTTAAAGACCACTGTAACCACATTCCCAGCACCAACCTGAATAACAGGATGATACTGCTCTGCACGTTTAACATAATACTGAGACAGCGTATCGGCAGCTTTAGAAGCACCACCATATGCAGCAAAAGGAGCAATGTTACTGGAAGGCACAACTGAAGAGGCACCAAAAGCACCAAATTGTTGTACGCTCTGGGCATATTGGGCAGCTGATGCAATACCTGACAATGCCCCACTCACACCTGCCCATTGCATCACTTTGTTATCTCTCATCAATGGCTGGCCCTTTATACCTACTTTGCCATTAAAAAATACCCACCCCGTCACTTCCTTATCAATGATAGGTTGACCTGGATGAGCACAAGACAAACGATATAAAGTTGCATAGGCTCGCTCACTGGAGATATCACCATATGAATTGGAGCTCACTCGACACCCACGAAGACGGGAACGCTGACCATTAGGTAATGTGCCATCTTCCAAGAACTTGAAGAGCATCACGCCATTGTTTTTTGACTGACCATTGACGGATGCGTCAGCATCAGCACCTCCCAAAATAACAGCCCTGACTGAAGTATTGGAGGGTACATAGTGATTAGGATTTAAATAATTTGTATGTTGAGTCCTGCGTTTTGGCCTAAATGAAACGGTGTGAATCATTGGCCGCGCATCTGACATAGTGATACCACCTGATTGAGGCGAAGTATTCATCGCGTAGGAATTGCTGTGCCACAATTGTGGATTTTGTACATCCTTTAATTCAGGTGGCACCTCATTCAAACTTTCATTATTACCCGCTTTCTCCTGACTCAATTGAGTTAGTGCCGTTATCTGCTTTTGAAAGTCAGTAGTTTGTGCTTGTAGCTGTTTGCTGTGCTCAGCATTCATAGTGGAAATGGTTTTAGCAAGTTCGGCTAATTGATTTTTTAAAGATTCAAGTTCCGTCTGTTGGGAAGTCAAGGCGCTATCTGCATTAGCCTCAGTAAATGACTCATTCACAATACCTGTTAAATCAATATTTTCTTTTGAAGATATTGTCTTTTTGGGGCTCCCATCTACCAACAAAACGATAATCAGTGACATTACAATTAGAATACAAGATCCTGCGGCTGCTAATGCGCGAAACTGTTTCCCTTTAATCAGGCGGTTTAACTGAAAGTTAGCCATGAGCAACTCCTTGAACCCTATAAAGCATTGCAGTCTCTTTGGGAGCTAGGGTAGCTTTAGAAAATTTGATGGCTTTAACACTATCATTGGCAAACCAAGATTCAGAAAGTTTAAGAGGTTCTTTACTACTGTTATAAACCTCAATGATCTCACCCTTCAAATCACTACCTTCCCAGGATTCTTTGGGGAGAAGAGTTAGCCCACCTTTCCAACGTTCTACTCTCCCATATTGATGCTTCACGTTTACACCTTGAATGTATTCACGTCGTTCCATATGGGTAATCAAGGAAACAATCGATTCAGGTATAGCTGCACCTGGAAGCGATACATTTTTAACTGGGTTGGTTTTTTGAACTACCACTTGCAGTGGAACTAGCTCAATTGTTTTACCTAAAGTATCTTCACCATTTAGGGTTACTGAGAAATGCCGACCCGACTCTGTAGTTAAGAACAGGGTAAAGGGATTTGTGGCAGTCAACATGACGTATACACTCCCATCCTGTTCATCTCGTTTTATGCCCATGGCATTAGGTGGAAAAACAGCCTCTACAATTTTATCGTTTTTAACAACTAGTCGATTGTAATTTGCCTGGCTGAGTGTCAAAGCAATATCACTATTGTCTTTAATGGAAATACTAGTTGCAGCAATTGAGGCTTGTGACAATATGACCATTGCACCTGCAAGAAATAGCTTACGCATTGGCTTTCTCCTTTATATGAGTAAATGCAAGAATAGATAACCGACCTTGGTTGTAGTTAAAACGCAAAGCATAGGTGAGGCGATCCTCTTTTAAGGCACGTAGTCCCACGTAACGTTTTAATACACCGGTAACTTCTGCCGTTAAGTCTTTTGGATTGGTTCGAATTTGGATAATCTCAAATACAGATGACATTTTTTTGGAAGTAATTACCTTTTCTTCACTGTCTAAAAGTCTCAACATTTCTGGATAGATCTGACTATCTGCAAACTTAAGTAGACGTTGGTGATTGGCCTCTACGGTTTCCGGAGTGACATTCAAACGAGAATAAATAAAGTTTTCACTCATGAGACTCAAGTAGTTACTATCTACATGGTTTGCACTTTTTAAATATCCGCTGTCACCAAAATAAGGAGTAATTTCAACTGTATGATGTTTCCATACTTGGAAAACTAAGACAGACAAAAGAATATTGGCTGTCAGTAATCCAAACACCAGAAACACCATTAAATTAAAACGGGCTGAAATTTTACTTAAATGGCTTTGGTAAGCTTTAAAATCCATCATAACTCCTTTATGCAATCCACACGCGTTGGTGTGAAGCAGGTAATCTGGGTAAAAAGAATTGAGTAATAGCTTTCGGTAAATACCAATACGCTAAAACCAGCAAAGCTTTCGGACCATCGCCCTTTTTCATATGACGACATCCTGCCAAAAGACTAAAACTTAAAAGCGATACAAGAATTTTCTGATTACTAATAACGAGTAACATAAACCCTGTGATGGCAATCATCAGCTCATCCAGCGTAAGGGTTAAGATACGTTTTGGTGCATCTATATGGCTTAAAAATCGATAGTTCATGTTACTCATCGAATTATCCCTCGCTTAAAACACAAAAGTTTTCAATAAGAACGCAGGTATAAAAGCCACTCCTGCAACACCAACAAACACCATGGGGTTTTTACTTTTAACGGCCATCGCAGTCGCCAGGATGATGTCTACTAGAATAAAGACCTTCCAAAACATCGAACCATTACCCAAGGAGTCCTTCACATCACCATCTAATGCTTTTGCCAAAAGATCATTTGCAAACACGCTGCTAGTAAATAAAGTCATTCCAAGAGAACTAATCATTTTTCGAATTAACTTTGTTTTTTTATTGCCCACTTCCATTGCTATTCTCCTTTTTTAGGTTGTAAAGATCCCTAAGCACCTATTCTGCTCAATTTTTATAATGCTTTGATTATTTTATTCAGCGTGGAACTTCACGCTTTTGCGTCTACATTTTTGCTAGGTTCATCATTGAAATTATCCTCCTTGTCATTTGCTTTCTAAATAATTAGGTTTTAGTTTTTTAACTAACTCCTGAAATTTTAAATATCCAGCTTGATGCTCTTCCCCTCTCAAAACTGGTAATTTTTTCTGAGTGGATACAACACAACCCTGCATCAAGGATGGGGAAACATGTGTCCGATAGCACTTTCTAAACTCCACTGGAGAAGGAGGAAAAGACGGCACGCTATGATGACCAGATAACAGATAATCAATAGTTCCCAGCACTCCTTTTTTCCCTATCTTTGTTACTAAGTCTTGCCATTCCTGACGTATAGCGAAGGCTTCCTCAGGATTATCGCCTTCAAAAATAGAACGGCCATATAGGATCTTGATTTTAAAAATAAGCCATTCTGTTAAATTTATTGCATCCAATTCCGATAATCTTGGGTTATGTATTTCTTGCTCGGTTTCTGAATTCTTCATCAAATCGTCTGATAGCATCTTGCCTGTTGGCGATTGAGCTTGATTTTTCATCTTGGCTTCCAGTAATACGAGATTTGTATTGGCCATCTAAGTAATACTCCCTCTGTTGCTTAATCGTTTGTTTATTTTGAGTTAATCCAGAATTAGTTCTTAATATTTCAGCTTTATAAAACTCTGCATCTAAATGCACTTCATCTTCCCAGCGTGCTTCCAAGAGCCAACTTGAAGGATTTGGCCACTGAGGTACAAACAAATTCAATTTCTGACGTAGAGCTTTTTCTTGCATTTGTTTTTCCAGCGCTTCTAAAATATTGCTTAATAATGGATCCTCTGTACTCATCACCAAATTTGAAAAAATTCCATGGGATTTTCTTTTGTTAATATGCTTGTTAGTCAATGCAACCCACTTGTCCCAAAAAACTTCAAATGCGAACGATGAGTTTTTTTCATCATTCGCCAAAATTATGTGTTTTTGTGTAGGTAATCTTGGTAAGTAATCTTGGTATGTATTCTTTGTATATTGCTTGGTGCAATTCGTCGTTACGGTTGAATCACTTTGCACTAACCGTTGGTCATTTTTGTAATCATCGTTGGTACGATTTGCACCTATCGATTGGTGCAAATCGTCACTATCGATCAGATCATTTTGCACCATCGATAAATCACTTATTGATTCTTCATCAACTACATTCTGATTTTCATCTTTCGGCTTAGACTGGAAACTAGTCTTTTTCAAATAATACTCTTTTAACCAACGACTGATTTCATTAGGGTTAAATAAGAAATGTTTGGTTTTATCAAAAGCATAACGAGGATTTGGATTGCGATGAACTGAAATAAACTTTAAACTTACTAAAGATTCGATTGCACTATGAATTCTTCTTTTGTTAAAAATATTTAACAAAGAAGCTTCTAATTGTTCTGTTGTGTGCCATTGCAATAGAGTTTCAATTTGAGTGCCACTATCTCCATGCCTTTGAGCTACATCATTATAGTTCTTAGCTTGGGAATTATGTTCGAGCTTGATATTGTGCCAATATTCAAATAAATTTAGTAAAGCTGCCGCGCAATCATCTTGTTCGCAAGCCTCTAATTGCCATTTGCGGATTAAAATTAATCTTTCACCCTCAGGATGAGAGATACAGCTTGCTCGAGACATCGCGCTTCTCCATGCGTCATGATACGTATTGAAGCAATATTATACCTATTATACGTATATGTAAATAAGTTTATACCTGAATGTGGTATAATTTAAAAAAGGGCTTATTAGGTTTGTTATGGAACAAAATATTGAAGATCAGAGGACAACTATTGGACGGCGCATTAAAACAGCCAGAAACTTAGCTGGGATCTCACGTAAAGATATAGAAAGCCATGGGATTAGTATGCACACTCTCCAATCTTGGGAGTTAGGTAGAAATCCATTAACTGAAAAAGCCGCATCAAAATTAGTAGAAATATTTCATAGTACAGGTGTAAGTTGTTCAGCAAAGTGGCTTCTGGAAGGCTCCGGAAAAAGCCCCAGTTTGTTAGGCTCAGAGTTCACTCCATATCCTTCTATTGATAAAGACATAGCCCCACTATTTTCTCAAGAAAATACCATCCAAAAAGAAATTGAATTTTTTAAGACAAATAATCCAAATGCTATAGTAATTATGGTTTCTGATGACACAATGGAACCAACATACTCGAAGGGTGATTTTGTAGGAGGTATTCAGTATATGAATGCTTCAGATATAGACGAATGTGTCGGTCATGATTGTGTTATAGAGATTAGCGATGGCATTTTTTTTCGACGCTTAATGAAAAGAAAGAATGGCTATGCTTTAGTCTGTCTAAATGCTCAGACTGAAATTGAAGATCCTGTAATTTTCTCAAAGAAAATTTTAGCAGCAACTCCTATAATCTGGCATCGTTGGAAATTCGTAAAGCCTGATTAATGCTTTATGCGGTTTGATATTAAGGAATAATAACATGATTGACCTTTACTACTGGCCTACCCCAAACGGTCATAAAATTACTATATTCCTAGAAGAAGCTAATCTGCCATATAACCTTATACCGGTTAATATTTTTACAGGTGAACAGTTCTCAGCGGACTTTTTGCGCGTATCACCCAATAACCGGATTCCCGCCATAGTTGATCACAATCCCAAGGGCTCAAATGATCCAGTAGCCATTTTTGAATCAGGCGCGATACTACTTTATCTGGCGGAGAAAACAGGACTGTTTTTACCACAAAATATCCATGCTCGGTATGAAACAGTGCAATGGCTATTTTGGCAAGTTGCAGGATTAGGCCCAATGGCAGGACAAAATCATCATTTTAATATGCATGCGGCTACATTAACTTATGCCGTTGATAGATACGTAAGAGAAACATCTCGTTTATATGCTGTTCTTAATAAGCAACTAACCACTCGAGAATTTATCGCTGATGAATACTCTATAGCTGACATGGCATGTTATCCCTGGATTGTGCCTCATGAAAAGCAACAACAAGATTTAGATGATTATCCATTTTTAAAGCAATGGTATTTAATAATGGAATCACGACCTGCTGTTCAACGTGGTTATAACAAAGGAAAAGATATAAATTTGCCTCAAGTTTTAACGGAAGATGCAAAAAAAATTCTTTTTAACCAAACTAATAAATCTATTTAAAACCTTAACCCAGTTATTTAAAAAATAATATTTAAAATTAATACAGATTGCTTTAAAGTGACGATTTAATAAAAAGCCTGAACTTAACTGGATTATTTAAAATGTTTTACTCCTTATTTGGAAATTTATGGCAGTTTTTAGAAAAACAACAAACCGGCTTAAATATCATACAGGCTATCGTAACAATTATCCTATTTATAATTGCTATTTGGGAAATTCCTAAATGGAAAAAACAATACATCCAACAAAGAGAATCTGATCATTATTTAGATATCATTAAAGAAATAGAAGAGCTTCGTTATCTAATTTTAGAATTAAGAGCACCCAAATTTCTTTACCCCAATAAAGTTGAGGCTATAGAAAGAGAAAAATTACCCCTTGTAAATACAATTAAGAGTAAATCCTATAGCATAACCAAAGAATTGGGCGTTCTGGATAAAATATACGGCTCCGAAAGGAATTTTGCCCAACAATATCAAAATATCATTGGACTGGAGATTATTAAGCCTATCGGAATAGAGGCCTATGTATTTGTTTTTAGTAATGAGAAGGAAAAAAAGAAACTTCCAATTTTATGCCCAAGTGAAGAAGTAGAATATAAACCCGGACTTTTTGAAACTGATCACACAGGTTTAGAAATAATAAAGGATCCTTTCTGGGAAATCATCCATAAAAACTTTGAAAAAATTAATGATATTCTTTATAAAAGGCTAATTAAGTAAATAGAATTATAAATTAATTTAAAAATCTATTTTAGGAGATTTAACACTTAATTATTTGAGAGGAACATTTATAGGCAGAACTGTTTTTCCATCATTAGGTTTATTGCGTTCATCAAAATGTATCGCCAACGAAAGATACATTAATGCATTTCTAGCTAATTTCATCAACTGCATAAGACGAGCCTCAAAATCTCCAATAGAAATAACCAAGTTATGTGAACTGAGCTTAATTTTTTCATCAAGTCTTGATTGAATTTGATTTACCTCATTAATAATTAACTCTTTCTTGTTAATTAATTTCCTGACACTTTTTTCTTTTTTTTGCTTAGTAAGTTTGGAATTGATTATTTCTAAATCATTGTTAAGAGCAATTATTTTATCTTTCATTTCCGTAATGCATTGTTCAAAATAGGTGCTATCTTGAGATAAGCTAAATCCAAAATCATCAACTAACTTTAATGAGCGGTGTTCAAGAGCATTTCTTATATCTTCAAACTTCTTCGCCTCAGGATCGAACCAATAATCAAGCTCTAAATCATCGTTTGTTTTACGCATATCCTTCAATATGAAATATAATGCGTGAAAAAAGTAGTTTTTATTTTCCTTGAAATGAGGATGAGGAATTTTTTTATTATTTTTGTTAATCAAAAATAATTTTGGAAATGTAATATCTTTGTCACTTTTCAAGTCATTCACATTAAAGAAACGATGTATAAAAAAAGATAGTTTATCAAAAAGAGAATACAATATTCTAAAAGAACTCCGGTAATGATTGGATTTTAAGTTAGTAATAGAGAAATCCAAGCTATCAACATGGGAGAAGGTTGAATTAGAAAAATGTGTGACATTGTTAGGTATGTCTTTCGCAGAAAATAACAAATATCTTGCGTAACAATAGTCATTTTTCATTTCATCATAGTGGGAATGATAAACAAGCTCCTCACTTGGAGATAATATTGGATTCAGCTGAAAACAAAATGAGGGTAAAGTCAATACATCCTGATAGACTAACTCTCCAACGGATATATCATTAAGATCGTTGATAAATAATCTATTATGAGCAGCCCATTTTAAATATTGCTCTTGCTTTCGGGAGTTAAATTTTTCTTTATAAGTATTAAGATTATTCAATTTATAATTAGGATAAGCTTTTCTAAACCACTCAGAAAACTCATTCAAAGTTTGATCACTCAGTAATTCTTTTTTTATTTCTGTGGGAAAATCATCTATGCGCTCATATACTTGCTCTATCAAGCGATACGCCTCTTTCCGATGATAAAATTTATGCCCATCATCATAGAGAACCTTTGCAAGAAAAATGAGATGCCTAGCTTTTCCTAGATAGGCTACAGGATTTGAGAGTGCGATAGCATCATCATATAACGGTATTGCATCAAAGGCTCTACCTTGGCTTGATAGGTAATTTGCTAAGTTAGTCTTTATTCTTGACGTCAGTTCTAAAATAGAATACGTCTGACCATCTGATTCAGATTTAACATAATCAGAACCTATTTTTGAAGCCTCATGAAGCGCTTTTCTAAAAAATAAAACCGCTTTACTAATCTGCTCAGAAAACCAATATAGATCCTTTCTTCGTGAAAAAATAGTAGAAAAACCAGTTCCTATTATATAATACAGTTGCGTTGCTACTAATGAGTCTTTAGGGTTAAATTTGCTAAGATGCTCGCATAATTTTTCCAAAGTATCATAATTATTATTATCGATAAGCTCATCAAATCGCTGAGAGAGTAACGAGACTGTTGCCATATCAATTTCGACACGCTCAAAATCCATTTCTTCTTTCAATTTAAAATGACCTCAAATCAATTATCACTACAATACACAATATAAATAATTTTCTACCGCTCCAAGTTTATTCTAAAAAATAATACTATTAATATTAATGAGCCCTTTAAACTCATTACACTTTAAACTAGGTCAGCTTTTATATCTTGAAGCGACCAATCAATTTTTTTAACTGCATTAATTTTAAATTCAGGGGCTAAATGTGCATATCTTAACGTCATTTTAATGTCTGAATGTCCTAATAATTCCCGAGCGGTATTCAAATCAACACCAGCCATAACTAATTTACTAGCAAAATGGTGTCGTAAATCATGCCACCTGAATTGATCAATCTCAGCTTTTTTTAAAATAGAAGCCCAGGATCTTTTAACATGATTAAACGGCTGATTATTTTTACTAGGAAAAACAAGTCCTTTTTTGAGCGCACTCTTCTGGTAAAGTTGATTTAAAAGATTATTAGCTTCATTATTTAATGGTATATAACGTGAACTACTATTTTTGGTAATTTCACCGCCTAAAATAAGCGATCTTTGTGGAAGGTTTATCATTTCCCAAGTTAGATTAAATAACTCACCTCGTCGTAAACCAGTGTTAATGGAAATTAGTACCATCGGCATTAAATAATCAAAAAGCTCACCTTCGGCAAATTCAGGCATCAATGGATATCCTCGAACTTTTCGCCATTGGTTTGCATTTATTCTTTCTTGTTTTAATTGGTTTTCTCTCTCTAACAGTGCCTTCCGCAAACGGGTTTCTTCTTCTACTGATAAGTATCTTACTTTAGGAGAGCGATCGATTTTAAATTGCTTTAAATTTCTTAAAGTGTTTTCTTTTAAAAAGCCCCATTCTACAGCTTTTGTGATAGCTGACTTAAGAACAGTAATATTACGATTAATTGTAGCGTGAGCAGTACCCTCATTTAAACGTTTAACACGCCATTGCTCTAGTACCGCAGGAGTGATTTCTATAAGAGGCTTAGAATACAGTTTTTTAAAACATCGATTGAGTGCCGCAATCGTTTCATCTCCTCTTTTATGATGAGATAAAGCCCAGGGCTTATATTCACTTTCAATAAACTCTTGTAATGTCTTTGGTTTATTTGCCCCTTTTTGGACTGTGGGTTTAATGCCTTTATTATAATTGTTTAATACTTCAATGGCTTTTTCACGGGCTTGAGCAGCCGAAATAACGCCAACTTTCCCAAGATTAACGCGACCACCCCGTGCATATTGGCAAAGGTAGCACATACTCCCAGTAGGATGTACTCTCAACAAGAACCCTTTTAAGCCAATATCTCTAACGTCATATGCTCTTTTTTCATTAGGTACTAATGTTTTTATTAGGGAATTACTAATCTTCGCTAGCATCTGTCACCTTAATAAAGCTCGGCCTCAATCCTGTTATCATATAAGCCAGTATTTATATTATTTTATTAAACCAATCAGTGTGCAATATGTGCTTTGGCTGTAATATCAAGACCAAGAGCTCGCATTACAGTCAACGTTGTTTTCAATGTTGGATTACCTTTTTCGCTAAATGAGCGGTAGAGTTGCTCTCTGGAGAGACCCGTTTCACGCGCTATTTCTGCCATACCTTTTGCGCGAGCAACTACACCAAGTGCTTTTGCAATATAACCTGCATCACCTGTCTCAAATGCATCTACCATAAATATAGCGATAGCTTCTGGGCTATCGAGTGCCGCAGCTGGATCATAATCATAAAGTGCTTCTGTCATATTAAACTCCTAATTCTTTTGCAAGGTTTTTCGCAACCTCAATATCTCGGCCTTGAGTACCCTTATCTCCGCCACACAATAATAGGATAATTTCATTTCCCTTTTGTTTGAAGTATATTCGATAACCAGGTCCATAATGAATCCTAAGCTCACTGATACCCTGTCCAACTGGCGCTACATCACCTGCAAGACCATTTGCTAAACGAAATACTCGCGCAGCTATCATTGCTTTTGCTTTACTATCTCTAAGTTTCTGTTCCCATTTTCTATAGGTATCAGTTTGTTTTATTTCAATCATTTATTCATACTTATTATTGTAGTTTATAAATCACAATTTTACCACTATTATTTTTTACCGACAAGGCTTTAAAAATTATAAAGTGCATATAAAGTGCTAATTTTTTGTAGAGTGTAACATGGCGATGAAGCTCAATGCATCAATAATATTTATAACATCATGAAATAACAGTATATTTTATTCATGGGGATACATGGAGATACATTGAGAAACTATCGGATTCCCCTTCGGGAGGCAGGGGTCGCAGGTTCAATTCCTGTCACTCCGACCACTATGTTACGAAATTCACCAAGATAGGAATAAAATGCGGTCGCTCCGGTCCGCTGTTATGGCGGCTATTTTAAAACCCGCTGATTGATATGAATTGTGCCATGGTTTGCATACAATAATCTGAGGTCACATCCTCGGCCCACCACTCTTTTGTATTTTCGGATCCTCTGGCCTGGCTTTCTCAACTTCGGGCTCTGTTCTAGAGAAAAAGGTAGCGGTGCTTTTATTAGTACCTAAAGCAGGATTGATAATTCTTTGAGCTTGTTCAAATAACTTTTTAGCCTGCATTTTTTCAACTGGATTTGCTTCTTTAATGTAGTCCTGAACAACTTCCTGCAGTTGAGCAACAGAAGCTGATTTCTCGTCATTCGTTTTACCGGGAGAATAATAGTTATTTAAAAGATTAAAGTATTTATCGGCAAATGTTTTTAAAGCGGCATTATCTTTCAAATTTTTAAAGTCAGACATAATCTGGTTAAATAGAGCAACATGCTTACAAAATTGATCGTTTTCTAATCCTCTAAAGTACGACTCAAATGAATTAGTTAATTGCGCTAATGAAATTAATGCGCTAGCGCGCTGCTCAGTCATTGGTACCATGGAATATGATGTAAACGTAGCAATTTTCAGTATTACTGGATACTCTGTTGATAAAAGAAAATTATAAAGCTCTTTACTCTTACACTCTTGATCAACAAGATTTTTTAATAAATTTGATAGCCTGTCATCATCATTATCAAGCAATTTAATTAATTTATCTGGCGTTATATCTACACCGATATTATTAAACCAGGAAAATAATTTCTGACTATCATTAGTTAGGTTATCTAACCTATTTTTAATGAGATCTATTTGAACTGGGTTATTAGTTAAAGAAGTAAAAAAGCGCTCATCTAAATTGAGCGATGCACCATCAAGTTTTTGAAGTAAATAATGATCTTCTTTACTTTTTAAGAATCTACTTGATGTTTCCTTAGTTATCTGCCATTTGTTTAATAGGGTTTCGCTTATGTGCTCTAAACGATTAAACTCTGCCTTTACATCTTTTAATTCTTGCATCACTTTTGTATAAACATCTCGACCCTTTAACGATACGCATTGTGATAAAGCTCTGTTAATAGTCGGTAAATCCTCTTTGGTTATTACTTTATGGTGGTTAAAAATTAAATTAGCGGCGGCGGCTAGAATAATAATTTCTTTTTCAATAGGTAGTGAGCTTTGCTGACTAAGCTCCTGTAATAACCCACTGTATATATGTTTATTTGAAGCATTTACTTTATGAGCCAAATAAATCTGTGTACTTTGAATCAAACTATCTAAAGCATCAGAAGCACCAGGACTTAAACGCATTATTGTGCCATAGGCACTCGATATACTCGTCACAGAAGAATGAAAGTGACCAAAACTATCCCGATCTTCTACTAATTTACTGTTAAATGGCAGCGCGTCATCCATGCCCATCGGTTGCCATACTAAAAAATAAGGCAATGAATTAAGTTCCAGTTCTGATCTTTGATGGTTTACGACTTCCCACAACAAATCGGCAGCTAGAATATCATGGAATATTGTACCGTTATCAAATTGCCGCTCTTTAATCTTCTCTATCAAATCAGCACAGTACGTATGCAGATAGGCTGCAATCCTCATATCAACATGCTGTTTAAAATCCTGTCGTGTATTCTGCTCCCATAGAGCTAAATCCTCACTTAAGAAATGTTTTTTAGAGCAATACGCTACCATCCTACCTGCCTGAGCTTGATCAGTATGAAGCAAACCAAATTTTTGCAGGCTTTCAAACACAATGATTGATAACTGCCCTTCACTTATCAGCTTCTTAACCTGATCGTTTAGTGCTATATCCTTATAAAGTGCCGAAGTAGTATCCAGGATCAGCACGACAGGGTCTTTCCTATCAGGTTTAATGATAAACTCTTCCACAAATTTGTTAGGATCAGTCCCTAAAGTAAGACCCGTATTTTGCATCACAGCGCCGGGAGTAATAATAAAAACATTGGCATCAGCTGCGTTTTCAGCATTGGCTATAATAGCTTGCGTCTCATAATATAAATCGACAGGATAATAAAGTTGCTTGTCTGTGTACGATTGCATTTTTTCTGCTAGTGTTTGCGCCAGATAATAAGCATTACATCCTGAGAGTGCTGGAGAATGGACAGTCTGCACTGCGTCTAACTCATGCTCCCCAAGAGTTAGAGCGTCCGTCATGGTCTTAGTAGTAGATTGTGTAAATAGCTCAAAACTTTGATCCATTTCTGCCGGAGTTTGATTTAATGAAAACTCCAGTGACATTTCATGTACTATCATGTAGACAAAAAAAGCATAACGAGGATAATTATAGCGGTAAAATGTATTCACTAAATCAAGCATTAAAGCAATCCGCCTTATTGTTTGTGCATTTAAATTATCCGGCAAATTCTTAATAAGATTTTGTAGGGATTGAGCTAACAATTGGGTTGGATATTTAGATTTATCAGCGGTTCCTGATAGCTTCAAAAACACACGGCTTCGTAATAAATCACTTTTAGTGGTAGGTAGATCTGCTGGTAAATTTTTACTGTTTATCTGCTCAGGCTTAGGTATTTCACCTTTAATAAATTCAGCTATTTCCCAAGGCGAGGCAATTAAACCAGCAGAGGCGATATACTGTTTTAATGATTCGGCGTCATCATCTTTACGAACAATTAAAACGCCAAGATTACCCTCTTCAACCATTTTTAATTCTATATCGCTATCGGGAAATTTATCCAGAATTGAATCAATAGCCAGATTTCTTGAGAGTGCGATCGGCAAATAAATATTATAATCCATCATTTCTTCATTAAATCGCTCACAAAAAAGTTTCATTACCTCGCCCTCATGCGTATCGGAACGATGGTAAAGACCACTAGCTGGAATAAAAGGATTAGGAATGTGCTCGTTAGATTGTTTTCTAATTTCTGCTACATGGCGGCCAAACATAAGCGCCGATAGCATTAGTTTTTCTTCATCATTAGGGTCAATTAAAGACAAGTACGCGGTATATGGATTATTAACAATAGTTTCTTTAACTTTATGCCCGCGCCAGGCACGTTGAATTACTCGAGCCGCACTATTTTTGGCAATACTGTTTAGTTTTTTATTTCTTTCAGAAGTATCGTCTTCCGCTTCTTTCTGATTTTCAGACGATGCTTCGCGCGCTATAGGAGGTGTAGCAACGGGTAAAATATTAGTTAAGGTAACGGTTTTTTCACTGAGAATAGTTGCTAATTCGTCTATTAATTCAACAGCTGGATTGTTTTCATTAGTCAAAAGGGGTTCTTTTTCATCTGAGTTAGTTAATGTTTTAGTCATAATGTACTACTTAGGCTTACTCTCATTTTTTAAAGTATAGTTAACTTTAAAAAAAATGATCTAAATTTATACACATTTCTTCTTGAGTTATCGTGTTAACTCAAGAATCAATTCATTATTTTGATATTAAGGCAAGCGTACTTGACCTAAGTTATTCTCTTCATCTTTATCTGGGCTTAAACTACTTTTTTGTTTATCAAAAAAGCGGTGTTTTACTTGCGACGAATCAACCGGATCACTAGTTGATTTTTTTAAAATTGAATCAATAGCCTTTTTTACTTTAAGGAGCTCTTCTTCATTATCGGATGACTGATTTAACGTTGCTAAATATTGATTCAGCTCTTGGTCCAGATTTTTAAATTCAGAAGATAACAGTACGTTGTAAAATTCAAGAGATTCAAAACCGTCTTTAATAAATTGTTTAATATACTTAAAAAGATCGTTTTCAAATAAATGAATCAATTTTTTTGTGTTAAATTCCACACCTAAATCGACTAGATTCCGTACCAATTTTTGATGTTGCTTTAAATCAGGTAAAATTTTATTTAAGCCATTCATTACATTGGGATTTTTCAAAATTTCATTAAAAAATTCTGCAGGTAACGCTACTAATTTATAATCTATAGCGAGCCATTTTTTGCTTAAATGCCGATCAAGTAATTCTTCAGCATCAAGAGGGAATAAATCTGCGTCCTCACATAAATACCATAATTGGGTAAGGCGTTGGTGAGTTTGTTTAAAATCTTCGAAGTGACGAGTAACCTTGTTGTAAAATTCACGTCCTTTTAATTGTATGCAAGAAGCCAATAATTGTGCTAAAAGAGATACATGGTAATTGCGCAACTCCCTCTTACCTTTTACCAAGATCTGGGCTAGAGCGGAGATAATAACTACCTGCTGACTTAAGGTTGGCTTATCTCCCCAGTTTGTTGCCTCACTCTCTAAAGAATCTAAAAGAGATAAATGAGCAGGCCACTGCTGCTCTAAGTAGATTTGACTCGATTTCATAAGCGCATCGATAGGATCAGAGGCATTTGGGCTAAGACGCGCAATTGTATCAATGGTAACCGTTGAATCGGCAAAATGGCCAAAGCTATCACGGCTCTCTAAAATTTCTTTAAAAACTAGTGTTCTTTGAGCTGTTTTCCAGGCCAAAAAATAATTTTGCGATTCCAAGACTAGATCGTGAGGGATTACTAGCTCAGAAATTACAGCTGTTTTCGCTAAGATAGTGCGAAAAATCTCGCCATTATTAAAATGTTTACGTTTTATGTCTTCTACGATAGATGCACAATAACGATGCAAGTACGCGGCAATGCGCATATCGAGGTGTGTTGCAAAATCAGATTTAGCATTTGCAATCCATTGTTCCAGATTCTTTTGTAAATAATGTTTTTTTGAACAGAACGCGACTACACGGCCTACTTGTGCTTGATCTGTATGCAGTAAGCCAAATTTTTGGAAACTTTCAAAAATAATGATAGACAACTGACCCTCTTGAATCAGTTGCTTCACTTTGTCACTTAAGGCCAAATCTTTATTTAAAGCGCTGGTCGTATCAATAAGTAAGGTTATAGGGTCTTTGCGCTGTAGTTCAACAATGTGTTTCTCTACAAATTTGTTAATATCTGTTCCTGGATGTAAACCTTTATTACTCACAATCGGCCCTGGACTTAAGAGCATGATATTTGCTGTTTCAAAGTTGGTGTTTGAGATCAGATATTGAATTTCATAATATTCAAACAGAGCAGAAGCAGTAGAATGAGCCTGAGCAACCATCATGTTCTTTGCAAGTTCTTGTGCTAAATAGAAGGCATTTGTACCTGATAAAGCAGGGAAACTGATTGTGTAAACAGCATTTAATTCATTCTGGCTTAAACCAAGTGCCTCCTGAAAAACGTGTTGAGAAACATTAGAAAAAGCATTGAAATTGGTCTCTAAGGTAACTTCATCTTGCTGACTAACCGCAAACTCCACCGATAATTCATGCATAATAACTGAAACGAAAAAGGCATAGCGCTCATAATTATAAGCATAAAAAGTATTGGCTAAATCAATCATCAAGGCAATACGTTGAATCGTGCGTGAATCTAAATCCTCAGGAATGTTCTTTATTAGCTTAAACAGGGCTTTTGCTAATAAATGAGTGGGATATTTTTCCTTAACTGAGATGGTGATTAACTTACGGAATAATTTACTTTTTAGCAGCTCGCTTTTATTAGTTGGCAAATCGGGCATTAGCGGCGCTTCATTCATTTCAGGCGGACGACTTACACTATCTTTAGTTAGTGTTGTTGCAACTGCTTCGGCAAGTTGCCAGGGACTCGCAATAAATCCGCTGCCTTCGATAAAACGACGTAAGGCTCCCCCTACCTTATCATTTTTAAAAATTAAAACCCCAACTTGCTGATTTGCGTCATTTATATATTGATAGTCTAATCTTATATAGTCCTTAGGAAATTTCTTTTGAACAACTTTCTTCGCCTCATCCATAAGATCTTGAATTGGGAAAATTTTTAATATACTAATGGGGAGATAAATTTTATCTTTAGTCAGTGTTATTCCCTGTTTTTTACAGAACAACTCCATTAATTTAGTTACGACTTGCTCAGTACGATGATAAGTTGAATACTTTGAAATAAGTGGATTATTAATCTGATAGTTAAAAGTCGGGTTAGTAATCTCGGCAATATGCCTTCCAAACATAATAATAGACAGTAAAAGCTTTGTTTCTTGTTGAGGATCTAAAAATGAAAGATAGGAAAAATAAGGGTTAGAAGTAATAAATTCTTTTATTTTATAACCACGCCAGGCACGTTGAATGACTTTAGCTGCACCATTTTTTTCTTCCTCGCTAAACGTTCTAGGCTGCTGGTATTCAGTTAAAGGCTTATCTCGTTCAGCAACTGCCATCAAGTTGACATATCTAGCAACAACTTCTTCTAAGCTTTTAAGTACAGATAATTGAGTAATCATCACAACATTCCGCTTTTCTTTATACAACAATACACATAGTATATCAATTAGCACATAATTTGACCATCCCTGCCTGTTGGTGCTGCTGCAATGAGTAGACGCAAGAAATTGGCTGGACTCTAAAAGCGGCTCATTTCATTCAGTTTCTAGTTTAAGGCGATTGGAATTTATCAATTGAGATATCCTTGTCTGGCTCTTTTTCTGGAGAAACTTCTTTATTTTTCTCTCCAAAAAAAGTTATATTGCTTTTATGTAATGACGTGATGTTCAACTTCTCTAAAACAAAATTCACAGCTTTTCGAGCTTGAGGAATTTGATTTGTATCATCAGATGAGGCGAGTGCATTAACATAGGTCTTAAGATGTTCTTCTAATTCTTGTTTTAATTTATCATTATCTTTATCGTCAGCCTTATAATATTTATTTAAAGACATGACACAGGCAATTAGAAAATATCTACCTGGCAATGGATTATTATTACTTTCAATGTAAGGCTTAACAGCATTGCCAAGAGCGATTATTTGTTCGCAATAAGTCCCATTATGGAACGTTTCATCTATTCCAAAATATTCCTGCATCATAGTGCCTATGATCGTAATAGCCTGTGCCTGTTTTTCATTTAAAGACTTAAAAAAATCCATATGATCTAAAAATAGACTGGCCGCCTGTTGATACGTTCCTGATAATAGAAAATTGTAGAAATCACTTGAGCGTACGCCTGATTTAAAGAGAGCACTAAGCTTGTTAAATAGATTTTCTTGAGCAAATTTCTCTAAATTAGTTGGTGTAAAATTAACGTTTAAATTAGCTAAATTAGTTAATAAATCTTGATAGTTTTTCAGATAAGGCATGATCTTTTTTAAGTTTTCATACGCGTTTGGATTATCATCAATTTCTTTAAAAAAATCAGGACCCGGCCTCAGAAACCTATACTCTACGGCAATTTTGGCAAGACTAAAATTACTAATAATTTGCTCTGCCCGATCGGCACTTGCTCCACGTTTCACTAGCTCACTTTTTAGCTGCTCTTTATGACTGTTAATATAATTAAAATCTTGTTTTAACTTCTCGAGATCTTGATAAATTTTGGTATAAATTTGGCGACCCTTGAATTGTGGACATGCGGCAAGCAGTGCTTCCAATAAGGGTAATTCTTTTTCTTCTACTAAATCTTTATGTTTTGCCAAATAAATAGCCAAAACAGCCATAATAATGATTCGATGTTCTAGCTTTAAATTTAATTTATCCCAGGTTGCCGCTGCATTTAAAATTGTTAGCAACGGATCTTTATCGCGAAATCCCACCCTGTCTAAATAAAGTTGGCTAGCTGTTATTAGCGCATCGAGCGCGTCAGAAGCACCGGGACTTAATCTGGCCATACCTAGTATTAGGCTTGTAGTTTCAGCAAAGTGGCCAAAGCTATCGCGAAAATCAAGAATTGATTTGAAGTTTTGCTCTGTTTCATCATTTCTCCATGCAACAAAATAATTTTGCGTATTTAGATTGGACGTATCGGAAGTTATCTGTTCATTGATAACTGCGGTTTGCGCTAAAATAGTACGAAAAATCTCGCCATTATCAAAATGCTTATGCTTAATCTCTTCTAGAATAGGTGCGCAATAAATATGTAAATAAGCGGCAATGCGCATATCCAGATGAGTTGAAAAATCCTTTTTAGCATTAGCCATCCATCGAGCCAACTCTTCTTGCGAATAGTGTTTTTTAGAACAAAATGCAACTAAACGACCCACTTGAGCTTGATCGCTATGTAATAAGCCAAATTTTTGAAAACTTTCAAATACAATAATAGAGAGTTGACCAGATTCAATTAACTTTTTGACCTCTGGTGATAAATTTAAATCTTTATTTAACGCTGTTGTAGTATCAACTATTAAAGTAAGAGGTTCTGTTCTTTGCGGATCAATAACGTAATTTTGTACAAATTTATTAATATCTTTTCCGGGATTTAATCCATGGCCATCGACAATAGGTCCCGCACTTAATAATAGAATAGTCGGCTGAGTTGATGTATCTTCAGGAATTAAATTGTTTATTTCGAAATACTCATGCGGTGCAGCAGCAATAACAGGATCACTAACACTAGTAATTTTCTTAGCAATTTCCTGAGCCAGGAAATAAGCATTTGTTCCAGATAGAGCAGGCATGCTCACTACCGAGACGGCTTCAAGCTCTGTCTTGCCCAGCCCGAGCGCCTCTTGGAACACGGTTTGAGAAACATGAGTAAACGCTGTGAAATCTTCTTCTAACGCTTCAGGAGATTGGTTATCCAAAGCTAGTTTTAAGGATACTTCATGAATAATCGTTGCAACAAAAAATGCGTAGCGTGTGTAATTAAAAGCATAAAATGCATTGGCAAGTTCAGTCATTAAAGCAATACGTTGAATTGTTTTTTCATCGGTATCCTCTGGTAAATTTTTTAGTAATTCAACAAGTGACTTGGCAAGTAAATGAGTTGGGTATTTCTCATTACTAGATACTCTAAGCAGCTGGTTAAACATTTTACTTTTTAGTAACAGCTCTTTGCTACCAGGTAAATCAGGCATAATAGGAATTGCGACATTGCTTATAGCAGGTCGTTCTGCCATATCCCCAACTGTTTCTGCAAGCTGCCATGGACTAGCGATAAATCCACTACTTTCCATAAAAGTTTTTATTTTTTCACTTTCATAGTGCTGATATGGATCTAACACAAGCACGCCTACTTGTTGATTTGGATGAACAATAATTTCATGGTCCAAATGTTCCAATTGAAACCAATCTGATTCTTGTTGTATAAATTTAATTGCACTATCCATTAGTTGGTCCTTAGTGCAATTTTCTAACAAGCTAATCGGAATATATAATTTATAAGGATTTACGCTTTCTATACCCAGCTTTTGACAAAACAACTCCATGATTCTGCCAACTTTATTATCGTTACGATGGTATTTGGCTCCTGTAGGAATAAAGGGATTATTAATGTAGTATTCAGACTGACTGGCAATCTCTGCTACGTGCCTGCCATACATAAGTGCTGAAAGCATGAGTCTCTTTTCATCTTGAGGATCTAGCATTGAAAGGTATGAAAAATAAGGACTAGAAGTTATAGATTGCGTTATTTTATTGCCGCGCCATGCTCTTAGGATAACTTTCGCCGCTGCTTTCCGCTTCTCTTTGTCTTCGCTATATTGACTCTCTTTAGGTTTATCGTCAGCAGGCTTGTCATCCAGATTCACTGGCAGGTTCTTGGTATAAGGAGTAAGAACATTAATTAATACATCAAGTTTCTCCTTTTTCTCAAAGTTTGCCTGGTCTAATAAAAAATTCTCGGTAGTCATATAGAAACGGCTGTTACGTACACATGATAATTAGTATAGCAAATAATATACTGAGTGATTAATTAAATGGCATATTCGTAGCTTATGAAAAACCTCTTCATCAGGTGAGAAGATCAAGCAAATTTAAGAAATTTCTCAATAAGAAGATGTCGAAAAGTTAATTCACAGGTTGGATTAACTATGAAAAATGATGGTGATCTCTACGAGTAAGCTTACCTTCCACGTTCTTCTCTTTTGGTGACAAAGTCTTAAAAAAAGATGCAGGAGCTATTTGAGATGGTTTATAAATAAAATCAGGGGGATTATCTGCATCCAACTGAAAAGAACTTTTCGCCCAAAATGCATCTGCATTTTGCGATGTTGTTCGGATAGTCAGATTTTTTTTATTAGCGAAACTCTGTATTTCCCGGACTAAAAATGCTCCGGAACCTTTAGCTTGCACATCAAAGACATTAGAAAGAAGAAAACGAATAATTAATTCATTTTTACTGTCATCACCAATTAATACTGCACACAGTTGTTCATCTCGTTTCGCTATCCATAAATAACCATGACGTTCATTTAATGATTCAACTATCTGATTAAAAATAGATTTCGCATTATGCTCAATCTTGCTCATCTTTCTCTTTTTTGAAAAAACTGAGTTCCATTTTTGAAGCTGTTCTAACAGTGTTTCTGCATTTATTTTTTCTAGTACAAAAGTCATAATTAATAAAACATATAGATATTATTTTGGCATTTTAGCACAAAATAAAACCACTTAAAACAATTAAAGTAAACTTTTACGCGGGTATATCAAAATTAGCTTATTAAGCAAATCTTAAGGAATGTTCGGTTATACTGTTATTAATTATTATTATTCAGATTAAAATGATGTATTTAGATTTTCAACGAATGGATGACTTAGATAGAAAGAAAAATTTCTTAAAAGTCTTTGAACATTCTATATCCATACCGGTCACTACGATTAACCCGGAAGAATTTACAACTAGAAAGAGTTCTGATCCCTATCATCCTGTTGATATTGCAGAACAAATTGCAGCCAACATAGCAGATTTCTTCAATACACATACCTCTCTAAAAATTCCCATAGGTTTTGATATTTGGTTAGGTGAGGTAGTTGAAAATTCTTATGATGCATATGCAAAAAAAGGATTAACTATTGGACAGTGTTTACTGTTAAAAATAGTAATAAAAAAATCGGATAACAATTTGATTGTTAGCATCAAAGACAATGCTGGCGGTTTTATTGATAAAGTGCCTGGTCAACAATTTGGCATCGATGACATTAAATCCGAAGGAAAAGAGGACAGCTTTTACATTGGTGGGGTTGGCATAGGTCTTACTAATCTGAATACTTACTTATTAAAACATAACATCCATTTATTCTTTAAAAATAGAGGAAAAGAGAATGGAACGACAGTTTCAATGTTTTTTAATCCAACTCCGTTACCCCCCTTCTGAAAAAACATAGTGTTATAAATAATGTGCCCGTTTGACACGAGGTTAAGCCTGTTCCATTCAGTTAAGATTCAGAGATAGGCCATTCATCAAGTTTTTTTTGAAAAAGGTCCTGCACTTCAGCAATATGGTGATCGAGATCCTCTACCTTCCAGTTCGTCACATCGATAGGCGGCAACACACAAACCTGCACCGTTCCGGGTCGAAATAGTAACGATTTTCGCACCATGACCTCGTAATCATTGCGAATAACCACTGGCACAATGGGCACACCGGCTTGCATTGCAATATGAAAAGCTCCTTTCTTGAATCGACCCAACTTTGGTGTAAGACTTCGTGTTCCTTCCGGAGCTATAGCGATACTTAACCCAGCCCGTAGCCTATCAACGGCCGGCTGCATCGCTTCTATGGCGCTGCAGGTATTACTGCGATCAATGAATGCAAAGTCCAACCCACGCAAGAGCCTTCCGATGAGTGGAGTATTAACGATTTCTTGCTTGGCAACACCAGTAATACCCTGCCGCAGAAGACTAAAGAGAATGTAACCATCAACAAAACTTTGATGATTAAACACGAATACTGACGGACGATGCTCCCACAGATGTCGTTCACCCAAAACCTCAATGTGAATACCCGCTATAGCCAACATGGCATCGCTGCTTGTCGTACAGATCCATTCTGCAGCCTTACGTTTTTTTCCTGTCGTCACGCCGTACAAGAGACCAATCAACGACGTGAGCATCAGCGCATAATATGCTCCCAAGCTGCGTAAACGCGTCACTACTGATGCCTTACGTCGCGCCGCAAAGCGCAACACCTGCCAGTGTTCATTTTGAGCAACCTCAAGCAGTGATTGCTTCGGATTTACAGCGGTCGCATGTCCCACGGTCTTCAGGAATGCAATATCTTCCTTACCGTTTGCATAACCATAGCTCCGCGACAGATCTAAGCTATGTTCCTTTGCGAAATCTCGCACAGCGTCTGCCTTACCTGCTCCCCAGAACGGCGCCCCCTCAATACCCCCCGTCAGAGTACCATCACGTACCATCACCCGAGTACACAGTAGATGCTTGACCCCTAACTCTTCAGCAAGTGGCGCTATCTGGTAACGCGTAGCAGAAGATGCGATTACCACTGTATGCCCCATTTTTTGATGTGTTTTCACAAGGAGCCAAGCCTCAGGAAAAAGCAGCCCGGCGATCTTGTTCTTGAACAAACGAGCCCAGAGTTCCGCCATCTCCTGTTCTGGATGACCAGCCCATTCAGCAATGCTCTTGCCAATAAAAGAAGCGAATTCGTTTTCATTGATGTTTCTGCGCAAGGCCATCCTGATGATGTCCGATGCCTCATCCAGCCCCATTTGACGGCGCTTAATCCTGTCTGAATAATAAGGTACCGCGGAATAACCATCTATTAACGTACCATCGAAATCAAAGAAAGCGCCGATTTCGGGTCCTTTTGGACCTTCTTCAACTGCAGCAATGGCTTTGCTTATAGACATCAGTGCAACTCCTCTTCATGATGATGCAACCTATAATCAAGTTCGCCAATCGCTGCTACAGCAGCCACGGCAGTTGTTGTTTCTTCGGCAAACTGACGCCGCCTATCCATAATTCCCTCTGATCCCGATTGCAACAAACCGCGCTTAGCTGCCAATGCGAGTGCATTTCGAAAGAGCTCAAGACTGACACACTCAGGGTTTCGCAACCGCTTCTGCAAAACATATTGCTTGCCGATCGCAATGCAACGCGCAAGAAAGAGTTCTTCATCTACAGGCACATCGGCTGGTTGCGCAGCCAATTGATCCGCAACAATGAAATAAGCCTCAAGAAATGCTGGTAACACACGATGCGCAATCAAAAAAGGAGCCTTTTCGAGAACCGATGAACTAACAGCCTTACCTGGAACCAGATGACGCAAATCAGGATCGATCAGCTTTGCTTCAATCTTGATTTCCTCTTGAAAAACAGATTTCTCACTAAAAATGAATTCGAATTTCAACAAGTCGCGAATAGCGAAGGCCTGCTCAAGTCCACACTCAATGGCATCACATGTTCCTTCGCGTGAAGCTGCCATCACGCCAAGCTCGACAATAGCACGATTGACAAACCAGTGAATTGCACTATTACGGTAAAATGCAGCGACTGAATGCTTGCCTGGCTCGATATAGAATACTGATACCATACCACCGTCATACCGACCAATTACTCCCGATTGAATAAGAGTATTTAACACTTCCTCTACTCCATGCGCGCTGCGCAAATGACCAAGAGCAGTGAGCGGCAAGTCGCGCTGAGCAACATACTCCAATAAAGGATCGATCACGTTCTGAACCTCCTTTAAAGTGAGCGCATGATCGTGAACGCTGAGCAGTGCAATAGTCACCAGCGCTTGCGCCGTCACAGGCGTTACTTGATTAATTCGCTGGAAAATCTCAAAGGCAATCTTGTCAATTGTCCATCGGAGAGACTGATTGTTTCCACTTGGAATTGCCTCGCGCAAAGAAAATGGTTGACCGAATCGAACATAGACTGTGCCATTTTTTCTTTTTTGTGCCTTTACATAGTTGGCGAACCAACGGAAATTCTCCTTTTCCTTGGCAACGCCCATTTCCTCGGCTGCCAACTTTCCCACTTCCTGTAACTGGTCATATGTCGTTGATACAGGTACAAGCAAAATGTCTTCGACCGCGTCATCGTTTAATGCACTGAGGAGGTAACTGAGAAGTCCATACCTTGGGGGTCTTAGCTTACCCGTTCGTGACCGGCCGCCTTCCATATACCACTCCAGATTGGCTCCGGAGTTTACGAGGTATCGCATGTATTCACGCACCACCAACTTATAGATTTCGTCGTCTTTGAAACTGCGACGAATGAACACGCCCCCTGCTCGACGACCAATAGTGCCTATCGGGAAGAAACGAAGATTTTCACCACCTAAAACGTAATTACGCGGCATCCCAATCGATTGCAGAACCTTCGCCAGAATGAAATTGTCGGCATACGAACGATGCGTCGGAAGAAAAACCAGGGATTTGTTAGCATTCTCATGCTGCAAGCTCTTCAGTGCCTCCCAATCCACATCTAGAGACCAAGCCCGCGTGTATAACGCCCCTAATGCTCTATCCATTAGGAAGCCAAAAAATGGACTCTGGATGCTCACCACTGATCGAAGTGCGCGATATGCTTCCCTGCGTGCTTCATTCAGTGGTTTACCTGTCTTCATGGCAACGATGACAAGCTCAGCCTCAAATTTCTTGCTGTTCAACACGTCAAATGCGACCGCCTTACGTGTCAAAAACGCCATGTTGTGCCCCTTCACCTGACATGCTTCCGGCTATACAAGGTTCCACCACTTCACACGGCACCACCTAAAAAAACAGGATATAGTACCGCAGCTTCGATCTGTTGACCCAGTTCAAAACATTAAGAGCGTATGTTGCAAACAGGATACTGTCTTTCATCATATCAATTCGCCACAAATTCAGTATATAACTGATTAAGTTTATATTCCAATCAGGCATAATGAATCACAAGAACTGGCTCGTATTGCAGGAAATTGAAATAGGCAGGAATTCAGTTAGATAAATGCTTTCACAGGATTTTGGCGATAAAACAAAACTAACAAATCATATAGTGCTGGATAATAATCCCTGATTATTACCGGTTTTTCAAAAAATAACTCAGTGAATACAGCGAAAAACTCCGCTGCTGATTCAATAGCGTAATGATCTATCGGAATAGGATTGTGTTGCTGGATACGAAGTCCAAAATCAATATAGGCATTATTAAATTCTTTTGCCCATTGTTGAGCAGACATGCCTTTATGGAGAGGAGGAAAACCATTTGCTCGACCATTACGCATATCCAGCTTATGCGCAAACTCATGAATCACCACATTGTGTCCATCAATTTCGCCATGGTGTAATGCATCATTCCAGGACAAAATGACTGGGCCACGCTGCCAGGACTCACCACTCAGATTGGTTCTGCCCAGATGTTCGATACCAAACTCGTCCACCTCTCTGCTCTGCCTTGAAAAGGCACCAGGATAGATCACTACTGAGACCCATCCATCATACCAATGTAATCCAAGGTTTAAAATGAGTAAACAAGCCTGCAAAGCAATAGATAACTGCATGGCGGTGGTGATTTTCAGCTCTCCAACGCCTTCCAAAGATTTGTAATAAAGAAATAAAATAGCTAACCGTTTTAATCTGTCTTTTTCCTGAACACTCAAGCGATGGAGCAATGGCAAATTTTGAAATGCAACATTCCATTCATCATTGGTTATGAGTGAACGTCGCACAATGCGTTCCTGCCACCATTCTTTTAGCCATTGAACCATGAGATAGCCTTTTGAAATTGTGAATTAAGATTTACGAAAAACACCCAATCTCTTCACTAAAAGTGAATTTTGCCTCGACCTTGGAGTTTTTCATAAATCCTGCGAATAGAACAATCCATTAATCTATTCCAGAATATCCGATCTCAACAGGTGTTGAAACGTAAATAGATGAAATTCAATCAGCTTAAGTTATACCGCCATGCCACATGAGTTCCTTTGCATAGTCTGTTGGTGCTTGGCTACCTCTTCACAGCATTCTCTGACCGCAGGCTCGAAACTTTTAAGATCTGCTGCAGTTTTCTTTTTATGATTCACAATAGAGCTGTCAACACGTTCATCCTGCAGTAATCGCTTAACGCAACTTAAATGCCCCCGCTCAACAGCATCATGCAAGGCGGTATATCCGACATTATCTTGCTGGTTAGGATCCAGTTTGGGATCAGCAAGGAACAACTCAAGTACTGAAAGATCATTAATGGATGTAGCCATGAACAGGATTGGTTCCGAACTCGCCATACACGCATTGATATCAATACCTGGAGTTTTCAGGAGTAATTGGACAATTTCAAATGCATCTGCATAGTCTTTGTCTTTTAACTTAGCCAAATTTTGTATGGCTGCTGTCAATGGAGTGGTGCAATAGAGTTTGCTATTATTAACAACTTTAATATCCGGGTATGCGAGTAAACATCCACGAATAGCACGGACATCTTTAAAATGGATTGCTAGAAGGAGATAATCAATATCCTCCTGAACGACACCTGGATTGCTTTTTTTGAAGGTCTCAAAATGTTTTTTATCGGCCTTCTTTTCGTGTTTCATACGTTTAATCGTGTCCTGCAGATCAACGTCTTTGGCCATATTGACAACAGAATCGCCACGATGTGGTGACTTGAATAACGTACCGGGATATTGAAGCAATAACCGTGCGGTATCATTGTGTCCATTTTTAAGGGCTAATTGAATGGGCGTAATCCCATTCACATCCCTCGCAGCAGGATTTGCCCCACCATAATAGACCAGGTTACGGAGATTTTCATTATGGCCACTTCGCGCGGCAGCATGAATAGCACTGCTGTGATTGTGAGTAGGTTTTGTTATAGTAGCGGGAAAATATTCCATTAAAGACTGTAAAATCTTTGGATCCTTATTGGCAGCATAATAAGCACTGTATTCACTGGGTTGAGCACCATTTTTAACTAAAGCACTGACCAGATCGGCTCTGTTCGCTTTAATGGCGTAGTCTAATGCATTATCGTCATCAGTCCTGGCGGTACTGGCTCCTGCCTTAATTAATATATCAATCATTTCAACCGATTGTACCAGGCACAATGGCTCTTGATCGTACCAGTTTGTTTGATTAACAGATGATGGAAACATCTGTATCAACTGAGTAACAAGTGCTGTATTGTTATTCATGATGGCAATGTGCAATAAATGATAACCCTGGAACGTGTGCTGATTTGCAGGCCATGCTCTCAATTCATCCAAATCATCACCAGTCACTTCATCGTTCAGAAAACGCTCCAACACGTGTAGTCGTCTATTCATCTCAGGCTTTAGTTCCACACCCAGCGCGTGTAGTTGCGTATCAAATCGTTCTGTAGATCCGCTATTAAAACGCAGCTTCCATTGGTTAATCATGAATTCAATGTGCATGATTTCCTGATTTGCTTGAGAAACAAAATGATCCTTTAATAAGGTACCTGCTAACTCAAGTTGTCCCTCTGGCATTAACTTCTGAATGATTAACCGCATTAATAAATGAGGTAAAGTTGAATTATTGGGATACTGAGACAGGTATTCTGCCAAATAAAACTGTTCGAAAAATCTCACTGTGTCTGAAAATAATTCGTCAGCTAGGTGTTCAGGAAAAAACAATCGATATTTTATTTTCAAAGCGATTATCAGGCTTTCAAGACTGCAATTGCCGACCGTTTGAAATTTACCGGCAATCATCCCTTCAAATATCAAACCCAGAATGACATGCAAATCACGTTGAATGTAGGTTTTATTTGATTCTTGATGGCTCTTGCTGTAGATCTCTTCAATCACGGCTGGGGTTAAATTCTCAGGTTTGGATATTTTGTAATGTTCTGTCGTGGCATCAGTACTGCATCCACCGCCATTATTGCGATATAAGTTATCCTGTTTGATGATGAGGTTAACCGCATGCCCAGACCATCCGGTGATCAGTTCCACACCTGAATTTTTACTGTCCTCTATCATAGAGGACACAACACTGTCCCTTGAACCGTTCATCGAGGGATAATAATTCAGCCATGACTTGGACAGAAAATAAAAACGTACTGCTTTTACTGTCATGTTTCGTACTTGCCGAATACCCTCCAGATGTTCACTATGAGCGCCACTTGTCTCGCAATGTGATACGTAGGCATTCATTAAATGCAGCATAAATGGGGCGGTATCAGAGGAAAAACCGCCAGTAAGCTTGAGTGGATGGTTATTAACAGGAATTGACCCGCTTAATGAAAATAAATGTCCCAACATTTTGGAATCTCTATCAATCCCGGCTTTGGATTTGCTTCGCAGATAGTCTGCTTCCAGAGCGAGCATCTCCTCATCGAAACAATCCAGTTGAAAACCAAACTCAGTAACAACCTTTATTCCCTCTGATCGTTCATCACTGTTATCTTTGGTTAACCGCTTCACATGGCTAATAATAGTGCTTAAATTAATTTTCGGGTCGAGTTTTCTAAGACTATTATAGAGCTCTTCTTTTTGGAAAAAAGAAGGATGAATTGCAATACAAGCGAGGCAATATTCGACGTCTATACCAATATCTGCATCAATAATTGCTTTGCTTAACGAGACTATTGACGCCTCAGGTATCCGTCTTTTATTAAAATCATCAAAACAATCCGATATTATATTTTTAAGTAACTCACTACTGTTTTTTTGTTTTTTGCCTAATTCAAGAAGAGTACCGAATTCTGATGTGATGGTATAATCCTGGCTTCTAAATAATTCTCTCAATATCAGCTGGCCACTTGAGTTTTTTTCAAAAAGTGATGATGGATGGAGCTTGAGAACATCCAGGAGCAGCTTTTTATTTGCATAATCCGATCTGTCGGCTTGATTCTCGATAATGAGATCAAATACAGTTTTTCCTTCATTATTTCTATGTGCAACATCAATTTCTTTCTTGATCAACAGTGATGCAATGTCCTCGCTCTGAAATTTGCAATAAATAATCGCCAGTTGCAGATAGTTATTGCCCTCATTATCTAAAACATTAATATCACATTGCTCATGATCGATTAACGCGGAAATCAAACGCATATTCTTAAATTGAGTATCTGACAAGAGCTGAGCCAAAGCGGTTTGTCCCATTTTATTTTTAATATTGGGATTTGTCTGAACATGTACTGCCATTCCATAAACATGTTCTCGATGCTGATACACAGGCTCTGAGAGCATATGCAACAGTACGGAATTATGTTTAGAGGTTTGTTGATTAGGGTTGAAATTTTTATGTGCCACTAATTTTGGAAATAGTTCCCTTAAATGATATTCATTTAAACTGTAGAGAAGTTCAAACAATGATTGGCCATGTTCAGGAGTTTGATTGATATCAAAAGCGTTACTTTCCAACAACAGATCGAAGGTTGTATACACATCATACATCCTTGCATACTTTAAATAGTCGTGTAAAAAACTATTACCTTGTTTATCGATCGCATTTGCATCAGCTCCGGCGGTCATCAACACATTAAGATAATCCGAAAAACTACTACTTTTAGCCAGATTTGACTTAGCCAGTATATGAAGTACCGAATCACCTTCGTCCGTAAATTCAGTGACTGCAAAAGGGGCTTCGGAAAGTCGAATTAACAGTTCATCAGGTTGCTTTACTTCATTGAAAATTTCCAGCAGCTTCTCACGTATCATCTTTTATACTCACTTGATGTTTTGCGCGCAGTATGACAGGCAAACATTAATAAAATATTAAGAAATGAAGACTCAGTTCAGCTCTAAATAGCTCCATACCAGCTTCCTCACGGAATTATGAACAATCCCGTAAAACCGACGATAAAAAATTCAAGAGCACAAAATACAAGACCTGTTCCTGATGTGTTGTTTTCCCTACCTTAATCAATTGCCGCATCAATTCAATACGGACGCTCATGAATCACCGGTTCAATACAGCACCAGTCCGATTAAAATTAGTCTAATATTTTAAGTATGTATTAAGTAAATGAGATACATCATGAATGATTTAACTGGAGCATCAACGCTCAGTGCCATCCAGATAATAACAGTTCCCAGATCGACCAATCCTATTGATTGGATTAAGGAGAAACGTACCTTTAGTGGCCATACTGCCATAAATGTTGTTTATAATGGGGAAAATATAATAACAGAAGGCTTCTCTCCGAATAATGATCTGGATATGGTTCTTCCAGTTGCCAGTTATTGGCTGGAAAACATACTTCATCATTCAATTGCTCAAAAGCTTAAAGGATCCAAGGAAGCATCTTGGCAAGATGATAGTCCTATGTTAATGCACCCAAAACTAGACTCGCTCAGCTTTGAGATGTCCTCAGATATGGTAAACAAATTCCTGGAATATTTTAAAGAAGTTAAAATCGACAGCCAAAAAAAATATACTCTGATGCCCGGATTGCGTGAAACAGCAAATGACTTAACCGAAAAGAACTGTGTTTTTTCTGCCATTAATGTTTTAAGTGATTTTCTATATGATCATCAAAGTGAATTTTCAGCTGATGAATGGAGCCAGATTGAACCAAAATTAAACGCACTTATAGAGGATACCTCTAAAAATTTGAATACTCGACAAGGCCATCTCAATAGAAACATTGCAAAATGGAAAGAAGGAACTATTACTATACGTAAAATGCTCGCGAAAACGGAAAATATTATCCTGGAAAACAACTTAACCATCATTAATCCTAACCAAATGAAATTAAACGAAAAATTCATCGATTTTATACGCGGAATGTCCGTTCTTTTTGATGAAAAAAAACCCGTTTCAGGACAAGCTGTTGATATGACAGAGCTGTTTATCAACATTCTGGACGACACAGAAGAAACAAAGGCTATTAAAAAGGAATGGGCTGAAATTAAAGGTAAATACGGACTATCCGCAAGTCAATTAACGCAAATTATCGAGAACAATATTAGTGATTTTGGTCCTATTTTAAGTACTAAAGTTCAAGATTTAATCGAAAAATCAGGTAGGATTTTATTTTTCAATAAAAATTCACTGGATAAAAACAGCGAGGAATATCAAGAAAATGAGCAGCTCTATGAATTAAATGAAGGGATAACGCTATTACTTAATAGCACGGATCATTCAACATCTGCATTCATTGATTTAGCAGAACTTTATATAAGCAGTTTGGATAACAGTCCAGAAATGACAGCGATTAAGCATGAATGGAGTGAATATAAGAATAAATTTGGAATATCTCCTGGACCGAAAGATCCTACCGATCTGGATTTAATGACGAAACAAGTAACCCAACCGGATAACAGGTACAATCTGGAATTATGTTCCATTTTGCAAAGTGGCCACTTTGTCGAGCCTGGGGTATCTTTAAAAGCGCAGCTCTATCCTAATTTGGCTAATTTAATCAAAGCATTAAAAGCGAATGATGATTTTACAGTGATTAAAGCAATTGCTGAGAATGGCATCGAGAAAAACACTCAAATAAAAGAACAAAATCCCACTAGAAATACAGAACATCTGGACAAACGCTTAACTGTATTTAAAGCAATTTCACAAGCAAATTCACTTGAAGAAGCGCTTGCTACGATAAAACACGAGTTGCCTGAATTCAATAAAGAACATGATTCTGGATTGCAACTCTAATGAGGGCTTTTATATCTTGATGCATCAAAGCTCATACCCTCAATGCTCAGTAACTGGAACTTGAGCTCATCTCCTATCTCAAGATTAAAACAATTAAAAGAACTGATCTCCAGATTCATCAGCAATATCATTACCAGCAGGTGAACTAGTGGGATCAACTGGGTCTCCAGGAATTTTTCGTGTTTCGTTGGCCCACTCGCCCAAATCTATCAGTTTACATCGTTCAGAGCAAAAAGGTCTGTAGGTATTTTCAGAATGCCAGGTATTTTGTTTACCGCAGATGGGACAAGAGATTTTCTGTAGTTTATTCATTACGATCTTTGTGTGTTGATGTCAGGAGTGAAGTATGCAATACAGAATAGTAGTTTTTCAACATAGTAAATGAAACGCTCTCATAAATAATGAATCAAACCACACTAAAATCCAGTATCCTGGATTAAAAAATCCCAAAACATCACATTTTATTAAGGCATGTTCACTACTCGCTCAGGTGACGCACACCAAGCTCGCCCACGAAACGCAGCATATATCCATCCGGATCTAAAACTATAAATTGACGATTTCCAATCTCTACGTTACCTGCTCGATACCACTTATCTTCGATAGGTAAAAAAATAGTAGCTTCTGATTCTTCGCAAACTTGATACAGCTGTTCAACCTGGGTAGTTTTAATCTCCAGATTAATTCCTCTGCCAAATGGTCTTTCCATAGGCGCTGTAATCCATACCCGTTTATTCCCCATAACTGTATTCGCTCTTATTTCATCCAGCATAATACGTGAACCTTGTCGTTCAAGCATTGCAAATCCTTCATGTTCTCGCTGATATTGAATTTTAAATCCAAGCAATTCAACGTAAAAAGAAAGACTGGATTTAAAATTGGAACAACAAAGCTCTGGTGTCATCGATGTGGTCAGGAAAGTGCCTGTCATAGTGATCTCAGTAATTGATTTATTAACTGCCCGATGATATCCATTATTACCTTGACTGAGCAACCAACCACGTCCCAATTTAGTCATTATTGAACCGCTCAATATGCATCGTTTGGCATCAAGAACAACACATCCGGTTTCTCAATTTTTATTCCTGAGTAAAATAGAATGTTTAATGAACATGAGTTCCATAGTATTCTGTCATGAACTCAATAGATAAAAGGCTGATGTTCATGTCTATTTTCAAGAAATTTTTAAAATATTATCGCTCATCCTCAGAAAATCGAACTCAGATACATTTATTTCTTGGTTTTGTAATTATTCCAGTTATAGGAATGTCTCTATTGTACCTCTGGGTTCGATTATTCTGGTTATAAGACGGAATTAGAGTAAATCAACAGGATGGTGATTATTCATGTTCCATGATTAAAATGCCTCTAATTGCCAAACTTCATATGAAGGCGTTTCATAGGGATGACTGCTTTTTAAGGCTTCAATAACCTCCTTGATACATGCATGTTCACAAACAGTCTCAACTTTATATTCCGCTACTGTTTCTAATTGGTTTAGTTCGCCGATAAATGCATTACTCCCAGCTAAGGGCATAAACTGGCCTTCCCCTAATACTTGCCATGAACATTTGCAATAATTACCAATAACTCCTGCCCCAGCGGCAAAAATCGCTTCTTTAACTAGTTCAAGATGTGTTTCAGGAACATTGAAACAAAGTTTATACATAAGGTAAAACTCCTACAGTAGGGGATCAGAATAAATGAGCTTGATCATAATACAAAATACCTCCGTATCACTAATTCAGTCGAAGGGGCCTTAAGTACGGCTATCAATGCTGTCTTTTTTGTATTTTGGAGGTGAGTGGATACATCCCAATCCTTTAATAGATATGCATCCAATAGTTCATTATTGAAAGCTCAAGATCAAATCCTTAGCTCCATACCCGTTGCAGAGAATAAAATGAACGAAACAACAGACATTATGAATGATGCTCTATTACCTCAAAGAGTACAGGAAATTGCTGAATTCATGCATTCATCCTTGCGTTCCCTATGCAAAATATAAAGGGAAAGAACGATACCCAAAGCCATGAAACCCAAAGCCATGCTTGACAGAGTAACTCCCAGTACAAATTGACCAAAAAAACCTATTGGCACTCCAATCATTCCACAAGCTAAACCCACACCAAAACCGACATTAAGTGCGAACAGCGCATTTTCTTTCCTTAAAGTATGCGCTGATTTCTTATGCCCTTCATTTGAAACCTGTTTTTGCTTTGTTTGTCCTGTAGGTAATGATGAGGTAAAAAATGCAGCTTGTTGTTGCATTATCCTACTGTTATTTTTTAAATCATGATCCAGATATTCCGAAGAATCAACAGATTGGGTATTCGCACTGGATTCAGATTCCTGCGGTATTAAAGTTGTTTGATTAGGCCAGGTGAATTCTTTAATTAATCGTTCCAGTTTATCATTAACCTCATTATTGAATACACTACTCTGCAAACTGGTTTGACCTAGATTTATCTGAGATTCTTGTCCGGCATTCACAAGATGCTCAGAACTTACTGTGAGTATGTCATCCATCACATCAGGACTCCAAGGTAACAACGGACAGTGATTATATTGAGTGATCAAAATCACAGCAATCAGACTTGAGGTGACGAAGACAGGTTAACATTCAAATTTCTCTATGGGTAAATTTAAAAAACATTTAAAATCAATAATATACAATTTATATTCTTCTAAATTCCTATGGAATGAGACTCGCTATATGAAATATAAATAACCACTATTCTATTTTCGAATACTGTTTATAATCTCCTCGGCTTGTCCAAACCACGAGTTCCTAGCCAAGGCGTCTTTATAATTTGATTGAATGTACTTGAATCGGGACCAATTTGCACAACTCACTTCGGAGAATCTTATTCCGATTGCTGCGCGGAATACTGGTCACAAAATACAATTGATTGGGAATTTTATAATCGGTCAGATGATCTTTAAGTAATCGAATAATGCTTTCAACGACGTCAGCTTGCAATGCAGTGACGACTACATAAGCAATAATTTGATTGCTCGCAGAATTGTGTTCTTGACGGGCCCCACATGCGGAATCTACTACTTGTGGATGTAAATTAAGTACATGTTCAATTTCTAAAGGTGAAACTCGAAAGCCACTGTTTACCTTTATGATTAAATCAGCCCTTCCTAAATATTCGATATACCCCTCCTTATCCATGCTGACAATGTCTTGAGTAAGGAACCAGTCACCGCGAAAATGTCGTTCGGGATCTGTATCATTCAAATAACCAATCATTAACCCTAACTCATCACGATGAATAGCCAACATGCCCGGTGTATCTGCGGGAACGGGTTGCTCTTTGCACTCTATCGGCACTATAGCTACTTTTCTACCCGGTTGAATGATCCCAAGTTTATTTTTACGATAAGGAATATTGGGTCCCGTACTGATAAATGTTGAAATTTCTGACATGCCTAATGCGATATATATGGGAAAATGACACTGATTTATCCACAAATCCTGAGTGTTTTCCATCATCAAAGATCCTGCTGCCCCCACCTGCCTTAATTTCAGATTTGGATAATTAGAAAGCAAATTGGAGGCGGCAATAGAATGCAGAATATCAGGAGTAGATGCAAGAATACTGACCTGATAATAATCAATCATTCTTAACCAGTGATCAGGAGTAATATGACTTTCTGCAAGAGAAGTAGTGTTTGAGGCCTTAATTATTACTGCTGTAGCCCCAACCATAAGCGGATCCAGTAGACCGGTATACATGGAATAGGTCCAACACAGATTATCTGTCTGCATCACCCGATCATCAGCCTTTAATGTCAACCAGCTTTTTATATTAAGCTCTCTTGCCAGAATGGCATGTTGCGCATGCAATACTCCTTTTGGCTGTCCTGAGCTGCCTGATGTATAAAAAAGAAAAGCCGGGTCGTTAAAATGTGTTTGTGGTACAAAAGGTTCACGTGGAGCTGCTTTTAACTCCTGAAACTCTCTTTGCATTACCATTCGTGTTGCTACAGGATTAGTTATCGGAGTAGTTTCTGTTTTTAAGCAAAAAAATAATGCGGCTTGAGTGTCCTGTAGGATGTAATCGGTTTCATCATCACTCAAATTATTCAACAACAAGCAGGGAATCCAGCCCAATCCATTGCAGGCCAAAAACAACAAAATTAAATCGTACACATCATCTGCCTGAATACATACGATACTTTTATCCGCAACGCCTAACCCCTTCAATCCGGCAATTAAACAGCATACATCGTGATATAATTGAGAATAGCTGATCGATTGATAAAGGCCAACATCATCCACAAGCAACAACGCAGGATGGTTCTGACGTTGTTGATGATGGCGCAAAACATATTCTGTCACATTGAGTTTCATCTCTACTCAACCTTTTGAATATAAATTATTGTCACCGAATACTCATCTCAGATCATTGAACGGCGACACCATGATTATTCTGATTGCGAACACACTTCGAACAATAAAAGTATAGTAGGTAATGTCCCTAAAGTTGTGTGAAGTCTCCCGACGTTACGCTAAGCTATCCCATATTAATAGTTTTTAATTTGACCAGAGATTATAAACACTGGCACTGCACTGTGTGACCGGAACATAGGTAACATAAATGTCCGGACACATCGGTAACATTAAATTAACATAATTTGGTTACTTTGAGTAATTTTTCATTAAAAATAGCAATAGGTAAAAAGGAAAAAAATACTTTCCATTCATTTTCAGCGTGAGGCTTCATTCCTACTGTTTCCCCAATGAGTGTTTCCGAAAGAAAAATCTCTTTCCCTAGCCATTTCATTGTTCCATTGGTACGGACTCTTCTTGTTTTCTCAACAGAAGAATCATATTCAACTGGTGCTATACGGGAAGGAAGAGTGCGTGATGATTGATTATATAGCCATGCAGGCCTTTTAAATTCGATTCCCTCATGAGGCCTTTCTTCATTAAACATTTTTTTAAACAAATCAAAAGTGTATTGTTGCTCTTTTTGATCCCATTTGGGTGGTGATGCGGTTTCTTTTTTAAGTGTCAGATGCATGCGTTCATGACGTCCATTTTCCTCAGGGTGTCCTGGCCTAATTCGCTCAGGAACGATTCCAAGCTTAATAAGCCATACCGAAAGCCTGCTTAATCCTCCTACTCCAGTGCCAGCAAATGGTGGGCCATTATCACTGCGTATTCCTAAAGGTAAACCAAACTCTGTAAACAATCGAGTAAGTACTTCTTTAGTACTCACTCCAGAAATACGCTCTGAGCCTTCAACAGCCAATAAATATCTGCTGAAGTTATCCGTCACAGTTAATGGATAGCATAATTGGTTATTACCCAATCGAAATTGTCCTTTATAATCGATACTCCAA
>NZ_LNYR01000031.1:179776-270688 GCF_001467955.1 Legionella quateirensis | reverse complement strand
GTAAGTACTTCTTTAGTACTCACTCCAGAAATACGCTCTGAGCCTTCAACAGCCAATAAATATCTGCTGAAGTTATCCGTGACAGTTAATGGATAGCATAATTGGTTATTACCCAATCGAAATTGTCCTTTATAATCGATACTCCAGGAGTCATTAGGATGCTCTATCTTGATAAAGGGCTCCATATAAGGCGCTGTACGTCTTTTACGTTTAGAGGCTCGCACTAAGCCATGTCTTTTAAATAGTTCATCGATAGTGCTTTTAGCAGGCCATTGGGTTTCTTGATATTCTTGCGTCAGCCAATTACTTATCTTTTTAGAGCCCCAATAAGGATACTTAGTTTTCGCTTCCAGTATTCGTTCCTCTATCTGCTGAGGTAGTTTTTTTGCATTATTATGCGGCGCTCTTGAGCGCTCCTTTAAACCATCAATCCCTTCTGATTCATAACGATTGATGTACTTATAGCCCGTCTTGCAGCTTATATTAAATCGGGAGCAGAGTTCTTTAAATGTACATTCGTGTTTCAACTCTAAAAATGCCGATATAAACTTTATTTTTTCATTCATAGGTTCAGTCTCTAACCAACTCATTACAGACACTCCTTTTTCTGGTCTGTATGAATGTTAACTGTTACCTATGTGTCCGGTCATTTGTGTTACCGATGTGTCCGGGTCGGACCATCGGCTCCCTTCTCCCTTTCTAAGGGAGAAGGGCTGGGGATGAGGGTTCCTTATCAACTGTCACGATGACAGTTTTTAATTAGGTTTTGTGGCAAAAGCAACATCAATAACGTCATTGGGCTCAAACATCTCTATAAAATACTGCAACATTTCAATTCTGAACTGATCATTTTGATCCCGTGCAAGCAAATCGGTCCCATATAAAGCTAAATCTTCAACAATACGTTCATGTCTATAATAAGACAACATCGTTTTGTCGATAGTTGTTGTACCATAACCCTCATAAAAATAATCAATTTCATGAGGCTTATTCCAGACATTACCCACACCACCGCCTATAAACATCAGATCTCGTTCTTTAGGGCCCATCATTGGCTCATCCCAATCAATAATATAAATCGAGTCATCATTGGCGACTAGGATATTGCCTGCATGAATGTCTGAATGACACAGAACATAGTGCTCCGGAACTGGATGAATTTTCATTGATAACTCTTCTGTAGAGTCAACTAATCGATGAATTTGATCATTATTTTGTTTAAAAAAAGATTTGAAGTCCGCTGTAATTTTATCATCTGATGTATCAGGTTCAATCCGGCTATAAAAGGATCGAACCATTTCTCGCCATTTAGATGAGAAGGTTTCTTTTCTTAATTGGTTCTGAATCAATTCAGGTACCGGTGTATCGTGAATTTTTCGTAATGCTGTTCCGAGCTGATTCCATTGTTTTTCTGATAATTTTTGAGTGAAACCATTGGGGGCATGGATAAAAGGATAAACTATTGTTCTAAATTGATCTGTTTGCTGTGATGATTTTCCTTCAAGTGTGTTAATTGGAACAATCAGTTCTTTTATTCCAGAATCGTGAAGGAGACGTATAATCGATAAACTAATATCATCATGCTCGCCATGTTTAAATTTGATGAAATAGGCGTTAGAGTTGTCTTTAGCATCTGCTCTATAGGTAAGCGCGTTGAAATCAGCACCGTCAGAGATCAACTGCGCTGAATGAACATTAATTCCATAATAAATCTTCAGGAGTTGGATAAGTTCCTCTTCTTGAATTGGTTTCTTTGGCATAGCGATCAGTTATTTGTGTTAAACAGATGCTCATGTTAAATCAAATAATAATACGAGGATACTGATAAACTGCTGTTCTGATTAAGCTAATGATTTATTCAGAATATTCAAGAGAAATTTGTCTGGTAATTTCCTCAATAGGCAATCCCATAACATTGTAATAGGAGCCTTTTATATCTTTCACAAAGGTATCATATACATTCTGAATGCCATATGCTCCTGCCTTATCAAAAGGATCGCCCGTATCAATATAATTTTGAATTTGCTGTTCTGTAAGGGTATGAAAAGTGATTTTCGTTGTCACATAATCAATACACCATCGTTGCTCTGGTAAAAAAATCAGAGCATAGCCGGTATAAACTTCATGTGATTTGCCACTTAGCATACTCAACATTCTATATGCATCATTGTGGTCGATCGGTTTTTCTAAAATATGGTCCTGAAATACCACTGTTGTATCTGCGGCTAGAATTAAATCAGCATTATCGACTTCAACCAGCGATAAAATAGTTTCAGCTTTTTCTTTGGCAAGTCGAGTTACATATGATTTAGCATCCTCCCCTTTTTGCTGAATCTCTGCAATATTGGCGGGCATAGCATTAACATTCAATCCGTGTTCTTGCAAGATTCGCAGACGTCTTGGTGACGCGCTGGCTAGAATGATTTTTAGTTGGTTATCAGGTTTCATAAAAAAGTTCTGCTCTTATGCAGCAAATGTAGGCTGAGCTGTAAAGCTCAGCCTACTCTGAATAACTGTCTTACTACTTGGCAGCTGCAGCTTTCTTTTCTTTCTCTTTGGCAATCACTGCTTCAGCAACACTGGTTGGGCATGGAGCGTAGTGTGAGAATTCCATAGAGAATTGACCACGACCCGATGTAAGTGTACGCAAGGTACTGATGTAACCAAACATTTCTGAAAGAGGAACATCGGCTTTAATGCGAACGCCAGATGCGCAAGGTTCTTGTCCGGAGATCATACCGCGACGACGGTTCAAGTCCCCTATAACATTACCCACATCATCTTCTGTGCTGTATACGTCAACTTTCATGATTGGTTCAAGCAATTGTGGAGCAGCTTTTGGAATCGATTGACGAAATGCGCCTTTTGCAGCAATTTCAAATGCAATTGCCGAAGAGTCAACGGCATGGTAAGCACCGTCAGTGAGGTTAATTGCAACATCCAAGACTGGGAAACCGGCTAAAGTACCTGAGTCCATCATTGAACGGAAGCCTTTCTCAATTGCAGGGAAGAATTCTTTAGGAACGTTACCACCCACAACAGAGGTCACAAAAGTGAATCCAGAGTTTGGTTCCCCTGGGGAAATAGTGTAGTCAATTTTACCGTATTGACCAGAACCACCTGATTGTTTCTTGTGAGTATAGCTATCCTGAATCTCTTTTGTGATGGTTTCGCGGTAAGCAACCTGGGGTTGACCTACTATTAATTCAACATCATAAGTACGTTTCAAAATATCCACTTTAATATCAAGGTGCAATTCACCCATACCACGAAGTATGGTTTCACCTGAATCTTCATCAGTTTCAACCCTGAATGTTGGATCTTCAGCAACCATCTTACCGATAGCAATACTCATTTTTTCAGTAGAGCCTTTATCTTTTGGCGTAACCGCAATAGAGATTACCGGTTCTGGGAATACCATCGCTTCAAGGGTACACTCGTGATTAGGATCGCAAAGAGTATGACCGGTTCGAACGTTCTTCATGCCCACGATAGCAATGATGTCGCCTGCTTCAGCATGATGCAATTCATTACGCTCATTCGCCTGCATCTCCACCATACGGCCAACACGTTCTGTTTTACCAGTAAAGGAGTTCAGAATGGTATCGCCTTTATTCAATTGTCCTGAGTATATACGTACGAAAGTCAGAGCACCAAAACGGTCATCCATGATTTTAAATGCCAATGCGCGGAATGGCTCATCAGGAGAAACGATAGCGAATTCGCCATTTGGCTCACCTTCAGCATTGGTCAAAGGCTGTGGATTAACTTCATGTGGAGCAGGCAAATAGTCAACCACCGCATCCAGTAATAGTTGCATTCCTTTGTTTTTAAATGCTGAACCGCAATAAGTCGGGAAGAAGGCTAGTTCGAGAGTACCTTTACGGATACAACGCTTGATGTCTTCTATTGAAGGCTCTTCACCATCCAGGTAAGCCATCAGTAAATCATCATCCATTTCAAGTGCCGTTTCAATTAATTGAGCGCGGTACATTTCAACGTCGTCATGCATATTGGCAGGAACGTCAGTAACGGTGTAATTTTCAGGCTGACCTGATTCATCCCAAACGTATGCTTTTCGAGTTAATAAATCAACAACACCTACGAAGTCATCTTCAATGCCTATTGGCAAAGTCATAATTAATGGGTGTGCACCCAATACTTTTTTCACTTGCTCAGTTACTTTCAAGAAGTCTGCGCCGACACGATCCAGTTTGTTTACGAAAATCAAACGAGATACTTTTGAATTGTTCGCATAGCGCCAGTTGGTTTCTGACTGAGGCTCAACACCACCGGAACCACAGAATACTCCGATACCACCATCGAGTACTTTCAGTGAACGATATACTTCTACAGTAAAGTCGACGTGTCCTGGGGTATCGATAACGTTGAAACGAGTACCTTTCCAGAAACAACTTACAGCTGCTGACTGGATAGTAATACCGCGTTCCGCTTCCTGTTCCATGAAATCGGTTGTTGATTCACCTTCGTGAACTTCACCCATTTTGTGGATTCTACCGGTGAGCTTAAGAATTCGTTCGGTAGTGGTGGTTTTTCCGGCATCAACGTGGGCGAAGATACCAATGTTTCTATAAAGGTTTAAGTCAGTCATAGCGCTCTTATAATTTTAAATGGAATAAAAATAGTGGCATAGTATACAGTATAATAACCAGATTTGCAGCAGTTCCGTGCATCGAGTTAAAGAAATTGATCAGAATAAAAAGTACTCGCTTAAACAGAGGTGAAAATAGAGGCACTCATGGACCTTTGAATGAGTTTAAATAATTAACAGTCCCTCCAATAATGTACTAAAATTATCAATATAAACCCTATCTATCAGGTGCATCATGAATAACCAGGATCCTGCAATTACCTGTTCCAATCCACGGTTAATCTCAGCCATTTACTTTGGATTATTATCCGTTGTAGGCACCATTCTTATAAATGCTTTTCTAACTTCTATTGGAATTAAAGAAATCATTCCGATTTTTGAAGCAGTGATTTTGGGGATGGTTATTGCTTCATGCACCGGCGCATTAATGGGAGAGAAAATTATTCACTGCCCAGCACCATACAAAGCCAAAACTTTTCTGTTTGGGTTTTCCATGGTTATAGCCTCTTTACCCATTTTTGATTTAGGACTTTTATTGTTTATGATAAAAGAAAGTTCAAGTTTATTACCTATCGCACAGATTCAGAAGATGATTTATTTCTATCTGTATATACTGGCCTATAGCTATATTCTTTTTGGTATCCTACTGGCCATAGGCGCAGGACTGGCAGCCATGTATTTACGTGGTCAACTGGTATACGATATTTTATCTACCTATCAACCCAAAGAAAAAATATCAAAATTGCCAGATTCACCATTAGAAAAAAGCAAAATTGAACATTCTGATCGGGTGAGCATCAAGCATCACTGAGATACCTGACCAATGCACAAATTTAGTTTGCGTTATTATGTGCTGTAATTAAATCTGGAATTATAACAGGTGATTTATAATTTAAATTATCAGTTCCTCTAAATATATAAACCTTATGAATAAAGAACGGATAGATACAGAAGGGAATAAAACGCTTCGCTTGCAGACGATTAAAGCGATTACTTTCGATGTACAGGGAACCTGCGTTGATTTTGTTCAACCTCTTCTGCGCGCCGGAGCAAAACTCAATCATCTAAAAAACATGAATATCGATTGGGCTACTTTGTCATTTGAATGGCGAGAATTATATCGCAACAGGCTTGATGAAGTAATTTCGGGCCAACGTTCATGGATGAGGGTTGATCACATCTACCGTGAAACGTTAGATATCTTGTTAGAAAACAAGAAACTGTCATCGTATTTCTCCATCGCGGAACGAGATGAGCTCAACATGATTTGGAGCCATCTGGAACCTTGGCCAGACAGTAGAGAAGGGCTTGGCCGATTACGCCAAAAGTTCGTTCTTTCAACACTTTCCAATACAGGCATGTCGACAATGGTTTCTATCGTTAAACATGCCAGGCTGCCGTTCGATGCCTTGCTAACCGCTGAACTGGCACATGACTACAAACCTTCCCCCGCTGTGTATCAGCTTGCGGTAGATTATCTGGGTTATAAACCAGATGAACTACTAATGGTGGCTTGTCATAAATATGATTTGAACGCTGCGCGATCCTTTGGAATGCGTACTGCTTTTGTAACCCGCCCGCTGGAATTTGGTCCAAACGGTAATCCAGACCTTGCTCCTGAACCTTGGTTTGATTTATATGTCGATAGCCTTATTACCCTGGCCAAAGCTTTAGGAGCATAATTACGACAAAGTCATCATTGCTATTATATTAATGAATCTTAAGTAATACATGAAATTATGTACGACATTTCATACCAATAAATTGAGACTAATTCCCCCGTACTGCATAGCATATCCTGGTGAATCAATAAAAGCTGATGCTTGATGGGTATTTACATAATAAACTGTTACAAAAAGAGTTTTGAATAGTGGGCCATTTATACCCATACCCCATTGGTAGGTCGGACTGGAATTTGTTTCTGAGTCTGGAAGATTTTTAATATATTGTCTTCCCAGTCCACCATCCAAATAATAGTGCCAGGTAGCCCCCAACTTTCTACCTAACTTTACTAATATCTTTTTTTCCTGATATTGAGCAGGACTGAAATAATTACGTGATCTGAACTGATTGGTAAAACCTCTAACTATTGCTGTTGCAGTTAATCCTAAATCAGGATTTACAATCAAAGATGGTGCAAGATAATAGCCATTTCTTTCATTATTATCACTGATCCTCATATGTGAATAGGAACTGTCAAGAGACAGGTAAGGCAACGGACTCAATGTAATGTTTGTTCCGTATAGAGTAGTGGTAATTCGATTATTAAAGGCCGGAAACGTTTCCAGAACTTCCTTCTGACCTAACCATTTTAACTTGATGTAATCATTAGGCGAAAATGACAAAGAGGTATGCCACAAAAACGGGGACCAACTATCATGTTGCCCAAAAGTTCCATTCCTGTATTCCATAGGCTCCAACGTTCCATCTAAAATCAGGTAACGGCCTGAGCGAATAATTTGGCCTACGTAAAATCCTTTTGCATTCATCTCTCTTAAATAATTCTGAGTATATTTTATGTATTCAGGCCCTAATACCGTTTGACTTTGCTGACTCCAATAATGTCTGTAATCCAGAGTTGTTTTACTCTTTGAAAATGTCTCTGAATCCACTGACCTATAGTAGGACGGACTGATGACGTTCGGCCACGTAACCAAGTTGGTTTGCCATGCCAAATCCCTGAGATCTCTACCTAGTCCAGATTTTAAATCAACCTTATCAAGAATCTTTCGATTTTGATTCAATGTTCTATGGGTCAAGTCAGACCAGTCAGACCAGGAACTTGCCTGAGATGATGCGATAACCATTTCAGGTGTTGTAAACTCCTGGTTTGATGGAATCTGACTGTAAGCCAATCGGGGCCTATCATAATAAGCAAGACTTTTCACTAACCCGGCAAGGGCAAGCTCATGTTGTTTGTTTGACAAATCATAAGTTAATAATTGTTTGTAAAGATTTTTTGCCCTGACATAACGAGCCATCCAAAATTGCATTTTCGCCATGCCAAACAATGCAATAATGTGATCCTTTGGTTTACTGGAGCAGTTGAACATCAGCTGATAATAATTAAAGGCAAATTGAGGCTGATTCATCATGGCCATACTTTCTGCTGCCAAACGATATAACAAAGGATTTTTTTCTACATCAAGATACCATTTAATCGAGTTATACATCTCCTGCCCATTATTTAATTCAAGATAGTGTTCTGCTTCTTTTATTTGATCGTCAATCTTTAATTGGTTCAATTGTTCTATAAATTCTTGCTTTTTTTTCTCTATTCCGTGGAGATTTTGGATTGAGGACATTTTATCAAGGAGAAACAAATAGTGCTCTGCTACAGTTCTATTATTTAACGCCAGTTGCATTTTGATCATGCCCATGAGAGCAATAGAGTGATCCGTTGCATTCTTGCTGATGAAATATGCTTTTTGGTAATAAGTGAAAGATTGTTTGGGTTTATCCATAATTGCCATAGATTGAGCAGCAATTATCATGATTTGAAAAGACTCTTGTGAAATCAAATAAGGGTGAATTAAACGAAAAGCATCTTGACCCTGATTGCTATCAATTAACTCACGAGCGCGTTTAATTATTGCATCTTTCTTAAGCTCTTCTGCTTGTTCTAAACCTGTTTTTGCCACTCTAGAGTCCTGATCATTCAAACACATTGACAAGAGACGTTGATATAACTTAATTGCCTCTTCATAATTCAGCAACCAAAGCTGGGTACGAGCTATTTTGAATAAGGCGATCCGTTGAAGAAGGTCATTTTTGATAAACAAAGCCATTCCATATGCTTGTTGATAAGTATTGAGGGCTTTAGCTGGCTCTTCCTTTTCGGCAAATTGATTACCTTTTTTAATCAAGCTGTTGGTTACAATATTGATTTGTTCCTGAGCGGTATCAATGCCCGATTTTGCGATAGAATAGTCTTCTTTATCCAGTTTGAAGGACAGCAAGGTTTGATACGTTTTAAAAGCCGATTCATAATCTTTTAATTGAGTTTGTAATTTACCTATTTTAAATAAAGCTACTCGTTCAATAACAATATTATTATTTAATTTTCCATGGTAAAGCGCTGAATTGTAACTATCCAATCCTTTCTGTAAATAGCCTAGTGCTGAATAAGTATCTCCCAAGGTCAGCTCAATATTATAATTTTTTTGCCTTTGCTCCAGCTGCTCCAGTATCCTTAATGCCTCTGAAAACTTATTTTGATTATATAATTCCTTAGCCTTTGAGTAGTCCCGCCAATAACTAGTACCTGCAGAATCCGCATAAGAGCAATTCATAATAGAATGCGCCAGTAATAGAACAAGCAGCTTGCGAATCAACAATTAAATCTCCATATTTTTGGATCGGTATTCAACACAATATTCAAGATCGCCCTATTATTTTTTTGTACCCCAAGTTTTTTTACGTTGCAATAATTCTGAAACATATCCATAGATCACGGCTGGATTCATTAGAAATTGATAAAAAAGAACATAAAGTACAAATCCTAATATATTTTTCCTGACTTTAAAGTTACATCGTTGAAATAAATTACGTTGCCCCACATAAAAAATTAAATTACTCAAAATTCCCAAGGGCAAAACCGCAAGTGTCATAGGACCAGCAATATAAAAATACCCGAAAAATGCAGCAATTACACCCGGAATAAATATGAAAAAAAATACATTATCAAATAATATAAAAAATAAATTCCAGTATACATAAAATGTCGAAAGACGAGGTCGCAACAATATATCAGGATATTGATAAAACGCTTCAAACAAACCTCTTGCCCAACGACTTCGTTGAAAGAAAAACTGCTTGTATGTTTCTGGAACATTAGTAAAAGATATCGCCTCCTCCGCAAAATCAATTCGATAGCCTTTATTTAATAGAGCCCATGTAAGAACAATATCTTCTCCTACAACTTCTGGCCATCCTTTTACTTCCTGCAAGGATTCTTTGGTATAAACAGAAAAACATCCTTGAGCAACCAAAGTACCTTGATAGAAACTTTGAGAGCGTTTAATAACTGCAATTGCATGAAAATAATCCCACTCCTGGATACGTGTTATTAAAGTAGCACGGGAGTTTTTAACATAAACAGATCCAGCACATGCAATTGTTCCTTGTGGTCCGGTCAGTAGTTTGTTCATGAGATTTTTAATAGCCTCAGATTGTAAAAAGGTATCTGCATCAATGGTAATTACATAATCAGTTGTTACATGCTGTAAAGCAAGATTTAGAGCCGCAGCCTTACCTTTATGTTTGGCTTTCAGTATACGAAAATTATTTAATTTCAAGTTTTTTGCTTTTTCAACAGTTCTATCAACGGATCCATCGTCTATCAGAAAGAGCTCGATTTTAGCAGGATACTTCTGATTTTTTATGGAGTTCAAAGTAAATTCAATAGAATTTTCTTCGTTGTATGCTGCAATCAGAACCGAAACAGCAGGATATTGAAGTTCATAAGTTTTGTTTTTACGTGAATCAGTCAAATAACTGGTCAATAAAAACATGTACATAAAACCAGGAACTAAGGCAATGGAGAAAATAATGATTACTGAAAATACTAACGTAACAAGCCCTGCCAATTCTTTTATCCAAGAGATGGATAAATAAAAGCATAAAAAAAACCACCCCAAAGCTATAATGAGATTGAATATAAATTTTGTTCTAACTTTAATATACATAATTCAGTCTATGGAGCATTTCGCAAATAGCAAGTATTGATATCAGTTAATTTCAAAAAATATAAAAGCGTAAGGCAAAAGCCTATTTAACTAATATGGAGCTTAAGGCACAGGAAAAAAAAATAATACGGCTATCTGAGATAAGAATGAATAAAGATTAAAAAAAATTTCAAGAATTCTTAATTTTGGATTGAGGCAGACCGATTAGAAACTCATAAATTTTATCAGGAAGATCTGGTGCTTTATAAAAATATCCTTGGGCAAAATCACATCCATGGGACACTACAAAATCTCTTTGAAACTCATTTTCTATTCCTTCAGCCAATACCTGAATATTCAGACTATGGCCTAAGTTAATAATCGCTTTGGCAATAGCTGCATCATTAGGATTGGATGCCATCTCACTGATGAACGAACGATCAATCTTCAACTTATCTACCGGGAATTGTTTTAGATAGGATAGACTTGAATAACCTGTACCAAAATCATCGATAACCAACTTGGTCCCCATATCTTTTAATGCATACATGGTTTCAACCACATGATCTATGTCTTCAATCAATAAACTTTCAGTTAATTCAAGTTCCAGATATTTTGCCTGTAATCCGCTGGATGTTAATGCCCTTGAAATCATCTCAGGCAAATTGGTTTGACGGAATTGTCTTCCTGATATATTCACTGCAACACTTAAATTCTTTAGTCCTTGTTTTTGCCATGTTTTCATTTGTCTGCACGCTTCATTCATGGCCCACTCCCCCATCTCAAGAATTAGACCATTTTCTTCAGCCATGGGTATAAAATCAACAGGACTTACCAGGCCCAAAACGCTGCTGTGCCACCGCATTAACGCCTCAAAACCAACCACTTTAGATTGCTTCAAATCAATTAAGGGTTGATAAACCAAAAAAAACTCCTTATTTTTTAGAGCATCTCTTAATGCAGAATCTAATTGCATATGATTAATAACTCGCCTGTTCATTTCCGGTTCGTAAACTCGATAGGTATTCCGCCCACTATCTTTCGCATGATACATGGACAAATCAGCACTCTTCATCAAGGTCTCATAATCACCTCCATCTCGAGGATAATAACTAATACCTAGACTCGCTGTAATTTTTAAACTATGTTGATCAATTTGTATTGGTTTTTCTATTGTATGTAAAATTTCTTGAGCCAAAACCTCAGCCTGTTGATAAGAGTCAATTTCTGAAAGCAAGATCACAAATTCATCGCCGCCAAGTCTTGCAACGGTATCAAAATCATCTGTTGCGATTAAAAGTCTGTTCGATATAGCTTGTAATAATTTATCACCCATAGTATGACCCAAAGTATCATTGGTCATCTTGAATCGATCCAAATCTAAAAACAGAAAAGCTAAAATGGCTTTTTTCTTTTTGGCCAGAAGAATAGCTTGGTCAACTCGGTCCATTAATAACACACGATTGGGTAAATGAGTCAATGAATCATAGGTTGCCTGCATTACCAATTGATTTTCCATATCCCTGCGCTGCGTAATATCATTTAAAATACAAATATAATGTTTCACATGACCAAATGAGTCTTTTACGGGAGCAACACTTATTTCACACCAAAAAACTTCTCCATTTCTTTTAATGCTTTCCATTTCAACCGTTTCTTCACGTAATTCTCTTATCGCCAGCTCTATCCTTTTATTATTCACCTCTTCAGAGTTTGAACCTAATAAACTGATCAAACTTTTTCCAAGGGCCTGTTGCTCGGAATATCCTGTCGTCCGTTCAAATGCCCGATTGACATAAATCACTTTATTTTCATTTTTTGAAATATCGATAATTGCTATTCCATGAGTACTTGCTTCAATGGCTCGCTCACGTATTCGTAATTCATCCTGGGCAAGGCGTTTTTGAGTTACATCTCGAAAACTGTATACCCGCCCAACAATCTGTGATCCCACGCGTTGTGGTTGAGTGAAACGCTCATATATTCGACCGTCCTTAAAAATCAATTCGGGTAATTCCCCTTGCCACTCAGGATTTTGATATAGATATTGAACATCAGAAATTAACGATTGAGGATCAATCAACTGCTCCAATATATACTCAAAACTCATGCTCTCCTTTCCAGACTCGAGCATATAAGAAGGAATGCGCCACATTTCAACAAACTTTTGGTTCCAGTCAACTACAGCTCCATGACCGTTTACCATCATGATCCCATCCGCAGTGGATTCCAAAGTGGCTCGAAGTAAGGACAGGGATTTCTCAAGCTCGAGGTTTTTTTCAACAATTTCATCGGTTTTAATAGATATATTCTCAGTCAAAGGAGATTGACTTGAACGCTGAAACTCAGGTTGTGTGTGATACCATTGCTCCAACAGATCGGATAAGCCGGGATGATTACCCACGATTCCCAATTCGTCACTAATATCTGTTACAGACGGCTCTTTGCCTCTTTTTTTTATTTTTTCTGCGGCAGCGGCAACTTTTTCGTAATTGATTTCTTGCCTACGCATGCATCCCTCACTAGAATGTCCTTCATGATAATTAGCGGCATTTTCTATATTTACTTTAGCAAATAAAGAACCGAAAGTACAGTTAATGAACAAATAAGGGTCTGGTTACTCAGGAACAATACTGAGTTTGAATTTATAAAAAAGGATTACAATAAAATGAAAAAAACTCACTTTGATACACGGGCAATTCACGCAGGTCAAGAACCTTGCCCAAGCACCGGTGCTGTAATGACCCCTATATATGCTACATCTACTTATAAACAAATTGCTCCAGGTGAGCATCTTGGTTATGAATATTCCCGAACAAAAAATCCAACCCGATCAGCTTATGAAGCGTGTATTGCCAGTCTGGAATCAGGTCAACATGGATTTGCATTTGCATCAGGTATGGCTGCCATCAATACAGTGATCGATCTTCTGGATGCTGGAGATCACGTGATAGCTATGGATGATTTATACGGTGGTACCTTTAGATTATTCGATAAAGTAAAAACGCGTACTTCCCATTTATCATTTTCCTTTATTGATATGTCAAATCCAGCAACTATAGAAGCAGCTATTACCCCAAAAACAAAATTAATATGGATAGAAACACCATCAAATCCCATGTTAAAATTAGCCAATTTACGTGAAATAGCGGCCATTGCTAAAAAGCATGGACTCATCACTGTTGCAGACAACACTTTTGCAACGCCCTGGATTCAACGACCAATAGAACTGGGCTTTGATATAGTGCTTCATTCTGCGACCAAATACCTCAATGGACATTCAGATGTTGTCAGTGGTGTTGTCGTTGTGGGAGATAAGCCTGAATTAGCGGAACGAATAGCTTATCTGCAAAACTCCTGTGGTGGAATTGCAGGTCCCTTTGACAGTTTCCTGGTTTTACGAAGTCTGAAAACCTTATCCATTCGCATGGAACGGCACTGTCAAAATGCCAATCAGCTTGCAAAGTGGCTAAGCAGCCATCACAAAATCAAAAAAGTTATTTATCCTGGTTTAACAAGCCATCCGCAGCATTCATTGGCAAAAGAACAAATGCATGATTTTGGAGGTATGATTTCCATGGTAATTGATGGCGATCTGGAGCAGGCCAAAAGATTTTTATCCCGTTGTGAACTTTTTACTCTTGCAGAAAGTCTCGGAGGGGTTGAGAGTCTGATTGAACATCCTGCAATTATGACTCATGCTTCTGTGCCACCCAAACAACGACAAGCCTTAGGTATCGATGACGGTTTAATCAGATTATCTGTTGGAATTGAACATATAGATGATTTACGTGCTGATCTGGAATATGCCTTAAGTTAAAAATATCAGTTACTATCAGGAGTAGTGATTCATGCAAATACCAAATAAATTTCGGGGGCAAATTCATGCCGTAATTGCTACCCTGCTTCTTATTTTTTCGACTACCCTTTGCTTTATCCCCATCCTGTTTATTGGGTTATTTAAATTGTTTCCCAATAAATCGTGGCAGGCTCTCTGCACTCGATGTGTGGATGCTATTGCCACGTTCTGGTGCGGGGTTAACAATTACTATATAAATAACGTACAAAAAATTAATTGGGAAGTTACTGGTTTGAATAACCTCAACCCAAAAGACTGGTATCTTGTTGTTGCCAATCATCAAAGCTGGCTTGATATTGTTATTCTTCAGCGAATATTTAACAGAAAAATTCCCGTGTTAAAATTTTTTATAAAAGATCAATTAAAATGGGTCCCTTTGCTCGGATTTTCCTGGTGGGCTATGGGCTGTCCTTTTATGAAAAGATACAGCAAAGAATATCTGGCTAAAAAGCCACATAAACAAGGAAAAGACTTGATTTCCACGTTCAAAGCCATAGAAACATTTAAAAGAACTCCGGCATCAATCATGAATTTTGTTGAAGGGACCCGCTTTACCTTATCTAAAAAAGAACAACAGCAATCACCTTACAATCACCTGCTCAAACCCAAAGCCGGAGGCATCAGTTTTATTATCAGTTCTATGGGGTCACAAATCAGCAGCCTGCTGGATGTAACCATAGTCTATTCAGAAAAGAATCATTCACTTTGGGATTTTCTATGTAAACGAGTAAAATCCATTAAAATAAATATTCGACAGATTCCCATACCAACTCAATTTACCTCATTAAATCTCATTAATGACAACACGACACAAAATGAATTTAAAGACTGGTTAAACAAGCAATGGGCTGAAAAAGATGCTCTAATTGCCTCACTACAGGAATAAAAAATGAACTCACTGCAAACTATAATTGAACACGCATTTGAACATCGTCAAAGCCTATCCATGAATACTGCTTCACCAGAGCTGATTGCCGCCATTGACGAAGTCCTATCCTGTCTTGATAATGGGCAAGTTCGTGTCGCAGAACAAATAAATGGTGAATGGACCGTTCATCAATGGATAAAAAAGGCAGTGCTTTTATCATTTAAACTCTTTCCAAATCAGGTGATTGATTCTGGCTTTTGTCAGTTCTATGACAAAGTCCCTCTAAAATATACTGGTTATAGTAATGAACAATTCCAACAATCAGGAGTTCGGGTTGTACCTCATGCCATGGTTCGACGAGGAGCCTATATTGCAAAGAATACGGTATTAATGCCTTCCTATGTTAACGTAGGAGCTTATATTGATGAAGGCGTTATGGTAGATACCTGGGCAACAGTCGGTTCCTGTGCCCAGATTGGCAAAAACGTTCATTTATCTGGAGGAGCCGGCATAGGTGGGGTTCTAGAACCGCTCCAAGCCAATCCAACTATTATTGAAGACAATTGTTTTATAGGAGCACGCTCGGAAGTTGTTGAAGGTGTCATTGTAGAACGAGATTCAGTCATCTCTATGGGCGTGTTTTTAGGCCAAAGTACGAAAATATACAATCGTCTGACGGGAAGCATTACCTATGGCAGAATCCCTGCAGGATCAGTAGTCGTAGCAGGTAATCTGCCCAGCGAAGATGGCAGTCACAGTTTATATTGTGCCGTTATTGTAAAGCAGGTTGATGAAAAAACACGCGCTAAAGTAAGCATCAATGAATTACTAAGAGCTAATTAAAATGAATGATATTGAAAGTATCCTGGCTAAGCTTGTTAGCTTTCCTTCCATAACTCCAGAGGATGCAGGTTGTCAGGACTTTATGATCCAATTCCTGAAGAAATTGGGATTTTCTTGCCAAATAATGAATCAAGGACCTGTATCTAACTTTTTTGCCTGTTATGGATCTATTGGACCTTTATTAGTATTTGCAGGACATACAGATGTAGTTCCGGTTGGCGAGATCACGAAATGGAATTCCGATCCTTTTGTGCTCCAAGCGAAGGGCGATACGCTTTACGGGCGTGGAGTTGCCGACATGAAAGGCAGCTTGGCGAGTATGTTGGTTATGGCCGAACGTTTTATCAAAACCCATCCTTCATTTTTGGGAAGATTGGGATTTTTGATCACCAGTGGTGAAGAAGGTGATGATTTTGATTTTGGAACCCCCTATGTTATGGAGCAATTACAAAAGCAGGATACCCAGATCGACTATTGTGTTGTAGGTGAACCATCAAGCACCACTCAAGCCGGAGATGTAATTAAAATCGGCAGACGAGGTTCCTTGAGTGCCAAAATCACCCTGAACGGCAAACAGGGTCATGTAGCCTACCCTCATTTGGCTGATAATCCAATTCATAAAATTAGCCCTGTACTTGCAGAATTAACCGCAATTCAATGGGATAATGGTAATGCTTTTTTTCCTCCGACTTCCATGCAAATTACTCATATTCACTCGGGTGGACAAGCCAATAACATCATACCTGGTGAGTTGAATCTGCATCTTAATTTCAGATACTCTACTGAACAAACTGAAAGCACGCTAATCGAAAAAGTAATGAGTACTTTCAATCATCATCATTTGGTTCCCATTATAGAATGGCGCCTCAATGGAGAGCCATTCCTGACGGATAAAGGAGACCTTCTTGAAAGTTGCAAACAGGCCGTAACCAAAATTACTGGGTTAACCCCCGATTTATCGACCAGCGGTGGTACTTCAGATGGTCGGTTCATTGCTCCTTATGGGGTTGAAGTAGTCGAGCTTGGTCCAAGCAATGCAACAATTCACCAGGTGAATGAATGTGTTTCACTAAGGGATCTTCAATTATTGGAGGCCATGTATTTTTCGATTTGTGAACACTTATTACTTAATTAAAGTCAGGACTTACGAATTACCACTGCCGTGTGTCTGAGAGTATAATTTCGAACCCGTATTACATTCTGCTAATACGGGTTGGAAGGGTTTTGTAAAAACACTCTGAATACCCTGAGTATGGCTATAATTATCCCAGCTCAAGCTCTAAAGCAGAGTGCTTTTTAGGCTTTATTTTTAACTCTTCTTCAGATACCGCTTTATCATTAACTACTTTAGTGACACAAGCATCTGACCAGACATTTAAAGCCGTTTCCAACATATCAATCAAAGCATAGAAAGGTAAAATAACGCCCATTAAGGTAATTGGAACATTCATACTGGATAATAAACTGATGCTAAGGAAAAAACAGCCCATTGGCACCCCCGCATTTCCTATGGCCGCAATCGTTGAAACCAAAATCCACAAGCCCATGGCAGAATAAGATATTGGCATACCATGACTTTGCATCAAATAAATCACGGTTGCAAATATAAACGCAGCACATCCATTCATATTAATGCTGGTGCATAATGGCAATACAAAACGGCTGATCTTCGGTTTGACCTGCAAATTGGTTTCTACTGTATTCATCGTTACCGGTAAGGTGCCTACAGAGGATTTTGAGAAAAAAGCTACTGATAATGCAGGTATCATTGCACGCATCGTGGCAAAGGGTTTAATACCATTCAGTCTCAGCCACAAAGGTAAAATTATAAATCCTTGTATCAGATTAGCTAATACGATAATCAATAAATACTGACCTATACCCTTAATATCCATCCCTGAACGCAACTGAACTACTGTGGAAGTGATAAATCCAAATAACCCTAAAGGGATTAGTGTAATAATCCAACGGGTCATGACTAAAAACATGCCATGAGCACCGCGGAAAAATTGAGTAAGAGTTTCTCTTGAATCATCTTCGGGAATTTGACGTATCGCAAATCCAATAACAATACTCAGCAACAATACTCCCATTACTTGCTGCTCCAGGAACGGAGATAATATGTTAGTAGGAATAATATTAGCCAAATAACTCAGATAGCCCAGATTATTCACTGAATTTGAAGCTGTTGCCTGCAAATTTACCTGGACCGTATTAGGGTTAATGATTATATATAGCAAGCAGCTGATCGTTGCTGCAACCAGGGTGGTTAAAAAGGTATATTTAATGGTTCGTTGCCAAATCCGTTTCATCACCCCATCAGTTTTATAATTTGCCAGAGTAACAATTATTGAAAGAGAAATAATAGGTAAACTGATGCATTTAAATATTTTTATGAACAATTCAGAAATTAGCAGTCCCAGGCCTTTTAAAAAAACGATATCAGACATACCGCTAATAATTCCCAAGCCAATCATGAGAAAATAGATTAAAGGAGTAGTTAAAATAATTTTTTTACTTTGTTGATGTGCTGCACACATGTTTAAATCCTTAATTTAAATAATTAAAAAACAAGAAATATCAGGGATTTAACAGCAACAACAATACAATAGTTTAGTGTTAGAGTTAGATAGAAGGCGGGTAAAATGTATGGGTTGAATTGACATAAACACATTGCCTTGATTAAAATTTGAACATATCGGATATATTCTAACACATTATGATTTTAGGTCAATACTATACAGCAATAATATGCAAAATAATCAATGTTATAAAAAAACAGGAATAAACTCATTGTCTCACTATAATGTCTCTATTAGTTCCTGTTTCGTCATTCTTAACGCAGTGAAGGATCTCCAAATGCAGGCACTTTGTCGAGTTCAGGAGATCGCTCACTGTGTTCGAGATGTTGGGAAATACTCAGAAATGAGTAATCCCTTCATAATTTATAATGCCGAAAATGTATTTATTTAATTCTCAATGGTCAATTTAATATCCGTCTTTACGTGCAACGCGAATCAACCCAGAACGGAGCCATGTTGGAACTGTGTTCTGGGTTGCTTCACTTCGTTCGCAAAGACGAATGTCTATACTGTATAGTAGATAATTAACTTCACAAAGTGATGCTTTACTACCATCACTAATTCAACGCCAAATTAATTTCTAATAATCCACCAGTTCAATACTGTTGATTTGTTGCTTGAAACGCATAATGCGTCTGAACGCATCATCTATCCGTTTGGGATCAATCGTATTATTTATTACTAATTGCTCAATGCAATCAATCACTTGAGTCGCCGAAATACTGTCTAATTGATTCGCAAATATCATCATATCTGCACCTGCATTAATTGTAAGGGCAAGTGACTCATCTAAAGTATAATGTTTTGAAATAGCCTGCATTTGCAAATCATCACTGATGATAACGCCATCGTATCCCATAGTCTCTCTTAAAAGCCCGGTTAAGATTTCATGAGAAAGTGTTGCTGGAAGTCCGTCACTGTCCAATTTCTTATTAACAACATGAGCAGTCATTACCATAACTGGTTTATCACTATCTCTTAATAAATTACGATAGGGAACCAATTCATCAAATTGAAAGGTATCAGTAACATCGACAAATCCTTCATGCGTGTCACCAACAGCACTTCCATGTCCCGGAAAATGCTTATAGCAGCATCCTATTCCATAATTGCTGAATATCGCAACAAATTGTCTGGCGACTTGAGCTACGAGTTCAGGATTATTTGAAAAACTCCGACCCAATTTGCCAATGATACCTTGTTGATCATTTAAATTTAAATCCACTACTGGAGCAAAGTTAAGATTAAAACCTAAAGATTTTAATGTGGATGCCATTTGACCTGTTTCTTCGTTAAAATCAAGTGTTGATAATTTAGCAAGATCGCAAGGTCTCATTGTGGTCATACATCCAGCGATTTTCGATAATCGATCAACAGCACCACCTTCATAATCTAATGAGATGAGTAATGGAAGCTTCTCATCGTCAGTAAATAACTTTGCAGAGTAATGATTTAGCTGATGAGTCAAATGTTTGATTTGAGCCTGGTTTTTTAGATTTTTACCATACATATCAGTAGACAGGTCTTTATCAAATAATAAAACACCTCCGAGTCCATCATTGGATAACCACTGAGCTATAGGGCTATGTTCGTGTAATTCAGCACCACTAAACCCCATAATCAACATTTGTCCAATTTTATTTCTAAGAGTAATCATTTGCTTGCCCCATCCTGACTTATGCACGAAATAATACACAAAGATATGAAGTAAGGCTATGTGTTAATCGCAGAACATACAAAAAACGCGTGCTATGCCACTACTGTTCGGATTTGGGCTCAGGAATACTACCAAAATCACACTTACAATTTCCTCTCGCATCCGGAGGTAACGGAACCTGTGAAAAATCAGCAGTAAAACAAACAGGAATAGTCCAGGCTACATGCTCTGGATTAGTTGTCCTGGGTAAAGTCCAGCTTTTAAGAGCAGAATAAGTTTTACCTTCCTCACTTTGCCAAAAAACGGGAGAATATCGCGCATAATAAAGTAAACGTTGACCAGCAGTACAAGTAAACTCCGTCCGTCCCCAAGATTTTCCTTTTGGTACAGTGAGACTGAATAATTTACTATTATTGGTTGCATCAAAAACGTCTACAGTTACATCATAATTAGCCCAACAACTGTCCTTAGCCAATGTATAATAACAAGTAAAGGACCAGATAGAGCTACTAAAAAAAATCATCCAGGAAAGAACTACTAGACGCATCATCATAATAAGCCCTTGTTTAACCAGATCGATGAATATTATCTTTAGTATATACACTTCTTGATAGAAATGTATGGTGCTCTAATTCAACTTAGGCAAAAAAGGACAATATCCAGTTCACGAACACCATGTGCTATGCACTACTGTTTAGGTTTTGGTTTAGGAATGGTACTAAAATCACACTTACAATTTCCTTCCGCATCTGGTGGTAAAGGAACTTGTGAAAAATCAGCTGGGAAACAAACAGGGATAGTCCAGGCTAAATCACCTGGATTTATTTTACCCGGTAAAGTCCAGTTTCTTAAGGCAGGATATGTTTTGCCTTGTTCACTTTGCCAAAAAACGGGAGCATATCGCGCATAATAAAGTAAACTTTGAGCCTTAGTACAAGTAAACTCCGTCCGTCCCCAGGATTTTCCTTTCGGAACAGTAAGGCTGAATACTTTCTTTAGATTAGTTGCGTCAATGACGTCTACAGTTACATCATAATTAGTCCAACAATTGTCTTTAGCCAATGTATAGAAACAAGTGAAAGACCAGATTGGGCTACTAAAAAAAATAATCCAGGAAAGAACTACTAGACGCATCATCATAATAAGACCGTGTTTTAACCAGATCAAATAATATCTTTAGTATATACAATTCTTGATAAAATTGTATCGTCGTCGTTTTTTACACGGAAAAGAAGTGGGAGGTACTACAAGAAAGAATGAGTTGAATTCCCTTTCAACTGGCGCTCATGTTAATTGTTATTCCATAAATCAGGGGCAAAAACAACAGCTGCCTTCATAATCTTCATCTCGTTCAGACTCAGCTTCCATTCCTGGATTAATTGCCTGTCCCAACGCCATCAAACCAAATCCCAAGGCCAGTACTGTAGCTGCCAAAGCCCAACCTGCCAAGATCGCCGCACCTACTGCTGGAACTCCTAATGCAACTGATAAACCTACCGCAATTATTGAAGTAATAGGAGAGGCAATAAGCAAAGGAAGAGGATCAAATTTTGGTCCCCAAAACATTGTTCCCAAAATATATCCGGTTAAAAAACTATTATGATTTTTTTCAGCATAGGCAAGAAGGACGATATCAATTGAAACTGTACCAATTGCAGCCATAATCAATAAACCAGCTCCACCGCCGTACATTAAGCCTTTTCCTATGATTAAACTAAAATCTGCAACTCCTTTTTGCATGGTATTCTCTAAAGACATAATTAATCCCTCTCCAGTAAAAAAAAAATGCAAAATACATCATATTTAAACCATAATCAATAAATTTTAAACATATATTTTTTATATAAGTACTATTAAGATGTAAGAACAACTCCAAAATCGAGGCCAGATAAATTTTGTCACTGTTCAATAATCCCGGAACTTTTGTCATCATGAAGTCATAAATGACACATTTTCTTACCCAATTTTAAGTTCATTTCATGCATGGTCTTGCATTTATTTTCTGACAAGTATAAGCTTGGCCGGTTGGAGAGGTGGCCGAGTGGTTGAAGGCGCACGCCTGGAAAGTGTGTATACGGCAACGTATCGAGGGTTCGAATCCCTCTCTCTCCGCCATAATAAATCTCACGCCCATACACTATAAAAATAAGATTCGCTTTCTGAATGAACTAATTTATTTAGGGATATGACAGATGAAAATGAAATTACAATTATTCACATTAGGAATTTTATTCTCAGTCAACGTATTCGCAGACGGATACTACCCCGAATTAACGTCACAAGATCAGCCCTGGACTGTCACAGCGAGTGTAGGTAATGGGAGATTTCAAGATATATATTCTAAAGATGGAAAAACAGTTATAGGACGCCTGGCTCTTGGAAATGAACTGATGCTGTCTGGAGATTTTGCCCTGGGACTGGAATTAGGTATGCAGAATGGCAATCAGATGCGTCTTAATATTCCTAATGAAACATTAGCTGTTCTGGAATGGCTTCCTGTTAAAACGACTCTTGGCCCCATGCTTGATTTATTAATTACAGCTAAAAGCGACCCTTTATTTGGCAGTTCCTTCTTTGCTCAGTTGAAAGGTGGTGTTGCTTACCGATACTGGCAAGTAGAACATCGGCCAATTAAAGAAATCTCACAACTGGCAGGTGAACTACAAGCTGGTTTTGGTTATCCAATTACTGCTTTGGCCAGTTTAAATGTGTTGTATCAGGGTGTATATGGTAACGACCCGAAACTGAAATTCTATACGTCCACTAAAACTGCAAGTATATCTAATATACCTATTTTGCACGCAGTATTATTAGGCCTTACTGTAAACCTCTAAATTCTAAACAGACGATCCGCTGGATTGGTAATGAATTAAAAGAAAAATGAATTCATTGCTGATTATCTTTATTTTCTATAAATTGCACTTAAATCAATATAAATGACTATAATTTAGTCATCAGATGTTAATAAAACCACTATAGAGATCGAGTTTAGTATCCAATTTGCAATGATGAATTCAATGGAGTAGTACCATGAAAGAAAAACATTATGCCTATAAGATAACTCAATCCCCTGCAGATCTGGTTTGTACCCATGCTGAAATTGAAGAAGATAAAATGCTGGACCTCTTAATTGAAATTCAGAATGATCATACGGAAGGTATATTCTGGATATTTAAGCAGTTTGGTGATCTACCGAAAGAACCTTTGAGTATTATCGATTGTGCGCATAACAGAATATACTACCACTACTCTGGAGAAGTAGAACAATTGAAGGATGCCATAAAAAAATTAACTCATTGATGAGTACTATTCAATGAGAGCACAATACCATTGACTTTTTTCTGCATACACAAAGTTGTTTTTGCTTGCTTTCATTATTCGAAGCACGACATTTAGAACGTCATTAAGAGTGTTTGCTCATCACTCCTTATAACCAAAAATACGATCATCAAGATTTAATCATCATCAATTATCAAGATAAAATTCAACACGTTCGCAAAAACCCAATTGTATATTTCTTGATCTTTTTAATATTAATTGTACCTAAAAGAATAAAATAAAATTTATATGTTCTTTTTTAGATCCATAAATCTCTAGACAAATGCATGATTTTTAGTAACCATTCAGCTCATTATTCTTTCTAATCTTAAAGAGGCACAATGATGTACTTAAATAAAACTAAAATAACAGTAATTCTCACCTCCATAATTTTAAGCTTATTTCAATTGGCTTTTGCAGGAAAATCAATAGAGAAAGCCAACAATGATACAGCCATCCAAAATTCCATATTGTATTACATTAATGAATACAGACAGCAGCATGGATTAAGTCCTCTCAAAATGGACAAACGAATTGTAAAAGAAGCAAAGCAGCACTCCTTAGATATGGCAAATCATAAAATGCCATTTGGTCATAAATATTTTAAAAGTCGCATCGACCGTTTACATAGCCAAATCAAAGATTCCAACGCTGGTGCTGAAAACGTAGCGTTTAATTATAAAGATGCACAGGATGTAGTAAAGAACTGGTTACGCAGTCCAGGACACAAACAAAACATTGATGGAAATTATAATCTTACTGGTATTGGAATTGCTCGTGACAAGAATGGAAAAATATACTTTACTCAGATTTTTCTAAAAACAGGGGCTACAAGTAAATACGCAGCGAGAAGGCCATTTACTCATTTATTCAATAATTCACTATTCAGAAGAACAACTTAAGATTAATGGATCACGGGGACAAAAATTGTGTTCAACCAGTGTTTACAAAGAGCATCCAGGCACTTAACGAAATCTTTGCAATAAACCCATTTTAGTCAGTGGATTTAATAAAAATTGTAGCCTATTATAGAATCATAGGCGGTACACATTGTTCAGCCAACATCACAACATTGGAAGCCAGATTGAGAATGTGGTGAGCATGCTTAGCCAGACTAAGAAGCCAAAAACATTCCGGAGGAGTCCACCTAGTGAACTAGGACTGTAATCAATCTTGCTGTCTATATCCACTTTTAAAAAACAGGGCGTATGTGATACGCCCTTTTTATTTTATCAAGGTACTATTCCCCGAACACAACGTACAGCATAAGTATTGGCTTTACTGATTGGAAATCTGGCTCCTGCTAATGAAAAGTTCTGAGCCCATGCTTGAACCGGGTGCATGGCATTAGGTGGATCTTCTGTGGACGACCAATAGATACCCGATGCGATTAAGAGATTACCATAGATACAATTAAGCTGCTCTTTAGCCGGTAAAAACCAATCACTATAACACTCATTCCCCGTTTGACAGGGAGAATTTCCTTGTGAGTCCACTGAGAAAGCATCACAAAGACCCGCAGCATAATTGGTTGAACTGCCCAGTGTATTAACTATCGCAGTAGTGTTGGCCGCTCCATCAAAATTATGCTGTGCGCTGACTCCAATTACGGTATTTGTTCCTCCCCATTGGATCCCGGAACTATTATCTACCGTGGTCATTATAAATTGCTGTACCGCACCAACATTCAAACAGGCAATCACTCCCCCACCTGATGGCTGCCCTACAGCTGTAGCTAAATACGTGAACCCATTAACTAATGAAGTACTTCCTTGAGTCGCGGTGAGCACCACATTAACCAGTCCCGGTACCGCTCTTGGTGGTGTTACCGCGGTAACAGTGTTTGAATCGACCACATGAACAAACGAAGCTGGTGTCCCTCCAAACGTAATAGTTTGCGTTGAAGATAAATTATCTCCCGTCAAAGTCACTCCAGTTCCCCCTATTTGTGGGCCCGAAGCAGGAGAAATTCCAGTGAGCGAGGGTATCCCCTCATAGGTAAAACCATCATTCAAAGTATCGCTGCCACCTGAAGTCGTAATACTGACATCTACAGAACCTACAGGATGAGCCGGTGTGACTGCGATCACTGTTGTAGAATTAACTACGTTTAGACCAGTAGCCTCTATTCCACCAAAAGTAACTCGTGTGGTATCCATTAAATTAACACCCGTCAGAGTAACTGAGGTTCCACCCAGTTGTGTTCCAGCAGCAGGATTAATCGCCGTTATTACAGGAACCAAAGCAGGTGCCTTGCTGATATGCAATATATTAAATTGGCCAGGTCTATAACATTCATTAATTAAGCCCTGCTGGCAGACAACTGGCCCATCATTAATGGGTTGGGTTAATTGACTGCCTTTGATTTGTAAGGACAAAATACAAGAACGGCCTTTCGTAGATAAAACAAAAACGCTTCCACAAATATCCTGTCCAGTAGTAACCTGGGTCACTCCAGGAATGGGAGTCATTACCAAAGTATGAGGCCTATTCGTTTGACTGGTCACCCGATACTGAATTGTCACCGTGCTGTTTTCAGGAACCGCGACTTGCGTAGCTGTCAAAGGGCTAAAAGTCCATAGAGGAATCCCTGAATGTACTGCCGTCAACATAAGTAAGGATATAAATCCCAACAAGACTCTGGACAGTATATTATTTACTTTCATCGTTTATCAGCCAGCTACTACTGTGATGTTGAACATAACACCATGAGTATAATAGTGATTTAAACTTAAACCAGTACCCAAAGTTTGTCCGAAAGCTCTACCCAATTGACTTTTCCCCCAATCAGCAAACTCATAACCAACACCGATTTGCCAATTTTGATTCAGTGCTTTTTGCACTCCAGCCCCGAGAGTATAAGTAAAAGTTGTCTTATTATGAGAAACGAAATCTGGATTAGGCAAAGCTTCAAAAATAACAGGAACATTGGAAAAATCTGATGCTCGATTAAATCCAGCTCCCGCACTGGCACTGATCCAGGGAGTAACAATAAATCCTAAATCGGATAATAACTTTCCTTTTAGTGCAATATGACTGTGCTTTATTTTATAGCTGTATACAAAATTATTATGTTCAGGGTCAGCATCATCCCAGATTTCACCATTAAGCCTGGCCTTGCTGGTCGTAGCGAATGCGATCCCTAATTGACCGGTAAAGGAATGATGTATTTTTTTTTGTATACCCAGAAAAAACTCGCCATCAGCTAAAGTGCCGGTAGATTTGTTTGCTGCATAAGTTTTTTCAATTTCAGGTGTTAAAAAGAATGTCTGAGTTTCACCACCATTTTGCCAAACGGGACCCGCACTCAATGTAGCAATATAATTCCAAGGAGCTGTTTGAGGAGTACCCATAGTGCCAGATACAGCATCAGGGCTTGATACAACAACAAATAATGAGAGCATTACGGTTGATAAATTCAGTTTAATATGAGTCATCCATTCTATCCATTGAAAATTAAGGTTCAATTACATCATATAAAGAATCCACATTAATGCCAACACGTTTTCCTGCATTTGACATTTTATTCAGTAGCAAATTATTCTAATTTACAATAGGATAGTTTATAGAACGGTAAAAGGATTACCCCATGAAAATAGCAACCTTACTTGAATCAGGTCGGGAAACCCGTGTAGCAATTACTCCCAATTCAGCAAAACAACTTATAAAATTAGGATTTGAAGTTGCCATTGAGAAGAATGCGGGATTGGCTTCCGATTTCTCTAATGAAGAATACCAACGTGTTGGTGTTCAAATAATTGATAATAAAAAAACATTGCTCCAACAGACGAATATTCTTCTGTGCATCAATGAACCCAATCCCGATGATTTAAATGGATTGGCTCAAAACGCATTGATCATTGGACACATCGACAATGATCCACAAAGTAAACTGATTCAATGGTGCCAAAAACAGCACATTAATTTATTTTCCATGAACTTGATCCCCAGAATCAGCCGGGCGCAAAGTATGGATAGTCTGTCATCCCAAGCAAACCTTGCAGGTTATAGAGCGGTGCTGGAAGCAGTAACTCAATTCCACCGTGCCATACCAATGATGATGACCGCTGCAGGCATGATTCAACCTTCTAAAATCTTGATACTGGGTGCAGGCGTAGCAGGATTACAGGCTATAGCTACCGCCAAACGACTGGGTGCGGTTGTTTATGCGTTTGACGTAAGAAAAGCAGCCAAAGAACAGGTTGAAAGTTTAGGGGCTGAGTTTGTAGAAGTAAGCCAGGAACTGGACAGCGAAACCAAAGGTGGGTATGCCTCGGAAACCAGCGATGAATATAAAAAATTACAGGCCGAGTTGATCGATCAGTACGCTAAAATGTCCGACATTGTCATCTCTACCGCATTAATACCAGGACGTAAAGCTCCTGTTTTGCTCTATAAAACCACCGTTGAACAGATGAAACCTGGGTCTGTCATTGTAGATCTGGCTACCTCGCGAGGTGGAAACTGTGAAGTAAGCGTTCCCGATCAGGTTATAAAGCACGGTACAATCACCGTTATCGGAATAAGTAATATGGCAGGCCTCGTACCAGCAACGGCCAGTGATCTCTACGCAAATAATCTGGTTCATTTAATTAATTTATTGGCTGCGACTCCTCCAGAGATTAAATTTAACCCTGAAGATGAGATTATTCAGCAGGCTGTTCTTTGTTGCGAAGGAAATTACTTACCTTTTCAAGCAAACAAGGAGAGACAAAATGCATGAAGTTCACTCTATAGCTAATCCTTATATAACCATACTGACTATTTTTGTCCTGGCCTGTTTTGTAGGTTATTACGTAGTATGGAAAGTCACACCAGCACTCCATACCCCCTTAATGTCTGTTACTAATGCGATTTCAAGCATTATTGTATTAGGCGCATTAATCGCAGCAGGAAGCGAAATGGTTGGGTCCATCACCTGGTTAGGGGGCTTGGCAATATTCATTACTTCTATAAATATTTTTGGTGGATTTGTTGTAACCCAACGCATGCTTCGCATGTATAAAAAATAATGACTTAAAGGATGGAATCAGTAATGAATTCAATTGTTCCCCTATTCTATTTATTAGCCGCTGTCTGTTTTATTCTTGCTTTAAAAGGATTGGCCAGTCCAGCCACATCCAGAAGAGGAAATCTCCTGGGAATTTTAGGTATGACACTTGCAGTAGGCTCTACGTTGATGATGCCTACCATATTCCATCACTATATTCTGATTGGATTAATCGTCGCCGGTGGAATCATTGGCACATTCATCGCACTAAAAATTAATATGACTGCCATACCTCAACTTGTAGCAGCGTTCCACTCACTGGTTGGTATGGCTGCCGTTTTAGTAGCGTTTTGCGCCTTTTTATCTCCCGAATCGTTTCATATTGGCAGCACTGGCGACATAGAAAAAGCCAGTCTGATTGAAATGAGTTTAGGGTTAATTATCGGTGCAATAACTTTTTCAGGCTCAGTAATTGCCTTTCTAAAACTCCAGGGGATCATGTCCGGAGTACCGGTACGATTTATGGGACAAAGCATTGTAAATCTGATTATCGCTTTGTCAATTCTAGGATTTTTTGTTGTATTTTTACTAAATCAAAGTTTATTGCTTTTTGGTGTATTAGCCGGGTTAGCCTTTCTCATTGGTGTATTGCTGATCATCCCTATAGGCGGTGCTGATATGCCCGTAGTGATTTCCATGCTCAACTCTTATTCCGGATGGGCTGCAGCAGGTATAGGATTCACCCTGAGTAATGATCTGCTGGTAATCACTGGGGCTTTAGTCGGAGCCAGTGGAGCCATCCTAAGCTACATCATGTGTGTTGGAATGAATCGTTCCATTTTCAATGTGATTTTTGGAGGAATTAACTCAGCGGGAAATACCCAGCAAGCTCATGCAGGTGACGAATCCAGATCGGTAAGACAAGCAAATGGGGAGGATGCCGCTTTTCTATTAAGTAATGCCAGAGATGTGATAATTGTACCCGGTTATGGTATGGCTGTTGCTCATGCACAACATGCGGTTAAAGAGTTGGTTGATGCCCTGGAAGCTCGCTCTATCAAAGTCCGTTTTGCTATTCACCCTGTTGCAGGCCGTATGCCAGGCCATATGAACGTTTTACTTGCAGAAGCCAATATTCCCTATGATCGCGTTTTTGAGCAAAGCGAAATTAACAGGGATTTTGCAGCCTGCGATGTTGCTTTTGTTATAGGGGCAAATGATATTACGAATCCGGCTGCTAAAACAGACTCCAGCTCCCCCATTTACGGCATGCCTGTATTAGAAGTTGAAAAAGCTAAAACCGTTTTATTTGTAAAACGTGGAATGTCCCCAGGATATGCGGGTGTCGAAAACAGTCTATTTTTTCATGACAATACGTATATGTTATTTGGAGATGCAAAAACCATGACTGAATCAATTTCCAAAGCATTAGGAGAAATATAACCCAATAATTTTATTATTTATTCAAATACTTGGGGTGGGATCCCATTTGCTCTGCGCAAATGCCTTTTAATTTGCCAAGGAAACAAAATAATTGTATCTTAGCCTGTTAATTTTTCACACTGGAGATATCTATGCTACGAAAAATCGGCTTTTCCTTATTATGCGCAGCCACAGCATTCAGTACGAATGTTCATTCAATAGTCACTAATACCCTTCAACCGAGCATGACAATTGATTATGAATTAGTACCTAACGAACCTCAAGTATTTATTAATTACCTGTATTGGGATATTGAAGCTAAATGTAAAATTATTACCAAAGATGAAAGTAATGTGCTGTTTGCTGAAGCATTAGCCAAACAAGGTAAAGTAAACGATGTCACGTTAACCAAAGGAAGTTCAATGCAGGTGACTGTACATCAAGGCGACACGCTAAAAATCAGTGCCGAATCTGGTGCAAAAGTTAGAATTACAAATCTGGGACAACACACCGTTAAAGCGAGCTGTACAACCTAGTTTTAAAGAGAAAATCCATTAAGTCAAATGACCTGCATCTACCTAAGGTGGATACAGGTTATAAGTATGTGTATCTCCAGTTAATGCTCTCTTGTCGCTCGGAACTTAATCTTTGGGTAGCGCTCTTCCGCCATTGTTAAATTCACTCGTGTAGGTGCGAGATACATTAAGGTATCACTGCCATCCAGGGCTAGATAATCATAGGCTTTATCACGGAATTCACTCAAGGCTTTGTCATCCTCAGCGTACACCCAACGGGCACAAGTCACGCTGACTGATTCATAAAGGCAATCTACCTTGTATTCATGCTTTAATCTGTGGGCTACTACATCGAACTGCAGAATCCCTACGGCCCCAAGAATAAGCTGGTTACTATTTAATGGTCTGAATACCTGCGTTGCGCCCTCTTCAGATAATTCAATTAAACCTTTCAATAACGCTTTGCTTTTCAAAGGATCTCTTAAGCGTACCAGACGAAATAATTCGGGTGCAAAATTAGGAATCCCGGTGAATTTCAGTTGCTCGCCCTGAGTAAATGTATCACCTATACGAATGGTACCGTGATTATGCAAACCTATAATATCTCCTGCCAAAGCAATTTCAGTATGCGATCTATCCCCTGCCATAAAGGTTAAAGCATTGGCAATTTGCACCTCTTTACCAATACGTAAATGACTCAGCTTCATCCCTTTTCTATATGCGCCGGAACAAATGCGTACAAAAGCGATTCTATCTCGATGTTTGGGATCCATATTGGCCTGAATTTTAAATACAAACCCGGTAAAAGCTTCTTCCTGAGGATTCACTATTCGTTCCGTCGTTGCTCTGGGTTGAGGGCCTGGGGCGTATTGAACAAAATCGTCTAACAATTCCTTAATGCCGAAATTATTAATTGCGGAACCAAAATAAACAGGGGTCATTTTACCTGCTAGGTAAGCATCCAGATTAAACTCATGTGATGCACCCTTTACTAATTCAATCTCATCACGAAGTTCCTGCGCACTGTCGCCCAGCAATTCATCTAATTGAGGATTATCCAGTCCTTTAATTCGGACCGCTTCCTGTTTTTGAGCATTTTTACCGTGCTGATAGAGATAAACTGTATCTTCATAGCGATGATAAATTCCTTTAAAACGTTTCCCCATACCTACAGGCCAGGTGATAGGAGCACACTGAATCCCTAATACAGATTCGACTTCATCAAGCAAATCAATGGGCTCACGTCCTTCACGGTCTAATTTATTAATAAAAGTCATAATGGGAGTATCACGAAGACGACATACCTCCATCAGTTTCACGGTTCTGTCCTCTACCCCTTTGGCAACGTCTATTACCATTAAAGCAGAATCTACAGCAGTCAAAGTACGATAAGTATCCTCTGAAAAGTCTTCATGTCCAGGAGTATCCAGCAAATTCATAACATGTTCATTATGAACAAACTGCATCACCGAAGTAGTAATTGAAATTCCACGCTCCTTTTCCATTTCCATCCAGTCGGAAGTAGCATGTCGGTCTGCTTTTCGTCCTTTTACTGTACCAGCCATCTGTATAGCTCCCCCAAATAACAGGAGTTTTTCAGTAACGGTGGTTTTACCCGCGTCAGGGTGAGAAATAATGGCAAAGGTTCTTCTCTTATTAAAGTCCTGATAAAAATCAGACATAAATCTCTCTAAATAAATAATTTAATAATGATGTGAATTCTAAGGGAAATGCATCAAACTAACAATTTTTTCCTCCATTTATACCCAAATTCTGACAAATCATCATGAAAATCATCCTGAGTTCAAACCAGGAATAGCTGTAGCGAATTAAATTCATTCATGTATACTCGAAACAGGGCCTTTTAAAAATACGATCACATTTGATTAAATTTTATTTAATTTGTTCAATATTTAATAGGCACCTTAAATTAAAGGATTTAATTTAAAAAAAATAAGGAGTTTGCCATGAGACGTAACTACTTTATTGCTCCTCTTGTTTTAATTCCACTGTGTGCATTCAGTCAATCAGAATTACCAACCGATTCGATGAGATTAACGCACAATCCACTATCCAAAAACTCCATACAAAAAATATACTCCAATACTACAGAGAATCTGAATCAACTCCAATCTTTTACCCGGAGTGCGGATTATCCTACCCAAGTTATTCGCATGTCGGGAACAATGGAAAACCAAGAACTAACCTGTGATCAAGTCAATGAAGCCATTGAAGAAAAAATAGTAGATTATATTACTTCAGATAAATTTTCTTATCAGACTTATTTCAGTTGCACCTATAATCCAGACACTAATTATGCCATCAGCTTCCAGATCAACAGTTATTTCGATCCGATTAATGATGAAGCCGTTAGTTACTTAAAATCCTATCTGTCAGCGAATAATGGCTCTGAATTTCTTGGAACCCAATTAAATATAGAATCAGCCAAAGGACTCGTCGTTGCGCTTAATTTTTCAGCAGGAATGAAGAAAAATCCCAAAAATCCTCCATTTATAGAATACAGACAGGATCGCAGTAACTTCTATTTCAAAAACAATTATGAAATGAATAAAAAATTGTTTACTGATATTAATCAGAATTTTTATTCCAACGATCCGGAAAAAATTCTGCCATTCCTCGAAAGATGGTTATTTCCATATGCAGGGACTATTTATAAAGCAGTTTTAAGAGACTCTAACTATGCGGAACTGCAACCAGAACAAATTTTCCTCATGGAAAATGGTGAAAAGATATTTGTCTCTGGCCTAAAATACCATTTTGCTCATAATTGCAATACCTATGAAAATCATCGCTGCCTGGTACAGGGCGTTTAACGATTTAGATGTGGCTCGCCCAATAAAAGCGAGCCCTTTTTCAATCTGGATGAGTACTAGACGACTATCAACTCCAAACCGGAATGAAACCGCTCAAAATAATTCACAACCATATTGTCTGTTACCAAATCCAGGTGAGCTGGTTTCCAATTTGGTTTTTTATCCTTAATGATTAACAAGCAACGTACGCCTTCATAAAAATCGCTGTCACTCATAAAATGCGCGACCAAATCAAAATCCATTTTCAAACATTCAGCCAGGGACAGATCTTTTGCCTTATGTAACTGAGCAAGGGTCACTTTAAGACTTAATGGAGATTTTTGCCCAAGAGCATTATAAACACCTTCGGCCCATATACCGTCACAATCACGCAGAGCTTCTCTGATAAGTTCCACTGTCGGCTGAGAAAAACATACATCGATTAAGGGCTTAATCTGAGTGACTTCATTATCCGAATCTGATTGAGTAAACGTTTGAATGCACTGATCAACACGGGCATAAGCGTCTTCTGATAAATCAGTAGACATTAGGGCTTCGGCTAAAGCGCCCATTTTTATGGAAGGTACACGATATTTAATCAATCCAGCCTTTAATGCATCCTGAGAACCTAATCGATTACCTGTTAATCCTAAGTAAATCCCTAGAGATCCAGGACAACGATTTAATAAATGACTTGCCCCAATATCCGGGAAAAAACCAATCCCGGTCTCTGGCATGGCAAAAACAAATTGCTCGCTGGCAACCGGATGGCTACCATGCAGAGAAATTCCTACTCCGCCTCCCATGGTGATGCCATCCATTAAAGCGATATAAGGCTTACCATAATGGTGAATATAATGGTTAAGTCTGTATTCATGCCAGAAGAACTGCATTTGCTCTGACTCAGTACTTCTTCCTGAATTGTAGAGCCAGCGCACATCTCCCCCAGCACAAAAGGCATTACCGGGAACTGCTCGAACCACTATTGCTTTAATGGAATTGTCTTCTTTCCAAAGCTCCAATTGTTTTTGCATGGCCAGAATCATGGGTAACGAGAGCGCATTTAATGCACTGGCTCTGTTTAAAGTAATTAACCCTATTTGACCTTTCTGGGCAAAAAGTATCTCTTCGATCATCATTATTCTCCCTTAAAGACGGCAGTTCGCTTACCCAGAAAAGCCTCTACTCCTTCTTTTTTATCCTCAGTAGCACACACTTTGGCAAAATGAATGGCTTCCAGATGCAAGGCTTCCTGAAGGGATAAATCATAACCATGGTCAATAACTTCCATCACTCCTGCTACAGCCAGAGGAGCCATAGTTAAAATTCCCTTTAATAGAGTTCTCCCCTGCTCTAATAAATGCTCAGGTTCTGTGACTTCTGAGACCAACCCCCAATTCAAAGCCGTTTCAGCATTAATAAATCGCCCGGTCAGGCACAAATCCATAGCGCGCCCTTTGCCGACAAGGCGGGCTAATCTCTGAGTACCGCCATATCCAGGTATAACGCCCAGTTTGACTTCAGGTTGCCCAAACATCGCTTTGGTTGAAGCAATTCTCAACGTTGCGGAAATTGCCAGTTCACAACCTCCACCAAAAGCAAATCCATTAATCGCCGCCAGGGAGGGCTTACCCATGTTTTCCAGCAAACGAAACACTTCCTGACCATGACAAGCAAACTCGTATCCGGTTTGAGCAGTACATTCAGCAAGTCGATTGATATCAGCACCAGCACAAAACGCTTTACCATTGCCAGTTATTATTAATGCCTTAACTTTTGGATTTGCTTTTGCAGAGCGGAATAATTCAGCCAGAGCATCTAAAACTTCGGTACTTAATGCATTCAGTTTTTCTGGTCTATTTAACGTTAATGTTAAAATTCCATTTCCATCCAACTCATGTTCAATTAAATTCATTAACAGACTCCTGGTATATTCCTAATCAATAAAAAACTCTTCATCCAAACTTGCTTTTGCAACAATTTCTCGCATGATCTCATTAGTACCTTCAAGAATCTGGTGCACTCTTAAATCTCTGAATATTCGCTCGATCTGATAATCGCGTAAATAGCCATATCCACCATGCAATTGCATTGCCTTATCACTAATCCGAAATGCTACGTCAGTAGCGAGTCGTTTGGCCATCGCACAATACATCGGAGCATTGACTTCATTATTATCCATAGCCGTTGCAGCTCTATATACCATTAATCGTGCCGCTTCATAATCGGTTAACATATCGGCAAAATAAAAGCGCAAAGCCTGCATTTTAGTTAATGATTTACCGAACTGCTTACGCTCATGAAGATAGGCTTGCGTTAATCGCAAACAGGCAAGTGCGCCACCCAGTGAACATGATGCGATATTAACCCGTCCACCATTTAATGCATTAAGAGCAATTTTAAATCCCATCCCTTCTTCGCCAACTCGGTTGGATACTGGGACTCGACAATTTTCAAAATAGATCATACACGTAGGTTGACTACGCCAACCCATTTTCTTTTCCAGTTTTCCAAAAGTAAAACCTGGTGTATTCTTCTCGATTAACAGACAACTGATCCCGTGATGCGATTCATCTCCAGTGCGAACCATACATAAATAGACATCACTTACGCTTCCGCCTGAAATAAAAGCCTTGGCACCATTAAGAATATAATAATCCCCGTCTCGTACAGCTCTGGTCTTTAATGAAGCCGCATCAGATCCCGATTCCGGTTCTGTAAGACAATAACTGGATATGACTTCCATCGCAGTTAATTTAGGTCCCCAAAAGGAACGCAACTCATCATTAGCATAACGATCAACCAATGAGGTCACCATATTATGAATTGAAAGATAAGCGCTGGTAGTAATACAACCGGTAGCTAATTGCTCAAATATCAAAGACGCATCCAAACGAGTGAGTTGCGCACCGCCAATATCCTCTCGAGCCACCATACCAGCCATTCCTAATGCTGCAGCTTCACGTAAAATATCGGTTGGAAAGTGACTGTGCTCATCCCAACTATCGGCCATGGGAGCCAATTTATTTTGGGCAAAATCTGATGCCATCTGACGAAATGCCTGATGTTCAGCGGTGAATTCAAAATTCATAGACCATCCTTAGAAAGTTTGTTTTTAACACCCTATATACCCATCGGACATAGGTATAAACCTGAAAGAGTTTAATCTACTGAAACGATTACGGCACTAAATTTTGTAAAAATTCCTAGACTTAGCACATAAATTTTCAGGTTCTCATTAAACTGCTCTGTTTACAGGTTAAAAGATGTTATTATTGCGAATTTTTAGCGCCTGTGAAATACAACAAGAATAATCACATGGAAACATTAGCGCAACCTACATTGACAAATAAAAATGCCCTGACCGTTTTAAAAGACTATTTCGGCTTTGATTCCTTTAGAGCTCCACAGGAAGAAATTATCAATGATGTGATTTCTGGGGTAGACGTACTCGTTCTCATGCCGACGGGCGGCGGAAAATCTCTGTGCTATCAAATACCTTCCATAGTTCGATCTGGAGTTGGTATCGTAGTTTCACCCTTAATCGCATTAATGGAAGATCAGGTAGCCTCGCTTAAATTACAAGGCATTAACGCAGCCTATTATAACTCGTCACTGTCAAGCGAAGAGGCCAGAAAAGTATTAGCACAATTGCATAATGACGAATTGGATTTGTTATATATTGCGCCGGAACGACTTATCAGTACTTCCTTTTTAGAGCGTCTGCAAGAATGTCATATCGCTCTGTTCGCAATTGATGAGGCGCATTGCGTTTCTCAATGGGGGCATGATTTCAGACCTGAATATGCTGCGCTCGGACTATTAAAAACTCATTTTCCCAATGTTCCCATGATCGCGTTAACCGCGACTGCAGATAAACAAACCCGCGAAGATATCGTTGTAAAATTAAATTACAATCCGAAAAAATACGTCGCCTCCTTTAACAGACCTAATATTCACTACAAAGTAGTCCCTAAAATTAATCCAGCGAAACAATTAAATCAATTTTTGCAATCTGAAGTGCAACAATCCGGAATTATCTATTGCGGAACACGTAACAGCGTTGAACGTCTTGCGGAAAAGCTGCAAGATATGGGATTTAAAGCACGCGCCTATCATGCCGGCCTTCCGCATAACGAGCGTCGCGAAGTACAAACTTTATTCCGCCATGATCGTATTGATATTGTTGTCGCAACGATTGCCTTCGGAATGGGCATTGATAAACCCAATGTACGCTTCGTGGTGCATCATGATTTACCCAAAAATATAGAAGGATACTACCAAGAAACCGGTCGCGCTGGTCGTGATGGCTTACCTGCCAGAGCCCTTCTGCTTTATGATGCGGCAGACAGCGCAAGGCTCCGTTCCTGGATAATCAATACGCCACTTGACGAACAAAGACGGGTGGAAACCAATAAATTAAATCACATGCTGGCTTTTGCAGAAGCCTCTCATTGCCGTCGCCAGATTCTCTTACGTTATTTTGACGAGCCCTGTGATACTGAATGCAAGTATTGTGATGTGTGTGACAATCCACCTGAAATGGCTGACGCAACAGAAGATGCTCAGAAATTATTATCATGTATCTATCGATTAAAACAGAATTATGGATTAACCCATACCATAGAAGTACTCAGAGGTGCCGTAACTGACAAAATCAAACAATTTGGACATGACCAACTCAGCACCTATGGCATTGGTAAAGATAAATCAGCAAATTACTGGAAACAACTGGCTTGGCAACTTATCCATAAGGATTATTGTTTGCAGGACATCAGTCATTTTAATGTGGTACGTCTGACTCCAAAAGCGATCCCCCTTTTAAAGGGAGAAGAAAGGATTTCACTGACCATCCCCAATAATGACCTAAAGGGTACTAAAAAGAAAAGTAAGGAACGCAGCTCTGTTAAGCCTGAAAATAGTCCTTTATTTGAAGTACTGCGTAGTTTAAGACGTAAACTGGCAGATGAAGAAAACAAACCTCCATTTATGATTTTCAGTGATGCTACCTTACACGAAATGACCCAATTAAAACCCCAAAATACAGAGCAGCTTCTAGATGTCTCAGGAGTAGGTCAACACAAACTAACCCACTATGGACATCATTTTCTCAAAGCGTTAAAAGAATTTAGCGATTCTTGAGATGGAAATGCCAGCTCCGACTCCCCATTATTATTTATTCAATAATGAAAGAGCAAGTTCCTTCCGAGAGCACTGTTTAAAATCAAAGAGTTAACTCCGGTTAGACTCTCTTGATCTAACTATTGATCAAAAATTTTGTCGGCTAGATCTATGAATAAAGTGATTATTATGGAATAATTATCAACCAATTACAGTAAATTTTGTCTATTTATATGAAAATTAAAGCAATTCCCTTATTGATCGCTCTTCTATTTCCTGTTGTTCTATTTGCCAGTAATTCAACCTGTCCTTTATCAGACGGAATCAATGTACACACATCAAAGCGAACTTTAAATATTTGTAAACACGGCTCGGTAATTAAGACCTTTAAAGTAGCTCTCGGATATAAAGGAATCGGCAAAAAGAAAGCGGGTGATAATAAAACACCAATTGGTTTATATGGATTAGCTTATCCAAGAAAATCCAATCAATTTAAAATATTTATTCCAATTCTATACCCAACTTCAAAGCAAGCTGCGGCTGGATATACAGGCAGAGATGTAGGCATTCATGGACCTACCCAGTCATCCAAAGGGTTTAACTGGTTAAACAGTTTGCCCTACTCAACTCGTGGATGTATTGCCGTAGGCAATAATAACTATATTGACTATGTAGCTAATTGGGTAAAATCAAATCCCGGAACTAAGGTTTTAATTATTTAATTTCAAGATTCATGAAATCAAACTTGATTGATTTCTGTTAGCTTAAACCAGGGTGTGTTGACAATTCCGATTTCGACGTCCCGCGACTTGTTCGCGGGATCCAGTTCGAACTTAATAAATACATTATGTTCGTTATTGATTCTAAGTCTCTGGATCCCGCGAACAAGTCGCGGGACGTTGTGAATAATTTAATGAATTGTCAACAAGCTCCAGTACTGGAGCTTGCCACCCCCCTAATAACTCCTCCAAACGTTTGGCTACAGCCAGTGCCACATCATCGTGCCAGGCTTTTGCAACAATTTGCACCCCAATCGGAAGACCTTCATCTGAAGTACCGCAACGAACAACAACTGCAGGCCAACCTGTAATATTATAGGGCAAGTTATAAGTCAAATCATAAGCCAAATCAAAACCTTCTTTTACCTCAATCTTTTGCTCATATAAATTAGCTGGAGTGGTAGCAGCGGGACAAATAATCACATCATAATCTCGCATAAATTCCATCATTGAATATTTAAATTCTTCAATTAATTCCAACCGTCGACGTAACTCAGTAACTGAGAAATGACACACTGCCGCTCTGTCTAAAATAGCCTGAAAAGGCTTTTCTACTTTAGTAACGTGCATGGCAATCATACGATCAATTAACCACTGCCCGCCATCACCACCGTAGAAAAACAACTCCTCGAACATAGAGCACGTTTCTTTAGTATTTGGTGGATATTGTTCATCAATACTATGCACTTCAGACTTAAGCAGATTACCCGCCTTGTTCACAACACTTACGATATCTTCTCTTGGTACAGTAATGTTGTTCTTTGTATATAGAGCAATACGTAATTGACTTAAATCAACTTGATTCGGATCTTTTACGGCAATCGGTATTGTATTGGGATCTACTCCATCAGGGCCGCTAATTATAGGTAAAACATGGATTAAATCATCTACATAACGAGCCATAGGCCCTTGAGTCAAAATGTTTTTAAAAATACCATAGAAACCATTTCCGGGAAAAACTCCGGTATCAGGTATTAAACCAAGTGTTGGCTTTAATCCTGCGATACCGCAATTATGTGCTGGTTGCCTGATGCTTCCACCGCTATCAGCCCCAATACCCAAATAAGAGCCACAGGCAGCAATAAGAGCAGCCTCACCACCACTGCTGCCTCCTGGAGAGCGATTCAAATCATAAGGATTGCGTGTTCGACCGTATAAACTGTTATCGGTATCATAAGACATTGAGAAATCAGGAATATTAGTAATCCCTGTGATTATCGCTCCAGCTTTTCTTAAACGCGCAGCGACCGTGCAATCTTTTTTAGCACGATAATTAAATGGACTTTGATTTCCATAAGAACATAAAAAACCACGGACTTCGCGCGCGTCTTTTATAGTAACAGGTAGTCCATGCAAGAGACCTGTTTCTCTATGTTTAGCGATTTCTTTATCAGCTTTATGTGCTTGTTTTAAAGCTTCTTCTGGTGATAAATGCTGAATCATCGCGTTAATTGAAGGATTTACTTTTGCAACCTGATCCAGATGCGTTTGCATCACTTCCACGCAAGATACTTCCTTTTTTTTCATCAGTTCGACTACTGATTTTCCTGATAAAGAACTCAGTGTTTTCATGAAGCAAACTCCTTTTCCAAAAAAACTCCTTTGTAGCAGTTTAGATCACTATTGCCCATCTGCAAAACGATCTTAAGGCAGGTAAAAAATGTATATAAAAAATATTAAGAGCTGAATGACCATACTCTTTATTAATCCCCTCAGTGTCATTAAGTTAAGGATTATTTACTGTAGACTGACTTTTTTCGTAGCCCGTATTAGCGAAGCGTAATACGGGGAAACTATGGAGTTTGTTGCCATTTTGATCCTGTATTACGCTTCGCTAATACAGGCTACTTAGGCTTTTAGTAGAGGGGACAGAGGAAAATCCACCGGGCTCAAGCAGAATAGAATCCGTGAGATTCCGTACTTTAAATCACCATTTTTTTATATAGGTATTATTAATATTTAAGACGAAAATTTAACAATTTATTAATCTATTTGCCATAAAATTAAACAATAATATACTATATTGGGCAAATGAAATGAGTAATACTTCAATTTATATCGATGGGATCTTGGTTAGCTCTCAGAACATTTCAGCTAAATCCAGTTCAAGCAACGAGTGGAATATAGGCCTGTTAGAGATTCTTGAGAAAAAAAACCTGTCGCCGAATCTTTTTCATCAGGATAATACAAAAAACCTAAGTTTTGATAGTGATATCAATGAGCATGCAAAATGGTTATTTAATAACATCTATAAAATACCTTATCCCGTTTCGAAACAAGAAGTTATTGTTCCCGGGTTTGCCAGATATGCACATGGATTAACGCACGTTTCTCGAGCTGCTCATTATATTCCAGTTTTTTCTAATCTGTATCGCAGACATCGTATTAAGGACTCAGAGAAACTCACCGAAGAAGACATTAAATTATTACAAATTGCCACATTATTCCATGATTCTGCGCGCGAAGATGAAAATGAGGATCAATGGGATCATGAGAGTGCTATTTTACTTTATCATTATTTAAGACACGTATTAGGCGTCAATAGAGATAAGGCTTGTTCGATTGCAGAGGCAACTGCAAATAAGGATCTTCATAAAACAGGTTATTTTAAAATTTACGAAACGGATAATGGTCAGATAAGCTGGCAATTTGATTCAAGCATCACTAAGGATAATTACCAGAAAAGCATCTACCATCAATTGATTCATGATGTGGACTGTCTCGACATTATCAGAGCAAGGCCAGCTTTTGATGCAAAATATCTTGATTTTTATCAGATTGCAGCAAAAGATAATCCTTTGGCTCTGGATGAGATGGCCCAATTAATTTGTGAAGCAAGAAGCTTAATTACCTATCATGGGGATGCTTACGGAACGATTGATCCCTCCTGCAAAATCAACTACGAACAGGAAAATGGATTTCAAGCAATAGCTCAGGATATTGAACGATACAATTATCCTATTCTTAAAGCATTAAATAAGGAATTACTCCCTTTTGAGCTGGTTATTGAATTGCCACTTGTTGAGTTAACTCCTTATGACCCTCAAAAAGAATTAACGCAGGAAAACCTTGAAGCTGCATTGCGTGAGGGAAAAATTCTTGCCAGATCCATCATCTATGTATCAGAAGAGGTTGCTTTTAATTCTACCTCTGGAATCAAAGGTAACAAAGCCAAAATCGAAATTGAAAAATCCATGCGTAGGCCTGGTGTAGCTACACCCAGCTCTAAACCAGATCGGTTTAATAAGCATGGTAACCCATACCGATCTGTCTCGTTACTCGGATATGGCGCGGGAGTATGGTCTAATGTTGGTTTTTTAATGATCAATCCCAATCCTGCTGACATTCAATTGATTAGCAGTATTGATGCAGACACAGGCTATCAAAAAAAATCCATTTGGAAAAATAACGTGACACAAGATATTGATGAAATCAATCAACAATATGCTGACTTGCATCAAGCATTGAAGTTGGGTGGGCAATATCGGATGATGCATAATGGGGACTTTACAACGCACTCCGAACTTTTATATCACTGCAAAAAAATAGATGCAATTTACTTCACTCAGGACCAGACTCCTAACACCCCCTTCCTTCCACCATTTTTTGGCATATTACAGGCCGTTTATTTACGGAACGAATATGAAACGGCTTATGAGAACACCAAAGCAGCCTATATTTTGACTTATGGACCAGAACAAGGTGAACAAGAATTCATAGCAGAATTTGGAGAAAAAAGGATACTGCCAATAATTGAATATTCATTCAAGCATAACCAAATTCATCCTATCGCTGAGAATGAGCTTAACGATGAACTATTAATTAAACAATGGACGGCTATGTGTTCACGCTATATCAGAACACAAATATCAACAGGACATACCGATGTACTTGAAGATAATTTTGATTCAATTAAAGTTAAGAGCATGTATTACATCCAAGAGTATCAACCTGATTGTTATTATTCAGATGAGGAACTTCAATCACTCCTTCACCAGACAGATTATTATCTTTTTAACAAACAGTACATTCATGGGAACAGAGTTCTGCCTGCAGATACTAATTACCCGGCACATTTACGAGACCGAATTAATCATGCAATAGATGAGGAACGGCAAGCTATTTCAATTGAAATAGAAGACAGATTGTATGATGAGCTAGTGTCAGAAAAAAGTTCTATTCTTTCAGAACATAGCTACGCTCTAATTATGCAAAGCACACGCTTGCAAAATAAATTAAAAAATAGCAGTGGTGTATTGGAACGATTATTTAATAATATCCCCGTGATTCCTGATAATAAATCCGAAAAGTATGCATACAATCCTATGATAGGACCTCAAAAAGAAATACTCAGGCATGGAAGTAATCGTAAAGACCCATACTATGGTACCCCTATCATCCCAAACGTGTGCATCAGCCTTGATAAACAAATAAAGCTGATTCGTACCCTGAGCCTGGATATGAATGCATGTTTGTATGCGCGAATAAATGCCGAAAGTAAACTGGATAGAGAAGATATTGTTCATCTGGTTTATGGGCAATGCAGCATCATCTTTATGTCTGAGGAACCCACAAGTGAAAGTCAAAGGACGGCTACTGAATCACAGTATATTATTACTGAAAATAGATTTTACTATTATGATCAATTAAATGAGACTCTTCATGAGATACCAATAAATGAAAATCAGACAACCTATTTACAGTATTATCGTGCGTTGGCTCCTAAAAAATTATCTTTTGAGCAACTGTCCAGAATAACAAGCTTTATTACTGCTTATTCCCCAATAGGTCAGTTCAAATTAAATCCGGAACTTTTTTCACTTATCATGAATAAAATCAAGAATGATGTTTTTTCTGACGGAACATACGATAACAGTTTGTTTCAATATAGGTTCCAGGAATTTTGTACTGTATTTTTTGAGTTATTAAAGCTTCTTCCTGGCGGAAATTTATCACCGAATGAATTACATATTTTGGAACGTCTTTTAGCTGAAATTCAAACGGCGCATGCCAGTGATATGTCTTATTCCCAAGAAACGATGGAACCCATTTTACATTTTTTCAGAGAAAAGATACAAAATGAACAAGTTGATTCACATCAATCAGGCATACCTACGCCCAGTTCTAATGGATCGGGTACTACAGTTCAGTATGATGAACAAGTAACTATCAACCCGGTAGAAAGTACTGCTGAATCAGAAGCAATACTCCAACATGTGAATCATGACTCTCCATCTTTTCTTAATCAGCATATAGGAAAAGTGACTGGAACTGCACTTGGGATTATAGGATCCTTATTCATTTCATCTTTTGATGCACCAGAATTTATTACAAAGAAACTGTCCTCACTTTCATCAGCGACAGTCCGTATTCTGTCAACAGCGATAGGTGCGCTGATTGGCTTTGGTGTAGGTGCTGTGCTTGATGAGAAACGAAGTGCGTCCAACGCGCAGACATTATCCAATGATGCCATTAGTTTATGTTCCACGAGTAAATTATTGGCGGGTTTATCTGCGAACTCCAATCAGGAACATGGTAATAGTATTGATGTCGATCCTGTTTACACCACTATTTATTCTGAACAAACATCCGGGACTGAACTTCAAATAGAGGATAATTCACAAGATGACTTGCAGTTGAGTAATTAAATGTAGGTTTCGATGCATCAGGATCCGTTTCCATTGATTCTTTATTATTTATATTGTAAATTCGATTACCATAAACAATGCAGATTGATGCGTGTAATCAGTTTAACAAGCAGTAAAGGAGTGATGCAAATGGTTAAGCAAGAGACAACAAAACAACCTGAAAGCTGGTACAATCTTTTAACCTGGAGTAATGCATACCGAGGTTACAATGCATTAATCGCCAGTCTTGTTTTGCTTGAATACATCAATAACCCAGAAGCAGCTGCAATTGAATATCTTCCTGATGTTGCTGTTCATGCATTTGAAGCAATAGCCCCTGATTCATTAAACAATTTGGCAATAACGGCAAATATTACCAGAGGAATACAAGCAGGCTTCGCATTTTTTTCAGGGAATTCGACTATTCCCAGTGCTGCTAATTTTGCTGATGTAGTCAATCATGGACTCAGTGTTTATCGCAGACTGTCTTAATTAACAGGACAAGAGAATCGATTCATTATTGACACAATTGATTCAATCATTAAACTATTGTCCAGTGTAATGAAGTAATTGTTCTACAATATCTTTTTGATTGTCAGTCAAATAACAACTCTTCATTACGTTAATGAGTTCTTCTTTTGAATAAAGTCGTAATCCTCTCGCTTTGAAAAGTTCCAACTCCTCTTCAGTAGGAAATGAATAAAATCCTGTATCGGTTGCATTTTGAACCAAAGCTGATAATGGTTCCTTTCTCGATAATTTAAGTAAATTGGTCGTGACGAGTTCAACTCCAGCTGGAATCAGATCGAGGATGTTTTGCATCATGGATTGTGTATAATCAAGATCGCAAGTTCGTGAGTCGATAATAGAGCCTTCATCCAATTGTTCGGATATTCGAAGCAAGGTGATGCCATAGTGTTGTTCCTGATTCAACATGGCGGCAAACATGGGCATAATCCCTCTGTATTTCGGCAACAAACCAGGATGAACATTCCATAAATAATGTTCGTTTGAACGCGTAAAGTAATGAATAAGCTGTGCATCAAGTTTGACAATACATCTTATAGAAATAACCACATCAATCTTCCAAATGTTTGCTTGTTCTAAAATAAATTGGGACGCATTTTTATTATCAATAAAGGGACAAAAAGCATAATTGATGGCATATTTTTGAACCAAGGTATCTAATCCTACATACTTGCCCTCATTCCGATGATTTTTGAGGAAAGGGATTAGAGCTTCACTAAATAAGGTTCGCTCATAAAATATTAATTGGCGTATATCTTCGTGTATTTTTTCTGGTTTAAATGCCAATTCATTCTTAAATACCAAAAAAGATGCCTTAAATTGAGTTTGTCCAAATTTAATGCATATTTCATTTGCCATATTATAAGAATATAAATCGCTGCCTATAAGAAAAAGTATATTCATCGAATTCTCTTTAAAGAGCCTATAATTGACTAAGTAGACTCCAATTTACTTTAAATAAGTGATAGTCCAATTTATCTACCCCATTAATTTTGAGGAACTTTATATATGGATGTCGCATCATTAAAAATATATAGACTTAAATATAAATTACCACAACCTCTTTCTATTGCCACTTATACCTGGACCCACCTGGAAAACATTATAGTCCAACTTCATTATCATGATTTGATTGGTATTGGAGAAGCTGCTCCATTTGTACTGATGACAGGTGAGACCTTCGATGATGTTGTTTCACAGCTACAGGCTGTCAAAGAGCATCCCATTGATCCAAATGCTGCACCTCACGTTTTTTATCAATTTCTCAAGGAACAGGTTAAGAGTTCTCATGCTTCCGCTGCTTTAGATAGTGCTTTTCATGACTTACTAGGAAAAATAAAAAATAAACCTGTATACAGGATTTTTGGTAATGAGAAGAAGATCACCCCAAATAGCTTAACTATACCTATTTTAGATTTAGAAGAAACCAATGATTTTGCGTTGTCTATTCTTAAACATCATCCCCAGGTTCAACTGATTAAGATTAAAATGGACCTAAATACGATTAATCACAAAACGATACAATTAATCAAAAGTATATTTGCTAAAGAAGTAGCTTATGTGATTGACCCCAATCAATGTTTTAATGATGCAAACGAGGCTATTGAAGTATTAAAAGAAGTGCAATCGATTTTAAAATCTGTAATTGCGGTTGAACAGCCTGTAGAAAAATACGATTATCAAGGATTATTGGCGATAAAAAATCAGCTTGGTGGCATTCATATTTATGCTGATGAGAGCATCGTGGGCATGGATGATCTGGAAGAACTAATTCGTTTGAAGGCCGTCAATGGAGTTAATATCAAAATCCAAAAAGCAGGCGGAATTTGGAAAGCTCGGCTTATGGCACAAAGAGCTTATGAGGCAGGATTAAAGGTAATGGTAGGATGTATGATGGAAAGCTCTTTGGGTGTGGCTGCAGGCATTCATTTTGCAGCATCAATGCCAAATATCGCATTTACTGATTTAGATAGTGACTTATTTTTATTTGAGGATTTAAAGAATCCTATTTTTACTCAATCTCCCTTCACTCAGGGTATGAGAATACCCTTCGAAAATCCAGGTTTAGGAATAGAGATAAATGACTCTGTTCTGGAGCATCTGGCAAAACGAAATGAGCTGATTTATGAAGAACTGTAATTTTCTGGTTGTATGTGTACCAGATGTGCTTTTTTTAAGGTGAGAAAATCTTGATAGAGATGATCAAAGCACGAATTGCTTAATATGATTGTCGCCGCAATATTGGAAGGTTTAACCAAAATGTCGTATTCTCCGCTGGGCTGCATTTGAATTAAATCTCCAGGCTTTACATTCCATTCAATACTCAACTCACTATTCAGTTTGGGTAATTCAAGACTCAAAACGAGTCCATTTTTTTTAGGAACATAACAAAAAAAAGAAAACTCAGTTATTCGTTGGGTTTGAATGGTTATGGGTCTTTGCAGTCTTAACATAAAATGAGCCAATTCGATATTTACTCCTGTCATACGTTCAATCATGGAAACAACCAAGGCCCCAGAAGGCCTTGCTGCTATTTCCAAAAAAACGACTTCATTATTTTGTGTAAGAAACAATTCACAATGAGTGACTCCTTCAGGTGGTTGTAACAAAGCAATGATCTGTTGATGCACTACGTTCAATTGGTTCCAGCGCGAATCATGTTCAGGCAGCACGATGCTGCCCGTTGGATAGCCCTCTTTAAACAATGCCATAGGCCATAAGTATTCCGAAATGGAGACAAATCGAATTTCCTTATTTTGCACAATCGCATCACAGTGAAATAAAGTTCCCTCAATAAACTCTTCAATTTGAAAGGAGATGTCTGAATGTACTATTTGCTCAACATAAGCGAACCACTCGGTTCTATTATGAATTTTCTTAAAACTGGCACTACCGTATAAGGCAATCGGTTTTACAACAAAGGGATAATTGAATTTTTTTTCCAGCTCAGTGATGTAATGCACTTTATCTGTAAGGTATTCATCTCTATTAAACTTCTGGTGATATGGAGTACGAATTCCTTGAGCATCTAATGTATTTTTCATGACAATTTTATCAATAAATTTGATTAAAACTTTTTCTCCCTCTCCTTTTAATCCTAAATAGTCTATAAGCTTTCCTACAACAAGGATGCATGCTTCATCGTTAGTCACTAATTTTATTTGGTCGCGACTTACTTCTTTTAAATAGTGTACGACTATGGGTAATGTAGTCTCGAACGTTATGGGATCAATCACATATATTTTTTCAAAAAAGACCTTGTGTTCTTCTTTTAATTGAGAATAAATCGTTGAATTAATTAATAAAACAGTGCGTGTATCAGAACACCTTAATAAGCTCAAATCACTTTTAAAAGGGGTTATTGCATTAAAAAATAGTGCTACTGAGTTCATTTTATCCCTCTATATTCCAAGCAACGACTATGCTCCTGTATTAATTATATATAAGATTCAGTACTTTCCATGGCTTATCGAGTTTAAATATAAAATTATCGATTCTGGAATCACTCTTTATTATCAATCCTAACACCATTAGACTTATGACTCATTCCAGACAACAATGAAAATCAATGCAGAAACTTCCTAAAGAATTTTATCAAAGAGACACGATACAGGTTGCCAAAGACCTGTTAGGTAAAGTTCTGGTACATGATGATGAAGGTATGAAACGGATCGGTAAAATTGTAGAAGTGGAGGCATATCTTGGACAACAGGATTTAGCGTCGCATTCATCGAAAGGAATAACCAAACGTACTGAAGTGATGTATGGACCTGCAGGATTTGCCTATATTTATTTGATCTATGGAATGTACTATTGCACTAACGTAGTTACAGAAAAAGAAGGAATTGGTTCAGCGGTATTAATAAGGGCATTGGAACCTGTTCAAAATACCATAGGAAGAACTCAGGGGCCTGGATTATTATCCAGGGCCATGAATATTGATAAAAGATTTAATCGACATGATTTAACTGGCGACACTTTTTATATAGCGGACGCCAATGATCAAACACTCTTCACGATAATGGAAAAACCTAGAATCGGTGTTCACTATGCTAAAGATTGGACTGATAAATTATTAAGGTTTTATATAAAAAATAATGCGTTTATTTCCAAACCTTGATATCTAGTGAAACGCTGTACTAACTGTAATAACCAATTTTCACATGAACCTGATAGTATTTGACTTTATTATTATCGATAAAGCCTCTGGTTTCCATCACTTCAAACCACTCCAGTTTACCGTGAGATTTTGCTGCCATTATTGCATTATCAATAGCCTTCTCTATACTTTCCTGTGAAGTACCAATTAATTCAATTAATCGATATACTTTATCCGTCATTTTTACTTACTCCCTAAATTAATTTGATCCTGCGCTTTTGCAATAGCCTTACGAATAGATTGAGATTCTTCAGATTGATCTGGCGCCATAACTAACAGCCGTTGCCAATAAGCTATCGCATCTTTGTAATCATGACTCATGTAAGCGTTCATGGCAAGCATGGCTAACGCATCGGGTTGATTAGGATTCTTGTTCAGTAGATTTTTAAATAACTTAATAATTTCTGCACTGAATTGTTGATTGTTCATCAACCAGAGACTGTGTGCATAATTCACAGCATACTGTTCATCTTCGGGATTTAAAAGATGCGCCTTAGCAAAGGCTTGAGACGCATTGTTTGTCTCATTATTACTGGTATATAACCTACCCAATAAATACCACCCTTTAGCACTCTTTGGACTGTCATCCAGTTTTGCTCTCAATTTATCGATCAATTCCTGAGGGCTTTTGATTGATTTAAGCACTTGTTGAGCGCGTTCCCTGGACTCATTTTGATGAATATAATCCTGCCACTCTGCAAATCCACCCCAAAAATAATAACCGGTAGAAGCCATCAAAAAAATTATGGGCACCAGCACGATACGCGTCAATACAGTAGACTTTAAGGGATATATTATTAGAATACTTGCAGCAATGGTTATTAAAACCAAAATACTGATTAACCACCATTCATTCATAGGATCTTCGCTTAAAACATGTTCGCCAAAAAATCAGGAAGCCCAGCAATAAAAAGACAAATGGGCCAAACCATAATAATAATGTAACTGCCTTTACTGGCGGTTTAAAAAGAATAAAGTCACCGTACCGGGAAGTCAGGTAGTCATTGATCTCATTATCGCTTTTGCCTTCTTGAACCAAGTGATAGACCTGTAAACGTAAATCCTTAGCCAATTCGGCATTTGAATCTGCCAAATCCTGGTTCTGACAGACCAAACATCGCAAATCTTTTAATAGATGATTAAATTGAGCTTCCTTTCTGGCTGAATCCAGAGGGTATACGCTGTTGGCAAAACACACAGGCATGAGCAAAAAAACAACTAACCCGAAGCATAATAAATAAGCTGCTCTCATGAAACCTGCTCCAATTTCTTCATTAGAGGCAATATATCCTTTAACCAGACCTCCTGAGTCATTATCCCAACATGCCTATAACGAATAATACCCTGTTTATCAATAACAAAAGTCTCAGGTGCTCCATAAACACCTAAATCAATTGCGACCTTGCCTTCGCTATCCTGAGCCACCAGTTTATAAGGATTACCCCATTGCTCTAGCCACTGTAGTGCATCAGCCGATGTATCTTTATAATTTAGCCCATACACAGGCACCCCTTCACGAGCCAATTGCAGCATAAAAACCTGTTCTTCAACACAGGCCTGACACCAACTGGCCCAAACATTAAGCAAAACGACCTGATTACGTAGTTGATTTGAACTGAATGTCGCCGCAGGATTTTGGAGTTGCGGTAAAGTAAATTCGGGGACTGCCTTTCCAAGTTGTACCGAGGGTAATTGATGCGGATCTAAAGAAAGTCCGCGCCAAAGAAAAAAACTCAATAATAAAAACAGAACAACAGGAATTATTCTCCAACCAATTGTTTTCATGCCTCCAACTCCTGAGTACGAAGAGCAACTGCTTTTCTGCTTTTATAATACCTTCTATCAGTCAAGGCTAGAAAACCGCCAGCAAGAATCATAAACCCTCCACCCCAGATCCAGCGTACAAAAGGTTTATAATAAAGTCGTACAGACCAGGAGTTATCATTCAGTGGCTCACCCAAAGCGACGTAGATGTCTCTAAATGGAGTCACGTCTATGGCTGACTCTGTCATAGCCATTTGTCCAATTGAGTACACTCTTTTTTCAGGATAGATCAGGCTGGTTTGGTCATTATGGCTGATTTTAAACTCGGCTCTTGTCCCTTTATAGTTCGGTCCAACCAAATCAGATTGATTAATAAATTCTATTTGATAGGCAACAAGAGAAACTTTAGAGCCAGGCGCCATCTGCACATCGTCCTGTACTCCATATGCAGTGGAAACCGCAACGCCAATGACGGAAGCCGCAACACCACAATGTGCCACTACCATGCCCCAATAGGCTTGACCAACTCCATCAAAACCTCGTTCCTTGATGCGCCGGATTACCGCATTCGATGTACTTAATAAAACCCAGAAGGCCAACATCAACCCCATTAAGGCTGATCCATCAAACTGGCTGGATGTCACCCACAATAAAGCTACGGGTACTAACAAACTAACAAGAGCAGTCCAGTTTAACCTTTTATGAACTGCCTTCCATCCATCACTATTCCACTTTAAATGAATCCCGATACCCATGATCAACAACATAGGTATCATCAACGGTACGAATACCGCATTGAAATAAGGAGCCCCTACAGAGAGTTTACCCAGCCCCAAACCTTCAACCAATAAAGGATATACTGTACCCATTAGTACGGTCAGCATTATAACAACCAGAAAAACATTATTCAGGAGTAACGCACTCTCCCGAGACAAAGGACTGGGGCTGTTGCCAGTCTGCAGTGTTTGTGCGCGAAACAAAAACATGAGTAACGAACCGCCAATTACAATCAATAGAAAAGCCAAAATAAACAAGCCACGCTGCGGATCCACAGCAAAAGCATGCACTGAGGTTAAAACTCCAGAACGAACAAGAAAAGTTCCAATGAGGCTTAAAGAGAATGCAGCAATCGCCAATAGCATGGTCCAGGCTTTAAATTGTTGACGTTGTTCGGTCACGGCAAGAGAATGAAGTAATGCGGTACCGACTAGCCAGGGCATAAATGAAGCATTCTCAACGGGGTCCCAGAACCACCAGCCGCCCCAACCTAACTCGCGGTAGGCCCACCAGCTTCCCAGCGTTATGCCTGCTGTTAAACAGCACCAGGCTGCCAAAGTCCATGGCCTGGTCCATTTAGACCAGCTGGCTTCAACTTTACCTGCCCACAATGCAGCTATAGCAAAAGCAAAAGCCACAGAAAAACCGACATACCCCATGTACAACATAGGCGGATGAAACAGGAATCCTGGATCCTGTAATAATGGATTCAGATCACGTCCCTGAGTATTTAAAACCTGAAATTGACGTAAAAAAGGATTGGATGTAGTTAATAAAAAAAGAATGAATCCTATACTCAGCCATCCCAATACCACCAATACTCGAGTGCGCATTTCCTTGTCCAAACTGGAACTTAAATATCCTACCAGAATCATCCAGAAACTAAGAATAGCGACCCATAAAAGCATGGAGCCTTCGTGCCCACCCCAGACAGCACAGAGTTTATAAAACCAGGGTAATAATATACTGGAATTACTCACTACATATAAAACAGAGAAATCATCACTTAAAAAGCAGAACGTTAAACAAATATAGGCAAGACTGACAAACAGAAACTGCAATCCAGCATACGTCTTAGCTGAATCCATCCAGGCTTCACGTTTCAGATATAAACCCGCCAGAGGAATTATCGCCAACATCAGGGCAACAATTAATGCGAGGATTAACGAAAAAAGGCCGATTTCTGCTATCATGAATTCACCTTTTTAGCCAAAGCGGCTTTAACTTCGGGGGGCATATAATTGGCATCGTGTTTTGCTAACACTTGACTGGCCCGAAAATGGTGCAAATCAATGACCTCACCTTCGGCAACAATTCCCTGACCTTCCCGAAATAAATCAGGCAGTATACCTTTATACGTTACGGTTATGGTTTTATTAAAATCCGTAATTTTAAATTGAACTTCCAAGCCTTCCTTAGCTCTTATAATACTGTTCTTTTCAACCATCCCCCCTACTCGAACAGGATGAGCCAGCGGCGCTTCTCCGGCTATGACCTGGGTTGGGGTATAAAATAAGCTAATATTTTGTCTTAAAGCATATAAAACCAGACCAGAGGCTATAGCTAAAATCGACATAAAAAAAAGTATCATGAGTAACTTTCGTTTTCTTGCCGGGTTCATAAATTTTATCTCTTAAACCATCGTTGCAGTTTTTGACGAGTCCGAGTCTTTTGCCGTTTAATCCCATAAAGATTCATTATCAACACAAAACCAACCAATCCGTAGGCAGGCCAGACATAAGCAGAATAACCACCCATTGCCAGCCATTCAAAAAATGGATTCATTAACGCTCTCCTTCGAATTGAATTTTAACCCAGGCTTGCTTCTTTTCCCTGATTAATAATTCATTTCGTGCCTTTTCCAAAATAATCCATAAACAATAGAAGAAAAATCCAATCAGAGTAAACAATAATGGATACAACATACTGCTTTCGATTTTAGGTTTTGCAAACGCGGATAAGGTAGCCCCTTGATGCAAAGTATTCCACCAGTAAACCGAGTAATGAATAATAGGTAAATCAATCAAGCCTACCAAAGTGAGTATCGCAATGATTTTATCACCGTCTTCCTTATTTTTTACTGCATGATGAGTCGCTAAAATAGCAGCATAAAGCAATAAAAGGACTAATTCAGAAGTCAAACGTGCATCCCAAACCCACCACGCTCCCCACATGGGCTTACCCCAAATACTGCCAGTAACCAACGCGAGAAAAGCCATACAAAGACCCAGTTGAGCTACCAGGCTAATCAACAAACCAGCAATTTTAATACGCCAAACTAAAAGCAGAACGGCCAGGAAGCCCATCCAGGCATACAGAGCCATTGAGAGGAATGCGCTTGGAACATGTACATAAATTATACGAAATGCGTCGCCTTGTTGATAATCCGGTGGGGCAAATACAAGCCCCCAAATGACACCAATCAGTATAGTTAGCAATGCGCCAGTTGCTAACCAGGGGATAATTCGCCCGGAAAGAGTGTAAAATGTTTTAGGTGAGGCTAATTGATATAAAAACTTCCACATAGGAAACAATAAAGTCAGAAAAAAGAATCGGATTTTACCATGTCTCAGTGCTTTCGCAAAATATACCGAAAAGATGCATTAATCGACCTGACTGATTCGAACTACTCCAGAAATAGCATAAGGCAAAAAACCAGCTGCAATTACGGACATTGCCAATAGTAATGCCAAATACCCACTGATTGGTAATCCCTGCATGGCAATGTTCAAAGTTCCACTGCCAAATATTAGTAAAGGAAGAGTTAAAGGCAATAATATCAGTGCCATTAAGGCTCCCCTTTGATTCACTCCCACGCCAAAAGCAGCTGCCAGTGCGCACAGATAGAATAATGCGGGTGTACCGCAAAGCAGACTAAGTACTAATATCCAGGTTTCCCATACTGAAAAAGAAAATAGAACTGCCACCAAAGGAGACAGCAGTAATAAAGGTATCAAATTGAACAACCAATGTGCCAATACTTTTGCGCTGATTATAAGATTTAGTGATTGTCCTGAAACCAGCCATTGCTCGATAACACCTTGTTCATAGTCCTGTTGAAACAGTCGCTCCGCTGAGAGCAACATGGAGAGTAAAATAGCCATCCATATTAGACCGGGTGCTATGGTTCTCATCAAAAGAACTTCTGGTCTTATCGTTAAAGGAAAAATAAACAGCAACATTAAAAAAAATAAACACGAATTAACCAAATATCTGATTTGCCGCATCTGGATTAACCATTCACGCTTGAATTGGGTTACAAATAATACAAAGCTGGAATTCACAAATGATACTCCAGATAGTCACTATCGCTTAATGGCAGATTTTGATGAGAAGTAAGTAATACCGTGCCGCCTTGTAATCGATGCTGTTCTATTTTATTCATGAGTGTCATCAGCGCTGTATGATCCAGAGCGACCAGTGGTTCGTCCAACAACCATAATGCCTTATCAGACATCCATAATCGAAGAAGCCCCACCTGCCTTCTTTGCCCTGCAGAAAGCAAACCACAAGGTTGATCTAAAAATCGCTCCAGGTGAAACAGTCCGGCCAGTTCAGTGATATCGGTCTTGTTATCCCCATAATTCAGATCAAACAGACAGTTTTCTTTCAGGGTAAGATAAGGGTTAATGCCCGTTTTATGACCTACAAAACACAGTTCCCTTTGATATGCATCACGTTGTTCGGATATAGGTCGGCCAGCAAAACAAATCTGCCCCTGCGAAGGTTGATGCAATCCCGCAATTAACTTGAGTAAGGTAGTTTTTCCGGCTCCATTGGCTCCTTTCAAATGCAAAATCCCTCCCTGGGGCACTTTAAAAGAAACATGATGTAACAGAGGTTGTTCCTGGTAATCAAAATAAAGATCGATAACTTCAAGCATAGGAATGTATTTTTACCATAAAAAGTGAGACTAACTATAAATAAAAGACAAAACAAGTTTTTTAACTCTCAAACCTTTTAATTTCCCGATTTTTGTCTTGCGAAGTCACCCTAGGATCGCCATAATCTGTTTTATTTATTTAAAGGTCAACAATGGAATTTCTTAGTGAATACGGTATGTTTCTCCTCAAGTGCTTTACCCTGGTTATTGCATTTTTAATACTGATCGGAGGCATCTTTTCTATCGGCCGTAAACCCAAGCCTAAATTGGAAATTATTTCTCTGAATGAACAATATGAACACATTCAATCCCTAATGAACAAAGAGATTCTAGGTAAAAAATTAAGTAAAACGAAAAAAAGTAAAGAAAAAAAACCAACTCTATACGTCATTGATTTCAGTGGCGATATAAAAGCATCTCAAGTCGAACAACTCCGTGAAGAAATTACCTCCATTCTGAGTATTGCCAAACCTGAAGATGAAGTTTTGATAAGATTGGATAGTCCTGGCGGTGCTGTTAATGGTTATGGACTTGCGGCATCTCAACTGCAAAGAATACGTGAAAAGAACATTCCTTTGACTGTGAGTATCGATAAAGTGGCAGCAAGCGGGGGTTATTTAATGGCTTGTGTAGCCAATCAAATTATAGCCGCTCCATTTGCAATCATTGGTTCAATTGGTGTTGTGGCTCAAATCCCGAATTTTCACCGCTGGCTAAAGAAAAATGATATTGATATTGAATTATTAACTGCTGGTGAATACAAACGAACCTTGACTCTTTTCGCTGAAAACACAGATAAAGGCCGGAAAAAATTTCAGGAAGATCTGGAAAAAATACATACTGCATTTAGAGACTATGTCCTAATGAACAGAAGTCAATTGGATATGGATAAGGTATCTACGGGTGAGCATTGGCTGGCAACAGATGCGTTTCAACTCAGCCTGGTAGATAAACTATCCACCAGTGATGAATATCTTGTCGAAAAAATGGGGCGCTACAAGGCATATAAAGTAACCGTCCAACCGAAGTCAACGTTGATGAATAAACTGCTTAAACCAGCTATGAACTTGATGCATCCCTGGGCTTGATTGAACAGCCCAGTGATCGGATAAGGGAAGCTCAACAAAAGATTTAATATGAGTATATAATTATATAATCAATATATTTTCTGCAAGGGAGTGAAACATGAGCGATTTTAAATCCAAGCTACCTGATTTAAAAGAATTATCTTCAATGACCAGTAAACTCTTTAAAGGCATAAAGAACAGTGTTGAAGAGATTATTCAAGACTACAAACATAAAAGAGAACATCAGGAAGCACCTGCTGAAGAGGTAAAAACTGAAGCCGTTAAAACTGAAGAAGTAAAAACTGCAGAGGTCAAAACTGAAACGATCAATAAAACTGAAAAAACTGAAGAAGAATCCACTGAGAATAAGCCTTAGTCTAAAAACTAAGGCATAGTTTCAATTTCACTTGCGGCCATTCCTGAATTTTGATCACATCTTTGCCCTGTCCCACGGAGTTTCCGCGGGACGTCAGAGAGAAGAGCTGAACTGTTTTTTTTGCAGATGGTCGAAGATTCAGCCCCCCGCCATAAAGTCCCTAGGAATAGTCCTCTGTAAATGCAGGTTTAGAGCAAATCAACTTAAGATGGACGCATTAGTTGGAGTCATTCCGGCTAATTTCGCGGATTTTCTTATTAAATGACTTTCTTTTGGGTGTAGATAGCCAGATTGCTCTTCAAGCTCAACCAAATCATCATAAATTTCATTAAGCGAATCACGATTTTTTGAGAAGATACGTACAGTACCATAAGGATTGTAGTCACCCATTGCCTGTTCGTTTTTTAATCCACTACTGATTGTTAAAATAAGCTCGAGATTAGGTCGCTGTTCATAGAGTCGCACCAGCGTTTCATTAATTTCTCGAGTTGTAGCTGAAGTGACATCTATGGCACAAATACGATCCTTTTTATCAATTAAAGCAATTTCATCCGCCATTTCCTCATGCGTTGTGTTGCAATGATTTATGTCGAAAAATCCCACGTTTGTCTGAACTCTTTTTTTAGTTTTTTCATGGACATAATCAATAGGAATTGGATGTTTTGATAATGCTTCATCCGTTTCATAATACATTTGGCTCGCAGTGAAAGTAAGATACAAGGGATCTATTTGATATTTATCATGCAGGTATTTTCTACTTACAGCATGAATCAGTTGTATTGCCCGCATTCCTGTTGCTGTAATTATTTTCTTTGCATGAACAGTCTGAGACTCACCTTTAACTTCAAGTTCGCCTTCTTCTTCAGAATCAGATCCATTGCCATCCTCAACCGAATTATCTTCTTTAGGCTGAAAAATGAAATTTGCAACCCAGGCTTCAAAACACGAATGAAAATCTTCAGTTTTTTGTTTCTTTATAAGAGTCGCAACCTCTCTTTTGGTGGCCCCCAACTGCTCTGCCATTTCTCCTGCCAAGGCCCAAAACTCATCGTCCTCAACATTTTGGGCCGCACCCCATTCATAAGATTTTAGATCCTCACAATCAAGTTGAATCGAAAGGGATTTGCCATTCAATTTAATGGATTGAAGCACCTTTTTGAGGGGTTCTATGAACGCCTTACTATAAGCTTTTTTATCTTCGAATAGATCTTCTAATGGCTGAGCTAGACAAGCATTTTGAATCAAATCGACTAAACACTCTTTAACTACTGATTTTCTGAATATTTGACTTGCAAAAGATTTATTTGAACTATCACCTGGAGCCCATAAAGTATTCCAAAGGGTATCTTTAAGTTGAATGTTCACTGGTTTTGTTTTCGTTGATTTTATTTTATTATAATTATTCAGTGTGTTAGTCAATGCCACAGATTGAAATGGAATTTTAAAGGCTTTCTGGTTCTTGGCAAATTTTTGCAAATATAAGATCGCATCAACCACGCAATCTGCATAGGGTTTTGGAGTTAATCCTAGATTAACACGCACACTTTCGCCACAATCTGCAACCGAAGGTCTCAAGCACCCAAAGCTTGATCGATGTACCATTTCAATATTTATTCCTCGTTCATGAGCAAGGGTATTTGCAAATGCAATGAGGTATACTGATAAAAATTGACTCCAAATTTTAGGATTTTTCTCACCCTTTGGTTTAGGTAAGGAAAACAGTGCGCAGGTATAATCATTATCTGCGTTAATAAGAATATCCGGATCTCGTTCTTTAACTTGTTTGACAACATAAGCAGCCATGTTTTTTTGCTGTACTAAAAGCCTGTCATACCATAGAGCAGGCTCTGAAATTGTCAGTGCTTTTTTTACCGGCTTTAAGGCTTTTTTATAACTCGTAAAATGAAATGGGTTGTAAAAATTACCCGTTTTAGGATACATACCCGTAGTTATTGACTCCTGATTTCCCTGAAATTTAAACTGATCTTTAGTTGCTCCCTCGATTTTTTTAAAATCACTTCTGTGGTAAGTAGTCCATCGCACCGGATCGGTCATATCCAATAATGACGGATACCTGCAATGAAATTCTGATCGGGGTAAATAAACTCGATCCCTCACTGGTTTTATTGTTCCTGAGGCGGTTCGCGTAATTTGAATAATTTTCATAAGTACATCTCTAAAAGGGTAAGAATCATCATCCTTAAAGAGTAAATAATTATTCCATTAGCATTTTATTCCCACGATTGTATTATATGCAGCGCATTCTTCCAATATATTTTCCATTCTATCTCACGGTGATTACTTCTAAATATCAAATAGTTCTTACAGAGATGAGGATCGAAAAGCCAACTCGTACTTTTATGACATAAACGGTAGCAGAACGATAGATCTGATAAAAACAATCAGGAATGGGGCAAACGATACAACAAATGTTCTCTGTTCCCGAACCTCGCAGTGTATACTGCGGGGCTAATAAGATCTCACATAATATACAAACTTTTACTTAAACACCTTACTGATTCACGGGTTGTCCATAATAAGATGCTGATTGTCTATCGCTCCTCTTTTTCAGGACGTGTCAAACCATACTTACGCATTTTCTCTACTAATGTTGTCCGTCGCATATTGAGATAACTTGCTGCATGGGCTACTACCCAGTCGGATTCTTCCAGAGCCTGACTTATTAAGGCTAGCTCTGTTTTGACTAAATGCTCCTTCAAATCAATACCATCTGTATTAGGCGTTTGATCCTGACTGATGATTTGCAATAAGGTTTCACGCTCAGTACCTGATGAATTCATTTCCATATAAGAAAGCTTGTATTCACCTTGAAATCGTTGGGGTAAATCATTTTTACATACAATACCATTAGGATATAAAATGGATAATCGTTCCACTAAGTTAGCCAGCTCACGAACGTTTCCTGGCCAACTGTAATTACATAATGCATCCATAGCATCAGGCATTAATCGGACAATTGGCCTGTGTTCACCTTCGATACGCGAAATGAGTTCATTAAATAAGAGCACCACATCTGCACTTCGACTTCTCAGTGGCGGCATTTCAATAGGAAAAACATTAAGCCTATAAAATAAATCCTCTCTGAATTTACCTTCTTGTATTGCAACTTCCAAATTTCGATGGGTTGCTGCAATGATTCGAACGTTCACATCAATGCTCTTGTTCGATCCCACTCGCTCAAAACAACGCTCCTGTAAAACTCTTAGTAATTTAACTTGCATGGCTAAGGGCATATCGCCAATTTCATCAAGAAACAGAGTTCCTCCGTTAGCTAATTCAAAACGACCTTGCCTTGAAGTAATAGCCCCGGTAAAAGCTCCTTTTTCATGACCGAATAATTCACTTTCTAATAATTCGCCTGGAATAGCACCACAATTAATCGGTATAAACGGTTTATTTGATCGAGCTGATAGAGAATGAATATTACGAGCAACAACTTCCTTACCAGTTCCTGACTCTCCTAAAATCAGTACGCTTGCTTCAGTATTTGCAACCTGCTCAATCAATTTACGAACCTGACTAATACTTTCACTAGTACCCACTAAACTACGGAATAAAGGAGTTCTTTGAGAGCTCGCAGTAATGAATTTAACCGCTTCTTTAGCAATTTGACAACGATGCAATGCTTCTAGCATTTGAGCATAGCTGAATGGAAAAGAGAGACATGCAACGACATTTCGATCTTCACATTGAATGGAACTTAACTGTTGATCAATAACGATTATCGGAACCTTGGAAAAATGCTTTACCAATGCGTCTAGTTCATCCATGGTTTTTTCGAGCATTAATTCTGCGCCCAGAATAATTACCCCGGGGTTAGGATTAGTAATAATTTGCCAGTTGTTATATTTGCTAATTTCTGTAGCTTGTCCTAAAAAATCAAATATAGTTCGTAATTTGTCACAACGATTTTCATTTTCATCAATGATGTATATTTTCTCATTGTCACTCATAAACCTATCCTTAAGTTCGAGATAATTTATTTTAAGTATCGGATACGCACTTCACAACTGTCAAACTTCTGGCATTAAATTTACTTAACTGTCATAAAACCTATCGCTCTAAAATTATACGTGCGATTTTATGGTGGTTTTACAAAAAAATCCTCAGCAGAGTCTTGATTCTGTATATTCCCCGATATTACCAGCTCTTTTTTTATTAAATACATACAATTTACTCGACCAACGGATTGCCCGCAGTTACTACGATAAAGATCAGGTTTTATCCTTCATTAACCATTACTGATACTGAATTGTTCCATCCATTCATAAGATTGTTCTGACATTAACCTTCTTTTCGAGTTAAACACTATTCGGTATATTCACGGGAATCGCCATGAAGAAGACAAAAAATTCCCGTTAATCCTGAGTATAATCAAAAACACCTGTTTAACATTCAACAAAGCCTTTTATTCAAATCTGAATGAAATAATTTATCGATAGCACAGTATGGATTTAAAAGCATTACATTGGTTACCAAAGCACAACTCCTGGCTTCCAATTGATTTAGTTGCACTGATTTGAGCTTCCTTCACAAATCGTTTTGCCTGGAGAAAACCCATTCGACTGCAAAACGAATTAGCAGCTCTTGCTCCACATCCCTTATTTTTGTCATAACACCAATCCACTCGATAATCATTGTATCGAGGATAAGCAAATTGTTTCTCACGATAATGATAGGGTTTAGGCGGATTATGTGACAATCCTATGGTACAACTAATGGTCATAAACCCATTGCAACGCCAACCTTTGCATTGTGCTCTGCTGGCTAAATAATTCGTTAATCCAACATTATAAGCAATCACATTTTGACTGGAATAATCATAGCCCAACATTTGACAATAACGATTAGCAACTTCCTTACCACACTCTTTACCATCAAAACTGCAATAATCCAGACGCTCTCCAAGGTAAGTTGGATGCCAGATCGTTCTAAATGCTTTATTTTGTAATCCCTTCGCATTTATTTGCAGCGAAAAAAAACAAAGCACAAATATAAAGACCAGGAATCTTCTAAAATTGATCATTATAACAATCCTTTAGCAACTATTGTCACATGTTAGCCCACTATACCGGGCAGGCACAAGAGAGATTGCTACAGGACAGAATAAAAATATAGTGAAACCTGTATATCTGTTTTAATAAATTCCAATTTGATGGTCTAATGTGAAATTTTCAATTAATTATATGATTAAACAGGATTATTGCTGTCCAGAAACAGATGGGTCAAATTAAAATTACTTGCTAAATAATTTCCTAATGCCTGAATCCCGTACCGCTCCGTTGCATGATGTCCACAAGCAAAATAATGGATTCCTAATTCTTTCGCTTGATAATAAGTACGTTCAGATACCTCACCACTTATATAAGCATCAACGCCCAAAGCATGAGCATTTTCGATATAATCCTGAGCAGCACCAGTACACAGCGCTATTGATTTTATGTCTTTGGAATTACCCGCTATATGAAGAGGCTTACGGCCAAAAGAGTGTTCCAGAACGTCATTAAATTGAGTATCTGTCATTTGTTCAGGCAGAAGGCCAGTCCATAACATATTTTCTGTAGAACCGACTTTATGCATCTGTACAGAATCCAGTAACAATAACTTAGCCAAACAGGCATTATTGCCAAGCTCAGGATGACAATCAAGGGGCAAATGATAAGCAAACAGGTTAATGTCGTGATTCAATAATTTAAAGATCCGTTGGCGCTTCATTCCTGTGATAACAGGATCTTCGCCTCGCCAAAAATAACCATGATGTACTAAAAGCGCATCTGCACGCCATTCAACTGCCTGAGAAATAATATCCTCAGATGCAGTTACTGCAGTACAGATGCGTTTGATTTGCTCTTTTCCTTCAACCTGAATGCCATTTGGAGCATAGTCATTGTATTTACTACAATTCAACAAATCATTCAGGAAAAGGCTAAATTCACTACGTTTAATCACCGTTCAGAAACCCGCTTGATGTCAGCACCCAGAAGAGATAATTTTTCTTCTATACGCTCATAACCTCTATCAACATGATAAATTCGCTCAACGGCAGTTTCTCCCTCAGCCACCAAACCCGCTAATATCAGACTGGCTGAAGCACGAAGATCAGTTGCCATTACAGGTGCTCCCGTTAATTTTTCAACCCCATTAATAATCGCGGTATTACCATTAAGCTGAATCTGGGCGCCCATTCGTTGCAATTCCTGCACATGCATAAAACGGTTTTCAAAAATTGTTTCAACTATCGTTGAAGAACCTTCAGCGACTGAATTCATCGCCATAAATTGCGCTTGCATATCAGTTGCAAAAGCAGGATAAGGAGCCGTTGAAATATTTACCGCCTGAGGACGTTTGCCATGCATATTTAAACTGACCCAGTCTTCGCCTATAGTCAGCTCTGCCCCAGCTTCCTCAAACTTGCATAATTGAGACAGTAAGGTATCGGGTCGTACTCTTTTTACAGTTACATGCCCCCTGGTCAATGCTCCCGCGGCAAGATAAGTACCTGCTTCTATTCGGTCAGACATAACTGAGTAAGTTCCACCAGCAAGTGACTCAACACCTTCAACTTCAATAGTTGATGTTCCGGCTCCTGAAATTCTGGCGCCCATCTGAATCAGGAAATTCGCTAAATCAACCACTTCCGGTTCACGAGCAGCATTCTTAATAATAGAAGTACCTTCTGCAAGCACTGCAGCCATGAGTATATTCTCAGTACCCGTTACGGTAACGGTATCAAACATTAATCGACGTCCTTGCAAGCGTCCTCGCTTACAACGTGCATTGATATAACCATTCTTAACAGTAATATCAGCGCCCATGGCCTTTAATGCTTTTAGATGCAAATCCACTGGACGAGTACCAATCGCACAACCCCCGGGAAGAGAAACATCAGCTTTCCCAAAACGCGCTAACATTGGCCCTAAAACCAGAATGGAAGCACGCATTGTTTTAACTAAATCATAAGGAGCCACAAACTCATTGACCTGGCTGGCATCTACCTGCACATTCATTTTTTCGTCAACAATTAAATGTGCACCTAGTTGTCCCAGAAGTTCCATCATTGTAGTGATGTCTTTTAAATGAGGAACATTTGAAATGGTTACATGGTCACTGGCAAGTAAACTGGCAGCCATTATGGGTAATGCTGCATTTTTCGCACCCGAAATAACTACTTCCCCATGTAATGCCTTACCACCGTTTATTAATAATTTATCCATGTTGCTTCCCCCATTCTTCTTTTGTCCATGTCTTCATGCTTAAAGCATGAAGCCTGCCAGTGGTAATTAAGTCATTGAGCTGTGCATAGACCCATTGCTGTCGAGCGACCCTGGTTTTATTTAAAAAAATATCGGTTACTATAATTAATTGATACTGGTAACCATCGCCTGTTACTTCGACATGAAGCACTTCGTCAATGCTTTTAAGTCTCTGTTCAATTTCTTCATTACTTAACATAAAGTTAGCTCACTAATTGAAATAAATACAATTTTTTTACCCTAGTTGTAAAAAAAAAAATAAATGAGGATTATACAGTCATACCAAAGGAGGTTTTATATTAAAAAAACGAGCCTGCGCGAAAGGCAGGCCAGGGTCTTAGGGATGATGAGTATTGACCTAATTCAGGTTATTCTATTCATGCTGTTTCTAAAATACTCTTTACTCCACAAAATTCGGCTAAAGACTGAGTTTCTGGAGATATCCCTATCACTTCAAATATCTTGTTACTGTGTTTACACAGTTTTCTTGCTTCAATCAGCAATGCCAAGCCCGCGCTATCACAATGCGTCACATCGCTTAAATCAAGACAAAAGGTATTACTGGTATCATCCATTAACGCTTTAAACAGCTTTGCGCGTACAGACACCACTGATTTAAAAGTAAGTTCAGAACCGGGTTTAAAATTAATTTTATCCACAATTATGAAGCCTTTTTAACTTGTTTTTTCTGCATTTCCTTAATCACTTCATTAATGCTGGAATGTTGCAGTGCCTGGGCGAACTGAGATCGGAAACTCTGTAATAAACTAACCCCTTCAACACTTATATCATAGATTTTCCATTGTCCATTTTTTGCAACCAAACTGTAACTTAAGGGAATATTTTGTCCTTTTGAACGAACAATTACACTATTAACCCGGATAAACCGACTGTTCAAAGAACCACGTAAGGGTAAAAACTGGATGGTTTCATCAGAATATTGAGCCAGTGGGCTGGAGTAAGTTCTTATAACCAATCGGGTAAAAGCTTGAGAAAACTCAGTCCGTTCAGCTGGAGATGCCTTATTCCATGCTTGACGGCCTAAAACTGATCGGGACATACCTGCTACATCTACATTAGGTAACAAATAGGTTTCTACTGCTTTGTAAATAATGGAAGGATTACTCTTCAGACTAGACTTGTTTTCCTTGAGAGTAGAAATAATATCATTAGCAGCGCGTTCAAGCATAGGTACAGGAGATGTCTGTGCCGCCATCATTTGAGATAAGGACATACAAGCAACTAATAAAATGGTTTTCAATACTCTCATGGTTCACCTATTTCTTAATATTAAATAATAATTGGCCTATAAGATTCTCAAGAATGATCGCTTCCTGAGTTTTAGCAATCACATCCCCTTCCCGCAAATAAGGATGATTATTACTTTCCTCATCTTCAAAACCGGGAACAATACTAATATAATTGGAACCAAGCAAGCCTTCGGTCAAAATTCGTGCAGAGGAATCTTCGTAGGGTATCTTTTTATCACTTCTTAAAGTCATTGTAACCCTGGCGTTGAGTTCACCTGGTTGTAACTCAATTCGACTCACTTCACCAATTCGAACACCAGCAACAGTAACAGGAGCTCTTACCTTTAAACCACCAATATCAGTAAAATCCGCAGTTACCTGATAGCCTTTACGAGAGATGAAATCATTAAAACTGCTGACTTTCATTGCCATTACCAATAATGCCAATAGGCCAAGCAACATAAATATTCCTACACTTATGTCTACATAACGTTGCTTTTTCATTTACCAATCTCCAATCATCATTGCAGTCAACAAAAAATCGAGCCCTAAAACAGCAAGCGATGAATATACTACTGTCTTAGTCGTCGCCTGACTAATGCCCTCCGCTGTTGGCACACACTCAAACCCCTGGAATACCGCTATCCAGGTCACAACAAAAGCAAAAACAAAACTTTTAATAATGCCACTAAATATATCAATACGAAAATTAACAGCCGCCTGCATATTAGACCAGAAACTGCCGTCATCAACACCTAACCAATGTACCCCAATAAAATACCCGCCATAAATAGCTACAGCAGAAAAAATCAATGCAAGGACAGGTAAAGCAATAAACCCAGCCATAAAACGCGGATAAATCACTCTGCCTAATGGATCAACACCCATCATATCCATACTGGATAATTGCTCTGTTGCTTTCATCAGGCCAATTTCAGCAGTCAGTGCTGATCCCGCCCTTCCGGCAAACAACAAGGCACTGATAACCGGTCCTAACTCTCTTGCAATACTTAAGGCCAGTAATTGTCCCAGCTGACTTGCTGCGCCAAATTTTTGCAATGTATTATAACCTTGCAATCCAACAACCATGCCAATAAATAAAGCCGATACAATGATAATCAAACAGGACAATACACCAACGAAATACAGTTGATGGCGCAACAAAGGCCATAACTTAGGTATATTAGGCCTTCTGAACAACATGGTAAATAAGAATAAACCTGAATTACCGATATTTTGTAATACCTGTATACCCCGATTACCAAGACGCGCGATAGTATCAAGCATCTAATAACTCCTCTGTATAAGGTCTGGCCGGGTAATGAAAAGGCACTACTCCATCTGCTTCACCGTGCATAAACTGTTTTACCTGTGGTTCAGCGGATTGAATTAATTCAGCAGGAGTTCCCTGGCCAATAATTTTTCCACCTGAAATCAAATAAATATAATCTGCGATCGAACAGGTTTCTTCAACATCATGAGACACAATAATGGTTGTGGTATGTAACAACTGATTCAGCCGTTTTATTAAACGCACTAAAACCCCCATTGAAATTGGATCCTGTCCCGTAAATGGTTCATCATACATCATAAGCTCAGGGTCAAGCGCTATGGTTCTCGCCAATGCCACTCGCCTTGCCATTCCACCAGATAACTGGGCTGGCATCAGTTCCGCTGCGCCACGTAAACCTACAGCTTCAAGCTTCATTAATACTATATCACGCAACATGGAAGAATTTAATTGGGTATGTTCTCTCAATGGGAATGCCACATTGTCAAATACGGAGAGATGAGTAAACAGCGCGCTGCTTTGAAACAGCAGCCCCATATTACGCCTCGCTTCATATAAAGCTTTGCGGGAAAGCTGATGTATGTTTTGTCCGTGGACGTACACGTCACCATTATCAGGTGTCAATTGGGCACCTATCAACCTTAGTAATGTGGTTTTCCCTGAACCGCTAGGCCCCATAATAGCAGTGATTTTCCCCTGTTTCACTACCATATCAATGCCATCAAAAATGTAGCGGTTATCCCGTGTAAAGGTCAGATTTTTTATTTCAACCCAATTTTCAGGCATGCTCTCATTTCCAATTTTAGTATGAATTTAGAAGTATATACTGGTTATAAAAAAAATGTGGTTTTTAATTGCGTTTGAATTAAAAAAAAGTTCATTTATAAAAAAAAATAGGGATACATCATTCAAAAGCATTGTGTTAGAATGAAAAATACACAAAAAAAAATACAAATTGCCTATGAATTTTTGTACACTTGGACTAGCAGTTATTGAAACTGAAGCACAAGCTGTCTTCGAATTAACTCAGCGAATTGATGCTCGATTTGAAAAAGCCTGTGAGTTATTACTTGCCTGTAAAGGGCGTATCGTAGTAACCGGGATGGGCAAATCCGGGCATATAGCCAATAAATTGGCCGCTACTTTCTCCAGTACCGGCAGCCCCGCTTTTTTTATGCATCCCGGAGAAGCAAGTCATGGTGATCTGGGCATGATCACTCGTCAGGATACCGTTGTAGCAATTTCTCATTCCGGTAATACCGTAGAAATTGTAACCATCCTGCCCTTATTAAAACGTCTTGAAGTACCGTTGATAACTCTAACCGGCAATGTTGATTCTACCTTGGCTAAATCAGCTGATGTCAATCTGGATGTCAGCATCAAACAAGAAGCATGTCCATTGGGTCTTGCTCCGACAACAAGTACTACCGTTTCCCTGGTTATGGGAGATGCATTAGCCATAGCCCTTCTTCAGGCACGCGGGTTTAGTGCCGAAGACTTTGCCTTGTCGCATCCAGGTGGTGCATTGGGTAAAAAACTGTTACTCCGAATTGATGATTTATGTCATAAAGGTGATCAGCTCCCTCTGACAAATGAGAAGGCAACTATTAGTGAAGCCTTGATTGAAGTAACCGACAAAAAGCTGGGCATGACCTGCGTTGTAGACAATCAAGGGTATCTGGTCGGTGTTTATACTGATGGTGATGTTCGAAGAACCTTAACCCGTCAATACGATATTAATACTACTCAGCTTAAAGAAGTAATGACCCGCAACTGCAGAACCATCCATATGGGAATGCTGGCAGCTGAAGCTTTGGCGATTATGCAAAAATTCAGTATCACTTCATTAGTAGTAGTGGATGATATGAACAGACCTCATGCTGTGCTCCATTTACATGATTTATTAAGAGCCGGTGTTTTTTAATTTAGAGAATAAAATGAACGAATTATTTGAAAAAGCAAAAAAAATTCAATGCCTTATTTGTGATGTCGATGGAGTCCTTAGCGATGGGCTGCTGCACATAGACAATCATGGCAATGAATTAAAATCATTTCATGTCCAGGACGGGATGGGTTTAAAACTTCTTATGGCAATTGGCATAGAAGTTGCAGTGATTACTACCGCTCGAAATGCAGTTGTAGACCACAGAATGAAACAATTAGGAATTACTCATTATTTCAAGGGGCAAGTTGACAAACGCGATGCTTACCAACAACTTAAAAAAACCCTGGGTCTACACGATGAACAATTCGCATATATTGGCGATGATTTACCCGACTTACCACTAATTCAGCAAGTAGGATTGGGAGTAGCAGTTGGAAATGCCGTACCCCAGGTTAAAGAATTTGCTGATTGGCAAACCCAACAAACAGGTGGTCGTGGAGCAGTAAGGGAACTGTGCGACTTAATTTTGAACGCACAAGATAAAATGGAATTAGCACTTGAAGGTTATCTAAAACAATGAATGCCATCAAACAAGTAATGTGGTTGTTTTTAACACTGGCACTTTTGACCTGCTCAAGTTGGTATCTGAGCAACTCCAAGAAACATATCAGTTTGGATAATGATGTTTTATCGACTACTATTGATACCACAATCACTCAACTCACGGTCAGTCAATTTAATAATGAAGGGATACTTATTAATTTATTAACCACTCCGCTAATGGAACATATTCCAAAAGATGACATTCACCTGCTTAAGACACCACATATTATTATCAATCAGGAAGATCAACCTGCATGGGAAATTAATTCACTGCGAGCTAAATCCTATGATGGTGGTAAACGCATTAAGTTTATAGAACAGGTTGTTGTTCATCAAAATCCTGGTGATAAAACTCAGGAAAGCACCTTGAAAACAGAAGAAGTAACCTATTATCCTAAAGAAAAAAAAGCAACTACAGATTTGTTCGTAACTTTTGAACAACCAGGAAATATCATTCAGTCAACTGGAATGAATGCTTACCTTGATGAAAAACGCGTCGAATTGCTCCACCAAGCCAGAGGTAGCTATGAGCCAGCCAAAGGTTAACTTCAGTTTATTTTTAATTCTGATGCTGAACCTGATGGTTGGATATGCCCTGCCCACGGACAAAGAACAGATAATGCATGTAGTATCTGACTCTGCTGATTTAAATCAAAAAAACCATAAAGGAATTTATACGGGGAATGTTGAATTCATCCAGGGTACAACCAACTTAAACGCTGCAAAGGCGATAACTAATGGTGATGCCAAAAATCAGTTAACCCTGGCCATAGCCAGTGGTGAAAACGGCAAACAAGCCCATTACTGGACAGAAACCGGGCCAGACAAACCGCCCTTCCATGCCTATGCCGATACTATAAAATATTATCCATTAAAACATCTGATTGAGTTAATTGGTAACGCACGTATAGAACAAGGAACCAATTCATTATCTGCGGCTAAAATTAGCTATGATACCCTGGAGCAGCATGTTGTATCTGAAAGCGACGGGAAAACCAGAACAACAATCATTATCTATCCAGAAAAGAAACCGACATGAGTCTATTAGAAGCCAAAGAGTTAAAAAAATCATTTAAATCCAGAACTGTTGTTAATGGCATTAGCATTAATATCAAAAAAGGCGAATGTGTTGGATTACTTGGGCCTAATGGAGCAGGTAAAACCACCTGTTTTTATATGATAGTTGGCCTGCAATCCTGTGATGAAGGTCAAATAATTCTTAATGGTAAAGACATTACACATTCAGCAATGCACCAAAGAGCTCGATTAGGCATCAGCTATCTGCCACAGGAAGCTTCGGTATTCCGTAAACTGACCGTTGCCGAAAACATCATGGCAATATTGCAACTCAGAACTGATTTAGACGATCAGGCTCGCGAAGAAAAGCTGGATCTGCTTCTTCAGGAATTCCATATTACCCATATTGAAAAAAGTTTAGGGATGTCCTTATCTGGCGGAGAAAGAAGACGAGTTGAAATCGCCAGAGCTTTGGCCATTGAACCTTCCTTTATTTTACTTGATGAACCTTTTGCCGGTGTTGATCCTATTTCGGTCATAGACATTAAAAAAATTATTCAGCATTTATGCGATCATGGTATTGGCGTATTAATTACTGATCATAATGTCCGGGAAACACTGGATATTTGTGAACGAGCCTATATTGTAAGCCAGGGCAAAATTTTATGTGAAGGCGCTCCGGAAGTCATTCTAGCGAATAAACAAGTAAGGGCTGTATACCTCGGCGAGGATTTTGCTTTATAGGATCCGAATGCTATTACTGATTGATAACTACGACTCATTTACTTATAACCTGGTACAATATTTTCAATGTTTGAACCAGGAAGTTACGGTTCATCCTCATGATCAAATTACTATAAGCGATTTAAGAGAGCTTGCGCCTGAATTTCTTGTCATCTCACCCGGCCCAAAATCGCCAGATGAGGCAGGTATTTCATTAGAAGCAATCAAAGCATTACATCAAGAAATTCCCATATTAGGTGTTTGTCTTGGCCATCAGTGCCTGGCTCAGGCTTTTGGGGGAACGATTATCCCTGCTCCTGAAATCATGCATGGCAAAACCTCAGAAATCCACCATAACAACCAAGGACTCTTCAAGAACATTCCCAATAACTTCAAAGCCACAAGATACCACTCTCTGGCAGTCGAAGAATCCAGTTTACCAGACTGTTTTTCTATAGATGCCTGGACGGATAATACAATTATGGCAATTTCACATCGTCAATATCCTCTTTTTGGTCTACAATTTCATCCGGAAGCAATTTTAAGCCAATACGGTTTGCAATTATTAGAGAATTTTTTAAGTTATGAAACCCAATCAGCTATTTGAACAACTAATCGCGAAGAAGGATCTGAGTCCTTCTCAAATGTATGAAGTAATTAATGACTGTATGACGGGTCAATTGAATGATTCGCAAATCGCTACCTTTTTGGCGCTCATGAGAATGAAGGGTGAAACAGCCAATGAACTGACCGCCGCCGCAGAGGTAATGCGGAAATTAGCTCATCCTATTGAACTGGGAGCGGATCTGATTGATATCGTTGGCACTGGTGGTGACGGTAAAAATACGTTTAACGTATCCACTGCATGCAGTTTTGTAGTAGCTGGAGCAGGAATTCAAGTTGCTAAACACGGGAATCGCTCCGTATCAAGCCGTAGTGGTAGTGCCGATTTATTGGAACAGGCGGGATTTATTCTGAATCTTACTGACGACCAGATGCATACTTGCATCAAACAATGTGGTTTGGCTTTTCTGTTTGCCCCCCATTATCACCCGGCCATGCAGCATGCACGATCAGCGCGTCAACAATTAGGAATTAGAACTCTGTTTAATTTACTGGGTCCATTGGTCAATCCGGCGCAAGTTAAAAAACAGGTTGTTGGAGTTTACCCTGGTACCTGGTTAAAACCTGTATCTACTGTACTGGCTAATTTAGGCTGTAAACGATCACTGGTGATCAGCTCGCATGATGGACTGGATGAAATCAGTATTGCTTCACCTACTGATGTTATCGAGTACCGTAATGGCGCTTATAAAGAATGGTTAATCAATCCTGAGCATTATGGTATAAAACACAGATCGCTGGATGCAATTATTGTAGATTCACCCCAGCAAAGTCTTGAATTGATTACATCCGTATTTTCCGGGGTATCGGGGCCAGCGCGTGACATGGTTCTGCTTAATTCTGCAGCAGCAATTTATTGTGCCAAAGATGATTTATCATTTGACCTTGCTCTTGAACAGGCTAAAACGTCAATAGACAGTGGTAAAGCGGCTCAATGTTTCACCAATCTTCGTACCCTAACTCAAAATTTAAATAAAGAATCACACCATGAATAGTATTTTACAACGCATTGCTCAACATAAGCTGGAAGAAGTTGCACACTCAAAAAAAAATAAGCCCCTGAGTTCCCTTTCCAAAGAACACTCTATTGAGAGAAGAGATTTTGTGGCAGCACTTCACGGCCAGTCCCCTGCAATCATTGCAGAAATTAAGAAGGCTTCTCCAAGTAAAGGACTCATTAGAGAAGACTTTGATGTCGGGGAAATTGCTACTATTTATGCAAAAAATGGCGCAAAATGTCTTTCTGTTCTGACCGATAAAAATTTTTTTCAAGGTCACCCTGATTATTTAGCGCTAGCAAAATCACAATGCAATCTACCCGTTTTACGAAAGGATTTTATTATCGATCCGTATCAAATCCATGAGAGTCTGGCTTTGGGCGCTGATTGCATACTTCTTATTGTTGCGATGCTGGATGACCTACAGTTAACCGACTTTTGTCAGCTAGCCCAGGAACTTAACCTGTCTGTACTGGTTGAAAGTCATACTAGAGAAGAACTGGAACGAGCCATAAAATTACCTACCCCACTAATAGGCATAAACAACCGCAGTTTGCATACTTTTAAGACCGACATGCAATTAAGCATTCAGTTAAAACAGTATGTACCCGTAGATAAAATGATTATTACAGAAAGCGGAATCAATACACGTGACGACATTAAATTAATGCAGTCTCATGGAATTAATACATTTCTTATCGGGGAAAGCCTCATGCGCTCTAAAAATATTGGTGAAGCACTCAAGGGATTAATGGGCGATCCCTGTTAAATTATTCTTCATATCCTGGTTCAGGAGTTTGAATGGGTTCAGGTTCAGGCAATTCAGGGTAACCAGGTTCAAATGGCTCTGGAGTTATTGGATATTCCATCGGCTCCTCGGGATACTCATATGGGTCATCTGGTATTTCGCTGTTTCTCAAAGTAACACCTTTCAGTTGTCATTTTAATTAATTATAGCAAAGGCAATTTCACGTAGTGCTGGTAATTCAAATTATTTCTAGCGAATTATAAAATCAGGACTTACAAAAATGCGCTAACGTCTCTAGAAATTAAGGAATACCGTCATCCTGAACGCAGTGCTGAGGTATTCCCTCATAATTCTAGAGAAGATAATTATCTACCATTCAGTATAAACTGTCGTCTTTACGAACGAAGTGAAGTAATCCAGAATACAGTTCCAATAAGGCTCCGTTCTGGATTGCTTCGCGTTGCTCGCAAAGACGGGTAATAATTGACCCTTGATACTTAAATTATTACATGTTCGGTGTTATAAATTATGAAAGGATACCTCAGAATGCAGTGGAGGATCACCAAATACAGGCACCGCACCACATTCAGGAGATCCCTCATTGCATTCGGGATGACGATTTTCGGAATTATTAAGAAATGACACAATGAGACTCAAGATTGATGATAGTTTGGTATCAGAATAAATTGTGATACCCTGCTGAAATTGAGAGTGAACGACTGAATCTTCAACACACTCTATTCGTTTATGAAGTACAATCAAATAAATATCAGAATACTGGGGAACTAAAATGAAGGTTGCTGTAATTACTGGTGCTGCAAGCGGCATAGGACTAGCTCTAAGCCAGATATGCCTACAACGTGGTATCAAGGTAGTCATGGTGGATAAGGACGGTTCCAGACTAATTAAAGAGGCCAACGCGCTGATTGCATTATTTCCTGGTTCAGTACTCAATAAAACTTGCGATATCACAAAACCTGATGAAATTGAGCAACTGATGCACTATGTTGATACCCATTGTGGAAGAATAGACTGGCTTTTTAATAATGCAGGAATCATTGGAACTTTGGCTCCCGTCTGGGAGTTACAGCCAGAACAATTGAGCCAGGTCATGGATGTCAATTTATATGGGATGATTCATGTAATCCGAGTTTTTATGCCTTATTTATTCAACCAACAATTCCATTCCCATATTATAAATATGGGAAGTATGTATGGGCTGTGCTCCGGTTCACAAATTGCAGCATATTCCATGTCAAAACATGCTGTTCTGGCATTATCTGAATCACTGTTTTATGATCTTAAACGACTGGAAAAACCTGTTGATGTTTCAGTCGTCTTCCCTTCATTTACTGATACCTCATTACTATCCAATAATTCTGCTGAATCCCATTCTGCATTTCACGAATCTTTAAATTCACTGTTAGCACATTCACGCCCTGCATCAGATGTTGCGTTGCATATTATTCAAGAAGTGGAACTCAAAAGATTTTATATATTGCCTGATAAGGAAGTTAAAGGTTATTGTGAGGAACGAACAAACGCTATTCTCCGGCAGGAAAACCCTTATATTAATAATATTGAAAAACTAATGAATTCTCTTATCAAGCGTAAACGCATTTTAGTTTAAGCGATATTTTTTAAATTATAATCAACAGGATAAAAAGTCTAAGTACCGAGCTTTATGCCTGAGAAATCCTAAATTTTATATTTAATCCTTGCGAAAACGGGGATCCCTGCAAAAATGTGTCATTCTTAGAGCATAACCCTGCGTAATCTCCTCATAATTTATAACGCAAGGAATGTTATTTAACTCTTGATGGACCTATTAATACCCCGTCTTTGCGAGCAACGCGAAGTAATCCACTACAGAGCTTCATTGGATATAGGTTCTGGATTGCTTCACTTCGTTCGCAAAGACGAACGTTTGTATTAAATAGTAGATAATTATCCTCGATAGAACAATGAGCAGATTACTCAGAGAATGTATTCAATTAACTCTTGATGGTCTTATTAATACCTCGTCTTTGCGAGCAACGCGAAGCAATCCACTACGGAGCTTCATTGGAACTGTGTTCTGGATTGCTTCACTTCGTTCGCAAAGACGAACGTTTATACTGAATAATAGATAATTATCCTCGATAGAATAAGGGGATTACTCAGGGAGTAGCCTGTATTACGACTTCGTCAATTACAGGCTCCGGCTTGATTGCTCTTCCAGGAGAGCAATCAAAAATTAAATTTTAAACCAAATCGTTTTTTACCCAGCATTTCTAATAATTCACGCCGAAACATGTGATAGTCAACTTCCAGTGCATGACGCCTGTTGGATTTGAAGCGATAATGCGGTTTATTAATTTCTTTCTCAATTTTTTTATGCAACTGCTCTGGTCGCTTTAAACTTCCAGTAATAATGCGTGCGACAATTTTCGATTGATAATCAGCTAAAGGCCAAATACAACCTTGTGGTTGACAAAGACCAATAAAATACAAATTATCAAAATCCGGATGCATCATCTTTCGATAAAGGGGGATTTTGGTGGAATTACTAAAATCCAGACACTCTTTATCAAAAAAAGGAAAACTGATTTGATAACCTGTTGCAAAAATGACTGTATCAAACTCATCCTTGCTGCCATCTGTAAAATGCACTTCATTTCCTTCGAAGTGGGATATTCCTGGACGAGGTATTATTTTTCCATGACGAATAAAATAAAGTAGTTCCGAGTTGATTGTGGGATGAATTTCTAAAGGGCCGCAATCGGGTTGCATTAATTTGTATTTACCGTAGCGTCCCTGTAGGCCTCTGACTACCAAACTGATAAATTTCTGTCGTAACCAGGACGGCATCCACTGAATTTTAGCTACAGCTACATCAGTAGGTTTACCAAAAATAAATTTGGGAAAAATATGATATCCACGGCGCATGCTAATGCAGGTTTGGGGTGACACTCGAGAAATTTCTACTGCCACATCACAGGCCGAGTTTCCGCCACCGACAACTAACACTCGCTTATCTTTAAAAATTGATGCTTTTTTATACTGATGGGAATGAAGCACCTCACCGGAAAATTCCCCCGGATATTGGGGCATAGTGGGATCCCAATGATGGCCATTTGCTATTAACAAAAAGTCATAGCACTCTTCATGAGTACCTTGTGAATCCTCATAAAGTACATTCCATTTCTGATCATCAGTACGTGTAACTTTTAAAACCGTGGTATTAAAACGAACATACTTGTTCAGATCAAAATGTTGAGCATAGCTCTTAAAATAATTTAATAACTGCGCATGAGATGGATAGTCAGAATATTCTGCGGGCATAGGAAAGTCTTCAAACTCGGACCATCTCTTTGAACTGATAATATGAGTAGTTTCATAAACGCTTGAATGATTATTGTTCTCATCATAAACCCAATTGCCGCCGATTTGATTGTTTTTTTCAAAAGCTGTGATACTGGTTAAACCTTGTTCCTGTAAATTTTTAATTGCTGCAATTCCACTTGGGCCAGCTCCAATAACACAGATACGAGGAGATAAACAGTTTTTATGCGCCCTTACTATTTCCATCAATTAACACCTTTTCAACTTTATCTAATATCATCGCCTGTACGACTTTATCTTTATCAATAGTAAAGTGGTTTACATTAACCTCTTTTAATGAATCTACATTAACGTTTTCAATATGAGTTGCTTCTGGATTTACTGCCCTTAACTTTAAACCACTGAACATAGGAACATAACCTGGTTTATAAACATTAAGCACCTGTTTAACGTTTGGAGGTACTATGGTTTGAGATACGGCATCAACCGTAACTAACAGTGCTACAGGTACACCTGCATCATTTAGATTACGCGCTACCTTTATCTGCTCATTGGCGCCCAATGAATGGCCAATTAAAATAATTGGTCTGTGTTCTTTTTGTCTGTAATACCGATCGATGATGTTTCGGCTTACTTCTCCTGCGTTATACCACATAGTACTTCGAGATGATATGTGGTATTTATCTGCTACAGTATCTCTTAATTGATTCATTCCCTTACTAAAAATACCTAATCCACCGCGCATGGTATGCACTTCACCTTTTTTAACAGGTGTTGTGTTCACATTGGGCGTATTTTTATTCACTGTACTGGTATTATGTGTCGCTTTTTTTCTATAAGCACTTCGGGAACCGGATAAATCGACGCATCCAGTTAAAATAACACTCGTTAACAACAATAAGAACGGTATAAAGAAATATGTTTGCTGTTTGCGAAAATAGTTCATATTATTTTTATTGTGATTTATCGAAAGTTTATCATAACGTATTCTTGATTTATTTTACAGAGGCTTAGCCCGTCAAATGTTCAGGAACTCTATCAATACACCTTCAGTGCATGTACTGTTATGTACAATCCCTTAATCTAATAAAGCAATTGAATCCAGATAACGCCCCTGACCCCAGGAAACATGAACCAGTTCCAATGCATGCCATTGGGCTTCCTGTTCTACCTGTGTTGCAACGACCTGAATGTCCAGGGTTTTAGCCATTTCGTTAAAATAGTGAATGAAAAACTGCTTGCTTTCGTTTTCATCAATATCCTGCACCAGGCTTCCATGTAATTTTACATAATCAACATGTAGATCACTTAAATAATGCAGAGGAGAAAAATGAATTCCAACGCGATCCACGCCTATCTTTACTCCCAATTTTTGAGCCTGTTTAGCAAATACCTTCACCTGAGAAAATGAATCCAGTACCTTATTCTCGCTTATTTCTAATGATAGATTTTTTAATATCTCTGGAGGTGTATTTTTTAATTGTTTTAAATAAGCTTCTCTATGCTCTTTATTCACCAGAGTATCTTCGGATATATTCAGTGCAAAACACTCAGTGGAAGCAATTTTTTTGTCAGTCAATTCTTTAAGAACATACAAATCAATAAGAAAAGCCAATCCCATTTTCTCCGCTACTGGCATAAAATAACCGGCACCCAATTCCTCGTTATCCTGATCTTGAATTCTTACAAAGATCTCTTTATGTAAATAATCTTTGCCATTTGTAACCCCTTGAGCATACAAATGCATATTTTTTTTGTTCAAGAAATTAATCAGATCATCACGAGTAATTAACCGAGGATATTTAAACGTATCATGCTCTTTCTGGCAATAGAACACCTGTAGTTCACGGGCTTTTTTAACCGATAAATCAACCATGGATAATAAGTTGGACACACTTTGATGAGCAAAATATCCAGCTGCTCCCATATGGGATTCACAGGGTTTAATATCACTGATTATCTGTCTTAAACGACTCTCAAACTCCCTACATTGCTTATCAAAGACCTCAGGGTCTTGCTCGTGATTAATTACCGCAAATGTACTTCCGCTAATTCGTGCAATAGAACTGACAGAAGAGCACCCCCAGAATTCCTTGCAAATCCGCGCAACGACCATCACCAGATTATCACCTTGCTGATAGCCATGCTTTTGATTCAGTTCATCCAATCCATCAATAACGATCATTAAAACATAACCGGGAATGAACTCATCCTCATTATCTAAAATTGCAGATAATTGTTGTAAAAAATATCTTCGATTGCTTAATCCAGTCAACGGATCCTGATAAACCTGTACTCGTAATAATTCCGCTTGCTGTAATTGATCTTCAAATAATGATTTAATTTTTAGCACCATCTGATTCATCGCCAGTGTCACTTGCTTCAATTCAGGCGTTCGAGGTATGTGTTTTTCAATTGGAAATTCATGCTCTGATATCGCTAGAGCTTGTGAAGTAACTCTTTTTAAAGGTCTTAATAACAGCTGAATGAAGCCATAAGTTAATAGCAGGACGACTAAAGCAAAAATAATATAAGCCTTAACCATTTCTACTGCATTACGCCACAAAGAACTATAAACATTGCTAGGATCACTGATTACAGATACTACTCCTGCCTGCATCCATCCATTCATCACCAGCGACGATTTTTCAGTTAACGGCCATTGGATCAAATGTACAAACCATTGCGGAACTTCATTTTGTTGAGCCATCAGTTTTTTGGTAATAAGAACCTTACCTTTAATGTCTTTAACCCGAATAAATGAAAAGTAACCTCTATCAAAGACTGCTTGAACCATTGCGTTCATGGTTGGCAGATCATGACTTAATAAAGATTGAGATAAGGACAATCCTAAGGAGGTCGCCGTATCCTGTGCATTACTTTCAATTTGCTGGATAAAAAAGTTACGGGCATTATTCATTGTAATAAAATAAGTGCCAATAAAAACGAGCAGTAACATCATTAAAGCACCCAAAGCCATTTTCTTGATCAGTGTCATGGTCTTTCACCTTTTATTGCATACGCTTCATTAATTCTTCCCATTTGCCCAAACCGTTGGAATGTCCCATAAAAGAACCTTGACCACGCTGTTTAGCAAGCCATAAACCTTCTCCATTAAAACTGTATATTGGTTTGAGATCAGTGCGTTTGGACGCCCGCATTATCTCAGGTTCCAAACTGTCTAAAATAAGGGGCTCAGCTTCGGGAGATGGATAATAAGATAAAACCATATGTGCCTGATTTAATTTTAGTGATGTAACGTAAGTAATTCTCAATCGTTCTGTTGGCACACCTAAGGTGATCAAAGTAAAATACTTAATTATCGCATAATCCTCACAATCTCCTCCGCCATCGATAATAAATTCCTCAGGAGATTTCCAATAATCCTCAATACCTTCAGATTGCAAATCAGATTCATACCTGAATTGATTAAAAAAAGAATTTACTTTCTCTAATTTTATGTCGATGGATTCATGTTCAAGAGCTTTTATTAAATTACCCCAGGCTCGAAATCTTTTTTTAATATCACCTTGGGTTTTTTGCTCCATTTGTTGAATTTTTTCAATACTTATAGGAGTTGAAGCATAAAGACCGGAATGAAATGAATAAAAAAAAGCCAGGCACATCAACAGAAGTGTGCCTGGAATTCCATTATGCTTTTGGGGGCCGATTTTTGAATGTAACAAGTACCCCTTGTACATGAGCCAGTTCCTTTAATCGTTCCATTCCATTACCTGCATGCCCACGATATTCATAAGGTCCTACAAGCACTGACAAGTGATTATCACACTTGGTTACGAACGCTGAAAAACCAAGTCCAATCAGACGATTTGCCAGTGCAACAGCATTACTTTTCACATTGAAAACACCCGCTGAAACATACCACAACTTCGGTGTTACCTGCTGAGGAGTAGTTGTATTCTTATCGATTATCGCCTTGTTAATCGGAGTGGTTTCCATATTTTTAACAGGCTCAGCCAAAAGCATGGGATGATCCGTATCATTAGGATAAGGTATTTCATCCATTTTTTTATTTAACAATATATGCGTTTGAGCTGAGCTAAATACATCATTATTTACCACATTAACAGGCAATCTTAATTTTAAATAATACAATAATCTACCCATTCCATTCAGAATTCTAAAGCGTGACAGCATCTCGTCGTTTTGACCCCGAGCCAGCTCAATCTCTGCTTGATAATATTCATTCTGAGAATCCAGCAGGTCGAGCAGAGTTCTTTTTCCTACCTTAAACTCATCCTGATAAGCAGTACGTGTTTTGCGTGAAGCAACGACGTGCGTTTTTAAAGGTCTTAATCTGAGTGCTGCAGATGTATACGCATTCCAGGACAACCTGATTGCTTCTTTCAATTGTAGCAAACTACGATTTTTTATTTCATATGCTTCCTGCACCTGATAAGCAGTCTGACGCACATTAGCCTCATCTGCTCCACCGCGGAACGCATTATAATTCATTCGAATTGCAGCAAGATCTGAATTATTGGGTCCAACCAAACCGCTAAGATTCCTGTTTTTGGAAGCACTCAATACCAAATCCACTTTGGGATAATATGCTGCTCTTGCTACTTGATATTGAGCTTTAGCCTGCTTGATGTCTGCATAACTGGATTTAATTGTAGGATGGTTATCCAAACCTTTTTCAAGTGCCTTAGTCAAGGTACTTGGTAATTCCTTATTAGTTGGTATATGGGGCCACGTCAAATGTTCAGGCCATTTTCCTACCAGTTTCGCATAGTTAATACGCACTTCCTGAAGATTGGCCTGCGCACTGATTTTATTGGATTCAGCCAGTGCAAGTCTTGCTACTGCCTGATCTACTTCAGCTTCACGCGAAATTCCTGCATCCGCTCGCTCTTTAATCATTTTAAAAACAGCTCTATGAGCTTGCAGGTTACTTATAGAATAAGTATATAAACGCTCATTCAATAACACTTCCAGATAAACCTTAGTGATATCCAGTGCCAAATCTTCAGCAACACCCTGGGTTTTCCAACGTTGACCTTGAGTTAAATATTGATTTCGTTTGACTTCATTAACTATCCCGCCGCCAGCAAACAAATTCTGCTTAAACTCCACTGCAGATTCTGTACGATCTAATATCGCAACATTGGTATCATCAATGGCAGTGGTGGTCGGATTTAAACTTCGCTCACGCCCAAAGCCACCTGTTACATCTATTGTAGGATAATAGGCACCTTTAGCTTTATCTATCCCTTGTTTGGCAGACAATCCCTTTGCTGTATTTGACAACACATCCGGATTTGAAATCATGCCATGTTGAACAGCATCATATAATGTATCAGCAGCCGCATAGGATGAACCAAGAACAGCAACCAATATTATCGCATGTCTCATGCCACGTCCTCATCCCTATTAAAAGAAAAAAATTATAGAATATTCCGATCCTACTAAGTTAATTCATGTGACAGCATGCTTCAATAGATTTTGAATTCTTTTTTTATCTGATAGTATAAGCAAATGATTGATTTGCAGGATATTTTTTCATTATGGTTGCTCTTTTCTCAGTAGTGTCGGTCAGTCAACTGAACAGACAAGTAAAAAGCTATCTCGAAAATGAATTGGGGGTTGTTCATGTTGAAGGTGAAATTTCAAATTTGAGCAAACCCTCATCCGGACATTTTTATTTCACTTTAAAAGACAGCTCAGCACAAATTCGATGTGTTTTTTTTAAAAACAGGCATTTTGGTTCTGCAGCTGGACAACTTGGTGATGGGAAGCAAATCGTGGCTAGTGGAACATTAAGCCTTTACGAAGCTCGGGGAGACTATCAGCTCATAGTCGATCAAATAACGGATGCAGGTCTTGGAGAACTCTATCAACGATTTGAAGAACTGAAAAATAAACTTGCAGCCGAAGGATTATTTAATCCATCCAGGAAAAAAAAGATACCCGAGATACCAAATACTATTGGAATTATCACTTCAGCGAGTGGCGCTGCTCTTCGTGATATTTTATCTACTCTGGCACGACGTTTTCCCTTGGCAAATATCATCATTTATCCAAGTGAAGTCCAAGGCGCAACAGCACCGCAACAACTGATTAAAGCCTTGCAATTTGCTAATGCAAACCCTCGATGCGATGTACTGATACTGGCTCGCGGTGGAGGGAGCATAGAGGATTTATGGGCATTCAATAACGAACAGCTGGCACGTGAAATCGCCGTCAGTACCATTCCCATAGTATCGGGTGTAGGGCATGAAACCGATTTTACCATTGCAGATTTCGTAGCTGATCTCAGAGCCGAAACACCAACAGCCGCCGCGATTGCCGTTACCCCAAACTGTATTGAGCTCATTAATCGTATTAATCATGCAATAACCCGCTTACAAACGACAATATCGAGATTCATACAGAATCATCAGTTGAAAGTCAGCCACTTGTTAGACAAAATCTCATCGCCACGGCAAACCATCATTTCGTATTGGCAAACAATAGACTATATGGAACGTCAATTGGTAGCAAACCAGACTCAATTGATTAACCGAAAGCAACACGATGTGAGTCGCTGTTTATTTTTGTTGCATGCAAACAATCCGAAAACGCAAATAGAACAAACCCAGATCCGCATCAATCAGATCGTTTCTCAGCTTGTTCATCATATCAAAAATAAAGTCATTCAACTGAGACATCAGTTGGCAAATAATTTGTCAACTTTGCACGCGGTAAGCCCCTTGGCTACACTAGAAAGAGGATATGCAATAGCCACGATAGACGAAAAAGTTATTTTTACTACACAACAAGTACATATTGGAGATGCCATAGAGGTACGTTTGGCAAAAGGTAATCTAGCATGTGAAGTAACTTACATTAAGGACTAAACACGATCATGAACAAACTTATTCTTTGCACCGCCCTATTCATATGGAGTTTGTCTACCGGAATTTTTGCTATGGCTCTACCCGAGAATCATGCGGTCAATGGTGGATTAACCATAATTCCCATAGACATTAAAAAACAACCCGAAGCCTATTATCATGGGAACAAAATACCGGTCGTTCCCAGTGTTATACCGAATCAGTGGTTGCTTATTGTAGCCATACCATTGAATACTAATGAACCAATTCAATATCTGGACATTACAAAACCCGTAAAAACAACCATCCCATTTCAAGTCAGCGATAAATTTTACACTACACAATTTTTAAATATTAAAGATATTAGCAAGGTAGATCCACAACCTCAAGATTTGCTTCGTATCCAAAATGAGACCCAAAAATTAGCCCAGATCTATGCAAACTACTCCAATGCCAATCCATTCAAACAACAATTTACAGCCCCGCTACGTGGACCTATAAGCAGTTTGTTTGGTTTGAAAAGAGTTTATAACCAACAACCCAGAGATCCTCATTCAGGACTGGATATTGCGACACCTGAAGGTGAACCTATTCATGCAGTAAACGATGGTATTGTGGTAGAAACAGGAGACTATTTTTTTACTGGAAATACAGTGATTATTGACCATGGTATGGGAGTATTTTCGCTTTATGCGCATTTGAGCAAAATCCTTGTAAAAACTGGTGAAACAATAAAACAGGGGCAAGAACTTGGCCTTGTGGGAATGACCGGAAGAGTTACAGGACCTCATCTGCATTGGTCCATGATAGTCAATCAAACGCTGGTTGAACCCTTACTTTTTGTGCCCGTTCGCAATATTGCAATCACTCCGCCAGTTCAACCCAAAAAATCGGTTAAAAACACCGAATCGCCCAGGGTAAAATCATGATCAATGAACTCAGGAGCAGCCTTGATTTAATTATCCTTCAAACGCAGAATAATTCCAGAACCCTAGGAATTATTTTGCTTATTCCATGGTCATTGTTTTTTATCAGTCATTTTATTACGAAACGAATCCTGCTGCTGGGTATTATTCCAAGACACCTTCGTGGACTCCCTGGAATTATTTGTGCTCCGTTGCTTCATGCAAACTTTAATCATATATTTTTCAACTCAATTCCTTTGCTGGTATTAAGTAATTTTATTCTAATTAATGGCCTCTACTATTATCTGGTAGTGACCTTATTCATTACTGTACTCAGCGGCCTGGCAATCTGGTGTTTCGCAAAACCTGGTTTGCATATTGGCGCCAGTGCTTTAATAACGGGTTATTGGGGATTTCTAATTTGTAATATTTATCAACAAGGCACATTAACCACAGTCATTCTGGGTTTTGTGAGTCTGTATTATTTTGCCGGTATCTTTTTTGGAATATTTCCAAGAGAAAAGGGAGTATCCTGGGAAGGTCACTTATTCGGATTACTTGCTGGTTTGGCAACCAGTTACTTGCTTACACACTATGCAAATCAAATCCTTTAATGTAATAAAGTGCTCCAATAGGACTCATTTCTACCGTTTAACTAATGACCATTCAGGATTTGATAGGTAACCTCTAATATTCTTTCTTAGTCTGTGCTATTCTAAAATTAATAAATCTTGAGAGACACAAAATGCCATCACTTAAAACTCTATTAATATCAAGTATGTTAAGCATGGTTTTCTCTCCAGCATTCGCTGGTGGATGTTGTAGTAAAATGGGAGGGATTAACTACTGTGATTCATCTGCTGGCCGTTTAGTCTGTAATAATGGTTTTTACTCAACCTGTTATTGTACTCGCCATGCAGTGATGGATTTACAACTTCTAAAAGGCTGTTGCTTATGGCAAGGCGGCGTTTCTCCGGATTATACCGCTTCTGGCCTGGTCGTCTGCAATGACGGCTCAATATCAGAAGAATGTACCTTGCAAAATCCGCAAAAAAGCGTCGCTACCTGGTAATTGATTGATTTATTAAAATCATCATGATCACAAGTTAGACATCATGCGACTCTTCAGTTAGTATAATGTTATGAAAAATTGTTCCATTACTTAATAGATGGAATATGAGTGAATCACGTTGTTATGAGCGCAGAATTTTATAAATTAATGTTGGTTACCCACCGACAGGATGTTCCCATACCCCAATACCTGAATTTTATAAAACAATGCATCTCATCAGGGGTCACATCCGTCCAATTAAGAGAAAAAAATACCAATGAATCATTAAAATTGGAATTTGCTCTTGAGCTAAAACACCTACTAGGTACTTATCAAATTCCCCTGATTATCAATGATGATATTCATCTTGCTCTGCAGGTTAATGCTGAGGGTGTACATCTTGGGCAATCAGATGCTTGTCCCTTGTATGCCCGAAATCAATTGGGCACTCAAAAATTCATAGGGCTCTCAATTGAGTCTGAGTCTGATTTAACTCAAGCCAATACTTCAGAATTAACTTATGTTGCCGCAAGCGCCGTTTTTCCAAGCCAAAATAAAAATAACCTGAAAAAAATCTGGGGCATAGAGGGACTTAGCCGCTTGTGCAACCAATCCAGTCACCCCGTGATCGGCATTGGTGGAATTGACCAGGATAATTTAAACAAGGTATTACAGTCTGGTGCTCAGGGGGTAGCAGTAATAGGGGCCCTGCATCAGGCCAAAAATCCGGCTGCTATGGCATTAACGCTTCGAAAAATCATTGATCACAGGAGTTTTTAGAAGATGATTGATTATATAAAATCCTCGTTCTTACAAATCAGACAAAAAAAGCCATTAATACTGTGTTTGACCAATTACGTTACTATGGATTTTATGGCAAACAGCCTGCTTGCGCTTGGAGCAGCTCCTTTGATGTCAGAATCTGTTTCCGAATTAGAAGAATTAGTGAATATTAGTCAGGCTGTATACATTAATATAGGTACTTTAAACGATACCTTTATGGAAAGAGCTCTTTATGCAGCTGACAAGGCACATGCTCTTAAAAAACCAGTCATATGTGATCCAGTCGGTTCTGGAGCCAGTAAATTAAGAACAGCTGCCTCGCTAAAAATCCTGGGTTTTGCTGATATTATTAGAGGTAATGCCAGTGAAATCATTTCGTTATCCGGAATGAATGGACGGACCAAGGGAGTTGAAACCTCTCATCAAGTCGAGAGCGCAATGGACAGCGCAATAACCTTGGCTCATCAGCACAATAAAATCATTGTGATTAGTGGGCCAGAAGACTTTATAACCGATGGCACTCAAAAACAAGTACTTCCTTTTGGCTCAGATTTAATGCCCTTAATTACCGGTATGGGATGCACTATGACCGCAGTCCTTAGTGCATTCGCTGCCGTTAATCCCGATCACTTTCAGGCAAGCACCCATGGTACCGCCTATTTTAGCCTGTGCGGCCAACTGACGCATCAACATACTCAAACACCCGGCACGTTTAGGCAGGCATTTATTGATAATTTATATAATCCGGACTGGAATTTTTTTACTGATGCAATCAACCACTCAAGAGTAAATATCTGATGCGATATAAAGCCTTATCTATTGCAGGTTTTGATGGTTCTGGAGGAGCAGGAATACAGGCTGACCTTAAAACTTTTTCAGCTTTAGGCTGTTATGGGATGACGGTTCTTACCGCACTACCAGTACAGAATACCTGTGGCGTAAGAACCTGTTATGAAATCCCCTTACAAGCAATTGAAGATCAACTGAATGTCATTTTTGATGATATAAGACCCGATAGTATTAAAATCGGTATGTTGTTTAAAAGTGAGATTATCGAGCTGGTTGCTTCTTTTCTCAAAAAAAGAGCCGGTACTATTCCTATAGTTCTTGATCCAGTAACAGTCGCCAAAAGCGGCGATGCCTTATTGTTGCCCGAAGCAATAGATACATTAACTTCGTTACTCATGCCTCTTGCAACTTTAATTACTCCGAATATCCCTGAAGCCTTGTCTTTTACAGGCATCAATGCCGCTTCAGAAACCGAAATGATAACGGTCGCTCAGAAACTCCTTGAATTAGGTCCTAAACATGTCTTACTAAAAGGAGGTCATCTTCAGTCAAAAGAATCGAATGATCTATTGTATGGCGCTAACAAAACTGCAATCTGGTACAAAAATACGAGGATTGATTCCAAAAACACGCACGGAACGGGTTGCACTCTCTCTGCGGCAATTGCTGCGTGCCTTGCTCAAAATATGAAATTGGAAGAAGCCTGCGGCTTCGCAAAAAACTATTTAACACATGCCATTCAGGCGGCTAAAGATACATCTGTAGGTTTTGGTAATGGCCCGGTCCATCACTTTTATCACCTTTGGCCAAACCTCTCTATTAAATTGGGAACACCTTGATTCCATCATCAACAGAAGTCAGATTAGATTCTTTTACGCTCTTAATCATACGTTTTTCAATTAGCTCGCCAAAGCATAAAGCGCTCATTACTACTAATAAATAACCTGCTGTTGAATAGCATAAAATAGTATCCGAGAACGAACCGATACAAAATGAAATTAATATTCCTAAAATAATAGGTTTCGTTTCTGTCAATTGAAATGAAGTAATAAATAAACTGCCTAAAAAGATCATTAATAATATCAAACCAATTATTCCCTGCTCGGATAGAGTCATCCAATATTGACTATGAGGATCAGTCAATTCTTTTCCCCAACTAGGTACTGGATTATCTTGAGAGAAGCTGTATTTAAAACCACCCGTTCCAGTTCCAATAACAGGGTGTTTATCCCATAATGATTCAGCGTACCTATGGAACTGAATTCTGTATCCTAACGACGTATTTTGGTTGTTCTGTTTTAAAGCCTTAATATCCGAAATTAAATCATGCACTCTGCCATGCATAGTTGGACTTTCATGATAGACAATTGCTACCATGCTGCTGAACACAAGAACACCCACCAAGGCTTTTTTGATGCTTAGCTTTTGCATAATGAGAAAAGCCATTAAAATAAAATACACAATATAACCTGTCCTGCCTGTGTTGATAAAAAGTACTTGATAACTCATTAATACTACCAGGAATGCATACCCTGCCCTTGCCCAGCCTTTATATTTAAAAACATAAAGACCAGCTATATAAGCAGCAAAAGCCATCATAAAGCCAGTAATTATATGATTATAAAAAACTTCACCAGGATCTCCTGGAGTCAAAATATTCAGTGCTTTAAGTATTGAAATAATGCAGGTCAAAAACATGGCAGCCAAATAGCTGTTCAGAGTGAGATTTCTTGTTTTTGAATGTATAAAAGCAACGGCAAGCACTGGTAGATAAATTAATTTTGAATATTTACCTACAACCGTCAATTGCATGAAAAAAGGTGCAGGACTCCAAAGGCAGGCAATTACAGAAAATACCAATAAAGCTAAAGCAGCTCCGCCCCATAATGAGCTAAATGCATGATAAATGTATTGACTGTAATGCGGTGTAAGTAAAATTGCTCCAACAGCACAAGCAAAAAAAATCGATTTTAATGTAGGACTGATCGGAATAAAAAACATAAATAGGACAAATAATATTGGAGTTAACAATATACCCTTCCCTTCTAACAATGTTAGTCTCACAATTCGTCCTTATCTGTATTTGTTAAACTGGGTAATTGATTGATATTTCGGTCTTTGTATATTTGCTTTATTCCACGATAAAAAGTGCCTTGGGCGCTAAACACGGCAAATAAAAATCCAAGTTTACCGTCTAAAAAACCACGCTGTAATATAAAACAACGACCAAACATCCATCCTGTATTCATCAAAACCCAAATAAACCTCGTTTTTTTATTCGACTCAATTCGAATTTTGGCGCTATATGAGGAATATTTGTTAAGTTTATAAAGCAAATGACTGACATCTCTGTAAGAATGATGTTGTATGGCATTTTTTAATTTGCCAATTCGTGCAGACGAAGATACAACCACTTTTTCATGAACAATGTCATTACTGTAATTGGCATTAGCGCGTTTAAACAGTCGAATGTGCCTTTTTGGTGACGCAGAATATTTTAAAAGCTGGTTATAAAAAAACATTTGAATTGGAATACGGAATGCATCAGCAGAGTCAGAGGTAATCACTTTCATCATTTCTTCCTTCAACTCATTACTTACCGACTCATCCGCATCAAGGTTCAAAACCCAATCCCCGGTTGCCTTCGCCAATGCTCTTTGCTTTTGAATACCATATCCCTGCCAATCATCCGTCTGAAACACCATTTCAGTATATTCACGAGCAATAGCCACGGTATTATCAGTACTTCCTGAATCAACAACTATAATTTCGTCAGCAAAACGAACAGATTCCAGACATCTTCGGATGTTAGACTCTTCATTTTTAGTTATTATAATTACAGTGAGCATAGCCAATGGGATCAGCAGATAAAAGAACATTATATCCAGAATTAATCAGGATTGTAACTGGCATCACTTACGAAAACAGTTCAAGCTCCTCGTTAAAAGGAATTTTCGAAACTTATCAATAACCTCGACAATTTAGTCATCCTGCACGTAGTAAAGAATTTCCAAATACAGGCACCACACCACATTCAGGAGATCCCTCATTGCATTCGGGATGACAATGAAATTTCGTCATCCTGAACGCAGTGAAGGATCTCCCAATACAAGCACCCTACCACGTTCAGGAGATCCCTCATTGCATTCGGGATGACGATGAAATTTCGTCATCCTGAACGTAGTGAAGGAGCTCCCATTACAGGCACCGTACCACGTTCAGGAGATCCCTCATCGAATTCGGGATTACGATGAAATTTCGTCATCCTGAACGTAGTGAAGGATCTCCCAATGCAGGCACCACACCACATTCAGGAGATCCCTCATTGCATTCGGGATGACGATTAAATTTCGTCATCCTGAACGTAGTGAAGGATCTCCCATTACAGGCACCGTACCACGTTCAGGAGATCCCTCATCGAATTCGGGATTACGATTAAATTTCGTCATCCTGAGCGTAGTGAAGGATCTCCCATTACAGGCACCGCACCACGTTCAGGAGATCCCTCATTGCATTCGGGATGACGTTGAAATTTCGTCATCCTGAACGTAGTGAAGGATCTCCCATTACAGGCACCGTACCACG
>NZ_LNYR01000031.1:21063-179766 GCF_001467955.1 Legionella quateirensis | reverse complement strand
AGGAGATCCCTCATTGCATTCGGGATGACGATGAAATTTCGTCATCCTGAACGTAGTGAAGGATCTCCCATTACAGGCACTGCACCACGTTCAGGAAATCCCTCATTGCATTAGGGATTACGATTAAATTTCGTCATCCTGAACGTAGTGAAGGATCTCCCAATGCAGGCACCGCACCACGTTCAGGAAATCCCTCATTGCATTCGGGATGACGATTAAATTTCGTCATCCTGAACGTAGTGAAGGATCTCCCATTACAGGCACCGCACCACGTTCAGGAGATCCCTCATTGCATTCGGGATGACGATGAAATTTCGTCATCCTGAACGGAGTGAAGGATCTCCCATTACAGGCACCGCACCAAATTCAGGAGATCCCTCATTGCATTCGGGATGACGATGAAATTTCGTCATCCTGAACGTAGTGAAGGATCTCCCATTACAGGCACCGCACCACGTTCAGGAGAGCCCTCATTGCATTGGGGATGACGATTAAATTTCGTCATCCTGAACGTAGTGAAGGATCTCCCAATGCTGGCACCGCACCACGTTCAGGAAATCCCTCATTGCATTCGGGATTACGATTAAATTTCGTCATCCTGAACGTAGTGAAGGATCTCCCAATGCAGGCACCGCACCAAATTCAGGAGATCCCTTATTGCATTCGGGATGAGGATTAAATTTCGTCATCCTGAACGCAGCAAAGAATCTCCACATGAAAGCACCCCACTGCTTTCAGGAGATCCCTCACCTGGCTCTATCTCTTGGTCTCATCTCTGCCTATGCCCCGCGGATTTTCCACGGGGCGCCAGAGCGCTTATCGGCTCTAGGTTTTAGAAGATGTGTAGAAGATTCAACGACTGGTTCGAGCGAACAACTCCCGAACGTAAAGATTAATTAGAAGACACCTTCACGATGATCATGGCTGTCAAAATGCAACTTGCCATCTTTTACTCTAAGAGTCACATGTCCACCATGCATCAATTTACCAAATAAAAGTTCATCGGCTAAAGGTTTTTTCACATTTTCCTGTATCAAACGAGCCATGGGGCGAGCACCCATCGCTTTATCATAACCGTGCTCAATTAACCATTCACGAGCTGATTTATCTACAGTAAAAGTAACTCCTTTATGACTTAGTTGCTCATCCAGTTCCATTATAAATTTATCAACTACCAAACCTATAGTTTGAGAATCCAATGGAGCAAAATTGATTATCGCATCCAGTCGGTTTCTAAATTCAGGACTAAATTGCTTCTTGATTACTTCCAATCCATCGTTGGTATTATCCTGTCTGGAAAATCCTATTGAGTTACGCACAATCTCACTAGCTCCAGCATTACTCGTCATCACTAGAATAATATGTCTGAAATCAGCTTGTCTTCCGTTAGTATCAGTCAAAGTACCGTGATCCATAATCTGTAATAACAGATTAAAGACATCAGGATGCGCTTTTTCAATTTCATCAAGTAATAAAACAGCATGTGGATTTTTTGTCACAGCTTCAGTCAAAAGCCCACCTTGATCATAACCAACATATCCAGGAGGTGCTCCAATTAAGCGGGACACCGTATGCTTTTCCATATACTCGGACATATCAAATCGCAATAACTCAATTCCCAGAACATTAGCCAATTGTCGTGTGACCTCTGTTTTACCAACCCCGGTAGGACCAGCAAACAGGAAACAGCCAACAGGTTTTTGAGGTTCTCTGAGTCCTGAACGACCTAATTTAATTGCTGATGCAAGCGCAGTGATCGCCTGATCTTGTCCATAAACCAATAATTTCAGATCACGCTCGAGATTACGCAGTGTATCTTTATCACGAGCAGAGACTTTCTTAATGGGTATGCGGGCAATTTTAGCAACAACACTTTCAATTTCTGTCACACTAATAATCTTTTTACGCTTATTAGCAGTTAACAGATTTTGATAGGCACCGGCTTCATCCACCACATCAATCGCTTTATCCGGCAAAAAACGATCATTAATGTATTTCGCTGATAATTCGGCAGCTGCTTTTAATGAAGGGATAGAGAATTTAACACCATGGTGATCTTCCAGACGGCCTTTTAACCCTTTCAGTATTTCAAAGGTTTCATCAACTGTCGGTTCGGAAATGTCTATTTTTTGAAAACGTCTGGCCAAAGCTCTGTCTTTTTCAAAAATACCACGGTATTCCTGATAAGTTGTGGATCCTATGCATTTTAATTCTCCATTGGCCAATAAGGGCTTAATAAGGTTGGAGGCATCCATAACACCACCTGAGGCAGCACCTGCACCGATAATGGTATGAATTTCATCTATAAATAAAACAGCGCCTTCTTGTTGCCCCAATTGTTTTAAAACAGCTTTCAGACGTTTCTCAAAATCACCTCGATATTTGGTTCCGGCTAATAGAGCGCCCAAATCGAGTGAATAAACAACGCAGCCACGAATGGCATCGGGTATCTCGCCATCCACGATTCGACGTGCTAATCCTTCTGCAATGGCGGTTTTACCTACACCTGCTTCACCAACGAGCAATGGATTATTTTTTCGTCGTCTGCATAAGACCTGGATTGTACGTTGTATTTCTTCATGTCGGCCAATTAATGGATCAATTTTACCTTGTTTGGCTCGTCGGTTAAGATTCATACAATAACTGTCCAGAGGCGATTCATTGCCCTCTGGTGACATCATATCCTCATCCATAGAGGAGTTCATATTTTCGTGCATGTCATTATTTTGATATTTTGAAACACCATGAGAAATATAATTAATGACATCAAGCCTGGTAATATTTTCTCTTCTTAGAAAATACACTGCCTGACTTTCCTGTTCACTGAAAATAGCAGCCAGCACATTGGCGCCGGTTACTTCTGTTTTTCCTGCAGACTGCACATGAAAAACGGCGCGTTGTAATACTCGCTGAAAACCTAATGTTGGTTGAGTTTCCCTATCTAATTCATCTTCAGGGATTCTGGGTGTTGTTTCATCAATAAATTCAACTAAATCGCGGCGAAGAGCCTCGATGTTAGCGTCACATGCCTGCAACACATTACCTGCTGCTGGGTTATCAAGCAAGGACAACAGCAAATGTTCAACAGTCATAAATTCATGACGCTTTTCTTTTGCTTCCTTGAAGGCTAGATTCAAGGTGAATTCTAGTTCTTTATTTAACATTGTCGTTGCTCCTTTCCAGCCCACCACCAGTCATTCGGGTTCCATGCTAGATAGCAATGGATGTTGATTCATTCTGGCGTATTCATTTACTAGGGCGACTTTCGTTTCTGCTATATCTCTTGTAAACACGCCACATACGCCCTTCCCTTGTATATGAACCTGTAACATCACCTGAATTGCAATTTCTTCACTTAAATGAAAAAAATGCTTCAGTACCTCTACCACAAAATCCATTGGTGTATAGTCATCATTGAGCAATACAACTTTATACTTTCTAGGCAGCTTAATATCCGTACTTAATTCAGTATCAGCTATCTCATGCCTGACAAATTCCTCTAAATTCTGCCCGCTCATAACTTACAACCTCATACTATTTTTATAGACTCCCTACACACATTTGGCCAGTAAATTTCGCTATTTTTAATGAAATATTTAGCCTTTGAAATAATCAATAGCATATTGATTACTAAGAACTCACTCAATTGTAAATTTATCGTATTAATTTACCATCAGAACTGTTTTAGAAATCATTCCTGATTATTCCTTATTTTGTGAGCTAATACTTCTCTTTAAAAACAGTACTCTTACTTTTATGGAGCCAACGGTTTGAAAGCCCTATCATCATTGCAGTTACTTGAAACAATCGAACTACATCTGACGTTAAGAGTTGGAACATGGCACCAACTCCTAACGTTTGATAGTTTAATAGCATCCATAGATTCAAATATCGGTAAGTACTTAATACTACCTACATATGTTTTATCATTGCATCAGCAAAACCTGAGCTGCTTACTAATGTTGCGCCAGGCATACCGCGTTCGAAATCATAGGTCACCGTTTTAGCTTCAATTGCGCCTTCCATGCCTTTAATAATCAAATCAGCTGCTTCAGTCCAACCCATATGTCTTAACATCATTTCAGCAGATAGGATAATTGAGCCAGGATTCACTTTATTCTGACCGGCATATTTTGGTGCTGTGCCGTGAGTTGCCTCAAACACTGCAACATCATCACTCATATTAGCGCCAGGTGCTATACCGATACCACCAACCTGGGCTGCTAAAGCGTCAGAAATGTAATCGCCATTCAAGTTTAAGGTGGCGATGACACTATAATCTTCTGGTCTTAGCAAGATTTGTTGTAAAAATGCATCAGCAATTACATCATTGATGATAATTTGTTTGCCCGTTTTAGGATTTTTAAATTCCATCCAGGGGCCACCTTGATATTCCTTGGCGCCAAAAGTATCTCGAGCTACCTGATATCCCCAATCCTTAAATGCACCTTCAGTAAATTTCATAATGTTACCTTTATGAACCAAAGTAACAGTCTGACGATCGTTATCAATTGCATATTGAATTGCTGCTTTCACCAAACGGGTAGTACCTTCTTTGGATACAGGTTTGATACCAATACCACAATGCTCAGGGAAGCGAATTTTTTTAACGCCCATATCATTTTTCAAGAATTGAATTACCTTTTTCGCTTCTGGAGAATCAGCCTGCCATTCAATACCAGCATAAATATCTTCCGCATTTTCACGGAATATGACCATATCAGTTTTCCAAGGCTCTCTAACTGGGCTTGGAACACCTTTAAAATAACGAATAGGACGTAAGCAGGTATAAAGATCCATATCCTGACGTATTGCCACGTTTAAAGAGCGAATACCACCGCCAACAGGTGTAGTTAATGGGCCTTTAATTGAAACAACATATTTTTTCAAGGCATCTATAGTTTCTTTTGGTAACCATTGATCACTACCATAAACCTGAGTAGCCTTCTCGCCAGCATACACTTCCATCCAGGCAATTTTTCTCTTGTTGCCATATGCTTTCTCAACAGCTGCATCAACAACACGAATCATTGGAGGCGTCACATCAACCCCAATACCATCACCTTCGATAAAAGGAATAATTGGATTATTAGGTACACGAAGAGAAAGATCAGCAGCCACTGTAATGGCTTCACCTTGTGCAGGTACTTTTATTTTATCGTATGTCATTGACCACTCCGTAAATTTTAGAGAGATAAATCATAGCATGTGATAACACCTAATCCCAAATATGAATTTATATTATTCTTTAATATTATTTAATCTTCAGTTCAATTGTTGAATATCTGTATCTTCAGTATTTTTAAAAGAATGATGGGCTGCTCAAAATTACCTCAACTTCCATAAAATTATAACTGTGTAAAACTATTCTATAATGATTATCAATATGTGCTGCATTACTTAATTAAAACAATGTCACTTTTAATAACATGGAGTATGAGTATCATGTCAGATTTTGAACCCGCATCTCAGAAGCCTGTTCTTACTAAATCGATACCCTACGAAGGAATACCAACTTTTCTAAGATCAGAGTATACACGCGATTTGAAAGGAGTTGATTTCGCAATCTATGGTGTTCCTTTCGATCTAAGTACATTCAATCGCTCAGGAGCCCGTTTTGGACCACGTAGTATTCGAGATCTCTCCTGCTATTTAAGTATTTTGGGTACATGCTGGCCACATAAATATCGAATTGATCATCAATTCAAAATAATAGATTATGGTGATATTGGCTTTTTTCCTGGTCAAATTGACACTATGTTGCAAAACCTGGAATCAACTATAAAAGAACTGAGCTCACATGATGTTCTTACTTTAGGATTAGGTGGTGATCATCTGGTTGCCTATCCTGCTATAAAAGCACTTGCACAGAAACACGGACCTTTATCGTTAATCCATTTTGATGCACATACAGATACAGTTCAAATGCCACACTTGACCCATGGAAGTATGTTTTATTATGCAGTTAAGGAAGGATTAGTCGATCCTGAGAGTTCTATTCAAATTGGAATACGTACCAGTGTACCTGAAACTCCGAAGTTACATGTCATCACAGCCAATCAATGTTTCGAAATGGGAGCAAAACAGGTAGTAGACACAATACGAAACATTGTTGGCACCCGAAAATGCTATATCAGTCTTGATGTAGATTGCATGGATCCAGCTTTTACGCCAGGTACGGGAACGCCCATGCCAGGAGGCCTGACTTCAGCAATGCAACGGGAAATTTTATGGGGACTAGTCGGATTAAATATGATAGGAGGAGATGTTGTAGAAGTATCTCCGCCATATGACGTAGCGCAAACCACTGCTCTCGTAGGTGCCACCGTCGCAATTGACATGTTATACATTCTCGGAGATACAAAACTACGCAAGGTTAAATAAATTTATAAGCTAACCAAAGGCTTGACTCCTCACTTAACGCTCAATTAAATGAAGCTCTTCTGCGAATTGACCAGAGGAGCTTCAATCCATAGAACTATTAGTTTGCATTCTGATGGATGTATTTGATTCGATTTAGATACTGAAATTATCCTCAGACCCTCATCAAACGATACTGAATCAAAACCAATCTCATTGTCTTAAAAAAAGTCCATTTTAAGTATGGTTGAAAATATTGGGTATTTATGTGATGCTTCACCGATTACGACCAGAACGGATGCTAGCTAATTAAGGGTTATTCAAAAAGTGATTCCAGGTAGTAGTCTATGTTCAATTACCAACGACTATCAAATACTACTGTACCCGTTTTTCAGTTCATAAGAACATTCATTTTGAGAATATATAATGATAAGTCTAAGGCTGAATTGAGATTGCTCAACCAATAATGTTCCATATAACGCAGCATCTATTTAACTTAAAAGGAATTATCAATTTACATGAACGTTATAATCAGTTTATTTTTAATCATTTGTTTCACTCAGACGAGTTTTGCACTCACAAAAAGCGAAGAGGAACTACTTACTCAAGTTCAAAAGCAAACTTATCACTATTTTTATGAGTTTGCTCATCCGACTAGCGGTATGGCGCGTGAAAGAAGTAATCAGAATTATCCTGATTATGATCCTGAAGCCATTATAACCACTGGTGGTTCAGGGTTTGGCTTTATGGCAACCATTGTTGCAGTTGAGCGTCAATTTATCAGCAGAGAACAAGGAGTAGATCATCTGCTTAAAGCAGTTCGATTTTTAGATACGCAGGCAGATAAATTTCATGGAATATTTCCTCATTGGATGTATGGTGACACCGGTAAAACATTTGCTCATTGGCAGTATGATGATGGAAGCGATCTGGTTGAAACAGCATTTTTATTTCAAGGCTTGTTAACCGTTCATCAATATTTTGACAGGAATACCCCTAAAGAGGTCGAATTGCGCCACACCATTAACACATTATGGCGTAATGCGAATTGGAACTGGCATACCAATGGAACGAATGACACACTCTATTGGCATTGGTCGCCTAATTACGACTGGCATATGAATCATAAAATTCGAGGTTGGGATGAAACATTAATTACCTATATCTTAGCTGCAAGTTCCCCGACCCATCCCATTTCTAAACAAGTTTATGACCGTTGTTATAAAGACTCTCCGTCGTATCATAATGGTAATGACTACTATGGTGTAAAGTTGCCACTCGGTGTACCTTACGGTGGCCCCTTATTCTGGTCGCATTATTCGTTCCTGGGTCTAGATCCAAATGGATTGACAGATGGCAACATTGACTATTACGAACAGAACGTGGCACACACCAAAATTAATCACGCTTATTGTGCAGATAACCCCAAAGGATATCAAGGATATAGTGACCGTTGTTGGGGGCTAACCGCATCCGATATCGATACAGGTTATGGTGCTCAATCTCCTACTCAGGATGTCGGCGTTTTAACACCAACAGCAGCGCTGTCCTCCTTTCCCTATACACCAGAAGAATCCATGAAGGCGCTAAAATGCTTTATCAATCAACCTAAATTATGGAGTACTCTGGGATTTAAAGATGCATACAATCCAACAACCGGTTGGGTAGCAGATGGTTCATTAGCTATTGATCAAGGCCCAATTATCGTAATGATTGAAAACTACCGTTCTCAATTATTATGGCGGTTATTTATGTCACACCCTGATGTGCAGCAAGGACTAAAAAATCTGGGATTTCACTCACCCAGGATAGATTAATATGATGCGCTTTAACTTGTGTTGCTTGATTCTTTGCTGTCTGGTCTCATTGGCAAATGCAAAAACAGAAAGTCAAAAAGAAGAATTTATTGAGAATTTGCTATCTCGTATGACTGTAGCTGAAAAGATTGGCCAACTGAATTTGCTGACTGTTGGTTTAACCGAAACCGGACCTGCCAGCAACAAGGAGATTGATTCTAAAATCAAAAATGGCCAAGTCGGTGCTCTGATGAATGCCTATTCGCCAAAAGTAGTTAAACGATTGCAAGACTTGGCCATTAAAAACTCACGTTTAAAGATACCCTTATTGTTTGGATTTGATGTGATTCATGGTTATCGTACCATATTCCCTATTCCTCTAGCGCAGTCTGCAAGCTGGAATCCCGACCTGATAAAGAAATTAGCACATGCCTCAGCAAGTGAAGCAACACAGGATGGCCTGCATTGGACCTTTAGCCCCATGGTCGATATTGTAAGAGATCCACGCTGGGGTAGAGTCATGGAATCCGCTGGCGAGGACCCATTATTAGCATCAAAGATAGGGACGGCAATGGTCTCGGGCTATCAAGGAACAGATCTGTCTCAGCCTTCATCCATTATGGCCTGTGTTAAACATTTTGCCCTATATGGAGGAGCTGAAGCAGGGCGTGATTACAACACCGTTGATATGAGCCTGGCGCGGATGCATAACGACTACTTACCGCCCTACGTCGCAGCTATTAATGCCAAAGCAAAAAGTGTGATGACATCATTTAACGAGGTCAATGGTATCCCGGCAACTGGTAATTACTGGTTGATGAAAGAGTTATTGCGGGATACCTACCGATTCGATGGATTGCTTGTCACAGATTATACAGCCATTAATGAAATGATGGCACATGGAGTAGGTGATGCCAAAGAAGTGACTCGTTTAGCCATGAATGCAACCACTGATATGGATATGGTTGGTGAGATGTATGTCAATCAGTTATCAAATCTATTGAAAGAGAAACAAATTAAAATCGAACAAATTAATGATGCGGTAAAAAGAATACTAAGTGTTAAATGGGATTTAGGTTTGTTTGATCAACCCTATCACCACATGGGTCAATTGACCTATGATAAAAAGCAGCACCGAGACTTAGCCCATCAGGCAGCGCTTGAGAGTATTGTTTTATTAAAAAATGCTAACGGTCTTCTGCCCCTGAATCCCAACCAAAAAATTGTGTTTATCGGTCCTTTTGTAAAGGATGCAAATCAACAACTGGGAGAATGGCGCGCCATCGGCCGACCTGAAGAGGCAACGAGCCTGTGGCAAGCATTGAAAGAGAAACAGTACGCGGCTCATATTCGATATGCAAAAGGCTGCAACTTTTCCGATAATAAAGCGTTAGTAACCTATTTGAATCAACATGGCGGCTCTATTAAAAACGATGATCCTCAAAAATTATTAAACGAAGCTTTGTCAATTGCTCAACAAAGCGAGGTCATTGTTGCTGTTTTAGGTGAGCCTTTTGGCATGAGTGGAGAAGCCGCCAGTCGTACCAGGATTGGTTTATTACCTAATCAGTTAAACTTATTAAAAGCACTGAAAAAACTCAACAAGCCTATCGTATTGGTATTGATAAATGGTCGACCATTAACCATTGAATGGCCGCATCAACATGTTGATGCCATTGTTGAAGCTTGGTATGGCGGCAGCGAAGCAGGTACTGCTATTTCAGATGTATTATTTGGCCGTTACAATCCTTCAGGTAAATTAACCATGACTGTTCCACGTCATGTGGGCCAGATCCCGATTTATTATAATGCCAAACCAACTGGACGTCCTTATCAGCAGCATAGTCAACAATTTGCTGAAAAATATAAAAGCAAATACATTGATGAATCAAATTTACCGAGATACCCATTCGGCTATGGCTTGAGTTATAGTCATTTTCGATATCATGATATGAAAATAAATACTTCGACCTTACACAAAAATACAAGAATCACTGCGTCAGTTATTGTGACCAATAATGGAAGGTATAATGGCCACGAGATTGTTCAACTTTATCTGCATGATAAAGTGGCATCAATGACTCAACCAGAAAAACAGCTCAAAGGCTTTAAAAAAATCTTTTTGAACAAAGGCGAGTCCAAACGCATTACATTTACTATTACTGAGCCTATGCTTCGATTTTATAATGCACATTTAGATTATGTTTCAGAGCCTGGAGTGTTTGAGCTTTATATAGGACCCAGCTCACAAACACAGATGAAGAAAGAATTTATCTATGAATAGTATATCCATCGGGCCTTCTGAAAAACCTCAATCTCTTTATTTTTAATTCGGCCATGTAGGGATATGTTGACAACTCCAATATCGACGTCCCGCGCTTTGTTCCAGAGAGTCTGAACTCCCTCACTAAAAATTTCTTTTGCCACGACCTTGAGGCTTTTCGTAAGTCAGGTCTATGGCTAATACTGATTTAATTGGACTTTAAAAAGAGTTAGACCTTACGTTATGCATGTTGCAACATTTTTATCTGCTCATACAACTGATCATAACCGGCTTCTACATTAATGTAATCGCTTTTAGCCAATAATATAGACATTGATCCGTCATCTGTTGCAGAAGGTTTTTGTAAAATGCCATTAAATCCTTCAAGTTTTAAGCGAACATAATCGCTGAATTTTGTTACCAAATAAAAATTTCTGAAATAGTTATCAGGACTCATATGCACGGCTTTCGCATCTTTAGCCAATTCATGTCCTGGTAAATAGTCTTTTAAAGAATAAGAAGAGTTATTATGAACTGCAATAATTTTGCCTTTAGGCAATAATTCTTTAATTTTATTTGCTAATTTTTTTACTTCCCTATGAGCTTCAGGTGAGTAGGAGCTGTATTGAATCAATGTTTTTTTGATTCCATTATCCGTATATATTCTATTCGGATCAAATTCATAACGTTTCTTATTCAAATGAAAAACGATATTTCGACCCCCTGAATGGATCAGGGTAATAAGACTACCGCCGTCTTTACGGATTACTCTTTTAGCTGCTTTCAAGGCTGTCTGTTCATTGTGATGTACATGTACGTAGGTTTTCCCCTTGCCAACGGTTTGCTGAATAACAACGCGTTCATCTCCCACCATCACTTTATGATTAATCGCACAGCCGGTTTGAGCTAAAACCAATAAAGCAAGCAGTATCCATTTCATGTACAAATTTCACCATAAAGAGTAAATTTGCACCATTGTATAGTGATGGAATTTAAAAAACAATCCATTATCTGTCATGAATTGAATTAAATCATAGTATTAGCAGTTGCCTGAAATTGAGAATAAATCTACCATTGAGATCCGATCATTTTTATCCATTAAATATTCCATGCCCCCAATAATTCTTTTCAATAAACCCTTTGGTGTTGTTACACAGTTTACAGGAGAGGTTCATGAACAGACTCTGGCAGCCTACATTAAAATTCCTGATTTTTATGCTGCAGGACGGTTAGATAAAAACAGTGAAGGTTTGTTATTATTGACCAATGATGGCGCACTTCAGCATCGATTGACTCACCCCAGATTTGAAAAAAATAAATACTACTGGGTACAGGTAGAAGGTATTCCTACCGATGCTGACCTAGAGCCATTGAGAAATGGTTTAACCATTAGAGATTGTACCTTTTTACCTGCTCAGGCTCATCAGATTGCCGAGCCTTCACTCTGGCCGCGAAACCCACCAATACGAGAACGAAAAAACATTCCAACCAGCTGGATAGAAATCATATTGAAAGAAGGAAAAAATCACCAAATTCGAAAAATGACCGCCGCTATTGGATTTCCCACATTAAGATTGATTAGGCATCGGATTGGCGAATGGCAGTTAGGAGATTTACAACCAGGTGAATTTACGCTGCTACCATAAATTAAAATTCATGTACTTCTCAATTATCGATAAACCAATCGAGTCAATAATGAACCATCACCTAATAAACGTATCCAGGGCCAGAAAAACATCCCCAGAACCGCACTTATAAAGGGCATGAGCAAACTGTAATGAAAACCTAATAAAGCGTCAATAAAAGAAATAACGGATTGATATAATAAGCAAAAGAATCCAATAAGACAGATTTGCTGTATCATGGAGAAAAATTGGAATCGTCTTGACTTGCTGGAAGCAATCCAGGTTACTAGCAGTAATGCAAATGAATGTTCTCCTATCACTGTAGAAAGCAGCACATCCAATAAAAGACCGGTAATTAATAGCGTAGTTAACCTGAAATTTCCAGGTAAATAATACTCAATGTACAATACCAATAATAAAATCCAGGGCGGTCGAAAAGCAGACAGAATTTCAGGCATTGGCAAAATTGAGAGTACCAGAGCCCCAATAAATCCTATCCATAATCGCAGGCGAAGATTCCTCATCAAGCGGACTCCTCGGCATTCAATCGTTCATTAATTTGAGAAGTTAATTCCTCTTGTTCAAGATCGGGCCAAATTAAAAGAACCAAACGATTACGGTTAAGCAGGGCAACAGGACTTACCATTACTTTTACAAAATCTTCACCAGGAATACTATTAACTCGTTCAACACGACCTACCGGGTACCCTTCTGGGTATCGTCGCCCTAAACCCGATGTCACCAATACATCACCAGGATGAATGGAGGAAGTTTTTGGTAAATTTATTAGAGACAGCTGATCGATACTGTTATTGCCAACCAGTATTGCCCGCTCTCCGGTACGATTATTTCTTACAGGTACTGCACTCTTGGAATCGGATATCAATAGTACAGTACTCGTCATTGGACCTACATCAATCACCTGGCCCATGACGCCTTTCGCATCGAGCACAGGTTGTCCAGAATACACTCCGTCACGTTTTCCCTTATTTAATACAACAATTTGTCGTGAGTTACTGGTATCTACAGCAAGAATTTGGGCAGCCATGGCACGCATATCAGCCTGGGACGAGGTTAGTAATAATTCTTTTAGCTGTGAGTTTTCTTTTTGTATGACTAATAGCTTTTGTAACTCTGCTTCCAGCATGGTTTGCTGATAGCGTAGCTGCATGTTTTCATCGATCAAAGCTTTTTTTGCACTAACCAACGATTGAACCCAGCCAACAACCCGAACTGGATAATCAACAGCATACTGCAAAGGAGAAACAATTAAAGAAAATCCACTTCGGACATTATCCATATAATGGTAATGATAATCAGAAATCATCATAAAAATAGAAAAAACAAGAGCAAACACAAATCCAATAGAACTGTGTCCACCCTTGATAAATAATCTACTGTGCTTATTATTCTGTTGAGAGGAAATCACCGCCACGCAAATCCATGGTTTCTAAAGCTTTACCACCACCACGTGCTACGCAGGTCAATGGATCTTCAGCAATTAATACAGGTAATCCTGTTTCTTCCATCAGTAACGTGTCTATGTTTTTCAACAAAGCACCGCCTCCGGTTAAAACCATACCACGCTCGGCTATATCCGCTGCCAACTCAGGTGGAGCCAACTCTAATGCAGCTCGTACCGCACCTACTATTCCTGATAAAGGTTCTTGTAATGCTTCCAGAATTTCTGCGCTTGTCAAAGTAAAACTACGTGGCACACCTTCAGCAAGGTTTCTTCCACGCACTTCAATTTCAAACAAATCACGGCTTGGAAATGCAGAACCGATTTCGTGTTTAATTCGTTCTGCTGTTGTTTCACCGATCAAAGTACCGTAATTACGACGAACATAAGAGACAATAGCGTCATCAAATTTGTCACCGCCAATTCGTACTGATTGATGATAGACAATACCACTTAAAGAGATAATGGCCACTTCAGTGGTTCCACCACCAATGTCTACTACCATAGAACCGCTGGCTTCTTCAACTGGCATTCCAGAACCCAGAGCAGCAGCCATAGGTTCTTCAATAAGAAATACTTCTCGAGCCCCTGCTCCCATAGCGGATTCGCGAATAGCGCGACGTTCAACCTGAGTAGAACCACAAGGAACACAAACAAGGACTCTTGGGCTAGGTCTGAGAAATTTATTTTCATGGACTTTATGTATGAAATGCTGAAGCATTTTCTCAGTAACAAAAAAATCTGCAATTACGCCGTCTTTCATCGGTCGAATGGCGTTAATGTTACCGGGAGTTCTTCCTAACATGCGTTTCGCTTCAATGCCCACAGCAGCAACTCGCTTTTGGCCTGATTCATTACGCAAAGCAACCACGGACGGCTCGTTAAGGACAATGCCCTTATCCCGAACATAAATCAATGTATTTGCAGTTCCTAAATCGATTGACAAATCGTTAGAAAACACGCCCCTTAATTTTCTGAACATATGCAGTAAGATCCCGTTCTTCTTTTTGGATGCTACTTTATCCTATATTTGAGTAAAAATCGACAGTTGAATTGTAAGAAATTTAAATAATTGCGTAAATTTTGAGGTTAAGACAAATATGGAAAAATCAATTCGAGCCAAGTTTATGAAGGCTTATCCATTTTCCTGGGCATTGATCACTTATTGGGCGTACTAGTTGTTGAAACAGCTATTCCACAATGAGTTTACTTCATCACAACTCTGATAAACGTCATACCGAATGCAATGAGGGATCTCCTGAACATGGCACTGTGCCAAAATTTGGAGATCCTTCGCTGTGCTCAGGATGACGTTATAATTTAAGAAACAATATAACTCTAAAAATCGTCATCCCGAATGCAATGAAAGATCTCCTGAACGTGGCACTGTGCCAGAATTTGGAGATCCTTCGCTGCGCTCAGGATGACGTTATAATTTCTAAACACGATATAACTCTAGAAATCGTCATCCCGAATGCAATGAGGGATCTCCTGAATGTGGCACTGCGCCACAATTTGGAGATCCTTCGCTGTGCTCAGGATGACGTTATAATTTAAGAAAACAGTATAACTCTAAAAATCGTCATCCCGAATGAAATGAGGGATCTCCTGAACGTGGCACTGTGCCAGAATTTGGAGATCCTTCGCTGCGCTCAGGATGACGTTACAATTTCTAAACACGATATAACTCTAGAAATCGTCATCCCGAATGAAATGAAAGATCTCCTGAACGTGGCACTGTGCCAGAATTTGGAGATCCTTCGCTGCGCTCAGGATGACGTTATAATTTCTAAACACGATATAACTCTAGAAATCGTCATCCCGAATGAAATGAGGGATCTCCTGAACATAGTACTGCGCCACAATTCGGAGATCCTTCGCTGCGCTCAGGATGACGTTATCACTTTTAAACACGATATAACTCTAGAAAACGTCATCCCGAATGCAATGAGGGATCTCCTGAATGTGGCACTGCGCCACAATTTGGAGATCCTTCGCTGTGCTCAGGATTACATTATAACTTTTGAACACATTATTACTCAGGGAGCAGTCTATCCAAAGCAATTAAAACTAAAAATACTTCAGTACGACCTCAATGCTTAATTAATGATGAACACTTCTTTCAATTTATCACGATTAGTGTTCATAAAACGTTGTCCAAATCCTTTGACTTCAGCGAGCTCTTCAAGTGACTTAAATCCTTTATGACTCTCTCGGTAAGCAATGATCGCTTCAGCTCGTTTCTTCCCAATACCTTTAAAAGAACCGGTAAGAGTAGATAAATCCGCTTGATTAAGATCTATTTTACTTGAAGAAGGAGCATGTTGCTCTTGTTGTTTTTTAGGTACTGTATCTGCGTGAGCAGGAAGGGTTATAACAAATAATGACAATAACATAGCAATGAATCTTGCTTTCATAATTTTCTCCTAATTGTTGGACTAAGCGGCTCGTTCCGGAGCCGCTGCAAAGTATCCCAATATTTTAATTAACTGTCGAGATAATTTTTAATTATTTTTGTTGAGAAAAACTATAAAGAACATATGAAACACACGATGTTAATTTTTTTACCATATCCAGATGAAGAAATTCATTAGGTCCATGAGCATTAGAATGTGGACCCAATACACCGGTGATCATGAATTGGGCATTTGGAAATTGCTCACCCAACATTCCCATAAAAGGAATAGTCCCGCCTTCGCCCATGTAAGCCGCAGGTTTACCATAATAAGTACGAGATGCTTCATCAGCGGATTGAGCTAACCATCCGGAAAGCAATGGGGCATTCCACCCTTTTGATCCATCATCAACCCGAAAACTGACTTTGGCTTTATACGGCGGATTTACAGTTAAAGTTTCCTGCAACGCGCGTGATGCTTCTTTCGGGTTTACCAGCGGAGGAAGGCGCATGGAAAGTTTAAGTGCTGTTTTAGGGCGCATGACATTCCCTGCATTTGCAATTGCAGGAAATCCATCGGCACCAGTAACCGTCAATGCTGGTCGCCATGTTCGATTCAAAATTAATTCCGGATTTTCCTGTCTGACTGGTTGAACTTCATCATGCCAGGGAAATTCAGTATACACCTGATTACCAAGCGCCAGCGCACAATCTTTTGCCTGATTGATTCGCTCTTCAGGAATATCACAATAAAGCTGAGGTAATTTAATTTCGCCTGTTTTCTCATCTTCAATTCGACTGATTAATTGTCTGGCCACTCTAAAACTGTCAGCGACAATACCGCTGGCATTACCGGAATGTACTCCTTCATTGATCAGTTCAACCGTCAGTTCTCCGACAACATTGCCGCGCAATGAGGTGGTCATCCAAAGTTGCTCGTAATTACCGGCGCCCGAATCGAGGCAGATGACCAAGGCCGGCTTACCGATCCGTTCTTTTAATAGTTCAATATAATAAGGCAAATCGTAACTGCCGCTTTCTTCACAAGCTTCAATTATTAATACACAGCGAGGATAAGGAATATTCTGCGCTTCAAGAGCACGAATTGCGGTTAATGAAGCATAAGCGGAATACCCATCATCGGCCCCACCTCGTCCATACAGGCGGCCATCTTTCAGAACAGGCTTCCAAGGATCCAGGTCTTCATGCCATCCAGACATTTCGGGTTGCTTGTCCAAATGTCCGTAGAGTAAAACGGTTTCATCTATCTGACCTGGGATTTCCATAAAAATTAAAGGCGTCCTGTTTTCTAAACGCATAATTTCCAGTTTCATTCCTTTTGGCGCATGCTCTGTGCACCACTGGGCAATATGGGAAACTGCTTTATCCATATAACCATGTTCTTGCCACATGGAATCAAAATGAGGTGATTTATTAGGGATTTTAATATAGTCACATAAACTGGGCAGTATTTCATCTTGCCATTGCTGACTTACGAAATCATACAGTTCTTGGGGATTGAACATGTGCTTGCTCCTTGATTATTGCTACGATTTTATCCGTAGCAGACTCAATTTTTAATGCTTTGATTTTATTATCGATATCACTCTTGTTGTTTATCACTTCGTGGAGAGCGGCTAATAAAGTTTCTGCATTCAAAGCCTGATCCTGGATCACAACACTGATACCTAACTTCTGAAAATAGCGTGCATTTTGTATTTGATCACCTCGACTCACCATTGCGGATATTGGAACGAGTATATGCGGTTTTCCTAAAGCAAGTATCTCATATAGAGAATTTGCCCCTGCTCGAGAAATGACAACTGAGGCGGCCGCAAACAAATCAGCCAGTTCTTCATTTGCATATTCAAATTGACGATACCCTTCAAGCTGATTTAGTGCAGGATCGATTTTTCCCTTGCCACACAAGTGAATCACTTGGAACTGTTCAATTAATTGACCAAGAGCAGCCCTCACACTCTGATTGATTGAACCCGCTCCCAGACTTCCACCAATAACCAGCAAACACGGTTTTTCGTTATTAAAGCCACACATCTCCAGCCCTTTCGCCCGGGATCCAGCAAATAATTGCTCACGAATTGGTGTGCCAGTAACCTCTATCTTATCCTGACGTTTAAAGTGCTTTTTACCCGCTTCAAAGGTGAGGCAAATTTTATTCACAAACGGAAAGGACAGTCGGTTGGCCAATCCCGGAGTCATATCGGATTCATGAGCTACGACAGGGATTCGATTTAACCAGGCACCGACAACCACCGGGAATGCAACAAATCCGCCTTTAGAAAACACCACATCAGGTTTTAATTTATGAAATAAGAAAAATGATTGAACAATTCCAATCACTATTTTAAAGGGGTCCAACACATTTTTCAGACTAAAATATCGGCGTAATTTTCCACTGCTCACCGCATGAAAAGGAATTCCCATATTCTGAATCATCCCTTTTTCAATACCCTCTTCAGAACCTATATAATTTATATCCCACCCTTCTGATTTAAATTCTTTAATTAATGCCATATTTGGAGTGACATGACCGGCAGTGCCTCCTCCAGTAAATACAATACTCAGGCTCATAACACTTCCCTAACCAATAAACTTAAGTCAATTGCCTTGACAGATTTTGTAATTGCGCCCACAGAAATAAAATCAACTCCGCAGCGGGCAACTTCAGCTATATTGTCACTATTTATCCCGCCTGAAGCTTCCAGTTCACAGTATTTAGGCTGATTCATCTGGACCGCCTGCCTGAGCATATCCAGACTAAAATTATCCAACAGTATCCTGTCGGGGTGGGCTTCAAAAGCCTCACGTAACTCACCCAACGTTTCCACCTCAACCTCAACTAATAAATGTTTGTCAGTACTTCTGGCCAGGTTAATCGCCTTGGCAATCGTTCCACAGGCTTTAATATGATTTTCCTTTATCAAAAAGGCATCATAGAGTCCCATACGATGGTTAACTCCGCCTCCACAACTGACAGCATATTTTTGAGCTAATCTTAGACCAGGTATCGTTTTACGTGTATCCAGTAATCGAGTGTCAGTTCCACGCAGCTTCTCCACATAATGATGAGTTTGAGTAGCTGTGGCTGAAAGTGTTTGCAAAAAATTTAATGCGGTGCGCTCTGCAGTTAATATACTGCTAGCAGTACCGTGAATGATGCACAAAGAAGCGGGTTCGGCTAACCATTCTCCTTCGGAAACAAGCCATTCAATTTCAATTTTACCATCAATCTGAGCAAAAACTTCATTAACCCAAGGTTGCCCGCAGACTAACATCGCTTCTCTGGAAATGATCTCTGCTTCAACGATAAGGTGAGATGGCAACAAAGCCGCAGTCACATCTCCAGTCCCAACATCTTCAAGTAAAGCATGCCGTACATCGGAGGCAATCTGTAACGTATCAATTTTCAAACCTTCAGTTCCTTTTTCTTGTTAGCATAACGCGCTTTTAATAAGGGAGGCGCAATAAAAGTAGTCACTAAAACCATTAGAACTATAGAGGAAAACAGTTCATCAGAAATGACACCCAGTGTACGACCAATCGATGCGAATACCAGACCAACTTCACCACGAGGCAACATACCAATGCCAATCAGCAAACGATCGTCTTTACGATTCGCACCTAACCCACTGACCAATTTTCCAATAATCGCGGCAATAATTAAACCGCTGGACAATACAATCACATTCCAGCTGCAGAATGTTTCTAATTTCACCTGAATACCTATCACCATAAAAAACATGGGTGCCAGTATGGACTCTAAAGGGGAAATTAAATGATGAATGCTTCGATTTTCTGTTTGACGAGATTCCTGTGATTTAAAATAATCATCGTGAATTATCACTCCCGCGGCAAAAGCGCCAATAATTGCTGCCAAATGTACAAACGAAGCCAACCAGGAGAGGGCCATTACAAAAATGAACGAAATAAACAATTTTGATTCCCACGGCTCAAGGAAACGTAAAAAATGAACGGACTTACGTAAAAATACAGGCCCCAAAACCAAGGTACCCGCAAAGAAAAGTAAAGAATAGATAATAATTCGTACTACCATCCCAACATCAACAGCGCCACTGATGACGACGCTACTGACCACAGCCAATAGAATCAATCCTAAAATATCATCTAACATGGCTGCACCGAGAATCGTTCGTGCTTCTCGTGTACGAAGCTTATTCATCTCTTTAAGTACTCGCGCTGTGATACCAATACTGGTAGCGCTTAAAGTTGCAGCGATAAATAAATCCGCTTGAAAGTGAGAGGCGGGTAGTAAAAAATAAGCGGCAAGAAAACCCAGAATCATTGGTGCCAGAACACCAATAAGAGCGACTAAAATAGATTCTTTCCCGGTATGCTTCAGTTCTTCCAGAGAACTTTCCAATCCGACCATAAACAACAGAAAGATAACACCGAGGCGAGAAAATATATCCACTATGTAAGCAATTTTAAGATATTCCGTTCCATCAGAGCCGCTTAACGCCTGAGTGATTTGCTGAGCATAGAATGGATTTGGAATAACTGAACTTACCGCCTGGCCTATTGGAACGCCATTTAAAACTTCCTTCATTACATTAAAAATTGAAGAACCTTCCCGCAAAATAACAATGAGTTGGTTCCCAAAAAAATAACACAGATTGCCAACAATAACGCCCATCAATAATTCCCCGAGCACCCCGGGTTGATTCAAACGTCGAGCGATATATCTGCCGATAATGGCAAAGAAAAAAATGGACGTCACACCAAGCAGAACCGAGGCAACAGGATCAGCATGATCATCAGTGCCAGCAGCAAACGCAATCATCGGGCAGATGCTTACTACAAGAAACCACCATTTAGAACTGCGCATAACTCCCGCCCCCTTTTTAATGTAATTAATGATATCCCTATGTAACTAAAAGGTCTTAAAATTCCTCATATTTTAAAATCACGCAGTGATTAGGCTCTGTTGACAATTCACTTGTTCAATTACCCAAAACTGCTTATGCTCCGTGGCTTGTTCCTAGATGAACCTCCTGTTTATACATCATACTCGCGAAAGCGGCTATCCTTTAAGCAACCACAATCAGGTGTTCATGTGCTGCATGGATTCCCGCCTTCGCGGGAATGACGTACATTTTACTCAGAGGGGTTTCCAATTAACCAATTGAGTATTTAAATGTCAGGATACCTCAGCGCCTACGTAGAGATGACATAAATATTGTCTCTACTGCTTTGCCAAAAATAAGCATGTTTCCAACACAGAATCAGGATTCAGAGAGACACTATCGATTCCTTCTTTCATTAACCATTGAGCAAAATCCTGATGATCTGATGGTCCCTGTCCACAAATCCCTATATATTTACCCGCATTTTTACAGGCAACAATCGCCATATGCAATAATGCTTTAACCGCATCATTTCGTTCATCAAACTGAGCAGCCACCAAACCAGAGTCTCTATCCAATCCTAAGGTTAATTGCGTCAGATCATTGGAGCCAATTGAAAAGCCATCAAAATGCTCCAGGAATTCGCTCGCCAATAAAGCATTAGAAGGTAATTCACACATCATAATAACGCGCAATCCGTGTTTGCCGCGTTCAAGTCCATGTTGCTTTAAAACGTGAATGACATCACTGGCTTCAGAAACAGTTCTTACGAAAGGAATCATTACTTCGACATTGGTTAAGCCCATATCTTCCCTGACTCGCCTGACTGCTTTACATTCCAGGGCAAAACACTCAGAAAAACTTGCAGACACATAGCGCGATGCGCCTCTAAAACCCAGCATTGGATTTTCTTCATGAGGTTCATATAACTTACCGCCAACAAGATTTGCATACTCATTAGATTTAAAATCAGATAAACGTACTATCACTGGTTTGGGATAAAACGCTGCGGCGATAGTTGCTATCCCCTCTTTTAATCGCTCAATGTAATATTCCACAGGTGACGAATAGGCTACTGTTTTATCTGCAATAAATTTCTTAAGTTCTTTATCCTGCAAAGTATCAAAATCAAGTAAAGCTTTAGGGTGAATTCCAATGGTATTGGAAATCAAAAACTCCAACCGTGCCAAACCTACCCCTGAATTAGGAATTGATTGAAAGGCAAATGCTCTTTCAGGATTACCCACATTCAACATCACTTTCATGGGTAATTCTGGCATGGTTTCTACATCGAGACGAACTTGCTCAAAGGGCAAAATACCGGAATACACAAAGCCCGTATCTCCTTCAGCACAACTCACCGTGACGTCATCACCATCTGTAATAGTTTTCGTAGCATCACCACACCCCACTACAGCAGGAATTCCCAGTTCACGCGCAATAATTGCTGCATGACAGGTTCTTCCTCCGCGATTGGTAACAATAGCTGATGCACGCTTCATAACCGGTTCCCAATCAGGATCGGTCATATCTGAAACAAGAACATCACCAGGTTGCACCTTGTGCATTTCACTAATGTCTTTAATGATCTTTGCCTTACCCTGCCCTATACGTTGTCCTATGCTACGGCCTTCGCTTAATACCTCGCCTTTTTTCAGTAACGTATATCGCTCCAATACCTGCTTGTTATCCCTGCTTTTTACCGTTTCAGGACGCGCCTGCAAAATATACAATTTGCCATTGTTCCCATCTTTAGCCCATTCAATATCCATGGGTCGGCCGTAATGCTTTTCTATAATTAAAGCTTGTTGCGCTAATTGTTCTACTTCTTCGGAATTCAAAGAAAACACTAATTGCTCTGCCGGATCCACGTCTACTGTTTTAACTCGTCGTTCCAAAGACGGATCGTCACAATAAATCATTTTTAGTGCTTTACTACCCAAATTTCTGCGAATTACGGCGGGTTTTCCCGCAATTATTCCTGGTTTGTGAACATAAAACTCATCCGGGTTTACCGCTCCTTGAACTACCATTTCACCTAAGCCATAAGATGAAGTGATAAAGACAACCTGATCAAAGCCTGATTCAGTATCCATAGTGAACATAACACCACTGACTGCCAAATCACTGCGTATCATCTGTTGAATTCCAGCGGATAATGCCACATCACTATGAGCAAAATCGTGGTGGACACGGTAGGCTATAGCTCTGTCATTAAACAAAGACGCAAAAACATGTTTAATTGAATGTAAAACTGCATCTATTCCCTTAACATTTAAAAATGTTTCCTGTTGGCCGGCAAAGGAAGCATCCGGTAAATCCTCTGCTGTCGCAGATGACCGGACAGCAACGCTAAAATCATCATGACCGATTCGATCAGCCAACTCTTTATAAGATAAACGAACAGCCTGTTCAAATTCAGGGGTAAAGGGAGTATTAACTATCAGTTCTCGGATGTGTTTACCCACTACAGCTAGTTGACACACATCGTCAGTATCCAGTGAGGATAATTGTTCATAGATTTTCTTATCGAGGCCGTCACGAGATAAAAATTCCCGAAATGAATCTGCAGTAGTTGCAAATCCACCGGGTACAGAAACACCAGCTGAGGATAAATGACTGATCATTTCACCTAGAGAAGAATTTTTACCACCTACCTGCTCCAGGTCTCGCATTCCAAGTTGCGCTAAATCGATAGTATGTATTTTAACCGTCATATCAACCCCAAATTCATAAAATGATAGCCATTCTACTTAAATTGTCAGTCTATTGGAATTAGAACCTTCAAGTCTTTGACAGTTGCCTCAATTGAAATTCTATAAACGCTTATTTAGAGGGATATTTTTTTTCAATAGTAACAAAATATGACAAAGTTGATCATTATGAGTTAAGATGAATTGCTGTAACATTTAAGGACGAACAGGCTCACTTGAACCTGTTCAACAGTTCAATAATCACAAGGACGTTACAATGTTTAAACGTATAGCACTCATGTCTGTTGCCTTATCTTTAAATACGATTTCCTTTTCCAGCGTAGCCTGTTCTGCCTTGGTCTTTAACAAAAACAAGCCCGCTACTGTTGCAGTCAATTTAGACTGGAAATACAGAGAAGGGACAGTAGTTATTCATCCACGCGATACACTGATGGTTTCCAATGTTAACAGTCATGAATATCATCCCCTAATTTGGAAAAGCCGTTACGGAAGTGTCGTTTTTCATGGTGGAAATCGCTTTAAACCAGGACCTGCTGCCGATGGGATGAATGAAAAGGGCCTTACAGCGTCAGCTCTTATTCTGAGCTCCTCACGTTATTCAGTCAGTGGCGATAAACCTACTTTAAGCACGTCCGAATGGGTACAATATATTTTAGATAATTTCCAAACTGTGCAGGAAGTACTTGATGACAGTTCCAACTATCAGTTACTTCCCAATACCTACCGCAATGTGGCTATGAATCTTCATCTGATTATAAATGATGCGGAAGGTAAATCAGCTGTTCTTGAATATTTAAATGGCGAATTGGTCATTCATAATCAGGACAATTTAATACCTCCCGTGGTAACCAACATCGACTATGCTTCAGCACTAGCCTCTCTTGATGAGTATGGTGACTTCGGTGGCGATAAACCGCTTCCCGGAGGATATGATTCAAAATCACGCTTTGTACGAGCCGCACATTACCTCAAAAAGTTACCCGGCTATATAGCGAATGAAGAACATATTGCTTACGCGTTCAACGGTTTGGGGCAAGTCGCACAGGCGCCAGGAACTTCCTCGCCTACTCAATTGAGCATGGTTTTTGATATAGGTACAAGAACCATTTATTTCCGTAGTGTCAATGAGGCCAATCTTAGAGTGATTCCCTTGGAGGGCATAAATTTTAGTGAACTTCATGAAGCTTTATCTTTAAATTCCTATCAGCATGTCTCTGGGAATATAATCAATCAATTCAAATCGATGGATGGTTAAACAACAAGGGCGCAAAGCGCCCTTGTTCATTCGAGTTATTGTATTACAGTTCCTAGGTACCCACCTCTACCTCAGAAATTTTACCCGAAACATCATATTTATCCTGATTCCTAGAATTGGGTAAATTCACATGGCATGCAGCAAGAGCTTTGGAGAAATCTTTAAAGAAATTATGTTCCCCAATCATTTTGAGGACACCAATTTTACGTAATTTTTCTTCAACAGAATCATTTGCACCAGTTAAAATAACTCGTACTCCACGTTGCTGTAAGCCTGCGATCACTTCCTCAAGAGTTTGCAAACCGGTAACGTCCATGAAGGGTACCCATCGCATTCTAATAATTAAAATTCGTGGATCAGTATGGGTGAATGCCAATGCGCGTTGAAATATTTCTACAGCGCCAAAGAAAAATGGTCCGTCTATCGCATAAACCAATACTCCAGGAGGTAACTCGGCAATATTCTGCTGTACCAATTCTTGAGACAACTCAGCCTGAGACATTTGCTGTACTTCCACACCCAAGGCCATTTGGCGCATAAAGAGCAGAATAGCAATGATAACTCCAATATTCACCGCAACAACTAAATCGACAAACACAGTTAAAATAAAGGTTACAAGTAATATCACGACGTCCGTTCTTGGTGCCAATTTGATGATTTTAACGAAATGATGGACTTCACTCATATTCCAGGCAACTACGAATAAAATAGCCGCAAGCGCAGCGAGGGGCACATTTACGGCCAATGGCGCTAAAAACAATATAATTAATATCAAAGTCACCGCATGAATTATTCCTGATAAAGGACTGTTTCCACCATTGCGAATATTGGTAGCTGTACGCGCGATGGCTCCAGTTGCTGCAAATCCACCAAACAAAGGCGTCAGGATATTTGCTAATCCTTGTCCAACCAACTCTCGATTGGAGTTATGTTGTGTTCCAGACATACCATCAGCAACAACAGCTGACAACAATGATTCAATCGCGCCAAGCATGGCAATGGTAAAAGCTGGACCTACCAGTTCTATAATTCGATCCAGATTAATTGAAGGCAATTCAAAAGTAGGTAAACCCTGAGGAATCCCACCAAACATGCTTCCTATAGTGGCAACACTTTCAAAATGAAATATAGATTGCAGAACCGTTGCGATTACCAAAGCAATCAATGGACCTGGAACACGTTTTAATCCGGGAATCCTGTTGGAAAAAATAACCATGCATAAAGAACATAATCCCAATACTGCTGTAGGTATGTTTAATTGCGGAAACGATTGGATCAGGTGCCACAATTTTTCATGAAAATGTGCGCCAGTTGTTGTAGGTAATCCAAAAAAATATTGCCACTGTCCTACCCAAATGACTACAGCAATCCCCGAGGTAAATCCAATAATTACGGGACTGGGTATGAATTTAATTATTCCACCCAGTCGTGCAAGACCAAAGAACAACAACATAAAACCAGCCATCAATGTGGCAATTTGCAATCCTGAGATTCCATATTTGGAAGTAATCCCGGCAAGCACTACAATAAATGCACCAGTAGGACCGGCAATCTGCAACCGACTGCCCCCCATGATCGAGACAACCAGACCCGCGACGATAGCGGTATACAAACCCTGTTCTGGCTTTGCTCCAGAAGCTATGGCAAAAGCCATTGCAAGGGGCAAAGCAACCACACCAACGATTAATCCAGAAACAATATTTTGTAACCAATATTTTTTTTGAAATAACCCAGCCTGGTAGGATTCAATGATAGTTTTCATAAAAATTGAGCCAACTTATTAGAATTTGTGACTATTATACGCACATGGAACAAAAATGTGTTAATTTTGATATAAAATTTCTCACTTTAATTCACATCTTGCCCCGCATCTAATATTATATATGCTTTCTTAATTGGGTAGGCTACCTATGACACTTTCAGCTTTAAACGCAATCTCCCCCATAGATGGTCGTTATATAAATAAAACAAGATCATTAAGTCCTTATTTTAGTGAATTTGCGTTAACTTATTACCGGTTGATGGTTGAAATTCGCTGGCTTGAATCTTTGGCAGCAAACGAGGCCATTCCCGAAGTACCCTCATTAAACGCGAACTCAAAAGCGTTTTTATCCGCTCTTATTGAAAATTTCAATGAATCAGAAGCTGGAAAAATTAAAGAATTTGAAAGACAGACGAATCATGATGTAAAAGCCATTGAGTATTATTTAAAAGACAAGTTCCAGAATCAGGAGCAGCTTAAATCGATCATTGGATTCATTCATTTTGCCTGTACCTCTGAAGACATCAATAATTTAGCCTATGCTCTAATGGTGAAACAAGCAATTGCCCAGGTAATTCAACCTACTCTGGCTGAAATTATGGGAAGTATCACTCTGCTTGGCAAACAGCACTGTGATGCTGCGATGTTATCCAGAACACATGGCCAACCCGCAACGCCAACTACTATGGGTAAAGAGCTGGTAAATTTCGTAGCCAGGCTTAAACGACCTCAGCAACAATTAGCAGAAGTTCTGATCCCTGGAAAGTTCAATGGCGCAGTAGGTAACTACAATGCTCATCTTATTGCATACCCGGATGTTGACTGGCGCAAACATTGTGCTAATTTCGTCACTTCATTCGGCTTGTCGTTCAATCCCTACACGACCCAGATTGAACCCCATGACGGCATCGCTGAAGTATCGCAAATCATGGTGCGAATTAATAATATACTACTCGATTTCACCCAAGACATCTGGAGTTATATTTCCCTGGGTTATTTTAAACAGAAAACGATTGCCGCCGAAGTAGGCTCTTCGACAATGCCTCATAAAGTGAATCCTATTGATTTTGAAAATGCAGAGGGAAATCTTGGTCTTGCCAACGCCCTGTTCATCCATTTCGCCAATAAACTGACCCAATCACGTTTACAAAGAGACTTGTCTGACTCTACCGTATTACGTAATTTAGGCGTGGCTTTTTCTTACAGCTTAATTGCCTATTATTCCATCACTAAAGGCAACGATAAATTACAAATTAATAAAACTGCCCTTGAAGAAGATTTAAATTCGAATTGGGAAGTTCTGGCAGAAGCAGTGCAAACCGTAATGCGTCGTTATAATGTTCCTGATGCTTACGAACAATTAAAAACACTGACTCGTGGTCAAGGTATTGATGCGGAAAGTCTGAAACATTTTATCAATAATCTGTCCATTCCCAAGGAGGCGAAGGCGCAACTCTCCTGCCTGACCCCAGAAACTTATACAGGTCTGGCTACACAGTTAGTTAAGGCATTTTCATGAGCGATACCCTATCACAACAAGGGCAAACCTTTAAATACGATGTTCTTGTTATAGGAACCGGACTCGCTGGATTGCATTATTGCCTGCAAATATTGGCAATCCAGCCTCAATTAAAGATCGCGTTAATCAGTAAAGCGGAATCAATTGAATGCAATAGCCGTTATGCACAAGGAGGAATAGCTGCTGCTTTTTCCCCAGAGGATTCACTTGAATCACATATTTCTGATACCCTCCTTGCTGGTGATGGTTTATGTTATCAGCCAGCTGTAGAATTTATTATTCGCCAGGGACCAGACATAATTAAGCAATTGGGTCACTATGCGGTTAAATTCAAACAGGACAAAAATGGTGAATTTAATCTGGCGAAAGAAGGCGGACATTCGCACAGACGCATTTTCAATTGCGGAGATCAAACCGGTTTAACCGTTACTCAAACCTTGAATCAATTAGCACGACACCACAATCAAATTGATTTTTTTGAGCATCATGTAGCTGTCAATTTAATTACTCAATACCTTCCACACCGAACGGACAATCAAGGTGAGGTTTTAGGCGCTTATATTTTGGATTGTCATCACAATCGTATCCATACCTTTTTGGCTAATTGCGTGATTTTGGCTACTGGAGGCGCAGGTAAAACATACCGTTATACAACCAACCCCATGGTTGCCACAGGTGATGGTGTGGCCATGGCTTATAGAGCGGGAGCACGAGTAGGCAATATGGAGTTCTATCAATTTCATCCTACCCTTCTCCATCATCACTCTTTGAATAATTTTTTAATCTCTGAAGCGGTACGCGGTGAAGGAGCTTTACTCAAAAATCCTGAAACAGGCGAACGTTTCATGAAGAAGTATGCACCTGAACAAATGGAACTGGCTACCAGGGACGTTGTTGCCAGAGCAATTTTTAGTGAAATTGAACAAAGCCAGGCAGGATATGTGTATCTGGACATTACTCACCAGAGCAAATCCTTCCTGCAAAAACGATTTCCCCAGATCTACACGACTTTATTGTCTATAGGCATAGAAATGAGTCAGGATATGATCCCTGTAGTACCTGCGGCACATTACCAATGCGGAGGAGTATTAACAGACGTTGATGGACGTACGGACCTGAAACGTTTATATGCTATAGGCGAAGTGGCTTTTACCGGGCTTCATGGTGCCAATCGTCTGGCAAGCAATTCCCTGCTAGAAGCTCTGGTCATGGGCTCCAATGCGGCACGATGCACTCTAAAAGACATCGCATCTCCAATTAAATCAATTGATAGTGTACCGAACTGGAGCTCACCTGGTGAAGTTAACGCCAGACGCGCAAGTCAGATTAATGCTCAATGGAGAGGGTTACGGGGTGAAATGACTTCCTATGCAGGAATAGTGCGTACTGAAGCAGGACTTCAAGATCTACTACAATTAATAATGAAGCGTAAGAAAATTATTGAAGAATATTACTGGAAACATTGTATTACCCGAGACTTCATCGAATTAAGAAATATAATACTTAATGCAGAGTTAATTGTCAGAGCAGCTTTAGCACGAAGGGAATCCCGTGGAGGCCATTATCGAGAAGATTTCCCAGGCAAAAATTTAAAAGCCCAGGAAAGTATTGCCAAACTGGGACCAGTAGATAATGCATTAGGCTAGAGTGTGTTAACGGTTTTGACGTCTCACAACGTGTTCCTGAGGGATCCTCGCAAAAGTTGGTAACTTCTCAATAGCCTCAGGAGACGTCATCCCGAATGCAATGAGGATACCCCTGAACATGGTTCTGTGCCTGCATTTTGAGACCCTTCACTGCGTTCAGGATGACGAAATTCCCGGATTTAATGATGTGTGTACCCAATAATTTTAGAGGTAGATTTAATGTTTAAAAATTCGACTATTTACCAACCAGAAACGACCTTGATGCACATACGCAATGATATGAGCATTTGCCAAAATGATTACCCAATAGACTGGTACCAGGAAGATTTTATACCCTATGCCGAAGAATATCAGGCGCTGCCAGATCGAAAGCTGACCACTGTCTTGGAGTGGATGAAACCCTATCTTAAGAAAGCACAGGATCATTTCGGCGATAAAATGCTCCTTCTCGCTCATTATTACATGGGTGGAGATATTGTTCGTTTAATCGAACAATTCGGCGGCAAAATTGGCGATTCCTATCAGTTAGCGCTTATGGCAGCCAATCATCCTGAAAAATCAGTCATCATTGAATCCGCAGTACATTTTATGGCTGAATCCATCAGTATTCTGGCCAACAAATCACAGCATGTTTACATTACCAATCCCAAATCAGGATGCACCATGGAAATGCTTGCCAAAGATTTTATGGTAGAACCTGCCTTTATCGATTTAAATGAACGTTATGGTGCGGAGAATATTATCCCGGTTTGTTACATGAACACTTCAGGCCGCGTAAAAGCCATGACTGGAGCACAAGGCGGAGCAGTTTGTACCAGTTCTAATGTTAAAAAAATATTCCAATGGGCACAAAAGCAAAACAAAAAAATCCTGTTTATACCCGATCAACATATGGGTGAAAATGTAGCCTACTGGTTAGGAATTAAAAATCTTGCTTATTGGCCTGGTGGAACAGCAGGTGCTCGCTACTCGCTGCCGGATCAAGACAAAAAGACTCTGGATCAATTTGATAAAGCGGAATTAATTTTATTTGCCAGCGAATGTGCGGTACATACACATTATCAACCAGAAATGTGTGGCTACTGGCAGGAAAATGGCTACACCACCATAGTGCATCCAGAATGCCGTAATTCGGTCATACGAGTAGCCCAATATTCCGGTTCTACGGCATTTATATGGGATCAAGTAGTAAATGACAGAGCAGGAACCAAACGTTATGCCATAGGCACAGAAAATCATATGGTAGCCAACCTAAAACAATATTGTAAAGGACTGGGAATTGAAGTAGTTAATCTGGCAGAGGCTCCTAAAAAAGATGAGGAAAAGGGCATAGGCTGTGGTTGCGCCACCATGTCACGTAATGATCCCCCTCATTTGGTTGCCCTCGTTGATCTACTGCGCCAAGGTAAAAACATGGCTTATAACGAAGTTAAAGCCGGTGATGTTGTCAACGAATTTACGGGAACCAGAAACAGACTCCCGGTCAATGATCAGCAATGGGTAATAGATAATGCAAAGAAGGCTCTGGAAATGATGATTAACATTACAGAAGACCGGATTTAGTTTGAAAAAAATCTGTTCCATTCTAAAATTAAGCAATGGTGTATGCGATAATAATGCGTGTATGCCCTGCTTACTTACTGCTTTAAAATAAGTTAAATGTTGATTCATCATGTCACATGTAATGATCCCAACATCTCTTTAACTTCATCAATTGTTGGAACAGCCAGTGGATACTTGTCTTCCAGTTCCAAAATAAACTTCATTACATCGTTTGGCGCTCTAAAGTCATCTTTAACCTTAAATATCAAGGCGTAAATAAAGTTTGCTCTTTGAATATGTGGGTTTCGTTCGGGGCGATCCTTGTCATATAACTGAGGTTGTATCTCTTTATCTCTTATATCAACAAGCTTACGCAGAACCAGTGCTTTAAACGCTTCATCTTTGGAAGAAAGCTCGTCCATACGATGTTTCGCAGAATCTGACTTGTCCAATTCACCAGGTTTCAAATTGCTTCCATCATCTATATCATCCACAACTTATTCCCTCATTTAGATTCCAACAGGATTATATCCAAATTAAGTATAGTCACAGGCTAAAGTGATTACAAATCACCCCCTATGGATTAATTTTCGGAAGTATCTGCAACATAAAACTGACATTCAGTTAAACCTTGAGTACAGACATAACCACCCAAGGTATCTATCCAGCTATTGTCAGAGCGGGCTGGAATTTTTGTCAATACCTGCCACCAGATAGAATAATCACCTGCAGAGTTTCTATAAGTACAGGTTACGCCCTGTCCATATCGTGCAACAAGAATATTTGCTTTTACAAATCGCGTATTTTCCTCACCTTGTGGTTTGTTCGGTGAAAAAGGGTTTTCTACCCAGGGAGAAGGTGGAACTCCCCACTTTAAAGAGGTTGTATTTGGATCAGGGCAATGGGTACTATAACCTGCAACACTAAAAGTGAACAAAGCAATTCCTAAAACAAAAGAGCCGTACTTATTCATACATACCTCATTCAACACGCTGAAATTCAACTATAACTCATATTTTAGGCCATTATTTAATTAAGTGATTCAAAATGTCAAATTGGATTAAGAAACCTGAATCAGAAAATGCGTATACACAATGCTCAAAATCAATTATTTTTTCTACAAATTATCAAAAAATAAACCAGATACAGACAAAAAATATGAAGAGTTCAAATTCCAGTTAAATAATTTTCTGAAATCCATTGTTAGTCTCGCTATCTTTGTTATAATGACCGCGCGTGCCGGGGTGGCGGAATTGGTAGACGCGCCGGATTCAAAATCCGGTGATGGTGACATCGTGTCGGTTCGAGTCCGACCCTCGGTACCAATGATTCTTTTTACAACAGCTCTCATTGGTTCACAACAGCTCGCAATTTATTTCTTATTCTAGCTTTAACCCTTTTAGTGTATTCGAAAATAATACATCTTAATCAAAATACCTAAATCTATTTCAAGACACTCAAGCTTCATTTCATGTGCTTAACGTACATCATGCGTCAATTCAGACGCCCTCTCCTGCTTAAACAATTTGAATTTCAGGCGTAGCCTGGGAGTAGGCCCAAAGGGCCGTATCCCAGGTTTACATTTTTTCATTACCTTTTACGAAGTCATCAGATCAAGCCGTAATATATAAAAATTTATTCAAGGAAAGCGTAAAAATGACATAACATCAATTTGGAGAATGATGGTGACTAGAATGTAAACCTGGGATACGGCCCTTTGGGCCTACTCCCAGGCTACATCGGATATTCAAGTTACTTGCACGGGAGAAGGGCTGATCGTAGTACGCTGAACATTAGGCGCAAAGATTAAGTATCTATATACAAAAAACCGGATCTATACTTTGTAAGAATTATTCCCTTACAGCCTTCAATCCCTCTTCTTTATCCAATAGCACCGGTTGTGGTTGATTACCATTTGTCTGATCTTTGATTAATATAAGGAAAGGTATAAACGCCAATGCGAATATAATGGATAATTGATATAAACCAACCCAGCCTATATTCAGTTGAATACTTGCTGCTATAGGACCTGAAATGATCCTTGGTAAGGTCGACAAAGCAACCAGAATGGAAAATTGAGTGCCAGTAAATTGTTTATTCACTAAACGCATGAATAATGCAACCAAAGCTGTGGATCCCATACCTGCTGCAAAATTATCTGACACCACAGCGACCGCTAATAAAACAGTATTTTTTCCAATCATGGCCAATGCCACAAAAAATACATTGGTAATCGCTTGCAGCAATCCAAAAAATAACAAAGAACGATAAAGAGAACTGTGCAGTAAAATGTATCCCGCTGTTAATCCTCCAAGCAATATGGAACCAATTCCCAGCATCTTATTAATATAACCAATAGTATCCAGAGAAAACCCCAAACCCTGAATTAAAAATGGCATTACAATACCACTGGTTGTAGTGGTAAAGGCTTCACCTAATTTATAACAAAAGACAAACATCAAAAGATATATTATTTTAGGGCGACCAAACAACTCCTTAATTGGAGCAATAAAAGAAAGCGCAAAATTGGTTTTTTCTTGAATTTCAGCGGAAGGCTCTTGACTGAACAGAGTAGCAGCCATGCCTATTATCATAACGAAGCCCATAAATCGGTAGGTAAATGCCCAACCAAAATGTCCTGCCATGATCAAGGCTAAACCACCGGACAGTAATAAGGCCACTCGGTATCCAAAAACAGCCAGGGAAGCACCTAGGGCGTGTTCCGATACAGGGAGATATTCAGCCCTGTGTGCATCAATCGCAACATCCTGAGTCGCAGAAAAACACGCTAGTATCAAAGCCAGAAAAGCTAAAACTTTAGGATACTGTTCTGGAGTAAACCAGGCCATAAGATTAAATCCCACCAACAATAAAAATTGCATGGTCAGGATCCAGCTACGCCTTTTTCCCAGATCAAATAATGAATAACGATCTAAAATTGGTCCCCAGAAGATTCGATAGGCATAAGGAAGGCTCACCAGGCTTAAAGAACCTGTTACCAGTACCGACATCCCACTATAAGCATACCAGGCTTGTAAAGTACTGCTGATTAAAGCCATGGGAAGACCTGAGGAAAAACCTAAAATGAAAACGATAAAGAGACGTTTGTTCATTATTTAGATATCTCGAAGCGAAGTAAATGAGGAACAGAGTTCACCCTGAACATAAGAATTCAGGGTGAATAAACTATTAATTAAGACGCGGATTTTTTAACTGAAATCAAATGAATTTTAAAAATTAAAGTTTCATTTGGTCCAATAGGTCCACCAACACTACGTGGGCCATAAGCCAGAGATGCAGGAACATAAATTTCCCAGGTAGATCCAGCAGGCATTAATTGTAATGCTTCAGTCCATCCAGGAATTACTTGTGATACCTGGAATGTTGCTGGTTTTCCTGTTTTTTCAGTACTGTCAAATACAGTGCCATCAATCAATCGACCAGTATATTCTACAGTTACAGTATCTGATTTACCGGGTTTAGCACCTGTACCAGCATCTATAATTTTATATTGCAAACCGCTTGGCAATACTACAACACCGGTTTTACTTTTATTTTCAGTTAAAAACGCTTCGCCTTTTGATTTGTTTTCTTCTGCTTTCTTGTTAAATTCCGATGTACGTTTAGCCATTAAATCTTTTTGGAATTTATTAAGAACATCTTTCATTTGCTGTTCGGTCAAGATCAATTGAGCTCCACTCATACCATCTTGCATACCTTTAGCTAATGCCTCTGGGTTTACATCAATACCCTGATTTTTGAAATTCTTTCCTAAATCAGCACCAATACTGTATGACAATTTATCTTTGTCTGTAGGTAAGGATGTGGCATCGGTTGCCATTGCAGTAGACATTGCCAGCCCCAAGACGGCCGCAGTGACCAATTTCATCTTCATAAACAATCCCCTTTTAGTCTTTCTTAAGTACATATCTTCCCTAATTGAATTAGAAAGATATAGAACATTGTAAAATAGCCCATTCATTCTGCCTAAATTCGCGTAAAATTACCAGTCATTACCAATGATTTAATTACAAATAGACAAACAGATAATATCCTTCTACACTTGGCACTAATTAGAACAAGAGATATAAATAGTATGAACATCAGTGTATTCGATTTGTTTTCGATTGGAATTGGTCCTTCAAGTTCACATACTGTCGGTCCCATGTCTGCAGCCAATGCTTTTTTGTTATTATTGGAAGAACGCAACCTTTTTGAAAAAACTCAGAGAATCAAGGTTGAATTATATGGATCATTGGCTCTAACAGGTAAAGGTCATGGTACAGATAAAGCCATTCTGAACGGACTTGAAAATAAAGCACCCGAAACTGTTAAACCGGAATCCATGATACCTCGCATGCATGAGATTCTAAATTCCCATACCCTTAATTTGGGCGGAAAGAAAAATATTTCATTTAACGAAGCAACTGACTTTTTATTTTTACAAAAAGAATTACTGCCCAAGCATACTAACGGAATGCGATTTTCAGCTTTTGATGATCAGGGAAATCTACTAATCAATCAAGTTTATTACTCAATTGGTGGTGGATTTATCACTACTGAAGAAGAGTTTAACAAACCCGGCGAAGATACCGATCCACCCCCCTACCCATTCTCTACAGCAGAGCAGTTACTCAATTTATGTCAGTCCAACAACCTGACCATAGCTGAATTAATGATGGCTAATGAAAAAACCTGGAGAAGTACTGAAGAAATTCAACAAGGAATTTTAGCTATTGCCAAAGTGATGGATGATTGCATCGCAAGCGGTTGCAAACATGATGGAATCTTACCCGGTGGACTTAATTTAAAAAGACGTGCTCCGGATCTCTATAAAAAACTCATGGATCAAAAGGGTGTCAAAAGCATATTCGAACAATCAGACATTATGAACCACTTAAATCTCTACGCCATGGCAGTTAATGAAGAAAATGCCGCCGGAGGCCGCATAGTGACTGCGCCAACAAATGGTGCGGCAGGCATCATTCCAGCAGTCTTAAAATATTGTCAGCAGGCTCATGATAGAATGAGTAATGAAGATGTATACATTTATTTTCTTACAGCAGCAGCAATAGGCATACTTTATAAAATTGGTGCGTCAATCTCTGGAGCAGAAGTAGGATGTCAGGGTGAGGTAGGTGTGGCTTCCTCAATGGCAGCTGCAGGCCTGACCGCAGTTTTGGGTGGTACTGTAGCCCAGGTTGAAAACGCTGCGGAAATTGCTATGGAACATCATTTGGGCATGACCTGCGATCCAGTACTGGGTCTGGTTCAAATACCCTGTATTGAACGTAATGCAATGGGTTCAGTTAAAGCAGTTAATGCAACACGAATGGCTTTGATAGGTGATGGTCAGCATCAGATTTCTTTAGATAAAGTGATTAAAACCATGAAACAGACTGGCATGGACATGCAAAGCATTTATAAAGAAACGTCTATGGGCGGTTTAGCAGTTAATCTGCCTGAATGCTAAATTGGCAGTGTATCAAAGTTTAATCATCTTACACTGAAAACACAGACTGGACTATAAAGTCTGTGTTTTCGTTACAAACACAATCATTCTACGACTAGCCCTATCAACACGATTCAACTCTTTTATTCAGACTGATTCGAATAGATAATAAAAAAAGCACTATCATCCATAATCCACCTAATACACTAATAAAACCAATCAAAGGGTTATAACTGACCAATCCTGAACAAATTACTGAAACTGTAGCCGTCACCATATTCAGAAAACTCATCATGGCTGCTCCACTGGCTTTATCAATAACCGAGTTTGATGCAATCAATGAACCGCCCGCAAATAATAATCCACTGAATAAATACAAGGTTAACGTGCTGGAGAAAAACCAGGCAACTGAAGGATTTTGGACACAGCTAATCAAAAATAACGGAACCAAACCTAGAGCAGTACCTATCATACCAATCAGAACTACTGTTCCAGCAGCCCACCTTTGTAACATCGGACGTACAATCAATCCACCAGCAAGCATACCGGCCATATTTAAAAGATTCCAGTAGCCATACTCAGCAGGTGTTAATTGAAATAAATCAATCGCAATCTGCGGACCCAAGGCAGAAAAGCAATATCCTATGGCAGAACAAAGACCAACTACTAATGAATAGATGACTAATGTAGTTGATGATAAGGCCTCTTTATAACCATTCAGTATCACGTTCCAATTTAATTTTTGCGGGATTTTCAGGGTCTCACTGAATATTTTGGTTCCATAGAACATCATTAACCCATGGCAGAGCAGCAGATAAAAACAATACTCCCAATGACTGAACTCTGTGATGATGCCTCCCAGAATAACCGCTACTCCTATGCCTAAAGTAAAAGATAATATGGTATAGGCCGTTGCTGTTTTTCTTTGATCTGGTGGAAGCCATTCATTAATTAACATAAAAGTACAAGCCAATCCGCTTGCCGCCCCTAAAGCACTAATCCATCGGCCGATGAGTAACACTATAAATGAATGATGATTTAAACCAAGAAGACACAGGATAATGCCCAGGATATTGATCGCCAGCCCCGTACGTAATGCTAAAATACGCCCAAAACGATTAGCCAATGGGCCATAAATTAATTGGCCGATCACATACCCCACCAGAAAAGCAGATACCATCCACTCCACCTGACCTTGGAGCAAACCAAACTGACGTTGAATATCAGGTAATGCCGGAGTAATAATTGTCGCAGAAAAAGAAGCTATTGAAATATAGCTTAGTAACCAGATCATATGAAAGTAAACCATTGCACCTCTCCAGAAAGACTTAGGTGGCCATCACTTTGAGCAATGCGGAAGAGCTATCGAAAACACTGGACACACTCTTTACCACAATTCACTATTGGAAGAGGACGTAACAGTTTTTCTCTCTAATTGTGCTCAATACATTAGTAATGACCTATATGGAGAGTTTAATAATTAAATTTTAATTAATAAATATAGGTAATAGTTAATATATATTAACTTTAAGTTAATAATTACGAATGCAGAGAATAATAGTTTTTTTCCAAACCCACATGTTTTTTCTCAATTGAACTTATCATACCTGGACCCTCCGCCTTCGCGGAGGGTGACGGTACTTATAATAAGGCACGATACTTACAATGGTGCACAATGCTTACAATGAAGCACAATATTTACAATGAAGCACAATGCTTGCAATGAAGCACAATGCTTACAATGAAGCACAATGCTTGCAATGAAGCACGACGCTTGTAATGAAGCACGATGCTTGCAATGACGCACAATGCTTGCAATGAAGCACAATGCTTGCAATGAAGCACGACGCTTGTAATGAAGCACGATGCTTGCAATGACGCACAATGCTTGCAATGACGCACAATGCTTGCAATGAAGCACGACGCTTGTAATGAAGCACGATGCTTGCAATGACGCACAATGCTTGCATTGACGCACGATGTTTGTATTGACGCACGATGTTTGTATTGACGAACCATGCTTACAGGGGATTGCTATTTTTCTGAAACGAATAATCACATCAGTCACCCTCCGTAACTCCGTCACCCTCCGCGAATGCGGGGGGTCCAGTTTATGACTTTCATCAGAACTATCATTGTTCAAATCAATCCATTTTGGATTAATAGGTTCAATGCATGCGGTTTTCCATGCTTTTTATCTATTGGACTTGCCATACCTGGACCCTCCGCCTTCGCGGAGGGTGACGGTACTTATAATAAGGCACGATACTTACGTATGGTGCACGATACTTACAATGGTGCACGATACTTGTGATGAAGCACAATACTTGCAATGAAGCATCCGGCTTAAGGAGATTGCAATTTTTCTGAGACGAATAATCACATCAGTAATTTTCGTTATCCAGATAAAGAATTCATACTTTCCAAACAGTGATCATATCGTTTTTTATATAGCCACATCCAAAACATCCGTCTTGGTATTAGCCACATCCATAATGAGCATTAACGCATCACGGATTTGTTTTAAATCAGGGCGTTTCAACGCATCGTTTTGAATTGTTTGTCCTATTAATAAATTTAATTCTGATTGTTGTGGGGACAAATGTGATTTAAAGAAATTCAAATCCGAATAACTAACATCTTGATTTAAGTTAAACCAATCTTCCATTGTTCTGCCCAAGGCATATACTTCTGTCTTATCCGTATAAGTATATGTACCGTCGCTACCAAATATCTCTACAGCTACCTGACCAAAAGTTCCACGGAAGGTATCTGTTCTGGCGGTTTTCTGATCATTCATTCTTAACGCCACATCGAAATCAATGAGAGTTACGGTATTCATTACGTCATCATAGATAATATTGGACAATTTAATATCACAATGAAGTATCCCTTTTTTATGCAACTCACTGAGTGCTGCAGCGACATAAACAAAGATCTCAATTTTTTTATTCAAATCAAGATCGAGCCATTGAGTAAGATCTTTCCCATAAATATAAGGTTTGATTATATGTACAGTCTGGCTGTTCTCATCAACAGAAACAGTAAACTGATTCACTGTTTTTAACATATCAATTTCAGCATCAATTTCGGCAACAGATTTTTTATCACAAATAGTGTAGGATTTGATTATATGCCAGGCACCGGAATCCATATCTTGCCCAAGCCTCATTACCAAATTCTCTTTTGTATGCATTACAGCAGGATAAATTACGAAATATCGCTCAGCAGAAACTAAAATTTTATAATTAGTCAGAGAGATGTTTTGATCAATACTGACCATAGTGACGCCAAGTTTTTTTACCATTTCAATGACAGCAGAAACTCTGGTTTTGATCATCTCAATATTATCTTTTTCAATCAAACGTTCAGAAGTAAATTTAGAGTGTAGAAATTCGGGAACTCGAATTTGCGAGTGTTGTAACTCAATTGCGTTTAGTGCATTAGTACACCTATCGTCAAATTCTGTTTTGTACTTTTTAACTGGTGAAAACTGCGGATTTCTCTTTCTTTTTTTTTCAATTTGTCCATTGGTTTGCTCACTATTGTCCTGTTGTGAGTTTGAGATATCAGTTAGTATTGATGGGTCGAATTTAGATTCCAATTTGTAATTTCCTGACTTAAAGCATAAATGCATTTCATTATACATAAAGAGTATAATTTAATCAATGTGAACCGTTTGTCACTATTTCCAACAAGAGTATTGATGTCTGCTGTATAAGTACTTCGTTGTAATTTATCTATGAACGATACAATACTATTTAAAACTTGCCAGCACGTGAATTCAAAGCCATCTACAGGCATCATTTTGGAGCGTTATTACACGTCTTTAGATAGGACACTAAACTACTTGTTTTTAAAGCTGAACATTGATTAAACTCAAACTGTTTATATAGATATCTAAGTCTGTCAAAATACCTTTAAATTTTCGACACACCCTAATAATCCATCTACTAAATTAAGGATATGACCTGATGTTGGTTCCTGAAATATCATTACTTGATCATCTCCCTGGCTATATTGGTTGGAAAGATTTAAATCGTCATTATCTAGGCGCAAACAAAGCCTTGCTGGAGCTTAAAGGGTTTAGTGATGCAGAAGAATTTTTCGGTAAAACAGATGAGGAACTCTCACCTTGGTCAATTGAGGAAAATAAACTGTTCCAACAGCAAGATTTGTCTGTATTAAATGGCAAAAAAGTATCTACTGTGCATATGGATTCAAAGACTGGTGAAGTATTCCTGTTAGAAAAAAATCCATTAACAGACCCAAACAATAACGTAGCGGGATTGATTTATTATTGTCGTCCATGTCCTAAGGATGAAATTTTTCGTATATTAAGACAGTACGATGAAACTCTGCAAATAAACAGTCATCATTACACACTAAATGACAATGAAAATAAATATGCATTAACAAACCGCGAGTATGAATGTGTTTTTTTATTAATACGAGGTAAAACCGCAAAAGAAATAGGCACTTTGCTTTCTCTATCAAAACGTACAATAGAGTCTTATATAGAAAACATTAAAAATAAGATGAATTGCAAAAATAAGGCTGAAATACTGGTAAAAGCAGTGTTAAATGGATATCACCATCACATCCCTGCACGATTAAACCAGGCAACTATTATAAAATCGCTTTAATACTATTTTCTGCCGATTTTTTACCGTATAAATACGGTGATTGGAGTAAGTCTGGATAGTGTAGTATTTCAAAAACTTACTCAAATCAATTAAAGGATCTAAGCATGCGTCATTTTTTTATAACCCTTTGTATATTTGTGATGTCCAACGCAGCCTATTGCTCACCCGTCTTCGAAATCGTCCCTCTTGGAGTCTATGGTGGTCTGAAAGATGGAAATTTATCAGCGTATTTACTAAAAGAAATCGGGAGTGAAAATTATACAGCTCTTGATGGGGGGACTTTAGTGAACGGGCTAGAAGCTGCGGTCGAGAAACAATCAGTACACAATAAGAATATTAAAGATTTGCTGCAAAACCATATTCCAGCATACCTCATTTCTCACGCACATCTTGATCATCTTATCGGTCTTGTTATGGCACAACCTGAATTGCGAGAACAGCAGACGATTATGGCTCGCGAAGAGACAATGGAAGCATTGCAAAAACATATCTTTAATTGGTCTGTTTGGGGAAATTTTGGAGATCGAGGAGAAATTCCTCACTTAAATTATCAGCATTACCAATCTATGCCATTACAGCAATGGCTGGCTATTCCAAATACCGATCTGCGCGTAAAAACGTTCCCTTTAAGTCATAGTGGAATGCCATCAAGCGCTTTTTTAATAGCTTATAAAACTGATTATATTTTATATTTTGGTGATACTGGCCCTGATAGCATTGAAAAATCGACAAACATAGAGAATATTTGGAAAGAAATTGCACCACTCATTAGAAAAAAACAGCTTCATGCCATCATGCTGGAGTGTTCCTTTGTAAACTCACAGCCAGACGACAAATTATTTGGCCATTTAAAACCAAGCTTATTTATGTCTGAATTGCGCCGCTTAGCGACGATGGTTAATCCTTTAGACTTAAGAAACTCACTAAGAGGATTACCAGTTGTTGTTACTCACATCAAACCCGGATTAGGTGACTTTGCAGGTTCGAAAGAAGATACAGTAATTCAGATTATGAATGAATTGTCGCAGGACAATGATATTGGCGTAGAATTAATTAAACCGGAACAAGGTATGTTGTTACATTTATAACAGACACTATGCATGATAGCCCGAAGTGTGCAGAGCCGGTCATTATCAATCATGTATGGCATTGCTCATTAAGGGCTGTTATAAACAATTCTGAATTAATGTGTTCCACAATAATTGCCAGAACCATGCAATCAAACAAGAGCCAGCTTAACTGAATTCCGCAAACAGATATAACATCCACACCCGATTAAAATACAAAATAAATAAAGGGTTTTGCTGGAGAAAACATAAAGATCATCAAGCCGAATACCCAAACAGAATAAAGCCATTTTTTAATCCAGAGCGGTTGAATATTTGCCAATATATTGGTTTCTAAAGATTTTACTGCAGGTCCTATAAAACATAAAGCAAGCATTGCAGCTAATGTTATAAATGAGTCACTGTATGCAGATCCTTGTTTATTATTGATAATCTCATGAACAAACCCGGGAATATCGTACATCTTGTTTAAAATAGTAAGAGCCTGATCAACAGAGGTAGATCTAAAAATAACCCAGCCAATGACTACTAAAGTGAATGTACCTATTATTGAAATAACAGGTACCATTCTATTTTCTGTATGAGGAGTTTTATTATTAAATAAATACGTTTTGGTTAGATGATAGAGCGCCAGAAGGCATCCATGATATAAACCCCAGATCGCATAATTCCATGATGCCCCATGCCATAACCCAGCGATAAACATGGTAATAATTAAATTGTTCACCGTTTGATATAATGCTCCTCTGTTACCGCCTAATGGAATATATAAATAATCCCGAATCCATAAGGAAAGAGTAATATGCCAGCGCTTCCAAAAATCACTAATATTGCATGCATTGTAAGGATGATTAAAATTAATCGGTAATTTAATGTTAAACAACAAGGAAACACCTCGAGCTATATGGGTATAACCTAAAAAGTCAAAATAAATTTGAATAGTAAAAGCAATACTGGCCAGCCAGGATTCAAGATGATTTATAGATTGATAATTATTAAAAAGAGGATCCGAAATTGAGGCCACACTATCCGCGATAATTAACTTAAAAATAAAGCCATATAATAATAATTGAAATCCTTCTCTTAATCGTGATGCATCCGCCAACTCAATTTTATGCTCAAATTGGCTATACAGCTCCTTATATCTTACGATAGGCCCGGATATAAGATGAGGGAAATACATGATGTAAAAATTATAATTCAGCCAACTGCTCGCTGGTTTTTCACCACGATAAATATCAACAATATAACTGATCGCTTCAAAAGTATAAAACGACACACCTAAAGGTAAAATAATATTAAGCGGATGGAATAATGGATGTGTGTAACCTAATACTGATCCAAGCTCGTGAACACTGGAAAGCAAGAAATTAGTATATTTAAAATAGATTAAAATGCCGCAATTAATCAGTATGGAAAGAGTCAACAATAATTTTTTGTGTATTTTTGAATCGGTTGAATGTATTTTTTTACCCAGATAATAATCAACAGAGGTTGAAAATAAAATAACCCCTATCAGGGGGACACTCCAGGTGCCGTAAAAAAAGTAACTGCAGAATAATATAAAATATTTTCTATAATTTTTATTAATTAATAGAAAAATAAACAGCGTAGTCATTAAGAAAATAACAAACTGAAAAGTAACGAAATTCATGTTGTTCTCACCGTGCTGCCTTTCAAGTATTGAAAAATTTCCGTATTTAAATATCCATTTGAAGCAGTATATTGCTTGTTTATAATTCTATTTGCCAATGTTGAAGTGAATTTAATTGCGCCATATATATTCAGGTGAACAGGATCCTGAAAATAAATGGGATTTTGATATGCCTCAAACAGATTCACAAATGCAATATTTTTTCTTAAAGCGTATTGGGACAGCGTACTCTCTAAAACATCATTCGATGGCAGGCCATATTCATCATAAATTTTTCGCATTAAGGGCTGATACATTGGGGCCAGTACCAATACAACCTTTATGGAATGTGCATTCAATTCATCAATTATAATGTCCAGACCATCCGTACCTAATTTGAAATTGGCAAAGGCTCTGGTGTATTGCCCCACCATGGCATCATGCATTAAAGGGGCATTAGCCGATTCTTCAGATAAAGTACCAAAAGTGGGAGAAAATCCTTTATCAGAAATCGCTGGATAACCGCTAAACAAATTATTAACCCGCCACTTATTTGTATGTAAAATCGCTTGGGCGCCAGTATTAATTTGCTGGTGATAAAAATGAACTAATCGAAAGAAATAAGAAAACCGGGCTGCCTTGCAATACATTTTTGCAGCCATTGTAGGCTTATCCAACACAAAACAACGCGTGTAGTAATCCAATGAATTATTATCAACATAATTGGAATGGGCAACATGATTTGCATCAAAACTAAAGTTCTCTAAATTCAGATTATGAATGGATACATTCATAATGACCCAATCCGGTTTGACCTGTTTTTTAAGGATGTAACGTAAATAAGCACGATGCTGCTCTATACCTGTTCCATCAACGCCGATATTATAAACCTCATAATGTTTCGACAGTTTTTCAGCGAGCAAGGAAGAAAAAAGCTCAGGATAAAAACCACGCGCAATAATGGAATCACCAATCGCGACGACACCGCCTTTAATTGAATCACTAACCATCATTTTCTGATCGTTTCGGATACTCTCTCCAAAAGGCGCCGTACTGGTTACAGCGATCCATCTTGAGAACAATTCTAAAAAGAGAAAAACGGCAAGCAGAATAAAAACACCAATTAATCCTTGCTTAAAAAGTCCTCGACGATATGTTTTTTCGCAATGGATATCAGACATAATAAGTAAACAATAGTAATTTTAAAATTTAAAAGCCTGTGCAGGATAAACATTTTTAGTGTTGATGTATAGGGTCTGTTGAGATTTCACTGAGTCAAATCCCTGGTAAGATCCCCATTTAGTTTTGCCTGGCTTAATTGAGCCATGTGCGTAAGCAAGCGGAATCTTGTTTCAATTTCAGCTCCCTGACGGTCACTGCTCGGCTCAGTCAGTCAACATTTAATAAAAACTGCACTAGTGCCACCCGTTTTAAAGCACTAATTCATCGATAATGACCAAGCCTCTGATGAATTATTCGTAAAATATAAATCACTTACCGCATAGCCAATCACAGCGGCAAGCTGTCCATTGATATAAACGAGAGGAATATTCTGTCTTAACCAGGGAGGAATCCCCCAATCCTGGAATAGCTTTTTCAATTGTTTCGTCTGACCATGCCAGCAAAACGACTCTCCGCCCTGCCTGAATTGAATATGGATTTTTGCATCATTGGAAATTCTTATACCTTCCAGAGCTTTTTGTGCTAACAGACATGAACCTGTATCACCAAACTTTAAAGGTTGCGGAAAATCAGTCCACTCAATACATGCAGGCAGATTAATTTCTTTGGCAGGTACAATATAAAGTGAGTCTTTATAACGACGGATTTGTACTGCATCCCAACTGACTAAGGGCATTGCATCTTCACTTGCAAACACAACTTCATGGATCAAACGATCAAAAGTCGCAGCAGCAGGCAATTGCAAATGATTCTTTTTTAACCAAACGCGTACTACATTGGAAAGACGCTCAACACTTAGCGATTTTAAGGTTTCAATACGCAACAGGGTCGATGGTGTTAATAATTGCGAGCAATCCATTATAGCAAGCTCATCCAGATTCAAACGTGCCTGTTGGCAATGGCTGGCAGCTCTGGCTATATTGCCCACTACTCCAGGCCATTTGGCAGCTAATGAAGGTATTATCTGTTGTCTTATAAAATTACGGGAATACTGTTCATCCTGATTGCTTTCATCTTCTATCCAGGTTAATTCATAAAAAGCCGCATACTGCTCCAGTTGTTTACGAAAACAAGTTAACAATGGTCTAGCCAATGCACCGGAGCCGAAACTGCCTGATTCCATCATTGCCGCCAGTCCATCTACCCCAGCACCTCGAAACAACTGTAAGAGTACAGTCTCGGCTTGATCATCCATATGGTGACCTAAAAGCAAACAATCCAGATTGCTTAACAAGGAGGTAAATACTTCATAGCGGGCATTTCTCGCTCTTTCTTCTAAATTGGCAGAGCGATCGAAATCAACTGTTTCAGATATAAATGGAATACCAGCATTAATGCAAAAGGTCTCACAATGATTTTGCCAGGATAATGCATTGGGACTAATGCCATGATTAATGTGCACTGCCAGTAATTTATTGCGTAATGATGATTGAGAATAAAGCGCATGCAGTAATACTGTAGAGTCCAGCCCACCACTAAACCCTACAATTAATTTCTTAAACTGCTCCAGATGGGAAACCCACCTCGAATTGAATAACTGCTTAGTCACATGCCCCCATAGCCATAAACTTTTGATATCTTAATTCAATTAATTTATCCAAAGGAATGCTCTTCAAAGTCTGGAGTTCATTGATGAGAACCTTTTTTAGTCTTTTAGTCATATCATCAACATTGCGGTGAGCGCCACCTAAAGGTTCTGGTATCACCATATCAACCAATTTATTTTCATAAATTCGGTCTGCAGTAATCCCCATAGCACGAGCGGCCTCGCTTGCCTTGGCAGCATCTTTCCATAAAATGGATGCGCAACCCTCAGGAGAAATTACAGAATAAATACCAAATTGAAGCATTAATATTTTATCTCCCACACCGATTGCCAAAGCGCCACCGGATCCGGCTTCACCAGTTACAGTACAGATAATGGGAGTTTTCAGACGGGACATGGCAAACAGATTACGTGCGATTGCTTCGGATTGATTCCGTTCCTCAGCACCAATACCGGGATACGCTCCAGCTGTATCTATAAAAGTAAAAATTGGCATTTTAAATTTTTCAGCCATCTTCATCAGACGCAATGCTTTTCTATATTCCTCTGGTCGTGCCATACCAAAATTTCGATATACTTTTTCTTTGGTTCGCTTCCCTTTTTGATGGCCTAACACCATTACAGGTTCATCATTCAATCGAGCTACACCGCCAATAATAGCTGGAGCAGAAGAATAACTGCGGTCACCGTGCAGTTCCTGAAAATCCGTAAATATATGTTCAATATAATCTGTAGTCTGAGGTCTCAGTGGATGTCGCGCCATTTGTGCAACTTGCCAAGGCTCCAGATTGGAAAAAACATTAGCCGTTAACTCAGAGCATTTCGCTTCAAGACGGGCAATTTCTTCACTTAAATTAACTTCATTATCACTACCAACCATGCGGAGTGCTTCAATTTTTTGATTCAACTCTTCAATTGGTTGCTCAAAATCCAAAAATTGTCGGCTCATTGATTACTCTTTGTTGAATTAAATATCATGGTATATGATACTCTTAACCGTTAATTGACGCTAGATTCAAAACACTTCATATGATAATTACAGGATTTACCCCATTAAATACTCAAAATTGCATTTTAAATGAGTCACGTATCGACCTTTGGCAGTTCTCATTAGAGCATGAACTCCATATCGCCGATCAATTATTAAATGCAGATGAGCGAGCCAGAGCCGACCGTTTTTACTTTAGTCGACACAAAAGACGTTTTTCTACTGCCCGCGCCACTTTGAGAATCATTCTTTCTCGTTATCTCAATACAGCTCCAGAACGGCTCGAATTTGATTATGGCCCACATGGCAAACCAAACGTTATTAATTCCCAAAAGCTTCAGTTCAATATCAGTCATACAGGTGATCTGGCCCTGCTTGCAGTGGGTAAAGGTTATCCTATGGGTGTGGATATTGAAAAATATTCAGCACGCCCTTATGAAGGCATAGCTAAAAATTTATTTTCTGAACAGGAGTATATGGAATTTCAAAAGGCTCCATTATCAATGAAACCCGCATTGTTTTTTCATGTCTGGGCTCAAAAGGAGGCGTTTATAAAAGCCAGCGGCCTGGGACTTTCTTACCCTACGAAAGAATTTCATGTCCCTACTACCATGCCAACTAAGCAATTGGTGGATGATCCGCTGCATAACATGACCTGGCATTTACGTACTTTTATGCCTGAAGTAGCCTGCAGTGGCGCTATATGCCATCATCCGACCATCAGGGAAATTCGACATGGTTTTATTCAGCTTCATCAAAACGTCAGTTTAAAATTTTAAATATATGATCCAGTTTAATCAATCACAGCGCACCCTGATCCGGATACTTGGTGATGGTCAATGTCACAGTGGCAATGAATTAGGTAATGCTCTGGGCATTACTCGCTCGGCTATCTGGAAACAGATCAATCAGCTTATCGATTTGGGAATCCCGATTTCCCGGATACCACAACAAGGGTATCAATTAGCAACTCCAATCAGATTATTAGACGAAACGGAACTTTCCAATCACCTTAAAATCAAAGAATTTACTCACCCATTCAAATTGCATTTGTTTACATCAATTGATTCCACTAATCGCTTTCTGAAAGAAATTCCAACTGGTACAGTTCTGGATATTTGTTGTGCTGAAATACAAACTCAGGGGAGAGGTCGGTTTGGCAGAGCATGGCACTCTCCATTTGGAGAAAATATTTATTGTTCCAGCCGTTGGAACCTGAGTTGTGATCTCAGCCGTCTTTCCGGGTTGAGTCTGGTGACCAGTTTAGCAGTAATGAACTCATTAAAAGAGTTTATTTCAACTGAAGAAATTAAAATCAAGTGGCCAAATGACATCCTATGGGGTAATAAAAAAATATGCGGGATTTTGATTGAAATTATTGCTGAATCGAATGGAAATGCCCTGGTCATTATTGGTATTGGATTGAATGTCAATACCGATACTCTCAAGCACCCTCTTCCGGATAAACCCTGGGGGTCTTTATATGAACTATCCCATCAGCAATTTGACCGCAATGCTGTTATTGCCAGCCTGTTATATCATCTGCAAAATAATATAAATAAATTTTTAAACAGCGATCTCGATAGTTTTATGGATGAATGGAACCAATACGACTATCTCGTGGGGAAGCACATTACTGTAACTCAATCCCTTGCTTCTTTCTCTGGAGTCGCCTGTGGTATCGATAAAACAGGTCAATTAATTTTAGAAGACGATCAAGGAAACAAACATCTCCTTTCATCTGGGGATACATCATTACATAGTAACTGCTCAATAAATCCGGGAATTTCGTCATCCTGAACACAGTGAAGGATCTCCCAATTCAGGCACCGCACCACGCTCAGGTGATCTTTCGTTGCATATTGCAATTATGCCTTAAGTATTTCTTAAAAAAATGCTAAATCAATAATTTAGATTAATTGGAGGCTTTGCATTCGGGATGACGGTTCCCATGAGTTATTGAGAAGCTGCATTACGTACAGATTATTTAGATACCGATAATTAATTGAAATAATTGGGAACTTAAGAAATTACTAAAAAAGGATTAGTACGAGTACCGAAGGTTCGTCCCGAGCCGTTTTAATTGCTCGGAACTGGATGAACTGCGAGGAAATCGATTTATACTGCTTGTTCAGAATCATCAGATTCTTTTTCTTGTTGTATACGTAAATAAATTTCTTCACGATGAACTGAAACATCTTTTGGTGCATTAATACCTAAACGAACCTGGTTACCTTTTACACCTAACACAGTAATATTTACATCATCACCGATGATTAATGTTTCACCTATACGCCGAGTCAAAATTAACATGACTAAATCTCCCTAATGAGGCAGCCACCTACTTCTCCATAGAACGCATCCATGGTGTTCTTGGCAGCCACATGCTGACTAAAAATTAAACAACTTTTCTTACTCGGATTATATTGTACACTCTGATTATTAACGGAGTATTAAGGCCAAGATAAAATTTGTAATTAATTTCCACAATAAAACGAGCAGATCACGTATCAATAAGGGATATCAATACGCACGGCTTCGTTCCTCTTTTCATTTCATTTGAACTGAAATGATTTAAAATAACCTGCATTGCCACTCGAATTTGCATCGGTAGTATCAATATCATGTTATTAAAAAGGAACCGTAATTTACCTGTAAATTACCTCTAATTCCAGAGTTAAACAAAGAAAAATGAAATTTTTTACTGATTAAAACACGTTATCAAGCCGGAGGTTTACTCAAACCGTTAATTAAATTTGCCGGTACGGCAAAATGCATATTTTTAGGCGGCGCCAAATTTAGGTTATCCATTATTGCGATATATTCCTCCCTGGTTTTTGCCTGCAAACGGGGATTATGTGTTTTTTCATACTCAATAGTGCTAAATTTTTTTTCATTATAATCATGTCCAGGATATACTTTCGTTGTGCCGGGTAACTTTAATAATTTATGAAACAGGCTATCATATTGCATACTCGCACTTCCTCCCTGAAAGTCAGTACGACCTGTAGCGTTAATTAATAAAGTATCACCCGTAAAAACACTGTCATTCCAGACAAAAGAATAGGAATCAGGAGTATGTCCAGGGGTATGTAAGGCCTGAATGACCAAATCGCCAAATTTTAAAACCTCGTTGTCATGAAATTTATATTTTAGGAATTGCACATTCGTTTCAATACCCATCATGGTTTTACACTCAGTTAAACAGCCTAAGTCACCAGAACCGGTAATGTGATCTGCGTGCGTATGAGTATCTATAGAAGCAACTAAATCCAGACCCAATTGCTTAATCAGATGAATGTATTCATCAACATGGGATTTTACCGGATCAATGATGATTCCATGCTTACTGTCAGGCGACCCTATAAGGTAGGTGTAAGTTGATGAATCATGATCAAAAAGTTGGTGAAAAATCATTCATGACTCCATAGTCGCTTTCAGGACAAAATAAAACCGTTTAGAACAAAATCAAAACTTATAAATCATATTTAATTCAATATGTTATCTTGTATTATACTCAAAAAAAACTGTTGTTGAACACACTATTTCAACTTATACTCAATTCTATTTTTTTATAAAAACACCCCATGCTTTTTAATTCATATTTGTTCCTCTTTACCTATCTACCTATTGCGTTATTCGGCACCTACTTCTTTATCTATTTTTATAAACCCGCCGTGGTTCCTTGGTTATTAACTTTTTCACTTATATTCTATGGCTGGTGGAATCCCAATTATCTCATTTTATTATTAGCGTCCATTGGTTTTAATTTTGTTATTGGTAAATTGATTATTAATAGTAAACTTAAATTGTACAAGAAAAGTTATTTAATTCTGGGTATAGCCGGAAACTTGAGCGCACTATTTTACTTTAAATACATGAACTTCTTTATCGAGAATATCAATTCAATCGCTCATACCGACTTTAATTTTTACAACATCATACTGCCGCTGGGAATATCCTTTTTTACCTTTACTCAAATTGCTTTTTTAGTTGATGCTTATTATGAGAAAGTCAAACAATTTGGTATTTTCAATTACTCACTGTTTGTTACTTATTTTCCTCATTTAATTGCCGGTCCCATCATTCACCATAAAGACGTTATGCCCCAATTTAATAAAATACTGGACGCCAAAGAATTCCCGCTGATGCGTTACTTTATGATAGGATTAACGATTTTTATTATCGGCTTGTTTAAAAAGGTTTGCCTGGCCGATACCCTGGCTCCCAAAGTCAACTACATTTTTGATTTGCCCGGCAAAGGATATGAACTCTCATTTGCCGATTCTTGGATGGGGGCTATTGGTTATACCTTACAATTATATTTTGATTTTTCCGGTTATTCTGAAATGGCGATTGGGCTCAGTTTTATGATAGGAATCAAGCTGCCCATTAATTTCTTCTCCCCTTATAAAGCGGTGAATATTATTGATTTCTGGCGACGGTGGCATATGAGCCTATCTCGTTTCTTCAGAGATTATTTATATATCCCCCTTGGTGGTAGCCGAAAAGGACCTTTTCGTAAATACCTCAATTTATTTATTGTAATGGTTATTGTAGGATTCTGGCATGGCGCAGGATGGACCTTTATTTTATGGGGTACCTATCATGGAATTTTGCTTATTTTGAACCATAGCTGGCATGCGTTAAAAGAGCAGCTTTCAGCTCGATTTAATCTCAAAATAACATCAAGGTGGGTAAATCTTTTAATTAAATTCATATCCATTGCTGTGACATTCTTTTGTGTCGTTATCGGTTGGGTTCTGTTCCGATCTAATGACTTTGCCACTGCACAGAATTTTTATCAGGGAATGTTCCACTACGGCCATACCTATTACTACGGTTCTATCGCACTGCTTACCCTATTAAACTATGTTTTCTTTGGCTTCTTTCTTTTGGCTTGTTTAATAATTTGTACTGTTTTGCCCAGTACAATTGAAATGATGAAAACCACAAATGCACTACTTGATTCGCAATTAGTGAGTTCACTTAACGCTGATAAAACAACTAGACTTCTTTGGAATTGGAAACCAAGTATTACGTATGGATTAATCATAGGCGCAGCACTATATTTTGTATTAACAACTATTTCGGAAACTCCCAGTACATTTTTATATTTCAATTTTTAAAAAGAGACTGTAAGACAATGAAAGAAAAAAAATTTTATTTGTATTTCATAGCGATTTTTACTGGTGTTCTGTCCACGCATGTTATTTTTAGTTACCTCATGGGATTAGCGACAAATAATTTTTATAAAAATACTCTAATTAATGTACGAAATTATGATGGCTCAGAAGTGAAACCATTATCAAGATCTTATCTGACAAATTTCTTAAAATACTCTAAAAAACCTGTAATGCTCATTATGGGTTCTTCATTCTCTTATGGAACCTCACTATCAGCTCTAGATACATACTCTAATTATATGATAAAAAAATTTCCCAATTATTTTGTCATGAATGCTTCAGTAATCGGAGAAAGCGGGCAATCCTACCTGGATAACATCAGTTACCTTAAAGTTAAAAAAATATCTATTGACACCCTTATAATTGAAATAAACCTATTTAATTTTATTTCTACAAATTCATATTTTACTAATGATGAAGAATTTGCCCCTAAAGACCTTGCCTACAACTCCTATTTTGATTTTTATTTCCTTCATCCCCATGGCATTCACTCTATTATGAACCTTGATCTGAATCGCTTATATGTACTCAATAAAAAAGGAGATTTTACATATCATCAAATAGCTCTTCCTGATGCATATTCTGAATCATATGACAAGTTCCAAAGCAAACTACCTAATTACACTAAGTTTCTGAATTCATTATTTACATCATCATCATTAATAGCCAATAATGTTTATTTCTTTGTATCTCCCATTTATAAAAATGGAATTAAACAAACTCAATTTAAAATAAGTGATATTCAGAACGAATTAAATGATATTTATAAAATCTGTAACAATTTTCCCAAGGTTCATTGTTTAAATACTGGACTCAATTACCCTGAAAGTGACTTTATGAATGTTTCTCATTTTAATGAACTAGGTCACCGTAAATTAGCAAAATGGCTGGCAGGACAAATAAAGAAAAACGAAGATCATGAACTGGCTCGGGTAGATTTAAATGGGCCGGTCAGCTAAAATGCTCGACAAACTAACTACCCCTATTAAAAATCATGAAAAAAATACTAATAATTGGTGCAGGACAATTAGGCAGCAGACATCTGCAATCTCTCAATCTGGTCAATCAAGAGCTGGATATTACAGTAGTAGACCCCAGTACGGCTTCTCTTGAAACAGCAAAATCACGTTTTGAAGCAACTATTGCTCAGGTAAAGCACACAATCAACTACACACAGAAATTAACTGATTCTCAGCCTATAGACATAGCAATCATTGCCAGCACTGCTCAAAGCCGTAGAGCCATCATCGAAGATCTTTTAAATCAGACAACGGTGAAACACCTTGTTCTGGAAAAAATCCTATTTACCCAAGAAAAAGATTATTATGATGTAGAACAGTTATTATCTCGACATCAGACTAAAACCTGGGTTAATTGCACCATGCGCATGATGCCTTATTACCAAAATTTAAATGCGTTATTTAATAATCAAGCGGTTCAATATCATGTATCAGGCAGTCAATACGGCTTAATTACTAATGCCATTCATTATCTGGATCATTTGGCCTACATCACTGGCGTCAATGAATTTGAACTGGAAACTCATCTGCTTGATAAACAGGTGATTGAAAGCAAAAGAGCAGGTTATTATGAATTAACCGGAACTCTGGTCGCTCGTTTCGCCAATGGCAGTCTGGCCTTTATTAATTGTGATAAGCAAGGTATAGCGCCTATTCAAATTGAAATTTATAATCACAAACATCGAATTATATCCAGAGAATGGGAACAAAAGGCCTGGCAAACCAGCATGGAACAAGATTGGAAATGGGAAGAAGTCAATGCACCAATCCCCTTCCAAAGCACTTTAACTGCCGAGCTGGTTAACTCTTTATTGGCAACTGACCGTTGCACATTGACTGACTACTCCACATCCATGCAAATTCATCTGCAATTACTGAAGCCACTAAAATCATTTGTAGCTGAAAACAGATTAACGAGCCATATGGATTATCCATTCACCTAAATCAGTCTAGGAATTAATAATGATCAATGTTGTAATTTTAGGTTCAGGGCCAATGGCATGCGAATACAGCAAAGTACTGCAAGCCATGCAAATACCCTTTACAGTGATTGGCAGAAGTGAACAATCCACCAATACTTTTCATAACACCACGGGGATTAAAGCAATCTCCGGTGGTTACGAACAGTATTTCGCGACAAATAAACACTCTTTTTCACATGCCATCATTGCAGTAGGTGAAAAACGATTGGGTGAAGCTGCCCGGGCGACAATGAATGCAGGTATAACTACCATCCTGGTTGAAAAGCCTGGAGGCATTGATGCTGAAGACATTCGAAACGTCGCGCAATCCGCCAAGCTCAATAATGCACAGGTTCTGGTGGGCTATAATCGTAGATTTTACGCTTCCGTAGAAAAAGCCAAGTCAATTATTGCCGAGGATGGAGGATTATTGTCGTTTAATTTTGAATTCACTGAATGGGGACATGTTATCGCCAATATCGAAAAAGAAGAAGGCGTTAAAGAAAACTGGTTTTTAGCCAACTCATCACATGTCATTGATCTGGCATTTCATCTTGGTGGAGCCCCTCGAGTATTAAATGCACATACAGCTGGTGCTCTCAGCTGGCATCCCAGAGCGGCTATTTATGCCGGTTCAGGGATTTCAGAACAAGGCGCGCTTTTTTCCTATCAGGCCAATTGGCAAGCTCCTGGTCGTTGGGCTTTGGAGTTTTTAACCCGCCAACACCGACTTTACTTTAAACCAGTGGAAAAGCTGCAAATCCAAAAATTAGGCAGTGTTGCCCTGGAGGAAGTTATTCTGGACGATGCTCTGGACTTTGATTTTAAACCAGGACTTTATAAACAAACACAAGCGTTTATTAATAATCCAAGTCTTTTACCCAGTATTGAAGAGCAAGTCAGCATGCTTGACTGGTATGAACAAATCAACACCCCGAGTACTCTGTGAACAACGTTTCTTTGATCAGCATAGACCACATCAATCAATTGATTCCGGCCTATGCTGCTTTAAAATATGCCCGAATTCATAAGAAGTTCGCTGAGAAACCGCTGGTAATTTTAACTAAACCGCATATTCCATTTAACACATTAAAATGCGCTCATATTCAATCTCTGATGAGCAATGAAACCAATGTCATACTGATTAATGGTTATTCCTTGTTCAAATATCCAAAATTGATGACGTACTTACCCGTGCGGCTTAGATCCCGGTTTTTATTCAGCAAATTAAAAAAATACACGATTGATGAATTCTTTTTTTCTCACGACATCAGTAGTGATTTTTGGAACCAGACTCTGATGCATGCATTTCCTTATGCCAAAAGAATTTGTTATGGAGACGCGCTCGGTTTGGTCTACACACAAAATTACTTTACTCAACTGATGTACCGCATCAAAAACAAGAATAAAATAATAGTGCATAATATTTTCGCAAGGATTAAAAGAAAATTTTTATACCCCGCTAAAACAAATCAATTAATGCCACAGGAAGCTATTTTAGCCATACCTTGTGATCCTGGAAAAGATTTCTTAACCCAATGTAAACTTTCTATTATCAATCAGAAGGATTTAAAACATTGTGTGGAAGAGCTCGCGGCAACCATTCCTCAGTTTAAAACCCACATGCACGATGTTATTAGCAACAGCGATAAACCCTGTTATTTATTAATGTTCAGCAATTTTACAGAATCTAAACTAACCACTTTGGAACATGAAATCGCCCTTTATCAAGAGATACTTAAAACACATGCTCAAAAAGACAGTGTCATTATCATTAAACCCCATCCAGCTCATAATCCTGAATTGTTCAAACAAATCATTGCGGCATTGAATGAACATTATTCGATTCAAATAATTGATAAAGACTTTTATCATTTACCAATTGAACTGGCTGAAAGTCTAGTACAGGGTTGTGAAGTACTTTCCGTATCGTACTCATCCATATCTCTACCCTATATTTATGATAAAAAAGTAACTCACGTTCTAACCCAGGAACTTATTAACACGTATTTCTCAATTGAAAAAATGAGCTGGTTTATCGAGAGCAATAATTTATACCTGAAGATGATTGATGCCTTACAACATTGGACCCAGGAACATGAATTACCCATCTGATAAAAAAATTGAGGCGCCAATTATCATCGGTGTCATTATAGTGAATTTCAATTCATCATCCTATCTTTTGAAGGCGCTTCATGCTTTAGCCATTCAATTATATAAACCTCACCAAGTCATTGTTTTTGATAATGCCAGCACTGAAGAAATACCCGAAGAAATTCATCAATTGAGCCTGCCTTTAAAGCTCATAAAAAGTCCAACCAATCTTGGTTTTGCTGCCGGAAATAATAAGGCAGCTGAATATCTTGATCCAGAAGTGAATTGGATTGCCCTGTTAAACCCAGATGCCTATCCTTATAAAGAATGGTTAGCAGAGATGGTAACAACCATAGAAGAATGCCCACAATATGCCTTCCTGGGTTCCAAACTCATCTGCGAACGAGAACCACACTTACTTGATGGTACCGGTGACATCTATCATATCAGTGGCAAAGCATGGAGGAATCATCATAGAAAACCTCTAAATCGAGCTTCTCAAAATGTAGAAGACATTTTCTCTCCCTGTGCGGCAGCCGCACTATACAGACGGGATGCGTTTATAAAGGTTCAAGGCTTTGATGAACATTATTTTTGCTACTATGAAGACATTGATCTAGCCTTTAGATTATGGCTGGCTGGTTATAAAGGGGGGTATGTTCCTACCTCCATCGCAGAGCATACCGGCTCTGCAACCACCAAAAGACACAGCGATTTCTATACCTATCACGGTCATCGGAATCTGGTATGGACTTACTTTAAGAACATGCCAACAGGCTTGCTTGTTCTCTTTTTTCCCCTACATCTGTTATTAAATATTGCCACGGTTTTACTGTTTATAAAAAGAGGACAAACCACTACCATATTGAAATCCAAATTTGATGCATTAAAAGGTCTACAACGTATTTGGAAACAACGCAAAATAGTGCAGAAAACACGAGTTATTACTGCCTTCCAAATTTTTAAAATCCTCCATAAAGGGTTACCATGGTAAACTATTCAGTCACTGTAGTCATCGTAAACTATAACTCAGGCGAAATGCTGGTAAACTGCATCAATCAGGTACTTGCCAGCACAGTTCCAACACGAATTATAATATCGGATAACGCATCCACCGATAACAGTCTGCATTTGGTCGAAACCGCCTTCAAATCCAATGCAGATGTTACTATTCATAGAAACAACGCCAATCGCGGTTTTTCAGCAGGAAATAATGCAGTTTATGCGGATATAACCACCCCATATATTCTTTATCTAAACCCGGATTGTTTTATTGAAACAAACACTATAGAACAGTTGATTAATACAATGAATGAATTTCCAGATGCTGGCATGGTTGGCTGTCTGGTTACCAATACAGATGGAACAGAGCAAGCTGGATGCCGTGGATTAACCCCCACCCCATCCCGAGTATTTAATCAAATGTTCAAATTAGCAAAACTGTTCCCGGACAACCCTAAATGTTCAGGCTATCTTTTATCCGATAAACAACTTCCCAATCAACCTATTGAAGTGGAATTAATTTCTGGTTCCTGCATGTTCGTACGCAAAGAAGCAATCGAACAAGTCGGGCTATTGGATGATAATTATTTTCTTTATTGCGAGGATTATGATTGGTTCTATAGATTCCTGGCTGGAAACTGGAAAATTATATTTAATCCCAGGATCATCGTGATGCATATTAAAAGTTTCAGTACTCGTCAGATTCCGCTAAAAGTACTTGGATATAAAGCCAGAGGCATGTGGCGATATCATAATAAATTTTTTAAAAGGAATTCATCTCGTGTAACAACCCTGGTAGTCAGAACAGGAATAATCAGTCGTTTGCTACTCTTGGGTAGCATTGTGCTTGTTAAGAAATCCTGGAAAAAAATTTTCGGGATTTTAAATCGGGTAAGTTGAGAATTCATTATTCTCCGGACTGTCTCAGATGATAACGGTTCGAATTCAGGAATGGTATGTGTGCAGTGAGGTCACATGTCAACTACTCTCTAAAATCATGGAACAATTAATATTTTAAGATCAATCACTAATTGCAAAATCGCCATAATGAGTGCTTCATCTAACCCCCTATTATTTAAAGTTCTTATTATTGCTTTATATAACCTCCAGCATTATAATTCGGCGAAATAGCTTTTAATTAATGAATTGATAATGATAAAAAATAAACGGATTTTTGCCTTTATACCCCTTCGTGGTGGAAGCAAATCAATTATTAATAAAAACCTTGCCCTCTTAGGTGAAAAACCGTTGCTTGCATGGCCAATCGAAGCCGCTTCTCAAGTTCCAGAAATCGATCAGATCATTGTTTCAACTGATAATCAGGATATTGCCAAATCAGCACGATCTTATGGAGCTACCATACAAAACAGACCCGACTATCTGGCAACAGATACAGCAATTGTGGCTGATGCGATCAGATACTGCCGCACCGTACTGGCTGCTGAAAATAATCTTCCAGATTATCTGGTTTTGTTGGAAGCAACATCTCCTTTCAGAACAGCCGAGATCATTCAGAAATGCCTGTACAGGCTTGTTAATGAAAATCTTGATTCAATCGCTACATTTAATGAAGCTGAAATTAATCCTCATCGAACCTGGTCAATTGAAGAAGGTCAACCCGAGCCCTTTATAAAAGGAGCAATCCCCTGGTTACCCAGACAAAAACTACCCCGAGCATATCAATTAAATGGAGTGGTTTATGCTTTTAATCTGAAAACTTTCCCCGAAGAAGGACCAAACGTGCTTTTTGGAAAAATGGGCGCAGAAATTCTAGATGGAAGTTCTGTAATTGATATTGATACTAAAAAAGATTTGGTGGTTGCAAATGTCTTATTCGAAACCAGAAACAGCGCCGAGGTTATCTGAGCTTTTCTCCTTAAAAAATAAAACCGCCCTGGTGATAGGTGGAGCAGGTTTGTTAGGGAGTGAATTATCTTATGCATTAGCTGAACTTGGAGCAAATCTTATCATTGCGAGTCGAGACATTAATAAATGTCAAAGCTTTGTTGATACCATAAAGCACCAATTTCCAGACAACAACTTCACTGCTTTAGCGATAGATATTTCCAATCCTGAATCTATAGATTTATGTTTACATTCTGTTACTGAAGTGGCACCACAAGGTCTCGACATATTGGTCAACTGCGGATGGTCTGGTCGCAAAAACACATTTGAATCCATATCAGATGAAGATTGGAATAAGGATATTGAAGTCTGTTTAAATGGTGTTTTCAGAACGATTAAACGATTTCATCCCTTATTGAAGAAACGTAAAGGAACAATTCTTAATATTGCTTCTATGTACGGTCATGTTGCACCCGATTATCGCCTATACGACAATGAACGATTTGCAAATCCTCCAAGTTATGGAGCAGCTAAGGCTGGTTTAATCCAGTTAACAAAGTATCTGGCAAGCTTTTTATCGCAAGATGGTATTCGCGTAAATGCCATTAGTCCAGGACCATTCCCGTTTGAAAGTACTCAAAAGGAAAATCCGGATTTTATTCAACGCTTATGCGGAAAAAACCCATTAAATCGAATCGGAACACCTCATGAATTAAAAGGAGCAGCCGCATTGTTATGTTCTGATGCCGGAGCCTATATTACAGGTCAAAATATCTGTGTTGATGGCGGATGGGGAGTCTGGTAATGAAGGCTGGAATACTGGGTTACAGCGAAGGAAATGGCCATCCATTCTCATTTTCAGCCATTATTAATGGTTACGAACCAGAAGAGTTTGTGAATGCAGGCTGGAAGGTCATTCTTGACTATCTTGAAAAACAACCGCGCGATGCCTTTGATTTTCATGATGTTGAAGTAAGCCATGCCTGGACTCAGGACATCAATCTGACTAACCGTTTATGCGCAGCAAGTAAAATACCTAACGCTGTAGAACAGTACACCGATATGTTGGGCAAGGTTGATCTCGTATTTATTGCAAGAGACGATTACCACAGTCATTTTCCAATGGCCAAACCGTTCCTGGAACACGGAACGCCTGTCTTTGTTGATAAGCCATTAACACTGGATGAAGATGAGTTAAAATACTTTGAAAAATATCTGAATAATGGTCTTTTGATGAGTACATCTGGAATGCGTTATGCCAAGGAACTGGATTCAATAAGAAATAACAGTTCGGAGATAGGTGAGCTTAAATTAATTGAGGGTGTTATTTTAAATAGTCTCGAAAAGTATGGCATTCACCTGCTGGATGCTATCAATGGTCTGGGCTTCAAAAAGGTTAAATCGATAATCCGTCTCCCCTCTTCGTTTGAAGCCTATAGCATTGAGATAGAAAACGATATTCGATTTAATCTGTCCTGTTTAGGTTCAGTCAGCAAAACGCTGCATCTTTCGTTTTACGGCACTAAAAATCATTTTCATTATGATTTATATGATAATTTTTCTGCATTTAAAAGAACAATAGGCGAGATGATTAATATGGTTAAAAACAAATCGCCCGTTATTTCACCTGATGAAACTATTAATAACATGAATTTAATTAGAAGGGCAAAATTGCTTAATCCAATGGAGACAATTACTTTTAATTAATTTAAGGAGTGCTCTGTGTTTAGTCTCAGTAATAAAACCGCAATTGTAACTGGTGGTGCGGGGATTCTTGGTCAAGGTTTCTGCAGAGCATTATCATTGAGCGGAGCTCGCGTTGCTGTAGTTGATGTATCCTACGATAAAGCAGAACAAGCATGCTTTGCCATATTAGAAGATAACCCTGCCGCTGAATTGCTTCCTTTACGCTGCGATGTAACGGACAAAACCAATATCGAGCATATGGTTCAAACAGTTAAAAATAAATTTGGTTCTATTGATGTACTTTTAAATAATGCGGCCACCAAAACCAATGACTTAAAAAAGTTTTTTACTTCATTTGAAGAATATGAGCTGGAAACATGGCGTCAAGTCATGTCCGTTAACCTGGATGGAATGTTTTTAGTTGCTCAGGCTGTTGGTAAGGAAATGATTCAACAAAATACAGGTGGCAGCATCATACAAACAAGTTCCATCTACGGAGTTGTAGCACCCGATCAAAGTATCTATGCCGGCTCAGAATTCCTGGGAGTAGAAATTAATACCCCTGCCGTTTATTCCGCATCTAAAGGCGCGGTTCTCAGTTTAACCAAGTATCTTGCCACCTACTGGGCAAAACATAATATCAGAGTCAATACACTGACCCCTGGCGGAATAGAAAGCGGACAAAACAACACTTTTGTGAATAATTATTCTCGCAAAGTTCCTTTAGGACGTATGGGTAAGTTTGATGAATTATTGGGTGCACTTCTATTTTTAGCATCTGATGCTTCAACCTATGTCACTGGCCAAAACATCATAGTGGATGGTGGGTTTACCTGCTGGTAAATTTTTATCTCTCAATAAGCCTTTATATTCTATCTTATAGAGTCTTATTGAGAAGTGATTCAATGATCTACATTTTTATAATTAAAAACTTTTATAATATAAAAACCTGTTGATAATTATCTTCAAACGCTTATGTGAAGCGAAATGCCTCCAGTTAGTTACACACACTCTTTAATCTTGAAAATTTTATATGAATTCCAAGAAGTTGATTAACTCACTTTCAATTAAAAAGAAACAACAGCACCCTGTTCAGCTGACAACTGATTAATTAATCCATATATTCGCTCGATATTTGATCCATCTAGAATTCCCCAATCGGAGGCGATTTTTTTCTGATTCAAACAAGTCTCTTCATAAAATTGGTTATCTTCAACCAATCGACTTACTAATTTTTCAAAATCATTTTGAGCTGTAACATTTAATACAGAGGGTACATCCTTATATTCATTAATACCAAATTTATAAAAATCATAATTTACAACAGGTTTACCAAGAGCAATAGCCCAACGTATCGTGCTGGAAAAACAACTGATATAAATGTCATGTTGAGTGATTTCATCAAGAACATAGGATTCACTGATATTCAGGTTAAAACCTGCTACAAACTCTTTAAATTCTGGTTGAACTGCAGGATGTAGGCTTAAAGTAACTTTTACATTTTTAAGTTGAGCCAGAAAATTTAAAACACTTGCTGTCAAATCTTGATAATTATCAAACTCACATAATTGTGCTCTCTCAGAATGATAGCTAGGTGGCCAACATACAAGAATAGATCGTTGCTTATCCTTTACTACAAGGGTATTAGCAGAATGATTCTGAATACTTTTGTTACTATTAATAGACGCTCTAATGTAATCACAATAAGGTGTTCCAGTAAGTACAATTTTCTCAGAGGGGATCCCTTCTCTCAGATAATGAGCATACATAGCCTTACTTTCAGCCGCGAGCCTGGATGCTGAGCCACCGTGTACTGTCCAGGGATTATGTACCGAGATCCCCAGTTCTTCACGTGCTAATATAAAATAGGGATTTAATAAAATAGCTCCTTCAAATGTTCCTTTCTTTATCCATTGAGGAAAAAACTCTTTGACAGCCAACCCAGCGCCACTTTTTGAATTATATAATTCTTCATTTTGATTTTTTTGTGCCAAAGCATTTTCCAAATCAAGATAACTCCCATAACCATAGGGTATATCCAATACGGGTATACTTTCAGAAAGTACTGTTTTTATTAAAGGAGTATTTGCTGATATACCGTCTTCGGCAACAATTAATAATTTAGGCTTATGGAGTTTTAGGATTTTTTTGGCGCGCGCAATTTCCTGAAGTTGAATAAGATATAATGCTCTTAGAGTATTAAGATCCAAATCATATTTACTGTATTTATTTTCAATTTTTTTAAACTGAACTTCATCTATTTTAATTTCTGTATCCTGATCATTATCACTGTTCAAATATATAAACTGAACATCAACATTTTTAATAAATGATTTAATTCTTGCTTTTAAATTCTCATTATTATCCAATAAAACAAAAATGATAAATTCATTTTTACTCATTAATTGATTCGCAGTAATTGCCAACAATGGTGCCTCTGTAAATGTAGCTACATGAACAAAAATAGGTCTTGTTGTTTTAGAATCAGATTCGGAGTTAAATAGTCTATTTACTATTTTGGAAATAATATTCATGGATTTCCTTAAATGCGATATTAGTAAATTGAAACAGCCAGATTGAATAGCGTATTTAAAGCTTTAGCAGCTGCTCGATCAGGATTCTCAAGTTTTTTACTTGCTAGCCAGTGCTCTTGTTTTCCAAGATCTGAAAATAAATACTCTAATTGTTTCAATTCAGGCTTCTTGAAATCGAACATACAAGCAATATTTTTTTCTTTATAAGGTGAAGCATTAATCATATTAAAGTTATTCAAATGTTTTAGTATATCTTCTTTATAACAAAATGCTATTGGTGTAATAAATGGGGTGGATGAAAAGAAATTTAAGTAACTGGCATCATATAGACAATTAGACAATATGCTACAGACTGCATCGCACATGATTAACGAATGTTCTACCTTTTTATGATTCACTAAACTGAATGAGACTTCTGATCTCTCTAATAGATTTCTGGTAATCAAAGCATTATCTTCACTCTCACGTGGATGCTGTCTATATACAATTTTTGCCGCAGGTTGTACTTCAGATACAAGAGTTAATAATTCAGCAAGAGTTTCTTTATAGCCAGGTATGTGGTGAAGAGACTGACCAAACAGTCCGATGACCAGATCATGTGCCATTAACCCAGCTTCTTCCCTTAATTCATTTCTAAGCTGATTAAGATTCAGTGTTTTGTACCAGGAATGGCGAGGAGATCCAATGACTATTCCCTCACAGCGATTTCGTTCCTCTGTTAATCGCTTCGCTTCTTGATCCAGACAAAAATAATAATCTGCACAGACTCCAAAAAAATCATTTACCTCACCCCAGAAATCCTGCATCACTACAGTGGGTATTTTATTTTTTGCAACAGTGATCAAAGCCTCATCAATACCAGCATCACCTGGGGTGGATAATCCGCATAAGATAACATCTGGATTAATTTTATCTAGAATGTCTCTGGCATAATGTAACAATACTTGTCCCTTCTCATATTCCGATTGCTTTACAATGATATGTGGGACTAACTCAAAAGAAAGATTATTCGATTGAAAGTAGGTTGATGCAGGAGGTTGTATGTACAAAAATAATTCGAAATTTGTGTCATGTTGTGCCAGTTTAACAATTTCAATAATATTTATCGCTGCACCCACATCTCTAGACGATACCAGAATTTTTTTCCTTGACATATTGTTTAAACCTGTAATATTGCCCTTAAAATAGATTGAGTACTAAAAGCCAGATCTGATAAATTTCGAAATTTATTCCATTCTTCCGCATGTATTGGATTCCCCTCAATTTCACATAAAGTCAGTACGCAAAGGGAACGTAGTGCCAAAGTTGATTGAGCATAGACATCCGTCTCATGGAATTGATAGAGACCACCATTGGATCGATAGGATTTTATAAAATCCTGTCCCAATTTCTTAATTTCATCTGCTGAATCATGCCGTACAAATATCAAACGTTCCATGACTAAAGCAAGCTCATAAACCACTGGCAAATAGCTGTGCAGTGTGTCTTCAAAATCAAAAAAATAAATGGTGTCGTCGACTTGCATCATATTCCCAGGATGTAAATCGCCATGCAAAACCTGAGTATGTGCACCTTGGGTAAAATCCAAAGTCTCATTCTGTGCGAGAGTTCTGACGTAGTTAGGAAAGGGGCCGATTTTCAGCTTTCCATTTGCGATCCCTTCACGAATCTCATTAAGTAAATTGATTCGATAGTCAGTCCTGTCCTGTATTTGCATTTGATACGGATATGCTCTTAGTGCTTCGTGCATTTTAGCAAGTGAGCTGGCCAAATTTATTAAGGTATTGCTTACAGAAGGTAATCGATAACCATCAAGAAAAGGGTAAATAAAGCACCCATCGGTTTGTTTATTTAAGGCTGCATTTGCCATTACGTTTTGGTTTTGTAGCCATAGCGCTATTTGTTCTGCCTGATGATAATGTTCTGAGTGTTCTGCATCAAAACACTTTATGAAATAGTTCATTTGGTTTTGTTCCGCTTTGATTAAATAAAAGCTGGAAGGTTGACCATCAAAACTGGCTTGATAAACTCGCCCAAAGATATTGGCTTTAGATTGCAAAGCCATTGCTTTAACTGAATCAATCGGAATAAAAGCTGGCAGACCAGGATTTAGAGTCTGCCAGGTTGGGTTTTTAAGAATCATTTTTTTTAATATCACACCACTGAACAGGAGTATTGGCTTTTATTGGAGTCGTAAATGAACTGCCGATTGCAAGATCCCAATGCTGCACAGGGATACCTAAACAGGGAAAAGCAAACCGTACATTATCCAGAGAAAGAATCTCTCCAAGTTGAATGTCTCTTTTGGCAACGACGCATTGGCGCTGCGAGCTTCCAATAACACCCTTAATCTGATTACGTGGATTTCGTTCAGTACTTCCTAAAGACTCCCAAGCATCGTACACTTTTTGCAATACTTCAGGTAAATCCTCCAGATTCATTGAGTGAGAAATGTCCTGATCCAATTCATCAGGATAAACATGAACCCCCTTTTCCAAAATAGACGCACCTAAAGCAACAGAAATATAAAGCATTTCCAAACCATTGTGATGATCAGATAAACCTACAGGCAGATTAAATGCCTTGGAATAAGTTTGTAACAACCGCAGATTATGTGCTTCAGGTAATGCAGGATGACCGTCCGGACTGTGTTGAATAATAATGTCTTCACATCCCGCCACTCGAGCTGTATTTACAGCATTGAATACTTCAGCAATAGTGGATCTGCCGGTATCGATGATCATGGGAAGACCTTTAGACGCTGCATAACGAATTAATGGGATATGTACTATATTCGCTGAGGCGATTTTTAAAGCACAAGCTCCATGTTCTGTTGCAAAATCCACTGCGGTAAAATCATAAACGGATACAATAAACGGCATTGAAGCGTTCCTGATTATCTCAAATAACTGCGCGTATTTGTCCAGTGACATTGATTTACGTTCAATGAGTTCCCTATAATTTTCCTTTTTTATTTGCCCGCTTTTACAGGTATAGGTTTCCTGTAATGAGCTTGGAAGACAAATTTCAGGATCATTAAGAATCTCTGTTTTCAGGACAACTGGTTGATTAGGTACTAAAGAACTGGCTTTAATAATCGACTCAACCATATTTTTGGCAAGTTGATAATCCCCATTGAAATAACTTCCTACCTCAGCTAAAAAAATTGGTGGCTTTTCGGTACTGACATCAAAAGGACCGAGTTTAAATTGTCTTTCCACGATACTATCCTTACGTAATTATAGTGATATTTTTAGTAAATAATGATCTACTAATAATTTCAGACCATTAGTCAGTTGTCTGACATTATTTTCAGTATTTATAGTCCAGGTTCGGACTGGATCTTCTTTAGGCTTTAAATCAAAACCAATTCTAAAAGGATGAAAACTCCAATGATCGCATTTGTTTTCTATGAGTTCTGCTATGGTTTCTTTGCTGAATACATTCCATCCTTTTTCCCAATTTCCTTTCACACCTTGAATACGTTTTCTATGTTTAATCTCACAATCCACACCAAACTCATTAAAGGGAGACAGAATATATATGGAAGCTCCGGGACGACACGCTTTGAACAGATTATTAAAAAACAAAGATAACTCTGACTCATCAAATATGGACATGACGCCAACTACTGTAATGACATCAAACTGGCCGTTCAATTGTTCTGGCATGTCCAGTATTGAAGCTTTTATAAATTCTTTTTCAGGTTGTAAATTTTTGCATTGAATTATTAAATCATCAAAAACATCTATTCCTGTATAACGATATTCAGGATAACGACCGGATAAATAATAAAGAAACTCGCCTGTTGCACATCCTACATCCAATAATGAACTTGTTGAGCTTCGTTGTTCCTGAGCCAGATGAAAATCTAAGAATTTAAAAATTTCCTTAGGGTTTTTAGACCATCCTTCAGTGATGTAGTGCTGAAAATTTTCGTAGTTAGCTGACATGTTCATTAACCCTGGTTATATTATTAATAGAAAGTAAAAATTCACAAAACTGCAAATCCAGGTTGGAATCCACATCAATACTGTCATCTGCCTTCATAACATAAGGAAAACAAGGTGACTGGTAAAATTTTAATTCATTAAGAAAATCAGACGTTTTCAGCGCATATATAGCGCCGTTTTGTCTGTAAACTTCTTCCAAATCCTGAGTTCTTTTCTCTACATCTTCCAAACTGGTATAGGGTTCGGCTCGGCTCTGATTGATGCGAATAAATTTTCCAGGATGATGCTCTACTTTACACACGCTCATCACGCTTTTCATACCTGAATTTATAAATTGCCGCAGGCATTGTTCTAAATGATGGGCTGTTCTTAACGGTGAAGTAGGTTGCAATAAAACTACATACTCAGGGAAGTAGTTATCCGTGCTGAATACATCAATCGCATGTTTGATTACGTGTTCATTGGAAATTGTATCGCCAGCTAGCTCCGCAGGGCGCTTAATAATCAAAGCTCCGGTTTTTGAAGCGATGCTACAAATTTCGGGATCTTCGCTAGTGACAACAACATCGCTAATCAAATCGCAATCAAGCGCAGCTCTAATGGAATACACCACTAAAGGGATATTCCGTAAATTCAGAATATTTTTGCGTGGCAGTCTTTTGGAACCGCCACGCGCAGGGATGACAGCAAGTATGCTGTTCTTTTTCATTTCTCTAGATGTATGGTTCAACTCACATCCTTTCAGCTTTTAAACCACTTTATGTCTTAATACCCATTGACCTTGATCAAAAGCCCAGAGATGGGGAGACCTGAAATGATTTGTTAATCGTTCAAAATACTCTCTATCCATTTTGGTGCATTCAAACTGTTTCGCAGCCAGAGGTAATTTCACTTCATCGATGCTTAAATACTCAAAGTTTTCTTTTTCAAAACGATCAGGATATTCACCATCAAAGCGTCTTACCAGAGCAACCCCCTCTTCTCGAACCAGTTCACCATTACGAATTTCCTGAGAACTGTCATAAGTAGCGCGGCCAATACCAAATTTGATGAACGTAGTGTAATAATGCAGATCATCAATTTTATCATCAATTCCACTGTACTTGCTGTACGTTCCGGCAGTACGCTCTGGAGAGGGAATGAAACCACCATTGTTTACCGCAAAATAATAACAATCCTGCGGATGCCAGGGTAAATAATAGCCTAGATATTGAACTTCAATATTCTTTTCAGCCAGTTTATTTGGATTCGGCGGAATATAAGGCTGAAGCTCTACTTCAGTTAAACCAAAATCTTCTTTCAACTCCAGCGCTGAAATACCTGATAGATAGATCTGGGAACTGTCAGAGGCGGTGAAATACGATAAATCCTTGGTTGCTTTATCGTCTTCCTTTGCATTATTGCCATATTCAGCAGGGTTCTCCCCATAAAACACTAGTGGAATGTTTAAATCCATGGCAATTTTTGGAGGAAAATACATTTGCCCAAGAATGAACGGTTGAAATGGATGATACAGTTTTTCAAGGGCTAATCGAGTCAACAACCGATGAACCTGACCATTAGGCGTAAATAAGTAATTATCAAATCCCGCATTAATCCAGGCTTGAAAATTTTTCCAACCCCATGGAGTATAAATATGCGGTGCCCATGTTACTGTTAATGGATTCATGCCATATTCATATTTTAAAATATAAGCCGTATAAAAACTGTCCTTTCCGCCAGAACCTGGAATCAAACAATCGTAACGACCATCCTTACTGCGGTATTTATCACATAGTTCTTTAAGCTGTTTTTTTCGTTGATCCCAATCGATTGTTTTTTTCTTCTCAGCAACTTTACAAGCAGAACAAACGCCCTGTTCATCAAAGTTTATTGTGGGTTTCTTGGCATTAATGGTATGTTTGTATTCTTTCTCAGAATTTGGTTTTTGATTGCTGTATGTGCATTTGCTACAAAATGATACTTCCGTTGGCAAACCATAAAATGCTTCTTTAGGTTGAGCATCCAATTTGTACTTATCAAAATTAATTTCGCCTGGGTAGGTAATCATTACATTGACTCTCCAAAAAATTCTATATCCACTGTATGTCGATGCGTTTTACAAATCGCATCATTTATGTATTTGAACACTATATTTTAAAAATGATATTCCAGCTTAATCTTAATAATTCAACTATTACTGGACTCCGTGAACAAGGCTCTGAACGCCGAATTTTATTCACTGAAAATGTCCTGCTATAAACCTGTATATCAGCACAAAATTACTTTGATGAAGTATATTTCATATTTTTATCAAAATCATTAGGGTATGTTGACAATTCATCAAATTATTCCCAACGTCCTGTAACTTGTTCGCGGGATCCAGAGATTCAGTATCATTAACAAACATAATGTTTTCATCAGGATCGAACTGGATCCCGCGAACAAGTCGCGGGACGTCGAAATCGAAATTGTCAAAAAGCCCTACTAAAACTTATGTAAAAATATTTAGCGATGAATTGAAACCAGGTTTCATTATTATTCAATTCGCTGCGGTATATTCGAATCAAAAATAATGATCTGCTCAATAAAACTCCCAAAATTACTAACGGTCTTTTTGGTTGACTGTAAGATCCAGCACAATAAGCTGTTCTTACTTCAATTAAACTCCATACATCTGATGGATTAATTCCATAGTCTTTAAACTGTCCTGCAAAGTGATAGCTTGATTGGGTAAACCTCGGACTCCGTTACATACTTCTAAGGCTTGTTTATAAAAACCGGCTTTATACTGTTGATCCGTATCATCCAAAGCAACTTCATGTACGACTCGTTCGTTAGCATTTTGATATCTTGCTTTTTCAAGTGGTTGCATGGTCCAGCGTTTATGTGGCGTACTGACAGCGCAAGCCCATGGCCCGGGGCCTTTCCAAATACATTCATATAATGCTTTATCCCCGCTATCAAACTCAACATAACTAATAAAAATCTGAGTATCTTCTTTTTTCCAGGGAAGTACGGGCACCACTTTAGTGACTTCACCACGAGCAAAATAACGAATTAAATCAATAGTATGAATTGAATTAGCATACATGAATTTCTGTACTACTTGCTCTGGGTGATTGCATGCGCGTGCCTCGGCATAACTTTGTTGATCTTGTATATGGATGTATCTTCCATCATCCTTTCGAGAATTCAAATCATCAAGAATGGTCATTGCGCTTGCGTAAAATCGTCGGTTAAATCCAACATATACTGGCTTACTTGTTGTTAATGCGGCTTCAGCAATATCGTGAGCGTCTCTCAGATCATAACCAGCAGGTTTTTCCAGCAAAACGGCCCAATTATACTGAAAGCACTTTTTAGAAACCTGGTTTGCTTCAAGCTCAGGAACAGCAACGACTACCAAATCAGCCTTTGTTTTTTGGTACAGTTCATCAATAGATTCAGCAACACAAGAAATATTGAATTCTTTAGCCAAAGCTTCCGCTTTTTCAAATGTTCTGCTTAATAATCCTGTAACCTTAACTCCTGGAATTGCCTGAAATGCTTTAATGTGCTCTCGCCCCATTTTTCCAGCGCCAATAACTGCTATGTTTAAATCGTGCATAATTAACCTTATTAAAATACTCAAGAAGCCTTGCGACGAACTTTTTTAAGTTGAACCAATTCTTTGACCAACCCATTAATACGATGAATAGATTGGCCATCCAGATTACCCCATTGCATTTTTTCTACTTCCAAATGATTTTTTAGATTCAGATATTCGTCAGGATCACTCATACGTTGAATCGCTGTTTTAAATTCATCTTGGGTGCAAGCGTTTAGCACCCCATTAACATGCTTGTAATCAGAGAAATCATAATAAAACATATCATAATTAATTGTTGGCACTCCACAAGAAATTGCCCAGCGTATGGTCGCGGAAGCAAAAGCCAGATATACATCAGACACAGCGACTAACCGTGCTGTGTCTATGTCCGTAACCAGGATATTCTTTTTGGCAAACAATTTGGAAAGTTCTAAATAATTAGGATGTGGTCGGAACACCAGCTCATAATCATTTTTAAATCTATCAACACATTCAGTAATGAAATTCACTGCGTCTTCAGCGTCTTTAAAATCAAACCCAGGAGGATTTCCAACAATTTGATTTGGAAAACCACCGATTAAAAACAATGGCTTGTCGCTGTGAATATCAAGTTGTTTGTATAATTTGGCTCGCTGATTTTCCTTATCCAGATAATAGCCCGCCAAATTGTCATCATAACATGCCCCGGTAATTTTCATTTTAGAAGCAGGAATTCCACTCTTTCGATAATATTGAAACATTTGTTCATTTTCGATTGCAATGACATTTGCATAGCCACTGTTCATCATCCATGGATCTGGCGGTGAACTTCGTATGAAAAGATGACCAAGAACATGAGGGGCAGGAAGTCGAAGCACTGCATGTTGTTCATCTTTCATGACCCAGGATTTAAAGAGGATACCCAGAACCTTATTAATCAACTTACTGTTTATACTCAATTCATCACGTTCTTTTAAGGCCTGGAAGGCTTCGGATTGATTACAGATGGTATAAGGTAAAACCATACTTGGAATTTTATTGTTATGGCCTGCTTTTATAAGTACCGGAGTTATTTTTCCTACAATATCTTCAGGTAAAATAATTAAATTAATCTGATGCTTTGTCAGAAGTTCACAAAACCGTTTATAGTTCACTTTATAACTGAGTGGTATTACATAGTAGGGTGAAAAAAATAATTGATTCAGAAAAGAAACCGATCTGATTATCCACGCCTTGGTTTTTATTTTTATTTTTGCTTTGTAATGATTCGCAATTCTGTAGGCCGATTTCAGAGACCTGAACTTATATTTAACAATTCTATAATTTCTCTGATAATTTCTATGAAAAAATTGAACGATCTTTAGTTTTTTATACCATCTCAACGGCTCACTTTCAGGTTGCTTTTCCTGGATTTCTGTGTTTAATTCGTTGATGAGCTCTGTTGGTATTTCAGGTAGCGCTTTTGGTTCAAGTTCCACTCTATTAAAATTGAAAAAACGCACTATTTTCTGAGCTAATGTATTGAAATTAATAGAAACTTCGTTATAAATTATTTTATTATCAAACTCACCGGCACTAATGCTATTGTCTATTTCCTGAATCACAATGTTATCGTGAACTTGAGATCCAACACCACAAAAAAGCATGATGCATCTATAACCGTACTTTTTTAAACCAACCGCTGCCCTGCGCATTTCGACAAAATCAGATAACCGTTGAGATACAAATAATATATTTGTAGTAGAATCCTTTTCTAAATTATTCATAAGTCTTTTGCATTTATTAATCCAAAAATCTTTTGGCATCATTTCATGAATTCAAAATATTGTAAAGACAGGTCCATCAATTTGGCACAACATCTATTTTTTCTCTAGTTCAGGTGAGTCAAATCAAGTTGTATCCCTATTACCTAATTCATCATTACAAAAAGTGAACAGACTTTCGATGCTCATACAATAGATAAATTAGTCTATTAAACTTCGTCATAAAGAGCGCAGAGAAGCAATTGAAGTAGGACTCTTGATTGCTGCGCTCGCAAAGACGAGGATGGATCTGTTATTAGGCATGCTATGCGCTAAATTGCCTGTTCAAATTTTGTGGGGATACCTTAGCCTTTTACCTCGGTCATTTGTAACACCATATATGGATTATCAAGGTTAATTTTGTGTTGAAAGTACAACGCTGTATAATCCGCTCTATCAGGCACCATAATAATAGTTGATTTAAAATAATGCTCTTTAATTCCTACTCATTTTTACTTATTTTTCTGCCGATTACCTTTACCCTGTTTCTTGTTTTGCAAACCTTATTCAAAGGCACCCACTCAATTTTCTATCTGTTTGTCGCTTCAATAATTTTTTATGGGTATTGGAATCCTTTGTATCTGCCATTATTACTTGGTTCAATTGGATTTAATTTCTGCATCAGTTTGCTTATGATGCGAAACAATAAAATATTTTATTTATTAGGTGTTTTCGGAGATCTGTCTCTGCTTATCTATTTTAAATACAGTCAATTTTTAATATCCAATTTGTATTTTATATTCAACCAGCCAATGGAGTTATTGAATGGGGATTTACCATTGGGTATTTCCTTTTTTACCTTTACCCAAATCGCCTATCTAACTGATTGCTATCGAAAACAGATCCAACCTCCCAAATTGGGAAACTATGGTTTGTTTGTAACTTTTTTCCCTCATTTGATGGCTGGTCCAATACTGCATCATCGAGAAATAATGCCGCAATTTGATCAGAAAAAAATGCTCAGTTGGGAAAACATATCAATAGGCCTGACTCTGTTTTCCATCGGTTTATTTAAAAAAACCATGATCGCGGATTCATTAGCTCCTTATGCCAATACTCTGTTTGATGCTGCGTCAAAAGGTCCCGTGACCTTTGTAGAAGGATGGTGCGGAACTTTTTCTTATTCCTTTCAACTTTATTTTGACTTCTCTGGCTATTCTGATATGGCTATTGGACTGGCGCGCATCTTTGGAATTATATTTCCATTGAATTTTAATTCGCCCTATAAGGCCAATAATATCATTAGTTTTTGGCGCCGCTGGCATATGACTCTGTCCCGATTTTTAAGAGATTATATTTATATTCCATTAGGCGGTAATCGCAAGGGCAGTATCAGCCGATACACCAACCTGATGATTACTATGATCATTGGAGGAATCTGGCACGGAGCAGCATGGACTTTTGTTATCTGGGGTATGCTGCATGGCTTCTATTTGATAATAAACCATTTATGGCTGTCTTTAAAAAAATACTATTCCGGATCTTTATTTACCCTTAATACTTTTATCAATACGTTAATAGCGCGTATCATAACATTTCTGGCAGTCGCACTTGCCTGGGTATTTTTTCGAGCAGAATCATTCAATACAAGTCACCAAATTTTAAAGTCTCTGGTGAGTACTGATTTTTCATTAACGAGTCAACTTTATACACCTGCATCATTAAATCATTTATTTGTTCTATTAGGCATTACCAGTTTCATTGTGTTTATAGCCCCAAACTCGCAACAATTACTGCATCAATACAAACCAGCTTTGGAAACATATCCTGGAGAAATTGAACCTTATTCGTATCGTTTTTTACAATGGAGTCCCAATGCTTTTAATGCGGCTCTTTGTGCCATCATGACCCTGTTATCCTTATTGGCCTTTGGCCATATAAGTGAATTTTTATACTATAAATTCTAGGATGAACCGAATTGAATTATTTTAAAAAATTCTCAATTTATTACCTTTCATTTCTTGTTGCACTCTGTTCAATCATTATTTTATTGAACTGGCTGGTCAATCCTTACAATATTTATAAATCACTTCCTATTCAACGGTTCAGCCAAAAACCTGTAGTGACTTCTCATCTTCGGCTGGCAAAAGCCATGGCAGTAGAATGGAACAAACCCGATGTACTAATCCTCGGTTCATCTACAGCAGAAACCGGTTTAAATCCACAATTCCCTGCCTGGAATAATTCCCGAGTTTATAATCTGGGTTTGAGTGGCGCGAATATCTATGAAGTAATGCGTTATCTACAACATGCGGAATCCATAAAACCTGTAAAAAAAGTGGTTCTGGCAGTCAATTTTTTTATGTTTAATGCCTACATCAACAATAGAGATGACTTTGATGAATCCATTTTAAGAGTGGATGTACAAGGGAAAAACAACCCACTCGCACTCAATAATGTTTTCACCACCTTACTTTCTTATGATGCCATCAAGGCAAGTTTGGAAACTATAAGCAGCCAAAACAAAAAAAATGCATTCCAAAGTAATGGACAATTGGTTCTTAACTATCGAGAAGATCAGGTCAATCAATTAAAAGGCTATAAAAACAATTTCCTTTATACAGAGCGTTTTAACAAATCCTCTTTATTACCTCCCCCACACGAATTATTTGGATTCACAAATAAAGAACAGCAGATTAACACGCTGCAGTACATGCAAAACATCATCGCTATTTGTGAAAAAAATAATACTCAGTTAATTCTGGTCATTGCACCAGAGCACATACGGCTACTGGAAACCTATAAACAATTGGGTTTATGGAATTTGTATGAGCAATGGCAAAAAGAATTGGTTGATATGATAGACCTGCACAATAAAAATCATCCCAATGTTCCATTTGAATTGTGGGGTTTTAATAAAGTTAATGCAATTACGACAGAACAACTTCCCGAAAAAGAAGATACACATACTGCCATGCACTGGTTTTGGGATCCGTACCACTTTAAAAATGAACTGGGAAATCTGATTTTGTCATCCATCCTGAACAATAAAGATGAATCGCAAACAAATAATTTCTCAACTCGTTTGACCCCCATTAATATTTATTCGGAATTGCAGTTCAACAGAACAGCCTTATCTCGCTGGGAAAATGAACATCTAAGTGAAGTAAGCGAACTAAAAGAAAATTTAAGTGCATCTTCCAAAGACGGTTGACAGATCGAAGCACACTTAAATTGCTGTGCTTGAGCTAATCCTGGCGCATATTCTAAAACACAAGGGAACAGCTCCTAGTTCATGGGATATATCTTTTCAACCGCACAATAAACAACAATTAATAAACACAATACTAATGATGTCGCTAACACCGCATTGATGCTGTTATTTAGTACGCACAAAACCAAATACCCTATGATGCCATTTATTATCATCTGTCCTAATAATATTATACGAGTATCCAAACCCAATTGCTTTAATCGCTGATAAGCATGTTTCCTATGTGGGGCAAACCAGCGTTCCTTATTGGCTATCCTTCGTACTAAAGTAATCGTCGAATCAAAAAGGAACAACCCATTCAATAAAAACCAATATAATAGAGGAATCTGAAACCTTTGCTGTCCAATCAATGCTAAAGAAAAAATAATGAGTCCTAATGAAGCACTACCAATATCACCCATAAATAACTTGGCAGGAGGAAAGTTAAATACTAAAAATGCAAATAAGCAGGTTATCAGAATAAAACAAAAATCTTGATATACAGCAGCCTGATAAAAGTTAAATAAAATAAAATAAGAACCTAATAAAAAGATTGCTTGCAAGGCACAAAAGCCATCCAGTCCATCCATAAAATTAAAATGATTGATAGCCCAGATCACCGTAAAGAAAATTAAAATAAAAACAACATATTGATTGCTCAAAGAGAAAAATATGAATTCGAGTTTTTCAGGCCTTAAAAATATTGAAATAATTAAAGCCACAATACATTGCACTGCAAACCGAATCGTTACAGATAAATGATTCAGATCGTCTAAAAAGCTAATTGCAGCTAAAAGAATCACTCCAATCAGCAAACCAGTCCAATCCCCAAGGGATACAGCATTTAAATAACATAAATAGGGTAGAGAAATTACGGCCAATCCAATGAAGACCAAACCACCTCCACGAATCGTAGGCTTTAAATGTAAGGTTCTGTCATTAGGTCTGTCGATCAGTTTTGAATTTTGCGCAAACTTACAAAATAATTTGGTACAGGCATAAGAGAGCAATAAAACAATGCTACTAAGAATTATGATCATATCGATACCATGCTGCAGTTATCTTCAACCCTTCTTGTGATGTAACCGGAGGCATCCATCCCAATTGAGACTTAATCTTATGATTGCTTACTTCCAGAGAGCCAAACAAACGCGAGTTTAAACTTTTTAACCCAATCAATTTAAACATAAAAGCAAGAAAATTAACTGGAATATGGAACAGTTTTAAATTAACGTTCATCTCATCAGATAGAATAGTTAATAATTCAGCCAATGACCATGCATCATTATCAGAAACGAGATACAACTGATTGGCTGCATCAGGATGCTCCATTACAGAAACTATCGCTGAAATCAAATTATCGATGTATATGAAACTTCTTTTATTAGACACATTGGCAAAAGGTAATGGCCACCCTCTTTGAACCATGTGTAACATTTTTAAAAAATTAGCTTTGACACCAGGGCCATAAACTAGCGGCGGTCTTAGAATGACAATTTGCATTCCAGTCTGTTTACTAATGTCCTGCAAATAGTGCTCTGCATATAATTTGCTTTTAGCATAAGGATCATCGGGCTGTACTTTACTCTCTTCACTAAAGGGTGAATGAGCATCTGTAGATTCGCCATTAACTTTAATGGAACTTAAAAAAACAAAGCGTTTTACATGATGCCTGGCTGCCTGCTCTGCAAAATTTTTAGTAGCGATACTGTTCACTTTGCAATATTCATCCAGTGACGATTGGGCGTTTTCCTTCATGATGTGTACTCTGGCAGCCAGATGAACCACAATATCTATGCCTTCCAGTGCTTCAGACCAATCAATTTGTTCTTCCAGTTTATTTATTACTACTTGTTCCGCGTTCAGACCATCCACTTTTTGCCAAACAGCACACCGAACATCATGGCCCGCCGAAACAAGGGCTGGAACCAGACTTCGCCCTATAAATCCTGTAGCACCTGTAATTAAAATTTTGGACACTATCTAACCTAATTCAATTAATAACGATTGTGATTTAACAAGCCTGAGAGATATTGTCCATAACTGCTTTTATTCAATTCCTTCGCTCTCTGTAACAGTTCTTCATCACTTATAAAGTTCATTCGCCAGGCTATTTCTTCCGGGCAGCCAATTTTTAATCCCTGCCGCTGTTCTATCATATGTATATAATTACTTGCTGATAATAGAGTTTCTGGTGTTCCCATATCCAGCCAAACAAACCCCCTTCCGAGAACTTGAACATCAAGTTTATTTTCGTATAAATAAAATTGATTAATGTCCGTTATTTCGAGCTCACCTCTTCCAGAAGGTTTTAAACTCTTCGCAACGTCTATCACCTGATTATCATAAAAATACAGACCGGTGACGGCATAATTGGATTTAGGTTCCAAAGGTTTTTCTACTATGGAAATAGCCTGTTGCTTGTCATTAAATTCAACAACTCCATAAGCCTGCGGTTTGTCGACGTAGTATGCAAATACAGTAGCTCCATTCAAATTATTTTTCGCATTTTTTAATAATTCCGACAAGCCCCGGCCTTGATGGATGTTATCGCCTAAAACAAGACAAACCGGATCAGTTCCAATAAACGTCTCACCTAAAATAAATGCTTCAGCTATACCTTTAGGTTCATTTTGTATCACATAGGAAAATGAAACGCCCCACTGAGATCCATCACCCAATAGTAATTGATACAATGGAAGATGCTCTTCAGTAGAAATAATGAGTATTTCCCTGATATCTGCCAACATCAAGGTAGAAATGGCGTAATAAATCATTGGTTTATCATAAACCGGAATAATATGCTTGCTAATGGCTTTTGTAAGGGGATGAAGTCTCGTTCCAGAGCCACCCGCCAGGATAATACCTTTCATTAGATTAAATTCTCTCAGCGTTCACCTGGATCTGTTGACAATTGACTTACACCCACGTACCGTGGCTTGTCCACGGTATCCAAAGATCTTCTGGATGGCGTGGACAAGCCACGCCACCTAGAGGTTATAGAGCAATTGTCAACAAGTCCTGGTACATATTAAATTAGGTAGAGATCTTACCAACTTTATTCATCTATTACATTAAATTAGTGCATGTTCAATGAGTAATTTATACTTATGTGACGTTAATTTAATACAGAATAAACATCACCGACAGATTTAGCGCTTTCTACACCGGGCTGATCAAATGGATTAATGTTCCAAATAACGCTTTGCACAAATACTTTATGTTCGTATAAAGCGACTAAAGCACCAAGAGAATATGGAGAACAATCCGATAAACTAATATGACTCAACGGCATTTTACCCGGTATATAACCATTTGGATTTTCAATAGACTCAATACCTTCGCTCAACACTTTCATTTTGTAATCACACATTGAATTGAGAATATGATTATCAGGAGTCTGCAACGTGATAAAATCTGCGGCGCAATTATGTGTTCCCTGACATAATAACTGTAAATAACTGTGTTGAGCCTGATTGCCCAATCCACCCCAAACTATAGGCCCGGTAGCATAATTAACTACACGCCCATTAACGTCTATGGATTTACCATTACTTTCCATATCAAGCTGCTGCGCATAGGGAATAAAATATTCCAATCTTTTTGAGTAGGCCAAGATCAGTACATTATGAATATTCAGAAAATTATTATTCCAAATGCCTAGCAAGCCCATAAGCACGGGAACATTTTCTTTAAAATCAGTGTACTGTAAGTGTTTATCGATACCATTTGCGCCAGCAAGTAACTCAGCAAATTGTTCATAGCCTATAGCAATAGCTGTTATTAAATTCACAGCGGAACAAAATGAATATCGACCACCAACCCATTCCCAAATAGGTAGCACTGTTTTTATACCCATCTGATAAGCTCGGGGAGGATGAGCTGTTATGGCTATAAAATGTTGATCAATAGATTGCCCTGTGGCATACAATTTTATAGCTTTTGATGCATTTAACAAAGTTTCTTTTGTTGTAAAGGACTTGGATGAAATAATAAATAAGGTGGTCTGAGGATTAATTCGTGCAATCACTTGATTGAAACTGTCCGGGTCAACATCTGAAATAAAATGAAAATTCAATGAGTCAATACTGTAGGTTGTCAGTGCATTAATACATAAACGAGGACCTAAATCCGACCCTCCCATACCAATATTTACAATATCAGTAACAGGCTTACCGGAATATCCAAGCCATTGTCTGTTTCTTACCAAATCAGAGATTAACTTTATTTTTTCTCTGGTATCAATCACTTCATTCATAATATTCAATCCATCAACATAGACTGGATTATTCGTTAAATCCCGAAGTGCGGTGTGAAGAGCAGCTTTATTCTCACTAACATTCACTTTTGAACCATTCATTAAACAATCAATTTTTTCAGCCAAGCCAACTTCATTAGCCAATTGAATAAGCAAATCAATAATTGTTTCATTCACCCGTTGCCGGGAAAAATCAAAAGTTACGCTGCCAATGTGTTTTTTGTACTGACTTCCATGAGCATGGGTCAACTGCTGCAAACCCGTCCCTGTTAACAAACGGATATTAGATGCCTGCTTTTGAAGTTCATTCCAGAGTGTACTTTCAGTAAGTTGCTTCATATGTGTAATTTTTATTAAGATCGGAATAAGGTATCATTATTGCTGCATTTTTCCTATTTTTTTAATTAATCACTACCGAACCATTAAGATACAAATCTCGATCTACGTCATGGAACTGATTACTGATAACCACCCCTTTAGTTGGGGATGAATAGACAATGCCATAATAAAAGTTTTTGATACTGTTATTATTAATCACCACATCTGTAAGATATTCGGGATTTCCACCAACCCAAATCCCGAAACTATGCCCTGAGGTACCTCGATGGCGAGCTCTTTTTTCAAACAAACCGTAATGATTAAAAATTTGATTCTCCAAAGCCACAGACTTGCTGCAGTTATTGGAAAATGAAATGGCAATGCTTTCGCCAATACCCATAGCATGAGTATCTATAATGCTATTGTGTTCAATTCGAGCCTTGGGGCCTATAATCTCTATGCCCATAGCAAACGAATTGTTATAAACAGAACTGCCGCCAGTGTGTACAATTTTATTATTTCTAACAGTCTGATTAACTCCTTCAACCCGGATGCCTCGAAATAAGTTATTCGTCAAAATCAAATGTTCTATAAGATAATTTCCTGATGTACTGTCCCTGCTTGTGTTAGAACCTTTCGGATCGGCAAGATACACTCCATACATAAATCCACTTACCGTTCCATTTTTTATTATAAGATCATGTGCATTAAAAGAATAAATACCATAGATACGATTTGAGGGGTTCCTGGGAGTTAACTCAATTTTATGCTGATTAAGATCCAGAGTTACATGCGAGGAATTAATTGTAATTGCATGAGTATCACCAGAGTAATAATAATTCTGCGCCAGACAATAATGGCCAGGTTGATTGATTACTATCGGAAGGCTCAAAATGGGGATGCATCGTTGACCTGCGTTCACAATCGAAAAAGAGCTTAAAACCAGAACAAATCCTGAGACTAAAGTAGAAGTATATTTAAGCATTACATTCCTTATCCAGATCATGCATCCCTGCATCGATCTCTCATTGTGCATAAAACTGAATTGTACTCATCAATTTTTGAATAAAATTACCTTGCGGAGTCCATCCTAAATGAGTTTGAATTTTGTTGTTATCTATAGCATATCGTTTATCATGACCTTTTCTATCTTCCACAAATACAATTAAAGACTCATAGGAATCAGACATAGGTTTTATATCATCCATTAGATGACATATAGTCCGGATTAGACTCAAATTATCCAGCTCATTCTTTCCGCCAATGTTATAGACCTCTCCTACAGCTCCCTTCTGGATAATTACATTGATGGCCTCACAATGATCTTCTACATACAACCAATCACGTATATTCGTTCCATTTCCATATACGGTTATCGGTTGTTGATTCAGACAGGCATGAATCACTTTGGGAATTAATTTCTCTCTATGTTGATTAGGCCCATAATTATTAGAACAATTGGATGTAGTAACAGGTAAACCGTAAGTATGAAAATAAGCCCTGACAATATGATCAGAACCAGCCTTGGATGCGGAATAAGGCGAGTTAGGTTGATACATATGATGTTCTGTAAATGCAGGATCATGCTCTTCTAATGAACCATAAACTTCATCCGTAGATACATGATGAAATCTGCAATGGCTTTTATCCCATTTGTTTTCATCTAACCAAAAACTTCGTGCTGCTTCAAGCAGTGTAAAAGTTCCAATAATATTGGTCTCAAGAAACAGTTGAGGATTGTTAATCGAATTATCGACATGAGACTCTGCTGCAAAATGCGCTATAGTGTCTATGCGATACTGTCTTAATAAACTTAAAACAAGTTCTTTATCGGTAATATCGCCTTGAACAAAAATATGGTTTTTTTCCTTGTCTACAGCGGATAAATTATCCAGGTTTCCCGCATAAGTTAATTTATCCAGACTTATTATTTTAATTTCGGGATAAAGCGCAAACATATAGCGTACAAAATTAGACCCGATAAAGCCTGCGGCTCCAGTGACTAATAAATTTCTAACGTGATAGCTCATGGGTTTCTTCTTTAGTAATGATGCTGTCTATAACTTCAGGTAAGTATTTTTTCCATTCATGACACTCGATTCCTAATGTCCGCTCTATCCGAGTTGTATTCAGTATAGAGTTTTTGGGTCTTTTGGCTTTCGTTGGATACTGTTCCGTAGTAATAGGATTCAAACGAGCCAAATTCAAGTTGGTATTGCTGTCTTTTACCATATCAATAAATACTCTTGCAAATTCATACCAGGTAGTATCACCCTGTCCGGCATAATGATAAATTCCCCATTGGTTAAAAGACGGGCAATCAATTTTCCCTACTATCTCAACGATTACTCTGGCAATATCTCGAGCTGCTGTTGGTCTGCCTTTTTGATCAGCTACTATATTTAACTCTTCACGTGATGAAGCCAGTTTTACTATGGTTTTTACGAAATTAGAACCCGATACACCAAATACCCAACTTACTCGTAAAATAATATATTCTGTTAACATTGATGTTATAAACTGTTCACCACACAATTTTGATTTTGCATAAGCACCTTGTGGGTTTGTACTATCCTGCTCGCTATAAGAATCGTGTTTTAATCCATCAAAGACGTAATCTGTAGACAGATGTATTAAAGGAATATTCCAGTGTAGGCAATATGCAGCTAATTCATTTACAAAATCTGCGTTTACAGTTTCCGCCAAACAGGCCTCATCTTCTGCTTTATCAACCGCGGTATATGCAGCCGCATTGATGATTAAATCAGGTCGGTTAGCAGTTAAAAAAGTACTCACATCATCAATATTGGTGCAATCCAGTTCCTGTCTTGTAGAGGCAATAATTTCATGGTTAGTGCTAGCAAATGCCTTTATCAGCTCTGATCCAACCTGACCATTTGCACCGGTAATTAGTAATTTCATCTAATCTCTATATTTTGGTAAAAGTTGAGTATCAATCATGTTTAAAGGTTTCGCTGCGCTATCTTTTGCAGAAAGCTGTATCTCGCCATTCAAGGGCCAATCAATTGCCAGTTCAGGATCTAGATAACTGATAGAAAGCTCACTTTCAGGATGATAATAATCTGTGCATTTATAAGCAAAATCCGCCATAGGACTTAGAACATAAAATCCATGCGCAAATCCTTTGGGAACCCAGAACTGCCTCCTGTTTTCAGCAGAGAGAATAACCCCAACCCACGTACCATAAGTGGGAGACCCCAGACGAATATCCACAGCAACATCAAAAACTTCTCCGGCTAAAACGGAAACCAGCTTACCTTGAGTTTGTTGGCTTTGATAATGAAGTCCTCGTAAAACACCTTTTTGCGATCTTGAATAATTATCCTGGACAAAAGCATCCTGTATACCGAGTAATTCCTCATACCGTTTGACCTGAAAAGTTTCATAAAAAAAACCACGTTCATCACCAAAAATACGCGGTTCTATTATTTTGATTTCAGGAATATGTGTATCGATTATCTTCATTCATATACTCACTATCTGCTGCAACTTAAAAGCGCTCTAAACAAATAACAAATCAATTTCACTGAGTAAGTTGATTCCGGCTTTACCATCCAGAGTGCCCCATTTGTTACTGTCTTTGATCTGAGCCAATTGAAGTTGTTTATAAAACATTTTTTCAACAATCAATTTCTGTAATTGAACTGAAAATTCATCACGATCAAACAGGGTGAGTACACCCTCCAATTGATTGTAATCATCATAACGATAACGATATAGATCGTAATTTATAACTGGAATCCCACAGCTTACTGCCATCCTGATTGTTGCTGAGCAGGTAGCAACATAAATTGCGCTTAACGGTATTACTTCAGCAATATCTCCATTAAAAATAGTTACTGGATAATCATTGATAAATTGAACCGTCTCAGGATTAATACGAGGATGCAAATTAATTATAATATTATAATCATCCGCATATTTAGATAGTTCAGACATGACAAATCGTACTAATTCCTCATAATCTGAAAACTCCAGTTCATCCTTGCGTCCCTCACATTGATTTGGAGGTAAGGCGCATAAAAGTAATGGCTTGCCCGGCTGCATATTCAATGATTGATATAACTTGTCTCTGTTTGCATCCGCGTTCTGTAATTTAAAATAAAGTTCATCATTATACAAAGCCCCTGTAGCCCGTAAATGCTTCTCTTCTATACCTGCGGATATATAATAGTCTTTCATTGCGTTACTTTCCAAAGCCAGGAAATCGATATCACCGCTATTTAATAACCAGGGATTTTTAGGAGTGATTTGTAGCATTTCATGAAAAAGAACTAACTCTACAGGCAACAGCAATTGTCTTTCTTTATAAGTGAGAATCCAATGCGGAAATGCCACAGCGCATACTTTATTATACAGATTGGATAAGGATCGTGATTTTTCCTTATAGAATGCTTCTGCCCACTCCATAGTATTGGCAATCGTAAATGGAACGATAATAGAAGATATTCCTTGTTTTTTTCCTAAATAGACGAATAACTGAGTAAAATAAAATAAATTATGCTCGGGAAAAACCATCAGCTTTATATCATATTGTTTTAATATTCCAGGAATGTATCGACAATATCTATAGGCTAACCGGGAAATTGCAGGGAGAAGAAAGGGAACATTATTCCAAACAAAGGTATAACCAGACAGCAATAATTTGGGAAGATGTTTATTGGTCTTCAGGCGCTTATATCCCGATTCCTTTTTAAATAATTTACTATAAACCCCATAAAGAGTTTTAATTATTAAAGCAAAGGGAAGCAGGAGGTATTTTATAATTTCAAGAAACTGCAATAAAATGATAAATAATCTTCGTACAATCCGAAACCACAATTTAATCTTTACGGTATTATTGGTGTCAAAGTAACAGATGTATTGAATGCCTTCCGCTTCGCATAAGGCAATATGATGTTCTACCCCTTCATATTTTGCATCAAAAAAAATAAACGGTTGATACACTTTATTGTTTTTCATGACCCGCGCGACGCGGATTATTTCTTTAAAATGTGTAGAAATATGCACGTATAACAATGTATTTCTTTGTGTATTATTAGTGTTCATTTTCTAAAAGCGTTCCTACAACTGTCTGACTCAGGATAATAAATACAGATAAAGTAAGGCCTGAACTGTATTGAATATGAAGTTACACTGTAACTTCTCAAAACCTCGAAAATTTCGGTATCTTGAACGCGGTGAGTTCCTTAAAGTGGCAGCTGAGTCGCGTTCCTGCCTCATTCAGGGGATCCCTCGTTTCACTAGGGATGACATGTTCCGTGGTTATAACGTCATCCTGAACTCAGTGAAGGATCTCCAAATGCAGGCATTTCAGGAGATCTCTCACCCCGTTCGAGATGACGTTTCCCGAACTTATTGATAAACCACGTAACAACAAATTAACTTTCTTCAATTACAGATTTAATTTCTGTTTCAATTTGAAACTCTTTACTTTTAGTGTGTTCAATATTCCAGACTAACTTAGGTCTTAATAAACCTTCTGGCCAGGTACCAGTCCAATTGGAACGAACACCGACAGGTAATTGATCATCAATAATTTTCATGGATAAACACTCCATGCATTTAATTTCATTTTGATCATTATCCTGCTCATTGAGTAACACAGAAATCGTGAATTGACCCTCATTTAAAAATTCTTTCGGAATCATAACGGTTTCTGTATACAATCCTTCTTCCCGCATTGGATGTTGCGCCAGGGCAGCATGATCCATAATAGAAAATAGTTTTGCTCCCTCAAATGAAGATAAATCAACCCTTACATTGATTCTGGCATTATTCTTCAATACATTAAATTTAATTTCCAAATGTACGTTTTCATTAACTGTAAATTTCTCCTGGATTTCACCATCATCATTCAGCAATTTTAATGAATGCAGTTTCGTGGTGTCCTGTATCTGAGGAGCATTAGCTAAATCATTCTCCCAGTTTTGTTCTGAGCAAAGTGCAAACTTTCTAACAGGATCTACCGGAGCAATTACAGGTTCAGGTGGTATCACCAATTCCGGAGCTGCTGGAACTACCAATTCAGGAGCAGGGGGTATTTCAATGATATTCTCTACTGCCGCTGGTTCAGCGTTCGGTATAATGTTTCGTGTGTCAATTATTCTACCATGAGACACTTCAATTACTTTTTTACAAATTGACTCAATAGCAGTCATGTCGTGACTAACAAAAATGACTGAACGGCCGTCATTTGCTACTTCCAGCATTTTTTCTTTACATTTCTTTTGGAAGTCTTTATCACCAACAGCCAATACTTCGTCTATAAGTAATATTTCTGATTCAAGAAAAGCGGCTACAGAAAAAGCGAGTCTCATATACATACCCGAAGAATAACGCTTTACTGGGGTATCAATCTGACCGCCTAACTCTGAAAACTCTACAATATTCTTAAATATAGAATTGATCTGTTGTCGTGTTAAGCCATTAATTGCGGCATTTAAATAAATATTTTCCCGTCCAGATAATTCAGGGTGAAAACCTGTTCCAACTTCCAGTAAGCTGATTAAATGTCCTCTGTAACGGAACTCGCCATGACTGGGAGCCGTAATTCTAGACAGAATTTTTAATAAGGTACTTTTACCGGAACCATTTTGTCCAATCAGGCCGATTCGTTCTCCGGGACTTATCTGAAAATTAATATCTTTTAATGCCCAGAAATAACCATGCGGAAGACCTTCGGTTTGTTCGTTAGAAACAACAACCTTAGCAGACGCCTTTTGTAAGTCGTCAATATCATCAACAGGAGACTTATTCTTCCCGAATAATTTTTTCTTCACCTTTCTCGATAATTGTTCATATAGAGTGCCATGTTCCGTTGCTCCAGCACCCAACCTATATACTTTGCTTAAGTTATCTACTCTTAATATCCAGTTCATAATGCGTCTACTAAAGATTGTTCATGTTTCCTAAAGGTAGTGAAACCTACCACGAATACAATAATTGCTGCAGAAAATCCGAATACAAATTGCTCGGGATTTGGCCAACTACCCTTTAACGCATCACGGAATCCACAAATAACCATACTCATAGGGTTAAATTCATACCATAGACGTAACCACCGAGGTGAAGCAGATATTGGATATAAAATTGGGTTTGCAAAATAATAGAACTGCAATGCTAATGGTACAAATAATTTTAAATCCCTGTATCGCGTACTAAATGGTGCCAAAAACAAACCCAATCCCATGGCAAACATTGCCTGAATTAAAAACAGCAAGGGAAAGAGCACAAACAAATGATAGTCAAGTCGATGATAAATACTGGCACAAATTATAATAAGCCCAAAACCAACAACATAATCCACACCAGCTGACAAAGTATAAGTTCCTCCTAATAAAAGCCGGGGGAAATATATTTTATTAACCAAACCGGCATTCCCTTCTACGGAACCCATGGTCAGGTTAATCATCGCCATAAAAGCATACCAGGGTATGATCGCTACAAGATAAAATAAAAGATAGGGCAATCCATCCGTCGGGATTTTAATCATAAATCCAAAAACGAAGGTGAATACACCCACTGTAATCAATGGTGACAACACAATCCAACCAAAACCCAGTACTGTTTGAGAGTAGCGTACCTTAATGTCCCTTGCAGTAAATACCCAAAGCAACATTCTGTATCGCCATAAATCCAATAAATAGGTTTTTAACGGTTGAATGTCACCAGCTTTAATCACTGTTTCCTTCAATGGTTTTTTCTCATTCATGATACCTAAACTACCTCAGCTTTGTTTTGGTTGCATTTGAAAATATCATTCAAACAATGTATGACTCTGTCTATGTCCCGGGAGCTTAAATTAGATCCGGAAGGAAGGCAAATACCTTGATCAAATAAATAATCAGATACACTAAAATTCTCATCATGAGGATAATAAGCAGTACCAGCAAACAAGGGTTGTCTGTGCATCGGTTTCCAGGTTCTTCTTGCTTCGATGTTGTATGGTTTTAGTTGTTCTATAACTGATTCCGGTCTAATAGTGGAACAGTCCGGTTTCATAATCATGGTAGATAACCAACGGGTAGTAAAACCATTTTTAATCTCTGGCATCATTTCAATAAAAGGAAGCGATGAAAATGCCTCTTTATATTGATTAAAGACCGCTCTTCTTGAATTAACCCGTTTTTCCAAGACTTTTAATTGGCCTCTTCCAATTCCAGCAAGAACATTACTCATACGATAATTGTAACCTACAACACTGTGCTCATAATGGGACGCAGGATCACGCGCCTGAGTTGCTAAAAATCGAGCGCGTTCAATTAACTGTTCATCATCTGAAACCAACATTCCGCCACCAGAGGTGGTTATGATTTTATTTCCATTAAATGAGAACACGCCTAACTTACCGAAGGTTCCACTATGCTTACCGTTGTAAGTCGCCCCTAGAGATTCAGCGGCATCTTCCACTATAGGAACGTTATATTCATCACAGATCTTGCACAGAGCGTCATAGTTCGCGCTTTGGCCGTATAAATTAACAATAACAACTGCCTTGGGTAATTTATTTTTTTCTTTACTTTCCTTTAATGCCCTGGACAGCGCAACTGGGGACATATTCCAACTGTCCAGATCAGAATCGATAAATACGGGAATTGCGCCCTGATAAAGTATGGGATTGACCGTTGCGACGAATGTGAAACTCGACGCAAAAACTGTATCTCCCGGTCCGACACCCAATAAAACCAGAGCCAGATGAATCGCCGCTGTTCCTGAACTCAGGGCAACAGCTGATTTTACATTAATATAACTGGCGACTTCTTTCTCAAATGAATCAACGTTAGGTCCCAATGGCGCAACCCAGTTGGTCGCAAATGCCTCCTGAACGTATTGTTGTTCATGTTCTCCAATATGCGGAGAGGACAGTAATATATTGGAAGACAACTCTCTACGATGAATTAATCGCACAGGTCTGTTGTGCTCATCCAACACAGGAATATGATCCAGTGCGAATTCTGTCATCAAGTGATAAGCATCTTGAATGGTTGCGGACGCGGGAAGAGATTTGGACGAATGATCGGATAACTGATCAAGAGTAGACTCCAGAGTACAATCCTTTAATAACAGTCTCCTGATATCACCATCAGTTATTGTTCTGATAAATCCATCGTCACCATCTACTAAAAACAATACCCCCTGACCCGTTTCATCCAGTTTGCTCAGAGCCATTTTCAAGCTAAACTGTTTATTTACATATAAGTCTTTGATAGTAATCATTTTATTCCTTTTATACCGCAGGGACACCCTTTACAATAGAGTTTGGTTTTACATCTTTAACTACTACTGATCCAGCACCTATTACTGCTCCATCACCTATAGAAACACCGGGCAAAACTACTGCTCCGGCACCTATTAAAACTCGACTTCCTATCTTTACCTTACCACCCAATGTACTATTAGGCGCAATATGTGAACATGAACCAATCCTCACCTCATGATCCACAACCGCGCTATGATTAATAATGGATCCCTCGCCTATAAAACTGTCTGGTCCCAAAATAGCTTGTGCAGCAATAAAAGTTCCTGATTCAATTTGTGATGATTTAGCAATAATTGCTGCTGGATGAATAATGGTGAACAATGAAGCCTTTCGAGAAATTGATTGAATAATATCAAACCTGACCTGATTATTGCCAATTGCAACATGTGCTAATCCAGTATAATCAATCAAATCGTCCATAGTAGAATCAATCAAATGTCCACTCAGCTCCTTGCCTAATAAATCCTTATTACTATCACAAAGAGATAGTTCAAACGGCTTTGCGCTGAACGATAAAGCATCTAAAACTACTTTACTGTGTCCGCCACAACCTATTATTTTTAATTTAGTATGCATTGCTTTTATTTAATATTTGAGGATCTAATGCCATAGTTTTTAAAAGCTGATAACAGCGTTCGCTCGTATTCCCATCACCATAACAGTTAACAATATTATCTCTGAATTGATTCAACGCACTGTTTAATCCAGACAATATCGCGTCAAAATCAGTGTTAACATCAATAATATTATTACTTCGTTCTCGTAAATTTTGCCTTGTACCTACATTGACAACGGCGAGTTTAAATGAAGCCGCTTCGATAATTCCACTGCTGGAATTACCTACCATCACATCCGAATTAGCAAGACAATCAATAAATTCAGATCGATGCAAATGTTTGATGATCCTGATTTCAGGATGATGTAGATACTCCTGGATTGCTTCTCTTATCAACTGACCACCTGCATCAGAATTTGGTTCAAGACAAATGATCTGTAAGCCTTTACTTAGAGTTGCTTGAATCACGTTGTGAAATTGATTTTTAATATCTTGATATTCTTGAACTACAGGATGATAAATTAATAAAGCAATCTTCTTTTCCGGTATAAATCCATAACGCGAGGAAAATGTGGCTCTGCTCGAAGTGTTGTATTGTTTTATTTCATCCAGACCTGGTGCTCCGACTACAAAAATGGAGTTTTCTTTCTCTCCCATTTTTATCAATCGTTCTCTGGACGATTCAGTAGCGACAAAATGAACATGCGATAATTTGGAAATAGCATGACGAATCATCTCATCTACAGTTCCTGACCGTTCGCCACCATGCAAATGCACGATTGGAATATTTAAATGCACTGCCGCAATTGCCGCAGCCAGCATTTCGCCTCTATCGCCTAGCAGTAAAACAATATCCGGTTGCTCTCGTTCAAATACTTCGGTGAAACCGATCAGTTCATAACCTATTGATTTGGCCATAGTGCTATGATTTGTCTGCTCTACATCAACAGGAATGGTGCCACAGATTCGAAAACCATCGTTTTCAATTTCAGTTACTGTATTTCCATAAAGACTTGAAAGATGCATTCCGGTCACACAGACAGATAAATCCATGTCTTCAGCGGAATCCAGTTTTTTTAGCACCTCACGCATTAGGCCATAATCAGCTCGAGTGCCAGTAATATAAATAATCTTTCTACCCATCACGCGTCAATATGTTCCCATAACAAAGTACTACCAGCAGGTAGATTTACACTCAAGCGAGCACCTACAACATTTGGCAATTCCGAGGGACTAATCCCAGTACCTGGTCTTAATAAAATTAAATCCTCGCTATTAATTTGATCGCCTTTTAGCAAGTCGTGTTTTAAGGTAACGCTTCTTCTGACCAATGCTCTAATTGGGATTTCATTTTCAGAAGGTTTTTTCACACCGTTTCCTAACGCAGATTCCGCATCTCGAATAGAACTGACCAGGGTTTTCAATTCATCAGGGCTCATTGATGCAAGATGATCCGGCCCCGACAGTGACTTATCCATTGTAAAGTGCTTTTCAATAACGCAAGCGCCCATTCCAATGGCCAAAGTAGGAACAAGAATACCTAAAGTATGATCGGAATAGCCAACCGGTAAATTAAATTCTTCAGCCAGAGTCTGCATGGCTTTTAAGTTAACATCTGAAAAAGCAGCAGGATAATTGGAAGTACAATGCAACAATACGAGACTTTGAGCAAAATCCTTACCAAAGTATGGTTTTACTGTTTCAATCGCTGCGCGCACTTCATCCAAATCGCACATGCCAGTAGAGATAATTAAAGGGAGTTTTTTGCTGGCACAGTGGTGCAAATAGGGTATATTGGTTATTTCGCCAGAGGGGATTTTAAGTCGGCGTACCCCTAAAGATACCAGGAAATCTATAGTCTGATGATCGAAACCAGTTGACATAAATTCTATGCCAATTGATTGAGACAGTTCACTCAGGAGATAATGATCGTCTTCACTAAGTTCCAATGCCTTTAACATTTCATATTGAGTACTTGAATCCGGAGCGTTATTTTTTTGATATTCTGCTTTTCCAACAGTTTTGTTGACCAGAGTATCTGCTTTAAACGTTTGAAATTTTACTGCATCGGCTCCTGCTTCTTTTGCGGCATAAACCAGATCCTTCGCCAGTTGAATATCACCATTATGGTTTACACCGGCCTCAGCAATTATAAAACAACTCATAAAAGAACCTCATCCTTCAATTCTAATAATTTTTCTACTAAAGCCCAGTCCAGAGAAGTATCTATATCTATAGACTCACTAGGGCTGTCGATTAGTAAAGCCTTTGTAGGTTCACTATAAAAAGTCTTATGGGTAATGATTTGCTCTGTACTGGCAATATAGATTGAGCCATTAAGCCTATATATTGGAGAGTCTTCTTCAGTAGCATCATTATTGATGAACACATTTACCTTGGTCAGGTTACCTTCTTTGTCTATGGCTCGATACCATGACGGTTTAAAAGATACTTTATTAATCGATACGACACTATCGCCAGTCTCCCTATGCATTTCTATAGCGTTTCTGATAGTCTCGGCTTTTCTAAACGGGGAAGTAGGCTGCAGTAATAAAACACTATCAAAAAACCGATTTATTTGAGCATAGCGTTCGAGGACATCTATCACTGCACATATTACATCAGAGGAATCATTCGCTAAATAATCAGGTCTTAGCCAGGGAACAGAGGCTCCATAGGCCATGGAAATATCAGCGATTTCCTGACTGTCAGTCGAAACAACGATTTCGTCGCAACAAGATGATTGAAATGCGGCATTTATGGTATGAGCAATTAAAGGTTTACCAGCAAGTAATCGTGTATTTTTTCCAGGCAATCTTTTGGAACCGGCTCTAGCTGGTATTATTGCTAAGACTTTCACTTATTTCATCCTAAATTTGTAAGAATTGGTGGATAACTTTCAATCCTACCTCACCACTTTTCTCTGGGTGAAATTGACATCCATATACATTTTCATTTTTTATTACCGCACTAATTGCCTGACCATTATATAGTGCATCGGCCAGTCGATGTTTCGGACTCGCAGGAACGGCCATAAATGAGTGAACAAAATAAACTGATGATTTATCTGGAATATTCTTTAATATAGTATTTGACCAATCCTCACTCTGAGGCAAGGCAATCAGTTCATTCCAGCCGATATGGGGTATTTTATGAGGCGTACCATCAATGCCTTCGAGAGGAATAGAAACAACGTCACCGCTTATCAGGTCCAACCCTTGATGTGTGCCAAATTCACAGCTCCTGGATAACATCATCTGCATTCCAAGACATATACCGAGAAAAGGTTTGCCACTTGCAGCAAATTGTTTAACAGGTTCAACAAAATTTAAATCAGTTAATCCCTTCATACCATCTGCAAATGCCCCCACACCGGGTAACACCAATCGTTCGGCTTTCATAATATCTTCTGGTGTACTTACTATATTGACAGTAGTATCAAAATATTGAAAAGCACGTGCAACACTTAATAAATTACCTACGCCATAATCAATAATGGACACTGAGCTCATAGGGTTCTCACATGAATATCGTTATCTAACGCATAATTTCTAATTTCGGACAAACTTAATCTTTTATAATGCAATACATCAGCCATAGCTACTGCGTCAGCTTTGCCTTCACGAATCACATCAGTTAAATCTTCCAATCGTCCCATACCACCACTGGCTATTACCGGAATTGAAACTGCTTCTGACACCTGTTTTACTAATTCCAGATCAAAACCTTTTCGAGTGCCTTCCTGATCTATAGACGTTAATAAAATTTCACCGGCTCCAAATTCTTCACCATTTCTAGCCCAGTCAACAACATCCATAGAAGTGTGTTCACGTCCATTATCAGTCAACACTTCCCATCTGCCGTTTACAGTACGTTTTGCTTCGATTGACAAAACCACGCACTGAGAACCAAAACGCCTCGCTATATCGGATAATAGAGAAGGATTTTTAGTAGCCGCAGTATTAATTGCTACTTTATCAGCGCCACAACGCAGCAGTTGCTTTACATCATCAACACTTCGAATACCACCACCTACTGTGATTGGTATAAATACATTTTCTGCTGTTGTTTTTACAATATCAGAGAGATTATTGCGACCATATAAGGAGGCAACTGTATCCATATAAATTAACTCATCCGCGCCTTGGGCATAATACTGCATAGCAAATTCATTCGGATTGCCAACAACTCTCAAACCTTCGAGATGAATTCCTTTAATAAGATTAGGACCTTTAATATCCAATCGCGCAATCAGTCGGACATTACTCATCAAACTGTCTCCAGATATTCCGCTGTAGTTTTTTCAAGGTTACTTACCTGATGTCTTAATAACCACTGCCCGTCTTCTTTTTTCCATAAATGTGGGGATCTGAATGTATCAGCCAAGGCCATGAAATAAGCTCTATCCATGATGGGCTGTTCAAACATTTGAGACGCAATTGGAAAATCTTTAGGATTGATACTCAAATATTTAAATATTTCTTCCGCAAATCGCTCGGGGAATTCCTGATCAAAACGTTTTACTAAAGCCACGCCCTCTTCTCGTGTAATATCACCAGAACGTATCTCCTGAGAAGCATCATAGGTTGCTCTGCCGATACCAAATTTGGTTAAGGTAGTAAAGTAATGAAAATCATCAATTTTGTCATCGATACTATTGTATTTACTGTAAGTTCCCGGCGTTCTTTCAGGAGAAGCCTCAAAACCACCATGTTCTACTGAATAGTAATAGCAACTTTGTGGATGCCATTTCAAATAATAGCCCAGATAATGAACTTCAATTTGTTTTTCTTCTATTTGCTGAGGATCTGCAGGCAAATAGGCGTCCAAATCGCAATTGACCAAACCATAATTATCTTTTAACTCTTGAACTGATGTTCCACCTAAAAAGACTTTGCTCTTATCTTCAGCGGTAAAATATTTCCAATCACGCTTGGCAGACTCAGTATCACCTATAGGATTACCGTATTCTGCTTCATTTTCTCCATACACAACTAATTTTATATTATGCAGTAAAGCCATTTTAGGAGCATATGCTTTTTGGCCTATCATAAATGGCTGGAAAGGATGAAATAAATTTTCGACAGCTAATCGTGTAACCAATCGATGAACTCGACCATTCGGTGTGAATAAATGATTATCAAAACCGGCATGGAGCCAGGATTGGAAGTTTCTCCAGCCCCAGGGAGTATACATATGAGGTGCCCAGGTAACAGTCAGTGGGTTCATACCGTATTTATACTTTAATATATGAGCGGCATAAAAACTGTCCTTGCCACCTGAACCGGGTACTACACAATCATAAGAACCGTCTTTGCTTCTAAATCGATCACAAAGCTCTCTTAACTCAGCGTCCCGCTCTTCCCAATTAATACCTGCCTTTTTCCGTTCAGCAACACGACAGGCGTCACAAACTCCGTGCTCATCAAAATGGATGGTGAGTTTTTTTGATTCCTTTTTATGTTCATATTCTACTGCGGAATTAGGCCTTTGATTTGAAATAACACAAATTCTGCAAAATTCTACATTTTGAGGTAACCCATATTTCGTTTGGAGCTGCTCTGCAGGAAGCTGAAAACTCGATAAATCTATAGACTTTGGTGCAGAAATTTTACTCATAACAATTCCTTTCTGGCTTTTACACTTTTTATAATTTCGGCAGTATACAATAAAAATCTTGGCTATTAAACAAATCCTGTTATCAAATCAATGAAGTTTGTAAAGATGAAATATTTTCCTCAAACACCTGTCGCCAATTGCCCCATTTTAAGGATATACTTGAAAAATAGTGTTAAACAGGAATTCTGCATGTCCTTGAAGGCCATGTATAACCAAATCGCTGAGAATTATGCTACCGCTAATCGCTTTGGAGCAATTAGTGAGAGTCATCATGTTGCTATTGAACAGATGAAGAAATTTCATTTGGGCTTAAAACCCAATTTTAAAGTTCTTGATCTGGGTGTTGGCGACGGCGCTTTTCTGCGCAAGCTTCAACGTATCATGCCAGCTGCAGAATTTACCGGTATCGACGTTTCTTCTGAAATGTTAAAGCGTGCCAGTGAAACCTTGAGTTTAAAAACCATAGAAACCAGTGCTGCTGATGCGAGCAAATTCTTACCTCCCCATAGTCAGGATTTGGTACTGGCGCATTTTATTAATGCCTACATCCCTATCAATATCTTATTCGATGAAGCAAAATTGTTAACACGGGCTACTGGGCATTATTCAATGATCACGACGACCTATGATTCATTCCCTGTCGCGCAACAACAATTAGCTGAATTTATAGCCCAGGATTCTTTATTAAGCAGTGTCGTTGGTCATTACTATAAATCCATAGTAAAAAATACAACGGTTGCCGCAAATCTCGAAGAGCTGATGCTCGCCTTTAAACAACATCAGTTTGAAATCATTGATCATAAGCGCCTGGAAATACCGATTACGCTCAATAACATTGACGAATTAGCTCTTTTTGGCATTGAAGGTACCTGGTTTCTCAATACCCTATCGATTCGCATGTTACCTAAATATTTTTTGATTCAACGGTTAAAACGTCTGTTCAGTAAAATTTTCACGTTCCCCTATCATGATACTCATATAATAGATGTAGTCCTTGCAAAGAAGTGATAACCTAATTTATAGAACATTTTAGGTGTATATTTTCATGGACGAGGTGAACAATTGATATCTGAAACTATTAAAAATTATTTACCCGAATTAAATCTACGACAAAAACAAACCAATAATATTATCTTCATTACATTCTGGAGCCAGTTTTCAGTTTATGCTCTTAATACTGTTTTGATTTTATTTCTAACTCGCCCTCTACTCTCGCAAGGATTGGGTTACAGCCAGGCTAAAGCCTATGCATTTATCGGAGTGACTCAAGCAACCGGATATTTGATGCCCGTACTCGGTGGATACATGGCTGATACTATTGTGGGAATCAGGCGATCCATACTTCTTGGCAGCATCATGCTGGCATGCGCGTATTTACTGGTGATGCTTAGTGGATACACTATAAGCTCTTTGGGAGATCAACTTTTTATTGCGGCATTTGCATTCATTCCCGCTACCAATTCGTTATTAATGGGTACGGCATCCAGTATGGTTTCTCATATTTATTCGGATGATGCGATAAAAGCAAAATCTGCAATGACTTATTATTACATGGCCATTAATGTAGGCGCACTTCTGGCGACTTTGATCGCGCCTGCATTACTAGACAGCAGGTATGGACCATTGTCTGTTCTGACCCTGACGTTTGTAGGTAAATCCATCGCTGCATTAAATTTTGCCAAACGGTATACCATTTATGAATCGGTCATCTGGGGCAAAGATAAATCTCGGCTTTCTAAACAAGGCATCTTTCGTTTAACAGGTTATATTGCCGTCATTTATTCACTTACTTTATATGCCTATACCCATGTTTATCTGGCCAGCACAATAATTGCCTTAGGGTGTGGTGTAGGAATACTCTGGTTTATAGTCAAAACGGCTCTGCTTACAGGAGAAACGCGCAGTAAACAAATGATAGCGGTACTACTGATAATAGAGGCGGTTGTGTTTTTTATCATTTACAACCAAATGAACAGTACTCTGGTTTTATTCGCCAATAATAATTCCGATCACAATTTATTAGGTTTAAGCATCTCAGCAGCACAATATCAAATGCTCAATCCTTTATTAATATTAATTATAGGCAGCCAGCTTCCGCGCTTTTACCGGTTGTTTTCTCGTTTCACTATCCCCTATCAATTTGCAGCAGGAACCATGCTCTCAGGTTTGGCACTACTGGCCATGGCTTTTGCTGCCACCAGAGCAACTGATGGCATAGTCAACGGCAATTATATTGCGTTAACGTATGTTTTAATTTCAATCGCTGAATTATGGGTCAGTGCCATAGGTTTAAGTATGATTGGATTGTATTGTGATGGGCGCGCTATAGCATTTGCGATGGGAGTCTGGTACTTGGCCAGCTCCATGTCCAACGCAATTTCAGGAAGGGTTGCAGGCTGGGTTGCTATACCGGAACACGTTCAAAACGCGGTGGAGAGTTTGCCGTATTATAAAAACTATTATTTAATCATGGGCATTTGTGCTTTAAGTATTGGAATAATAATGCTTTTTATGGCCTATTTTTTACAAAAGAATATGAGAAAAAAAGGAATCGAGTTAGCATGACCGTTTTATTTTGTCTTATATAGAAGATAAAATTAAGGTTTTAACTTCATATTCTATTAAGATGTGTTGAAAATTCACCAAAGGATTCCCAAAATCTCAGGACTTGCTCCTGAGAGATATGATCCAGCTCTATACTCCGAATTTCCGCGGCATCCAGGACAGCAACGTTAAAACAATGGAGCCCGCGGTCAAAACCACGGGTATTCGGAGAGTAGAGCTGGACTGGTTTTTTAAAGAGATGCTGAAGATTGAATTGCTTTGTATTTATAAAAACCGAACCAGTCATGTGACGTCGAAGTCGGAACTGTCAAAACACTCTAGGAGCTGCTCCTGCATCGTTTACCTCTTTATGAATTGGGATGGCTGTTCCAAGCTTATTTTCATTAAAAAAAGAAAGTCTGTCTTGAACTTTCAACTCAGATACAACCGGGTTATCTTCACCTGATGTTAATCTCGTTGGAGCAATATTGCCTGCTCTTTGGGACTGACTGAATGGAGAAAGATAAAATTGTAATAGTTCAATTTTACGATCAATCCAATTGTTATATTGTTTTGAATTACTTAACTGCATAAAATTATTATGTAAAGCCATCAATTCACTACCAATCACACTGTTTACCAGGCTTTTGAGCGAAAATATAGTACAACTACCTCCTTCCTGATAAAAGTGTCTTCGATTACAGACCGTACGTCGATAACATATCGATGGATTTAAGGGATCCTGGCTATAATATGCAAGAGGAAACTGATAAGGCAGCCCGCTAAGCAGCTGTCTAATACCGTTAAGACGAATCCATTCATTTGCTTCATCGCTTCCCGGAGAGGAAGATAATGTATCGGTATAAGTAAAAGATGGCTTTCTATACAGTTTTAATTGACGCTCCACCCTTATTAATTCTTTCAGAGTAAACTCCATCGCTTTTTGATATTCTGCAGGTTGTGTGCGTGGATCTAGATTTAATTTGCTATATACACCATTCTCTAGGGTAAATGGCTCTAATTGAGTTACATAGGTTCCAGTACACGTTTTCTCAAATGGGTTGACTTCGTAAGGGCCATCTCCCAAATTATCCTCAATTTTAAAATATTCATAAAAGAATGACTTTTCATTATATCCAGCTCTAACACCATCAGCCAAATAACCGACCTTGATTATTCTAAAAACAGCTGAATGCCCTCTCATTCCTCCCCCCTGAAAGATAAGCTCATCAGTATCCGATTGCATTTCCCTGCCAGGGAAAAATCGAGGCATAGAGATACATGAATCAGAACCTACAGAGAAAAAGGGACAACCATATAGCATTGCATTTAAATTGTGCTCTATTAATGATGAAATGAAGATTTGTACTTGCACAGGTAACGTTCTGAGTACAGGAAATTCCATCAAAAAATGATTCGAGATGAAATTCATCAACTGCTGATCCAGATATTTGACAAATTTTGTATCAGTTTTCAAACTTTGTTGTAATTTCCCTTCTGGTGTGTAAGCAGCCAAAAGAGATGCTGCATAATTTAATACCTCATACTGAAATAAAGCTAAATTATCTCGATTCACTTCTGCATAGATCTTTAATGAAAGAGAATAAGCACTCGCTGCATGCGTAGTTTCAAGACTAACTCCATTTTTAATATGATTGGAAAAATCCCTGGCTAGCATCATCGAATAATCCAATCGAGTCTGTAAATTATGGTCTTCGATCAACTGCTTTAATTGTTGCAAACGATCTAACTGATTCTGCATTACAGAAGCATCTTGTATATTTCTTATCTCAGCCCTGGGAGACTTATAATATACCCTTAATAAATGCCAGATCGCTGTGGCAGATACCTGGAGGGATTGAGTTTGTAATATAGGATTATAGCTCAGTACAGGATCTAGAAATTTAAACTGGGAGATAAAATTAAATTGTGACTGAGGCGTATTAAAAGTCAGATGAATCGATGAAAAATCCTTATATTCTCTCCAATGAGTTAAGTCGACTCCCAAAAGTAAAAAATAGTGATTTAGCCATTCGTTAAAAGAGTTTTGAAATACTCTGGTTTCCCAAAAAATACCCTGAAGGTAATTCAATAGAAATTGATAATTATCAAAAGGTATAATAATTCCGCTATGATTGGGTACGTTGATGCAATATCCACCTACCTGCTCTACCTCTGAGGTCATCATTACGGAGCTATCGGTTAATGCGGGGATAAAGATGCAATTGAGGATTTTGCCTTCTGTAAATTCAACAATACCCAGTACCGCATAACACCATTCTTTAAAAGTCATTCAATTAACTGTCTCTAATAAAATCACATTGGACTTATTATAAACCACTTGTTAAATAAATTGAACTGGAATATGAGGCATTCAATTAGAATAATAAATTCTAATTATGGGATTACTTAGGTTCTTCCAAGCCTAAATTATCTCGTTTGAACACTCGATCGGCTCTATAACTGGATCGCACCAAAGGACCCGATGCTACTTCAAAAAAGCCCTTTTGTAAGCCTATCTGTCTTAATTCGGCAAAAGTTTCCGGGGTCACATAACGCTCTATAGGCAAATGATTTTTTGTAGGCTGAAGGTACTGCCCCAAAGTTAAAATATCCACTTGATGTGCGCGCAAATCATCCATAGTTTTAATGATTTCTTCATTCGTTTCACCCAATCCCAACATCAGACTGGTTTTGGTTAAAACATCAGGTCTGTATCGTTTTGCAAAAGCCAATACGTTTAAAGTTTGATGATATCCCGCTCTGTTATCCCGAACTGGATGTGTCAAACGCTCTACGGTCTCAACATTTTGCGCAAAAACATCAACACCGCTATCCAACAAAACCGCTACGTCATGTTCTATACCCTGAAAATCAGGAGTCAGAGCCTCAACTTTGGTTCGTGGAGATCGTTCTTTAATCGCTTTAATCGTTTTCGCATAATGACTGGCTCCGCCGTCTGGTAAATCATCTCTGTTTACCGAAGTCAGCACGACATAATCCAGATTCATTAATGCAACAGTATTTGCGGTATTATCAGGTTCCTCCATGTCAAGCCAACCATGTGGATTCCCGGTATCTACAGCACAAAATCGACAAGCACGAGTACACACAGCCCCCATTAACATAATAGTCGCGGTTCCATGCGACCAGCATTCAGCAATATTAGGGCATTTCGCTTCTTCGCATACTGTCGCCAGACGGTGCTTCTGAACCTGTTCCTTTACTTGGTTATAAGCAGGAGTGGTGTGATTTACAATGCGTAACCATTTGGGTTTTGGTAAGCGCTCATGAGTAAGACCTGTTGACTTCACCCCATCTTTAATTGCGGTTACCCCATTTGAGGTTTTATATTTTTGCCCGCTTTCAACTACAACTGGAATATCAATGAGTTTACTCATAGTACTGCCCTAAAAACCAAGAGTTTAGATAATCCCAAATCATGGGTACAAGATCAAGTCAAATTTGTATCCAGCTAATCGCTTTATCAAGTGGACTTTAACTCATTAGGGTTTTGATTATAGTATTTTATAGTATCTCAATTCGATTTCTTCCGCTGTTTTTAGCTTTATACATTGCCTTATCAGCTCGCATAAATAAACTTTCAAGATCATCGCCTTCAATAACAGTGGTTAAACCAAAAGAAACGGTCACATCAACTTTTTTATCCCGATAATAAAACTGACAGTGTTCCACTAGATTGCGTAATTTCTCCAAAATAGAATAAGCCTGATTTCCAGGAGTATCTTCAAAAATAAATACAAATTCTTCGCCACCAATTCGCGATATAAAATCAAGCTTTCGAACTGATGATCTTAAAATCATTGCTATCTTTTTAAGAACTTTATCTCCAGCCAAATGCCCAAAATTATCATTGATGTGTTTAAAATGATCGATATCACCAATAGCTAATGATAATGATTTGGAATTCAGTTTCCATCGTTGAAAAGCATCCAAAACGTGTTCTTCATAAGCTTCACGATTAGGTAAACCCGTTAAGCTGTCGTGATTTATTCTGTATTTTTGAAAAGAAAGAAGATTCTTGATTTCTTCCGCATTTTGCTCAGAGACGGCTAATTTTGATTGTAAAGTTACAATCTGTTGTTCCAACTCTTTTTCACGCAATTGCTCGCTCTCTCGAAATGATCTGATTCGTTCACCAATAAGTTCTAAATTTTGACTGACTTTTGCTGACAACTCTTCAATTGTTTTAGAATTATCCAAATGATTTTTGATCTGGTCAATATTGTCTTGAATTCCATGTTCTAATTTACGACTTTCTAGAGCAGCATTTTTCTGATTTGTAGAAGATGTCTTTAAATAAATATCAAAATCATGCAGCTGACTTGTTAACTGTTGAAGAAACCCTTTAAACCTGTTTTGCTCTACATTAAAAGCATCTACAACCAATTCAGTTAATCCGTCAATAAATCTATTTAAATCATCATTTGTTAATTGATGCTCCAAGAGTAATTTTATCTCTTCTCTTTTTGCATCTAAATCTTGCGGTATCGATAAATGATCAATTAACTGATGTAAACTTTCGTTGATTTTTAAACTAATTTCTCCTTCCTTATTTTTTATTTTTTCATTTACGGTAGAAACTTGTGACAAATCATCAAGCTCTTTAATAACTGAAGACACGCATTGGGTGAGTACCTCGTTAAAATGAACCAGAATAGCCTGATTTTCTATCTCTGAATCCAGCATTTTTTGTAATTTGGAAACCGCTCTTTTATCCTGGGATTTATTGGCCAGACGACTTACCGAATCAACACCTTGCTTAATTAAACTCGAAATCACACGAGAATTTTCTGATTTTTTATTTTGCATTTTGGTAAATATTTCAACCAGTTCTTTTACCTTTTTTTCTAAAACAGCCGGATCAAACTCTGCATCCAATTGATCTCGAAATTTAGAGAGTTGATCATCCATTTCATAATTAATACCTAAGGGGGTTATGATCAATTGATTGATTACATTTTTTAATGCATTGATCTGCACTTGCATTTTGTCGCATTTTGTTTCATAACGGCCAATTGTATTGACTATTTTCTTCTTTAGCTCTTGATCGATCATTTAAGAAATCCTTTTCTTAATTCATGTGGTCTGCCTTTTTTTTACTAGTTCCAGTAATAATTTTGCATGTGATCCATCACACAACGGGGGATTTTTGGTTTGTTTGCAATTACAAAAATGAAGTTCTTCTGTTAAATCGGCCAGATAATAAATCGACTTTTGCCCACAATCATCTTTATCGCAAAAAGGTTGCTTTGTACTTTCACCGCAACTGCACCAATAATATTCCTGCCCTTGCTGAACTTCTACTGCAATTGGAAATAAATGTTTGTATTTCAAATCGTCCATGACAGGAACTTCTCCCTATTCAACGCACTGTACCATTCCGTTATCTATTATTAAGTTTATTCTATAAATCCTGAAAAGATCAAAATTCTGAAATTATTTTTTATTAATTCAGATATTTAATCTTTTACCGGGTTACGGTATCTACTTAAGAACCAACCACAAACAAATAAAGTGATTAAGGTAAATAAGGATAATGCCAAATTAGCCAGGGCCAAAGGATAAATTATTAAAAATAGCCCTATTGCCATTATATATAATAAACCTATCGTATTTAATCTTTGCCTCAATTTGGCAAAAAATTCAATACGAATGAGCATGACATATAAAACAAGAATAATTAATAAGAATAATAAATAGATGCCCTGGTATGCTAATTGATACAGGATCAATTGAGCATTGTTTAACTGTTGATTATATAACCATTGCCCAAAAATATAAGACCAGTTCATGATGCAGGTTTGTTGATAGGACTGAATCATAAATGCCAGCAAAAAGGTTAATAAAAATATTAGATGTGTTGATGTACGTTTCCTGTAATATTGGCCTGCAAGATAAAAAGAAAATAAACCAGTAAATGCTGCAGGTAAACGTAAGAAAGGTAACATACTAAAGAAAGTACTGGCATAAGCCTGTTGGAAATAATGTACTCCCCCTACCGTAATAATAAATAACAATCCAGCCAGAAACTGTTTTTTTCTCTTTTCGAGAATAAAAAGAAGGGCAAAAAATCCAGCAAGACAAAAGAAGGCACAGGGATTAAATGCATCCATTAATGCGATTGTTCCAATATATTTTGTTGCAGATGGATGCTCTATCATGGACGAACCAAACAAATTAGCATGTGCCCAACGTTTTAATACATTAACGGTAACGGGTGATAATGTTCCATTTTTCTCAATTTCATTTTTACAGTAAGTCAAACCTCGAAGCAGATCCTTACCCGTGGTCTCATTCGATGCAAAGCCAATCCAGCGCGAATTACAAAAAAATACAGAAGGTACGCTGAAGTCGTACATATTCTGTTCCATTAATAATTGGTTAAACTGAATCAGTGCCTTTTTATCTTCATTAATCGTATAGCGCTGTACATGCAACCATGGAGTGCTGGCTTGCAGTTCACTAAAAAAAGCATCTGCTTTATGACAATACTTACAGGTAGTAGACAGATACAATTCAACATTAAGAATAACCTGTTTATCCTCTTTCTGGGTATACCAGACGGAAGGATTATCAGCCGCCCAAAGATTGGACCATACTACAAATAACACTAATAGAATTCTGAACGTTGTTGTCATAGCTCGGATGTATAAGTCAAAAGATTACTATAGCACCCGATGAACATTTTGAGAAATGAAGAGATTTGGGTGTTTTAACACAAGACTAGCGAAAAACCCCAGAATCGAGGCAGTGGGAATTGGCGTAACGTCTCAAATACCGCAGAAATTTCGTCATCCTGAACGTAGAGAAAGATCTCCACAAGCAGGCATCAGACCGATTTCAGGAGATCTCTCACTTCGTTCGAGATGACGCCTCCCGCATTACTTAAAAAGTCCCTTTAACGAAGAGATTGGGTGTTTTTCGTAAGTACTGATTAAGTATGAATGTAATTTTCCAAATGCTCTATTACCCTTGCTTTATCATCCAGCGAATGAAAAAGTAAATCACCAATTGATAATATCGCCAGAAACTCATCATTTTCACGAATCAAAAGATGTCTTCTTTTCGTCTGGGTTATTACTTGCATGGCTTTTTCAACTGTATCATGTGGACTCAGTATACTTACGTTGGTAAATACTACATCAGATACCTTGCCTTTATTGAGATCCACACATTTATTCAAACAGGAGCGAACAATATCTCGTTCACTTACGATACCAATCAGTTTATTCTCTGCGTCAACAACTACAACTGCACCTATATCCAGATCCACCATTAATTCAATACACTTTTTTACACTTTCATTGGGATGAATGTACACAATTTTTCGCGGTGGCATTGGTAATACACTGTAAATTAAGTGAGCCATTTCACTCTCCATGAGTACAAATTACTATTATTGTTAACTTACTGTATAAATATAGCACAAACGTTGATGCTGTTTTGAAATTCTAGCTACTTATTTCGGACCGAACTCACGAAATACCTCCATGTTCAGTTTGCTTCTATCTACACGCTTGAGCGCACAAGAAAATTGAATTATGGGTTAACGCCTGGTGGCTGGAAGAGAGTGGGAGAAGATCCCATTAAGTTAAGGGTTTTTATTCAAAATTATCCATTCGGGCTGAGGACTTAGTACTCCTCTCTTAATTCTGGCGAGGAAAATTAGCTCCAATTCGGTATAAATTTTCGCCATTGCGAACAAAATGAAGTAATCCAGAACACATCTCCAATAAGTCTACGTTGTGAATTGCTTCGAGTTACTCGCAAAGATGGGGCCTTATATGATCATAGAGATTTAAAAAAAACATGTTCGGTTTTATGACTTATAAGAGGGGTTCTCAGTTCTCAGCCCGAACGGATCGAGGTGAAATCCTTAACTGAATGGCGTGATGTGGGGGCTATAATCAAGCCCCCTATATTAAAAGAATAAAACTGATTTTATTATTTTCTGAGAAGTATCTACAGATTAATTCACAACACGCCATGAACCGTCAGCCTGACGACATGCTTTACCATAGATTTGCTGCGTTTTACCGCCAATCAAGGCTTTGGTTATGTATTCACGACAAGGTTGTTGTGAACGATAATATGTTCTCGTTGGTTGTACCGTATAACGATTTCCATTATCAGGGTTGGACCAGACTACAGCCCTGCCAGTTGGAGCAGTTTCTAAAGCACGTTGCATTTCCATGCGATCCTGTCTGTCCATGGTCTTACCAATTTGACCACCCAGATAAGCACCTAAAAGGGCGCCTCCAGCTGCGGCCATTACTTTTCCTGAACCACTACCAAATTGACTGCCAAGTAATCCACCTACAACACCACCTGAAATAGTACCTACGCCTTCATTATTTATTGGCGCACAACCAACTAACAAAAACGACAAAGATAACGATGCAACAGTTAATTTTTTCATTACAGTTCACCTGATTAATGAGTTACAAATCGGTTGCCATTCTACCATCACGGCCAGATATTATCCATAGTTCGGGATTTTGCCCCAAATTACTGTTTAATCTGGAGGAATTATCGATAACCTATTCCTTAGTCATCACTAATCGTGACGCACCCGTTCGGAGATCTGACATAGCAGTTCATAGCCTATAGTACCCGCAGATTTCGCAATTCGTTCAACCAAAATATGATTTCCCCAAAGTTCAACAGGATCGCCTATTTTAACTTCAGGATGATCAGTTAAATCTACTGTCATCATATCCATGGATACTCTGCCTACAATAACAGCCTCTCTTCCACAAACCCAGACCGGAGTACCGGGATGTATATGCCTGGGATATCCATCACCATATCCTGCTGCAACGATACCAATCACTGAAGGTTTATCACTTTTCCACGTGCCACTGTATCCTACTTGAGCATGAGGCGGATGGTAATGAATGGCGCTAATTGCAGACATAAAGCGCATTACTGGAATTAATCCCAAATCTGGAGCCATCTGGTGAGTAAATGGTGACACACCATAAAGCATGATACCTGGCCTCACAACATCCCCATGCGTTTCTGGAAATGAAATAATTGCTGCTGAATTAGCGATGCTGCGTTGACTGAATCCAGGAACGTTAATATGTTCAAACTTAGAAATCTGGTGAAGATTCTCTTGTCTGTGGGATTCATCCGCACAAGCCAAATGAGTCATTAACCCAATATTTTTATCAATCCAGGAACAGGATTGCAATGCACTCATTATGTCCTGAAGCTCCTGGACTTTAAATCCTAACCGGTGCATACCTGTATTTACCTTAACCCATAATTTAATGGGGTTAGGCAACGGTGTATTAATAAGCCATTCTAATTGATGAGGATGATGCAGTACGCAACCGAATTGATTCTGAGCAACTATCAATAATTCATCGGGACTGAATACTCCCTGAAAAAGGATGCATTGAGTCTGACTCCCCATTGATCTAATGGCTAAGGCTTCCTCAAGGCAGGCGACTCCGAAACCATCCACTTGCCCTTCCAGTACAGGAACCACTGCCTTAACACCGCAGCCATAGGCATTGGCTTTAACCATAGCAATTATTTTTTTACCCGGAGCGTAACGTCTTATTTGTACTAAATTATGTAATAGTGCGCTTGGTTCTATTACCAGTCTGGTAGGTCTCGACACCTTAATCTACCCCTTGATACCCATTAAAAGCCAAATCTTCAAAACGCGTGAATTTACCAAGGAATGCCACTCGAACCTTACCGATCGGTCCATTCCTTTGCTTGGCTATGATAATTTCAGCAGTTCCTTTATCAGGGCTATCCTCATTATAGACTTCGTCCCGATATATAAAGCAGATTAAATCGGCATCCTGCTCAATAGCGCCTGATTCCCTTAAGTCGGACATTACTGGGCGTTTATCAGCCCGTTGCTCCAAACTTCGATTCAACTGTGACAACGCAATGACAGGTACCTGTAATTCCTTTGCCAAAGATTTTAGACTTCGTGAAATTTCAGATATTTCCGCAGTTCTGTTGTCAGCACCAAACCCTGGAGCTTTCATTAATTGAAGATAATCCACCACAATCAAACCCAGTGAGCCATGCTCTTTTGCCAAGCGTCTGGCACGCGCTCTCATTTCTCCTGGACTTAATGCTGGCGTATCATCTATAAATAATGGAGCTTCGGATAACATATGTACTGCTGAAGTAACACGAGGCCAATCATCATCATCCAGTTTACCTGTTCTGATACGGTGTTGATCGATACGACCCAGAGAAGACATCATCCTCATTGCAAGAGAATCTGAAGGCATTTCCATAGAGAAAACCAATACCGGTTTACCCGCCTTGATGGCCGCATGTTCTGCCATGTTCATAACTAAAGTTGTTTTACCCATTGATGGACGACCCGCAACGATCACCAGGTCTGATGGTTGTAAACCTGATGTCATTTCATCTAAATCGGATAATCCTGTTGCAAGTCCGGTAATCGCATCGCCACTATGATAGAGAGCATCAATCTTTTCAACAGCACGTACTAAAATCGACTTGATATTTTCAGGGCCGCCATCACCGCCAGTTTGTTCTCCAATAGCAAATACTTTGGATTCAGCCAGGTCCAATAATTCAGGTACTTGCCTTCCTACTGGATTATAAGCTGAATCAGCAATCTCTGTGGCGACTGCGATTAACTGTCTTTGAACTGATTTTTCCCTGACTATGTCTGCATAGGCCGATACGTTAGCCACACTTGGGGTATTATTTGCCAATTCAAATAAATAAGCTTCACCACCAGCGTCATCCAACTCATTATGAGACTTCAGAGCATCAAGAAGTGTCACTACGTCAAAAGGTTGATCTTTTTTCGCTAAAGCAGCAATAGATCTGAATAAAATTCGATGTTCAGTGCGATAAAAATCTGCTTCACATAGTTTGGTACTTATTTTATCCCAAACCTGATTATCAAGCATTAAACCACCAATGATGGATTGCTCTGCTTCTGCAGAGTGAGGTGGACGTTTCAATGGATCAACTGATTTTTTAGAAGTTTGAAGCTCTAGCATAGTCGGGGCACGATAGTTAAGTTACAGATACTTTTTTATTGATACCATTGTAATGTGCTTTTAACAAAAAAGGCACACTTTAGTGTGCCTTTTTATACTATTTTTTATAAATCAGATTATCTAACCCAGGTTTGAGTACGACCCAGAACAGAAACACCAATATAACCTCTTACATAAAGTTTGTTACCTTGAAGGGTCATCTTGGCTTTATAAATTTTTCCAGTTTTGGGATCCAGTATTGAACCGCCACCCCAAACTCCATTACCTTCGTCTTTTAGACCCCATACAAAACCAATGCCTTGAATCTTCTTACCTTTGAAGGCTCCAGGACATTTTGAGCAAATACCAGTATCACCTGGTTGTGGATACACTTTAACGATATAACCGCTTAAAGTTCCGTTGGAGATAGACAAATTAACTACAGCTCTTTTGGCGCCTGTTTTATCATCAATAGTCGTCCAGGTTCCAGCAGGTGTTCCTGCAGCGATAGCTATAGGTAAATAACACACTGCAATCAAAAAACCACATAATGACTTCCATACGTTCATAACCATTCTCCATAATTAGCAACCAATAAAAGCATAAGCCATGATCATCAACTTTGCCAATTTTTTTTAAATCAGATATTTATTAAGCAGTTAGAAGTGCCCGTTTCCTATTTTAAAAAAACAACTTCAGGATTGTCAGTTCTTAGCCAGTATTAGGCGAAGCCGCAATACGAGCCTCATGATTGAACTTCTATTCCAAAACTCATCAAATTGTATTGAATGGGCAGATTTGAGTGCAGGTTGAACGATCTCGTCTGCAAAAAAAGCGCAGCATACACAAGTATGTGAGCATTTTTTTGCGGGCGAGATCGTGCAAGATCCGCCAAATAGGCCCATTCAAGTGAGGGGCATGAAAAATTGATCCAGGTCTGCTTCCGTCAAAGTCATGGTCTTGGACGCATCTGAGGACAAGATACCATCTACCAACAATCGTTTTCTTTCCTGCATCCCCAAAATCGCTTCTTCTACAGTTCCTGAGGTTATTAATTTATAAACAAAAACCGGATTTTCCTGTCCTATCCTATGAGTTCTATCCGTTGCCTGATCTTCAACTGCAGGGTTCCACCAAGGATCGTAATGAATCACGGTATCAGCCCTTGTCAAATTGAGCCCAGTTCCACCAGCTTTTAAACTGATTAAAAATATGGGAATCGTACCTTTTTGAAATTGCTCAACCAAAGCCTGTCTGTTTTGAGTTTGCCCTGTTAATTTCAAATAATCGTATTTTCTTTCGTTTAATGACTCTTCTATTAGTTTTAACATTGAGGTGAACTGAGAAAAAACCAATACTCGTCTCCCTTCTTCAACCAGATTATCCAGTAGCTCCATCAAAGTCTCTAATTTACTGGAAGTACCATGAGCAATAGCCGCTTCTGGCAGGGTTAATAATCTGGGATCGCAACAGACTTGACGCAATTTCAATAATGCATCCAATAACAGAATATGGCTTTTCCCTAATCCCTGTTTGGCAATTGCGTCTCTGACTTTTTTCTCCATACTCATACGAATTGCTTCATAAAGATCTCGTTGAGGGCCTACGATTTCTATAGTACGCGTCATCTCGGTTTTAGGCGGCAATTCACTGGCTACTTGATTTTTCGTTCGCCTTAACATGAATGGCTTAACCCTTCTGGCTAATAATTCCCTTCGCGCTAAATCAGCGTATTTTTCTATAGGAGATCTAAACCAAAGTCTGAATTGTTTCGCATCACCCAGCAAACCTGGCATTAAAAAGTGAAATAAAGACCAAAGCTCGCCTAAATGATTTTCTAAAGGTGTTCCTGTAAGACACAAACGATGCTTTGCTTTTAATTGTTGAATAATCTGAGTTGTTTTAGTGCGCGCATTTTTAATAAATTGTGCTTCATCAAGAATTAAATAATAGAAATTATAATTAATAAATTTCTCTTTATCCCGATGAATTAAACCATAAGTAGATATCACTAAATCGTAATCATCAAAATTATCCAGGTGCCTGTCACTGCCGTGATAGGCGACAACAGATAAATCCGGAGTAAATCGTTTCGCTTCCGCCAGCCAGTTTCCTACCAGACTGGTAGGGGCAACAATCAAGGTAGCCTGGGTCAATCGTCCTTGTTCCTTTTCATGAAGCAAATGAGCAAGAGTCTGTACCGTCTTACCTAAACCCATATCATCCGCCAAAACCCCATTAAATTTACTTACCCGTAAAAACTGCAACCAATTCAGTCCATACTGCTGATAATCTCTTAAACTGGCATGCAGTCCTGAGGGTGTTGGAATTTCTGGTAAATCGTTCAAGGTAATTAACTGACTCAATTCCTTTCGTAATGACTCAGCGCCCTGCCAACGTGATTTCGTCGCAGCTAGTGCCAGTTCAGCTTCCTGCATCAATATGAATTGATATTTATTTATTTGTAATTGATGATTTTCATCTATTTGACGCAATCCAAATTGGAACAACAGGCGAATCAACGGTTTAATTCGTCCCATTTGTAACTGCAAAACCCGTCCATCTTCCAGAGGAAGATTAACGCGTTGTTCATCAGGCAAACCATCCAGATCATTTCCACTATATCGTTGAATTAACTCTGCAACCAAAGGTACGATACTGACGGGTCTGCCTTCTACTAAAATACCCAGTTGGTAAGAAAAGAAATCGGTAGTGCTTTCCTGAATATCTGAAAACCACTCCACATCCTCGGCGCTCACTACTTCCTGATATAATGAACTTTTAAATTCCACCTGCCAGCCCTGGCTTTTTAAATAAGGCAAGGATCTGGCATATAAAGGTTCAAGATCTGCTGGCACAGTCGCATTTTTAAACACGAAGCACTCATGCTCACTTAAATTCCAATTATATTCTTCCCATTTATGAGTGGGTCTTAATTCAATTGATTGTTGTAACTCTTCCAATTTTAATTGTTCAAAATCTTTGTCCCGTTTATATTCGACCAATACATCTTCGTGCTGACGCATCACATTGAGACAGGGTTCAGCATAAGGGATAATCAAGCCATTGTAGTCAAAGGAAACCTTTGCGATAAATACCGCATTGATGTCTTCATCTCGATCGTAAAACCAGGAAGACTCACTATCAAACTCATTAATTGTATCCAGAGTTAAAATAGGTATTGGTTTAATTTCTTTAACTTCACGGTTTTTAAATATGTGTGGTGTGGGAAACTCTGGACAAGTTTTATCCATTTTTTGAGCTAACAATTCAGCTTGATCTATAGGTATCGGAGGTGCTTCCAATAAATGACGTAATTGCCTTACAGGATAGGGTGTAAGCAGTCGACCCATCACAGGCTCAGAACTGTCAAAATACCAGCTTTCGTCTAACAGTAAAGGCTCAAGACTGATTCCATCGTGCATTAATTTTAAACTTTGATTTCCATTTGAGGCCAGAACCCACTCACAAGTTCCAGTCAAGGTTTCTCCTAATTGGATAGGGATGTCTTCATTTTCAATAAAAAATGCACGTCCTGTAGCAATAATTTTTTCCAATAATTCCGTATTACGAATCGTTAAATTATCAAACCAACCGGATACACCACATTTGAATAATAATTGCGCGACTATGTCATCATCATTATCTATAAAGTGTTGTTTTTTGGATTCTGGCAAACTATTAAAAACACTTTTTTTACCATATCCACCGCGTTTTAAAATTTTAGCTAAAGCCAGTTTAATGGAAACTTTATGTTCATAACCCGAAAGTTTTACGGTAATTAAATAATTTAAATGATGAGTAGCTTCATACTTTTTAACTTCAGTCGCTTCCTGAGCGCGTAGGTTCTTCAGCCAGACATCCAGTTTTTTATCCAATTTAGTGGAAGATTGCGACTGAAGATTCAGTTTTTCCCTATCTCGCAAGGCGAAGAGGCACGCGGCTGCATGTTTACAATTACTATGATAGGAGCAGGAACAACGGGAAGGTTTACCCGGCCATGTTTTCAAATCCATGTGAATATCGTAAATCTGACTGCTGCTGCCTTTAACTCGTCCTTTCAATAATCCATCACTCAAGCGAATATTGAGTACTTGGCCATGTTGAAAGTACTCTAATCCCCGGAGCAGTATCTTCGATTCAAAAGCCTCGGGCATTTTTGATATTGCTTCATTTAGCATAAAATAGAATTATCCAGGCAAAAGGGTCTATTGTAGTCAATTTTGGTTCTGAATGACAATTGTCTCTGTAAAAGGATGTCTGTGTACTGTTCTTCATTATCTTCATCAAGTAGTACAAAAATTTCTTGGTGTACTGTGACCGGACCTTAGCCATTTTTTGCAATCAAAAGCAAAAGGTCATCTTTGCGTGCATTTGCAAGGAGAACTGGCGCAAATGGATAAAGTCCTATTTGATACCCTATTATTAATACATTAAAATTTATACACAGAAACAAATTATGATAAAATATGGTTTATTAATAACTGAGTAAGCCAATTTTAGATCATTTCTTTTATTAAAAGGTTAACGATGCCCTATGATCCAAATTAACACGCACAAATCATTATAAAAGCAATTCTTTAAGATTTTCATGTACAAGCCGATAACTCGATTTGAATAAATAGAATTCCTGTTAACAAAGTGATTGGGTGTTTTCATAAGCCCTGACAAGAATGAATAAAAGAATAATGGCTATGACGAATAGGCACTTAACAGGGTGTGTTAAGAATACTGATTTCGACATCACGGGATGTTGGAACTGGTTTGATCCCGTGTTAACACACCCGAATGGCACTATAAAAATTAAAGGTCCTTGAACCATGATATTTCATTATCGGACAGCACATTCGCCAAGGCTTTATGTAAAAACAGGTAAAATATGAAAAAATATAATGCACATAACAGCTTATTACCTTTCTTGATGGCACATCAACTTGAGGTCGATAATCATATCAATAGATATAATCTGTGCTTCTCTTATCAATTACACGATGAACATTCAATCACAGTATTAATTGAAAAACTGCAGGAACTTGTTAAAGCCAAGTCTTATTTAAGACAAACATTCAAACTGGATCACCATAAAGTTATTGGACGTATTCATGCGAATCTTCCTCCCGAAATACATTATGTAACTACATCCATGGCGGATCTTGATACAGTTGAGAACACACTGATCAGAGAACGGCATGATATCAGCAATAACTCATCCATCCGATTAAACATCATCACTATCACAGATAATTCGAGTTATGTTGCATTGTTTAATATTCATCACATCTTATTGGATGCCAACACTCTGGATCACTTTGTTAACGATCTTAATCAATTAATTGCAGGCAAATCCATCAAAAAAGACACTCCTGAAGAATATATTAACAGATTGGAAAAGGAAGTACCGTTACACACGGAAAGTGACTATTCAGAACTAAAAAACTACATTCAATCAATAAATAGCATTGCTAAAAATATGGATAACACTGAATACAACCCAAGTCAGAACGTCTTATATTTTAAAGAACAAATGCCCGGCGGAGTGATGCAAAAATTGGTGAGTGCAAGTAAGCGCTACCATGTAAGTATGTTCAATTTGCTCCTGCTCGCCTGGAGCGTGTTTTTTGCAAAGCTGAATAATCAAAAAAACATTCTGGTGAATTACCCCACTAATATTCGAAAAGATAAAACCATTCCTGGCTGTTTTATCAATACGCTCATCTTGCCGTTAAGCTTCGCTGAAGAAGAGACCTATTTGTCATTAACTTATATGTTACGCGACAAAATGCCCTTTTTTAAACACCTCGCGTCACTCCAGTTAAATAATCAACTCAAACTCGGTGCTGTCTCTAATTTTTCCAACTCCAATCTCGCCAAACCTGCGGATTTGATCCTGCAGGAAGGACAGATACCAAGCAAAGGCTACGCACAAATAGCGAACTCAATAGTGTGTATCAAGTATAGAGAATATCAGGACTCGCTGTATTTTAGTGCAGATATACTCTCAGATATACTTCCAGAATATGTTGCCGCATCACTACTGCCTCGTTATTTTAATTACCTGAATAAATTATTAGATGACCCGAAACAATTATTATCACAAATTGACCTTACATTCCCTGAAGAAAAAAGACAGGTTTTATATGAATTTAATCAAACTGCTCAACAATTCCCGCAGGATAAAACCCTTGTAGACCTTTTTGAAATGCAAGTACAAAAAACACCTGAAGACATCGCGCTGGTATTTGAAGACATTAAATTAACTTACGATCAGCTCAATCAAAAGGCCAATCAACTGGCTCATTACTTGATAAACTGCCACCAGATTAAACCGGATGACCTGATTGCATTATTACTGGATAGAAATGAATTTACTGTGATCTCAATTCTTGCCATATTGAAAGCCGGAGGAGCTTACGTACCTATTGATCTCAGTTATCCGCAAGAACGAATTGAGTATATTCTTGAAGACACGCAAGCAAACATAATTATCCTGAATGAACATCATAGAGATAAAATTAAACCTCAATTGGCTTATCCAGGCTTCGAGTCAAAATCCCGTTTTGACCATTTGGAGATCATTGCCATTGATAACTATAAAACGCAACAAGAACTCGAGAAATTCGACAGTACCAACATCATTACTGCAGATACCAGCACTAACCTTGCGTATGTAATTTATACGAGTGGAACTACTGGAAAACCCAAAGGAGTCATGATCGAGCATAAGAATGTCATTAACACCCTGCGAGCGCTCTCGGATGTTTACACACGTGATAATGAAGCTATTCCATTAAAAATTACTGCTTTTACCAGTTACGCTTTTGATGTCTCTGTTTCCGAATTTTTTGTCCCACTTATTCAGGGCGATGAATTACATCTTTTAAGTAATACCTTACGGCAGGATATTTTATTAACCAGCAAATACATCATTGAAAATCAAATCAATTATATTTACCTGCCACCTGTGCTGCTTGCAAATTTACCGAGAATAAAATACTCATCACTGAAAGCAATCATCTATGCCGGAGAGCCTTGCGATAAAGAAACCGCAATGTACTGGTCAAATAAAACAAAATTATATAATTACTATGGGCCTACTGAGGCATCCATCTATGCTACCGGATTGCAGATTAAAGCCAGCGAAGTTCACTTGATTGGAAAACCAATAGTTAATACGACAACTTATGTATTAAATACCGAACAACTACCTCAACCTATAGGAGTTATTGGGGAGCTTTATATTGGTGGTCAGGGAGTAGCCAAAGGCTATTTGAATCAGAGAGAACTCACTGAAGAACGTTTTATTTCTAACCCTTTCCAATCAGAAAAAGAACAAATTCAGGATATTAACAGTCGTCTATATAAGACAGGAGACCTGGTTCGATGGTGTCCTGATGGAAATTTAGAATACATCGGGCGTAATGATTTTCAGGTAAAAATCAGAGGATATCGCATAGAGCTTGGCGAAATTGAAGCAGCGATTTGCAGTTATCCTAATATTCAACAGGCTGTAGTGCTGGTTAAACATCTGATGGATTCTGAAGACAACCAGACACATAACAAATATTTAGTTGGATACTATGTCGCAAACAAAAAAATCGATGAACGTAAAATTCAGGAATATCTGGCATTACATTTACCCGATTACATGCAACCCAGCGCCTTGGTACACTTAACCCATTTACCACTGACACCTAATGGAAAACTGGATAGAAAGGCATTACCTGAACCTGAGTTAACAGCAATGAATCAATACTCACCTCCAACAAATGATAAAGAATCACTGGTTTGTGAGGCCTTTGCTAAAGTACTCACTTTACGTCAAGTGGGTATTGAAGATGATTTCTTTAAAATTGGCGGGAACTCCATCATCGCCATCAGCCTCGTAGCCAATTTACAATCCAATTTTAATATTAATGTGACGGATGTGTTTCATTTAAAAACCCCTAAAAAAATTGCACGAGACATACCGTTTATTAAGGATAATCTGAAAAAAAATCTGGAAGCTATTAAGGAAGCTTATCATTCCCAGGCGCAGAGTTCGTATTCCTACAATGAAGCCAGATTTCAAAATAAACTGGACTCTTATTACTCATCCATACGGCAACTGAATGTTGATTTTGAAAAAGCCCCGATAAGCAATGTATTGCTCACTGGAGCAACTGGCTTTTTAGGATGTAATCTACTTCATACACTTTTAACATCTACTAATTACAGTATCTTTTTATTGATAAGAGCAGACACGGATGAACACGCATTTGAGCGAATCAATAAACAATATAAATTTTATTTTGACCACCATTTAAATCACTTCCTGAACAAGCGCCTTTTTGTTTACGCCGGTGATCTGGAACAAAAGGATTTAGGGATTTCCAAAGAAACCTATCAAATGCTTATCACACAAATTGACAGTATCATTCATTCTGCAGCCCTTACCAAACACTATGGGGAATACGATACTTTTTATCGGGCGAATGTTCAGGCTACAAGTCATTTGCTGGAATTATCCAAATTAACCAAATTGAAACATTTTCATTATATTTCCACCTCATCTGTTTTAAATGAAGGCTATATTCCGAACTGTGATCATCATATTTTTACAGAAGATGATGACGGGGATAATATGGAGGATCGTTCAAATATTTATGTAAAAACCAAATATGAAGGCGAAAAAATTGTAATGAAATACCGAAAGCATGGGATTCTTGGATCGATTTACCGTGTTGGCAATTTAGCGTTTAATGCCAGTACTCATCGAGGACAGGAAAATATCGAAGAAAATGGTTTTTTTACACGGATCAACTGTTTAATTAACTTAAAAATGGTAGCGCCTGAAATCAGCATGGAAGAAATCTCTCCAGTGGATTTAACTGCACAGGCAATTGTTAAACTTTTTGATATCAGCGCATTAAGTAACACTATCTTTCATGTTTTTAATCCCCAACCGTATAATTTAGGAGATATTCTCACTCAGGACGACAGTCTTGATGTTAAGATGGTTACAATTAACCAGTTTATAACTACTATAATGAAACAATTGGAAAATAAAGAATACAACCAATCGCTTGAACTCTTTTTGCTTCACAGGCGGTGGTTAAATGAGCAACATCGATATACTACACAGATAAAAATACTTCAGGATAGGACACAATCGATACTAAAACAGCTCGGTTTTGCATGGGACATGATAACCAATGAAGACGTGCGCAAATACATAAAAAGGGAGGTGGAGCATGTCAAAAGCAAGCATTCTTAAACTACTTGAAATCGTTGCTCCCATTCTGCCTGCGCCTATTTATTGGGAAGATGTGAACAGTGTACTGTTGGGTGGTAACGAAGCCGTATTCAATGCGACCGGGGCACGCTTTGCAGAAGCCTATGTGGGTAAAACCCTTTTTGAACTGTACCCCAAAGAAATGGCTGCCTATATCAAGCGGCATAATGAAGAAGTCATGAGAACCGGAATGGTTTTATCCCAGGAAGAAGTCATTAAAGATATATCCACTGGAGAAACTAAATATTTTACTGCCATCAAAGCGCCCTTACGCGATGATGATGGAACTATTATAGGTATAGTCGGAACCTCAATTGACATCACTGAGCAAAAAAAATTAATGGTTGCACTAAAACAGGCCAAAGAGAAAGCAGAGGCAGCGAACCAGGCCAAGGATGAATTCATCCGTAATATGAGTCATGACATTCGTACTCCATTAAGTGGCATTATCGGTATGTCTACCATTTTAGAGCAATCGGTAAGTTCGCAGGAAGAAAAAGACCACGCCCATCTGATCAATATCAGCGGTGAACAATTACTGGCGATGCTCAACAGTGTATTGGATATTATTGCTACAGGTAGTGAGAAAGAAAATCAGGTTAATCTATCTGTTTTTAACGTAGTCGATTTAATCCAGAATATTGCAGATTTGGAATTACCAACCATTAAACTGAAAAATCTGGATTTAAAAATGACTATTGAACACGATGTCCCTGTGTTCATAGAAACGGATAAAACCAAACTGCATCGAATTTTGCTGAATTTACTAGGAAATGCAGTAAAATTCACGGAAAAAGGATTTATTGAAATCGGAGTCAAACTAAAAGAATCTTCTGCTGAAAAAACAATTTTGTCGTTTTATATAAAAGACAGTGGTTCAGGAATCAAACATGAAGATAAAGAAAAAATATTCAAACGCTTTTATCGTGGCACACCTTCTTATGAAGGAATTTATGCCGGTCATGGCGTAGGATTACACATAGTCAAACAATACACCCATATTCTACACAGCCATATCACAGTGGACTCAACTCCAGGAGTTGGTTCAACGTTTACTCTCAACATACCCGTGATGTTACCTGCCCAGGCGCCCTCAACAAGGGACAAAACGACAGTTGACGTGAATCAATCGGTATCAGCCACTTTGGGTGCTGATACACAGGAACACCTACAAAAAGATAAAACATGTAATTCAAATGAATACATTCCGTTAATATTATTGGTAGAGGATAATGCCATCGCACTAAAAATGGCTGAAAATGCACTAAAACAAGCCCATTGTAATTTTCTGTCAGCTACTACTGGCAAAAAAGCGCTGGCACTGTTTAAGGCTCATTCATTTGATCTGGTATTAACCGATATTGGACTACCTGATTTTTCCGGGACAACTTTAGCAAAATTATGCCGCAGATATGAAAAAAAAATCGGACAAAATCCTGTACCTATCATTGGATTAACAGCTCATTCTATAGCTGATGCCGAACCAGAAGGATTAAAAGCGGGTATTAACAAAATGCTGACCAAACCCATCAGACAGGATATGCTCACTGCTTTGCTAACTGATTATGTATTAAATAATAAAGACACATCCTTCGGAACAGTAAATAACTCATCGTTCAATCAACTACTCAATTTTGAGCAACATCCGCTATTGGATATAAACAGCGCTCTTGAGCATATAGAAACAAAAGAAACCCTTCCTGAATTATTAAAAATGCTGCTGACTCAAACCGAACAGGATCTTCAGGAAATGGATCAAGCCTGGAAAAAACACAACTTTACTCATGTACAAAAGATCGCACATAAAATGAAAAGCAGCGCTCTTTATTTCGGAACCATCCGTATGCGATACGCTTGTGAAGCATTGGAAAATTATTTCAAAGATAAAAAACCCGGAATTCCCCAAAAACTGTATGAAGAATTTTATTTAATCAATAAACAAACAATGGAAACAATAGAGAATTGGCTGCAATAAACATTCTGTTTTTACTCAAGTAGATTAGGACACCTCATCGCCGCTTATATGCCAGGCCTCTTATCCTCCTCCTTGTCAACCTTCCCTGGCTTGCCCCTTAGCGCTCCTCATTTTTTATACGTTATAAAATATACCAATTAGGTTTAATTAATATGCTTTTTAAAAAGTGAGGATATCTCAGCGCTTGGCCGCGGGACGTCATTGAAGGGAGTCAGACTGGTTTTAAGATAAATCAAAACTTCGATTTCAAACTATAATAATGGACAGAGAATAAATCTGTCTTTCTAACACAGACTTAACCAATATCAATTTGTTTACAAACCAAACCAATTGAATTAAAATTAACCTATATTATGTGTTAAGGAAGCAAATATCCTATGTCAGACCCTAGAGAGCGCCAGATTGCCCTTGCTGCAGAGAAAGAACAAAGCACGCACGATAGGATTGTATCGAATGCAGCGGCCTCGCTTGCCATTCGTCTTGCGCCAAAATATCTTTTTCCTAACCGTAACGCAAGCTCTTCGTCGTCCTCCTCATCCGCAACATCACGTATGTCCCTCAGCGCCGAAGGCAATGCTGCAGCGCAAGCGCGTATGAAACACATCAGGGAGCGATATGTAAAGCGTGAAACCACATCGCTCCTCACCGACACGACTAAATCCTGGCTGGCTACAACCTTGCTCCCTCGCCCTCTGAATCCGGAACTGGATCGGGTCACTTTAGTGCGTACCAAGAGTGATTCTGAAATTTCGGAGGAATGGTACCTGCCGCTGCCAGAAGTCTATGCTATTGTACTTTCCGCTTTGATAGATACCGATGTAGACGTCTGGCCAGTTCCGCCTGGTAGTTCGCCCAAAAACGAACGTGGTCTGCGCCTTCAGGAATTCGATCGCATCAACAACGCTCTTGCCACTGCTTATCCCCCCATCTGTCCCACCGGGATTCGCCATTCCTGGCTTATGGCACTCAATGGCTACGAAGGCAAACGTCTGCCTCTTAATGCAGATGACCTGTTATTTCGAGGGCTGTTTGATTTTATGGCTCATAAAGTGCTCGGCGAACAGATGAAGATAGCTCTGCCGGAAGGACGAGACCCAACGGGAGAGGAGCGTCAAGTGTTCAACAAGCAGTTCCAGCCGCTGTTTTTGCCATGGATATTCGAGGGCATGCCGAAGCAGGTCGAAGAGGCGATAGTAGCCGCTGGTGGGGCTGAAAGCGCACAGGCTTTAGTGCTTTCGCGTTTTCATGACATTGAGACCCTGCCCGACAAAGGCATGATGAACACGATTCAAAATTATTGCACCATGGAAGGGCTTAAAAACATACCGTGCAATTTCACCCCGCTTCTTGCCGCGCTGAACCATCCAGCATTATTGAATGCCGCGTTAGGGAGGGACACTACTTCAGCCACGGGATTTGAGCAATTAGCCCGTGAACTACTCAGCTGGCTCCGGGGGCCAAATTTCCTGCCCGAAACGTTGGCTGAGACGGATGCAAACGACGATTTTAAAAGAGTGTATCTGCTCATCCGCCTTCTGGACGCCCTTCATCAGTACCAGACGCATAAAAGCCTGCTGGATATAGGTGACATGCCAGCAGAAGACCATCTTGCCTGGGAGGACTCCAAAGCTTTTATGTCCAGATGCCTCGAAAACCCAGCTCTTAGCCTTCAAGAGCTTCTCTCTGACGTCGGGGCGATTGAGCGCAACCTGCGGGCATTTGAACGCGGTTTTGGCATGTGGCGAAACTCTACCTTTCACGATTTTATCAGCAATTACTTTGCCAACTGGTTTGCCGCAGCCGGAGATAACGAGATAACGGTGCGAGCGAATCTGTTCACCAAACTTTTTGAGCTGTTTCTTCAGGATTGCCCGCAGCAGCAAGATGCCAAGCATGCAATCCACGTCAGTGACAGAATGCTTACCGAATGGACCGGCCAGATGAATGCTGACGGTGTGCTCGAAATTACTCCTTATCAGATAAACCGCATCCTGCTCCATGCACTGTGCTATTCTAAAGACACCTGGTCAGATGCATTTCAAATGAATCTTCGCATCCTCCTGCAATTCCTGCGCAATCGATTCAATGAGGCGCAGGGCATAGGCGCACAAACTCTTGCGCACGACTCCTATCCGGATGAACTCCTTGACTATATCGCGAATAGTGCTAACGGCGTGGCACCAGACACAATATCTCCGATGGTCTCGCCCGGGAATATTACCCCCGCCACCAGCCTTGATATAGTAAAACTTCTTGCCGTTTCTATGGATACACCGGAAGCTGTTATTCAGACTGTCGTGAAGCATCCGAATTTCAATCCTGATGCTGTCGATGATGACGGATTGACGCCTTTTTACCTTGCCGCAGAGCAAGGCAACATCCCCCTTGCCTCCGCCCTGCTTTCAAGGGATGTGGACTACCTCGTTCAGTTTAATGGTTACCTTCCGCTCAGCACAGCGCTGCATAATGGCCATCTGTCTTTTGTGTTATGGTTCCTTGGCGCCCTGCCTGATGACAAAAGGGCGGGAGCCGTGATGGAAGAGGATGGATTTGCAAATACTGTATTGATTGAGGCTGCAATAAACCCGGAATCCCTTAGACTCCTTCTTACCTCTTTATCAGAAACCGCAAAGGCAGCGGCCGTGATGATCAAACTTAAGGATCAGAGTACCATCCTACACCTTGCGGCAAGCAACCCGGTGTCTCTGAAGCTCCTTTTGGACTGTACTGCCTGTCTGCCGGAAGACACAAGAACAGAACTATTGATGGCAAAGAACACTAATGGTTTCACCGTACTTCACTATGCTGCAAACAACCCGAAATCCCTGAAGCTCCTACTGGACTGCCTGGGGGAATCCGAAAGAACTAATGCCGTCATGGTGACGAATAGGATTGGTAGCACTGTGTTGCACGAGGCGTCAAACAATCCGAAGTCTCTGAAACTCCTTCTGCGCTACCTACCGAAAGCTACAAAAGCAGCGGCTGTTATGGCCAAGGACATTAATGGTTATACCTCACTGCACCGCGCGGCAAAAAACCCCGAGTCTTTGAGACTTCTTCTGACTAACATACCGCAAGACGAAAGAGCAGCAGCCGTGAATGAGAATGACCGAAAAGGCGAAACGGTTATTGACTTGGTTCTAGGAAATCCAGAATCACTAAACCAGCTTCTTATCTGCCTGCCAGAGAAAGCCAGAGTAGCAGTCGTTATGGCGAAAAACTGGAAAGGCGAAACCTTGCTGCACCGGGTAGCAGCTAATCCTGACTCCCTGAGACTCGTTCTGGCCAGTCTGCCTGAAGATATTATGGCGGCGGCCATAATGGAAAAAAACAGAGATGGGGAGACCGTACTAGATTGTGCGTTTCATAATCCAAAATCGATGCATCTCCTTTGGCCTTACCTGACAAAGGTAACAACGGCAACACTCTTGATGGACAAAAAAAGATCTGGCAATACCATACTGCACATATCGGCAATCGATCCGAAGTTTCTGGAACTCATTTTGACCTATCTGCCAGAGCAAACCAAGGCAGCAAAAATTATGGAGAAGAACCAAAATGGCGAAACCGTGCTGCTCAGAGCTGCAAACAATCCGGAATCACTGAAACTCCTTCTGGCATGCTTCCCGGAAAACGAAAGAGCAGCAGCCCTGATGACGAAGGACAAATATGATTTTACAGCATTGCACTATGCTGCGAATAATCCAGAATCCCTGAAGCTTATTCTGGCCTGCCTTTCAGAGGATACAAAATCAACAGCTGTTATGGCTAAGAACAGATATGGCAAAACCGTACTGGACTATGCGGCAAGAAACGAGGAATCCCTGAGTATCCTTCAAGCGTATGCTACGGCAGCAAAAAGCACCGCCGCATCCTCTTCGCCTTCGTTTTTTAGTCACGATCACTCATCTCAACCCTCAAGTTCCGAAAAGATGGATCTCGATAGCGAGACATCTCAAAGACCAAGGCGCTAATTGTCAGTCCAACGTAGCCTGGGAGTAGGCCCAAAGGGCCGTATCCCAGGTTTACATTGCCCCTTCATTCAATCGCGCCGCACTCCTTAAACATAATGAAACCCTGGGATACGGCCCTTTGGGCCTGCTCCCAGGCTACCCCTATGCGGCTAAGAATCCTTCTGACGTATACTACGGTGGGAAAGAGGATAGGTCTCAATATATCTTTAGGTTTATATACGATACAATAGCAATTAAACAACTCAATTAACCTAATGACATGCAAGCGAATATCAAGCTTTTGATGGCACAGATCAATCCAACAGTTGGCGCGATTAAGTCCAATGAAACCAAAATAATTGAAATCATTGAAAACAAACAATCAGAGCATGATTTAATCATTTTTCCTGAACTGTCACTAACGGGCTATCCCCCTGAAGATCTGTTGTTTCGCAGTGATTTTTATCAGGCAATTAATGAAAGTCTGCAACGAATTCAGTCAGCGACTCAAGACTGCTATGTACTGATTGGTCATCCTGTTGTAGTTAACGACTGCTGTTATAACAGCATGAGCATGTTCCATATGGGTCAAAAAATCAGAGAATATCATAAACAAAAATTACCTAATTACCATGTATTTGATGAAGCACGATATTTTACTCCTGGAATAAAGGATCCATGCACCTTAACTATAAAAAATCACATATTGGGAATTTGCATCTGCGAAGACTTATGGCAACCAGGTCCAGTAGAGGATTTAATTGAAGCAGGAGTGAGCGCTATCATAAGCTTGAATGCCTCTCCATTCGATTATCATAAATATCCTGCCCGAGTAGAATTGCTTCGCTCTTTTGCCAAAAAAGGGATCGCGATGATTTATGTGAACCAGATTGGTGGTCAGGATGAATTATTGTTTGATGGTCAATCATTTGCTATGGACAAAACAGGTGCCCTGTGTGCTCGAGCACCTGCTTTTGAAGAAGATTTATGTACTGTAGAACTCTCACAAGAGACAGTTAAGGGAAATCTAACGCCCCTTCTTTCAAAAGAAGCATTAATTTATAAAGCATTAGTCTGCGGTACAAGAGACTATGTCAAAAAAAACAAATTTCCGGGCGTTCTGCTTGGTCTTTCAGGAGGCATAGACTCTGCTCTAACTTTAAGCATAGCAGTGGATGCCCTGGGATCCGAACAGGTACATGCGGTCATGATGCCATCGCGATATACTGCGTCAATGAGTAAAGAAGATGCTTTGCAGCAACTGAATACCCTCAAGGTTACTCATACAACAATTTCAATTGAACCTGTATTTCACTCCATTCTGTCTGTACTTGATCCGGTTTTTCAAGGATTAGCAACTGACACTACTGAAGAAAACATACAAGCCAGAATTCGCGGCATGTTGCTTATGGCCATGTCCAATAAAAGTGGAAAAATGGTACTGACTACCAGCAATAAAAGTGAATCAGCAGTAGGCTATGCCACATTATATGGAGATATGGCCGGTGGTTTCTCTGTACTAAAAGATGTACTTAAAACGCAGGTGTATGATCTGGCACATTACAGGAACACCATTTCGCCAGTCATCCCGGAACGGGTCATTACTCGAGCCCCATCAGCTGAACTAAAGGAAAATCAAACAGACCAGGACAGCCTGCCTGAATATCCCATCCTGGATGCAATTATAGTTGCTTATATGGAGCAACGAATGAGTGCCAAAGCGATTATCAATCAGGGCTTTAAACCTGAGGAAGTCAATAAAGTCATTAAATTAATAAAGCGCAATGAATACAAACGCCGCCAGGCTGCTCCGGGAATCAAAATCAGCCCAGTGGCATTCGGAAAAGACTGGCGTTATCCAATAACTAATGGTTTTTATTAACTACCTGGCGTGGACATTTGAGCAGGCGAATCTTCATCTAATTTAATATCCTGCTCTCCTCCAAATTTGGAGACTACAGTACTGAACAGTTTCATGTTGAGTTTGCCTGGTAGAGGTAATTTCGAAGTATTTTCTTCTTCTTGAGCACGTTGCGATTGAACAGCAGGAACTTTCCTTTCCTTTTTCAAACATGCTTCAAGATCAGCGAATAAACTTAAATCAAGTTTTTTAACAGTAGTAGGTTCATCTAGATCTTTAGGTGGAGGTGGTGGTGGCCTTTTTTCCAAACAGTTCTTCAACTGAGTTTTAAATTCATCCATGCCAATTGATTTTGATGTATCTACATACATTAAATACGATCTCAATTTGTAAATATGCTCTTCTGTTAATGATTGTTGCGAATCAAGCCAGGTTAACATTTGAGGGTATTTATCTAAAGAAATAGACTTATCCGTACCTAATGAATTGATCCAACACAAAGAATAATTCTCAGGTTCGCCACGTAAAACAAAAGTAGTCAAGTTCCCTTTGTTTACCAGTTCTTCATTACTCATCTCTTTATTAGTTCTAGGGTCTTTAGGATTTACCAAGATCTGAACTCTATCAAGAAACATGTCCCTTGCTTTAACACATTCCTTCTTCAATCGCTTCATAGTCATAGGATGCACACTATCCAGATCCCCGGATTGTTGATTAAGAAGTATCTTGATTAATTCTTCGCCCGGTTCAATGCTGTATGCTTTTCCCAAAACATCAACCCAATGCAATTTCCAAAGATCTTTTTGTCTGGATAAAGAAAATTGAATTTTATCAGTTGAAGATTGAGCAGAACTTGAAGCGATTTCCATATTTTTAGCAATAAGTACATTATCAACTGTTTGTTGAATGCTTTTTTGCGCTTGTTTCAGTTCTCGTTCCTTTGCTTCAATCAATTTACGATTTGCTATGTATTGAGCAATAAAGGAATCGATTCGTTCTAAAATTAATTCACTAACGCGCTCAATGACCGCATCCCGATTTTTATCTGTCAAAGGTTCATATCCGGGAACACTACCGATTAAGCCATCAAACAAATAATAATTATAAGAACCGACGTTCCATTTACCTTTACTGACTAATAATTTAATTTCTTGCAATCGAGTACAGGTATCATGAAATTCTTCCATACTTTTGATCGCCAGGTCCACTTCGGAACCTCTGACTCTGGAATATTGATAAATGAATCCAAAGAACCAGGATTGAATTGGTTGGTTGTATTTTTTTTTTGCTGTTTCACATATTTCAATTAAGTCAGCGCGGGCTTGTTCTGATTCTTCCGCAACTCGAGTTAATAATTTTTCAACGAATAAATCCAAATTATCCAGAATGACTAATCTCTTCTTACCATCCTTGAGAGGCATATAAGCTCCTTTTTATGTCCATCTATCATATTACCTCAATAATATTTTTATACAAGCAACAAAATTCTTAAGCTCAATTCGTTAGTAAAATTTAAGTCTGTTGACAATTCTCTATAACCCCTACGTGACGCGGCTTGTCCACGCCATCCAGAAGATCTCTGGATACCGCGGACAAGCCGCGGTACTTAGGCGTTTATGGGTAATTGATAAAATGAGTTGTCAACAGACCCTAGGTTAATTTTTAAAGCACCATCCATATGAGAAAAAAAATTCAGCACTGCTCGAGGTAAAGCACTACAGAAGGCTTGCAAATTTAAAGTAAATCGCTAACATGGTTTAGTTAAAAAATAATAACAAAGGGATGTCATGAGAATTTCACTACTTTCAGCGGCTTTATTAGCCACTGGCGTTGCTTCAGCAGCAACACCAGTTGACGGTTGGTATAGCAGCGTATTTGGTGGTTATACCTATATACCTGCAAATATCGAAAATTATACGACCATTTTTATATATAGAGACCGTACAGGATATAAAAGTGGTTATAATGCCGGCGGACGCATCGGATTTCAGAGTAATCCGTTACGCTATGAAGCCGAATATACTTATCTTCGCGGCAATCTGAAGCATTTCAGCATCAATAACATTAATCAGCTGGGTGTTTCAGGCTATTCATCAGCCAACTTGTTAATGGCCAACATCTATTATGATTTTCCTGAAATGTTACCAGCGATATCTCCATATTTAGGTTTGGGTATTGGTTATGCGTATCTTCAAGCCAATCTTTCCAGTTTAGGTCCTTTTGCACCAACCTTTTTCTCTGTTAGTGATAGTGTTTTTGCTTATCAGGGAACTGCAGGGATTACTTATAATTTTGCGGAAAATTATGCCGTGAACCTGGCGTACCGCTATGTAGCAACTGATAAACCGAGTAGTTTCGGAAAAATCTTCCAGGCGCATATGGCCAATGTTGGGGCAATTTATCGTTTTGATCAGGTTAATTATAAGTAAGGATTTTTAATGAAGCAGCTAATTCAACTGGGTTTGTTATCGAACCTGCTAATCAGCAGTTCAGCCTTTGCAGTAAACCCGGAACAAGGGTTTTATATGGGCTTGCTGGGCGAAATGAGTTCTGGTCCTGCGAATCATGAAATTGCATTTGTAGAGCCGCCTGATCCAACGATTTGGGTGGGTAGAGTAGATAATAGCAGAATTGGAGGCGGAGGTGGCGCTATGCTCGGTTACCGCTACCATCAATTCAGGGTTGAGGGTGAATTTCTTTATAACTGGAATGGTTCGGGTTCTGTAGATATTGGCGATTGTACTCTGCTCAGTCCAATTGTTCAGACACCCACAGGTATTTGTCCACAGGATCATTTTCAGGCGAATAATCTCGCGTTTAATGGCAGTGTAGCAACCATGTACGGTTTAGCTAACCTATTTTGGGATTTTATAAACTATGACAGCGACAATCAGAGTGTATTCCCCTATGTAGGATTAGGTGTTGGTTATGCGCGTGTTACGAGCAGAGGCAATTTCATTCGAAACTATTACGAACTGGATAGTACCTCTCACGGTTCAAGCAGAACCTTCACTAGCGGAGCCGCGCAAGGTATTCTTGGTTTAGGTCTCTTTATGGACGATTTCACCTGGGCCGGGATGGACTATCGCTATCTCACGACCAATACATTGAAAAACTACGGAAACGAGCGATATGTAATTAATTCACTCAACTTTACTGTCAGTTTATCTTTCGATAAAAGCAGTACTTAGGCTCGTTCATGTTGTTTACCCTGAGGCTCTTGCCACAGGGTAACAAATAAAACCATGACCATAGGCCCCAGAAATAATCCCAGCAAGCCTAAAGTTTCCACACCTCCCAGGATACCAAATAAGACCGCTAGAAACGGGAGTTCTATAGCCCCGCCAATCAGCACCGGTTTAATAAAATGATCTGCAACAAACATAACCAATGTTCCCCAGACCAAAACAATTATGGCGCTTATCAAACTGCCAACAGAGAGTAAAACTAATGCCACTGTGATAAACACTATAGGCACAACAAAAGGAATCATTGCCGCCAACGCGGTGATAAATCCGGTTAATGTAGGTGCTGGGAACTCTACAAAAGCATAGCAAACCCCCATCAAAATACCCACACCAATACCTACTACTATGGTTCCATTTACTGTGGCACGCAATGCCCTTGGCAATCGATCGGAATAACGAAACCATCGATTTCCCAGACAATATTCTCCCACATGGTGAACTTGTAATAGTAATTTATCGCCATCACGATAAAAAAAGAACAACGTTAATAAAGTAAAGCCAACCTGAAAACTTCTATGCGCCAGGTTAAATCCAATTTGTTTAATATAATAACTTGCTGGAGTCAGTGTGACATGAAGATTGGATAAGAAATCTTTTATATTGCCGGGTTTACCAATATTGTTATCCCAATATTGTACCAATTCATTACCTACAAAAGGAAAATTTTTAAAAAACTCAGGCGCTTCCCCACCATCCTTATTGATTTGCTGCAAAAAATTGATGAATAACTGCGACTCTTTAATGAGTATCCCCACTAACCAACTTAAAGGAATAAGAAACAGCAACCCCATAAGCGTAGTAAATAATAATGCAGACACATTATCTCTCTTGCCAAAAAAATCACACCATTTTTTATACAAGGGATACGTTGCTATAGCAATAATTGCCGCCCAGATCATTGAAGGAATAAATTTATGAACAATAAAAATAGAGAGAACAACGATGCCAACGGTCAATCCCATACTGATTAATTCTTTATGATTTTCATTCATCACGAAAAACTCCAGGCTAAGGCTTGCATGATCAACCAGGCTGGAACAGCAGCTCCAACATCATCCAGCATGATGCCCAGACCTCCATGTACTTTTTGATCAATATAACGGATTGGCTGGGGTTTCCAAATGTCAAAAAGACGGAATAAAAGAAAACCGGCAATCATCCAACATAATCCTGTAGGGGCTAAAAACATGGTTAATAAATAGCCTACGACTTCATCCCAAACGATGCCTTTGTAATCATGAACTCCTAAGTCTTGCGATACTTTATCACTGACCCAGACTCCTAAAATAAAAGCCAGGACAGTCAACGTCAGATAAACACTCCAATGAGTACCAATCATTAAAAGATATAAAGGAACAGCAGCGAGAGTACCCCAGGTTCCCGGAGCCACTGGCATCAACCCAGTACCAAACCCGAACGCTATAAAATAAGCAGGATCCTGCCATACACGATTAACCAAATTTACCTGATTCATACTTTATTTATCCAATTTAAAAATGAGAATAACCAACTGGTTTTAATTCTTCCAACTGATCATTTGAGGTTTTAATCCTTAAACCAGGGAGCTCTTCTATAACTCCAATCGGATAACACTCTAAATTTAATACATTCAACTCGTGTTTTAATTGCTCCAGGTGCGAAGCATTAACTGTAAAACATAATTCATAATCATCGCCCCCCATTAAGGCCAAGTCAACAGCCTGTTCCCTCAAATATTTACTTACCAGTGGATGAACAGGTATATCTCTTTCATTTAAACAGGCGCCAACTCCACTGGCAATACACAGATGATTCAAATCAGCACTTAATCCATCTGAAATATCTATAGCAGATGTTGCATATTGGCGAAGCAGAGTGATCAAATCAACCCGAGGATTAGGATGCAATAATTGATGCATTAACTCGGCTTTTTCATTGGCTGGTATATTCTGATCATCAAGTGATTTAACGGCCAGGGCAGCCGCACCCAGAAGACCAGAAACCAAAATAACATCCCCTGACTTTGCACCGGAACGTCTGATTGATTTTTTATGCGGTGCAAGACCCATTATAGTCAATGTAATCGATAAAGGACCATGGGTCGTATCACCCCCAATTAAATCAATATTAAAACGATCCAGTGAGTCCCTTAATCCTTTTGAAAAGCCCTCAAGCCAGGGTTGTTGTAGTTCAGGAAGTGTTAATGCCAAAGTCACATAACCTGGTTCGGCTGCCATCGCAGCCATATCACTTACATTGACCATCACCGCTTTACAGGCAATGTCATAAGGATCCCATTCGGGCAGAAAATGAACGCCTGACACCAAAGTATCTGTACTGACTAATAAATCGAATCCCTGAGGCAGATGCAAACAGGCTGCGTCATCACCTATGCCGTACATCACCTCTTTATGCCGGACAGGGAAGGACTTAAAATAATAATCAATTAGAGAAAATTCATTCATTGCCAAGATTGATTTCTACGGCACGTACCTGCTTTGCCAAATTATTCAATACACCGTTGACATAACGATGTCCATCCTGCGATCCAAATTCTTTAGTCAGCGAAATGGATTCATCAAGGACTACCTTATAAGGAATTTCGGGACAATGAAAAAGCTCAAATGAACCAATACGTAAGACGGTTAATTCTATAGGATTCAATCCACTCACATCTCTGTCAAGAAATGGAGAGAAACTTGCTTCCAAAGCCTCTACATGGGCCGGAACTCCATGAAGTAACCGTGCGAAATATTCCACATCTACTTTATCCATATTATTAATAACCCGGAACTGCGCTTCAATTTCATGAAGATCAGAACCTGACATTAACCATTGATACAATGCCTGTAATGCTAATTTGCGTGCTTTCCTTTTACCACTTATAGATTGTTTTTCCACTCGTACCTCTTAATTTAGAATAGATTAGGGCTAAAGCCCGTAACTTCTCAATAAATACCGAATTAGTGTCATCCTGAACGCAGAGAACGGTCTCCTGATTGCAGTATTGCTCCTGCATAACGAGATCGTTCTCTGCATTCAGGATGACTGTACTGCAATAATCGAGAAGTAATAAAAGTTACTCTTTGTCGTTTTTCATCTGATCTATAGTCTGTCTAAAATCACTCACATCTTTGAACCGTTTATAAACTGATGCGAATCGCACATACGCGACATGATCCAGTCTGAATAGCTCATTCATAACCAGTTCACCAATAAGTTGTGAATCCACTTCACGTTCACCTCTACGGCGAATCTCCTGAGTAATAGAAATGATTGCTTCTTCCAGACTATCCACACTTACCGGTCGCTTTTCCAAAGCGCGAAGCATGCCTGAACGTAAGTTATCGATATTAAAAGGCTCTCGTCTTCCATCACGCTTGATTATTAAGGGCATAATCAATTCAGCAGTCTCAAAAGTTGTAAAACGTTCATGACAGAGCAGACATTGTCGCCTCCTGCGCACCTGTGCGCCATCAGCAACTAAGCGAGAGTCAACAACTTTGGTTTCTTCAGCATGACAAAAAGGACAGTACATGATTAACCATAAACCGGAAATTCACGGCACAAAAGCAAAACTTGTGTTTTTACTCGTGCGTTGATCGTCTCATCATTCACATTATCCAGGATATCGGCCACCCAATTGGATAGAAGAGTAATTTCCTTTTCTTTAAATCCTCGTGTAGTTGCTGCAGGAGTTCCCAATCGTAACCCACTGGTTACAAAGGGCGAACGGGGATCATTAGGTACCGAATTCTTGTTAACCGTGATATTGGCTTTACCTAAAGCAGCATCCGCTTCCTTACCTGTAATATTCTTATTAATCAAATCAACCAGCAATAAATGATTATCGGTACCTCCGGAAACAATAGTATATCCTCGACTTTTTAACACGTCGCACATCGTTCTGGCATTGTTCAGAACCTGTTGTTGATAGGCTTTAAACTCTGGTAGTAATGCTTCAGCAAAAGCGACTGCCTTCGCTGCAATAACATGCATTAATGGCCCACCCTGCATACCCGGAAACACTGCAGAATTTAATTTTTTTTCAATTTCTTCATTTTCTTTACACAGTATTAAACCACCTCGAGGACCTCTTAAGGTTTTGTGAGTAGTAGTTGTAACCACATCAGCATAAGGTAAAGGAGATGGGTAAAGACCAACCGCAACCAAACCGGCGACGTGTGCCATATCGGCCATTAAATATGCACCTACTTTATCAGCAATTGCTCTGAATCGTGCCCAATCCAGAGTTCTCGAGTAAGCGGAAAAACCGGCGATGATTAGTTTGGGTTTATGTTGCACGGCCAGACTTTCTAAAACATCATAATCAATTAAACCCGTGTTCACATCAACACCATATTCTACGGCCTGGTATAATTTACCGGAGAAATTCACTTTCGAACCATGAGTAAGATGACCACCATGAGGCAGTGCCATTCCCATAAAAACATCCCCAGGTGATAACAAAGCCATCATTACTGAAGCATTAGCCTGAGAGCCTGAGTGCGGCTGAACATTAACATAATGAGCGCCAAATAATTTTTTTGCTCTTGCTATAGCCAGATCTTCAGCGATATCAACATACTCGCATCCGCCATAATAACGTTTCCCTGGATAACCTTCTGCGTATTTGTTTGTAAGTACAGAACCTTGAGCCTGCAATACCCTGGGACTCACATAATTTTCAGAGGCGATGAGTTCAATATGTTCTTCCTGACGACGCTTTTCATTCGCAATAGCCTGAAAAAGCGCATCATCAAAATGTTCTATAGTATAACTTTCATCAAACATGAGAAATTCCTTAGCCTGGATGATAACTATCGTGATTTAACAATAATGTCGTTTCGAACGCTTTTAACACCACCTACTCCAGCAGCAATAGTTGCAGCTCTTTGTTTTATTCGCGGTGAATCTACAAAACCACTAAGCTGTACCTGATCTTTATACGTCTTAACTTTAACAGCAAATCCATCTGTTCCTAATTGATCAACCAAACTTGCTTTAACTTTTGTAGTCGTCGTTGTGCTGTCAAGGTATTCTCCAGTGCTTTCAGCTTGAGGAGAGGCAGCACAGGCAATAATGATCATGGATATAGATCCCACCAGTAACATCTTCAGTGAGTCAATCATAAAGGCTCCTTAAAGAAAAAACGTTATTAGAGTACCACAAAATTTATCCAGATACGAAGGGGTAATCACCTTGATTAATTTCTATAGACAGGACGTAGAACGCTCCTTTGTGGGATTGGATCCCCGCTTTCGCGAGGATAACCTATCAAAAATGTGGCTCGACCAGAATCAAGTCAAGGGAAATCGAAATCAGAATTGACAACACCCCTTAAGCATGTCCATGGGATTTAGCCTGAACCTCAGAGTTTTTTGGATGTTCCTGGGCATTACCGCGGTTAACCATCCCAGAAGGATTACTTTTGGCTTGATTTGAAACGCCGTTATTTTGAGAATGCTGCAACACAACATTATCATCAGTTGGAGCATGGCCGTGAACAACTCCGGAATTACCCGTATGTCCATGGACAGTTCCTGAATTTCCAGCGTGACCATGAACTGTTCCGGAGTTCCCAGCATGACCATGTACATTTTGTTGTACTTCAACCTGAGCTGAACGAGGTCGTGGGGCAATCAATACCGTATTACCATTGGTTACAGGGTGACCATGATAAACTCCGCCGGTTCGAGCAGGTCGATATACCGGGTTAGCATGATAGTGTCGATTTGGATTTACAGGTCTTACTTCAACTCGTGGAGCTGGAACATAATATCCACGGTCATAATATTGCTCTTCAATTACAGTGCAGGAACTCAGTAAAGGCAGGACTAAAAGACTTGAGACGAGGTATCTCATAAAAAACTCCTCAGAAATAAAAAAGGTTCATCAGTGATGAACCTTTTTTTTGTGATTTATCGGGTTGATAATTCGGCTTTTGCTTGTTTCAAATAAGGAACTACACGAATTGTACTGTTGACATTAGTCCAACCGGAGTAGATGGTGTAAAACGGTGAAGTAATAGTAATGTACATGCCACTATGACAGTAGAAATTATAGAATAAGCTAATATAATGAGGTGACTCATAACGATAAATATTAAAATCTACAGTAGAACCATCATCAAAAGTTCCGAATACATTAACGTCAGTATAACTTTGGTTAATGATTTCAATTTGACAGTACCCAGGATAAGTTACGCCTTTTTGAATGGATTGTTTGTCTTTGCTGTCAGCATTTGGATTAAGGTGAATATTTGCTGCAAAAACATTGGTAAATAAGCTAAAACAAACTAGAAACAATAACGACTTCAACTTCATGGTTTACCCCCTTATTAAGATGGAAGCCGCATAGTAACAAAGTATTCAATTTAGTCAATAGGTTATTTTTATATCCATGAAATAAATAAAAATTGAAACAAATCGAAACAATAAGATGATTAAGTATATCTTTATGTTATATTTGACAAATTCAAAAATTTACCGAATATCTGCAGGGGAAGACAATGAAAAAACGTATGACGATCATGGGAATTACCTTATTGGTTGTTTTCGGTGGGATCATTGCCTTTAATCTAATTAAAGCCATGATGATTAAGCAATTTTTTGCCAGTTACGAACCTCCTGCCGTAACCGTTTCTTCCGCAGTTGCTGAATCAGTGGATTGGTTACCAACCATCAGTGCCATTGGTAATTTCGTTGCGATTAATGGAGTTGATGTCAATTCTGAAGCATCAGGAAATGTAGTTAAAATTGACTTTGAATCAGGTCAATTTGTCAATAAAGATGCGCCATTAATTACAATTGATGACAGCATTGATCAAGCCTTGCTTAAATTTAACCAATCTGAATTAACTCTTAAAGAACTGAATTACAAAAGACAAACGGATTTGTTTAAACGTGGCGCTACTCCCAGTTCAAATGTTGATGAAGCAAAAGCGAATCTTCAACAAGCGCAGGCTAAAGTAGAGCAAATGCAGGCACAAATAAATCAGAAACACATCACTGCCCCTTTTTCCGGCCGCCTTGGAATTCGTCAGGTGAATCTAGGTCAGTACGTCTCCCCGGGACAAACTTCCATTGTTTCACTCCAATCATTGGATCCTCTTTACCTGGAATTCTATATACCAGAACAACTCTATAAACGAGTCCAGTTAAATCAAACCATTTCTTTTTCAGTTGAAGAATTCCCCAATGCACTTTTTGAAGGGACTATATCCGCTGTTAACTCTAAAATTGATTTGAACACACATAACGTTCTTATTCAGGCAACATTACCCAATTGCCCTTCCCTGGCAATCAAAGACCCAACAAAATCATCCCTTATTAAAACTCGTAAGGAAGTCAGGGGAAGCAAACTCGTCATTTCCTGTAACAGTGAAGTCAACCGTCAAAATAAAATAAGTGAATATGTATTTATTCCTGGCATGTTTTCTTCCATTGAAATTCCACAACCGGCGGAACCTAATACAGTAATTGTTCCCTCCACAGCCATATCGTACAGTCTGTATGGAAACTCCATCTACACCATTGAAAAAAATACAGAAGGCAAGAAAAACAAGGATGGTTCGGATCAACTGGTGGTGAATCGTGTATTTGTGGTTACCGGGGAACAACAAGGTAATTATACAGTAGTTAAAAAGGGAATAAAGGCCGGACAACTGGTTGTCAGTACTGGAGATCTAAAATTACAAAATGGAACACCTGTTGTTATCAATAACAGCGTCCAACTGACTGATATCAGTAATCCAGATAGCATGGGACAATAATAGAAATCCTGAGATTTCTCCTGTTTCAAGTGCAGAGCTCAATAATTTGAGCTCTTTAGTTTAATAATTGCTGGTTTTTTTGCAGGATAACTTATGAAATTTACAGATTTATATATCAAGCGCCCGGTGCTTTCGATAGTAGTAAGTATGCTGATTTTTCTATTTGGTATTAACTCCATTAATAAAATGCAGATTCGTCAATACCCACGTATGGATAATACGGTAATCACCATTATTACCGCCTATCCCGGCGCTGACGCAGAGTTGATTGCCGGTTTTATTACTTCACCCCTGGAAAGTTCTGTAGCAAGCGCTGAAGGCATAGACTACATGACATCAACCAGTGATCAAGGTCTGAGTACCATCACCCTCACCATAAAACTGAATTTTGATCCCCAAATCGCTTTTACAGACGTAATGAGTAAAGTCCAGCAAACACTAAATCAGTTACCCAAAGAAGCACAACAGCCCGTGATTCTTAAAAAATCGGATTCATCTACTGCCTTGATGTACATCAGTCTGGACAGTAAGGAAATGACGCCTCAACAAATTACAGACTATGCAACTCGTGTAGTACAACCTCAGTTACAAACTGTTGATGGGGTGGCCAAGGCGGATATTTTGGGCGGAGCGACCTACTCCATGCGTATCTTCATGAATCCGATTAAAATGGCGGCTCTAAACGTTACTCCAGCCGATGTGGCATCTGTACTGGCCAGTAACAATTTCCTCACCGCAGCGGGCAACACTAAAAGTGAATACGTTGCAATTAATATGACCGCGAAAACCGATCTGAACAACGCAGAAGAGTTCAGTAAACTCATCGTAAGAAGCTCCAAAGGCTCCATAGTAAGACTTCGAGATATTGCTAAAATTACTTTAGGCTCTCAAAATTATGACAGTTCAGTAACCTTTAACGGTAAAAAAGCGGTATTTATCTCAATTACCCCAACCCCAACAGCAAACCCGCTGACAGTGATTAGCGATGCCAGAAAACTGATGCCCTCTATCGTAAAAGAATTCCCACCATCATTAACAGGTACAATAGTTTATGATGCGACTGCCTTTATTCGAGCGTCAATCAGTGAGGTGATGCATACCATTATCGAAGCTGGGGTAATCGTTATTATTGTTATCTTTTTATTCCTTGGATCCATTCGTTCTGTGCTGATTCCGGTAGTCACCATACCGCTTTCTCTGGTTGGGGTATGTACTCTCATGCTCATGCTGGGGTATAGCGTTAATCTGCTTACCTTGCTAGCCTTCGTTCTGGCTATTGGTCTGGTGGTTGATGACGCTATTGTCGTTGTAGAGAACGTCCATAGACATATTGAAGAGGGAAAAACCCCTTACGAGGCAGCCATTATAGGGGCCAGAGAAATTGCAACTCCAGTGATCGCGATGACGATTACACTAGCAGCTGTATATGCCCCGATAGGATTTATGGGAGGATTGACAGGTGCTCTGTTTAAAGAGTTTGCTTTTACTTTAGCCTGTTCCGTTATCATCTCTGGAATTATTGCCTTAACCCTATCTCCTATGATGTGCTCTAAAGTATTAACTAAAGAAATAAGCAGTGGAAAATTTGTACACTTCCTGGATGAGTTATTTAATAAACTGAAAATGAAGTACCAGAATGCATTACATCATTTATTAGATACACGATCTATTATGCTTGTTTTTGCTGCGGCTGTTCTCTTGATGCTGCCTTATTTATATAATAACACTGCTGCTGAAACAGCTCCCGATGAAGATCAAGGATTCTTCTTCGTCATGGCAGTAGCGCCTCAATCTGCAACACTTAATTACATAGAGGCATTTACCAAACCTTTTGATGAAATCTATAAAAGCTTTCCCGAAACAGAAAATTACTTTACGGTTAACATGGCGCAACCGATTTCGGGAATGGTGCTGAAACCATGGGATCAAAGATCAACCAACCAATTTGACTTGAAACAACCTCTTCAGAATAAATTATCAAGCATTGCGGGTTTAAATGCTTTTGCGATAGTACCTCCTCCTCTTCCTGGTGGTGGTGGCGGCCCAGCAGTACAATTTGTTATAAAAACTACAAATGACTTCCAGAGTTTATATGATGTTTCGAATAAATTAACGCAACGTGCTAAAAAAAGCGGACTGTTTATCTATATTGATAACTCACTCAAATTCAATCAACCTCAGGTTGAGTATCAAATAAATCGTTCGAAAGCTTCAGAAATGGGGCTGGATATGCGTGCGATAGGAAGCAGTTTAACCAGTGCGCTTTCAGGTAACTACATCAACTATTTTAATCTGGAAGGCCGTAGTTATCAGGTTATACCCCAGCTTGATCGAAAATATCGCCTGACGCCAGAACAATTAGGACAAATCTACGTTAAAACATCAAACGATGTTATGGTTCCACTCTCAACAGTAGTAACCCCGGTTGAAAAAACGCAACCTAATGCCGCAACTCACTTCCAACAATTAAACTCAGCCACCATCCAGGCTGTAATGATGCCAGGGAAAACCTTGGGAGATGGGCTTAGCTTTTTACAAAAAGCAGCTGATGAAACCTTACCTAAAGGATTTACCTATGATTACGGTGGTGAATCAAGACAATTCATGCAGGAAGGAAGCGCTCTGGTATTTGCCTTCCTGTTTGCGATCGTCATTATCTTTTTAGTGCTTTCAGCTCAGTATGAAAGCTTCAGAGATCCTTTAATCGTATTAATCAGCGTGCCCATGTCCATCTGTGGCGCATTAATTCCCCTGAATTTAGGTCTGGCAAGCATTAATATTTATACTCAGGTTGGATTGATTACCTTAATAGGCCTTATCAGTAAGCATGGTATTTTGATTGTTGACTTTGCGAATCATCTGCAACGAGAAAAAAATCTTGATAGACGTGCCGCTGTAGAGGAAGCAGCTGCAATCAGATTAAGACCGATATTAATGACAACCGCAGCAATGGTTTTCGGCGTTGTACCTCTGCTTATTGCAACAGGAGCAGGTGCCGTCAGTCGATTTGATATAGGTCTGGTTATTGCAACTGGCTTGTTAATTGGAACCTGCTTTACTCTGTTTGTGGTTCCAACCATGTATACCTATATTGCCGAAGATCATCGTCATAAACCTGATGAACCCGCGGATGTACACTAGGGTGTGTTGACAATTCATCTATTTATATCCAACGTCCCGCGACTGGTTCCTGAGAGATCCTCAAGGCCAAAACCGCCTACGTACCGCGCTTTATGCGCGGTATCCAGTGCCATGTCACATTTTAATTTGAGTTTGATGCATTGATTAAGCATCTCTGGATACCGCGCATAAAGCGCGGTACGTAGGTACTTTAGCATTTGTTATTTAAAAACATGATCTTACATTTAAATTTTGTGACCATCTCTCAGGACTCGTTCGCGGGATCCAGAGATCGAGTATCATTAACAAACATAATGTATTCATCAAAATTGAACTGGATCCCGCGAACAAATCGCGGGACGTCGAAATTGGAAATATCAACAGCCCCTAGATCACTATCCTACAATAAAGCTGTCAATTCAGATGGCACTGATCCACAGTAAACAGCCCGTATGAACCTCATGATATCCGCCATAATATTGGCCATGATCCCTTAGTCTGTGATAATATTCTCTGTTTTACCAGTACAGGCTCAAACATGGATAAAACCTATTCCCCCGAAGCCATAGAACAGGCTTCCTACAAGAAATGGGAAAGTCACCATTACTTTCAACCCCGAGGTGATGGAAAGCGATTCAGCATTATGCTCCCTCCTCCCAATGTTACAGGTAGTCTGCATATGGGACATGGTTTTCAACACACCATCATGGATGCTTTAACTCGCTATCATCGCATGCTTGGAGACAAAACTCTGTGGCAACCTGGAACGGATCATGCCGGTATTTCTACTCAACTCGTCGTTGAGCGTCAATTAGAAGCACAAGGTATCTCCAGAAAAGATCTCACTCGCGAGCAATTTCTTGAGTACGTGTGGAAATGGAAAAATGAATCAGGAAACACCATTACCCAGCAAATGAGACGTATTGGGGCATCAGTGGATTGGAGCCGCGAACGGTTCACTATGGATGAAGGCCTGTCGGCAGCTGTTCAAAAAGTATTTGTTCAACTCCATGATGAAGGATTGATCTACCGTGGTACTCGTCTGGTCAACTGGGATCCCAAACTCGGTACTGCTGTTTCTGATCTTGAAGTACTTTCTGAAGAGGAAGAAGGATCACTTTGGCATATTCGCTATCCAGTGGTTGATTCCGATGAGTTTGTAGTAGTCGCGACCACACGGCCAGAGACCCTTCTTGGTGACTCTGCAGTGGCAGTCCACCCGGAAGATCCACGATTCAAACATCTGATTGGCAAACAGGTTCATCTGCCACTTTGCGATAGAACTATCCCCATTATAGCCGATGACTATGTGGACATGGAATTTGGCAGTGGCTGCGTCAAAATAACACCAGCACATGATTTTAATGATCATGAAGTTGGCAAACGGCATCAATTACCGTTAATCAATATCTTAACCAAGAAAGCAACAATTAATAAAAATGCGCCATTAAAATATCAGGGTATGGACCGATTTGTTGCCCGTGAGCAAATCATTAAGGATTTGGAACAAACTGGAGCACTGATTAAAACTGAACCGCATCAATTAAAAGTACCACGTGGCGAAAAATCCAATGTAGTTATCGAACCTTTATTAACAGACCAATGGTATGTAAAAACCAAACCATTAGCTGAGCCGGCCATAGCCGCAGTTAAAAAGGGAGAGATCCGTTTTATACCTGAGACCTGGACTAAAACCTATTATCAATGGATGGATAATATCGAAGACTGGTGTATCAGCCGCCAATTGTGGTGGGGACACAGAATTCCAGCCTGGTATGATAACCATGGTAATATTTATGTGGGTTACAGTGAAAATGACGTTCGTTTTAAATATAAAATTGATGATGCCACACCACTAAAGCAGGATGAAGATGTTCTGGATACCTGGTTTTCATCCGCACTATGGCCATTTTCAACACTGGGTTGGCCTGAACGTACTCCTGAACTGGATCAGTTCTATCCGACCTCAGTACTGGTTACAGGATTTGATATTATATTTTTCTGGGTAGCCCGCATGATCATGATGGGCTTGAAATTTACAGGAAAAATTCCCTTTAAAGACATCTTTATTACAGGTTTAATTCGAGACAGTGAAGGACACAAGATGTCCAAATCCAAAGGAAACGTTCTTGATCCTCTGGATATAATCGATGGAATAGATATTGAATCACTTGTTGCAAAACGAACTTCCAATCTCATGCTCACCTCTGTTCGTGACAAAATTATTAAAGCAACCCGCAAGGAATTTCCTGAAGGCATTAACGCTTACGGTACCGATGCATTACGTTTCACCTATTGCTCGCTTGCATCAACCGGCCGTAACGTACGTTTTGACATAGGACGTGTTGAGGGATATCGAAACTTCTGTAATAAATTATGGAATGCAGCCCGCTATGTGTTACTTAATACCGATGAAGAACAAATTGATTTTGGGGATGGCGCGTTCCAATACAGCCCTGCCGATCAATGGATACTGTCACGTTTGCAACGAACTATAGACAAAGTACATCATTATTTTGAAACCTATAGATTTGATTTATTAGCAAATACTCTTTATGAATTCGTATGGCATGAGTATTGTGACTGGTATCTGGAATTATCCAAACCTGTATTACAGGATGAAAATGCACTGAGCGCTATGAAAAGAGGCACTCGCAGAACCCTAATCCATGTGCTGGATCAGATATTAAAATTACTCCATCCTTTAATGCCTTTTATAACAGAAGAAATTTGGCATAGAACTACCAAATTTACTAATGAAAATGGCAATAGCATTATGCTAAGCAGCTATCCTCAGGTCGATGAACAATTTATCAATGATACCATTGAGGAAGAACTGGATTGGCTCAAATCAGCGATTCAAGCCATCCGTACCATTCGTAGTGAGATGTCTATTTCACCTGCTAAATTAATCCCGTTATCGATTCGTAATATAACGCCCACATTAAAAAAACGCGTTGAAAAATATCAGCAAACACTTAAGGCACTCAGCAAAGTGACTGATATACATTATCTGGCTGCTGATGAAAAAATCCCGGTTTCAGCAACAGCTGTTTTGGGTGAAATCGAATTACTCATTCCAATGGCCAATTTAATTGATAAAGAAGCTGAATTAGTTCGTCTGGCGAAAGAAGTAGCCAAACTGGATAAAGATATTAATCTTGCACAAGGCAAATTAAATAATCCCAAATTCACTGATAAAGCTCCTGCAGAAATTATTGCCAAGGAACAGGAAAAACTTTCTCAGGCTCAAATAGCCAAAGACAAACTATTACAGCATAAAATCAGGATTGAAACTTTATAATCACATAAGACATGCATTGCTCAAGAAATATTTGAGTAATGCCTAGTACAACGACTCACTGATTCTGTCCTGAGTGGCTCCGATTCAGTGAAACGTTGGACTAGTTCTCTTCAAACGAAAGGAAGCTCTGGCGAGTGATAACACAGTACAAAACCTTAAAATCGTATACCTTCCCCATTATTTTAGTCATATCAATCGTGATGGGTGGTTTAACAGGATCATTTCTTGATCATGGCGATGCTCTGTGGTTAAAACCGTTTGGCGATATTTTTCTTAATTTGATTTTTACCGCAATAGTTCCATTGATCTTCTTCAGTGTCTCATCTGCAATTGCTCGCGCCGGTTCCATAGGAACACTTGGGTCAATAATGTTTTATATGACAGTAGTATTTCTTTTTACGGGACTAATGGCAGCAATGTACGCAATGATCACCGTACAATTATTCCCTCCTGCTGAAGGAGTATCGTTGCAATTGGTTATGCCAAAACAGATGAATACGATCAGTTTTTCCAGCCAAATTTCCAATATATTCACCGTGTCTGATTTTTCCAAATTATTATCACATGAGCACATTCTTGCTTTAGTCGTCTTCTCGATTCTGGTTGGTCTCGCAGTCGCTGGCTCTAAGGAAAATGGAGCAGCATTTAGAACTTTTTTACAATCAGGTGAAGAAATATTCATGAAGGTTTTTGGGCTAATCATGTATTACGCCCCTATCGGATTTTTTGCTTATTTCGCTGTATTGGTAAGTGAATTGGGAACACAATTGCTGGACAGCTACATTCGTATCACCGTATTGTATTATGCTTCTGGCCTGCTTTATTTTTTAGTGTTCTTCACCTGGTATGCCTATTTAGCCGGGAAAAGTTACGGGATCAAATTATTCTGGAGCAATATCTTCCTTCCCATGATTACTGCAATTGCGACCTGCAGTAGTGCGGCAAGTATTCCAGCGAATTTAGCAGCTACAAAACAAATGAGCGTTGCTCCTGAAATTTATGAAACTGCAATACCACTTGGAACCATTATTCATAAAGACGGCTCAGTGATTGGTGGGATTTTTAAAATTGCTTTTCTGTTTGGGGTATTTCAATTAAATTTTTCCGAATTACCGGTTATTCTCACTGCGTTAGGTGTATCCCTGTTGGTTGGTACTGTCATGGGAGCAATTCCAAGTGGAGGAATGCTTGGGGAATTATTGATCCTGAATGTTTACGGTTTTCCTCCCTCAGTTTTAATAGCAATCGCAGCCATCAGCATCATCATTGACCCCCTCGCAACCATGCTCAATGTAACAGGTAATAGCGTAAGCAGTATGATGATCGCTCGGTTGATTGAAGGAAAGAAATGGTATCATCCAAAAAATGAACCAGCGCAGCCGATGTAAAGCAAGACTCATATAAAACCAAACGAACTGTGATCTACGTTGTACCATCCTTAGGCTATAATCAACTAAGCGGACCCATCTGGATAATTATTATGAACAAAACCGTTTGGTATCTCTCAGGAATTGTATTGTGCCTCCAAACTTTTGCCCTGGGAACTACAGGAACAATTTTAGATCCCAATTTTACTCTGTTACCTTCACCCTTTCCTGTGTATATTCTTAAAGATACTCAAGTAATTAATCACCCATACCCTGGAGCCACTCAGGTACTGTTACCGACGGACAACAGTTATTTTGAACCGCCTGGTTGCTATGTAGCCTGTTATTCGCATAACCCAGGTGTGTACTCTGTTTCTGCAACCATATCAGTAATGGGTCAAATTCGAGTTAAGGGACACTATGTAGAACGTATTTGCCAACCTGATGGCTATAAGGGTAAGGATATCAGTGCCTCTGAGACCTTTACACAACTTTGTGCCGATAAAATACCGAATTGTAAAAACAGTGCTTGTTGGGGAGGCGGTGATACAGGGGGTTGGTTTGGTATTCAATAAATTGAATGCCCAAAACATCTTTATAAAAATCAGGATTAGCTTATGAATCCACATAAAACTTCAGTTAAAAACCTGGGAATAGTACTGTTTCCCAATTTTGAAACACTCGATGTATTTGGGCCGCTGGAAATGTTCGGAATGATCCCCAATTACCTGAACTGTATATTGATTTCCGAGCAAAAGGGATTGATAAAATCAGCACAAGGGCAATCAGTCCTCTCTGACTACAGCTGGCACGAAGCTCCTCATTTGGATCTTCTGCTCGTTCCAGGCGGCATGGGAACACGAACAGAAATTTATAATGAACCATTAATTCATTGGCTTCAAAATCGCTGTGTCAAAGCTGAAATTATCTTATCTGTCTGTACAGGAGCCGCATTACTTGCTAAAGCCGGTATACTTGATGGACATAAGGCAACAACAAACAAACTGGCTTTTGAGTGGGTGACGCAACAAAGTAAACAGGTTCAATGGATAAAAAAAGCACGCTGGGTAGAGGATGGCAAAATCATTACCTCATCAGGAATTTCAGCTGGCATTGACATGAGTCTCTATGTTATTTCACGATTGTTTGGTGAATCAGTCCGCAATGATATCGCTAGAAAAGCAGAATATACCCTTAATACAGACCCAGACAATGATCCGTTCATGATTACCTGACAGAGTTCTACCCAATCACGATGTATGCCCGAAATTATCGAGCATGATATATTGTTCCAGTCTGTAATCCTTCCACACTTTTACTGAACGCACGAGCTACACGTTCAACTGGAACAGGCTCGTATCCGCGAAAATAAGAACCATAGACATCCATTGCTTCGGTTACTACGGTTGGACTTACCGCATTAATCCGAATTCCTCTGGGCATTTCGATGGCTGCAGCTGTAACAAATCCATCAATGCCGCCATTAACCATTGCAGCAGAAGCACCTGCAGCAATAGGATCGTGATTTAAAATACCACTGGTCAGTGTAAAAGACCCCGCATCATTCAAATAGTCCAAACCCAATAAGACGCAATTAACCTGCCCCATCAGCTTACTGTTTAATCCCACATTAAAATCGCTGGTAGTCATTTGGGATAAACCAAGAAAAGTTACTCGTCCCGTAGTCAGGACTACAGCATCTACTCGACCAACTTTTTGATACAGTGTTTTTATCGTTTTAGGATCTTCTATATTTACGGTGTAATCGCCACTGGAATGACCGACGCATATAACCTCATGACGAGGTTTTAATTCTTCAACTACCGCTGAACCGATTAATCCGGTACCGCCTATCACCATAATTTTCATATCCATCCTTAGTATATTTGCAGGAACCAAGATTAATTCTTTTTATATTAATCTACAAGATTGATATCGAAGACTAATCAATTGTACTGGAGGGTTAATCGCTATTTTATTTCACTCATGATTGAAATAATTGTTATAAATGGCAAGATAAGAGCCATCAGACTCCATTTGTAATAAAGCTGAATTAATTTTATTGATCAATTTCTTATTCTTTTTAAGTGCTAATACACCATAACCATTTCCTAAAGGTATGGGAGAGCCTACTAACTTAAATTTACGCATATCATTAAGAGTTATAAATCGAGCCACATTGTTATTTAAAATAATAACGTCGACATTCTTGTTTACCAGTGCAGAAATTAAATCAGGCATGGTTGAGAATTGTTTGATTACGTCTTTCGAACTAAATTGGGAATTAATAAAAGAATAATATAAGGTACTCGTTAAAACACCTATAGTCAGATTCTTAATATCCTTTAAGCTATTAATCGTATCATTATTTTTTAAAGTTACAAATTGAGCATCACTGTTTATATAAGGCAAGCTATATATAAAATCTACTGTGCTGGTTTTTTCTATTGGAATAGCCGAGAACACTAAATCAATAGTACCTTGATTGAGTGATTTAATCTGATCCGCTAATTTTGTCGCTTTATAGGCGCATTTGAGCTTACTACGCTTACAAAGTTCATTCATTAAATCTATATGAAACCCGTAAAAACTTTTACCACCATCGGTCGAAGTAGAAAAAGGAGGAGCAAACCCCATGACGCCAACATTTATTGGAGCACTGTAAACAATAACTGTACTGCACAATAAAATGATACAAATACACAATTTCATACAATAAATCCCTTTTGACGTTATTATAAATCTAGAAGGGGTAGAACATATTGTCAAACAATTGCGCTTAATGGATGTAATAATATCGATTTAGACTATTTACTGACTCTTTATAACTACCTCTTCAAGTGTCTCTATCAATGAAGGTGAATAGTTAACAGGATAAATCAACTGTCATTAGTACCTGTTGGAAGAATATAGAGTGCCAGATAGGTTAATAATTGAAACCCTCCTTGTACCATATGGTTTTCTTCCAAATCAAATTTCATAATCAATTGATCTGCTAAAAACATCGCTAACCAAAAACTGAGTGAAATAATAAAGGCTGTATCCGCTCTTTTCATCCATCGCTCGGTTTCCTGATTCATAGCAAGACAGGTCCAGATAAACGCGAGTGAGGAAATGAATGACCATATCATGATCCCGGCAAAACACAGCTGTGGAACCAAAGCGGGTACCTGATACATTTTTAAAGATTCGACCAGAAATGGATAATTAGCATCGGGAGCCCAACTTTCTTTAATCAACTGCAAATGAGCAAACATACCAATAAAATCAGTCCAAAATGTCAAAATCCACCAAAGAGTCCAAAAAATAATGATGGTTTTTTTAAACCAGACTATGTGCCGATCTTGATAGTACACTATTGAATTATCCCTAAACGTGTTTTACTCGATATTATCCTTATTTATTAGTCGATGTCACCTAATCCAGAAAAGAGTATTGTGTTAAATTAGTACATCGAGTCGACGATCTTCCCTATCTTGCTTCAATTGTACAGAAAAATCCGAAGATACTTTACTTAGAGCAAATAGAGCGCCCGCTCCTGCTCCAATAATTGAAGAATAGATGGGAATAAATTCCGAAATTGCAGGGGTAATTCTGTTAACGTGTCGATTACGGGAAAAATGAAGAAATTCCTCGGCATCAGGAACATAGCCGTCTACAAGATCAACAGCATCATGTTTCTCCTGAGCAAATTGAACAATTGAGTTTTTACAGGCAAATGCTGTTCCGAACCCTAAAATAGCACCAAGAAGCCCATACTGTACTGTATGTTTAATTACCTTGGGAACGTAGCGGACTGTAAACAATAAATCATTATAGAGATCAGGAGCAACACAGCTAATGGTCATAAAACGGTCTTATTAATTAAATAGTGACCCATTATACTCTATTGGCACAAATCAAATCCAGTTGTTTTTTATTTATACATTATGGAAAGAAGAATACTCTAACCTCAGATTTTATGTTTGCAAACTCTGTGACTGATCCACCAAGCCAGAACGAAGGTAGTAAATACCCCTAGATAGACACCTTTTTCCTTCCATTCTGGCCCTACCAACTGCAAAGCATCAGGACTATGGAAAATAGAAAAGGGTATAGCGAGCACTACATCCATTATTGCAGAACCAGCAACCAAACCGCAGGCGATTAAAGTACCTTTTTGTTTTCGGGTTATCGCTTCTTCTGGACCTGTCTTCATTTTCTGTAACCGTTTTTGCACAAATAAAGCAATCATCCCGCCTATAAATAAAGGAAAAGATGAAGACAAAGGCAAATACATTCCAATAGCTATACCAAGGATTGATAAATTCAGAATACGTTTTAAATTAAAAATACGATTCAAGACTATAGCGAGTAAAATAATTAAAGAACCAAAAAACATCATGTTCCAGGGCAATGAATTTCTAAAAACAGCTTCGGTAATTGCTGCCATCAATGCGGCCGTTGGAGCAGGCAAAGTCTGAGTGACATCCATACCAGGATGAGGCATAACTCCAGCGATTCCATACACATTGAATAATAATTGCATTACAGGAGGAATCACTAAAGCAGAAACGATCACTCCCAGCAATAACATGACTTGTTGACGCCAAGGGGTTGCTCCGACTAATTGCCCTACTTTCAAATCCTGAGTATTGTCGTTGGCAATTGCGGCGATACCCGTCACCACCGAACCAATAATAATAGTAATCGCTTCTGCAGCCTGTATTTGATGAGCACTTAAAGGAAGAGGCAATAAATGATCAATCGCGGTTAATAGTAACCATGCAGCAAACAGCATCCCGGAAATAACCACAGAGCTGCCTGGGCTTGCTGTTACTCCAACCATGCCGGAAAAATAGGCAGTAATAACAGAAAAAAGAAATCCAATAACCAAAACATAAACCACACCAAAGAACACTAGGGTCGGAGAGTAAGTGTTATCCAGTCCTACTTGACCTAAAGGAAAGATAAACTGGAAAAATAAAAACAGAATGGCTGCTATGGTTCCTACACCCATAAAGATAAAAGGTAGCGGTATATCTTTATCTGTTCGCAAAATATCCTTATCGGCATTGTTTTTTGAGATAAAAGCGCTTAAGGATCCTTTAATGCTTTTGGTTAATGGTTTTATTAATTTAATAAACGTCCACATTCCAGCGAACAACATGGCACCAATCCCCAAATAGCGCATTTCGCTATTCCATAATAAGGTCGTCGCCTGTTCGGGAGGATATTGAGTAATAAAATCAGGGTAAAACTGACTGACTATAGGTAAGGCGACCAACCAGGATATGACAGCCCCAAGAAAAATACTGATGGCCATATCATGTCCGACAAGATATCCAGCGCCTATCATTGTTGCTGAAAAACCAGCACCCAGACCAAACAAAGACCTTTTTACAACAAACCAGTAACCCCAACTATTGGCTACCAATTTGAATCCAATTTGCAGCAACTCAATAAAACCACCTATAGCGCCACCAATAAAAATGTCCTTTATACCAGCCTTCTCAGCAGAAGATTTCAAAACTTCAGCAATTGCGCGCCCCTCAGGAAATTTCAAAGATTGGTCATTTACCAAAATTCGGCGCAATGGAATTGAAAATAAAACGCCCAATATGCCACCGCAAGCGGCAATAAAGAAATTGGTGAGATAATCAAAATGGTTCCAAAATCCAATAATAATCAAGGCAGGAATTGTATAAACAATACCGCCTGCAACTGCCTCTCCGGCAGAAGCAGCGGTTTGCACCGCATTATTCTCAAGAATGCTGGAGTTTTTAAATAAGCGCAAAATCCCCATAGAAATAATAGCCGCAGGAATAGATGCCGACGTTAAAATACCTAATTTGAGTGCAAGATAAGCATTAGACATCGCTAATAATACGGTAAGTACTATTGCCAAGAGGATGACTCTCAACGTTAATTCTGGTACCTGTTGATTCGCGGCTATAAAGGGGGTATCAGACATTAATTACCCCACACTGATTTTGCAATTTCAGATGTGACAAACCTGGAGATTAAAGACAACGGAATCTTCACGGTTTGTTCGCCATAGACATATGCGGCAACCTGATAACTATTAAAAATTATGGCGATACCTTTAGGGGTAAAATACCAGACTGAGTAATTTTTAGCAGTAGGCTTGGTACCGTCATTAATCCAATTGTCATCTGAAATATTTTTTTCGGTAATGTTCTTTTTAGCAAAAGCAGCAATAGGCGTCAAATAATCAGATCCTGCTACAAATAAATCAGCCAGATTAACGTTTTTTCCATTGACAAAATTTTTCACCACAACCGTGTTTGAAGGATGTGCCGCGCCTTTATGAAAAATGGATATATCAAAGCGAACACTTAAGGCCGTTGGTGTTTTATAAGGGACTGAATAAGTAATATTAAGCCCTGTTTTACCAGGGGCATCAGCAGGAGTGGATGCATCTTCTGATAACTCACCCATAAAACTGTTTTGCGTCTTTGCGATAAACTCTTTTATCGATGCATTAACTGAGGGAGATTTAAAACCCTGAGGATATTTAATATCAAGAATGTATTGCGCGGTTTCCTGTTTAATCACTACAGGAGTGATGGAATAGGCCAGCAATGAATTTAATATCAGACCTAAAATCAGACCCGTTTTAAGTACCCGATTCATTCGATTAATCATTATTTAACTCCTGATCACTATTTGTATTGGATAACCACTCACCCGCTATCATCGTCTTGTGTGACAATGGGTAAGCGAAATAATAACAAAGAGACGCACTATCAGTTATAGACCATAATACCAAATCTGCTGCCTTACCCTGTTCAATGAGTCCCGTTTCCTGTTCCAAACCTAAAGCTTTTGACGCTTGAGCAGTTACTGCAGACAATACCTCAGGAATGGACATTCCAAAAAACTGACAGGCCATGCTCATCATTAACAATAACGAAGTAGTGGGCGATGAGCCTGGATTTGAGTCCGTTGCAATGGCCATTCGAACTCCTGCCTGTCGCAATAACTCAACAGGAGGCGTTCTCTTTTCACGTAAAAAATAGAACGCTCCCGGAAGCAACACGGCTACCGTATCTGATTTTGCCATGGCAGCAGCCCCTGCTTCATCCAGAAATTCAAGATGATCACAGGATAACGCTCCTGAATTAGCGGCCAATACACTTGCCCCAAGGTTGGATAATTGTTCTGCATGACATTTAATCGGTAGATTCAATGCACGCGCAGCTGCAAATATCTGTTCCGTTTGCGCTACTGAAAAAGCAATAGACTCACAAAAAACATCTACAGCATCAACCAATCCCATTTCGGTGATTGATGGCAACATGTCCTGACAGAGATAATCAACATAAGCCTGACTGTTTCCTTTATATTCCGGACCTATGGCATGTGCACCTAAAAAAGTGGTCTTCACTCTTAATCCGCTTAGCTCGCCAAGACGTCTGGCAACTTGAAGCATTTTCATCTCATTAACCAAGTCCAGACCATATCCCGACTTGATTTCAACCGTAGTCACACCTTCATTTCGCAACGCAAGTATTCTGGGTAAGGATTGTTGAATCAGTTCCTCTTCAGAAGCAGCCCGAGTATGCTTTACCGTAGAAAGGATTCCACCACCCGATTTGGCAATCTCGGCATAACTCACCCCTTCCAGCTTCATTCGAAACTCGGAAGCTCTGTTACCCGCATAAACAAGATGAGTATGACAGTCAATCAAGCCGGGAGTGATCAATTTACCTGAACAATCCTCTTGCTGTCCTGCTCGCTCGATAAATTCGCTTGGCAGATCCCCCATGAAACCGCACCATTTTATCCGGCCGTTCTGAATAGCAATCGCCTGGTTCTGCAATGGTAACCCTTGTGCCGTGATAGTCGTCGCATTCACTAATAATTTATCGCAGGCAAACATTAGAAATCCCAATGAAGAACTTGATGTGGTGGTTTAAGCCAGGACGCATGATGTGATGATTCATAGATATCCCATTCTTTAGAAACATAGGTTTCTTCATCAATTTCCAGCAAGAGCCAGGATAAAAATTCCGCGACTGTATCCGGAGAGATTAACCTGTTGTGCTGTTTTAAACGTTTATAAAAATCAACTTGTTCAGGATCCATATTGGAGCCATTTCTGGCAATTGCCTGCATTTCGGTATCAATAATACCAGGCATTACACTAGCAAACGATACTGCACCGGATTCCAGCTGCCAGCATCGAGTCAGCATTGCCAGTGCAGCTTTGGAAACACAATATGCTGCCCATCCTTTTATGGGAAAATATGCTGCTCCAGAACCAATGTTTAACACTCGACCATGCTGTAATTTATCAGCTAACAGTTGTGGTAAAAAAAGAGGAGCATCGAGATTTGTAGCAAGAGTCTGATGCCAGTCGGTCAAGGGGATATCCTGGATAGAAACAAGTGGTTCCAATGATCCGGCATTGTTAACCAAAGCGCTTATTTGAGGTATATTATTCAGATAGTCTCTTATCAACTCTCGGCCTTCACTGGTGGATACATCGGCGCATAAATATTTAATCGAAGTAAACGCGGCAGCAGTTTCCTGCAATAAAGACTCACGTCGGCCTATTATCAATACTGATTTACCGCGTTCAGCCAAATTCAAAGCTAAAGCCCTTCCTATTCCACTTCCTCCACCAGTAATAATAAACACGCTTTCCTCATTCACTATTCGACGATATGCGCAGATAATACCAGACATTGAACTAACATGGCATAAATTTAATACATAGGAGAAGTAGATGTTTGAATATCTACCCAATTATCAAAGAGCCAATCCCTCTCTTTGGCAAGGAAGAAAAGATACAGTAAATGAAGAGCGTTTTTTTCAAAAAATTCAATTTTTAAATGATGAAAACGAACTGATCACTGAGGATAAAAAAACCATTTTTCTCGGCTTTGCCAGTGATGCTGGTATCAAAAGAAATCTCGGCAGACCAGGAGCTCAATTGGGTCCAGATCAACTCAAACAACACCTGGCGAAGTTACCCTGTCCCTATGATCATCACTTTATTGATCTTGGCAACATTACCTGTGTCGATGATGATCTGGAGTCGGCTCAAACGCAATTCGCCGAATTAATACACCGTTGTGTTCAACAAGGGCATAAAACAATTGCTTTTGGTGGAGGACATGAAATTGCCTGGGCCCATTTTCAGGGCTTGTCTCGTCATTATTCTAAAATAGGTATAATCAACTTTGATGCCCATTTTGATCTTCGTCCCTATCAAGCAGGTCAACCCGGTAATTCTGGCACCCCGTTTTCTCAAATTGCAGAACACTGTAAAACCAATAAACTACCCTTTGAATACTGTTGTATAGGAATTCAAAAATTTGGAAATACGCCGTCACTCTTCAGCCGTGCCAAAGAATTAAATGTCAATTATCTCACTGCTGAAGAACTTAACGAACAAAGCCAGGCCTGGCAAATTGCGTTCCTTGATGATTTTATGCTTAATCTGGATCACATCTATCTGACTATTTGTCTTGATGTCCTTGCTGAGTGTTATGCACCAGGCGTAAGTGCGCCTCAAACCCTGGGACTCACCCCCTGGCAAATACTTCCTTTGCTTAAATATATTATGCAAAGCGGAAAAGTCATCAGTCTTGATATTGCTGAACTTTCTCCACCACTGGATCAAGAACAAAAAACTGCTAGACTAGCAGCTCTTATTATCGCAGAATTGTTAGATACTAATTAAGGAGTATAATTCATGAAGAAAACGATGCTGTGGGGTGCTTTATGTACACTTATATGTACTCAAGTACATGCAGAAGCAACCCAACAAGCTGTGCAGGCACAAACTCCAGGCGCAACCAATAGCGCTGTGACAACAAACCAAACGCCTGCTGCGAATCAAAATACACCAACTAACCAGACCAATCAGACGAATCAAAGCAACCAACCAGCACAGCAGGTTCAAACCACCAATCAGCAACCCGCTCAAAACGCTCAACAAAATCAAACCAGTCAGCCTCAAGCAACCCAGCCTGTGCAAACGACGACACAACAACCGACTCAAAATGTAGAGCCCCAGACAACACAACAGGTTCCTGTTGAGCAGCAACCAGTTTCCCAACCAATCAATTGCGACTATAAAATTTCTGCTGATACCAAAACTATAGATCAAGCTCTGGTCTTAACCTGGTCCGAAAAAGCGGCTACTCAGGCCTTTGATTTTGAACCAGCGTCTCTGGATGCTCAACTTCAAAAACTGCAAGCATGCTTTACTGATCAAGGATGGCAAGGATTTAACTCCGCCTTACAAAAATCAGGTAATATCGAAGCCATTAAATTGCAAAATTTGACTGTCAGCAGTCAACTGGATGGTCAGGCTCAAGTGACTGAAGCGACTGCAAATGAGTGGAAAATAACCCTGCCTTTGCAAGTAGTCTATCAAAATAATAAAGAAAAAGTGACGCAATTACTGATTGTGAATTTAACCATAGGTCGAAAAATGTCAGGTGATCTGGGTATCACTCAAATGATTGCTACTCCCAGAACATCAGTGACCATGCCACAATCAAACGATGCGAATACGACCACTAATCCAACCAGCACATCAACCACTCCCAATAATGTGGATACGGGCACACCACCGGCGAATACTGGCACAGAGGTTAACCCGACCAATACGAACACAACCCCGACAAACACCAATTCGGGTACTACCACTCCTGGAAATACTACTACACCAACTACACCGGCTAATTCAGGAACTCCATCGTCTTCAATTAATAACGGTTCCAATCAGCAAAATCCAGGTTCAGGAACGACTACTACTCCCAGCACAACTAATTAAGACATTAAACAAGCAGCATCCTGTAAACAGCATGCTGCTCTGATGATAGGAAAATCATGCGGAAATTATCTACAGGAGTTTTATGTATTTTAGCCTTTAGTGCACATGCAAACGTAATACAGTATTTTGCAGGTATCAGCTATAATAATCCCTCCGAATTATTTAAAGTTAAAAAAGAAAGTTTTATTGTTGGTGGAACCGGCTTCTATGGTGATTTAACATTTAAAGGCAGCGCACTCAATTTTAATACCTTTCAATACGACACTGGTGTTGGCCATTCACGAACCTACACTTTATTGCCCTATGGGCGCATTGCCAAACGATTCAATGATAAAACTGTTTTTGCTCTGGATGTAACTGAACCATTCAATTCAAATCTGGATTGGGGCAACGATACTTTTACTAAATATGCAGTGACACAAAACTACCTTACCGATGTCGATGTTAGTCCCAAAATGTCGTACGCCTTTAATCAAAACCTTCAGTTTGGCGGCGGTTTAAATTTCAACTTTCTGCTAAATAATGAAATAAACTGGGCTTTTCCTACAGGCCAGTTTACTTATTCCAACCTGGTCAATAAAACGCACAGTTTTGGTTTAGGCTATAACCTCGGAGCGACTTACATCATCAATCAAACCAACTTCCTTGGTTTGACTTATTATTCAAGAATTGTACAAAAAACGACGGGTTATAGTGTTCTAGGTTCCAATTACAGTAATAATCTGTCATTGAGTTTCAATATGCCAGCAACTACGATTGCAAGCTATGTTCATATTTTCAATCCAACCTGGCTTGTTAACCTTCAGGTATTTCAAAGTGAATGGAATGTGAATCAATATGCCCGTATTTTTAATACTGCGGCTCCACCTCCATTCAGTAACTTTGTGTTTGATATGCATTTCGGCAAATCTTATGCCTATCTTGCTGCAGTTCGAAACCAGTTTTCTGAGAAATTAGGAATTACTCTGGCGGGGATGATTGATGATGGACCTGAGCATGACAGCTTAAGAACTATTGTGTTTCCTTCTGATACACAATATTTCCTTGGATTGATTGGTGACTACCATGTCAACACCAATACTACGGTCGAACTGATTTATGGCCATGTATTGTCCTATCCATCCATTCAAAACAGAGTAATGGCAAATAACGCTTCGATTCCATTTACCACTGGATTTGTTAACATCCACGCCAACATTGTCGATCTTAAATTAAAAATTGAAGCATAAAATCAGAATCTGATGGCAATTTATAAGTAATTCTCAACGTCCCGCGAATAAGTCGCGGGATCCCGGATTCATTAGGTCATACTCGCCACTCGCTGCAATCTCCCGTCACCCTCCGCAATCTCTCCTCACCCTCCGCAATCTCCCGTCACCCTCCGCAATCTCCCGACACCCTCCGCAATCTCCCGTCACCCTCCGCAATCTCCCGTCACCCTCCGCAATCTCCCGTCACCCTCCGCGATATCCCATCACCCTCCGCGATATCCCGTCACCCTCCGCGATATCCCATCACCCTCCGCGATATCCCGTCACCCTCCGCGATATCCCGTCTCCCTCCGCGATATCCCATCACCCTCCGCGATATCCCATCACCCTCCGCGATATCCCGTCACCCTCCGCGATATCCCGTCACCCTCCGCGTAGGCGGAGGGTCCATAATGGTAAATCCAATACTGAAAATCCAAAACACATTTTCATATCAGTATATTGCAACTTATATAAATGAAAATCTTATATTCTGGTATTACATCAAATCGCATCAAGAGGAATGAGGAACTCACGAATAATGTAGTTTTGACACAAATAAATTGATAAAGAATGGACCCTCCGCCTTCGCGGAGGGTGACGATCATGACAGCGGAGAGTGACGATGATGACAGCAGAGAGTGA
>NZ_LNYR01000031.1:20661-21053 GCF_001467955.1 Legionella quateirensis | reverse complement strand
CTGGTATTACATCAAATCGCATCAAGAGGAATGAGGAACTCACGAATAATGTAGTTTTGACACAACTAAAATGATAAAGAATGGACCCTCCGCCTTCGCGGAGGGTGACGATCATGATAGCGGAGGGTGACGATGATGACAGCAGAGGGTGACGCGATATCCCGTCTCCCTCCGCGTAGGCGGAGGGTCCATAATGGTAAATCCAATACTGAAAATCCAAAACACATTTTCATATCAATATATTGCAACTTATATAAATGAAAATCTTATATTCTGGTATTACATCAAATCGCATCAAGAGGAATGAGGAACTCACGAATAATGTAGTTTTGACACAACTAAAATGATAAAGAGTGGACCCTCCGCCTTCGCGGAGGGTGACGATCATGATA
>NZ_LNYR01000031.1:0-20651 GCF_001467955.1 Legionella quateirensis | reverse complement strand
ATCTTATATTCTGGTATTACATCAAATCGCATCAAGAGGAATGAGGAACTCACGAATAATGTAGTTTTGACACAAATAAAATGATAAAGAATGGACCCTCCGCCTTCGCGGAGGGTGACGATCATGACAGCGGAGGGTGACGGGATATCGCGGAGGGTCACGATGATGACAGCAGAGGGTGACGGGATATCGCGGATGGTCACGACAGCAGAGGGTTATTTAACCTGTTTTAACCAATCTTCTAATACTCTAATAGTTCCCAAACTGTCCGCTAAAGAAATAGCGTTCACCTTCTGCACACTATTCTTCATGATGTGACTGTTTACTGTATCAATTTGATAGGTATACAAAGGTTTTTCCGCCTTGATAATGAACTCAAGTTCATTTTTATCTTCATACAGTTGAACAACACATTTATTATTCTCCTCATCCGGGAGCCAAGGGTTGGTAACTGCCCTCAAACTACCCAAAGTTCCATAAACATCAAACTGCCAGACCATCTCAATATCATCTGCTGTAGACACTACAGCAATTGCATTATCCTCAAATTTCAAAATTGCACTCGCCTGACTATCATTGAGATTATTCTGATTCAATCTTCCGGTTGCAACAAGATCAACGGGCTCAGCCTTGGCAAGAAGCCTTATTAAGGATATGGGGTAACATCCCAAATTTCGAATACTTCCCCCGGCTATTGGATTAGCCAGATCTGCAATAGGAGCGGTATAAAGTGCATTGTATAATTTGATATCCCCAAGAACCCTGCTTTGTATTATTTCTTCCATTTTTTGGGTCAAGGGATGACATCGATACATCAACGCTTCCATACAGAACACCTTGGTTGCCGCGAGCACTGAAATCACTTCCTGTGCCTCTTCAGTATTCAGAACCAAAGGCTTCTCACATAATATATGTTTTCCAGCATAGGCCGCTCGAATGATCCACTCTTTATGAACATGATTCGGTAAACCTATATAAACTGCATCGATGTCCTGAGCATCAATCAGTCTTTGATAATCATCATATATTTGGGGTATTGAAAACTGTTGTGCAAATTGATTGGCTGAATCTGGAGAACGACTCCCAACTGCAACCAGCTGACTGGTTGCTGAAGATTGAATGGCCTTTGCCATCACTTCAGAAATAAAACTGGTACCCAGAATTCCCCATCGAATGATTTTCCCTGACATGTAATGCTCCAATGTTCTCAAAAAACGTTATTGATTTTAAGGTATTTTCTTTTCAAGATAGTGATTATATGGAATTAAACTGGGCTTCGCTAATATTCGCAAAAATATAACAGGACTTACGAAAAAATCGGTTAAGTCTGGATTTTTAACTATTCAATTTTATGATATTCAATCAACTCTATGATTAAACTACTGGTAACATGATGAATTACTCATTTGAATTGGTAGCCTGGACTAGGCACATCTTCGTCTAATACAGGCTATGCTTGCTAAATCAGGTTCACGGTCTTGTCCCGATACCAGGTGTTTCCGGGGAAGTTTCCAAAGATTCCAAACGCGTTGAATACAGCAGAGGCTTTAGCATTTGCTTAAGTAAAAAATTCATCCCTTCACCCGTTTTTGCACTTGTTGGTTGATAGATATGGGTGTGAATATGCAGCAGCTTTCCTTCCGCGCTGCTGTTCCACTGTTCTATCGCTTGAGCAGGTTCTTCATGACCCACAACGCACTTATCTTCCAGATCGCACTTATTACCAATCAGAATCAACGTGAACTCAGGATTTCTGCAAAAAGTCTGCACTCGTTTCAACCAAAGTTGAATATTGTCAAAACTTTCACGGTTAGTCCTATCAAAAACCAGCAGAATCACATCATTCCCCGTAAAATAACTGCTGGTAATTGAAAGAAATCGAGACTGTCCGGATGGATCCCAGATTCTGACAGGTTTTTTGTCTATGTGAGTTTCAAGCATGTCAACACCATAGGTTAGCGTTGAGGTTTCTTGAAACGTGCCATCTTTCAAACGCCGAAGCAAAGCGGATTTGCCTACACCCGAATCGCCAAACAGCGCACATTTACGCGGATATTCCTTCTGGCGCACTGGCTGTAAAAATGCGTACCGCGTCGATTGCGACACTGGCACGGGAGGCACTCGCTGTAATGTTGCAATGGCTTCACGCACACGGCTCAGGACACTTTCAGAAACAGACGCCATGGTCTTCCCTTCTCCGTTTATCGGGACAATGTTTATGGGTATCGTAGTATGGTTTTTCAGGATAAGGCGGGAAAGTTCTTGCTGAGGGGCAGTCAACAGACCCGGAATTGGCGCGCTGCCATCCCTCAGAGGGTTATTGTACACGTATACAAACAGATAGTTGGAATATACTGCGGGTTGCTCCTTCATAAGCGTTATTGCAAGCGCTCCCATGCCCACAATATCAACAGTCATAATAAATGGCCTCTCTTGCTTCAGCATGGTTTTGGCCAGAATGTCGTAGTGCTCTATAAGCCTCGCATCCAATTCGTTTGTCTGTCCTGACAAAAGAACCTCTTGCGTGGCCTGTAAAATTCGTTTACTTCTCTCTGAATCACCTGCACTGATAAGGGTGATACCATGACTCTGAAGCATCTTGTAATGCTCGAGACTTTCAAGAAGCAGATCAGTTATCAGTTTTTCAGCAGTTTTGGCAAGCTGACTAATCCGGACTTTCAATTCCGCGCTCGCTGGCGGGTTTGTACTGGCATTTCTTGCCGCAACATCTGCCTGAAGCCCTTTATAGAATTGAAGCACGGGCACTTCGGTTTCCTGCACGACCTGACTTTCCAAAAAAAGTAGGTACTTTTGAAAATAATCTCCTTCAACCTGTGCAAATTCGTCAATTTTTTCAAATAATTTTTGCTCTGCCTTTTGAAGGAATTGACCATATTCGTCTTGGGTTTTTTGAAGATTGGCTGCTGCAACCTCTATCAACTGCTCAAGCGTCAGATGATTATCAATTAAAAAATGTGTGAACCCAGCCCGTTGCACCAGATCCTTGGTTATGATGTTCATCAACGGAATGAAATTGGGGTCAAAAACCGTATCATTAACGATAATGACGGAAAGTTTTTTCAGCGCCTGCGCCATGACTTCGGAAGAAGCTGCCATTGGTTATACTCCTTGTAAGATATCGAGCGGCATTTCAATAACTATGTGGCTACCACCTTTATAGGTACTAAAACACGATCAATAATAATTGTTGATTGGTCTCAAGTATCAGCAGATTGTAAGCATTAATTTCTACGAGCTTCAGTTAGTGGAATAGCAAGCCTGTATTAGACGAAGTAGCAGTAATCCAGGAGACTCAAAACACTGAGCTCCCGCATTTCCATACTCAAATGCGGGATAAAATAATTTATTTAAACTTAATAAATTAATGATTTACTACAGCAGGATTATTCACGCCATTTTGATCATGGTAAGCTAGAATAGTAACCTTGGTACCAACTCGCATGAACTCTTCATTAAGCCATTTTGCAGCACTGGGCAGAACTCGAACACAACCATGACTGGATGGATGATCGGGAACTTCATATGCGGCATGTATGGTAAATCCTTGATAGAAATACATACAATAAGGCATTTTTGCGCCGCCCTTGGTATCTACAGGATATTCCCCTGAGCGACAATCAGCACCACGTTTATTATAAACACGGAAAGTACCTGTAATCGTTCTACAGGATTGATTGCTGTTTTCTTCACAAACGTCAACTCCGGCAGAACCGCTACCAGTCATTACTCGTTTCCCTTCTTCGTCATATGCAGCCCATGCAGATGCTTTAGGATCGAAAATAAACTGTCGTTCTCCCGATGCTTTTATTTGCATTGGAAAATAATCACGTCCTCGTTTATCCCTTAAATAGTGAGTTGTTCGATGAACGTATCCAGCATCATCAGTAATTAAAGTAGATTCGTCATATTCAACGCAGGACGTAAGACCAAGGCATAGGAACAAACCAAACCAAACCAACTTTTTCATTTAAATTTAATCTCCACAATATATTCTCAAATCATTCAGAATGTACTTCAAATCATTCTGAATGATTGGTTAACTAAAATACACTATATCCACTGAGCAGAGCGGATATTAAATCAATCTTTTAGTCGTCTGTATTTAATCCGCGATGGTCTAGTTGCCTCATCACCCAAACGTCTTTTTCTATCTGCTTCATAATCACTGTAATTTCCTTCAAAGAACGTAATTTGTGAATCGCCTTCAAAAGCCATTAAGTGAGTACAAATTCTATCTAAAAACCATCTATCATGCGAAATAACGATTGCACAACCCGGAAAATTAAGTATTGCCTCTTCCAAGGCTCTTAAAGTTTCCACATCCAAATCATTACTCGGTTCGTCAAGTAATAAAACATTACCACCACTTTTCAATAATTTTGCCAAATGTACCCGATTTCGTTCTCCCCCGGATAATTGGGACATTTTCTTCTGTTGATCGGTACCTTTAAAATTAAATCGTCCAACATAAGCACGAGAAGGCATTTGGAAACTACCAACCTGCATAATATCGTGACCATCGGAAATTTCTTGCCAGACTGAATTATTTGCATTCAGATCATCACGCATCTGATCAACATAAGCCATCTGCACCGTTTCTCCAATACGAATGGTACCGCTATCAGGCTCTTCCTGGCCAGTGATCATTTTCAAAAAGGTTGATTTACCAGCGCCATTAGGACCAATAATACCTAATACACCGCCTTTTGGAAGAACGAAATCCAGGTTATCAATAAGAATTCTGTCTCCAAATGCTTTAGAAATTTTTTCGCCTTCCAGTACCAAATCGCCAAGACGCTCGCCTGGTGGAATGTATATCTCATTGGTTTCATTTCGTTTTTGAAACTCTTTGGAATTCATTTCTTCAAATCGTGCGAGTCGTGCCTTATTCTTGGCATGTCGTCCTTTTGGAGAAGTTCGAACCCACTCCAACTCGGCCTTTATCGCTCGTTGATGTGAATCTTCCTGTTTTTTCTCCATATTTAAACGTTCTTCTTTCTGTTCAAGCCAGGATGTATAGTTACCTTTATATGGAATTCCTTCCCCTCTATCCAGCTCCAGGATCCACTCTGCGGCATTATCCAGAAAATATCTATCATGGGTAATCGCCACTACAGTGCCAGGGAATCCTTCAAGATAATGTTCCAACCAAGCGACGCTCTCTGCATCAAGGTGGTTAGTCGGCTCATCAAGCAATAGCATATCTGGATTGGAAAGCAACAAGCGGCACAGTGCAACCCGTCTGCGTTCCCCTCCAGAAAGCTTGCCAACCACTGCATCCCACTCTGGTAATCTCAGAGCATCAGCAGCAACATCCAGTTGTCTATCAAGATCCCAGCCACCACAGGCTTCAATTTCATTTTGCAACTCACCCTGTTCAGCAAGCAGGGTATTCATTTCATCGTCACTCATGGGTTCAGCAAAGCGCATGCTGATCGCATCAAAACGCGCCAATTTATCTTTGATTTCAGCTACACCTTCTTCCACTACTTCACGTACGGTTTTTTCCAAATGAAGTTGTGGCTCTTGCTCCAGATACCCTATTCGGATTCCAGGTTGAGGTCTTGCTTCACCTTCAAAATGCGTATCGACTCCTGCCATTATTCGCAATAAAGTCGACTTACCGGAACCGTTTAAACCTAATACACCGATTTTGGCGCCGGGATAAAAACTTAATGAAATATCTTTTAAAATAAATCGTTGATTTTCAACAATTTTACTCACCCGATTCATGGTGAAAATATACTGTGCCATAATACTCCAATCCTCTTAAAATCTGGATCTGTTACCAATCAAGAATCACTTTACCTGACTGACCTGATGCCATAATTTGAAACGCGTGTTCATACTGGTCAACCGGAAAATGATGGGTCATCACCGGCTCAATAGTTAATCCACTTTGTAACATGGCTATCATTTTATACCAGGTTTCAAACATTTCTCGACCATAAATACCTTTTATTACTAATCCTTTAAAAATGACCTGATTCCAATCAACTGAAGTTGACTGAGGTGGGATACCTAATATAGCGACATGTCCGCCATGATTCATGGTTCTCAACATATCATTCAAGGCCATAGGATTTCCTGACATTTCCAGACCAATATCAAAACCTTCCACCATACCTAACTCAGCAATAACATCATCCAGTTTCTCATGTTTCACATTAACTGCTCGAGTAGCTCCCATTTTTCGGGCAAGATCCAGACGATAGTCATTAACATCTGTAATGACTACATGACGGGCACCTATGTGTTTTACTATTGCAACGGCCATAATGCCTATTGGGCCAGCGCCAGTAATCAATACATCTTCACCCACCACATCAAAAGCCAGCGCACAATGAGTCGCATTGCCCAGTGGATCCAGTATAGATGCCTGATCGCCGGTAATATTATCAGGAAGAGCTATAACGTTTGTAGCTGGAAGAGCCAGATATTCGGCAAAGCATCCTGGTCTATTAACGCCAACACCTAAGGTATTACGGCATAAATGTCGTTTACCTGCATGACAATTACGGCAAAAGCCACAGGTTATATGCCCTTCCCCTGAAACTCTTTGGCCAACTTTTAAACCTTGAACTTCTTTACCCACCTCTACAATTTCACCATAAAACTCATGGCCAACTGTCATGGGCACTGGTATGGTAGCCTGTGCCCATTCATCCCAGGTGTAAATATGAATATCCGTACCGCATATTGCAGTCTTTTCAATTTTAATCAATACATCATTAACACCGTATTCTGGAACTGGTACATCCTGCATCCAAATTCCGGGTTCTCTTTTTGCTTTGACTAACGATTTCATTCAGTACCTCAGAATAATAATGAGTTAATTTAATCCTGCATTAAAACAGGAACAGTTTATCCATTTATTTGCGGCATCTCTATTTGACGAAGAGCACCTTGTTAGATAACAGAAAATTCCTTACCAACCGTTTCAAATGCATTCAAGGCTTTGTCCAAATGATGCAATTCAAGAGCGGCTGACATCTGTGTTCGAATCCTGGCCAGACCTTTTGGCACAACTGGATAAGAAAATCCAACGACATAAATACCCAATTCCAACAATCGATTGGCTATACGGCCAGCCAAACTGGCATCACCAAGCATCACAGGAATAATGGGGTGTTCGCCTGGAATCAGTTTAAATCCTAATTCGGTCATTCCTTTACGAAAATAGTGGCTGTTGCGTTTTAATTTTTCAGCCAGAGAATTACTTTGAGTTAATTGGTCCAGCACTACAGATGAAGTATGAGCGATTACCGGTGCCAGAGTATTTGAAAACAGATAAGGTCTGGAGCGTTGGCGCAACCATTCTACGATTACATGGTTTGCGGAAGTGTAACCACCGGAAGCTCCCCCTAACGCTTTTCCAAGGGTACCAGTAACAATATCAATTCGATCAGTCACACCAAAATGCTCTGGAGTTCCTCTTCCAGTCGTGCCCATAAATCCCACTGCATGTGAATCATCAACCATCACCATGGCATCATATTTGTCTGCCAATTCACAAATCGCAGGAAGATTTGCCAATATGCCATCCATTGAAAAAACACCATCCGTAGCAATCAATCGAAATCGAGCATTTTTAGCTGCGATTAATTGTTCTTCCAGAGCACTCATATCATTATTTGCATATCGATATCGTGCGGCCTTACACAATCTGATTCCATCAATAATACTGGCATGATTCAGCGCATCACTGATAATTGCATCTTCTTCACCCAACAAGGTTTCAAAAAGTCCTGTGTTAGCATCAAAACAAGAAGAATATAATATTGTATCTTCCTTACTCAAAAATTGACTGATTTTCTGCTCCAGCACTTTATGAGGAGTTTGGGTTCCACAGATAAAACGAACAGATGCCATACCATAACCGTATTGTTCAAGAGCTTTTTGTCCTTCAGCAATAAGCACAGGATCATTTGCCAAACCTAAATAATTATTGGCGCAAAGATTTATTACTTCTCGTTCATTTACTTTTACATCAGCTTGCTGCTGACTGGAAATAATGCGTTCTGATTTAAATAAACCTTCATCTTTAAGAGTTTCCAGGTCGGTTTGCAAATGATTAATAAATCGCTCAAGCACTATTCTCTCCAATGGCTGTTGACAAAGTTATAAATAATAACAAATTTTAAACATAGTCACCATGAAATACCGATAAGAAAAATAAGAACTTTCACTTTCCGACATTTATGCTTAGCACATAGGATGAATTCTTGCTAAAATTGGCCCAAAGTTTTAACCTATCAAAGATAATTAACTCGGTAGAACAAATGAGCAATCAAAGCGCACGCATTAATATGGTCAAACAACAATTAAGAACTGGCGATGTTTTAAACGATTCCATACTTGATTTATATGATCTCATTCCTCGTCATGAATTCGTACCAGAACTTTACACTCATTTTGCGTACTCAGACATGCAGATACCCTTATCACATGGCCAAAGAATGTTAACTCCTCTGGAAGAAGGACTAATATTACAGGCTTTGAACCTTAAAGGTCACGAAACGGTATTGGAAGTGGGAACAGGAAGCGGTTTTTTTACCGCAATGTTGAGCAAGTTATGCAAAAAGGTACTCAGCATCGATTGTTATTCTGAATTTACTCAGTATGCAAAACATAAACTGGAAGCCCATAAATGTACTAATGTAGAGTTATTTACAGGTGATGCCTGCCGTGGATGGCTCGAAAGCGCGCCCTATGATGTTATGGTGTTTACTGGAGCGCTGGAACATTTAACAGAAACCCATAGACTTCAGATATTACCAGGTGGTAAGTTATTCACTATAGAGGGTAAATCCCCTATAATGCAGGCTCGTTTATATAACTTAGATCATAATGGTATCTGGACAGAGAACTTGCTTTTTGAAACAGATATTCCTCAACTAGTAGATCAGTTAAAACCAAAAGAATTTGTATTCTAGGGAAAGCTCGGATGAAGAGATCGTTGCTGTTCTGTATATTAACTCTAGGTCTATCAACGCATATTCATGCAACAGATCTAATGGATATTTATCAACAAGCTCTTGAAAACGATACTGTATTCAAAAATGCCTACGATACCTACATGTCCAGTACAGAAGCGATTCCTCAAGCCCGCGCAGCTCTTTTTCCCCAAGTTGGAATTAATAGTCAAGTGGGACGTAATCTTCAGTCGATACAAGCCGGTGGACTGAGTACTAACCTCTATTATGGCAATACAGTATGGCAAGTAACGGCATCCCAGGCAGTATTCAATTATCAGGCATGGGCAAAAGTCTCACAAGCCAAAGCATCGGTTAAAGCGGCACAGGCCACATTTAATAATGCAGCCCAGGATTTAATACTCAGAACTGCCAAAGCCTATTTTGATGTATTATTTGCCAAAGACACCCTGGATTTCGCTGAAGCCAAGAAACGTGCAAATAAACGTCAGTACGAACAGGCCTCTCAACGTTTTCAGGTTGGACTGGACGCCATTACCTCGGTTTATGAGGCAAAAGCAGCTTATGATCAATCCATTGCAACCGTTATTTCGGCCCGGAATAATCAGATAAACCAAAGCGAAAATTTACGAAAGCTGACAAATCATGTCTACGAAACTCTGGCACCTCTTCGAGACAGTAAAATTCCATTAATTAAACCTGAACCCAATGATGTTAACCAATGGATTGATACAGGGCTCAAGCAAAACTATAAATTATACGCCGCGAAATACAATCTTGAGGTTGCAAAAGAAAATGTTAAATCATTATCAGCAGGTAACTGGCCTGTCTTTTCCATACAGACTAACGCAGCTCAGACCCATAATACTGTAGACAGCACCTCATTCTTTGCACCAACCAAACAAACGCAGGCCAGTGTGGCATTGGCAATGAATTTCCCTGTATTCCAGGGTGGACTGGTACAGTCTCAAACCAGACAGGCACAATATGGTTTTCAATCGACCAGCGAGCAACTGGAGCAAACCTACAGAGACGTAGTTGTTAACAGTCGTATCGCTTTCAATACGATTACCGATGGAATCAGCAAAGTCAAAGCAGATAGACAAACAATTATCTCGCAACAAAATTCTCTGGAAAGTACTGAAGCGCAGTTTGAAGTCGGTACTCGTACCATGGTTGATGTGGTCAATGCTCAACAACGACTGTTCGAGGCCCAGGAACAATTAGCACGGGATCAATACGATTTGATTAATGCTATATTAACTTTAAAATATCTCGCCGGCACATTAAATGTTAACGATATTGAGCTGGTAAATTCATGGTTAGCGACTACTCGGGTTAATGGAATGGCTTCAGTATCCAGCGCCACCACTAAATAATAGATTAGGTTGTTATATGTCGTCCAATCCCACATTAGTAGAAAAAAAATTATTACATTATACCGGAAAAGCCATCGCTGATTTTAATATGATTCAGCGAGGAGACCGAGTCATGGTCTGTTTGTCCGGGGGCAAAGATTCATTCACCATGTTAACCATACTGGATCAATTACGACGGCGTTCAGGTAACAAATTTGAACTGTTTGCCTTCACTCTCGATCAGGCACAACCTGGATGGAATGATTCGGTTCTCCGTCAATGGCTGGCTGACCGTTCCATACCACATGAAATACTGACTCGTGATACTTACAGCATCGTAAAGGAAAAAATTCCTGAAGGTAAAACCTATTGTTCACTTTGTTCACGATTACGTCGAGGCATTATTTATCGCTACGCCGAAGAACACGGATTTAATAAAATAGCCTTGGGACATCATCGTGACGACATGATTCGCACCTTAATGATGTCTATTTTATATAATGGTGATATACGCTCCATGCCTCCGAAACTGTTAAGCGATAACAAGAAGCATATAGTCATTCGCCCAATGTGCTACGTACAGGAAAAAGACATTATCACCTTTGCCGGTGAACAGGCATTTCCCATCATACCCTGCAATCTTTGTGGTTCGCAGGAAAATCTGATGCGTAAAAAAGTAGCGCATTTAATAGATCAGCTGGCTGCTGAAAATCCTAAAGTTCCAAGCAATATCCTCCATGCGTTGCAAAGTTTAAAACCAAGCCAGCTGATGGATCAAAATATGTGGAATTTTAAAAATCTTGAACAGGAATTAATCACTCCCAGCGCTACCGCAAAATCGGAAGTTTTTAATGCTGAGGAATTTGAGATTTTGGAAGACTAAAAACTAACACAACAGATACAGGCGCTGACATATCAAAACGGCACCATCTACTCCAGTTAAAAAGATGGTGTCAGTGCTTCAATTCAATGAATTCTCTCTATTTTAATCCAGAACACGCTCCTGTGTTTTTAAAGTGCTACAAACTCTTTTATACCCTACAAAAAAAATCTGTAACATTCTTTACAAATATATTACATAATGTATAGTATATGTTTTGAACAAGCCAACCGCAATGCATCACCAAAAAGAGCGTAAAATGCGCATCATGATGAAAAAAAGGGCTGGCAAGACCCATATTTTGTTTGTCTCAGATACAGGAACTTTTCGATGATCAATAGAAAAATTATAAATTCACGTAAATTTCGTGTATATACTAAACGTTATTTCAAATTTGATTTTGTAGCAGCCATAGTTGTATTCCTGGTGGCGATTCCTTTATGTTTAGGAATCGCGTTAGCATCAGGTGCCCCACTATTTTCTGGAATTTTAAGTGGAATAATCGGGGGTATAGTCGTTGGTAGTATCAGTGGTTCTCATATCAGTGTCAGTGGACCTGCTGCGGGTATGGCCGCAGTTGTCGTTACTGCGATTGCCCAAATTGGCGACTTTAATTCATTTTTACTCGCGCTGGCATTAGCCGGTTTACTACAAATCATCATAGGCAGTTTTAAAGCCGGATTCGTTGCCGATTACGTTCCTACCAATGTAGTTCAAGGCTTGCTTTGTGCAGTTGGAATTTTATTAATAATCAAGCAATTACCGCTAGCATTTACCCTATCAACAGATTTCGATGAACTGAAAACTCACTTATTGGAAACAGCTGATGTAATTACCCTAAGCCCTCTCCTGGCTCTATCGCATCACATTAACTCAGGGGCTATGTTAATTACCGCAATATCCATGTTTATTTTAATCTACTTCGAATATACAAAAATTAAATTATTAAAAGAAATTCCTGCTCCAATCATTGTGGTAATCACTGGAGTATTTCTCAATGACCTGTTTCAATGGCTCGACTCCCCTTTAGTACAAAATTCACCGCAACTGGTGAATATTCCCGAAACAACCGGGTTATATGAATTTTTTAGTCAACTTCAATATCCCAACTGGGCTTCCTGGACGAATCCTAAAGTGTATGTGTACGCGTTAATCATCGGGATAGTTGCATCACTCGAGACTCTGCTTAATTTCAAAGCAGGTGAAAGAATAGATAAAAGAAGACGGCATGTTTCAACCAATCGTGAGTTAATCGCGCAGGGAGTTGGTAACATTACTGCTGGTCTTATTGGAGGAATCCCGGTTACTTCGGTAATTGTCAGAACGTCGATTAATATTCAGGCCGGTTCTAAATCTAAAGTATCAACAATTTTACATGGTGTATTCATTTTGTTTGCAGTCATGTTGGTACCTGGAGCTTTAAACAAGATTCCTCTGTCCTCACTTGCTGCAATCTTGATCTACACGGGCTATAAGCTCAATAAACCCTCTATATACCGTAATATATATTCTCAAGGCAGCGATCGCTTTATCCCATTTATAGTAACTGTGATCAGTATTATTGCCTTTAACTTACTCGCCGGCATTCTGATTGGTCTATCCATCTCACTATTTTATATCTTAAAATCGAACAGTCAGACACGGATTGATATTATCAAGGAAATATATCCCAATGGAATTACCAGCCGCATCATTCTTCCCCAACAGATGACCTTTCTAAACAAAGCTGCCTTGGTAGCCGAACTGGATTCCATACCCAAGCATGCTCAATTGATTATCGACGCCAGATATACTCAGTATATAGATAAAGAAATTCTGGAATTCTTAAAAGAATTCAAAGAGGAGCAGGCTCCCAGTAAACATATCGCTTTAAACCTGACCGGCTTTAAAGATCATTATAAAATTCATAATTACATTGATTTTATTAATGTAACTACTTATGACGTTCAATCCAATCTTTCACCGGCAGAAGTACTCAATATATTACATGAAGGTAACCAACGTTTCCTGCATGACACCCGCATACACCGGTCGAATCGAATTGATATTAAACATACAGCAAAAATGCAACATCCAATTGCTGTTGTCCTTGGTTGTATTGACTCACGTGTTCCCGTTGAAACTATTTTTGATATGAGCTTCGGTGATATCTTTTGTATTCGTATTGCTGGAAACGTCATTAATGATGACATTCTTGCCAGTATTGAATATGCCTGTAATGTGGTTGGCGCCAAATTGATAGTCGTCCTTGGCCATACCCGATGCGGAGCAATTCAGTCTGCATGTGATAACATCAAAAAAGGACATATTACTCAGTTGCTTTCAAAAATTAAGCCCGCAGTTCAGGCAGAAACTCAAACCATAGAGAATCGTACAGGCCAAAATGCTTCTTTTGTTACGCGAGTGACAGAACTTAATATTGCCAACACGCTACAACATATTTATTCACAAAGTGACATATTAAGAACGATGATTACCAACGAAGATATCGCAATAGTTGGCGCCATGTATGATGTGAATAGTGGTAAAGTCAAATATAAAAACTATGCTTATGAATTGATTGAGCTGGAAGGTACGGAACAAAAAACATTGGTAGAGAAATGCGAGAACGTCCTTCAGCAAGCTAAATTAAATGCCTAATCACAAAGTGCGATACTCTTTAACCTGAAGTCGGCAGTTGAATGTACTGGTAATTGAACTGCAGACTTCAGGGCAAAGTCTCCGCCCCATAACAGGACTAAATTCTGATTACTTTTAGTACTGAACACGTCACTCGCCTTAACCCATCACTTTATTGACAGAATTCTGGATATTAGTCTTTACTGTAACTAATATTTAGATAGGTGTTTACATTTACCTGGCAAAAAGAGGATTAAGCCATGATTAAACAGTTTGCATTACTTGTTACAATGCTGTTTTCACTGATTTCTTCCCCTGTTCCTTATGCCTCAGTTACTAATTTTAGTGAAAAAGCAGTAACAAAATGGACACAGAAAATATTAATGGAATCATTAACTGCCAGCTATCACGACTCTCAGTCCGATATTGAACGAGTTCAAAAGTACTACTCTCATGCCGCTTGGGATCCCATGAACTTATTTTTTGATAAAGAACTCAAAGCAATTAATACCCATAAACTGACTTTACACCCCAGACCGCTAAATAAACCCACAGTAAGCCAGGAGAATAACTGTCAGGTCAAACCTTGCTGGAGGGTGAATCAATCCTATAATCTTCCTGAACTTCATTTAAACATCGATTTTTCTTTACTGATTATCCGTTCCTCTACAACTGAGTATTTAATTCAGAGTCTTAACATGAAAGTTGAGCACTATTAATTTCACTTTCTGTAGGGTGTGTTGACAATTCACCAAAATACTCCCAACGTCCCGCGACTTGTTCGCGGGACGTCGAAATTGGAATTGTCAACACACCCTAATTGACAAAAAAAACATCTATAGCTCATCAGGCAATCCTTGACTCATAAAATCAACCCATGTTTTCACTTTAGGTTGCATATACCGTCCAGGATGGTAATAGAGAAACACAGGTATCCTTGGCATTTGATAATTCGTCAATAGTTCCACCAATTCCCCACGGCTTAAAGCATCCGCCACTTGATAATGATGAAGAGCAACAATCCCTAATCCTTTAATGGCACTATCCAACATGGCCTGAGCATCATTAAGATACAGAACAGGCAGTAAATATACCGTTTCACCCGATGGAAAGGTCCAGGCATCATTTGGTCTTCTCATAGTATGAGTGATGTAGTTATGACTTGATAAATCCGAAGGAGTATCAGGACAGTTTTTTAAACCAAGGTATGCTGGCGAGGCACAAAATACATAACGGGTAGTGGTAATTTTCTTTTGAACTGAGTTTGAAGCAACTTGCGCCGACATCCCAAATACTACATCCAAATCCTCTTCCAGAAGATCTGGAATATGTTCGGCAATTTGTAAATCAATCGTAACCTGCGGATACTTGTTCATATATTCGTTAAGGCGAGGCAAAATATAATTATCAGCAAAATATCGTGAACTTTTCACCCTTAATAATCCTGTAGGCTCCTGTTTTGCGGAAGCAACAACTCCATTGGCTTTATCCAGGGCGAGCAATACACTTTGTGCTTCACGGTAATACGCTTCACCGATTTCAGTAAGTGATACCTGTCGCGTTGTACGATGCAGAAGCATGACCCCGAGGCTCGATTCTAATAAACTGATTTGTTTGCTGACTGCTGCTGCAGAACGATTCAAAACCTTAGCTGCTACAGTAAAATTGGCACATTGTGCAACCTTGCAAAAAGTATGAATTAAACCTAAGGTATTCATCAGTATTCCTAATACATATCGCCAATTATCTCATGATAAGTATATAATAACCCACCATTTAGAATTTAGACTACTCCAGGAGCTGAAATGCGTGCATCCCAATGGTTTTTAGCGACCCAAAAAGAAACTCCAAGTGATGCTGAAATCACTTCTCATCAATTAATGCTAAGAGCAGGTATGATTCGTAAACTGGGCTCCGGGCTTTATACGTGGATGCCACTAGGTCTTAAGGTACTGCGCAAAATAGAGCATATTGTTCGTGAAGAAATGAACAAAACTCATGCAATGGAAGTATTGATGCCAGCGGTACAACCTGCTGAATTATGGCAGGAAACAGGTCGATGGGAGACCTTTGGCGGACAATTGCTGACGATGTGTGACAGTAATAAACGTGAATATTGTTTTGGTCCAACACATGAAGAGGTCATCACCGATATAATGCGCAACGAGCTCCGCTCTTACAAGCAGCTACCGGTCAACTTTTATCAAATTCAGACCAAATTTCGAGATGAAATCAGACCACGATTTGGCGTCATGCGCGCTCGTGAATTCATTATGAAAGATGCCTATTCTTTTCATTTAAGTATGGAAAGTTTACAAGACACCTATAATAATATGTACCAGGCCTACAGCCGAATATTTAATCGTATGGGATTGAAGTTCCGTGCCGTAGAAGCCGACACAGGCGCTATTGGTGGTTCCGCATCTCACGAATTTCAAGTATTAGCGGACTCTGGTGAAGATTTAATTTTTTACTGCGATAACAGTGATTATGCAGCAAACATTGAACAAGCAACCAGTTTGAAACCAGCCAAAGCAAGCAATGTAATGGCTAAATCCATAGAACTGATTGATACCCCGAATCAAAAAACCATAGCCGAAGTCGCACAATTTTTGAAAATTGACAGTAAAGAGACGATCAAAACGTTAATTGTTCAGGGTAAAGATCATCCTATGGTTGCTTTGGTTTTAAAAGGTGATGACGAGCTCAATGAAGTAAAAGCAATAAAACATCCTCTGGTTCATTCACCTTTAATCTTCGTTGACGAAGAAACCATTATGAAATCACTTAATGCTCCAGTTGGTTCCCTTGGACCAGTCAATTTGAGTATTCCGGTGATTGTCGATCATCATGCCTTAGCCATGTCATCCTTTGTCTGTGGCGCGAATCAGGCAGATAAACATTATATTCATGCGGCCTGGGATAGAGATGCTGTCTATCAGGATGCATTTGATTTACGAAATGTTAAAGAAGGAGATGCGAGTCCAGATGGAAAAGGCACACTTCATTCATGTCGTGGTATAGAGGTTGGGCATGTGTTCCAGTTAGGAGATAAATACGCCAAAGCAATGAATGCCGCGGTACTTAATGAACAAGGACAGTTACAAACCATGCTTATGGGATGTTATGGATTAGGAATTAGTCGTGTCGTAGCAGCAGCTATAGAACAACACCATGATGAACAGGGTATAATCTGGCCTCAGGCTATTGCACCATTCCAACTGGTCATTATTCCCATTAATGGACAAAAATCACAGCAAGTAACTGATTATGCGGAACATTTATATCAACAATTTTCCAATGCGGGTTTGGATGTATTATTAGATGATCGCAATGAAAGACCCGGCGTTCTCTTTGCTGACAACGATTTAATTGGTATACCACACCGTCTGGTAGTAAGTGATCGAAATCTGGATCAGGATTGTGTTGAATATAAAGCGCGATCTGCCAATGAATCACAGCAGATAAACAAGGATAACGTAATTGATTTCATCCTCAGCCTGTTCGATTAAAGGATAAATAGTAAGAGGCAGCCAAGCTGCCTCCAAAGCATGTAATCACCTGCTTAAGGGACAAAAGCCCGAATACACCGTATACTACTACCGATGGTCTTACTGTTGAAAAACTGGTCTCCAAAGCCGAAATATTGCGCCCAGGCGCTGAATTGAGCATTAAGAACATACTCGGAAGAACTCCAATAAATAGAAGTCACAAAACCGCCTAAATTTTTCAAAGACAGTGTTGCAAATAAGTTGGGTCTAAAATTCGAACAGCCAGCATTAGTATTAATACCTATATAGCGCCCCAACTCACAAATCGCTGGCAGATACCAATCTGTATATCCTTGATCTGCTTTGTTGAGACAGACTTGCGCCGCTGGATATTGACCTACGGGAGTTGCAAGAGAATTGGAGTTGGTTAATCCATCCAGAAGACTGTTTGCTGGCGTGTTATCGAATAATGTCGCCCACGCATATGAAAATGGCTCATCGAGTAATGCCGCCACTTTCCCGCCAATACTGCCCGTATTTGAAGTAGTATTATCCACTGTGAATAAATACCCCCCCTGATAAATGCACCCATAGCCCAATATCAGTACATTAATGTCGATTGGTGTGGCGTTATCCGCGCTGACCGTCACTACAGTTGGCACAGGGGTTCTTCCAGGCGATGTATTGCAAGAGATGGCAGTGGCATCGGGACTTGCAGTAGCTCCAGGAGTAATCGTGAGGTCGCAGGTTGCATTCGAGTTAAGAGAGCCAGTACAGGTATTACTCGTTATTGAAGATCCAGATGGAAATGCGGTTGAACTCACCTGAAGATTCGTAGCGGTTATACTGCCTCTATTCCGAATTCGGATGATGCGTGGAGTGAGGGATAATGCAGGATCGGATGTGGGTAAGGGACTATTGATGGATAAGGTCAGATTTGAGGTTAATGGAGACAATGTGGTCTGATTAAAAGTCACCTCAATCGTGTGATCGGCTTGAACCGTGTTCAACTGGTAGGAGGTACCGCCATTTTGAACTACGTTCCCATCCAGTAACCATTGATCGATGGCAAAATAGGCATTGGGAATTGCGGTAAACGTAATGCTGGATCCGTAATTAACCATCTGAGGCACTGCGGGAGAGATGTCTCCGTTCGCCCCCGCGGAAGGTGTGACGGTGTACTGTACGGGAGTAAAAGTTACCTCAACAGTATGATTGGCCTGAATATTATTTAACTGATAACTGGTGCCGCCATTTTGAACTGCGTTACCATCCAGTACCCATTGATCGACTAAAAAATTAGTATCTGGAATTGCAGTAAACGCTAAATTTGACCCTGAAAGAACCACTTGAGGCACCACTGGATCAATGACTCCATTAGCCCCAGCCAAGGAAATCACTGTGTAATAAGCAGGAGGAGGTGGCGGTGGCGGCGGTGGAGGAGATGGTGGTTGCTCTGTGAGACGAATATGTAATTGAGCCTTCTCACTTGGACCGTAACACATCAAGTTGTTACCCTGTTGACATAAAATAGGCCCCCCAAAAACGTCTCCTTGTAACGTGGATCCGTTAATATTCAAGGTTAGGGTACAGCTTCCATTTAGGGGAAGTTGACAGGGTTGGCTTTGCGATATTCCTGGAATCTGTTTCATCACCAGATTTTTAGGACTGGTCGATTGATTGTGTATGGTATAGATGACCTTCGTATTGCTGCCTTTATATACAGTAATATCGGTTGGTGTTTGTGGGGCAAAAATCCATAAAGGCTTGGCAGCTTGAGCACTAGACAGAAAGAAAAAAAAGAAAAAAATAGCCATCACCTTTGTAAAAAAAGTTCCTGGTGTTTTCTGCATGGTCACTTTCCTTATGCCTACATAGAAAATTCAATTAAACCCAAGGCTATCCTTTTTTCATAACAAAAAGACAACAAAGCTTTAATGCACAAAATACTGTGCGCCTAAGGCCATCCCTTATTTTAGACCATGTTACGGATTTTATATTTCAAAATCAATGAGATACATGGCACTCTTCATTTCATCAGTCATGTCCAATTATTGCTCAAATTTTAAAGCCACACTTAAACCCTTTAATTTACACATTTTATACAAATCGTCATCCTTCGCGAAAGCGATATCCCTACAAAAATTAGCATGATGTTGTATTATTGAACAAATTATTAAAGCCTCGTAACTCCTCACGTACTTAATTGAACTGGCTCTCTCAGCCCCACGCTGCGCGAAATGAAAGACACGACGTTTTCTTTGCTGACAACGATTTAATTGGTATACCGTATCCGTTCGGCCAAATACACCTATTACAGAATTAAAAACTGCATAAACTGAGCTTCTCAAAAAGAGGAGCTAAAAAAATGAAATCAAAAGAAGAATACTGGGATCGCCTATTTAAAGGCTATGAACGAAGTGGTTTATCGCAAGAGGATTTCTGCAGTGAACAAGGGATCCCCATTGCAAAGTTCAAGTACCAATGGCGTAAAAAAATAGGACCAGGAAGCCGGATGGATGGTGCACAAAATCAAGCAGATAACCCCTGTCATTTTGAACCGATACTGATTAGTAAAAAAGATTCTGCTCCCCAAGAACTTGTAACGAACCAATCGATTATTATCCAATTTCCTAATCAGGTTCGCTGTGAATTAAAAATGGATATAAAAGGCAAGGATTTTTCCTCATTATTAAATCAACTGAGGTTGCTATGCTAATTCCAGAAGGTGCTCGGGTTCATTTATATTGTGGGATTACAGACATGCGCAAATCCATCAACACTTTGGCCATTCTTGTGCATGAGGTTTTTGGAATGGCGTTTGAGTCAGGTCATTTATTTTTATTTCGTAGTCATTGTGGCTCCAAACTAAAGGCTTTGTACTATGAGGAGTTTGGTTTTACCTTATGGTATCGCAGATTAGAGAAAGGAAAATTCATTTTCCCACGAAATACACAAGGCCATATTGAGTTAACCAAAGAGCATTTAAATTGGTTAATGGCGTCTAATAAATATACGTTTCACCCAGGAGAGGAACCTGCAATTTATCTCGATTTTCATTGAAAAAAGCTAAAGACATCAAGGTGATTATGGTATAATTTCGGTCATGAAAACGACTCATGACCACTCCATTTTATCTCCTGAATTTCAAGCAATTCTTACCCCGCTTCACGATGAAATTGAATCATTACAGCAAGAAGCCCAAGAATGGAGAGAGAAATATCATCATCTTTTGGAGCAATTGCGTTTAGCCAAACAACAACGATTTGGTCGCTCCTCAGAAGCCCATTTAGGGTAAGGGAGAACTGCAATTTGATGAAGCGGAGTCGGTTGAAACCACCGAGCT
>NZ_LNYR01000030.1 GCF_001467955.1 Legionella quateirensis | reverse complement strand
TGCTGATATGAATACATGTTACTGGTTATTCAGTATTGAACTTACCATTCATGGACCCTCCGCCTTCGCGGAGGGTGACGGGAACCAGCGGAGGGTCCATTCTTTATCATTTTGTGTGTGATTTTCATAATCGCATTATTCGTGTGTTCCCAAGCCTATTGATGAGACTTGATTTTATACCAGAATATAAGGTTCCCTTTTTGGTATGTTGAAATATGCTGATATGAATACATGTTACTGGTTATTCAGTATTGAACTTACCATTCATGGACCCTCCGCCTTCGCGGAGGGTGACG
>NZ_LNYR01000029.1:235-648 GCF_001467955.1 Legionella quateirensis | reverse complement strand
GCAGAGCTAAAGACTTGAGCGGTGTCTTCATTCGTGGTTTGAGCGCCAGGGACGCTGTTGATTGGGGCATCATTAACCGGGTTCACCGTCAGGTTCACTGTAGCGGTTTCCGTAACCCCACCGGAAGTCACCGTATAAGTAAAACTGGTGCTGCCATTGTAATTAGCGGTTGGGGTAAAGCTTAAAGTGCCGTCATTATTTAACAGCACTGTGCCGTTGGCTACCGTTACGGTGTTGCCTGCGGTAATAGCTGTACCATCAATCGCAGTGATGGTATGACCTGCGTTTTCAAAGGTATCATTATTATTCACATCATAAGTAGCCACCGTGTCTTCATTCAGGGTTATGACATCATTGACAATATCCACGACTGGATTGACTGTAATGGCGATGCTGTCCGTATCGCTTAAAGT
>NZ_LNYR01000029.1:0-225 GCF_001467955.1 Legionella quateirensis | reverse complement strand
AGTGATGGTATGGCCTGCGTTTTCAAAGGTATCATTATTATTCACATCATAAGTAGCCACCGTGTCTTCATTCAGGGTTAGGGCATCGTTGGCAATATCCACGACTGGATTGACTGTAATGGCAATGTTGTCCGTATCGCTTAAGGTGCCGTCACTGGTGACTACCGTCAAGCTGTCAGGACCATTGTAATCAGCAACAGGGGTGTAAGATAAACCATCCAAAGC
>NZ_LNYR01000028.1 GCF_001467955.1 Legionella quateirensis | reverse complement strand
GCCACATTGTTGCATGGATCCCCGCCTTCGCGAGGATGACGTATAAAAAAGTGAGGATCGTTCAGTACTTGTTCGCGGGAGCCAGCGATTTAGTATCATTAACGAACATTATATCTTCATCAAGATCGAACTGGATCCTGCAAACAAGTCGCAGGACGTCGAAATCGGCATGGTCAACACACCCTATATATTAATGCTGAATTCGACGTTCCGCGACTTGTTCCTGAATTATCCTCAATTTTAAAAATTCGCATTTATTAATTTTAATTTGCAATTTTTATAAGATCGTCATCCTCGCGAAGGCGGGGATCCATCCTAAAATTTAGCACAATGCCACATTGTTGCATGGATCC
>NZ_LNYR01000027.1 GCF_001467955.1 Legionella quateirensis | reverse complement strand
GCACTGTGCCGTTGGCTACCGTTACGGTGTTGCCTGCGGTAATAGCTGTACCATCAATCGCAGTGATGGTATGGCCTGCGCTTTCAAAGGTATCATTGGCATTCACATCAAGATTAGCCACCGTGTCTTCATTCAAGGTTATGGCATCGTTGGCAATATCCACAACGGGTGTCACCGTAATAGCAATGTTATCCGTATCACTTAAGGCGCCATCACTGGTGACTATAGTTAAGCTGTCAGCACCGTTGTAATCGGCAATAGGTTGGTAACTTAAACCATCCAAAGCCGTGGTAATTGCAGCAGGAGATCCCGTTAAGGTCACACTGCCCGTTCCGTTATTCGTAATCGTAACCCCTGCCGTTGCCAAAGCCGTTAAGCTGCCGTGTGCTACAGAAATCGTGGTGGTCACAGAAGCGCTGTCTATATCGGT
>NZ_LNYR01000026.1:1503-2160 GCF_001467955.1 Legionella quateirensis | reverse complement strand
CCAGGGACGCTGTTGGTTGGGGCATCATTAACCGGATTGACTGTCAGATTCACCGTAGCCGTTTCCGTAACTCCGCCAGAAGTCACTGTATAAGTAAAACTGGTGCTGCCATTGTAATTAGCGGTTGGGGTAAAGCTTAAAGTGCCGTCATTATTTAACAGCACTGTGCCGTTGGCTACCGTTACGGTGTTGCCTGCGGTAATAGCTGTACCATCAATCGCAGTGATGGTATGGCCTGCGTTTTCAAAGGTATCATTATTATTCACATCATAAGTAGCCACCGTGTCTTCATTCAGGGTTATGGCATCGTTGGCAATATCCACGACTGGATTGACTGTAATGGCAATATTGTCCGTATCACTTAAGGTGCCGTCACTGGTGACTATAGTTAAGCTGTCTGCACCGTTGTAATCAGCAACAGGAGTGTAAGATAAACCATCCAAAGCTGTGGTAATTGCAGCAGGAGAACCTGTTAAGGTTACACTGCCCGTGCCGTTATTGCTGATCATTACCCCTGCCGTTGCCAAAGCCGTTAAACTGCCGTGTGCCACAGAAATCGTGGTGGTCACAGAAGCGCTGTCTATATCGGTGAGGCTTATCGCATTGCCATTAGCAGAGCTAAAGACTTGAGCGGTGTCTTCATTCGTGGTTTGAGCG
>NZ_LNYR01000026.1:1325-1481 GCF_001467955.1 Legionella quateirensis | reverse complement strand
GTAAGACTAATCGCATTGCCGTTGGCAGAGCTAAAGACTTGAGCGGTGTCTTCATTCGTGGTTTGAGCGCCAGGGACGCTATTGATTGGGGCATCATTAACCGGATTGACTGTCAGATTCACCGTAGCCGTTTCCGTAACTCCGCCAGAAGTCACT
>NZ_LNYR01000026.1:1144-1315 GCF_001467955.1 Legionella quateirensis | reverse complement strand
GTATGGCCTGCGTTTTCAAAGGTATCATTATTATTCACATCATAAGTAGCCACCGTGTCTTCATTCAGGGTTATGACATCATTGGCAATATCCACAACTGGATTGACTGTAATGGCGATGCTGTCCGTATCGCTTAAAGCCCCGTCACTGGTGACTATAGTTAAGCTGTCT
>NZ_LNYR01000026.1:0-1112 GCF_001467955.1 Legionella quateirensis | reverse complement strand
GTGGTAATTGCAGCAGGAGATCCCGTTAAGGTCACACTGCCCGTTCCGTTATTCGTAATCGTAACCCCTGCTGTTGCCAGAGCCGTTAAACTGCCGTGTGCCACGGAAATCGTGGTGGTCACAGAAGCACTGTCTATGTCGGTGAGGCTTATCGCATTGCCATTGGCAGAGCTAAAGACCTGAGCGGTGTCTTCATTCGTGGTTTGAGCACCAGGGACGCTGTTGGTTGGGGCATCATTAACCGGATTGACTGTCAGATTCACCGTAGCCGTTTCCGTAACTCCGCCGGAAGTCACTGTGTAGGTAAAGCTGGTACTGCCGTTGTAATTCGCAGCTGGGGTAAAGCTTAAAGTGCCGTCGCCATTCAAGAGCACTGTGCCGTTGTCCACGACCACCGTGCTGCCTTCGTCAACCGCAGTGCCGTTAATGGCAGTGATGGTATGGCCTGCATTTTCAAAGGTATCATTGGCATTCACGTCAAGATTAGCCACCGTGTCTTCATTGAAGGTAGCTGCATCGTTGGCAATATCGACGACTGGATTGACTGTAATGGCAATGCTGTCCGTATCACTTAAGAGGCCGTCACTGGTAACGACCGTCAAGCTGTCTGCACCGTTGTAATCAGCAACCGGAGTATAAGTTAAACCATTCAAGGCTGTGGTGATGTTGGCTGGAGATCCTACCAGAGTCACCGTTCCTGTTCCGTTATTCGTAATGGTAACCCCAGCTGTTGCCAGAGCCGTTAAGCTGCCGTGTGCCACAGAAATCGTGGTGGTCACAGATGCGCTGTCAATGTCGGTCAGGCTGATGGCATTGCCATTGGCAGAGCTAAAGACCTGAGCGGTGTCTTCATTCGTCGTTTGAGCACCAGGGGCGCTGTTGGTTGGAGCATCGTTGACCGGATTGACTGTGAGGTTCACCGTAGCAGTTTCTGTAACTCCGCCAGAAGTCACCGTATAGGTAAAGCTGGTACTGCCGTTGTAATTGGCAGCTGGCGTAAAGCTTAAGGTACCGTTGGCATTCAAGAGCACCGTGCCGTTGGCCACAGCCACTGTGCCGCCTACGGCAATGGCCGTACCGTTAATTGCAGTAATGGTATGGCCTGCGTTTTC
>NZ_LNYR01000025.1 GCF_001467955.1 Legionella quateirensis | reverse complement strand
ACGGTAGTCACCAGTGACGGGGCTTTAAGCGATACGGACAGCATCGCCATTACAGTCAATCCAGTTGTGGATATTGCCAACGATGCGGCTACCTTCAATGAAGACACGGTGGCTAATCTTGACGTGAATGCCAATGATACCTTTGAAAATGCAGGCCATACCATCACTGCCATTAATGGCACGGCCATTACCGCAGGCAACACCGTAACGGTAGCCAACGGCACAGTGTTGTTAAATGCTAACGGTACCTTAAGCTTTACGCCAGCTGCCAATTACAACGGCAGTACCAGTTTTACCTACACGGTGACTTCCGGTGGGGTTACTGAAACCGCTACAGTGAACCTGACGGTGAACCCGGTTAATGACGCTCCAACCAACAGCGTCCCTGGCGCTCAAACCACGAATGAAGACACCGCTCAAGTCTTTAGCTCTGCCAACGGCAATGCGATTAGTCTTACCGATATAGACAGCGCTTCTGTGACCACCACGATTTCTGTGGCACACGGCAGTTTAACGGCTCTGGCAACAGCTGGGGTTACCATTACGAATAACGGAACAGGAACGGTGACTCTGGTAGGATCTCCAGCCAACATCACCACTGCCTTGAATGGTTTAAGCTACACCCCGGTTGCTGATTACAACGGTGCAGACAACTTGACGGTCGTTACCAGTGATGGGGCTTTAAGCGATACGGACAGCATCGCCATCACAGTCAATCCAGTCGTGGATATTGCCAACGATACGGCTACCTTCAATGAAGACACGGTGGCTAATCTTGACGTGAATGCCAATGATACCTTTGAAAATGCAGGCCATACCATTACTGCAATTAACGGTACGGCCATTGCCGTGGGCGGCACAGTGGCTGTGGCCAACGGCACAGTGTTGTTAAATGCTAACGGTACCTTAAGCTTTACCCCAGCTGCGAATTACAACGGCAGTACCAGCTTTACCTATACGGTGACTTCTGG
>NZ_LNYR01000024.1 GCF_001467955.1 Legionella quateirensis | reverse complement strand
TCCTTTTTCTGGTCTGTATGAATGTTAACTGTTACCTATGTGTCCGGTCATTTGTGTTACCGATGTGTCCGGGTCGGACCACGACTTCCCCTCTCCACCGCGCGCAGCGTGGGGGAGAGGGATTAAGGGTGAGGGGGTTAAATTTGTCGCGTAAGCGACTCCTTAAAAGATAATGAAATTCTTTTCATCTGGCTGGTACATTTAAACTGGATATTCGAGACAGGAAACTATTGAGGAACAGCATGAGGAATTTACATCTCAGTAGTGAAATTAGAACAAGATCTCAAAGATCTTACAAGAACGCATTAAGAGAAAGAAGGAACAACGCAAAACCATTGGAACAGATTCAATATATCCAACAGATCCAGAGGCTATGGCTGAACCCGTATTAAGTCATATTAAATTGCGTCAAAATCTGCATCGCTTTAAATGCCAGGTAATACATGGTGTAACAATTGAGTTTTCCTTACATATCATGACTTATAACTGTTGCCTTGGCTAATAGGATGGAGTCGCTAACGCGACAAATTTAAACCCCCCTCACCCTTGATCCCTCTCCCCCACGCTGCGCGTGGGAGAGAGGGGAAATGGTTCATTTTTTTTAAAATAAGAAGCGATTAGTTACTATTTTACTAAAATTGATTTATTCCAAAGCCTCGTTAGCAAGCGGAATGCTGTTTAAAATTCTGCTCACTGAGGTTCAAGACTTGAATAAACCGGTTAACTCTAAAAAATGGTACTAGGTAACACTATTCAAATGACAAAGCAGAATCGCAGTAGATTCGTTTGCATTACTTAGGATAAGATGATGTTTCATTTCTAATAACCTTTTTACTAATTCTAAGGATAAAAGGATGTTACTTAACAAAAATGATTCCCTCTTGGTGCTGGTCGATGTACAACAAAAACTGCTACCCTCTATTTCAAATAATGAAGCCTTGGTGGAACGCTGTGAATGGCTATTAAAACTGGCAAAAAAACTCGATGTACCTATTCTGTTCAGTGAGCAATACCCCAAAGGTCTGGGGTCAACTATAGAACCGCTCAATCGCTATATAGATGCAGATGATTGCATTGAGAAGGTACACTTTTCTTGCATGCAGCAACCAGATTATGTTCAAAGGTTAAGTTCATATAAGAAAACACAATTAATTCTGATTGGCATTGAAGCTCACGTTTGTGTGTTACAGACTGCTATGGAAATGAAAGACGCAGGCTATGAAGTCTATGTTGTAGTTGATGCAGTAAGCAGTCGTAAAGAATTTGATATGAAATATGCATTAAAACGGATGAAACAAGCAGGCATCCATTTGGTCACTTCCGAAATGGTATTTTTTGAATGGATAAGGGTGGCAGGTAGCCCAGAGTTTAAAGCGTTAAGTAAAGAGTTTTTACAGTAGGCAACTAAGATGGAGCATAATAGTGAATTTTGATAATCAAATTGCATTAGTAACAGGCGGTGCCTCAGGAATGGGAAAAGCATGTGCCGAGTATTTACAAAAACATGGTATGAAGGTGGTAATCTGGGACAAACAGGAGGAAAGTGATACTTCTGCCAATTTATATGTCAGTTGTGATGTAACCAGTGATGAATCAGTAGAACAGGCAATGAAAGAAACTATTGCTCAGCTAGGTATTCCCAGAGTTTGTATTAATTGTGCAGGAATTGCTCCCGCTAAACGAATAGTGGGTAAAGAAGGGGCGATGCCCTTGGCTGCCTTTAAACAGGTAATCGATGTGAATCTCATTGGTACATTTAATGTAATGAGAGTAGCCGCACATGCCATGACCGGTCTCGATATCGATAATAAATCTCAGGAACGAGGTGTAATAATCAATACCGCTTCCATAGCAGCGTTTGAAGGCCAGATAGGTCAGGCAGCATATAGTGCATCAAAGGGTGGGGTAGTAGCAATGACCTTACCAGCAGCCCGAGAATTAGCGCAGTTTGCAATTAGAGTCAATACAATAGCTCCCGGTTTAATAGCAACCCCAATGTTATTAAATATGCCTCAGGAAGTGCAGGATAATCTGGCGGCCTCAGTTACTTTTCCCAAGCGACTGGGTCGACCAGAAGAGTTTGCTTCGTTAGTAGGGCATATTATTGAGAATGGGATGATTAATGGGGAAGTTATTCGGCTTGACGGTGCCCTCCGTATGCGCTGAAGGCTGTCTGCTGAACGGCTGTCTTTGGCGCATCTTGCACGATCTCTTGAACAAAAAAATGCTCATGTACCTTATGTACACTCCGCTTTTTTTATTCAAGAGATCGTGCAACCTGCACTCAAAGCCAGCCGTTCAGTTTCTTTCTATAGTTCTTTGGTTCACCATGCATCCTCAATTGAGGAAAAAATGGTCATGTACCTTATGTACACTCCGCTTTTTTTATTCAAGAGATCGTGCAACCTGCACTCAAATCCAGCCGTTCAGTTTCTTTCTATAGTTCTTTGGTTCATCATGCATCCTCAATTGAGGAAAAAATGGTCATGTACCTTATGTACACTCCGCTTTTTTTATTCAAGAGATCGTGCAACCTGCACTCAAATCCAGCCGTTCAGTTTATGGTGTGCTTTGGCGCATCTTGCACGATCCATTGAGCAAAAAAATGCTCATGTACCTTATGTACACTCCGCTTTTTTTATTCAAGAGATCGTGCAACCTGTACTCAAATTGTAAATTCTACGTCCATCCACTTCGGCGAGTTATTTATAGAATATTATGCTTCTTGATGATGATTTGTGCTGCTTGATGAGGTTAAATCACCGTTAGAAGTATAAACACTCATGGCATCTACTTTATTTCCTGATAAGGCATTGACAATTTGTTGACGCGTATGAATATTATTAGCGATTACTTGGCCATTTATCGTATTTAAATCACGACAGATACTTAACTGTTCTATAAGTTTTGTGTTTAATCTATTTATTTCATTTGCATCATTCACCGAACAGTTTTTTAGAAACCCTTGCAAAGATAAACTGGGTGTAGTTTCAGGATGAGTGCTATTGATTAGATTGATGCGCTGTTTGGCACTTTCTTCCAGTTTGGCAGAAAGATCTTGTTTTTTCTCTGCCAGTTCTTCCAATCGGTCAAATTGTCTGGAACTAAGAACATTTTTTTCTTCGGACAACAGTAAATTCAAATTTTCTATCCAGTTAATTTCCTGTTCTAAATGGCCGATCAATTGTGCTGCATTGTTATTATTATTCATTAAATCATCCTAATATTTAAGCCATTTCTACTGTGTTAAACATGTTTTTTGCAATGTTGTTGCTGTTTATTTGATAGCTTCCAGAATTGATCTCCGCTTTAAAATATAAAACACGAGCCTCATTAATTTCAGGTACATCCTGGAGAGAAGCTTTTAGTGCTTCTAATTGTCTGGAAGTATCACTCAGATTGACGTTATCAATAGACACCGCATTATTATCGGGTGCAAAATGTTGTGCCTCTTGAGACTTGGCTTTCAGACGACTATCAGACTCAATAGGTTTCATATTGGCCGAATCATTGATATGGTTAACCATACAGATATCCTCAATCACGTTTAACATAGTTATCGGCTCCTTTTACAATTTCTTTAGTAATTTTCGGTTAATTTTTAATCTTTTTAATCACTTAAGTCATTTAAATCTAACTAATTCAATAATTTCAGTCATTTCGTCATCCTGAGCGCAGTGAAGGATCTCCCATTGCTGGTACCATGCTGGTTTCAGGAGATCGCTCACTACATTCGGGATGAGGTCTTTCTGTTTTACGAAACAGATGCATTTAAATAGCCGTTTCTACACTACATTACTACTTTTACCTTTTTATCTCCCGTAACCTGTGCGTCTATAATTCGTTTTGAGGATAGATTTTTTACTTTAACTGAATCACCGAGTACTCCTTCACCCAATGCAATTCCATCCATACTCACTGTTAAATAGTCATTAGTAGCTACTATGGTCACTTGATCGCCTCTATGAACCAGTTTTGCTAATTCAATATTAAAAGGGTTTAGAGGACTATCAGGGGAAATATCGTGTTTGCAGATCAGCCCGATTAATTCACTATTATCAGTAAAATATCCCTGTTTTAACTTTTGTGCATCCATTTCTAATGGATAAATATCATTGCTCGTAATACGACTTCCTTTCATTAATGCTCGTTTTGCGACTAGTATGGTTTTCAAAACACTTATTTTGACAGGGACGTATAGAGTCCAATGATTTTCTTCTTCCAAACATTTAATGCCCATAGTATTGGTATTAAGCAAGGGCGTTTGATAGGGGTTAAAAATTTCAAGTTTATCTTCAGCACATGCCCTGAGATTTAAGCGAGGATCCAATTGATCAGCCTGAACTTGAATTTTTCCTTCCGTATAGGTTGTTAGTTCATTTAAAACATGTGATTCAATTTTATTTTTTATTAAATCGAGCGATTGACTCGGATCTGCATATAAACAGAAGCTTGCAAAAAATGTTAAAACACCTAATATGCTCTTTTTCACAACACGAATCCTTTTTCTATTTATTTACTCATTTACTATGAGCATTGTATCCCTAGCAATAATTACGCCAATTTTCAGGAGTATAACATGAGAGACTATTTCACTGTCTACCTGCTGATTTTATTCATGTCTCTTGGGACGGCTTATTCTGAGAGTCATCATCCACAAGATTTTTTAAAATCAATTGACGGCGCAAAAGATGAAGGTGAACAGATTTACAATCATTATTGTGTCAATTGTCATGCTCAAAAACCATTGATTTCCCTTGGCGCGCCAAGAATTGGTGTCGAAGGGGATTGGAAGTTACGATTGAAACAAGGATTTGATGTTCTTTTTTTACACACCGATGAGGGATTTAATGCAATGCCTCCTCGAGGTGGATGTTTTGAGTGCACAGATAGACAGTTGGCTCTGGCATTGATCAGTATGGTACCAAAAGAAGCACAAAAAAGCCTATTAAGTGAGCTTCGAGACCACAAAAAATACAAATAGTTAAAATTTTTTATAAAAAAAGCTAAACCTATTTTGAAATCTCCCGATACAGTAAAAAAAAAGAGGGAGATATAAAGTGAAAAAACAACTACTGTTAGTTCCTGTTTGTGCTTTGGCGGCCTCTTGTGCATCCATGGATAGATCAACCGCTGTTGTCGATGATGCAGGGTATACTCATTACACTATGAGTATGGAATCAGATCATAAGGGCGCTAATTATTTTCCGGAGAAAAGGGAACCTACCGGGAAAAAAGTATTTGTGTTTGATCCTAAAGCTACTGCGTGGGCAGCATATGATGCTCAGGGTAATAGGGTGAAAACAGGTAGTGCTTCTGGAGGAAAAGATTTCTGCGAAGACGTCGGAAGACCTTGCCGAACAGTGACCGGTAACTTTAAAGTCTATTCGAAAAAAGGGGAAGATTGTAAATCGAGCATCTATCCTATAGAAACAGGTGGTGGTGCGAAAATGCCGTATTGCATGCACTTTAGTGGTGGATATTCGATACATGCTGCGTATGAAGTGCCTAATTATAACGCCAGTCATGGATGCATCCGGGTGTTACCCAGCGCTGCAAAATGGTTGAATCAGAATTTTATAGATGTTGGAACTTCTGTAATAGTTAAGCCATACTAATAATAGATTTAATAGAAAACGCTTCTCCACTACTGCCCTGTAATTTACAGGGCTTTTTTTTTGTAAATTTTAACATCAAATCCGACTTTTCACCCAGAGTCTGAACAAGAAATGATTTTCTTCTGGTGCCAGATTTTTTTGTTACTTTGATTACTTATAGAGATGTATTAAGACTTGATAATAATAGAACCACATCATACTATCGTGTTTTTTTTATTCAGAGTAGAACTAGATAATGATTTTATGTATAGATGTTGGGAATTCTCATATATATGGTGGAGTTTTTGATGGGGATGAGATAAAACTTCGTTTTCGTCACACCTCCAAAGTGAGTACTTCTGATGAGTTGGGCATATTTTTAAAAAGTGTTTTACGTGAAAATAACTGTTCTCCGGATGGAATTAAACAAATTGGTATTTGTTCTGTTGTTCCTCAATTAGATTATTCGTTGCGATCTGCTTGTGTCAAATATTTCTCTTCTGATCCATTTTTCTTACAGGCAGGGGTTAAAACTGGTTTGAATATCAAGTACCGGAATCCAATTGAGGTTGGGGCAGACCGGATTGCCAATGCTATTTCAGCAACCCATATTTATCCAAATCAAAATATTATCGTGATCGATTTTGGCACAGCGACTACTTTTTGTGTGATAACCGCTCAAAAAGCTTATCTGGGGGGAGCAATATTGCCCGGGGTTCGGTTATCTGTTGATGCTTTATCAAAAAATACTGCTAAATTACCCTCCGTTGAAATCATTAAAACGGAAAGTGTCGTAGGGCGTTCTACTATAGAAAGTATACAGTCTGGGGTTTATTACGGCGTACTGGGAGCCTGTAGGGAATTAATTCACCGAATCAATCAGGAATCTTTTGCTGGAAACAAAGCTCTAGTATTAGCTACCGGCGGGTTTGCTTCTTTATTTGATAAACAGGATTTGTATGATCATCTGGTGCCCGATCTGGTGCTTCAGGGGATACGATTGGCGGCTTTGATGAATGTATAATCGATAATTGAAATCTTGCCAGGTCGTGGTCGTTACCTCTATTGTGATGGAGGCCCAACAACGACGCACCATCTTACATTGAGAGCAAACCTGTCCTCTCTTTTTATATGGAACCGCGGCAAGCCGCGGGAGAATACTAATTTAAACACTACTCTATGCAGAGGGTCCGTTTTGATTTTTTAGTCCCTTTTCAGTTTTTTCAATAAGTTCCTCTGATTCAGTTTTAAAGAAGGTAAATCGTCCGTTTATTGCTTTATTAGCAACAGCAGCAATCAAATAAAGCACTCCCACTCCTATAATTGCAAGGACAATATTACCTAAAAGCTCCTTAACACCGCGGTGAGTTTCAAGGGTCTTACGGTTATTATTCTTATTCTCATCCAGTGAGTTTTCAAATGCAGTTTTAAGGGCAATAAAATTTTCCTTTGTAGGTTTGGCAAAATAAGCTTCTGACCTGTCATTTAATGCGGTATAAACAGCATTTGCTGCTTTATAAGCTTCTGGTTCATTTCTAATTGTCAGGTCTTCTGTCTTTGATTTCCATTGAGCAATTAAGCCACGAAGAGTTGCTATGTTTTTTTCAGCTTCCTGAATAACTTCTTGTGTAGGAGTTTCCGTCTGCTGATGTTGTTTCAATTTTTGCACCAAATGAATCTCTTCATTGACGCCATAGTCTATAATCAATTCACTATCGATAAGTACTTTATTTGCAGATATTAACATTTGTTCTTCTATAGGAATTCCTTTCTTGCGAAAAATTTCGCTTTTGAGATCTGCGATAGTATCCGTATAAGGTTTGTAAAGAATAGGAATTGTTATCCCTTCTAAAGTTTGAACGAAAACCTGAAGAGTTAACTCATCTTGTTTAGGAGTTTCCGTCTGCTGATGTTGTTTCAATTTTTGCACCAAATGAATACTGCCATTGATGCCATAGTTTTTAATCAATTGATTATCTTCAAGTGTTTTTGCTGAATAGATTAAGATTTGATCTTGTATAGGAATTCCTTCCTTGAGAAAAATTTCTCTTTTGAGATCTGCGATAGTATCCGTATTAGGTTTGCATTTAATAGGGATTGTTATCCCTTCTAATGTTTTAATGTAAAGTTGAATAGTTAACTCATCTTGGGCTTCTAATTCGGGGCGAGAATCAATTGCCTTTCCTGTTCCATTTGCTGATGATGTTTTAGTTTTTGATTTCATTATTAATCCTAAAAGTTAATTCTCTATGCTAAAAAGCCTATATCAATTAATTTATATGGCTAAAAATTAGCATTACTGAGTGTAAATTTATCGCATTTATTGTATAATATTTTTCCTATAAGATCAAGGATAAGGCACGATCTTCCTAAGATAAAATATAGCCTTGTGCAAAAGTTTAGTCGATGGTGCTGTTCTGAATTATTGGGGACGCAACACGTTTAGATGCCGTTCTCGATAGGTTCATTCATAACTTAGTCAGAATAGAACTCAATGGGGAATTCATGCGAACCCCCAAAATCATTATAGGCTGAATAGTTTTTAAAGATAATCCTCTGTGTGAGTCGTTCAAGTGATCAAATACTCCGGAATCGCTTTCTAAATGGCAACCGGAAGCAGGTATCAAGTCCTCCAGAATACACAGTCTAATTTGAAAAGCTGTTTTTAACACAATATGAGGCTGGTTTAATTGCCTTTATGTGATCCCATTAGCTGCTGATCGGAGGAGGGGGAATTAGAGCGTTGGTTGATAGTCCTGTTCTTATCCAATGTTTGATTCACTGTAAGGTTAATTTTAGGTTGTGCTCGCATTATCGCTGATCAGATTGGTTTTTAATCATCTTCGGCTTTTGTCTATTACAAAATCAGAAAAATTAACAAAAAAGTGGGTTTTCAGCTTGACTGGTGAAGAAATGTGTTTCTATAGTGTATAAAAGTGGGGTAAAATAATAAAAAAGTGGAAAATTGTGGAGGAGTTGTATTCCACCACCTGGGACTAAATCATGTTTCGTGGAATAAATAGCATCACCATTGACACTAAAGGACGGTTGGCCATCCCAACTCGTTATCGAAGTGCTTTGGGTGCAGAGGAAAAAATTCCTCTGGTGGTGACTATTGATACTGAAGAAACCTGTTTGCTTCTTTACACTGCGGCTCAATGGCAGATAATTCAAGATAATTTGCAAAAATTGCCAAGTTTTAATGCAGCTGCTCGACGGATACAGCGTTTGTTAATTGGGCATGCTTCTGATGTTGAAGTTGATGCTAATGGACGCGTTCTTTTGCCGACGATTTTGAGAAATTATGCAAAGTTAGAAAAAGACGTCGTGATGATAGGTCAGGGTAATAAATTTGAAGTATGGAATAAAGAACTTTGGGAATCCAAACGTGAACAATGGTTGGCTGATGAAGCCTCCGGAACGGATGGATTACCTGATGAAATGAAAACGTTTTCTTTGTAGTGGAAACTTAAATGGCGACGCATCAATCAGTATTGCTACACGAATCAATTCAAGGCTTGGCTATCAAACCAGGGGGTACTTATTTTGATGGAACCTTTGGTCGTGGGGGGCACAGTCAGGAAATTTTGAATCATTTAAATGATAGTGGGCGTTTGTTTGCCATAGATAAAGATCCAGATGCAATTCAACATGCGAAAGATCATTTTGGACTGGATAAACGCTTCCAGATATTCCATGGCTCTTTCGCCAAAATAAAGGATTTTGCAGCAGAAGCTGGTGTACTTGGCGCAGTAGATGGAATTTTGCTTGACCTTGGGGTGTCCTCTCCACAACTCGATAATCCCGAGAGAGGATTCAGTTTTATGCAACAGGGTCCTTTGGATATGCGTATGGACATCACGCAAGCCATAAGTGCAGCTAAATTTATTAACGAAGCTGAAGTGGATGAGATGGCTTCAATATTCAGAACATATGGTGAAGAACGATTTGCGGGAAGAATTGCCAAGGCTATTCTTGAGGCGAGAAAAACTCAACCCATTACGACAACCTTGCAATTAGCAGAGATAGTAAAAGAGGCTAATCCAAAATGGGAAAAGCATAAACATCCTGCAACTCGAGTATTTCAAGCCATACGTATACATGTGAATCAGGAGTTGACTGACCTAAGCAGTTGTTTGGCTCAATGTCTGGATGTTTTAGCACCTGGCGGTCGATTAGCTGTCATTAGTTTTCACTCCCTTGAAGACCGGATTGTAAAACAATTTATGCGAGATAAAGAACAAGGACATAGGCCACCGCCTGAAGTACCTGTCAAATATGAACAGCTTAAAACAGGGTTTAAACGAGTAGGTAAAGCGATAATGCCACAAGAAAATGAAATTAAAGACAATGTCAGATCCAGAAGTGCGGTGCTTAGGATAGGGGAGAAACTAGCATGAATGCTGCAGCGAAAGTAATAAATCAGGGTAATTTATTCAATGGTCATTTGGCAGATATGCACATGTCTAAGTCAATATATATGTTGATAGTATTGTTAGCTGCCGTATTAGTGAGTGCCTTTGCAGTGATTTATAGTACAAACTCCTATAGGTCAACACTAAGTCAGGTAGAACAGGAAGAACAACAAACGCATTTTTTCCAATTGCAATGGGGGCAGTTGTTGTTAGAGCAAGCCAGCTTGGCTACTCCTGCTCGAGTAGAAGAGTTGGCACGGGAAAAATTGGGCATGACTTTGCCTAATTCTAAAAATACTTATTTTTTACATGCGCAATGAAAACCGTTCTTCACTGTGAAGAAGAGCAGAGTAAGTACATGAGCTTCAGATTAAGAGAAAAATCACCTCGAAAAATTTTAAGGCTTCATGTACACTCCCTACTCAATAACAATGAGTGCAAAATGGATGTATTTGTGCTTCAAAACACTATTTTTGAGTAGTCATTTATGAAAAAAACACATCATTTAGCCCGACTGATTACTGTTGCTGTTTTTTTTTCCATACTATTGCTTATTCTGATTTGGCGAATGGTCGATCTGACCGTTTTACATAGGCAATTTTTACAAGGACAGGGTAATGCTCGAAGTTTACGAGTAATTGATATTCCAGCATACCGGGGAATGATTACTGACAGAAACGGTACCCCTCTTGCTGTAAGTACGCCTGTTGAATCCGTATGGGTTAACCCTAAAGAATTTTCCCCTGACAAAGAACAGTTCATGCAGTTGGCAAAATACCTGAACCTTACTCCTCAAGCCTTAAGTAGAAAAGTAGTTGATGCAGAAAATCGAGAGTTCCTTTATTTACAAAGACAATTACCCCCGACTCTTTCAAAAAAAATTGAAGCATTAAAAATTCCTGGTGTAAATTTCCAGAAGGAATTTAAGCGTTTTTATCCTGATTCCGATAGTATGTCTCAGTTAATAGGGTTTACTAATGTTGATGATCAGGGCCTGGAAGGAATAGAGCTGGCTTATCAGGATTGGTTAATGGGAGTAGTGGGTAAGAAAAGAGTGATCAAAGATCGTCTGGGTCGAGTTATCGAAGAGTTGGGAGTGATAAAAGAACCACGCCCAGGACATGAGTTGTCCTTGAGTATTGATAGACGATTGCAATATCTGGCATACAGTGAATTGAGTAAAACTGTTGAGGAATTTGCAGCCAAATCCGGATCTGTAGTCGTACTTGATACTGAAAATGGTGAGATTCTCGCTATGGCCAACGTCCCATCCTATAATCCTAACTCTCGAGGTCGCTATGATAAAGACACCTACAGAAACAGAGCGTTAACGGATACTTTTGAGCCAGGCTCTGTAATTAAACCCTTCAGTATTGCCAGTGCTCTGGAAACTGGGCTTTTTACTCCTGATACTATTATCGATACCAATCCAAGCTGGATGATTGTGCATGGCCGTACGGTTCGTGACATTCATAATTATGGTGTATTGGATGTGACCGGTGTATTGCAGCACTCCAGTAATGTGGGCGTAACCAAAATGGTATTAGCGAGTCCTCCTGAGCAGCTTATTGGATTATTACAGCGAAGTGGATTTGGGCAAAGAACTGAAAGTGCCTATCCAGGTGAAAGTGAGGGCGGAATCGTAAAAGCTAAAGACGCGAACCCCTTCGTTTTGGCAACATTAGGTTTTGGATATGGCCTCTCTGTTACTGCGCTGCAGCTGGCTAAAGCGAGTTTAATATTTGCTAACAAAGGACAATTAATCCCGGTTACCTTAATTCATAATGATACACCAACACCCGGAATACAGGTGATACAACCTAAGACAGCTGAACAGGTGTTATTAATGATGGAGGCTGTGCTCGGTAAAGGTGGGACAGGTAAGGATGCTCGAGTACCTGGTTACAGAGTGGCAGGAAAAACAGGAACGGCGCGGATTGCCGGAAAAAATGGATATAAAGACAGAAAATATACCGCCAGTTTTATGGGTATAGCTCCTGTATCCAAGCCTAAATTTGTAGTGGTGGTTATAATTCATGAGCCTACACGAAAAGGGTACTACGCCGCTGCAGTTGCTGCTCCTTTGTTTGCTAAAGTGATGTCCGGAGCATTGCGTTTATTTAATGTACCTACTGATGATCCGGTTGGGTAACATACTGTGTATTTTCACTCGAAATGATGTTTGGGCAGCCTGAGATGATAGTTCGGGATCATAGGTAAAAGCTTTGCTTTGACTCAGGTTATTCTAAATTAGACTATTTATCATAATGAGGCATAGGCTCATGGAACTTACTCAATTATTAAAACCCTGGTTGAATCAGGAAGTAACCCATTGTGATCTGAACGATATTAAGAATGACAGTCGATTGATTCAACAGGGGGATTTGTTTATTGCATACCCTGGCGCGGCATCCGATGGTCGCTTGTATATTGAGAAAGCAGTTCAATCAGGTGCTGTTGCAGTTGTCTATGATCCGGATAATCTACCGGTTTCCTGTAAATTGCCGGTCTCTGTGCCATGTGTACCTGTACCGCATTTAGCAGAGGAATTAGCGCAAATTGCCAAAAGATTCTATCAGGAACCCGGTAAATCATTAACCGTTTCTGGCGTTACTGGCACCAATGGTAAAACGACAATAGCTTATCAACTGGCGCAAGCACATGATTTGCTCGGACAAAAATCTGCTTATATAGGTACTATAGGCCAAGGGGATGTACAACAGCTCAAACCTTTGGACAATACAACACCAGATGCTTTGTGTTTACAAAAATTACTATCTCAGTATCAAAAACAGGGCGTAAAACAAGTCTGCATGGAAGTATCATCACATGCTTTAAGTCAACATCGTGTTGACAGTATTGATTTTAATCAAGCACTGTTTACTAATTTGACTCTGGATCATTTGGATTATCACCACACCATGCAAGCTTATGGTGAGGCAAAGGCCATGTTGTTTGCCAGAGAGGAATTGCAATGGGCAATCATTAATCAAGATGACGAGTATCAGCATTTAATCAGCCGTTCCATCAAGCCGCATGTCAAAAAAATTACCTACGGTATGGGGCCTTCCTGTGATGTAAAAGCAGTGAAATGGCATAGTGATCTTAACGGAACAGAAATTGAAGTCCATTCTCCCTGGGGAATACATCAATTAACCATTAAAGCCCTTGGGCAGTTTAATATCTACAACAGTTTGGCGGTGTTTAGCAGTTTAATGGTTAGCGGGTACTCAGCGGACAAAGTTATTCAGGTTATGTCTCGGTTAAAAGCGGCACCAGGACGCATGGAAATAGTGGCGAATTCACCATACGTTCTGGTGGATTATGCCCATACTCCTGATGCTTTGGAAAATGTATTAACGACATTAAATCAACTAAAAAAAGGTCAATTGTGGGTCATTTTTGGTTGTGGCGGTGATAGAGATAAAACAAAACGTCCAGTGATGGGGAAAGCAGCCAGTCGTTATGCGGATAAAATTGTAATTACCAGTGATAATCCAAGAAGTGAAGATCCTTCGTTAATCGTTGATGAGATTGCTCAGGGAATTCCTTCGTCTACCCCAGTGACCAAATTAATTAATCGTGAAGAAGCCATTGCGCATGCTCTAAAGGGTGCGGACAAGGACGATATTATTCTGATTGCTGGCAAAGGTCATGAAGCCTATCAACAAATTGGATCTGAAAAACTGGCTTTTTCAGATCAGGAAGTTGTCAGACGATTGATCAAGGAATAATGTTCTAAAAGCCTCAGTGTGATTTTATGCACTGAGGCTGTTAAATTGTCAATACGCCCTGCAATCCTCAATTTATTCAAAAAATTCATCTTGTTCTTATTCTGGTTCAGTATATGTGGCTGCTTAATCACCTCAAAAAAAATGAACCAGCAGCTTTACTAGAGAATGTATACAATTTATCCCCGAGCCCTACATGCCGCGGCTTGTCCCTGGGAGAACCTCACAAAATTGAAGCATCTTATAAGTGCCTACGTACCGCGCTTTATGCGCGGTATCCATAGTGATGGTAGTGCAATGCAAATACTTTTTTCCTTAGGAGCAAAGCCTGGATACCGCGCATAAAGCGCGGTACGTCGATTTTTAATTATAAATCAATTGGTTACGATCACATTTTGTGACCATATATCAGGGCTTGTCCGCGGCCTCCAGGCGATGGTTCAATTAAGGCTGCTCCAATTTAATTACTCATTCAATTGATAAATATGAGCAAACACGACCTAATCGATTGATTAAGAATTCATATATTCATTATTGAAAATAAGAGAATGAAATTAAGTTTGACTTAATCTTCATGCTTTATTTTACCGCATTGCTTAATTTTTGAGAATCACACTGATGTCTACTGAAATTTTTTATTGGGATGGTTTAATCATGGATGAAACCATAGCAGATAAATACGTAGAAGTTATTAACCAATTAAAAAATGGAGAACTCCAGGGGGCTGGTTTATCTCTGAAAAAAATGCGTAGTCATAGAGTGTTTAGCCTTAGTACCAGCTATAGTGGCCGATTATTGTTTACATCTCGCGTCATTAACCAAAAGAAATGCCTTATATTTTTAGAAGAACTTCCCAATCATGATTATAAAAATTCAAAATTTTTAAATAATCCAGCGACTTTAAATCAGTTTTTTGAAAAGAATAATAATGAGCTCATGGAAATAGTTGATTTTGATGAAGAGTTTATGGACATTGATGATTTTCCCGTTCCGATGGACATAGATGAGAAAGAAAAACGACTGTATACCCCGGTTGAATATTATGATCAGGAATTTATCGTTTTAAACAGTTCTCAAAAGGAAGCTAAATTTGCAAGAGGGCCTGCAGTGATTGAAGGTCCTCCTGGATCAGGGAAATCATGTGCCGCACTTTCATTAATAGCCAATTCAAGACCAGAATTAAATAAAATACTTTATTTAACATCATCTCCTGCTTTGGTTTCTCATATGGAGGAGTTATATAAAAGCTTGCCCGTTTCTTTGGACAGTCCTTCTGGCCGGGTAGTTTTTAAGTCCTATCTGCAATTAGTACATGAAACCGATCCCGCCACGAAGGATAAAAAAATTGTTGGACAAAAGCACTTTGCCAAATGGTTTGCAGATTATTGCGATAGAAAAGAACAGCTGTTAAAAACTCAAAAATCAGAGCTAAAAAATTCAAAAAAAAAGAGACCCCAAAAGAGGATACAACATCTGCCTCAAGAATTGCTGGATGCAGGGAATGTATATCAGGAGTTCAGAACAACAGCAGCTTATTCAGAGTATGTTGATACCAAATTTGGTACTAATAAAGAATATACAAAGGTAAAATATGAGGAATTGGGTGAGAAACATCAATCCTTATTTAAAAAAGAACATCGCTCCTGGCTTTATCAAGCGTATCAAGACTATGTCACATACTTGCGACTTACCAATAGCCTTGATCTCTCCTTTTATCGTCTGAAATCAGATGATGTATTCGATATGGTTGTTGTCGATGAAGGGCAGGATTTTTCAAAAGCGCAAATTCAGGATATAACCGCACTGACCAGTCCAACACTGCAAATATATTTTTGTCGGGATTCTCATCAAAGCTTGGAAGACAGTCAATCCTCAGGTCCCTTTATCCATGAGCATTTGTTCCGTTTAGGTAAAAAAATGGGTATTAAAGCGCAACACATCGAACTTCCTTGTTCCTACAGAGTGTTTCCCAACGCGCAACCTTTAGTTGATAGAGTATTGGATTTGCGTATGAAATTGATCGGTGGCCGCGCCGATAATCTTGAATACGTCCAACTACCCATGACCGTGGAGCAAAACAGTACTTTAGGATCCGTTCATTGGTTTGATAAAGTACCTGCAGCTGTACATAGTGCTTTGCAGGAGGCAACTCAAAGCAGTGATTTAATCATTATCACTTTGCCCGAGTTTATAGACGAAGCTAAAAAATTCTTCAAGACTGATTTAGTCTATACCGTTGATCAAGTTAAAGGCTTACAATTTCCCGTTGTTGTTCTTTATAGAATGGCTGAAGATAAAGCTTTGGAAGAAGCAAATAAATTGCTTGGAACTCCAGAACTCTCTTATGTAGGAAGTAGTTCTACTGCTAATCGTCCTGCTGAGGGAGTAGGTAATCCCAAGTTTGGCCCTCCATTAAATCGCTTTTTTACCGCGGCAACACGGGCACAACAGCAAATTATAGTAATTCAACCCCCACAACATAAATTCAGTCATGTAATCAATGCCATGAAATCTGCTGAGCAATCTAATGAAGATTTTAAAATTGAGCTGAACAAACAGAGTTACTCCGAAGAAAAATGGATGGATTTGGTCAAAAAACTCATCCGAAAAAATGAAATACCTCTTGCTAAGAAAATTTATATTCAGCATTTAAAGAAAGCACCGATTGAATTCAAAGAATTTCTAAACGAAATTACGAATCCTTATTCTACCTCAAACCCAAAATCCGTTGTGAACAACAACAGTACTCTAAATACACAACAACAAGTTGCGTCGAGTTCATTTAATTCTACTGATTCCAGTACTGTAGCCTCAGTGAGTACATTGGGTATCTTTTCTGAAAGAATAATTCCTAAAGAGATCCCTGCACTTAAGAAAAAGAGAAGAGGTAGACATCAATCTATTATAACCCCAGGTACTTCAACTAATCCAAAGACTTCGAAACCTGTTTCATTAGTTGCTCAAGGTACAGATAAACGCAATCAACAGGATAATCAAAAAACTGAAATTAAGAAGTCTTTACCTTCGCAGCAGCAGAATAGATCAAAACCTCCGGTGAATGGACGTTTCATTCAGGAAACCTCAATGGATGAGTACATGAAAGGAGTAAGAAACAGCTCTAATCCCGGATTGCATTTATCCATGGAGTTATCCAATGGAACCCTCGATACTCAAAAACTGATTATGTTATTGATCAATTATCCGGAGTTAACCGAATTAATGACCATCGATCAATTGTGTCAAGTTGGAGAGCAAGCGCATACCTCACTTTTAAGCCAACTTTGCTCGCCTTATAGTGAATCGAGACATACTGCGCTCAATTTTTTGTTTGAAAAAGATCCTGAATTGATTCAGATATTTGCGGGTGGTTTACAGTGTTATTTACTTTCATTTCAAGAGGTTCAAGAGAGACTGACTAATGAAACAAGTGCAGCATTACTGGATATTTTTCAGAAAAAATCGGCAGATTTCCGTGATATTCAATACTTAAACACAACAGAGACTGGCAAAAAAATCCTGTTAAAATTGGCAAATGAACTGAATTGGAGTACTGAGCGATTACAAAAAGAATTACAAAATATTTCCACAAATCAACCAGAACCCAATTTTCATATTTCATTTCAACGTCAACAGATTAATACGACCATAAATCAGCATGCTTTCATAAATCAGCATGCTTTGTTTGCATCCCAGCTTAATGAACTTAATGAAGCATCATGGCCACATATTATTGCCAGAAATCCAACAGACGATATTTCTAGAAAAATAGTACGGCTGATGATACAAGGCAATGTGATTGGGACAGAACTATGGAATAGAGCTTCCTCTGTTTCCCTGTTGGATTTCTTTAACTATGTATGCAGGGAGTCCACCGTTCGCGAAAAGCTCAATGACCATGAAATTGAGTTGGCAACACGGGTGATAAAGACTCTTGAGAGTAATCCTGGTTGGAGCATTATTGAGCAATTAAATTATATTGATCTCGAATTATGTGCTCCAGATCTTGATATTACCTGCATTTTTTCAGGAATTTTGCGTACAGTTCGTACTCACTTGATTCTTGAAAACAGACTGCTCAATCAACTTTATACTCTGAATATAAAATTTTGGGGTAATACGGTCGGACAATTTAAGGACGTGTTAGTTAATCCTCATCGCATTCAAGCCATATTAGATCGGCTTTCTGTTAATGATGCTGTAGCAATAAAGGCATGGAATTCTCTCAATGAAATGGAATTTAAAAATAATCCTTCATGGTGTTCGTTGCAGTTTTTCACAACCTGCAAAAATGCAATGAGTCCAGAAGAGTATGAGAAATGTACTTTGCTTCAGGATATCATATTGTGGTTAGAGGCCGATAAACCTTGGGAACTAGAGACTTATTTTAACTACATAACCCAATGTCTGAAATCTGGGGAGTTGGGGCGATTTAGCCTGTTAGCCGGGTATTTGAGATTTGCACATGATTATCTTGCTAAACAGTTATTGCAGGAAAGGCTCAATCAACGAAAAATAATAAGTCCTTCTGAACGAGTATCAGCAGCAGAACATAACGAGGTGCGAATTACGCACTTGATGCATGACGAATCAATTATTGAAGATGAGGCAGACGAAGTGCATTCTGTACCTGGAATGAGGGCTTTTACCTAGGATGAGTTTACAATGAATCAATTCAATCTTAATGTCTCGCTTAGTTGGAAGCATTTTATCAGCTTTAATTGATACTCACTGTGTATCAAAGCATCCCTGCTTTTTTGAGTCATTATAGGATATTGCTCATGGTAGTATTTGCATTCGGAGGTTGGTTTACACTGGAATTAGAATTATTCATCTGATTATCAGCTGGAGCAAAGAACGATAATTGAGAGGCTACTTTCATCTCGCTGTTTAAGGATTTGTATTTTTGAATAATATTATCCAAATTGGGATTATAAGTAACCAATCGATTCAGGATCTGTTCTCCATCTGTGGATTTTAAAAGCATTTCTAATGGTGAAGATTTATGTATATCCTGAGTTGATAAATTACATTCCAGGCAAAGAAGTTCTTCGGGAATCTCTTTCGCAAACTCTGGATTTTTATCCAGGATAATCTTCAATATTCTATGTCCAATAGCTGAAGTTGATAACCAGAATAATGCGGATGTATTGGCAAATGTTCCAACATCAGGGCCTCTTTTGTTGCATAGTGCGGATGCGGTAATACCTTGAGCAATTTTGGTGTTATTCTCTAATAACTTGAGTATTATGTTTTGTCCACATGAAGTGGTTGAGAACCTATGGAACGCGGAACTAGCGCCGCTATTTTTATCTCTAATATCCGTGATCAGACATAATGCTTCGGCTGTGATACATTCTGTCAACGACGGATTATTAATTAACATCTGGTAAAAGATCATTTGCCCTTTTGTATTTTCTGCAAATAAGTACAGGGGAGATATATTTGCATATTCAGGCGCATTTGGTGGACGTGCGGTACACAGGATTTCCTTATTAATACTGTGAACCAGAGAGGGATTTTGTTTGTACATCTTGATAAGGGCATTCATGCCTTCTGCATCTGTTAGTAACCAGAAAAAAGGTGAGGTACCTGGCAGAGTTACAGCATTTAAAGGGCGTTCAAGATACAATGCTTTGTTGATAATAGATTTAGCCAGCTCAGGGTTAAGATCCAATAATAGATTGAGAAATACTCGCCCATCGGGATTAGCAGCAAGCCAGAACAGTGGTGAAGAACTACATTCCGGGTCATTTGGAAAGCTAATCACGTGGCATAGAGCTTCAGCAGTAATGCACTTCGCTATATCTGGATTTAAGTCAATTAATCTCCTTAATAGGTCTCTACCATCTTTTTGTCCACACAGCCAAAATAGGGGTGATGTATCTGCATTCATCTGATTCGGTGAGTTACGAATTTGGCATAAATCTTTAGCGGTAATTTCTTTGCCAAGTTTTGGGTTATAATCCAATAACTTAGTGAGCAGAGCACGACCATCAGCACTCCCTGTGAGCCAATATAATAGTGATGTATTGGGGTTGACACGAGTGTTTGCGCCAGTCGCCATACGTAGAGTCTTTCCTGTTATTCCCTTTGCTATATCAGGATTAGCATGGATTAACCTGATGAGTAGTTTACGTCCTTCTATAGATCCTGCAAGTACAAAGGAAGTAGATGTACTTGAGCTATCATTTTCTCTTTGTTGAAAGGCGTAATTCATGTCATCCGCGCTAATATTTTTACTCAGTTCTGGATTGAGGTCTAATAATCTCTTGATTAACGCGATACCTTCAGAGGAGTTGGCTGCATAAGATAATGGTGAATGATGGGCGTTATTACCCATTGCGACGGTACGTCTCCGACATAAAGCTTCTGCGCTGATTCCTTTGGCAAAATCCGGATTTAGGGTCAATATTTTATTCAGGAGAACACGACCATCACAAGTTGAAAGCAACCAGAACAATCCTGAAACATTCGCATAGATTTCTGCATGTGCTGTAAGTGGCAGACATAATGCGCTGGCCGTTAATTGCTGAGCTATTTTGGGGTTGAGATCCAATAATAAATTTAAAGCATCTCGACCTTGCGAAGATGACGTAAACCAATAGAATGCTGAAGTATTGGTATCGTTACTATTGGTTTTTTTTCTTATTTGGCATAAAGTCTCACCGGTAATTGTTTTACCCAGATTTGGATTTTGAGCTAATAATTTCGTTAACAAAGTCAGCCCAGTGGTTGAGCTCGAAATCCAATACATTGGCGAAACGATTTCCAGAGTATCTGTTGGTTTGGCTTCAGGCGACTGATTCAGGAATTGATCGTCGAGTTCTTTTCCTAAGTCAGGGTTCAATTCTAAAAGTTTGTTTACAAATTTTCGACCGTCAATATAAGCTAAGAGCCAATATAATACGGATGCATTATGATGTGCAATTGTGTTCGATTTAGGAACATAAGTTAAGGTTGATATTTTGATGTCTTTTGCCAGACCAGCATGACAGTTCAGTATCATTTTCAGGATTGATCGCCCCTCCGTTTTTAAGGTAAGCAGGAGGATGGTGGGGATGTCGTCTGGCGGATTGCATTGACAGAGAATATCGGGAGTGAACGCTTTGGATAAAGCATTCCAATGTTTATTTACAAGGCGCAGGATTAAATCGTTGAATTGAGAATTATTTATGAGCTTTGTGAATAAAAAGGTGCCATCGCTCAGTCGATGTTGAAATAAAAGTCTGGCCGCTGATTTGTGTTTAAACAGATTATTAATGGATTTTTCATTTAATTGATTTAATAATAAATTAATATAGGTGTCATACGGAGACAGTTTAGACACCTTCTCAGCAGCAGTATTGGGTTTAGGTACTGAATTGGTATCAACGGGGTTGCTGTTTTTTTCTTTCTCTGGCAGATTACATCTTTGTGTTGACTGACTGGCTTTAGGCTGATTCTGTTTTTTTCTATTCGAATGCGTTTCTCTTGCTCCCGAAGTGTTTTTTGTGTTTGGAATGTCCTCTTTAGGCAGCTCCTTTTTTTGAGAAGAACTGTCGCTGTGTGCAGGTGTCGGGTGATCAGTTTGGCTAGTCATTCTTTTCTGCGCATTTATTTTTTCTTCAATGGCAGTCGAATTCAGCTTTAGATGAAAGTGCATCAGTTCTCTGGCGACCGATATCCTTCCTTCAGCTAAATGATGTTCAATGACTTGCTCCCATTTTAATTGTTCATTTTCAGGCTTATATTCTTTTAATGAAGTACTCAGTTGGTTACGTGGAAGTTGCCCTAAAAATTGTTCACCCAGTTTAATCCAACGATTGTTTGCTTCGTGGACAAATACGTCAGATTGAGAGCGAGTGATGGAGACATAGAGGGCATTTAACATATTCCATTGTTCTAACGTTAACTCGGTGGTGTCGGGTTTTTTAATTTTTTGCATTAAATCATGAAAACACTTATTGCTTGAAAAAGGTTTCCATAAAATCACGCGATCAAAGTCAAGCCCAATAGCCTGTCTGGCTGTCAGAATATTATTGGTATTCAATTGCTTATTAATAAACTCTCTTTCACCAGGTTCCAGATGCTCGGCAATAACAACAGTACCTGTCAATGCGCCAAATTCACGTATTTTTTCCATTCCTGGAGTATTAATCCAGCTTACCATGCCTCCGCTGGCATGCATTGACTCAATAGCATGGTAGTTTCGTCGTTTTCCACTGCCATCTAACCTGTATTTCATCTGCATCAGTGTATTGGCAGCTTCAGCTACTTTGGGTCGGCATCGCCAGGTTTTAGGCAAAGGCTGTTCTGTGTAAGCACCATAATGTTGATGCATGAGCTCTTTGAGGCAACTGAGGATATAAGGTGAGGAGATAAGGCATTGTTCACTGTCGAGACAAGCCACAAAATGCTGATCCTCCGCGAGTATTATTAAATCACACAGTGCTACTGGTGGCAGATTTTGTGCTTCATCACAAAAGACACTGAGGAATTTTTGATTTTTTGGACGATTTAATCGAGTTACCATCGGATCGAGAAGCTGATGTTCCTTGAGATGCAGTTGCCATAATTCAAGTAAATTGATTAACCTATTCTGCATTTCCGGATTTTTGGAGTAATAACATTGACGATTACCCAGCTCCATATATTTTTTATTTCCAAGGGCAGCAATCAAACTGAATTCATAATGAATGACATCGCTGGATTCTTTGGGCAGTTTGTCTTTTAGCCAAAGGGAAAACTCTTCATTCTGGATTAATTTTAAATCAGGATGATGTTGTGCCAGCAATGCCTGCCATGTTGAAAATAATACGTTCGGATTATTTCCTGATTGATCTGATTTATATTGTTCTTCCAAAGTGGTTATCAAATTTTCGGACTGGGAGATAAACAATACTGGAGATGCCACTGACGTTTCCACTGTATTGGTTTGCAAATCAGAATTCAAAATTAAAAAATAATAATTAAGTATTTTGAGCATCAGATTGTACAAAATTACAGTTTTACCAGCTCCTGGTGGTCCATTCAGTATTAATGGTGTTTTTTGCAGCATGGCTTTGTGTTGGGAATCATCAAGAGCCAGAGTTAATTTGTTGTAGGATACAGCAGGGAGCAGTGATAGTGTGTCTGAAGTAGCTTCAGGCGCATCCTGATATAGATCCTCATCAATAGTGATTAGTTCAATATTACCTGGATTTTTACTGCGTAATTGTCGTTTAACCTGCCCGTAATTATGATCATTGAGGGCTAATATCAGCAGAGTTTTTTTTTCGTTGTGTAGGATGTAGGTATAAATCAAACGATTTTTTTTATCTGTTTTTGCTCGAAAGACATCTTCGTTGTTGTATTTTGATCCTGTTAATTTTTTTACATTAGGATAGCGAAGGTCTCTGGACAGAATTTTTTTAATTAAATCAGAATGTTGGAGTAGTTCTGAAGCGTTAATTCGAGTGTGATCATAGAGAATTTGGGGCATATAAAAATACCTGTAATGTTATCTTTCCTTTGTTTAAGAAATTATGGGTTTAATTGTGGTCGCATTGTAACTAAATTGACTCGTTGATGTCAAAATATTAACAAAATGGTCTTAATTTTGAATTACGGTTCATTATCAATAAAAGTTAATGAAACAAATAGGAAGATGGAGTTTATATCATGGGCAGTATTCAGGATTCTGTAATTCCATTATAAAAAGATGGGAACTTCTGATGCATTAAATTGATATAAAGGGAAAAATTATGGCGATATTGATGCTGCTTGCGCAGACTTAGAAATGCCAGTTCTTTATTTTGAGCTTCTTTGAGTTTTCTGGTCTCAGTTACTGGATTGTATAGTGAAAGTATCAGTTCCTGCCATGATTGGTGTGCATCGCATGTTATTTCAGTAGACAGGTCAGGTTGGGCATAGGTGGGTTCAGGTATGTTCATCATCTCGTGTAATTGTTGACTTATCAAAGCGACAGCCCCGTATTTGGCTTCCATACTATGACCCGCTATATGAGGGGTACATAAAATAGCTTTTTCAATGATACGCTCATCGATTGACGGTTCATTCAGATATACATCGGTACAATAAATCAGTTCATTCTGGCAGCTCACCAAGGCTTCTTCATTGACTATTCCACCTCGAGAAGCATTGATGAGAGCGCAACCTGCATTTAGTTGATTCAGGAAGTTCAGATCAACCAAATTGGTACTGGGATGAGGATTTGTATTGTGTAATTCAGCATGGATGCAAAGGAGATCACATTCAAACAATTCCTCAAGCTCACAACTTTGAAAGGCGCTATCATCGTGAGCTTTAAGTGGATCATAAGTACTGATTTGAAAATTTAAGGCGTTCAAGCGACGGTAGACTTTACTGCCAACAGCTCCCATTCCAATGATTCCCGCTTTCTTGCCATTCAACAGGTTTTCTTGTTCGAGATAAGCCAGGGACGATACGACATAATCAGCTACCGAGGTCGCATTAGATCCTTTGGCATCAATAAGCTCAATGTTGTTGTTTTTTAAATAGGCATGATCGATATGATCCGTTCCACTACTGGCCGTAGCAACATATTTTAAGCGATGATCTTTCAGTAGATGATGATTTACCTTCAATGTTGATCTGCAAAGCAGGATGTCTTGTTGAGTAAGCAATAAGGGGATTTCTTCTGGCTTATTATAAAGCGTCAGAATAAATGGCGAAGGAAATGCTTCTTCCAAACCTGGGAGAGTGGCATCGGCAAGAATGTTCATAAATTAAATATAAGACTCAGTAGATATAATCCACCGTTTATCAGTGGAAGTAAAATATATCCCAGGACATTAGTGAATATTAAGATGACCAGAATCAAGAATCCATAAGGTTCAATTTTTTCATAGACCATGGCCTGCCTGGGAGGTAACAAACTGCTGACTACTCTACTGCCATCAAGTGGGGGTATGGGAATGAGATTTAAAAAAGCCAATACCAGGTTAATTACCATCCCGGCTCTGGAGGTAACCAATAAAAAGAGCCCGGCCATTGAAGTTTCAGGATGTAAAAATGTAGCTATTTTAAAGCACCCAGCCCATAAAAAAGCCATAAGGAAATTAGCAAACGGTCCTGCTAATGTAACCAGTATCATATCTCTTCTGGGATGGCGTAACTGATTCCAGTTTATAGGTACTGGTTTCGCATAACCAATTACAAAATTAAAATGGGTGAGTACTCCCGCCAATATAGGTAACAGTATTGTTCCTATGGGATCAATGTGTTTGACTGGATTTAAACTTAATCGACCAAACATTTTTGCTGTAGTATCACCACATTTAAATGCTACGTAGGCGTGAGCAGCTTCATGTAAGGTAATGGCTAATAAAACAGGGAGAGCCCAAATACAGACTTGTTGGATTAAGGTAAATTCTTGCATTAATCATTCTATTATGAAAATCAGGATTTGATTCTATCCAATTCTTGATGCGATTAACAAGAACTAAGTTGATAAATAGTGTTGAATAAAATCTGACCGTATAAATGAAAGCAAAGAACTTCAGAGCTGATTTTAAGCATTGGTCTTGGCTAAAACAGCTCCATCTTATATGATGCTGTATAGCGTATTTTTTATAAAGGATTTGGTAGATGACTCAATTTGAACGAACTTTTAATCTGATGAAGAAACCCTGGGTAATCATTCTCTATGCTGCTCTGGTTGTTTTAATTTATTTTTATGTAGACATTCCTACGGCTGTTTATTTTCATCAGCTAGACATCCGCAACACTATTCCTGCCCTTAACGTATTGACTGCTTTCGGGCAATGGAAAGTCTATATCGTCTTATTTATATTCTTGGGGTTTCATTCGCGATTCATTCAAAAAAACGATCGTTTTGAAGCAAGAATCTGGTATCTGTTAGGTTGTGTTTTCATCCCTAATCTTATCGGTTTTATCCTGAAGGTCTGCGTGAGTCGGGCACGACCGGATTTATTATTTTCTAATAATCTGTTCGGTTTTTATTGGTTTCAAACGAAAGATTTATATTGGTCTTTTCCTTCAGGACATTCTCTTACTGTAATTGGCCTGGCTTCTGGATTAGGCGTTCTGTTTCCAAAATATTTCTTTGCATTTCTTGGTCTGGCCACCCTTGTAGTACTTTCCCGAGTATTCCTATACCATCATTACTTAAGTGATGTAATGACCGGATTTTATTTGAGTATTCTGGTAGTTGGCTTTTTTACTGAATTTTTAAAAAGGAAGCATTACCTTATTAAAATGAAATGAGCCTGTTGAGTCAGTCTGATTAAAGGAGTAATTATGACTATAGAAGCGGAATTGGAGCGACTGGTAACGATCTATGCGACATTTGATTCAGAGCACAAGTGCTATGTCGCGAAAAAAGATAAGTCTTTGTTATGTTTAGAGAGTGATTTTGCTAAACTGGTGAATCAACAACTTTTGGGCAATGGACCATCAAAAGAGAGTATAACCGGTCAGTATAGAAAAATCAGTGTGGCATTTCATCCAGATCGAAAGCCGAGCTATTCACCTGAAATCAGTTGGCTTGAACACAGTTTATCGGAAGGAAAAAATGATGGTGCCTGTTTCAAGCTTTTGAAGTTTTGCCATGACAAATTCGTGAATCCGGAACAATTTAAAGACTCTAACTTTGCTGATATTAAAACTAAAGAAGATTGTAAAAAATGGTTGGATGATTTAAAAAATCAGGCGAGTACTTATACGGGGCGAAGCCTGTATGATAGTTTGCAGGACTTGCTTGATCAATCAAATAATTTTTTCGATGATGCTGGAAAGATTAAACCTACTGGCTTAAGAGTTTTGATAAAATCCATCCCGGTAATTTTCGCTACCTATGGAACATTTATATTTGCGGAAGAATTATTTGCCGTTTACGCACTTTATTTTATTATGTTAAAGAGCGGTCAATATCTTGAGACCTGTAAATCATCTGATTTAAAGACCATAGGCAAAACCCTTCAGGAAATAAGTACTATTACAGCCACTGCGACCACAACGTTTATGGTACGTTTGCTTGAGTTGATATTCTGGGCTTCACACCAGTGTCTGGATGTGAGCTTACAAATTGGCTCTTCTATTTTTACACCATTGCTTCCTGTTTCGTCTTCAAGTAAGGAGAGTATGCCTGAAGATGATTCTAATAAGTGTATGGATCTCATTCTCGCAAGCCAGAATATGCAAGAAGGAATGCAGTTCCGGACACCTGAGTTAAAGGTTATTTCAGCCCCGCTTGAGTCTTATTTAGGAATAAATGCTCAACAGATTTTTCGTGGCTGGCGTTTAGGGCAGGAGAAATTTCGCGCAGTTGAGGCGTTTTTATTTCGTATGAGGGTATTGGATAACAGCCCGGATCCCGTTGAATCTAAATTAAAACAGGCTGAAGAAGAACTGCGTAAAATTAAAGATAATCCAAACGTTTATAACAGCACCACGGCTACTGCGGTAGACCGGGCAGGGCGAATAATTGATCTGTTAACTGAGTCCGATGTTTCTGATCGCCAGTTAGTGGTATATACACCCCAATAGTATTTGATATACCGTTATTCTTGTTTTAGCAATTAAGGGTCGGTTGACTTGTGATCCCCTGACCCCCATTTGCTGAGCTTTAAACCTTTATCTCTTGTACATCATCAAGAATCCAGTTCAGTCCCATTGTCTGACGCATCACATATTTTCCTAGAGCTCCCTTGGCTCTCGATTAAAAAAATGGACTCCAGGGAAAATCATCGTCACGTAGGGTCTATAAAGTCAACTCATCTGTCCCTAATTATAAATATATAGATCCGAAATCAATCTTCCTTTACACATTTGTAATTATGAATTTGATGTTAAATAACTTTTTTATAATTTTAAATTTAATTAATCTATATGAAGCAGATGCATTAACCACGCTAATATGTTTATCAAATTTGTTATTAGTAAACACACCATAATTGCATTTTTAAATTGATCCATTATGATTCAAATTTTAACGGTTTTGTTACGTTAAATCGGCCATTTCGAGCATTTTATGAACTATGCTTAATTTGGATAGTTGCGATTTGATGGGGATCGAAGATGTTAACTCAAGCAGTCATCGGTGTTGTAAGAGCTCTAAATGGAATACTTGAAAAAGTCAATGCGCATGGAGAAGCGCATATCGTTAAGTCAGGTGCTCCACTGCATCAAGGCGATATTCTTACCTTATTAAGTGGTGAAGCATACATTCAATTTATTGAAGGATTCCCGGAAGCATTGGCTTTGAATAAGCCTTTTCCTCTTGATGGAATTTCCCCAGTATTAAAATTTGGATCCCTAAACGCCAATGAAGAAATTATTAAGGAAGCACTGGCAAAAGGCATAGATCCCTCGCTGGTTCTTGATATTCTTGGAGCTACCGCAGCCGGTGTTGACGTGTTAGGATCGGGCAGCGAATCTTATTATTTGGATCCCATCTATAGCGCAGGGCTGGTATTCTCTGGATACAGTAACTTACCTCTCGCACTTGATAATTACAAATCAGAACTGGATCCCCAAGGAATCGTATTCAGACCCATATTAGAAACTATAACAGCAGATTCATTTGTTATACCCGATATCGTTATCCCCCCATCAGTAATTAACGGAATTTTTATTGGAGATGTCACTGAACCTGGTGGTTTAAATAACTCAATACCTGGAGCACCAAAATTTACAGCTCAAATAACAAGTATTGATGGCTTTGTCCCAGATGGGAAAACCGGACCATTGGGTACCTTTACTATGGATGCATCCGGAAAATGGACGTATGAACTACACGATAATAGCCCTTTCGTTGATGCACTTAAAGCTGGTGAAGTACGAGTTGTGACATTTGATGCTGTTGCTACCGATGGCACTACACAAAAAATAACTGTCACGATTCATGGTACAAATGATGCCCCTAATGCACTGCCTGAAAATAGCACTGTGCTTGAAGATACCACACTGACAGGTAATTTATTGATTAATGACAGTGATCCGGAAGGTGATCCCATAACCATCACTACGTTTAGTATAGAGGGTGATACAACCGTATATCAAGCAGGACAGACAGTTACTATTAATGGTAAAGGTGAATTAGTTATTAAAGCTAATGGAGACTTCAGTTTTACTCCTTCTCCTGATTATAATGGTCCGATACCCACTACGACATATAAGATGTCTGATGGTACTATGGAAAACAGTACTACATTATCATTGACTATTCGTTCAGTTAATGATGCCCCTGACGGCACTGATGAAAATATAACGACTACGGAAGATACACCTGTAGTTATTAAAACGACTGATTTTGGTTTCACAGATCCGAAAGATAATCCCGCTGACAGTCTTCAAGCTGTGAAAATAAACACATTACCACTTGAAGGAACCCTTATTTTACATGGGGCTGCAGTAACTGCTGGACAAATTATTAGCGTTGCAGATAT
>NZ_LNYR01000023.1 GCF_001467955.1 Legionella quateirensis | reverse complement strand
CGAGTGCAAGCACAGTACCACCGCTCAGGAGATCCCTCATTGCATTCGGGATGACGGTTAAATTGCGTCATCCTGAACGAAGTGAAGGATCTCCGAGTGCAAGCACAGTACCACGTTCAGGAGATCCCTCATTACATTCGGGATGACGGTTAAATTGCGTCATCCTGAACGAAGTGAAGGATCTCCGAGTGCAAGCACAGTACCACCGCTCAGGAGATCCCTCATTGCATTCGGGATGACGGTTAAATTGCGTCATCCTGAACGA
>NZ_LNYR01000022.1:97302-159733 GCF_001467955.1 Legionella quateirensis | reverse complement strand
CTCAAAGTAACCAAATTATGTTAATTTAATGTTACCGATGTGTCCGGACATTTATGTTACCTATGTTCCGGTCACACAGGATGAGGGTTTCTTATCTAATGCCCCCTCAATTAAACTTAAAACACGATCCAATACACCCTGAATATTGCTAAACACCTCATTATTCCATACACGCATCACCCGATAGCCCACTGCTTCCAAATCCTTGGTGCGTTGTTGATCATAGGCTTCAGCGGCCATATGTTGACCGCCATCTACTTCAATAATTAATTTGCTCTCTCGACAAACAAAATCCGCTATATAGTGACCAATAACTTGTTCGCGTACAAATTTATGGCCACCCAATCTTCTGTTACGCAGATAGTACCACATACGGATTTCCGCATCCGTTTGGTTTTTTCTTCGATTCCTTGCGAGTTCTTGCATCATATTCCTGAATATTTTATTTAGTTTCCATTAAGAGGTTGGTTGTGCCGCATTATTATATCAAATTAATTTATATTATTTAAAACCCTCATCCCCAACCCTTCTCCCTAAAAAGGGAGAAGGGAGCTTTTCGTGCCAATATCACCGAACCCATCTACCCCCCCCCTTCTCCCTTTTTAGGGAGAAGGGGGGGATGAGGGTTTCTAATCAACTATACAACCCATTTAAACCCCAAACACTCCCTTCTCCCTTTCAAGGAAGAAGGGCTGGGGATGAGGGTTTCAAATCAACTATACAACCCATTTAAACCCCAAACACTCCCTTCTCCCTTTCAAGGAAGAAGGGCTGGGGATGAGGGTTTCAAATCAATTATACAACCCATTTAAACGCCAACCCTCCCTTACCCCTTTTTAGGATGAAGAGAGTCATTCGTGCCTAGATTTATCGCTTAACTCTTAAAAATATTCTTATAAATCAATAACGGATTCATTTCCTCAACTATGCCTTGATGGTTTATAATTGATATGAGAATATCTATTTTTTCTTTAGAATTTATACAATCGACGCGCACCGACGATGATAGGGATTAATCGTCCTTACGACTTATTATTTCTGTCAGTACCGCCTCTACGGCCATGCAATTTAGAGTGTTCAGGCATTACAGGGAGCAAAAAGTGTTAAAAAAACAGCAACATGATAAAGCTATTGACATGAATGAGCCGTTAGCAATTATTGGTATGAATTGCCAGTTTCCTGGTATTGACTCAGATTTAGAGAGTGTCGAAGCATTTTATAACCTGTTACTGCATGGACAAAGCCCAATAAAGGAAGTCCCTGAAAATCGCTGGAATCATGATCAGTATTATGACCCGGACAGAAAAAAAGCAGACAAAATAGTCAGTCGATTAGGCGGTTTTTTAAATAATGCTCAGTTGTTTGACTCAGATTTCTTTAAAATATCCCCTGCTGAAGCCAAACAAATTGATCCCCAGCACCGTCTGTTTTTAGAAGTAGCCATTCGAGCATTAAACCATGCCAACATCACCCATGAGTCTCTGGATGGGAGTAAGACTGGAGTGTATTGCGGCATTTCCTCTCAGGATTACAGTCACCTCAACTATAAAGATAACATCCAGTTTAATGAATACACCCAGATTGGTGCTGCAAATAGTGCTGCACCGGGAAGACTATGTCACTATTTAAATCTGAGAGGCCCCAGCATAACTGTCGATACAGCATGTTCTTCCTCGTTATCAGCGCTCTATGTTGCCGCAACCGATCTACGAACCCAACAATGTCACATGGCGATCGTTGGTGGTGTTCACCTCAACCTCTGCCCCGAAAATTTTATAGGTTTAACTAAAGCCAATATGTTGTCAGCTACAGGGCATTGCAACAGTTTCGATATTAAAGCAGACGGTTTTGTGCGCAGTGAAGGTTGTGCTGTGGTCATTGTTAAACGGTTGAGTGACGCAATAAAGGACAAAGATACCATCCTTGCTCTGATTAAAAGCATCGTCATGAATCACGATGGAGACGAGGGCAGCCTTGTCGCTCCCAATATTAATGCCCAAATTGCCATGCATCAGGCACTCCTGGAACAAGCGAACCTCACCCCACAGGACATCGATTATATTGAAACCCATGGCACAGGAACCGTAATTGGCGATTCGGTTGAATTTAACGCCATTCAACACATACACAGAGGACATCACTCTATCGAAAAACCGCTCATCCTTGGCGCGTTAAAAAGCAACATAGGGCATACTATTTCATCTTCAGGAATCGCTTCCTTGATAAAAGTAATCTGTGCGCTTAAGAATGAAACCATACCCCCCAATTTATATTATTCAACTCCCAATTCAACCATATCTCCGGAAGCCATACCGGCGTTGATCCCTATTCACCCAATCGATTATTTGAAACAGGACAATAAAAAAAGGTATGCTCAGGTTTCTAATTTCGGTTTTAGTGGAACTAATGTAAGCCTCATCGTTGAAGAGCCACCCAGCCAGGAACATCATGTTTCTCCAATCAATGACAGCTCCGCAGTTTGTTGTTTGATTTCTGCAGGAAGCTCTGAATCTCTAAAAATGATGTTGTCAGATTTTGTGACTTATTTGAAACACACTTCTGCCAACCTGAGTGATATTTACCATACCCTAATCAACTGTCGTGATCATTATAAATACCGCTGCGCCATCATCGCAAAAGATAAAGAATCATTAATCCAAAAAATAGAATCTGAGGATTATGAAATCAAAAAGGTCACTGTACAACATGACCTAAAAAAATTAACTCCTACTGATGAACACCTTGTTGACGAATATCTGGCTGGAGCTAATGTACGTATTGCCAGCAACGAAGCTCCCTTTAATAAAATAGATTTACCCCTCTATCATTTTAATAGAAAGGCTTATTGGCACGAACCAAGAAATAACCCGGATAATTCCCACTGGCTGGATGGATTTTACCAAAAATCCAAATCGGAACAGGAAGAGGTCATCAAAAAACAAATTGCTGCTCTGATATCCAGTCTTATAAACAAAGAGAAAATAGACGAATATCAGGATTTTGATTCATTAGGTCTCACCACAGATTCATTGGACACCCTGAATCATCTCATTCAGGATGCCTTTGCTCCTCGATATAAAGTCCCATCCACTTTAACGTCTCTCCAGTTAAATCTGGTGAAACTGGCTCGTCATCTTCGCTCCATCCTTGTGCCAGACACAGTAGATCGACAACCGTCAATCAATGTCCTCAATATTGAGCCTATTGCCATTATAGGCATGAGCTGTCGATTTCCAAAGGCTGAAAATATTGATGCATTTTTATCCTTATTAGAGCAAGGGGAAAGCGGTATGACCGATATTCCTCTGGAACGTTGGGATAACGATAAATTTTATGATCCGGATTTAAATGCCTTGGGCAAGCTGTACATCAAACAATTAGGTTTTATCGATAATATAAAAAACTTTGATGCCGATTTTTTCAATATCAGCCCAAGAGAAGCCAAGTTTATGTCACCACAGCTCCGAGTGTTTATGGAGATTTGTTACCATGCCTTAGAAGATGCGAATTTGTCTCTGGATTCTATTAAAGACAGCAACACCGGGGTATTTGTTGGCGTTGGAACTAATGAATATCCACGCGTGCTCATTGGTAATGGCCTCAAATTAGAGGATCTGAGTATCTACCTTGCAACTGGAAATGTTTTGAATGCATTGGCTGGCCGTGTTGCTTATGCTTTTGATTTTCATGGTCCCATCCAGGTCATCGATACTGCCTGCTCTTCATCCATGACGGCGATCCACAATGCCTGCCTGAGCCTGCAAGCTGGTGATTGCGACATGGCCTTGGCTGGCGGTGTGAACACCCTGCTTGCCCCTGAGTCAAACATCACCTTATCTAAAGCCAGGATGTTATCTCCTGAAAGTCGATGTAAAACATTTAGCGAAGACGCCGATGGTTATGCCCGAAGTGAGGGCTGTGGAGCGATAGTATTAAAACGGTTAAGTACCGCATTAAAAGATAAAGATAATATCCTTGCCGTAATCAAAGGAACGTCCATTAACAGTGATGGTAAAAGCGGTGGCTTCACTGTACCCAATGGCACAGCACAAGAAGAGCTGATTCGTAGCGCGCTGGCCAAGTCAAACTTGTCTCCCGGAGATATTGATTATATCGAAGCGCATGGAACTGGTACCCCGTTAGCTGATCCAATAGAAGCCAATACACTGACCAAGATATTCAGTGAAAGCCATAGCAAGGAAAAACCTCTTTACATCAGTTCAGTCAAAACCAATATTGGCCACTGTGAAAGTGCGTCTGGTGTGGCTGGCATGATTAAAGCAATTTTAAGCCTGAAAACCCATAAATTATTCAAACATCTCAACTTTAAAAAACTGAATCCAGAAATCGAATTAAAAAATGCGGTTATTCCATTAAAAACGATTGATTGGCCTGAATACCCCCGATTAAGATGTGCCGGAGTCAGCTCCTTTGGGTTTAGCGGTGCCAACGCGCATATCATCTTGCAAGAGGCACCTGAACAGCGTAAAGAAGCCCTCCCCCTTACTCAACAGGAGTTCTTGCTTGTTTTATCAGCAAAAAGCAAACATTCGCTTGAATTATTGCTGTCAAGTTATCAAAAATATTTAGCGAGCACCGAAGATCGGTTTGCTGATATTTGTTTTACAGCAGCAACGTGCCGCAGTCATTTTCTATTCCGTGTCGCAATTAAAGCAAGTTCAGTTAAAGAAGCCGCAGCACAAATTGAAAAAAATGAATACACTATCCATTCACTAAAAAAATTACAGGAATCCCCCCAACAGCCACTTACTTTAGATCAACTGAAAACAGTCTATCAGGAAGGTTTCATTCTTAATTGGACTGATTTTTATAAGTCTTTAAATAGTCCATTTGAGAAAGTTAAATTACCTTTATATGAATTTGACCGAAAGGAATATTGGACCAAATCAAAAGACAAATTGAATGACATTCCAATTCCAGACAATTGGTGTTTTCAAATGCAATGGCAAATTCAACCCTGCGATAAAAAAAATAGGAAAATACAGGGGAATAATTGGCTCCTGGTTGGGGCAAAGCATTTGGAATCTGATTTTAAAGCGAAAGGATTAAACATTTTTATTGAGGATGATGGCGTTGCCCTCGACAAAATGTATGGGATAATTTTTGCAGCAGGTCTGGATTCAACTGAGTCAGAATCTAGTGATTTCAAAATCGAGTTCCAAAAAAGCATCACTAAAAAGCTGCTGAATTTGATAAAAGATTTAAATAAACGAGGGCTTACTCCCCATTTATTTGTTCTTACAACCAATGCTATAGCTGAACTTCCTTTAGGCAAACTCAATCTGAGTAATAGCCCACTCATTGGATTTTGCAAAACCCTTGGTCTTGAATTACCCCAGTTCCAAACCACCCTTATCGATCTGGAGCTATCAGACACAAGCAACCTGGCCAATCAGGTATTTGATGAGATAAATCACAACCACGGGCAATTCCATGAACACATGATTGCTTATCGTGATGGCGTCAGGATGGTCTCTCGATTAAAACAAACACCGTTAATTGACGAGAAAATCTTGATATCCGGCAAGGGCCGCTACCTCATCACCGGAGGTGGTGGAGGCTTAGGACTGGTAACCACACAGGCCTTGCTTTCAGCTGGAGCAAGAGAAGTAATTATCATCTCCAGAACAGTAGATAAACCCGAATTAAAAGCCGCTATTAAAAAAATTCTTATCGACTTCCCGGAGCAAACCATTCGCACACGAAGCGTGGATGTCAGCAATAAAGAACAATTGGAACAACTCATAATAGAACTCAATGAAGATAATTTGTTGAAAGGTATTATTCATGCTGCGGGAGCCGCGATTAAAGCCCCATTGATTGATCATAAAGACGAAGATGTTGATTATTTGTTTTCAGCAAAAGTAAAAGGAGCATGGCATTTACATGAATTAAGCCAGCACTGTGATTTGGATTTCTTTGTTGTTTATTCTTCCATCTCTTCAGTATTCGGTAGTAATAAAGAATCTGTATATAGCGGGACCAACAGTGTTCTTGATCTGCTGATTGCTGAGCGTCAGCGGCTGGGTCTGGTAGGCACAGCCATTCAATGGGGGCCTTGGGGTGAAGTTGGAATGGCCAATAAACGTTCACGCGATCAAGGTCTGAAAGATGCGTTGATCACTAATGAACAAGGTCATTCATTCATTAAAGTGTTACTGAGTGGCCAACTGTCGCATGCAAGCATCATCTCTCCAGACTATCTCAAGTTTATGTTGGATTTTGTTCCCAAGCCCCTGCCCGGATTTTATCAAGTGCTCTCCGATGATCTGATTTTGGATGATCGCAGCGTAACGAATCAATCCATCAATAAAGACCTGTCACAGTGGTTAAGTCATTACCTCAATATTAACAAAGAGAATCGATTTAAAGCCTGCAGGGAAATGTTGTCAGGCATCTGCAAAGACATACTGGAGCTGTCTGCTGCTGATGATTTGGATGAAGACGAAGGATTTTTTGAAATAGGTTTGGATTCGCTCATGATTGCCGAAATGGCGAACGAACTAAAGAAAAAACTAGAGCCAGCCATGAAAATCATGGTCAATATTGGCTTTAATCATCCTTCGATTAATAAATTGGCACGTCATATTGAATCCGAGCTGGATACGCATTTAATTCAAAAACAGACCGATCAGCCATCACTCCCAAAAAATGAAGACGCCATCGCTATTATCGGTATGAGCTGTGCCCTGCCTAATGCTCCCGACATCACGGCGTTCGAGAATCTTCTCGAACAAGGGCTAAGCGGTATTAAGGATATTCCGAATGAGCGTTGGGATAACAGTAAATATTATGATCCCGATATGGATGCCCCAGGCAAATCCTATGTGACTAAAATGGGCTTTATCGAACACATCAAAGATTTTGATGCCAATTTTTTCGGCATTAGTCCCCGTGAAGCAAAATTGATGGAACCACAGCAACGCCTTTTTTTAGAGCATTGTTATAAAGCATTAGAACATGCAAACTACCCTCCAGATTCATTGCGAGGCAGTTTAACTGGAGTTTTTGCCGGCGTTGGACCTAATGAATACTATGCATTATTGGAAAAGTCAGGCTTTTCCAATGAAGAACTGAGTGCTTATTCGATTACTGGGAATGTATTGAATTTAATTCCAGGTCGAGTAGCCTATTATTTTGATTTTAAAGGACCGTCCTTAAGTATAGATACCGCATGTTCTTCTTCTATGGTCGCACTTCATTATGCCTGCCAAAGTTTAAAAAATCATGAAACAGATTACGCACTCGCAGGTGGAGTCAACGTCCTCTTAATGCCTGAATCCAACGTGACCCTCTGCAAGGCCAAAGCTTTGGCTCCTGATGGTCAATGTAAAACCTTTGATGAAAAAGCAGACGGTTATGCCCGAGCCGAAGGTTGTGGTGTCGTGTTTCTCAAAAGATTATCCGATGCGATACGTGACAAAGACTCCATTCTAGCCGTTATCAAGGCCTCAGCAGTCAATAATGACGGCAAATCAGCAGGTTTAACTGTTCCTAACGGCACAAGCCAGGAAGAAGTGATGAAAACGGCTTTGAACCAAAGCAATTTATCAAGCGAAGACATCAGCTATATTGAGGCACATGGTACAGGAACACCTCTGGGCGATCCCATAGAGGTTCATGCCATTAACCAGGTATATGGTGCCCATCACAACCCGGAAAATCCTCTCTATCTGGGGACAGTTAAAACCAATATTGGACATCTTGAAAGTAGTTCGGGTATTGCGGGCATTATTAAAACAATTATTAGTTTACAAAAGAAACGAATTTATAAAACTCTGAATTTCAATCATTTAAATCCCAATATTACCTTAAATAATACTCGTATAGCCTTGCACAATATGGATTGGGATAGTAATTCAAAACTCAGATGCGCCGGGATCAATGCCTTCGGCTTTAGCGGTACAAATGCACATGTTATTCTTCAGGAATTTCCTCAACAGGACACTAGAAGATCTTCCCATCCCGATCAGCCCCATGTACTTGTTTTATCAGCAAAATCCAGTACGGCATTAACTCATTTATCAAAAGCTTATCAGCACTATCTGGAAGCAACCAAAGAAGATTTTGGCGACATTTGTTTTACGGCAGCAACGTGCCGCGATCATTATCCTCATCGTCTGACTTTGGTAGCTAAAAGTAACACTGAAGCCGCCCAGCTGCTTAATGCAGGCCAGGTTGCCCTGTCGTCAGATCCCAACAAGATATTCGATCTCTCACAGTATGCAGCACTTAATACTTTATTAATAAAATACTTAAGTGGTGGGTCTGTAAACTGGGCACTCTATTATAAATCCAGTGGCATTGAATTTAATCACGTTGTGCTGCCTAATTACACTTTTGACCGCATTGAGTTCTGGCCAGATAAAAAAAGTGAATACTTGCCCTCTGCAGGCCTGATACATCCCCTTTTAGGGCAGATGCTCTCCATGCCAGGAAATGAATTCTTATTTAATAACAAGCTGGATTTAAATAATTTAAGTTATATAAAACAGCACAAAGTATTTGATAAAGTAGTAGTTCCGGCAACGGCCTATCTTGAAACCGGATTAGCCGCTGCCAAGGAAATCCTCAAGACTAACGCAGTGTGCGTGGAACACGTTCATATAGAACGTCCTTTATATCCCCGACAAGGTCAGGATGTTCAGCTGTTGGTAAAACTAGGCCATAATGGACGATACAAAATCACTATATTCGCAAAACAAGATTCAAACTGGCAGAAATATGTTGAGATGGAATGTGATGCAAAACCTGGTGCTCCGCCAGAATATAGAGATATTGACGATCTTAAATCATCCTTTAAACACAAGATGGATCTGTCACAGATTTATGAACACTTTAAAAAACGATCGTTATTCTACGGGCAAGAATTTCAAGTGCTTCAAGAAGGTTATGTAGGTTCAGACAGCATACTTTCCAAAGTAACTCTAACCCAAGCAACTCAGACGGCACATTATCATTATCATCCTGTATTACTTGACGGCGCAATACAAAGTAGTGTCCTCCTCAGTATGAATACACTGGAACATTCGACTTACGTGCCCTACTCCATAGACCGTATGACCACTCTGCAAGAAGCACCTCGAAGTGTTTGGGTACATTTGACCAAAAGAAATACAGAACACGTTAACGATCTGTGTTTCGATTTAAAAATGTACGATGAGTCAGGCTTATTGATTGCTGATATCAAAGGGCTGAAATTAAGAAAGGTCACATCCAATCAGTTTATTTCCTATGAATCCATAGTACACCATCTTTATCAGATCCAATGGAATCAAGTTGATAAAAAACTACATGACCAACAAAAAGTACCAGAGCTATTGGTTATTTCAAAGGATCCGGAACACGCTAAAAAACGGTTAGGAACACTTCGTTATCAACTGATTAAAGAAGTCAAATCATTAGTAGAAACAGAACATAAAAACATTCTGTTTCTCTATGATCAAAGTCAATTTAATGAACTGGTTCAGTGCTGCAAAATGCTCTTTAAATCACGCCCGGCGAGCTTTACCTTAGTAACCGAACATGCTTATGCCCTGCACGAGAACGATCCGGTCAATCCCTACCATACAATGGCTCATTCTTTCTGGAACAGTTTCAGGAATGAACTGGATTTAAATCATAATTATACTATTGATTGTGGCGCAGAGAGTACGCTGTCAGCATCGCTCAGTTATTTATTTAATAACAATAATGCAGAAACACAATGCTTAATAAGAGATGCACTCTATATACCCAGATTAAAGAAAAAAATTCTGCAATTAAACCCTGCGCAACAAAAACCGATATTTGATTCTCATGCCAACTATCTAATCATTGGTGGAACAGGTGGTTTAGCAGAACCATTAATTCAGTACCTGATGAACAGAGGTGTTCGAAACATCCATCTGACCAGTCGTTCAGAACCATCAGCCCCTATTACATCATTAATTGAACATGCGGAACAAAAACAGGTGCACATAACGCATCATCAAATAAATGCCAGCAATTATCAACACATGGAACAATTGATAAAAACCCTTAATCAAGATTCCATACCACTTAAAGGGGTATTTCATCTGGCTGGAGTCGTTCAAGATGGATTGATCGTCAATCTGACTGAGGAAAAAATTCAAAGCGTATTAAACGCAAAAATGGATAGTGCTCTGATTCTGCATCAGCTTACCCAAAAGTTAGCTCTGGATTTGTTTGTTTTGTTTTCCTCCTCAGCATCCATACTCGGAGCTAAAGGACAATCAAATTATGCAGCCGCAAATGGGTTTCTGGATGGATTGTCGCATCTTCGCCATCATGAAGGATTACCCGCAATTGCAATTAACTGGGGACCTTTTCAAAACACAGGAATGACATCAAATCTGACCCAAGGCATGCAACAGCATGGATTTATGCCTCTGGAGAAAGACCACATCGAATTACTTGATGTTTTACTAAAAAGTCCTTTAACCCAAATTGCTCCTTGCCCTATCGATTGGGATATCTATTTCAAACACTCGCCCAAACAAGCCCTGTTCGCGGATCTTGCCAAGGGTACCAGGGCACCAGACCATCACTTTTTAAACTCCTTAAAACAGGGTACTAAAGAAGAATCCATTACCAAACTAAGTCAGGCTTTATGCCAAATCACTGCTGGTGTACTGGCGTTAGATAACACAAATCAAATCACCCCAAAAGACAATTTATTCTCTTTGGGTATGGATTCACTCATGTCTCTGGAGATAAGAAACCGTATTCATGATCTTTTGCGCTATCCCAAACTGAGTTTACCCATCGAGTACTTCATTAATAGTCCAACTATTGAAAAGATTGCCACCGAAATTGCCAACGAATTATATCCGATGCTCCTCACTGAAACGAATTATTCCGTTACAGTGCCCTTAACAGAACAGACCGTTCCTTTATGTGATTTTCAGTACATCTTTTGGGTTATGAATAAACTGGATTACAGTTTTAACATAGGCATGCAAATGCAAATACATGGCCCGCTTAATAAAGACTATCTGGCACAAGCATTTGATTTTGTGGTACAACAAAACAGCGCTTTTTGGATTAAATTTAACAAGGATGAACCCATCCAGACGTTAGAAAAACGAGATCAATTTCAATTAATCTATCATGATATCTCGTTGAATAATGAACGACATGTATTGCACATGGAATTTTATAGAAATTTAATGCGCATCATTCCATTGTCCGAACAACCTTTAATTAGAGTGTACCTTTATAAAATTAATAATGATCTGCACGAGTTGCATCTGTTAATCCCTCACATTATTGTTGATGATACTTCCTGTGAATTAGTATGGAGCCAATTTAAATACAGTTATGAGCAGCTTATCCAGGGCGTAAAACTGATTCCAATTCCCGAAAAGGAATCCTTTTTTAATTATGTAACACACAACAATGATCATTACGAAAAAAATCTGAATACTAAAATAGATTTTTGGAAACAGTATAATCAAGGATTTGAACTGTTAAGTTTTGGACATCGCAATCATCTGCCCGATGCAGCCATACAGTCTCAGTTTTTGTGTCACTACCCTATTCCAAATCAAATGCTGGACCAATATTTTGAGTGGCATAAAAAACAAAATATCAACGTAACCACTGGCTTGATTGCAGCTTGTCAAATTGCTTTTTACAAAATCAGCCATCAAAAGAAAATACCTGTAATTTTGATTCGCAGCGGCAGGGAAGGCAGTCGGTACAAATCCGTTGTGGGATTGTTTTCTGAATACAAACGCATCAACTTAACTCTGGATGAACAGTACCGCTTTATTGATTGCATCGAGGCAATCGAAGAACAAATTCTGAAAACAGCCCCCTATCAAAAATGCTCCCATTTCATCAAAGACGCAGGTTTTAAAAATTCAAAATTAACTTTTAGCCAATATATTTCCTATGCGTTAAACAAACTGTTCCTGACGAAACAATTTAAAGAAAGCAAAGTGAACTCCCTGGTGATCAATTACTATCTCAAGTATCTTAGCAGGACAAAAACCTTTAAAAACAGTCTGTTGATAAAAGATAAAATCAATCAATTATTTAATTTGAGTTTGCCTCTCCAAAAACCAGACAGACTAAGAGTGCTCATCAGCATTACTCCCAGTTTATTTGCTAAGGAACAGCAGGACATGAGTTTTGCAGATCTTAGCTACACATATCCCAGCCACTTTAGCTGCATGGATCGCCCCATCAGTAATAAAACCTTATGGGTTTATTTCTCAAAAAATCAACATGGAGAATATCAACTTTCTATAAACGGGCCATTAACTAAAGAATGTAAAGATCAAATAAGTATTGAGTTGAATAAAATTATTGCCCAAGTTGTAGAAAATGATAAATGTACTGTTGGTGAATTAATTATTTAAATAAATGTTCAACTAGGTGTATCGCAGTGAAGGATCTCCAATAACAGGCACTATGCTAAATTCAGGAGATCTCTCACTTCGTTCGAGATGACGTCTTTTGATTCTTTTTGTCTTCCGGTTCTTTTTAACGAAGAGGTTGGGTATGCTTCGAAAGTCCTGAATCTAACATGTCACCTAAGTGCTCTATCATATACTCATGCATCGTTTTTTTATGATGCTGGGTATCAAACAGGAAACGCCGTGGTGCGGAATGAGACGATGGATTATTGTTGGTCTTGTTGTTTCTGTCTAAAGTGAACTCATGAGATTCTGCATTATCAGCCAACTGGCGCTCTTCATCTATTGAAAGTGGTTGACCGTTCTTTTGCTTTTGTTTGATTACTTCTAAATGTTCAGCCATTAGCGAAGCTATAGAGGAAAAACTGTCATGAACCAGATCATCGTCATCATAGCGCTCCGGATTTTGATGATTACGCGCTACTGAATACACTTTATACTGGGACGGAATTCTATCCCATGCACTGGCAGCGTCAATATGCCATCCAGCAAGCCATATTAATGGGGCTATAAAGAGATACGTCAAGCCTACAAGCATATAACTGAGCCAGTTCAGAGGGTTCCATAGATTGCAATTACTCTTAGGCATAACATAACCAACAATTAATCGAACAAGCGATCGGTAGGATCGTTCATTATATAATTGTACTTTTAATCCTTTATCATGCATCTCTGCTGCAGAAAGTGTCGCAATAGCCGCTCCCAGACTCATGCCTTCAAAAGCAATATGTTCCGGCCTCACCCCAGACTCCAGCAATCGCCGAGCTTGCGCAAGGACATCTTGAACCATATTATCTTGAGTCCAGATCATGCCTTTGCTGTAATCTATTCCACGATAATTAAATCCAACCACAGTACAGCCAATTTTTTTCGCTGTAATATAAAAATCCTTTAACCAATACATGTAATTTTGGTTACGTGCCATACACACAATAACAAACTTTCGTTCAGCCATAGGCTTTAACTGTTCCTCGATGTCCGATACCTCTACGGATTCCAGAACAGCATTATCGGGAGTTTCTAAAGTAAAAAAATCCATGTTGATTTTACGAGGTCGTTCAAAAAAATCATGATGGTATTTATGGCGTACCTGTTCTTTGAAATACTGTGCCAGGTGATCATCCAGCCGTTCCATTCCTTTGATATGAATGTCTTCAATGGCAAAGTGTTTATTGGTACATTTATCATATGTGGACTTTCCCTGAATAAGGCATCCGATTTCCTCGATAATGGAGTCTACATAGGCTTTATGAACTGGATTATTAAAGGATAATTGGCGTTTTCCTAAAGAACTGAGTTGAGGAAGTGTGTCATAGTAACTTCTGGGATTTTTATCAGACCGCCCGGGAAGAACATTAACAACAACCGCCCCTTTCTCAGTTCTATCCTCAGAAAAAAACTGGACATGAATTGGTTTTTGCAGCCTGACCTCATCAGGACCTAATGCAATATTGATGATAATTCGTCTTAATATAAAGGTTAAAATCCAATTAAACTGCACAATCAGTTCTCTGATATACTCGGACCAATATCTTCGTTTAGGTTCATCAAGAATATAATAGCCAGGAACAAGAGTTCTCATTTGGATTCACCTTTAAACAGTAAGCTGTCCTAAATTAAACGCTTTATAGAGTTCGTGTCAATGCAAGTTGGCCCGAAGCAATTGCTTTGATAAAGGCCATTGAAGATAAATTTCTTATCCAATAGATTCAACTGTCGAATTTAGGTTAAGGTGTGTTAATAGAGCAAATTCAACTCAACACTATGAATAAATCCCAATCATTCATCAAACCAGTTGAATTTATACGAAAACCAAGAGTATATTCACAGAGATATCCACAGAAAATGTGGATAAGTAAACCATCATCAACACAATAAAAAATCCACTTCATCCCATGTACAATAAGGATTTTCTAGTTAAATTGAGTATTAATTGAAGAAATGGATTAACGAAATCAGAAATAAATATCCACAAGAAGAATACTGCCAAATTGGATATTGAGGGTACCATGTTAACAACAAAAATATTAAAAAAACAGTCTTGACTGACACAATTTAACTAATTTTTTTTATAATATTTTGGGAGTGTTTGCAATTCAACCCTGCCGCCTACCAACTGAGCTTTAAGCTTCGAATTAGTCTAAAGTTCCAGTGGTAAACGTGTAATCAATGTGTTTTGAATTCAGATCTGAACATTCGTTCTGAAGATTGAGTAATCCCCTCATAATCTATAACACCGGGAATGTATTCATTTAAACCTCTAGGATCAATTGAACTCCCGTCTTTGCAAGTTAATTCCCGTCTTTGCAAGTTAATTCCCGTCTTTGCAAGTTAATTCCCGTCTTTGCAAGTTAATTCCCGTCTTTGCAAGTTAATTCCCGTCTTTGCGAGTTAATTCCCGTCTTTGCGAGCAACGCGAAGCAATCCAGAACTGGTATCCAATAAGGCTCCGTCCTGGATTGCTTCGCGTTGCTCGCAAAGACGAATGATTGCACTGAATAGTAGATAGTGATCCTCGCTACACTAGTGGTAATCTCGCTACATTAATGGTACTAATTAATATAACTCAGATCACATTAAAAATAGGAATCCGAAGTGCGACGCAGAATTTAAATCACTCTATGTCATGGACGATTAAAAGGAGCAGAAATATCATGCTCCTGTTCAACAGAGTTGTTATCGTTGGTTATACTTCTGTAAAAATCCAAGGCTCCTTTTCGGACCATATGAACGAGGATGGTTCCTTGATCTGTAACAGCAACTTTATTTATTTCTTCCCCACCTAGATAAACATCGGAAAAATCCAGCAGATTTCTAAAATACTCTTTTGAAGTACTCAATGCAGTTAACATGTCAAAAGCAGTATATCCAGCATTGTTTTTAAACTCTGTAAATTCATTCCAAATACCCAGTTCAACCGCCCTGCTTTTTAATTCATTCAAGAGTTCTTCTTGTCCGGTAATTGCAGCAATATGAAATACACTATTTCCTCTGGGAGTAGGCTTCATCAATTCCTCAGCAGAATAAAAAGGAAGCAACTCTTTAACAGCCTCAACATCCCCGGCCTTAACCAATAACATCAAGGGTGAGTTTATCGGCATACCCATAGCTGATAATTCAACTGTAATTACACCGCGGGGATTATTTGGAGTTGTTAATAAATTTCTAGCAGATTCAGAAGTTTGAGCTAATTGACAGAGTTTAATTAATACCGACATGATTTCCCTATGACCTGCTCGGCGATAGTCCTGTTCTCTAATAAAAACACGCTCAGCCAGAAAACCAGTCAAGGGAGTATTACCCAGATCGTCATTGGAATAAGGATTCAATTCGAACGCTCGCACCATTTGATGCGACAGCTGCCTGTCGTTAGAGGATGATACCCGGGAAGTTAATTCATTATGCCTGTATAAGCTAGGAGCATTGCCAATGTCATATGACGAATCGATATTATCAAGATCGTCATCATTGTGCTCCTCATCCACAAAGATACTTCGTATACCGTCTATAAAGGAAAACAAAGTATAAGTCACAGGAGCCCAAAGAAATTTCAAGCTTAATGCATAGGGTAAATAAGACTCATTATTCCGGGGAAGATCAAACAATCGATACCAAAAACTTCTACGCTCTGCTGCCATTAAATACTCCTTGTGTCTTATAATATTCATTGTACACTTAAAGGCTTAAGTCACTATTAAGAAGACTATGATTTGAAATCGAACAAATTAATGTAGCACTTATTTGACTACTCACAGTATTATTTATCTTGTTCATTAAGCTCTATCAAAATCTGTAAATAAATCTTAAAATCAAACCGGAACAAATAACTTCTGAATAACACAGAGAGTTTCGTCATCTTGAGCGTAACGAAGGATCTCCATATGAAGATGCAGTGCCTCGTTCGAGAGATCCCCCATTACATTCGGGATGACGATACCCGGGGTTAAAATGTCATCCTGAGCGTAGCGAAGGATCTCCATATGAAGGTACCGCGCCCCATTCGGGATGACGTTTCCCGGGAGTATTGAGAGGTTACAGAAAAACCAGGCTTGATAAAAACGACAACAACGTTTTTCAAGCCCTTTTTCTTTCCAATCAATTGAACCCTTAATTTTAAGTTTATGGAGTACTGATTATGCCTTTAACACCCCCTGGTTCACCAAAACCAGAAAGAAATACTGAACAAACACCTCCACCGAGAGATCCGAACACTCTTTTTGGTCATACACCCCGTTTATATCGCTGCGAGCACAACCATATTCATTTAGTGGATGTAGTAGATGGAGAGCTAATATTTTTAACCTTAGGACAGTTCCCCGAACTAACTCCTTTTATAATGCTAGCATCAATTATTCAAGACCTAAATCTAAGTAATCAAGATGAATATACAGAAGATTATTCCAGCGAGGAAGACAATGTTGATGAAGTAACAGTTCAATCAACTGAAAAAACTGCAACCTCCAGCCCTCTTCCTGCAGCATCGACCGAAGAAGAACAAAACGTAGAGGAAGATCAAGACGATGAAAAAGAGGATGTATTAAAAGCATTCAGAACCATAAGTATGTAAAATTGAATTCCGCGGTCTTTGCCGCGGAGTTCACTTCATTGACTTTTTTCTGCGGTTGAACAATGAATCCGATAAGAAAAATCATCCATATCGATATGGACTGCTTTTATGCCGCAATTGAAATGCGTGACTTCCCTGAGCTTGCGGATAAGCCTATCGCTGTAGGAGGAGAAGCGGTACGTCGTGGAGTCATAGCAACCTGTAATTATGCTGCTCGCCAATTCGGTGTACGATCCGCAATGCCAACAGCTCATGCCCTAAAACTGTGCCGCCAATTAATCTTGCGGCCTGTGCGTATGGATGTCTATCAAAAAGAAAGCCAATACATCAGAGCGCTCTTTGCAGAGTATACTGATCTCGTTGAGCCCTTATCTTTAGATGAGGCATATCTTGACGTCACCCATTCCACACAATGTCAGGGCAGCGCAACCTGGATAGCTCAGGAACTACGTGACCGAATTTATCAAACACGGCAACTTACCGCGAGCGCAGGCATAGCTCCTAATAAAAGCCTGGCAAAAATCGCCAGTGATTGGCATAAACCAAATGGTCAAATGGTGATTAGACCAGAAGATATCAAGGACTTTATTGCTGAGCTGCCAGTACGTAAATTATTTGGCGTAGGCCCCAAAATGGAAGAACGACTTAACGCACTCAACATTAAAACCTGCATTGATTTGCAACACTATTCCATCGAATATTTATCAAAACAATTCGGTACCATTGGACATAGACTTTATGAACTCGCTCGAGGCATCGATAATCGCCCTGTAAATCCTGATCGTAATCGAAAGTCCATCAGTGTTGAAGAAACGTATCCAACAGACTTACCCGATAGTAAGGCCTGTATTGCGGCCTTACCCGAACTGATTAAACGCCTTGAAGCACGTCTACATCGTGCTGGTATCACTTCCGGTATCCATAATCTGTTCGTAAAATTGAAATTTAACACCTTTCAACAAACAACTGTTGAGCGGGTAAGCCATACCATTGATTTGAACATTTTACATCAAATGATACATGAAGGTTTTTACAGAAAAGACATGCCCGTTCGATTACTCGGCATAGGAATCAAGCTAAAACAAGAATCTGTGCATGCCCCTATTCAGCTGCAACTAATTGATTTTTAACGTGTTCTATTTAAAGGATCACCGACACTGTTTAATGTGGTTAATGATGGTTAATGGTGTAAGAATCTGAGGCAATACTACCGGTTCGCCTGATTGCGGGTAATAGACATAGAGCGGTACACCGGCACGATTAAATTGTTGCAAATACTGTAAAATGGCATCGTTTTTATTGGTCCAATCCGCCTTTACTACAACAATATGCTCTTTACTAAAGAAACTTTGTACTTCATTAGTGTCTATCGCAATTTTTTCATTTATTTTACAGGTTATGCACCAGGCCGCTGTCGCATAAACAAATACTTTATGATGATCCTTAATCAGACTCTTTAGCTGTTCAGAAGAGTAATCATAAGGTTCATTAATCTGATGTTTTTGAGTTAATTCTTGTTGTATCCAATACAATGGGTATACAACCAGGGCAAGACTGACCAACAGGGCTATCAAGCGGAAGGCTCCGTGATGAATAGCGCGCAAAAGCCAAAAAAACAATGCCAGAAAGCACAAACTGACCAATAACATAATAACACTGTCATAGCTCATTTGAAGGCCTGCTACCCATAGTAACCAAATAACTGACAACAACATGGGAAATCCGAGGAAGTGTTTCAATTTTTCCATCCAGACACCTGGCTTCGGCAAAATAATCTTGTTTTTTGGAAGGGTACACAAGAGTAAATAAGGCAAGGCAAATCCAAATCCAAGAGACAAAAAGATCAAGACAGTAATCCAGCTACCCTGACTTATGGCGACACCAACCGCCGTAGCCATAAATGGAGCCGAGCATGGCGTGGTTACCACTGCGGCCAAAACCCCCGTTCCAAAGGCATAGAGCAATTCATGCGTTTTTTGCCATTTCAGATTGGTACTTAGCGAAAAGGGAATATCAAAAAGTCCAAATAAATTCATCGTAATAAGCGTAAACAAAAAAATCAGCAGGATTAAAACGGCGGGTGACTGCATTTGAAACCCCCACCCCACCTTATTACCCAGGCTTTGCAATAACAGTGTTATCAAAGCAATGATAAAAAAGAAAAACATGACGCCCAAGGTATAAAAAATCCCTTGCATGCGTTTGTTTTTAAATGAATGAAGAGTCAATATTTTGAGTGATAAAATGGGAAACACACAAGGCATCAAGTTTAAAATCAATCCGCCCAGAAAGGCAAAAAGCACAATGGTACCGATCCAATAGCTGTCACTTGGATCTGTTGCCAGTTGACTTGTCTGATTACTGGCATCCATTTTAGTGAGAAGCGGTGAGTTGGGTACTGTTTTGGAAAGTGATATGGCATTTTGCTTGTTCACCAAAGTTAGCTGAAGCGGCTTTTTAAGCAATGTTTTCAGAGTTTGAGCAGATTCAAAAGCCTCATTTTTCTTTCCTTGAATTATAAAAAATCCATGTGTTTCATCCAGTTGTGTTAATTTTGGGACATTAAACAGTAGCTCGTCTGGACCCTCAACAAACAATTGTGCGTCTTTTATACCCGCTGCAGACCATACATTAACCTGCAAATCGATAGTTTGATCATCCTGATGCGTTACAATCAAATCGTGCAATGCCAGATCGCTGGTGTTTCCTGATTTTGGGATGGATTTTATCGCCTTATCGATTAATTTTGCCTCTGGCGTTATCGCAGCATCTCCTGGTGGCAAAGTCAAATTGAGCTTCGCTTGTTGGGGGACACAGGCAGTGGGACTACATAATAAATAATCGAGTTTCAAATGTAATGCCAAGGTTTTTGTGGCATCTTTCGGAATTATTTTAACAGGAAAGATCACTTCATTCAGATAGACATTTGCAATAAAATCAAAACTCTTTATACGTGTTGGCCATGGCCACAAGACTTCAGCCTGCTCCAGATTCTGACTGCCTTCCCATGAAAATTTAGCGCCGTATCCAACCTCTCCTGGTGTGCGCCAAAACGTTTCCCAGCCTTTAGGTAGTTTAAGACGCACGCCAAGAAGCACAGCATGTCCTTCCCGTATGCTGTCAGTATTGCTGATAAGTGAACTATTTGCTTTCGGGAGTTTGGAGGCATATACAGAGGCAACACAGCTCAACATCCCGAAAAACAGAACACATAGTACCCAAAAAATTTTAAGTGATCGATTCATATAATTTTTCGTACATTTTAATCTAAAGTTTAGACTATAGTGCAGAGATTTATATGTTTTAATTTGAATATAAGCTGACAGCTTATCGCTTTAACACAATTCTCCAGGGTTGAAAATAAGTCCAAATGTCCGCTTTTTTATAAGCAGGGCGTAGCTGCATTCTTTTAAACCAATCAATTAATTCAGAAGATTGAACCAACTGATACTCCCCTATCATTTTTAAACGTCCAAATAAAACTACGGTAACAATATCCACTGAACTGATTTTATCACCAAACAGACACGTTTCGGGTGTAGGTAATTGTTCGAGGAAGCTCCGCACATTATTACGTTCAACCTCTAATTTATCAGCAAGATTTCCCTCAGTGAAATAAGCCAAACGTTGCTGGTTCAGATTGATTTTTGCTTCAAGCGCCGTCTTATCTGAGGAAGTCGACAGTTGCGCTTCCAGGGAGTGAATCGCATTACGTATCATTCGAAGTGCAATAAATCTAAGTGGAGCAATGCTGCTCAATGCTTTACCAAAAGTAAGTCGCTCAATAGTAATTGAATAGTGATCTCGAACGAGTTGCTCAATTCTTGAAGCACAATCGGCATCAGCATCCATCCATTGATCACCAGCCCGAGTAGCAGCATATTTTAAAATATCCTGACTGTCCGTCCAGATCTGATCCTTATCTACCAGAGCAGGCACCGTCATGGCAGGGTTTATCTTCATATACCAGGCAGACAATTGCTCTTTAGCCAAATGAATATCCATACGTCTTAGTTCAAAAGGCAAACCCGCTTCGAGTAATGCATAACGACCTATCATCGAATAATAAGATGAAGAAGCACTATATAAAATCATAATCCATCCCTGAATCTAACCATTATTAAATAACAGAGTATCACTGCTTACTGACTTTTGGGAATACGATAACTCCTCTTATCTCTTCAAATGTTGAAATGATGTGAACCCCCAAAGAAGCCCCAAATACATGCCACTCTAGTTGAACGGATGAAAATCACTGGAAACGCCTCTTAACACACACTGTGCATCAATTTATTTCATCTTGTTTTAAATAACTCAGAGCGAATAAAGCAAGATATTTTTAAAAAATATTTAGGGAATTTTTGTCAGTCAATACTGTTTTTTTAATTTTTTTGTTGTTAATATGAGAACCCGAATATCCAAACCACTGATTCACCTCCTGTGGATATTTATTTCCAGAGTTCTAATTTCATTTCTAAAGTCACAATCCAATTCATAAACATCTCCTTGCCCTATATGGGTTATTTCTGCTGTTCCAATGTATTTGGCGTGAGTTACTTATCCACATTTTCTGTGGATATCTCTGTGAATAGCCTCTGAGTCTTCTGATGAATTCAGCAGGATGATTGCCTGATTAGGACTTACACAAAGTGCTGGAACCGTAAATTTTGTTTTTAATAACAGACGAATCCATCAATTTAGCCTCCCCCAACGAGCCCCTTCCTGCAATTCAGTTAAGCCGGTGTAGTCTGTTAATGCAATGCCTTCATCCCTCATCTTTAATTTTAACGTCACACATGCTTTATTTTATTGATTTCTAACCGTGAATAATAGAGAATCTGCCGCTCAATAATTTTCGTTCTTAGCCTTTTTAAATTTCCCGCTAGATAACTATTAATTCTGAAAATTGTTGATAAGAAATATAAGGACATATTTTATGAAGTTACTGATATCTGACGAAGCAGACCGCCCTTGTTATACCGTAACACCTAGTCCCGTTATCGCAACACTACTGGCGATCAGTATCTTTGTTCCAATCCAGGCCACTGCTGCCACCGCCGCTGAACAACAAGAACGGATTGAAGCTCTGGAAAAGAGAGTTCGTATACTCGAAAGACTGCTAACCGAGCAGTATAAAACAGCAATCAAGACTTCCTCTGGTTCGAAAAAGAACCATTCTGCCAGAACATATAAGCCCATACATACAGTACACAAACCTAAGGTATCCAAGCCTGATGTGCAAAAAACTGAAGCACACCAAGCACCCACGTCCTCGATTGAACCACCGAACTTTGCAACAGATAAAAAATTTCATTTAAAAGGAATAACGATTACACCTGGTGGATTTTTCGCTGGTGAAGGATTTACCCGTTCGCGCTATCAACAATCAGACGTAGGTTCTTTCTTCAGCGGTATTCCACTTGGCAATAATCCCTTACATTATATGAGAGAGACAAGACTCTCTGCGCGTCAATCACGGTTTTCCGGCCTGGTTGAAGGTGTGGTAAATCCAGAAACCTTATTGTCCGGATATGTGGAAGTCGATTTTTTGGGTAACGGATCAGCAAACTCAACTGAAAGCAATTCGTTCGATCTTAGATTAAGACATGCTTATCTCAATAATGACTGGAATAATTGGGGAGTACATCTCCTGGCCGGTCAGACCTGGTCTCTTGCGACAACTAATTTTAAGGGAATAACCCCCCGCAATGAGTTACCTCCGCCAACTATTGATACTCAATATGTGGTTGGATTTGTTTGGAAACGCCAGCCTCAGTTGCGGCTGGTAAAAAATCTGGGAGAACTCTTTACAGCTGCGATCTCAATTGAAAACGCTCAAACGACCTTCGGAGGCACACCCTGCGGCACAAATTTGGGCAATGGCGTTATAAACCAGATTTGTTTTACCCCAGGAATTCAAACTCTTCCCAATATTACCTTATTTTCATTAAACAACATTCCGGACGTCATTGGAAAACTGGCTTACGAAGACACTTTGAAAAACCACAAAGTCCACATCGAAGGGTTTGGTTTGCATCGAAACTTCTATAATCGAGTTCGACACACGCCTGATTTTAATAATAATCATAATACAAGTGCCTATGGCATTGGTGCAGGCGGACTTATCGAAGTAATACCGAAACGCCTTGATTTTCAAGGTAATTTCCTTGCCGGTCGCGGCATAGGGAGTTATGCATCTGGTTTTCTTCCTGATGCAACTATCAGCTCTAACGGTGCATTAGCAGCTATTCCTGAAGTTATATTTATGACTGGAGCAACATTGCATGCCACTTCAAAACTTGACTTCTATGTCTATGGTGGGCAAGAGAAAGAAGATCGCAAATACTTCAGGATTAACCAAAATTACTTTGGTTATGGCGTCCCTAACGCCAACAATACGGGATGTAACATTGAATACGGTATATGTGACGGAAACAATCAGGCATTATGGCAAGTGACAACAGGATTATGGAATAAATTTTATCAAGGAGATTACGGTGATTTACGTGCTGGTCTTCAGTATTCTTATACAGTGCGAAAAATTTTCTCAGGCAATGGTGGGCAGACCAATATAATTTTCCCCAAATATATTGGCTATCAAACCTACGATCAAATGGTTTTTGCCAGCCTGCGCTATTATCCTTTTACGACTCCTGCCGTCTCACCAGCAACTACTAAATAGTGTGCTGGTGGAGACTTCGTATTTCGGCACTGTATCCGCAAGGAGGATATTTTATTGATTTTTAAAATGCGTTTAAGTCTGGAAAAGATGATCTGTGATGTATTATTATTGCCAATTCGTCCATTTCAATCAATTTAATTTTAACCAGGAAGGTATTTATGCGTATGATGCGTGCTGTTTTATCGTTTGTTGTCATTCCACTGTGTTCCCTTTTCACTCCAGGCTTTACATCCATTTCATATGCACTAGGTAATAACATAGTTGCCGTTGATGTAGATGGAGTGACCGGCCAATATACATCAATAGCTCTGGACTCCCAGGGTTTTCCTACAATCAGTTATTATGATGCAACGGAACAAAAATTAAAGGTAGCTCATTGTTTTACTCGTACTTGCAATCAATTTAATTCAATTGTTACACCTGACGCAGCAACCAGCATAGGAAAATACACATCGATTGCACTTGATGGTGCTGGTAATCCTGTTATCAGTTATTATGATGAAACAAATTCCGCATTAAAAGTATTGCATTGCGGGAACAGTGTCTGTTCTACAGGTAATACCATTGCAACGCCAGATAATACCGGTACGGTTGGCATGTATACGTCCGTTACTGTTGATAAAAATAATTTTCCCGTTGTAAGTTATTATGATTCAACTAATGGAAAATTGAAAATTCTCCATTGTGGAAATGCAGCCTGTACAGTTGGTAACACCATTGTGAAGCCAGATTTAAGCAGCAGCAATGGTGTGCAGAGTTCAGTTAAGTTGAATTCATCTGGCAATCCAGTGGTTGCTTATTTTGATTTTACGAATTCATCGCTGAAGATTGTTCGTTGTGGCAATAGCGCCTGTAATTCAGGCAACTCAATCACAACGGTGGATGCAACTGGTGACGTTGGACGATATCCGTCATTAATGCTTGATAGCAATCAATATCCAGTAGTGAGTTATCTGGATTCTACAAACGGTAAATTAAAAGTATTGCATTGTGGTGACACCTTGTGTACATCAAATAATTCACTTGCATCAATAGCTGGTAATGGTGTTGCTGGTTATTATTCCTCACTATCACTTGATGCAGGTAATATACCAACGATTAGCTATTATGATTTTACAAACCAGAATTTAAATGTTGTACGTTGCGGCAATGCAAATTGTACAAACAACAATATAATCAATGTACCCGACAGCACTGGCAATGTAGGATTATTTACCTCTTTAAGGCTTGATGCGAGCAGTAACCCGGTTATTAGTTACTACGATGGAACAAATGCAAATTTGAACGTCTTACGTTGCGGTAGCCCAACCTGCGGTCCAAACTCAGTTTATGTTGGCGATCCTGCAATAGATGTCGGCCGATATAGCGCGATTAAATTAGATGCAAATGGAAGACCCGTAGTCAGTTATTGGGATGAAACGAATGGCGATCTCAAGTTACTGCATTGTGGTGATACAACATGCAGTCAAAGCAATTCAATAACCAGTCCACTCACCACAGGAAATGTTGGATGGGATACATCACTTGATATCGATACAAATGGTTATCCTGTGATAAGTTTTTATGACTTCACTGGAAAAGTGATGCGAATCATGCATTGTACCAATGCAAATTGCAGTGGTGTCAATCCAGTAAATACCCCGGATATTTTATCAAAAAGGGCATCTTCCATGGCGCTTGATGCCTCAGGAAATCCCGTGATCGCATCCGCTGGGCAATCTGATCAAGGATTAAGAGTCGTTCATTGCGGGGATGCAAATTGTTCAGCGAACAACAGCATTGCTTCACCGGATTTTCCGATTTATCCCGATAATGCAGATGTACGTGGTGTATCCCTAGTGCTTGATGCATCAGGATATCCAGTAGTTAGTTATTTTCGCGCAGATAAAAACCAATTAAAATTACTGCATTGTGACAATGCTAATTGTACAGGACAAACCAATTCTCTATCAGTTCTCGATCCAGGAGCACAGGCTGGAGATCATCGTGCAACATCGGTTACTTTAGACGCCAGTGGTAATCCGGTACTCGCTTATTGGGACACTGCAAGTAATGCGCTAAAAGTGTTGCATTGTGGCAATGCGGCGTGTAATTCAGGTAATAGCATTGCATCTCCAGTCACAGGACCTGGTGTTGGATTACAACCCTCTATCAAAATTGACAGCGCTACAGGGAATCCAATTGTGAGCTTTGGAACAAGCAGCTCCATGTCGATACTCTATTGTGGTAACGCAAACTGCACATCAGGTAATGAGGTCACAGCAGTTGATCCAACAACGCAAGGATTAGACAGTGCCTTAGTTCTGGATGCAAATAATAACCCCGTATCAAGTTACTACAGCTCAACGGGCAAGCACATCAAAGTTTTGCACTGCGCAACAAAAAACTGCCAATAAATATCAACTAAATCATCCATATCAAGACGGATGCTTAACACCAGTTCATCCCCGAAAAGGGGATGAACTTATCTTGCTGCAAGCAATACAACCAAATTATTTAATCATTTTGAACTGATTGCAATTCACTATCTGCTAAGCAACACAAAGTACTATTATTTATAACCCAGCTGAAGACACGCGAATGATTCCTTCAAAAGGTCCATGCTCGTTGAACACGTCTGCTCTGGCTCATAACATGAGTCAAATTTTTGTATAATATTAGTCCGAATTTCTTTTATCTTGGTATGATTCGCTTTTCTTTGTTCATCAGATAAAACAACCATACTGAAAAATCCGTATCCTATAGTTATTGGTCCTTCTTTTTTACTCAAATCATATTCAATAATTTTAAGCACCAGAACAACTGCTTTTAACAAAGTCTTATGTTCTTCAACTTGAGTAATACTTGCTATGTAAATGGTAATTGATTCAAACAATTTATTTTGTATGCCATCCAAATCCATTATTGACATCAACGATGAGATACTCATTGAAGTTGGTAAGCTGTCTATGGCTTCTCGCAAAGCAATTAATGCGTCCCGTTCATTCTCTGTTATTCTATTATGTCCCGACATACAGTCCTGATCCAGGATCTCGTTAATCCATTCTTGTCCAATTTGAATAGCTAACGTTGTTTGACCCGTCTTATTACCTTTGTCATCCTTGACTTGATGATTATCAATTACTTTTAAAGAATTCACATGTAACAAATAGTCGATAACCTTGGCTTTGGTTAAACTCACAAACGCTCCTTGTTTATCAGTTAATCAATCATTTAACCCTTAAATTCCAAATCTACAAAAGGGATATTAGTTCAAACCCTGATTTTCTTTATTAAACACCGATTCCCAAAAATCCATCAGGCTTGAGACATAACTATCCTAAAGCGAAATCATTAGAAAGTGCAATGACTAAATGAACAGAGTCTGGTGATTTCAATACCTGCTTTTTAAACTTGCTCGAATAATTGCTCAACCTTATGGAAGTGTGGTTGGAATTTACCAGAAGCGTTTATTCTTTGTTACTATAGCAATTAAAATTCAGGAGGTATGTCTATGGCTGCTAATATGCGTAAGAAAGAAGAGCTTGTTGAAATTCACCTTACGGGAGGAAAAGAAAAGAATCGATTTAAAACAGAGGTTGTTGAAGAACGAATGGGACGGCAGGAAGTTCGAGACAAGGCATTATCCGGCGCTGTAATGGGATGTCATGTCGTCATTGCTGTCAGCAAAAATGATCCGCAAAACCAATATATGTTTCATATGAATGCTGCAAGTAATATCCCGACAGCCCGTGATTTGTCTTGTTCGATTATTACTTCGGAGTTCAGTTTGTATTTGGTTGCTCCGAATAGCGCGCTAATAGAGTATGGTGTGGGAAATATTGATCATTTTATTGATAAAGTTGAAAGTATTTATAATGTGAAGTTTGATAAAACTTTTCATATCATCCACCCAGGTGAACGATTATATATTACGTATAAAAAGAATGGGGAATTGTCTTTTTATGATGATTTTCAGGCAAAAGCAACTACAAAAATTGATTTAAAATATGGTTTCATTATTTCTCCTGAAGTGCATAAAATTCACGAAATAATTTCGATATTACTTGCCAATCGTGTAGTGGGTATGTTGGGGGTTAAAAAAAATCCCGTACATTACAATAGCCTGATGAAGGCTTCTACCCTTACAGAAATAGGTGAGATATCAAGAAAAGCTTATCTTAATAAGCCTCGATATAGAGATGAGGTAATAATTCACCCCACTTATGAGCTACTGCAAGAGTTAACACGATTTGGTGATGCTCAGGAAAAAGGCCCTAACTCCTTCAATGATGTGATTAGAAAATTAAAAGCGAAATTTCCTGATTTGCTAAAAGATGTAGATCCCAAAGTTGATGCAGGTTATAAACCGCCTGGTTATTATTGATCCATTTTTTGTATATCGGTGGAGTGAATTGACCTGAATTGTCTTTGGATAAAAGACACTGAGCTTGAATGAGTTTGAGCTGTTACTCTGTTTTTGCGCTTATTGTCAGTACCCTTTTTTCTGACAATAAGCTTGTTGAAACTCCATACAGGATGCCATAAATACTATCCCTACCCAATTCAAGTTCAATTCTGGAACACTAATTATTTCACTCCTGGAAGATCATAATTATCAGGTGTTATCCCTTAGTCCTAGAAGAAAGTGATTAAATATGAGGAATCTTACGATTTTTCATATCACCAATAACAACGGTTGCTGGCAGCGCATCAGTTTGGGTATTGGTACCATCCATGCCGAGAAAGTCATCATAAGCAAAAGCATAGGAGTTAAGAAAACTCTGCTGCGGATGCTGAATATATTGATCATTAGATAGGGCATGCATCGCTTCAGAATAAACATTCACACATGGGGCATTCCCAGCTGCGCCACATTGATTTTGTGAGTAATCAACCGAATTATCCACATTATTAAAATAGAATTCTATTATGTTTTGCATTTGTTGTTTGTTTTTAAAAACAGGGTTGCCCTGCTCATCAAAAAAATCTTTGCCAGTAAAGGCGCTTTCTTTACGCATTAACATTCCTGAAACCACTGCAGAAGTAAGATCTCTAGCAATGGTTGAGTCAATGGCGTCTATATTATTAAAAGGTGCTTGGGCACCCATTAAAATTGAATTACTGGTTTGGGATAAACTCAGGTCATAAGAATAAGTTTTTAAGTTTGTACCAGCATCTTGTTTAAAAACTAAGGTTTTAGTATTCGGAATGAACGAACCAGACCAGATTCCTTGATTCAATTCACTTAAATCAATTTTTATAGAGCGGTTCATAGTTGAGGAATAGTATTGACTTAACGCATTCAAATAATTATCGAAATAACCTGTAAAACTGTTTCCAGCTCTGCCCGGAGCATCCACTCTCATTAAATTATGCTCTTCATTATACTTAATTAAACCAGACCACTCAGACTGCTCCCACTGGGTTGCGCATTCAGATGAATCGGGGGATAAATCCAAAGCACCGCATACTATAGTTTTCATATTGGCTATCACCCCCTCTAAACCGCCTATATGTCCATACTCATGCCCGCCTTGTTTAATGGTATAAGGAATTGCGAAAAAATCTACACCGGTTGGATTGATCACTGTTTCACCACTTGTACTGTAGTTAAATTCAACTTTATCAAATAAGGTGCCATTTGTAGTAGTCTGTGGATTATTCACATCAGGTTGTTTTGGAGTCAAGGTTTTATCATCAGTTGGTATATCTAATGGATTACCAAAAGAAAGGTATATTCGGGCAGAAGTAATATGTGGAATGCATGCGTTTGCAAAACCAGAATTATCCTGGGTTAATTGTGATAAAGGGATCCCAAAATCCTTCCCGTTTATTGTGTTACTGTTGATATCAACTAAGGTCCCCAGTTTATTTCCACTATCAAATTTAACATAAGTATGCTTATTTGTAGCAGGGTTTAAACCTAAAACGACTATGTAAGTATTTTCATTTTTTATACGTGCATTTTGCGTCTGTGTTAAGTCAAAGCTAATTGACATACCACTTTGACAGGGTGATTGCGCTAAAGCAATGTCACTTATTGGAACTAATCCTATCAATCCCAGTATAAATGCACCTTTATTTTTTAACTTTATATTATACATCTTAACCTCTAAAGCTCTGTGTGCGGGCACTGTTGACAAGTAGACTACGCAATCTAAACAGCGTGGTTTCTTTCATATTTTAGGAATTCAAGTATATCTATGTTTAAAAATGATAATTGGCTGTCTTGTTAATTTTACCAAACTTTTACACTCCTTTTTAATCGTAGCATCGCGGCGGTATTATTTTTTGGGGCTAAACAATTGAAAAACACGTGTCGCAAATTGAACCAGCTTAAATTCACGCGCCTTGAATACAGGATCCACAGGAGTGTTAAACAAATGGTTTGTATAATTGGATAACGTTTTTGCCGAAATCGCCAAAACTATGTCCAGAATTTGCTTTTCTGTGTAACCAGCCAATAGAAACTCTTCGACCTTTTCTGCTGATGGGCGTCCTCTGGTCCATAACATTTCCCGGGTAAAATCAGCAAGAATCCGATATTTTTCATCTGGAATTGCAAGATCGTTGCGTATTGCATCCGTAATTGCCGGATCAAGTTTAGCGGTAAAATCTGCTACCGTAGAGTGCGCAGCAAGACAATAATCACAGCCATTTTCATAACTGATGATCAGAAATATAATTTGCTGCTCTTTGGCGGTAAACCCGGAGGATTGAGAAAACATCGTGTACGCATCCAGATAAGTTTGCAATACCTCGGGAGCGTTTGCCATAACCTTAAATAGATTGGGAACCATTTTGGTTTCGCTACGTGAACGCTCATACAATTTATTTACCCAATCATTACTTGATTGTTCAACTAAACCTGATTTCATAACGTATCTATCATCACCCATGATTCTCTCTTAATTTAGGATTCTTATATGATCATAGACAAAATGATTTATATTTACTTCATTCGCCACAAAATTTCGTAAGGAAATACTCGAGTCTGACGCTATTGAAGCGCTTCGTAGTTCATGAATACCGACCCTGTCATTCTTGATTTAAAACATCTTCTTTTTTATATTGGTGTATTGAGATCTAAATAAGAAATTACATGCACAAATTAAAACATGGCTGTTTTTTTTGGATGCTATTGTTATATTGCTTCAAAGCAAATGCCTTGGAACCATGGTTTACTGGACCCGCTATTGCCATTTCCGGAAAAACTGTCCCAAAAGGGGTCATAGCAATTCAACCTTATGTTTTTTATACGGATATTTATGGAGCATTTAACAACAATAAGAAAAAAATAAATACACCAGACATTCATCAGACCAGCACTGATTATTTTCTATTTTACGGACTAAACGATTTTATGGATCTGCAAGGACTGGTTTCGCTTGATCAAAGAAGTCAGTTCAATAGATCCTCAGATGGAATTGAAGATTCACGTATCTTAATGGGAATACAATTATTAAAAGGTGAACTTCATTCATGGAAACCCTTTGTAAAAGTGACATTAGCTCAATACATTCCCACGGGAAAATATAGTGATTTATCACCAGAACTTCACGGACTGGATGCACACGGAACTGGGGCTTACAGCCAGCAAGCAGGTCTTGTTATCCAAAAATATTATCTGTTTAAAAACCAGCATTATCTTGCCAATCGCTCCGTATTTTCATACCGCTTCCCTTCCAGTGTTCACGTCGATGGATTCAATGCTTATGGCGGTGGCTTTGGAACAAACGGTCTAGTCAAAACAGGATATGTATTTCAAGCTGACACCGCTATAGAGTATCAATTAACCCAGAACTGGGTAGCAGTTTTAGAGTTAAATTATATCTATAATAACAAATCAACATTCTCCGGAATTCCAGGAGTTACTCATACCGGCATACAGGCTCTGACAGGTTCTGATAATCAATACAGCTTTTCTTATTTGCCAGGGATTGAGTACAACCTGAGCTCGAAAATAGGCATACTGGCATCACTCTGGATGCCCATACAAGGAAAAAACTCTGGAAATTATATTACTGGACTTGTTACTGTTTATGCCACTTTAAACTGAGTGTAACAATCATTAAGTACAATTAATGGAGCCAGACTCTAAGACGTCCTCACAACAAATAGAGCATCATTCAAAGGTAAGTCTCATAATCACAACTTATGGAAATAGAACCAATAACAGATAACCAGTCTACACTTTCTTATCAGCACGTGTATCACGTGTAGCCTGGCTGAAGGGTTAGAGTTGGCACGGGAGCTACAACCAAACAACCATCAGCTTTGATATCAAAATGAAGTGCATCCCCTTCAATCAGATCAATGATCCTTGGCAAGTTCTCTCGATATGCAATTAACCGGAAAGATAACGGGATGGTACCCAAAAGAACATCTGAATCAATCGCTTTAGTCCATGCTTGAAGAGCCGCCATTTCAATACGGGAAAAGATCTCAACTGACCTGGTTACTGAATAACCCATATCAAGCAAATTTAATAGAACGGTAGGCTTATAGGTTGGCGTGATTTTGATTAATTTTAATTGCTGTTCGAAAAAGTTTAATTTGTCTTGTTGTTCCTCATTGGATAGTGAATTAAACCAACCCTGAATTTGCGCCCCAATTTCAGGCGTATTTTTACGCATTAATGCCCCAAGCGCCGCTAGATAATTGTTAGACACTCCCAATTTGCTGGCACGGTAAGCCAGATAATGTTCAAGCACAGGATGATCATTATTCGTTAATAATTGATCCAATTCTTTTTTCAATGCAAAAATACAACCAGCAATTGGCTCTGTCAAAAAACTTGAACCAGCAGGTTTAATATGCCCGTCAATACCCGCAATATTAATAATCCAGCGTGCAAACCAAAGGTTCATTTTCGCCTGGTTGATTGATTTGCTTTCAATTCCTTCCTTAAGTGCGAAGAGCATATTGTGCCCACCTTCCATATCGAGCATATGTCGAGCATGGCAATTTTTATAAAAGACAAAAGAGAGTAATTCACGTGTAGGTTGGTCCATTTGTCTACAAATTGGGAGCACCTCAGGACACTCAGCAACCAGGTAACTTATAAATTGCTCACTATCAACAGGTAAATCCGATTTCAAGGAAGTGGGCACACTTGCTTCCGCTTTATCCGATTTAGTAATAAAACAACTTGCAACAAGGCATTGATACTCAGACAAAGACAATGTGCCTATAAACTCGGATAAACTATTAAAACTCTCTTGTGTTAATTTGATATCTTCTAATTGGAGACTCACAAATTGTTGCCAACGTTGTTCTTGATCCATAGCACTATCAAGTTCTCTTCTCAGCAAGTGCAGACAATTTAAACGAGCCAAAATACGTTTCACTTCTATATTAAGGCGATCGGGCTTAGCCAGACTATCAGATTGGCTGGTTATTACAGAGTTAGTCTGTAACCAAAGTAATTGCTCCATCATATCGGCATCAAGCATCAGTGCAGGATAATGTTCTTTACAATACGATTTAATAATGTGTTTCGCAGAGGGATCTTGAGCAAATAAACCTAAAATATGCTGAGATGAACTACTCATAAATAAGTACCGATACGTATCAAATTTTTGAATAGTATTCTTAATGATTAAATTTTACAATGATTGGATAATAATAACCACTATTCGATTTATTAATAATAATTATCAATAAGTCAGCGCTCGATAATTATATAGTTAATTGTTTAAGCCCTTCATCAATGATCGAAAGTCCTATTTCCAAGTTGGATGTATCCGTTGTTAACGGCATATGAAGTCGAATGACGTTTCCATAGGTTCCACAAGTTAATATCACCAATCCGTGTTCCAAACAGTATTTTGATAATTGCTCAGCAGCTTCTTTATTGGGTTCCTTGGTGCTTTTATCCTTTACTAATTCGATGGCCTGCATCATACCTAAGCCACGAACATCACCAACCACTTTATATGTGTCTTTAAATCCAGAAAGACGGGACTGAAGGATCTTTGCAAGATTGGCGACATTGTCCAAAATACTTCCCTCTTCAAAAATTTTAAAGACTTCAAGAGCCGCTGCACAACTGATAGGGTTTCCTCCAAAAGTTCCTCCCAGCCCACCTACCATAGCAGCATCCATCATTTCAGCTCGACCAGTTACTGCAGCGAGCACCGTTCCACCACCAAGCCCTTTCGCTGTTATTGTAAGATCAGGAACAACTCCCAATGTGTTCATCGCAAACAAATTTCCTGTGCGACCAAAGCCTGTCTGAATCTCATCAGCAATTAAAATAATTTTGTTTGTCGTACAAAACTCTCGAAGTTTTTGCAAAAATGGAACTGGGAACGGTATAAATCCTCCCTCCCCCAGGACTGGTTCTAATATTACTGCCGCGATATTCTCAACACCTACACGAAAAGTAACCAAATCGGTAAAGTCATTAAAACTCTCTTCAACACAGTGTGTTCCATTCCAACGATACTCATAGGGCAAGGGAGCTCGATGGATTTCAGAAAGAAATGGCCCGAATCCATGCTTATAAGGCTTATTTTTAGCGGTGAGTGTCATGGCCATATAAGTACGTCCATGATAGGCATGATCAAAGCAAATTACCGCTTGTTTGCCACTGTAGGCGCGAGCGATTTTAATCGCATTTTCTACTGCTTCGGCACCTGAATTCAAAAGAAGTGTTTTTTTTTCAAAACTCCCAGGAGTATGATGATTTAATTGTTCGCAGACTTTAATGTATCCCTCATAAGGAAGAATATTAAAACTTGTATGAATGAACTGTTCCGCCTGATCTTTGATTGCATTTACTACACTATCAGGGCAATGACCCGTATTCACGACTCCAAAACCAGACGCAAAATCCAGAAATACATTCCCATCGACATCTTCTATAAATGAACCTTTCGCTCTTTCAACGAAGACAGGAGTAACATGAAATGGCCCCTTTGCGACATGTTTATGACGTTGCTCCATTAACTTTTGTGATTTTGGCCCTGGTATCGGTGTTTTAATATTAATTTTTATCATTAGTACCATCCAATTGGTGTCTCATCGAGGTTTATATTTACTTGCTTGATCTCAAGATACCCCTCTATCCCATATAATCCTAATTCACGACCAGAGCCACTTTGTTTGTAGCCGCCCCATGGCATTTCATTAAATGTTGGATGATAGGTATTTACCCAAAGAATCCCTGCTCGGAGTTGAGACGTGACACGATGGGTTCGAGTTATATCCTTAGTCCATACAGCCGCAGCTAATCCATACTCTGTATCATTTGCAATTTGGATTGCCTCTTCCTCGGTATCAAAAGGAATAACCGTAAGCACTGGGCCAAATATCTCTTCGCGAGCGATTCGCATCGTTGGCTTTACGTCATCAAAAATTGTCGGCTCAAGAAAATTCCCTTTTGAAAACTCACTTCCAGCTGGACGTTTACCGCCACAGATCAATTTGGCACCCTCATCTATCCCAATCCTGATCCAGTTTTCAACTTTATCACGATGAATGGCTGAAATCAGTGGTCCCATTTTTACCCCTGCATCTAAACCATGACCAAGCTTGATTTTGGAAATTTTTTGCAACATTCCTTCAACTATTTTCTTGTGAATTGATCGTTCAACCAACAAGCGAGAGCCTGCGGAACATACTTCGCCTTGGTTTGCAAAAGCGCCAAAAAGAGCACCGTCAATCGCCATTTCAAGATCACAATCTGCAAAAACAAGATTGGGATTTTTCCCACCAAGCTCTAAAGATATTCGCTTTAAATTTCCTGTAGCAGCTTGCATGATCTTTCTGCCAGTAACAGTACCGCCAGTAAAAGCAACCTTATCCACCATTGAATTAACTGCCAATTCTTCACCTACTTCAGAACCCACACCGGTAATGAGATTCACTACACCGTCGGGAAATCCACATTGATCGATCAGTTTTATTAATTCCAGTGCGGTTAGTGGCGTTAGTTCCGAAGGTTTTAATACTAAGGTATTTCCTGCCGCAAGAGCTGGGGCAAGCTTCCAGGAAGCCATGAGCAAAGGGAAATTCCATGGAATAATTTGTCCACAGACACCAATAGGTTCACGTAGTACATAACTGAAGGAATTCGCTGGAACCGACATGGTATCGCCATGGATTTTAGTGGCTAAACCTGCATAAAACTCAAAACAATTAGCGGCATCGATCACATCATACTCAGCCTCCGGCAAAGGCTTTCCACAGTTTCGTGTTTCCAGTTCCGCTAATTGTTTAGCATGAGCACGAATCAATTCAGCAACTTTAAATAAAAGTTTGCTGCGCTCAAGTGCGGGTGTTTTTCTCCAATTACCCTCATCAAATGCCCTGCGTGCGGCTTTTATAGCAAGAACTGCATCTTCTTTGGCTGCTTCCGGCACTGTTGCGATCAAATCTCCATTGCCGGGATCAAAGATGTTTCTAGTGGCTCCACATTTGGCTAAAGTAAATTTCCCATCAATGTACATTTTGTAAGTTTTCATTTATTTAGCACCTTGTTGATGGAGTATTCCCATTTTATATGCTGTTCATGATTCTGTTGGGCAAGATAAATTAATCATAGCAGTTCAATATGATTCTTCAAATACATTAAATCAGAGGATGACAAGCTTATAATTACTGCACATTAAAGTGAGTTAATATGCATTTGTATTAGGAGAGGATTCCGTGTACAAGCCACGGGACATCAAGACGTTGAGAGGTGTATGTATTTAAATCATGGGGCGCTCTGGAGTACAATGAAACAATCAATTTTGAGGGTGATATACACTAATGACAAATTATCATGGGCAATGCAGTTGCGGTACAGTTAAATTTTTATGTACCGGTGACCCCATCTTTACACAACACTGTCATTGTAATAAGTGTCGTGAAATCGCTTCAATGTCTAAAAATGCGAGCGACAAAACAGGTTACTCCTATACAGCAGCCTATTTAACGGACAAATTCAGCATTCTTTCTGGTCAGGATAATCTTGATGCGCTCATTAGAGAAACTGCAAAATTAGTGTTGTGTTCCTGTTGCAAAAGTCTTATTTACGGAATTTCCCTTGATCCGGCAAAACAAGGAGGTATTGGAATTAATGTAAATAATTTTGATTTTAATAAAAACATCCCTGACTCATTTAAACCGGTCAGGCACATTTGGTATGCGAATCGTATTATCAATTTCAACGATAATCTGCCCAAATATAAAGATGCTCCCTCGGAGCAATTCGGTTCAGGAGAATTATATGAATAGCTTCATCAATATGGAACAAACTGATGATTCAAATAACATTAACTGGCTTCAGCCAGGCTGTGGTAATCACTAGATCTCTCGGAACTTACGGAATTAAGAATGCTCATTATCTGAAAATTCATTGAGCACCCCATTATAAAAAATTTTATTGCTCACGGCGATATCACCTGAAAAGGGATAATCAAAACTCAATGCCAGAGCAAGGTTAAAACCCAAAAGAGCTGAAAAAAGCAACATTGGACTTAGTTTAATGATGCTGTCTTTACCCCTGATTATCCCAAGCATGAACGCTAAAAAAATTGAACCCCAGAATATGGAGTAACTTAAAGATTTAGGGATAATGCTGTCAATTTTATTTAGCCGATCCCGCCGTGATAATAATACGTTATTAATGTTATTTATGACCAGCCTGTAAAATATGAACTCCTTACTCGTCACTGGATCATAATTTTTTACTGTTAAATATAAATTATTCAAACTACTCCAGGCTTCAGGATTTTCTTCACCATGCCTCATGGCAGCCCATTCATCAACCCTTACCGCCACAGTATACTGACCTACTGCATCCCTGATTTTCGACTGAATTTCAGGAGGAAATGCTCCTATATCTCGCATTATAATGGCCAGATAATCAGCTTCCTTAGACACCGCAGTGCTCGCATCTTGTAAATAATTCCATGTATTTATAATGATAAAAGCAAGTAAAACAAAAAAGCCACCAGTCAAAATACTCATTAAGGAATTTGATAATTGTCGATGAGTATTATCTTTTTCATGGAAAAAAATATAATCGGAAAAATAAGCTGAAACATAAGATATTACTACAAACAGAGACATTAGCAGGATCATTAATATTCCAAATGGAATATGATTTATTAGCTCACGAAACATACATTCTCCATTCAGCTACAGTACTAATCCAAACCGATTTTATACCTATTAATTGAAAGTACTGTTTAATTAACGAATAATCAAGAAATTACCTGAACGTTTTTTTTTAAAAGCAACCACGAAACATAATGTGCCGCTCACCGCTTTAGTAAATGAATTGCCAATTGTAAAAAATTCTCAATTGGAAATTGTTATGAATTAGCTCTGATGGCCTTGGATTATATGGTAAAAGATCAACTCAAAGTGAACGCTGAAGTCTATTCTATAAAACGCGGAGACCATCTCCGTGCACAAAAAAACCTCGGATTACACTGCGATAATCCGGGCTAAAAAAAACTTAATTAATACTATTAGATTAAAATAAACCAACCCGGTTATGCTCTCGGCAGTTTCCAATTTATAAGCCAAATATGATGTATGCACTAGGGACTGTTGAAAATTGCTCCCGCCGCCTACGTGCCGCGGCTTGTCCGCGGCACGTAGGCGGCGGGGGCAATTGTCAACAGCCCCTAAATAAAATTTTATTTTTTTTGATGATGATCATAATTAATAAAAGCTTGTTTCACTGCGTCGAGACAATTGAGTATTTTCGGTTGACCAACGTAAAGCGTCAAAAGTACCAACATCTCTATAATTTCTGCTTTACTCACGCCCTGCAGTAAGCAATTTTCTGTATGCAAAGCAACCTCAAATTGCACTGTATTGTCCGTAATGATAGAGGCTAAAACCATCAATTCCTTTTCGCGCATACTCAGCGATGGTGTTTTGTTTTGCCATATTTCATGCATTCCCTGACGAACAATAACATCAGCTAAATCAGGAGAAAAATCTTCAATTTGTTTCAGCAAATCCATTGCTTTAGGCAGATAACGTGTCTTAATCGAGTCAACACCAATCTCATAGTCCTTCTTAATATCATCATCCTTCAAAGTGAATATCCTTATAAAATTACTCAAAAATATTAAATTACTCAAAAATAATTCGTACTATAAATATAATGCACAAAACTATAAAAGTCTTTACAGAGATAAAAAGGGTGCATTTTAACTATAAATTCTATTGATTAAGGGAGTTTAGATAAACTAAATGACTGAATTAAAAAATACCATTTAAAAAAGAATTTGAGCATTATTCAATAGTCCTGTTGATACACTTCACTTTGATTATAATGCATTTTAAAAGACCCCTGATTATTGCTGCGATTACTGAATCAGTAATGCAGTACTCTCCACCACTCGTTTTGCTCACCAGGTTCGAAACAATTAGGGGGCTCACAATTAAATACTATCAATTACCATGACAGGATTACCTTCCATAGCAGGCATCATCAAGGCATTTATCAATAAGCGCCTGAAAGACAAAAACCACACCATAAAGAGCCGAAAAACATCAATTTGACTAATGATAAATCAAGAGCCATATTTAAAACAAAATACTTATAAATTCGAAATGCAAATTTGGAGTATTAAAATATGCTCACTAAAATTTATCCCACCATGGATACTATCCACAATGTTGCTCGAAGACGAGATCCTCGGATAGAACAGATTAACCTTTATATTGACCAATATAATTCACTGACAATTGCTGATCAGGCATCAGCAACACATGCATTAAAACTTTTAAGACGTATAGACTACTTATCAAACAAACTCAAAGAAGAACAAGTACAAAATAATGAATTTGCCTTATGGCGCAGTCAGGATATGGTTAACATCGAATTAGACAGAATAACACCTCATCTTCCTAATACAATGGGATCACCCAATATAAGTAGCGACTCTGAATCCGGATACCATATTCCCAGCACTACTCACTGGAGAAGAGAGACAACTCCACGCAAGACTTCACTCACAGGTGGCACAATTGGTGTTCGTTCCAGTCAGTATGCGGAGCTGGATCCTTTTATTCATGCAGTGAAAGTAGCTGAGGCTGAACACACTCCTGGCTCCGAACCATCACCAGAGCTCATCAGAGCAACTGAAGCATTAGAATCAAAAATACTGTCCTTAGCAGTACCTGCCGATAAACCCAAAATGATTGATCGTATTGGACACTTATTAATGGTTGTAAACGGGTATTTATTCAGTCTGATGGAAGACATCCCTATTGCAAAAGAAAAAAATCCACTTACAGCATCCTCCTCTTCAAGCGTCATACCGACAGATGCATTACAAGATAGAGATAGACTGGTGCCTTTAGTACATCACCTGTCCTCATCAACAGCAGCACTCCCACTGGGTGAGTACCATGCCTCATTTCTTGGTGGCAGAAATAACTTGAATTGGTTAGCCGTTAATCCTGAAACAGAGGAAAAATATGTTATCCGCCTAGAACCCGCCGGAGATGGAGAACCCATATTTATTGCTACCGATTATTTACTTGTTGATGAAATAAAAAAACATCCTGATTTAAATAAGTTTATTGCTAAAGATACAACTTTTTTTCCTACAGGAATCGTACCAACCATTGATGGGAGTGATAAGAAGCTCTATAACATTGCTGTTTCAGAATTTTGCCCACGAGGCGATCTGGGTAGAGCATTACGTCAAAAACAGGGGGCTAACTCCCCAGACAGCGAGGCTCCCAAAAACTTCGAAATCATGCAAACAGTTTTAGACCGGATGGAACAAACATGCGAAATGGCTGAGACTTTTCATCAAAATAATTTGATCTATCCAGATTTTAAAGCTGAAAATCTTCTAGAACGTGAAGATGGCAGTGTTATTACAGCTGATCTGAAAACTGTAAAACGCACAAACAACGGCATGATAATAGCAAATACTATTGATACTACCAAAGATTATGAACCACCAGAATGCGATACCCCCAAAGCATCAATCGATGCAAATAAATACATGACCTATCAAATTGGCCTGATGACCTATATGTTAATGACCGGTATTAATGGTGATGCTAAATATGAAGCCCTGGATAAATTGCAACGAGACAAAAATTTTGATTTTGACAGTCATCCTATTTTTCAAAGCGAACAAGGTATAAAATCAAGACAGCTAATAGAACGATGCATGAACCAGGATCCGGCTATAAGACCAACGCTTTCTGAAGCCAGAACCCAGTTTGCAGCCCTAAAAGCTGAAACGGCTCTAAGACTAAATCCCGATCAAGAACAGGTACACGATCAAGAACAAGTACTATCCTTAAACTCCTGATCGTAGTGCATTAGGTGTACTTTGCTGTGACAGCATAGTTAACTTGTCTTGGAATTCAAGATAAAGAGGTGATAAATGTTTTTTATTTTCCAAATATTCGAAGGCCATAGTACCATGCTCATCTCTAATCCATAACAGCTCTTGAAGTGGCTCTGCATCCATGAGTTTTTTTATAACGCCCTCGTCAGCATACCTGCACGCCAAATGAAGCACTGTAGAATTATTTTCTGTTATTGCCGTCAATAAGTAATTATCCTGAGCAAAATAATCAATTAAATTATTTGCATTCCGAATAATAGCTTTATGCAGTGCATTTTCCCCAAGGCTATCCGCGAGGTACAAAACTTCAGGATTTTTCTCTACAACCGATTTTATTATATCAAGATCATTAAATTCCACCAGATTAATCAATAATGAGCCACCACTTATATCTTTACTTGTTAACAGTTCAGGTGAAGTTCTACTGAGCAACAGGCGTATGCAGAGTATTCGATCAGCAGTACCACCTCCATTTATATCCTGCTTGATTGAGGCCAAATGGATTGGAAGTTTACCCGAATTATTAAAGAGGTTGGGATTTGCATTTTCGTCCAGTAATACTTCTGTACACAAGACATGACCAACAAGACCAGAACAATGTAATGCGGTGTTTCCAACTTTGTTTTTAACGCTTAAAACAGACTCTTTATCCATTCCTTCAGATGAATGCAGGGCACGAGAAATAAAAACATCAAAACCGGAACTGACTGCTTCATGCAATACCGTATTTCCCATTTTTTCATTGACTACCGCTTTAAGAGAAGGCTTTTCATTTAATTGAAAATACTTTAATAATAGTGGATACAATAGGTTTATATCAGGATCCGCAAGAGAACTTTTAACATTTTTTTTACACCAATCCAGTATTTTTATTCTATCATGTTCGTTTAGATTGTTTGGTGAGCCTTGTGAGTCAGAACTTGAACCAGCAACACCAGAGCTGGCTTCTGTGCTTATATTTAAAACCCTAAGTAATTCATACCAATTTTTAATATCATCATCGGCTAGCATAATGAACTACTCCTTCAATTTATTTTGTCAATATAAGTAAATATACACACATATATGAATTATTGCTAACCATTATGCCATTATATTTAACAAATTAAGTTTATTTAAATAATACTCATCTCCTTTTATGTGAGTAGCAGTTTCTAATTTCTTGACCCACTATGATAGAAACACTAAATCCAGTATTAATTCTTTTGATGATTATCATAATTAGTGAACGCTTGTTTCACTGCGTCGAGACAAATGAGTATTTTCAGTTGGCCAACGTAACGTGTCAAAAGCACCAACATCTCTATAATTTCTGCTTTACTGACCCCTTGCAGTAAACAATTTCTGTATGCAAAGCAACCTCAAATTGAACTGTATTGTCAGTTCGGTAGTCCTGTTAATAAACCGAGTTTTGCTTATAATGCATCTACAAAAGCCTCTACGCGGGAAAAATGATCTTGCCAGGTTGGGATACGGAAGCCTTCCATTCGTTGTAATTGTGCATTTCTAAGAGCACTGTTTTCCAGGGTATACTGTTCTATGCATTTCATCCACCCCAATCCATCCAAAGGATCCAGATACTCAGGGATGTCACCAGCTATTTCCCGAAAAACTGCTAAATCGCTGGCTATAACAGGTACATTAAGACTCAAAGCTTCGATGAGAGGAAGCCCATACCCTTCCGTAAAAGAAGGAAAAAGTAATGCTCGGGCATGTTGTAAATAGTTGATCATCTCGTCATCAGTACATGAAAAGTCGATTACTTTATCCCGTAACTCCTCGCAGCGATCCAGCATAGCCAGCGCATATTCATCTGTAGCGCTGCGTTTACCAACTATAACCAACGTGGGTACATTGTTTCCGTAACGATTAACCATATTGCGCCAAATCTGCAATAGCAGCAGATGATTTTTTCTCGCTCCTATGGTACTCACCGTAATAAAGTAAATACCTTTAATCCGAGGGAGAGTTTTGTGATTTGTAGCGAGTATACCTGGAGCTAAAGTGGATGTCAGAGTTGGAGGACAAAATGCTCCAATATGAGCAACATAACGCAATAAGCTTTCCCGGGTAGCTTCTGAAACAGTGATTATGCCTTTGGCGTGCTCCAGTATAGTTGATAATCCAGTGGAAAATTTCGCAGTGTGGTGTGCTGTACAATATTCAGGATTTAAAATAGGGATGAGATCGTGAACTACAGCAATAATTTTAATTTTTTTATTATTCAAAGCTTGAATATAACGAGGATTTCTAAATCCACCTTGATCTACTTTTAATAAATAATATTCTGTATCAGGTACAGTATGGCGAGAAAATAAAATCCCTTTAAGAATCAATTTCATAATAGGTTTAAATAAACGCGGATCCCAGGCAAGAAGCAAATTCACTATTTCTTTAGATTTCTCGTGAGAGAGAATAAAAACCCATTTCCCCCCCCTGATCAGAACCTGTATGGAGTCTTTATAATGGTTTAAATAGGCTAAAGTAACCCTTGGAATGCCGTGAGGAGGCCTTTTGTGTCGTAGTTCATTTACCAAACTTGAAATATCTATCAATACGCGTTTCAAAACTTAAATCCCTGAACCACTATAAGGACGCATTCTAGTGCTGATGTTATAGAGTATCAATAAATTACATAGATTAATTAAATGAAACCAGAGGAGCAAATGAACTAAGTGGAACCTAATGGGTGCCCTCAATTAAACCCTGGTAACCCGTATTACCCCTCGCTAATCTGGGCTACGAAAATAATCCTTAACTTAATGGCCGGGACTCTCAGTGTTTCTGATAAAAATTGAGTTGTTAGAACAGTGGATATACTTTAATCTAAAGTAATAATTGAATGAGTAGAACAATACAAATAGATGAGCTATAGGATTTGGCAGACAATTATTGCCATTTGGGTATTGATTACGTATACATTGCTTTTTTATCTGATATTTAATGATAAATTCAAGCTGGATTTCAGCACATTTTATTCATCTATACAGGCATTAATGCATGACAATAATCCTTATGCGACATTAGTGGCCGATTATTTACCCATACCCAGGAAGTTATCTAGTAATTTATGTCCGCCTTTTTTTCTGGTTTTAACGTACCCTTTAGGTCTGCTTAGTTATCACACGGCCCTGCTATGTTGGTTTCTTTTTTCCTTCATTTCCGGATTAATTGGAGCCGGTATTGCCATTTCTCTCGCTTTTTCAAAAGACAGCATACATAAATATGGCTTAATCCTGATGCTTATCTATATGATGCTGTTCTCAACGATAATGAATCTCGTGATTGGGCAAATCGGTTCGATTTTATTTTTGTTCATCATGTTGGGATACTATTATTACCTGCGAAAACGTGATTATTTGGCAGGAATATTGTGGGCAATTATAATTTCAATAAAGCTTTTTCCAGGATTATTGTTTTTTTATGTGATTTCTGAGCGTCGTTTTAAATTATTTTTCACAATGATCTTCATTTGCGTTTGTTGCTGGGCTATTCCTCTATACTTTTGTGGACCGCAAATTTACCGAAATTATTATAATTTAATGAGTACTGTTTCCTGGTATGCGGACAGCTGGAATGCAAGTATTTATGGGTTTTTATACCGACTTGTTACTTATAATTTTGATGCCCCTTATGAGCTGCGACTTAAGATCAGCTTTATTTATATAATTGTATTTACTGTCGCCTTTGGCTTTTATTATCACTGCTTACGCAGAACCACTAATGATAGTACCACTCACCCGGTAAACCATTATCGATTCTGCCTCACATTAGTGTTCATGCTATTACTCAGTCCTTTCGGCTGGATTTATTATTTCTCTTTATTAATCCTGCCTTTGCTACTGTTTTGGTCTAAAGAAGTGCAAAAAACGAATACCCCAACACGTACATTAGGATTTTTTTTGATCAGTGTATTTTTGCTGAACTTCCCCTTTGATTATGTAAAAATTGGCTACATGCCTCATTTTTTAACTCGAGCCACCATTTATTCTTTTCATTTTTATGGTTTATTATTGCTTGCGTATCTGATTATCAAAGAAAAAGAATTGCCAGGACAGAATGAACTGATTAAAGCCCCCCTTTTGAACTCATTAATAATCATTGTCATGCTTGGTTCGTCTATTCCCTTGGCAAGTTTTATTGTTACGCTTATTTACTACTGATCTGCTGGTTTGGGTACTATTTTTGAAGACTAAGCCCTTTATTCATTTTGATAGTTGCATATCCTTTGGAAGCTACTATACTTAAATAGGTTATTTTTTGTGCATATAGATTAAGAAATCACCAAGGAGATCCTCATGAAGATCAAAGCAACAACAGTTGGATTACTTTTTACTGCTGCCATGATTTTTGCAGCAGGCCCATTACAAGCAGAATGTGTTAATCCAGAACCAGGATGGCATATGGTTTCTAAAAATTGCAACATCAAAAATGCCGATAACTGGCAAGAATATACCAGCGGAGTATATCTTCAACCAGTTCCTGGAGCTCTTCTAAAATAGATTCAGGATAAAATAACATGTAAACTAGCCAATGGGATCTCACCAAGTCTGATCCCATTGAAAATTGATTGTATAATCTGTCTCAATTCAAGTAGATAAAGCCAATTAAACCATCATCTATATCTGAATGATGAGTTGTATCCAAACTGTTTTTTAAAGGGAACCAATGTACTGTAGTAGGCTTAAACACTTCTGTTTTGTTTCATTGGTATTGTTTGCTTTTCTTGTTTCTTTGCAAATGCTAACAAGAATTTGGATGGTTCATGAATTTATTTTAACCAAAAATAGTACCCTGGAAGATAATGTCATAATAAATTTATTAATTACTGGACTACGATTTGATTTAAAAATTGCTGCGATTTTTATTATTTTACTTCTAATACTCGCATCTATTTTTTGTTGGTTTGAATGGAGTTGGCATTTATTAAAAAAAATTTTCTTGACGAGCTCAGTAGTACTTGTATTTATATTAACCCTACTTTCTTTTGCTAGTTATCATTATTTTAAAACATTTAATCATAGCTTTGATATTTTTGTTTATAATGTCACTTCAGAAAATAAAACAGCCATACTGGAAGCAGTTTGGCAAAATTACCCTATTTTGAACAGTATAGCATCTGCCCTTGTGTTATCACTTCTGACAATGGGTATTATCAAAAAACTTCTAGTACGACCGTTAAATTTAATTACATACAGGATCAAATTTATTATATTAATGGTTTGTTACTTTATAATTCTACTAGTATGTGGCCGAGGAAGCTTCGATACATTTCCTTTACGAAAACAGCATATAAACATTTCAACCAATCCTATTGCGAATGAATTAGTTCCTAATCCAGTAAGTGCGCTATGGTGGGCATATCAAGATTATCAAAATAAATATTCATTTGTTCCTGTTACAAAACAGGACGGTATAAAATTATTAAATTACTTTGGACACAACTTACAACATAGAACCCCTGTTAACTCATGGTTATCTCTTCATCCCCCAAATGTTGTTTTTATTCTTACAGAAAGCCTGGGTTCAAATATTTTAGAGATAGGCGAACAGACACAAAATAATTTCTTAGGTAAGTTAGATAATCACTGGCAAAAAGATTTTATTTTTAAACGTTTTTTATCAGAGAAAAATGGGACGACAGATAGTCTAGAAGCCATTTTTTTTCATTCTCCATACGCCCATTTGAGCAGCTCGGTTAAAAAAAATATCCCACTTAAAGGTACGCCATTTTGGACCTATAAAGAAGCAGGATATAGGACCATTTTTATCTGCTCGCAAAGTATGAACTGGGAAAATCTAGATCAGTATTTAAAGGTCCAGGGAGTTGATAAAATATATGATTTGTCTTATTTAAAGAAAAAATATCCTGAATCATCACAAGATGAAAATTCTTATGGCGTCCTTGACGAGTATGCATTTAAGTTGGCCAAGTCAATATTATTGAAAGCAAAAAAGCCGGTATTTATAAGTATACTAACTATAACAAATCATCCCCCTTTCAAATTACCTAATCACTATTCTCAAATGCCTATTTCTCATAAAGAACACTTTAAACAATATGGCTTTAAAACAAAGAATGATTTTATGCAATTGCAAACCTATCGATATACCACCGATCTTCTTGGCGAATTTATTGATTTCATTAAAAGCTCACCTCAAACAAACAATACTATTGTAGCTATAACAGGTGATCACAAAGTTAGAAATGTTAGTATGTCTTATCCAAAGCAGCTTGTATTAATGTATGCAGTTCCTTTTTATTTGTATGTTCCCCTTAACATCTTAAATCATGTAAATTGGCATTATGATCCCTCTCGAGTAGGATCTCATAAAGATATTTTCCCTACATTATATGCATTTAGTTTATCAAGCCAAAAATATAATAGTCTTTGCGGTCGAAACATGCTTTCTAGGATTGACGTGGATACCTGTGCTTTTGGATATAATGAAAAATTGTGGATTTCATCTGAAGGAGTATTCCCTCTTGATTTAGATCATCCGATTTATTTTACCTGGGAGAATAATAGTAGTTTACTAATAAATAATAATTTATTACCTACTCCATCTCATCAGTCTAAAACATTCAAAAATTACAAACAGCTTTTAGATTGGCAATTAAATTATCAGACTACTGTCTGAATCAGGCAAGGTCCCGATGAGTTTACAAACGAACTGAATTAAATTGTTTTTATTTGTATAGCGTTCACGACAGAATGCCCTGATACACCTGAAAGTCTTTAATTGGGTATAGGTATTTTAAAACACCTCTTTCTCGTGTTCAAAAGCATCTTGCTTAAAATCCTGACACGAAATTACTCTAAATACACAATTGATGCTATTCGATTAACATCCATTATTCATTTGGAGAGTATTTGAATCTGCCCACGGAATTTTTTCTTCAGGATGTAACACTCTAGGTGTCAGCTCAAATAGTTCGAATTCAGAGTGTGTTGCTTTCCAGTGGTCTGATGCACCTTCAGCAATAAATCCACTATCTTCAATTTTATAAGTTGAACCATCGAAAATATACTCTACAGACAGTGTTTTTCTCGATCCCGACAAGGCATCATTGAGCATGTAGCACTCTCCAACCCATGGATCAAGAATGACAACATCATCACCCCATTTTTTGGGATTATTGATATCCGAATCTGCTTTGCGGTTAATTACGACAAATTCATGATCATCATTATCAATTGAGAACGTTTCAATGGATACTGATGTTTTAATACCAGGAAGATTCAATTCTGCAAAGCCTTGAGAAGGATAGTGCATTAATAAACCAATTGCTGCCTGAGAAAGGTCGGAACAATTTCCAATCCCCCATTGCGCTAATCTTTTAGTAATGCTCTCTACGCGCTCCTTAATAGTGTAATCAGATTTATTTTTTCGTTTCTCTTTAAATTCTAGAGATTCAATTTCATCATAAACGTAATTATTTAAATCAGTCAGTGTGCATTCTATTTCCACAACCTGAGACTGCTCATTAAGTTCTATGTGATAATCTTCTGCCTGACATTCACTCTGTAAATAGTTAGACAAATTTACAATATTGACTTGATCTCTGTTTATTTTGATCCTGCCTGACTCATAGTGTTCATCAGGCACATTGGAAGAAATGTCGATATCCCAGCTCAATATAAGTTGGCGTATACCATCCTGATCATTTCTGGCACGCATTGCGTTGATCCAAAGAAGACGATGAATTGGCTGCTCTGCAGAAATCTCTTCAATTATATTGGTATTCGAGCTATAGGGTGCATAAAATTTAACTTTATCCAGGATGAACTGAGCAATTTTAAGCAAATCATCACTGATTGTTCTTACACTTCTGGAAGTATTTTTATGGCTAAACATAATATTTCGATTCAAACTATAAATTAATCCAAATTATAGACGATTAGAACCTGGAGAACCTAGTAAACCAGTGGTCAGATCCTGCTTTTTTGCCTCTAGCCTGAAAATACAGCAATTAAGGATTACTTCTTAATAATTAGTTCTAAATATTTTAATTATCTATCAAAAGGCAATAAGTAAGTCCAGATTTAGCATGTTAAGACCATTAGGCTAAGAAACGAGTTCAGACCATTGCAAAATTAAAAATCAACAGTTCCTCACGATTAAAGCATTGTCCGACAACTAGACGAAATTATGTGTTGATGGCGTTATATTAATATAGTGCAATAGACCAATATTCTCTCAGTTCGCTTCATTCAGATTGGTGTTGGGTCAAAACAACCCAACCTACCTTGTTTTTAATAATATTGCTCTCACAATTATTTCGGTATATGCTGATGGCTCATCCAGTACCTATTTGTGACAGAGTGATTTTTATCAGAACGGCAAATGTTTATTATTCATATGGAAATGGGATAACTGGTTGTATGTATGAGCCCCTAGGTGATGATAAAAATTATTCTATTAAGGAGATCGGAAATTATGCGCACTTTATTTGATTGGCTTCCCAAAGATTTAGGTTTTGAGAAGAATCCGAATGAGTTTGGTAAAGAGTGCAATAAAGCTTATGGGGGTCTACCTCCTCAATGGGGTGGTACAATAGACAGTTGTGAAGTTAAAACTGAGTATTTTGCTCTGGTATATAACTTTATTGGATTTGTTGGTTCTCTGGCAGCCGTAGTGGGAGGATTTATAGCGTTACAGTATGCAAAAAATACCCTAATTGATGCTGTTTCCGAAAACAAACCTGAATATGAATGTCAGAATCGTGCCTTAAACTTTGATCGGTTTGGGGGATAATACAGCCGAACTCAAGCATCAAGCGACAATTTAAGTTTCGGGTTTATTGTTCTAAATTCGTCCAGGCTAGTTATACGCTTTAGTTAGCATAAACTGGCCTGAAACGCACATCAATCCAATCACCAAAACCTAGTTCACTAAAGATCTCAGAAAGCCCAATCACACAACTCAGAAAAAAAATTTTGGCTTATTTGAAAGAAAAAATAACGTACTCCCCTGCTCGAGAAACAATGGGCAAAACATCATAAGGAGGATGTGGCGTTGGAGAAGCTAAAGCAGATAATCGGCTTTGTGACGATGAGCCTGCAAAGAAGGTTGGAGCCCTTGCCGAAGCAGGCACCTGTAATAGCACGCTTTGTTGTGGCACTGATTCCATTAAAGGATGAGCCGTGTTTTGAACAGCTTCCTTCTGCTCCTCCTCCAAACGCTCCTGTTTTGTTTTAAGAACCTGAAATAGCTCCTCCACTTCACTTTCAGTAACCAGTTCCACAATTTGCTTAGTCGGTATTATAACCTCAGATACTGTTCTGAAGAACTCTGCAACAAGTTCCAGTCTACGTGCACCATGATGTTGAAATGCTATGCAAACAATATCTCGAATTTGAAGCCCCATACCTATAAGCTCATCATGTTTTGCACGCACGCTCTCTAAAGTCAATGAGCCATTACGACGAGATACCATATGGATAATATCCCAAGTCAAATAGCCCCGTGCTCTAAGAGTTGTGTAATGATCCATCAAAGCCTGAAGATTTTTGACACCCTCTGGACAAGCACAAGCCTTAATCAGATCCTTATGGCCTAAACCATTGTCCTTGACAAGGCCTATAAGGGTATTATGCATCCTAATCAATGCCTCAACACCCCCATGCTGACCCGCGCCCAGAAATAATGAGTGAATACTCTCTTCTTTATAGCCCAGTTGTTCCAATGCCTTGTAATACCTTATGTAGGTATCTCCAGGGAAACCGCACTTCGCGTATCCTGAAGCGAGACTAATTGTATTTCTTTCTGACCAGAAGTGGTTGTTTGTATCGACACTCCTGTGTACTCTGAAAGAACTGGAAGCAGCAGATACCTCGCCTCGAACAGCTCGCTGCATACATTGTTGACTGGGATTGTCAGGTTGTAAAATATCATCCCCATCTGGCTTTTCTATTCTTGCACTGGAAGCTAAGGGAGTTTTCAATAAATCTTCGGTCAAAGTTCGTTTGTATCTGCGCAAAACAGGTCCATCCAATATGGGAGCACTGCCACTCAACAAATGTGTAACTGAAGGCAAAATAATCATATCTGGTGAGTCGACAGGCAGGTTCTGCTGATGGTCCGGAACAACCGATGCGCTTGATGGAAAGACATCATCCAACTGTGATGATGGACGGGCCAAAGTCAAAGAAGAACGTTGAGACATAGAGCCTGCAGAACGCGAGAAAGCAGATGCATGAGCTTGTTTCGGTAATACCCAGGTAAAAGCAGATCCACCGCTTCGAACCTTTGAAGTTGCCTTTTTTCCAGACGACGTGCGCTGAATTTTAGCGACGCTTGCACTTGATGTAGAGGAACAGGAAGCCGTCGCTTCCTCGCTTCGGACAACGCGCTTCGACTCCCTGCTATCAGATTTATGAAATTTATATTCAGTCCATCCATCCAGGTTTTTTGAACTCATCTTAAAAGCTGAAGATGTGTTCAATACACTTTCAGTCGAAATTGGCTTGTATCCGTCAGAAAAATATCCTTCAGAATTCGAACCAGGATTATCCAACAAGCCCGTCACTGGAGTTAAAGGAGCTACATCAGGCAAAAGCAAAGGAGGGTTTTGCAACCCCAAAAAAGTAAGGGTATTTGATGCCTGCACATAATCTTCCAGATCACCCGATAGCGTTATCTCAGGTAAATCCAAAGACAAGCTTTGTCCGTGCCCGGAAAAATCAAACTCACTTGATAGCGTCATATCAACATCTACATCATACGGCACGAGAGGAGAATCATTCAAGCAACCAGGCGTGATCAAGGATCCCGGTACGTTCGGCATTTGTTCCTCATCATCACTCAATGAAAAATAAGGAAAATCATCATCATTTATCATAATTCGCTCGATTATTGCCTGTATAAAACTGTATTGTCGCAATATAGTACAATTTTAACATTAACAAAATATGAACAACACCCTCTTGTGGTTAAATTTTTTACACTTAGAATAACAACATTGATTCCTTGATTGTACAAAAATCTATAAGTATGTTTTGCATTATTACTCTGTTTTATTCATAATTGCTGAGTTTTTTTCAAGCTATCTCTTAATTATAAATGGAGATTATTTTTTATTATTACACAGACTTATAATGCAAAAATGGTTCATTGCCCTTCTGGTTTTTTTTGCACTGGGATGTGCTTCTGCTGACACTTACTCAACTCCCAAACCAGGCCATTGGCTGCTTGAAAGTACATTTCTTTATTGGTCACAAAGCCCTATTCCAGGCTTGGCCGGGGAATCTGTACTGGATTTTATCATTGTCAATGGAGCGCCACCATCTGCTCCTGGTGCAACAAATAATGGCATAATAAATAAGAATCTTTTTGGATATAATCCTGGTTTTCGTATTGCTGGCACTTATGCTTTTAGCAAGTCTGATTTCCTTGCTCTGTTACGTTGGACTCAAATTAAACCTTCCCGTGAACGCACAGTTGCCGGCCCCTATTTAATTCCTTTTAACACAAGTCCATTAGGTCTAGGACCTTATAGCGGCTCTGCATTGTCTAACAATTATGGTAAGTATCAGAATGGGGAGTTGTTAATTGGTAAAACCATATTGGATCAATCTCCCATAAATATGTCTCTTTATATGGGTCTAAATTATCTTCATTCAGATATTATTACAAATACAAGGTATCAGTCTGCCACCACGGTTCAATTTAACCGCAACCATTTATGGTTAAATGGACTGGGGCCTGAATTTTATATTGACAATTACATCAAATTGATGACACTTAAAAATGGACAACTTTCCATGCGAGGCAGTATGCAAGCAGGATTCATTGTTGTACGAGGTCCGGTTGGAGAAAGTTATGAAATAACAAACGGTATTATCAATACGGATTTTAAAACTCAGGTCGACTGGATTGTTGATCCCTCATTTGATCTTCGTTTAGGACTGGGTTATGACGCCGAGGTTGGCAAGGGTATAATAGGAGTTCAGGCTGGATATGAGTTTCTTACCTATAATATCGTAAGTGCGCACGGTCCATTTGTCACTCTTCGAATTATTCTTTAAAATTATTAATTGTTATTCACTAATAGGAGCGCTGTTGCGCTCCATTAAAACAAGCACCTAGGGGGCAGATTCTTAGCTATCCCTTATTGTCTCCAGAAATCGGTAGTACTCCCGGGTTTGCACTTTGCTATTTTTTTGATGAAGCATGACTGATGAATCGGTGAAAATCCGATGAAACGCTTAGGCGTCTAATGCTAAGCCCCTCTCATTCCCCCGCCTAAGTGTCAGATCTTGCTTTTTGACTCTATCCTGAAAAGTCAGCAATTAGGGCTTAATTCTTAATAATTATTTCTAAATATTTTAATTTTCGTTCAAAAGGAAATAGTAAGCCCAGGATTAGCATGGTAAGACCTTTGGTATTGAGTTTACTGGTGGGCTCTATCACATTACCAGTCAAGGAAATAGAAAAGAAGCAATATATTTATCAGATTAAGACAAAGGGCAAAAGGCACGATTTGCCCCCTATTGTGCTGTGTATATTAAGTTCAGAAGATTAGGATATGAATTTATCCCCCGAAACCAACTATTATTTATTTTGATTCATATCGTTATATTAATCAGGTATGATTATTATCGGCTGCGTATTAGTTATTCTCACCAGTACATAGTGCACATACAATACTTAAATCGAATATATTCATGAAATGGAGATTATGAAATTGGATAGATCAGGTAAAAAAATGACATGTAAAGTCATCTCTGGTTGTTTGTTATCGTTATCAGCCTCAATTGCGTTTAGCGGCGCTATGGGTCCTGAATCAATTGTACAACCCGGAAAAATCTATGTGGGCGTTTTTGGTGGTGGCGGAGGAGTAACCAGTGGAGATATCAGCCAACTTGGAACAGCTTATTATCCTGAAAACCTTGGAGGTCCTCTAGCCGTTAATGCCTTCGGTACATCTGAGAGCAGTACCTTTGGAATGGTTGGAGGTCATATTGGATTTGCATGGACGAACATTATTGGGAGGCATTTGCCGGTAACACCTGCCTTTGAGCTAGAAGGTTATTACATGGGCGGAGCTAAAATAGAGGGTCACGATATCAGCAATGATACAGTAAGACTTGATGAACATGATTTTATAGTGAGCTATCCTTTAAAATCAGGTGTCTTTCTTATTAATGCCGTATTAAACGCTAACAATGCACTATTTGGCAATTTCAAACCCTACGTAGGTGTTGGTATAGGTTCTGCCATAGTCTCCATATCCAATGCTAATGCATTACAAACTAGCCCTCCGGAGCCTGGAATCAACCATTACAACTCCAATCCCGACGATAAAGCAGTTACTTTTGCCGCACAGCCCAAAGTAGGATTACGCTTTGATTTCAGTCCAAACACAAGTGTCTTTGCTGAATACAGATTCTTATACCTTTCAGAAGCACATTATACTTTCGGCTCAACTGTTGCTCCAGGACATTTTGCTACCGCTCCCTGGATAGTTAAAATAGAACCGCAGTATTATAATATGGGAACTTTAGGTATTAATTTTGATCTATAAGTAACTAAAGGAATCGTTCTTTTGCCTATGCGCTGTAATTCACTCTGCATAGGCAGAAAGAGCGGTTGTTCTTTCCGATGATTTAATGCCGGCAATTGTTGTAGACCTTACGAATTTTAATAGGTCTTGTTACAAATTCGCGTTCAGGGTCAGGCCTTGAATTTTGAATTTAGAAATCTATAGTCATAATTTTTTGACTATTTTACTTACACTAGAATATTGCAAACCAAAATAATCTCCCACAATTCAAGGGCTGACCCTGACCTCCAAGGCCTGACCCTGACCTCTTCAAAAAATCTTGGTGCGCAAACACCAAGAACCCGAATATTTGAACCTTTCAAGCGCCTCAAGGAGTTAAGGCCATGAGGATGATGGCAAGTCTCGAAGATGGCTCGTTGTTTATTGTGGTGAAGTCCCCACCGGCGTAGACGGTAGTACCGCTGAGAGCAAGAGTCAATACGCTGTTGTTGGCGTTGGAGACCAAGGCGGTGGCGTTGCCGCTGGTGGCGTCCAAGGCGGCAATGCGATTGCGTGCTTGGCCGCCTATGGAGGTGAAGGTCCCACCGGCGTAGACAGTGGGGCCACTGACCGCAAGGGCATTGACGCTGTTGTTAGCATTGGGGTCCCAGGCGGTGGCGTTGCCGTTGGTGACGTCCAAGGCAGCAATGCGATTGCGTGCTTGGCTGCCTATGGAGGTGAATGCCCCGCCAGCGTAGACAGTGGTGCCACTGACAGCAAGGGCATTGACGCTGTTGTCGGCGTTGGGGTCCCAGGCGGTGGCGTTGCCGGTGCTGGCGTCCAGAGCGGCAATACGATTGCGTGCTTGGCCGTTTATGGAGGTGAAGGCTCCGCCAGCGTAGACAGTGGGGCCACTGACCGCAAGGGCAGTGACGCTGTTGTTGGCGTTAGGATCCCAGGCGGTGGCGTTACCTGTACTGGCGTCCAAGGTGGCAATGCGATTGCGTGCTTGGCCGCCTATGGAGGTGAAGGCCCCGCCAGCGTAGACAGTGGTGCCGCTGACCGCAAGGGCACCGACGTTGCCGTTGGAGTTGGGGTCCCAGGCGGTGGCGTTGCTGCTGATAGCATCCAGAGCGGCAATTCGATTGCGTGCTTGGCCGCCTATGGAGGTGAAAGCACCACCGGCGTAGACGGTGGTGCCACTGACCGCAAGGGCAGTGACGCTGTTGTTGGCGTTGGGGTCCCAGGCGGTGACGGTGCCGCTGGTGGCATCCAGAGCAGCAATGTAATTGCGTGTTACGCTGCCTATGGAAAAGAAGGCTCCGCCAGCGTAGACGGTGGTGCCGCTGACCGCAAGAGCACCGACGCCGCCGTTGGGATTGGGGTTCCAGGTGGTGGCGTTGCCGGTGGCGGCATCCAGGGCGGCAATGAAATTACGTGATTGACCGCCTATAGAGGTGAATAAGCCACCAGCGTAGACGGTGGTGCCGCTGACCGCAAGGGCTAAGACGGTATTGTTGGCATTGGGATTCCAGGCAGTGGCGTTACCACTGTTGGCATCCAGAGCGGCAATGCGATTGCGTGCTTGGCTGCCTATATTGGTGAAGAACCCGCCGGCGTAGACGGTGCCACCGCTAACAGCAAGGACAAAGACGTTGCCGTTGGAGTTGGGGTCCCAGGCGGTGGCGGTGCCGCTGTTGGCGTCCAGGGCGGCAATGCGATTGCGTGCTTGACCGCCTATGGAGGTGAATAAGCCACCAGCGTAGACGGTGGTGCCGCTGACAGCAAGGGCATTGACGCTGTTGTTGGCGTTGGGGCTCCAAGCGGTGGCGTTGCCGGTGCTGGCGTCCAGAGCGGCAATGCGAGTGCGTGGTTGGCTGCCTATGTTGGTGAAGGTTCCACTGGCGTAGATGGTGGTGCCGCTGACAGCAAGGGCAGTGACGCTGTTGTTGGGGTTGGGGTTCCAAGCGGTGGCGTTGCCGGTGCTGGCGTCCAGGGCGGCAAGGTTATTGCGTGCTTGGCCGCCTATGGAGGTGAAGACCCCGCTAGCATAGACGGTGGTCCCGCTGACAGCAAGGGCTAGCACGCTGCCGCTGGCGTTGGGATTCCAGGTGGGGTCTAAAGTACCGTCGCTGAGAATATGGGCAATACGATTGCGAGGTTCACCGCTCACGAAGGTAAAAGACCCTCCGATGTACCAGCCGCCACCGCTATCGGCCACAACCGCACTGACTACACCATTAACGCGCGGGAAGGTAGCCAAAGGCAAGCCTGTGCTGTCGTCAATAGGAACTCCGTTGCCTATGTTAGGGCCCACTTGAGAAAAGACTCCTCCCAGATAGATGAGGTTATTGGCCGCATCCACTACGACCGCATTCACAGTCCCATTGGTCACATAAGGTAAAACCAGGGTTATCGTTCCTCCAACTGTATTGGTGTTGGTGCCTGCAACGGTAATAGCGGTTGGCGGATGGGATTGGGCGTTGGCAGTAAAGTGAAGGTTGCAGCTCGCCCCTGAGATTAATATGGTGCAATTGCTGGCATCTTGAGTGACGTCAGCCGCCAAAGCAGGTGGCAGAGTCGCGATTACATTCAGTGCGGTGCTGCTGCCTGTATTGGTCACGATTAATGAGCCTGTCGCATTTGGAGTCAATAATAGAGGCGATCCATTGACGGAAATCGCCGTAGCCGGTGTCGGTGTCGGTGTCGGTGTCGGTCTCGGTGGTGCTGTACTTAAGGTGATGTTGAGCTGATTACACAGGCTTGGCTGATAACATTGAGAGGGATTAGGACTGCTGTCAGCATTGATTTGGCATAAGGCAGGGCCGCCATGAATACCGCTTTGGGGCAAAGCGCTGCCGCTGATGACAAGATTTAACGTACAACTGCTGCCAGCTTGCCCTTTGGGGGCTAATAGACAAGGAGCGGTTTGTTTGACGCCTGGTATCGGCAAAATGACCAGCTGTTTGGATTTAGGGGATTGATTCTCAATGATATACTGTATTGAGGCACTGCCGTTTGCCGGTACCGCCTGGGTAGGATTGGAACCTACTGCCGGAGTGAATGTCCATAAGGGTCTAGCTGCTTGCACCATGGACATGGCCGTAAACAATAAAAATAATCCAACTAAAACGTGATAAATGCAAAATATTCGGTTTCTTTTCAGCACATTGGTATCCTTACCTCAGAATAAGCGAGATTCAATATCACCTCGTTGGTATAGAGGTAATTGAGCTTCAGACCAGCATTTGGTGTTTAACCATAAGCTTGTCCAAGAAAGACTATTCCAAATGATGATACTTTGTTAATGATTGAAAATCAAAAAAAATTCCCTCATTTTTTATTACTCAAACCTTGCCCCAATCATTTCGGAATAGCGTTCAGGGTCAGGCCTTGAATTTTGAATTTAGAACTCTATAGTCATATTTTTTTGACTATTTTACTTACACCAAAATAATGCAAACCAAAATAATCTCCTATTTCTTTTAAACTAAATTATCCGTATTTGTATGCAATTTGAATTCTTTCATTTTTTGTATCTGCCTTCTGTTCTATTTCTTTCAATGTGTGAATCTCCGTTTCATATTAAGCTTTCGGGATGTCTATTAAATTCATTTGAGGGTCAATCTTTTTCAACATCTTATTAATGAACCCATCATTTCCCAAATAAATTTGCTTTTTTAAATCACTCCAAGGAGACTTACTCATTATTCCATCAATTACAAACTGTTGATATGTCCTAATAGCTGCGGATACATCTTCACTAAATAAACAGAGAATTTTATCTACATATAACCCATTTGGTTTAGACTCTTTTAATATTGTTGCCAGATAACTACTCCATTTCCATTCATGCGGTGAAGTAACCATTTTTGCGCGTATAGGATTTAATACAATGTATCTTGATAGCTCAAGCAAATAATGGTCTTTATCAACTAATATTGCTTTGAATCGTCCTTGAAAAACATGCCCCACACGATTGTGTATTCGATTAAATTTTTGAGTTTAGACACCGTTAAGTAATGGCATACCTTTACTTAAATTGCCGGCTGGAGTCTCTATTAACAAATGATAATGGTTATCCATGAGACAGTATGCATAACACTCCCATGTGCATCTTAAACATGTCTCAGAAAGAGTATTTAAAAATAAATTTCGATCTTCTTCTGAAATGTAAATGCGCTCCCGACCATCACCCCTTGAGGTGATAGGATACAAGGCTCCTGGAAATTCTATCCGTAGGGATCTTGCCATGTTGGACTATTAATTTTTAATTTTCCTTTCCTCATGCTTTTAATCTATTTGATTCGGATCGTCAATAGATTCATCTGCTGTTAATTGATAATTCACAATTCAAGGCCTGACCCTGACCTACTGACCTACTAAAGGGTCTTAGCTTGAGGGCTATAGGCGCATCGCTCGACCTAAGCTTGTATATGACAATTATTTTATTATTGACAATATATTTCATTCAAAATTTTTAATTTGTTTAAAAAAGCAATTTATATTAGATTCTGCAGACATTGGATGCTCATTTGATTTTAAAAAGGAACATTTATGCCTACTGAAGCGCAAATAAAACTTAATGAAGATTTAAAAAATGCTGTTTGGAAAAAAGATTTTTCAACAATACAACAACTCTTTGAGCCTGCAGAAGCTGGTGCAGAAATACCTGAAATTAATGATACAACTGATCAATATGGTCGTTCAGCGCTTGGCATTGCCGTGATAATGAATTCTGCAATTATTGTTTCTTATTTATTAAAACATGGTGCAGATCCCGCCTTTGGAAAGTATCAAACCGCTGAGTCGGCAACCAGTATAGCCTGGAGAGAAGGAAAACTGGATGTTTTACAATGTTTTATTCCATCAGATAATATCGATAGAGTAATTTCGGATGGTGAAAATTTGTTTTTTCAAGCCGTGAGAAATAAAAATAATGCCATGATTCTTCACCTCGCAAGTTTGGGGGCAGAAGTAAACGGATACAATGATCAAGGTGATACACCTCTTATCGTCGCGTGTAAGGCTGGCGACAAAGAGCGTGTTCAACTCCTGTTAAGCCAGCAGGCTAATCCCAATATCAAAAGTAAAGAAGGCAAACCAGCCATTTTCTACGTACCTACTAAAGCACAACATAAAGAGCTTATCACGCTTCTTCTAGCTCGTGGCGCTAATCAAGAGGATTTAATTACTGAAACACGCACTTTAAATGATTGTATCATTTTGTGGGGTGAAGATTTATTTTCAGTAGAGTTAAATTTTGCTGAGATTGACTTAAATAAACTTATCTATGATAAAACTCCTTTAATGAAATATGTTGAAGAAGACAACATAAAGATGCTCACAAAAGTGCTTGCTGAACAGCAAGATTTGGATAAAACAAACAGCAAAGGGTGTTCGGCAATACACTATGTAAAATCGTGTGAAGCGTTACAATTACTTAAAGATGCAGGTGCTAATCTCCGCTTGCACAATGCAGAAAGGAAAACAGCCTTATGGTATGTGCCTACAGAAGAACTAGCCCGCCTCTTAATTAATGAAGGATGTGCATTTGATCATATTCCGACTAGTGTCAATTTTTTCGGTACTTCAGGAGCAACATTCTTGTTTCGCTGCCAATATGAAGGTTGGACTATCTTGGCCTCTGAATTGTTAGAGCAAGATCAATTTACTCCCAGGGTGATTAACGAAATTGTAGAATTTGGTGCGAGCCAAATTCATAATTTTTTGGGATATATTGCGCAACGAAGTTTTGAGCATAAGGATAGATTATTAAGGGCTGTATTAAATGCGGGAGGTAAAGCCACCGAAGACTTCGATCGTCATTGCATGGGAAATTTAAATGAGAATCAAGTAGCCATGATAAGACATAGAGAACATGCTGTCGGATTCGCAGGTACTATAATATTTCTGTGGGAAAAAGGGTATTTGGACGCAGATATGGAAATAAATGCTATAGCCATTGATACTCTCATAAAGATTATAGATAACAAGTGTCATCAGGTCATGGTTCAATTAGCCTCTTCAATTGCAATAAAAATGCTTTTTAAAAGTGATTATCGTGAACGTGATTTATCAGTCCAAGCGACATCCTCTGAGATGGATCAATGCAGATCAGAAGTCACCTCAATTGTAAAAAAGCATTCATTCCTGATATTGAAAATAGCGAAAACTCTGGATCTGAATAAACCCACAACAGATTATATTGAACCATTCGAACCAGTACTGATAGAAGAACAATTGCAAACACTACAAAAATCGTTTCGGGCTGAAGCTGAAGTCGAGCATGGTGCTAGCATTAGCCCTTTTTGATTTTAGGATAGTGGATATTATTATGAAACCTGGCTGGTTCAGTCATAAGATTTCTGTAGCCATGCGTTTGGTTAGCATTAAAGCGAATACCTTCGCCATGTGCAGAGATCACAGTGCGTTCAAGGTCAGATCATGCTTTTTGCTTTCAAGATATAACATAGCAAAAAACAAGATCTGACCCTGTTAATATGCGTGATGCATATACTGCCAAAAAAAAATTATTTTCAATTTCAATAGATGCAGTAACTCTTCGATAGGATCATTATTAGTGGCTCTTTTTCATTAGAGAAGTAATTTAGCACACCCCCCCAATGTTCTATAATTTTTATTAGTGAAAATTATTAAAACACATTAATCAATGCTAACGCTTTAGAAATTGGTCTGGAATTTTTTCCAATTGTTCATTTCAAAAATTCCATATTGTGCCATTGTATTTAAAGTTATACTTAAATTGTCATTTAATAGGGAAATGCATTGATGAAAGGACCAGAAGTTTGTGATACATATAAACCTTTGCAATTTTTTATCATTGTTTTTATTTTAACCTGGATATTCTGGTTTTCTTCTAATTACATTCAAGCTCAAAATGGAAAGGAGTTGTTTTTTTTACTAGGGTTAATTTCTCCCTGCATCACGGCATTTCTGTTCATCTTTTCAACTAAAAGCAAAACGCTTAAAAGACAATTTCTCAACAAATTATTTAATTTACGGTTGATTAAGGTAGGAACTCTAATTTATCTCCTCTTGATTCCACCTCTTTCATTGATTATTTCCATCTTAATATCACTTTTATTTTCCTTTTCAATCGACCAATTTAACCTTGCACAATCCTTTTCATTTCGTATAGCAGGGATTCCTACTCTTCTCATTCTATTTTTAGCTGCCTGTTTTGAAGAATTAGGCTGGAGAGGATACGGGATGGATAGTTTGTCAGCTCAATTTAATTATTTTATTAGTACTGCTATTTTTTCGGTACTATGGGCAGTATGGCATCTGCCATTATTTTTTATTAACCATAGTTATCACTATAATATTTTACACTTAAATCCATTGTTCGCGATTAACTTTATAATCGGTGTAATTCCATTTGCATTTATCATTAACTGGTTATGGAAAAAGAATAACTACAGCATTCCAGTAGCAATACTATTTCATTTTATCGCTAACCTTTCACAAGAAGCATTTATGATTGAGCCTGTGACAAAATGTATTCAGACATTAGTGCTGATTGTATTTGCCAGTATCATTATTTACAAAGATAGAACGATGTTTTTTGATAGAAAATAACCATTAATTATTCTGGTGATTTAGTGGCCCTGATACTTGAGCTGAGCGCTACTGAAACAGCCAGGGTAGCCTGGGAGCAGGCCCAAAGGCCGTATCCCAGGTTTTCATTGTACTACCATACCTCAACTAACCCCTATAAAATTCCATTCACAAGAAATCCAACTTCATAAACAAATATGGTTTATGTTCGCAAAGATTTTACGCCAGGAGGTACTTATTTTTACACTCTTGTTTTGACAAGTCGGAAATCACACTTATTAACCAGCCATATTGACCTTTTAACAAGCGTAGGTCGGGCGCTTCGCCCGACAATTCATTAACTCATATTAGATT
>NZ_LNYR01000022.1:15631-97292 GCF_001467955.1 Legionella quateirensis | reverse complement strand
CGTAAAGAAAGTATCTATAACTGTTTTGATTTTAATGTTCAAGAAGAGAAAAGAAGTGTCGGGCGAAGCGCCCGACCTACACTTGCATGGTTTAATATCTTAGGACAAGCCAGGCTACCCTGGGAGTAGGCCCAAAGGCCGTATCCCAGGTTTTCATTGTACGACCATACCTCAACTAACCCCTATAAAATTCCATTCACAAGAAATCCAACTTCATAAACAAATATGGTTTACGTTCGTAGAGATTTTACTCCTGGAGGTACTTATTTTTATACTCTTGTTTTGACAAGTCGGAAATCACACTTATTAACCAGGAATATTGACCGGTTAACAAGCGTAGGTCGGGCGCTTCGCCCGACAATTCAATAACTCATATTAGATTGATTATTGATTCCGTCAAGAAAGTATCTATAACTGTTTTGATTTTAAAGTTCAAGAAAAGAAGTGTCCGGCGAAGCGCCCGACCTACACTTGCTTAATCCCCTTGAAAAATATTGGGATAGAACTGCAAGGGAAATTATTAGCCAGTCCCTTGGGCATTTAAGATTGAGTATTACAAAGATCTACTTAGGCTGACAGTTTCTAATACGTAATTTCATTAGGCATGGTTATTTAATCGCCTCATAATCGGAATAAATTTCATGCAAAACCCCTTTTACATCAGTACCTTTAATTGGCCAACATAAGGTTTTCCAAAATGCCCATCCTAAAGCGCGTATCCAGGTATCATTATCCAGTTGAACTGCATTTTTAAATACTGCTCGTTCTTCACCAGAAAAGAAATTCCACGCTATTACTAAATCACACGCAGGATCACCAATAGCAAGCTGGCCAAAATCGATAATAGCGCACAGTCTTCCATGACGAACTAAAATATTTCCAACGGCTATATCTCCGTGAACCCAAACTGGCTTTAAGTGCCATACAGAAGAAAGTGCCTGTTGCCATAATGATGCCGCAATTCTTTGTTCATGAACGTTTTTAATTTTAGGAATTGCAAGCTGCATTTCATGATCATAGGCCTTTAATGAAGTGCCCCGATAAAAATTATGTGCGCCAGCCAAAGGTCCATCCGTAGCATCTAAAGATTGAAATTCTTTTAAGCACTTACCCAATGCTTTCGCGAACTCATTTTTATCATGAATATTCTGTATTGAAGCAGTCTCCCCTTCTATCCAACGATTGATACTCCAATGCAATGGATAATCGGGTGACGGTTGTCCAAGTGCGATCGGTTGCGTGATTTGAAATGATAGTTGTTTAGAGAGCCATGGCAACCATTGATATTCTTTATTTATTTGTGGCTCATACTCCCTATCACTAGGCAAACGAATCACCATGTCTTCACCTAAATGAAACGTTCGATTATCCCAACCACTTTGAACAACTGGATGTATCGGTAGTGATTGCCATTGTGGAAATTGCTCGGCAATCAGCTTTTGGACTAAGTAGGTGTCAATTTTTACTTTATCCATTAAGACCTCTTTTGTTTCTTTATTGTAGGTTTTCTGTGAAATTTATGCGAAATTCCTGCATGCTCAAAATCAAACTCAAATTTAAAACCTAATTTTTCCATAACGCGCAATGATGGATAATTATTGTATGCGGTAAAACAAATAGTACTAGCCAAATTCAAATGCTCTTCAGCATACTCCAAAGATGCTTGCCCCATTTCAAATGCTAGACCTTTTCCCCAATAGCTTTGAGTTATTTGATAAGTTAACTCAACTTCTTCTTTTCCATCAAATATAAAAGTCTTTAATCCCCCTCGCCCAACGTAATTGTGGGTTTCTTTGTCATACCACATCCAGGGAGCAAAACCATATTGGTTGTAATGCGTCATATCCGATTCCAAACGATTTAAAGCCTGTTCCTCATTGTATGAAACACCATAACATTGAATAAACTCAGGATTTGAAAGCATTATTGCATAGTCTTCGTGACAAGCTACTTGGGGAATAAATGCAATAAGACGCGATGTTTCAATGAATGGTTTATTAACCCCAAAATGTAAAAAGGATTTCTTTTCTATAAGCTGACAAAATTCATTCTTGGCATTGGCATAATCAATCGTATTATCATGGATTTTGCTCAAGTTAAGCTTAAGTGCCTCATATTCGTTAGCAATATTTGGATAAAGACGCAAATAATCGCGAAACAACAGATGCTTCGCAAACCAAGAGGATGGATAATTAACCAAATGAATCTGGTGCGTCCGCTCACCATGTTCATTGTCTTTTTGGAAATAACGCCGATGTGGAAAAACTGTTTCAAAAACCTGGTTATATCGATAACCCAATGATTCCATTTTTTGGATATCCTCAGAAGTAAATTCACGCAAACACTTAACACCAATTAAAATATCAATCACTGGTTTTGCACAAATGCCAGGAATAGCTGTACTGCCAATATGCTCAATTTGGATTATGTTCTTAATATCCAATTGCAATAGCTGTTTTTTCTCTAGGTCAAATGCAGCTTTCCACGCAGGATTGTGAGGGAGTAAGGTGATCATATTGTGAGATTTTGTATTTAATAATAACCAATATTGGGCTATCTTAGCATATATCCTAAAAGTGTATTAAAAATAATCACCATACCGAGGTAAAAATGATTGTGATAAAAAAGCTGGATGGATTGCATATAGATGAATTGTCATCCTATCTCAATCATCACCAAGAAACGACTATGTTCATAAGGAACAACTTATACCACTCAGGTATTACCTACCAAGATGCACCATTTCACGGAGAGTATTACGGCTCCTTTGAAAACAATAAAATTAATGGTGTTTTAGCGCATTATTGGAATGGTAATGTGATGATGCAAACTGAAAATTTTACTGCATTATCAGCTCTAGTAGAAGAATTCGAGCTTAAACGAACAAGGCCAATAGCTGGAATACTGGGAGAAGACACCCAGGCAGGCTTTGTCATTGATAAGCTAAACCTGGAAGCGTCTCTATTTGCCATTAATTATCAGGAAAAACTATTCTTACTTAATCTCGACAAAATGACGATACCTCAAGCAATTCATTCATATAGCTGCACCCTCAAACCAGTGCAAGATTGCGACACGGATATCATCAAAGAATGGCTTATCGCTTACCATATTGAAGCACTCGGGGACGATGCTGATAATCCCACACTGGAACAATCCATTACTGATGAAATTCAAGATACGCAGCTTAGCCAAAATCGATGGGTTTTATTTGTAAATAACACCCCTGTTTCCTTATGTGGATTTAATGCCAATCTACCTGATATTGTACAGATCGGCCCGGTTTATACTCCTCCTTCATTAAGAAATAAAGGTTTTGCCAGAATAGCTGTGTACCTTTGCCTCAAACAAGCTGCCGACCAACAAATTAAAAGAGCCATTTTATTCACCAATGATAATTCCGCTATATGCGCATACCAAGCCCTTGGTTTTCACCAAATTGGAAAATATCGATTGGCATTGTTAAAACAATGAGCTCATTGGGGTATGATGTATGGTTGATCTTGAAGTCGTTAGTTTTTTGTCATTAATTATTCTGGTGATTTAGTGGCCCTGATATTTGAGCTGAGCGCTACTGAAATAGCCAGGGTAGCCTGGGAGCAGGCCCAAAGGCCGTATCCCAGGTTTTCATTTTACGACCATACCTCAACTAACCCCTATAAAATTCCATTCACAAGAAATCAAACTTCATAAACAAATATGGTTTACGTTCGCAGAGATTTTACGTCAGGAGGTACTTATTTTTATACTCTTGTTTTGACAAGTCGGAAATCACACTTATTAACCAGCCATATTGACCTGTAAACAAGCGTAGGTCGGGCGCTTCGCCCGACAATTCAATAACTCATATTAGATAGATTATTGATTCCGTAAAGAAAGTATCTATAACTGTTTTGATTTTAATGTTCAAGAAGAGAAAAGAAGTGTCGGGCGAAGCGCCCGACCTACGCTTGCTATTTGGGTTAGAGCTGCACATAGAAACCTTAGAAATATTGTATAAACAATTATCCGACGTATTCAGCAATCTAATATGTGCTAGTCTGCTGAAATTTAGTCTCTATTTTTATAGAAAAATTACCTATAAACTCATGGTTATAAAAGAAGGATAATTTATGAAAAAAATTTCTGAATATTTATGGACCATCATTACTGGTATCGCCACTATATGGGGATTTTTATCTTTCATTTGGATAATACTAAGTTATTTTAATATATTTCCGTTTTATGAAATAAAAATTAAAAAAATAAATAGCGTTGAGCTAATCACGAATTTATTTTCTGGCCAAGATATTCAACTTGATTTTAACCCTATTGGTTACGTAGATCGATCAGAAATTCACACTGCGCAATGGGATATAAAACATGAGAAACAAACTTTATTTACTCTCACGGGATTAAGACCAATACTATCTCTCCCTAAAACTGCAGATGGTATCTTTAACATTTCAGTAAAACTAACTTTAGAAAATCATGGAATATTACAAGGCTACTCAAATATATATGTTGTACAACAAGCAACTCATCAAATAACAACACAACTTCTAAAAAATATAATTATAAAATCTGATGTTCCTCAAAACAGTATGGCATTTAATGGAACAGGGAATCCTCTAATTAATACATCCGAAATAGAGGTCTATGCGGGTAATAATATGTGGTTAAAAAAGAAAATAATCAAATCTGGTAACAACTACTACATCAATTTAAATCCAGGCGATCACGTTACAACGACAGCTAACAAAATGATTTTACGAATTCCACATTCAGAAAGCACCGCTAGTTATTTATCGGTACCATTTAATGAAAGCAATTAATTATATCTATTACCTAAGTATTGAAGACGATTTAATATAAGTGTACCCCAAAGTGTACCCCGAATGCGACACTACCGCGACACAAAAACGTAACCTATTGATTTTACAATGCCGCTGCGCGGAATCGAACCGCAGACCTTTTGATTACGAATCAACTGCTCTACCAACTGAGCTACAGCGGCATATAAAAAGTATACTTAACTTTGGTGATGTTGCAATACTACTCCTATGGTCCAGTCGGCATTTTTATTCAGGGGTAAAAAGTTGATGCTTTGGCTGACCGGGAGGCCGTAGCCATTTACTATTAATGCGTAGAGGTAGGATGGTAGCATGCAGTAGTTGTAGAGCATGAAGTTATCGGGGTGGATTTCTTCCAGGGTGGACCATTTTTGGTGGCAGATGTTTTTATCTGCGAATAATATTAAATCCTGGTTGGTAAAACGTTGTTTGGTGGTTGGGAAGATTTTATCGTTGAGCATGAAGGAAATCCCGCCAATGATGTACCAATTGTCTACCGGGTTTAAAGCCAGTACTGATTTGATGGTTTTTCTTACCGAATGAACTTCATTGACTAAAATGGATATTTCATTTTTGCATGCGTAAGCGTCACCTTCAGCAAGGCGTCCGCTGGGTAATTCGTAGTCATTGGGGAAGCATGATTTCAAATCAAAGAATTGATGCCCCATTTCATTTTGGCCAAGCCCAAGAAAGCTGTGTGTATATAAACGGTATTTTTTCCCATATAAATTAAATTCTACTGTATCTTTTTTATCGATAGTTAGTTCATCTTTTAAAGGAATAACAATTTGAACGGAAGCGCCTCCAATATCCATTACACCAGCCAGGGGCTTTTCGGTTTGATCAAACAGTTTTAATTGGTAGTTTGTTGCCAACCAGGCAAAAACCCCTTCTTCATTACCGGTGATGGTTCGTGCAGAAACCAAACGCCAGTAGTATTGTTTATCAAACCAGTCAGCTACCAGTTGATTCACATTTTTATGATGAGTCTTCGGTAATAACCTCATTCCTGCAGTTGAGTAAAAATAAACGGGCATCTGGACGGTTGGTGCGTCAGTAAATAGTTTCTCCATATAGACTGAAATTGATCGATGTTCATGTTCAAGAGTCGATAATCCCGGTAAAGCCTTCCTATTCCATATTTCCCTGATTCCTGTTGGAGTATTGGTTTCATCAAGATCATAGGCATACACATGCAATCGGGATCCTGAACTTCCCGCATCAATTACAGCAAGGCAATGATGATTCAGGCAATCAGATTTATCAGCAAAAGTAACAGAGGTGAAAACAAAAAAAATACTGGCGAGTGTCCATAATCGGTACATAATCTATCCTTACAGCCTAAGATAAAATTATCCTACCTCAGTAAATTCTTAGGGTCAAAACTTAAATGCACTTTAAAAAATGAATCTTTTTAAAAATTCAACAGCTGATAATATTGAATCCTGAAAGTATAAATTTTATTATTATAATCATATAGTTATAAATAACCGTGAAACAAGGTCAATGACAGGGACGCTCTGGTAGAACAATCCATAAAGACTCACCTAAAAACTTTCTTTTAAAAGCTCAAAAATTATGCTATAAACGCCAAAATTTAATTCATACCGAATTGATAATTGAGTAACTTGATGAAATTAATTAACTGATTATTCAATTACAAAGAAACTATTTTATATTTTTTATTGTAAGAGTAGTTTTAAAATTTTTCAGTTAAATATAACATTAGAGTTTATACCTTTAATAACCATGTGAGAAATAAACAGCCCGTGAAAAATCCAACCTTAGCTAAACCCATTAAAGATAGTGGCTACCGCCGTGGCTTAAAAGACCGCCATGTTCAGCTGATTGCTTTAGGTGGTATCGTTGGATCCTGTTATTTTCTAGGAACTGGAGAGGTCATTAACCTCGTTGGCCCTGCTGTGTTCATTGCTTACATGCTGGGTGGCTTAATCATCTATTTAACTATGTTATGTATGGGTGAACTGGCTGTAGCTATCCCTATTTCAGGATCATTTGTTACCTACACATCCGATTTTGTATCTCCTTCTGTCGCCTGTGGGGTTGGCTGGTCTTACTGGATAAGCTGGGTAGCCTATATTCCCGCTGAATGCGTCGCTGGCGGTATCATTATGGAAATGTTTACCGGAATAAATGGATATGTCTGGGCGATTTGCTTTGGTTTACTGATTACATACATCAATCTGGCAAAAGTAGATACTTTTGGTGAAATTGAATTCTGGCTCGCACTAATCAAAATTATTGCATTGATGGCATTTGTGGTATTAGCGTTGCTCATTTTCTTTGGCCTGATCCATGGTACTGAACCACCTGGAATCATTGGTTTTAAATATATGTTAGGTGATGGTGGTCTGCTTCCTAACGGCACCATGTCCCTACTGACGGCCATGGTTCTACTACTGGTTAACTATCAAGGTTCGGAAATTATTGGCCTTGCCGCAGGGGAATCCGAGAATCCAGCCCGAATGATCCCGCATGCCATACGGAATGTTACGTTACGAATCTTGTTCATTTACATCATACCCGTGTTTTGTCTGGTGTTGATCTTTCCATGGCAAAAAGCCGGTTTATCAAACTCCGTATTTGCTGATGCACTTAATTTTTATGGTTTAAATTGGGCTGGAGCGGTTACCAGTTTTGTTACTCTTTCGGCTACTCTTTCCTGCGCAAACTCGGGATTCTATGGTACGGTGCGATCGCTCAATGCGCTTGCCAGAGATGGAATGGCGCCCCATGCTTTTGCTAAATTTAACCGTAACGCTATCCCGCAAAATGCGGTAATTGCTACCCTGACCGGGGTATGGACATTATTGGGTGTTGGGTACTTTTTTGGTCAAACCAAACTTTATATAGCTTTACTCCTGGTATCTGGTTTTACTGGTACTTTAGCCTGGATTTCATTATGTCTTTCTCAAATCAGTTTTAGAAATCGGCTATATCAAGCGGGTTATACCATCAAAGATTTGCGTTACGTGACGCCCTACTCTCCTTACACTGGAATAGTAGCCATTATTTTGATGTTATTTGCTTTATTCTTCCTGGTTCTAAATAAAGATCCAATGTATAAACTGGCTTTTGGAATCGGTGTAGTAAGCTTTGTATTCCCCATTATCATCTATAAGTTATTCGATTTATCTAAAGACAGACGCAAAGCCTTACATGTAAAAAGCCGTATTAAGTTTCAGGATTTGTTTCCTCCACTTTAGAATATTAAGTAAATAAATATGCATTTAATTTACTATTTCGCTGAGATACCTGTTTATTTTCTTTTTCATAGCGACAATGATGACACTTCCTCACTTGGCATTCAGCCAAGTGACTTCTCTAAAAATACATCAATAAAAATCAATAAGTTACAAAGCTGACTGTTCCTTTTCTTAACCCAAACCAAATGGTCAATAAATAATCAAAATGCCCAAAAACATACATGGAAAGTTAACGATTATGAAACAATAAAGAAACAAACCTAACGCAATATTGCAATATTTCTTCATATTTGCTATTATTTGACCAATTTTATTCTTTAATAGTATATAGGTGTTTTATGCATAACCTCCCAAAAGAGTTATACCACAGTCAAGTTGTTGGAAAAATGAGTTTTATTGTAAGTCGTTTGGAAGACATTGATCCAGAACATGTGTATCAAGAGATTAGAGATGATTATAAAGAAGAACTGCACTGGATAAAGAATGTAAAGGACTTTAATACCATAATACAAGCGAGTAAGTCTGGTCAGTGCCCTGACTTTGATACCTTAAGTAAAAAAGCATTAGTTATCCAGGAACTGGATCGTTTTGTCACCTTAATTAAACCATTTACCATGAAAAAAGAAGTGGTTGTATCGATGCATGAAAAGATGAAACACCACCCCAATTTATGGTCCAGTACTTATCACCATCGATTAAATGAGTTAGAACAATTAAACAATTCGATGGCTAATTTGCCCAAGTCAATCAAGAACTTTGTCAATGCCATCGTGACCAATTTGAAAATCCATTTGGCAGAGAATGGTTTATCGGATGAAGATCCGATTGCGAATGAACTGTTTAAACTGTCAACAAGCATGCGAGACTTAGGACATACAGATCTTAATCACCTGATTTCCTTATTTATTAACTATATGCGTACACATTCCGATTCTCAACCCTTTAAACGTGTTTTGAGTCAGGAAGAACAATCACAAATGGTCTCAGCATTATTAGCACATCGCACGACAGAACTGAACAGTAAAATCTTAAAAGCAAAATTACATGATTTGGCAGCCAGTAGCGCGCTTGATAAAGAGTTACTTGAGAACATCGATAAACTTTTCAAACAAGATAATGAATTAAAAGCTCTGAGTGAAATGCAGCTTGGTAAACATAAAGTTTATATATTTCAAGTAGAAGAGTTCTTTTCAAAAGCATCCCAACAGTCTGATATAAACAGCATTCAACATACAGAAAAACTCTGTAAACTGTTTTTATTAAGCAAAGCATTTCCTGAAGCTAAGGGATACATTGAAGTTGCCATGGAGCAATCCCCTGATAAACTTGATGCATTAATTTCAAGTCCAGATTTCCTGCATCAAATTATTATTGATGTCGTTTACTCAAAATGCCCCGGACAGGATGAGTTAGAATCTCAAACTCGAGATCAATTATGTACTCAACTCTATGACCAGTTAACGCAACTTAATTTAAATCCATCTTCCAAGAGTACGCAACAACTATACCAATTGATCAATGTTCAGGTTAAAAACGTTCTGGATGGAATGCCACAACGAAAAACTCAACTTGAAACTTTAGGATTTGGCATCCCTACTTTTTCAACTATAGAAGAAATAATCAACAGATTGGATCCAAACAAAGATCATAAAGTTAATCTGGCCGTAGTAGAGTTTTATACTGCAATTCAAAAAGCAAAAGAAACTCATTTTTATCTAGAAAATGAACCATTAATTGGCAAGCAAATTGAACAGATAAATGCCAAAGATTTTAATGCATTCTTTAATGAGTGCTGTGCTGCAGGCAAAAACGCGGTGAAACAACTCGAGGGTAATCAATCTGGAATAACTGTCATTGTTGATATATTAAAATCGATTGCAAACTGGGGAATCTATATGTTCAGCTTAGGTACATCCCCTCAGTTTTTCAAAAAACCCAGAACTGCGGTAGATGATGTTGTCCAGGCAGTAAATGATTTGAGAGAAACACTTGCAGATACTCTGAAGCATATAGACTTCAGTCAAGAGCCAAATCAAAGCATGGACTGTACAATTTAAGCCAGGTTAACTCATGAAGCCATGATCTTCAGAAACGTCCTGAATGAACATGGTTTCATGTAGCTCAGCAGTGCAGGCTTAACTCTGATTATTCCCCTCATAATTTAAAACACAGGGCATGTATTTTTTATAAACATAATGGTCATAAAAAAACCCCGCCTGTGAGAGCTATGCAAAGCAATCTACTAAGAAGCTTTATTGGATATGTGTTCTGGATTGCTTCGCTTTGCTCGCAAAGACGGACATTTATTAATTTTGACTAGTAGATAATTATCCTCGTTAGAACAATAAGGGGATGACTCAGGGCTTAGCTCGGATCGCATTATGGAATTCCCATAACACGATCATCCTGTCTTCACTCAAAAACAAGGTAAACTACTAATTAATGAAGCTTTTGCCCATTCGGTACTTTGGGATCAGTCGTAATTAAGCAAATAGCCCCATGTTCATCAGAAAAACCAACCAATAAAAATTGAGATATGAATCCAGCTATATTTTTTTCACCTAAATTAACACAGCCTACAACAGAGCGGCCTAATAAAGTTTCGGGAGTATAATGCACCGTAACTTGTGCAGAAGTTTGTAAAACACCTATGTCTTTACCGAAATCTACCCATACCTTATAAGCAGGTTTTTTTGCACGTAGAAACTCTTCAACCTTTACAACAGTGCCAGATCGTAATTCAATTTTTTCAAAATCTTCATAAGTCGCTAACATGATTCTTTCCTATCAAAAAAAAACAAACTTATCATAAATGAGCAGTATTGTCTTGATACGTGAATTGCATGATAACGAAATTTCAGAATACGGCGGGACATTTAGACTATTGAACCAATGGATAATGTAAGATCAGACGTTTGGTGATTTGAGTTTCAATTAATCCCCAAATTCACCACTTTTACTGATATCTGTTTTTTTACGTTCTCGTAGCGTTTCAATGACCACATAAAAAACAGGAACGACTAAAAGACTCAATACAGTAGCTACCAGCATGCCGCCCAAGACTGTAGTGCCAATTGAGTGGCGGCTGGCGGCTCCTGCTCCAGTAGCCGTTGCCAAGGGTAGTACACCGAAAATGAACGCGAAGGCGGTCATTAAAATGGGCCTTAAACGTAACGCCGCAGCTTCCCTTGCGGAATCAATAATGGATGCACCAGTATGTCGTTTTTCCTTGGCGAATTCCACAATCAAAATAGCATTTTTAGCTGCCAGGCCAATTAACAAAATCAATCCTATTTGCGCGTATACATCCAAATCCAGATTTCGTAACAAGAGCGCAAGACCAGCTCCTAAAAGCGCTAAAGGAACAACCAATAAAATCATAAACGGCATAGACCAACTTTCATATAAAGCAGAAAGAAACAAGAATACGAAAACCAGACACAGCATAAAAATTAATGAAGCCATATTACCGGCTTTTAATTGCTGGTAGGTAATACCGGTCCACTCCATTTCATAACCTTTAGGTAATTTTTTTGCTACTAAATTTTCAATAGCAGTTAAGGCTTGACCTGAACTATAACCCTGTTTCGGAGCACCATTCAGGTTCGCTGCAGTATATAAATTGTAATGAGGAATGTTATATGCGCCATTAGTATATTCAACTTTTAATAAACTGCTTAAAGGTACCATAGCTCCAGTATCGCTTTTAACATATAGCTTGCTGATATCAGTCACTTCCGCCCTTGCATTGCCCTCAGCCTGAACCATTACCCGATATGTTTGTCCATATTTGGTGAAGTTGTTAATATAAAACGAACCCAAATAGGTTTGTAAAGTAGCCAGCAATTCGTTAATTGATACATTTAAAGCCTTGGCTTTTGTTCGATCTATATTCAAAAATAACTGAGGTACCTGAACAGACAAATCAGAAAATAACCCCTGAATCGCAGGATCCTTATTTGCATCTTCTACAAATTGATTAACAACCGCCGCTAATTGATTTACTCCCTGATTATTCACATCCTCAATTTCAAGCTGAAATCCACCAACAGATCCCAGGCCAGGAATAGTTGGAGCGTTTAATACACCAATCCTGGCATCATTTATAGTGTTAAACTGAGCTTGTACTTTCTTCATTATGCCTGCAGCACTTAATTCAGGTGTTGTACGTTCCGACCAAGGTTTTAATATCACAAACATTACGGCTGTATCGGGTTGATTTATTGAATCAATAATGTTGAATCCATTGATACTGATAACATTAGCAACTCCATCAGTTGAGGACAGTATTTTCAGCGCTTTTTTGACTGTTTCCTCAGTTCTATATAGGGATGAAGCATCAGGCCCTTTAACAACAGTAATAAAATAACCCTGATCTTCTTCAGGTAAAAATCCGGTGGGCAATGATTTGAAAACAAATGCTGTAGCGACACCTAACAAGGCAAAAATAATTAAAACTATTTTTTTATGATTCAGACACAACTCTACCATCGCTTTATATTTGTTTAAGGTTGTTTGATATCCTCGCTCAAACCAACGAAACACAAAAAAATTATTTTCCACTTTCTTTTTAAGTAACACCCCACAAAGAGCAGGACTTAACGTTAAGGAGTTAATCCCGGAAAGTGCCACTGAAAATGCAATTGCCAAAGCAAATTGATTGTACAAACTACCGGTCATTCCAGGTATAAACGCAACAGGAACAAACACCGCCAACAAGATTAAAGTCGTTGCAATAATAGGCCCCTGCACTTCTTTAGTTGCTAACAAAGTGGCTTCTTTAATGTCAGAGACATGCTCTTCCAATTTTTTCTCAACGTTCTCGACAACGACTATCGCATCGTCAACCACTAATCCTATCGCAAGAACTAAACCCAAAAGACTTAGAGTATTAATGGAAAAACCAAAAATACTAAACAATGCAAATGTTCCAATTAAAGACACTGGAATTGCAATACAAGGAATCAGTGTGGTTCTCCAGTTTTGCAAAAAGAGAAAAACCACAATAAAGACCAAACCAATTGCTTCAAACAGGGTAAGCACTACTTCCTTTAAAGACTCTTTAACGAATTTGGTTGTATCATAGACTATGGTGTAATCCATTCCTTCCGGAAATTCCTTTTTCATTTTATCCATGAGTTTTCTAATACCATCCGCCAGCTGCAGCGCATTAGCCCCTGGTAATTGATAAACACCTATACTGGCATTAGGCTTTCCATTAAGTTGAGAGGTAGTGATGTAGGTTTCAGCACCCATTTCAACACGCCCCAGATCTTTAACTCGGACTATCTGTCCATTTTCTTTGGTTTTAACAATAATGTCCTCGAATTGCTGCGTGTCACTCAGTTGACCCAAGGTAGTTATTTGATACTGAAAAGGAATGGTTTGAGGAACCGGTGGTTGACCTATAACCCCGACTGCCGCTTGCTGATTCTGCTCTTTAACCGCATTGATAACTTCTATAGGAGAAATTCCCATACTCACAAGTTTGTCAGGATTTAGCCAAATACGGATTGAATATTGCAATAGACCAAAGTTATTTACGTTACCGACTCCAGGTATTCGCTCAATCGCTGGAGTCAGATGAATATCCGCATAGTTACCAAGGAACACATCATCCAGTGTACCGTCAGGAGATATTAAATTAACAACCAAAACCATATCACTGGAAACTTTTTGAATGGATATACCTGCCTGAATCACATCAGGTGGAAGCAAGGGATTGGCAGTATTTGAATTATTAAGCACGTCGACCGCACCAATATCTACATCATAACCCACATCGAAAGTAATACTGATAATCGAATTTCCATTATTAGTACTGTTAGAAGACATATAAATCATGCCCTCAACCCCATTAATATTTCGTTCAAGAGGAGTTGTAACAGTATCGGATACGACTTGAGAACTTGCTCCAATATATTGAGAAGAAACCTGTACTTCTGGTGGAACTATTGACGGATATTGTGCTACAGGCAGAATAAAGATACAAATTCCACCTACCAATACCATCATTATAGCTATCACCATGGCAAAAATAGGTCTATATATAAAAAATCTAACCATTTTTTTGACCTTGATTTTCTTGCATTTGAGGTATTACTGTTTCATCAGGTATGATTTTTTGTATCCCATTAATGATTAACAAATCCCCTTCCTTAACTCCCGAGGTCACAATATAGTGTTGTTTGTACATTCCTGATGTTTGTATTTTACTGACTTCAACCTGATTTTTTGCATTGACTAAATAAACTGTTCTTTGACCTTGTGATTCAGTTACAGCAGAGGCAGGAATTAATATAGATGGTTCCTCTTTAGTCAGTTCAAGAGTAATATTCACATAGATCCCTGGTAACAATAATTGGTCTGGATTGTCGACAATCGCCCTCATCAAAATAGTAGAGGTTGGCGTATCCGCCTGATTATTTACCAAATCAACCTTACCCTTGAATACTAATTTATTATCATAAGGTAAAACCGCCTCAACATGAAAAGGCATGTTATTTCGATATTTGAGAAAAGTTCCATAGTCTTCAATGCTTGGGCTGAATAATACATAGATGGGATTTAATTGAACAATATTGGCCAATAAGGTGTTCTCACCTGCACCCACCAGATTTCCAACATCCACGTATTTTTTCCCAATTATTCCATCGAAGGGAGCAAGCATGGAACAATAGCCTAAGTTGATTTCAGCTGTTTCAACATTCGCTTTCTGAACCAAAACTTCAGCCTGAGCTTCACCATATTGCGCCGCTGTTTCATCAAATTGAGTTTTCGAAACATCCCCTTTTTTAACCAGCTCTTTTAATCGGAGGTATTGAACCTTTTGGTATTCCATATTGGCAATGCTTTTAGCGAGCTGGCCTTTAGCAAGATCCAATTGAGCCTGAAAAGGCTTGGGATCAATAACATAAATTAATTGATCTTTTTTAACCGGCTTCCCTTCAATAAAATTCTTCTGAATAAGAAAACCCTCAACTCGTGCGCGAATGCCCACTTCAGCTATGGATTGGGTGATACCAATATAAGTTCGTTTAAGTGGAATTTTAGTTAAGGTAAGTTTAACTACGGGGACAGGACGAGGAGCATTCTGGACTGATTTATTGTCCTTGCAGGCCGCTAAGAAAAGCCCCATTAAGAATACAGTACCAATTATAATGCGTTTTGTGTACATAAATTGTATTCATCCCTGATAAATTATAATTCCCTATCTAACTATTTAGCATAGTTAGACTGAATTACTAGGTCTTAACTGACTAAAATAGCTCTTTTTATTACTTTATTTAAAAAAGTCACATTTGAATAGAATACTCTTTTCCCCTAAATTATAAATACCACTTATACAGTAACTAACGCATCCAATTGAAATTCTGGAACCAAACTCTTAAGCAGAATCAATAACTCATCATCTTGATGCTCATAGCAGGCTGTATTCAACATTCGCATGGTTTGTGTTAACTCATGCCAGTCCAACTCTCTAAATCGAGCTTTAAACAGTTTTTCGTGTTCAGTAGACGCTAATTGTTCCGTCTCATGAAACAATTCTTCGTACATTTTTTCGCCTGGGCGTAAGCCAGTATATTCAATCATTATATCCTTTCCTGGCTCTTTTCCAGCCAGTCGAATCATTTGCTCTGCCAAATAACTGATTTTAACCGGATCACCCATATCAAGGACAAATATTTCACCGCCATGTCCATTGACCATAGCTTGCAGGATCAATTGGCATGCTTCAGGAATGGTCATAAAATAGCGTTGCATGTCAGGATGAGTCACCGTCAAGGGGCCACCTGCCTGCAATTGTTTTTGAAACAGCGGAACTACAGAACCGGCAGATCCAAGAACATTACCAAAGCGAACTGTAATGAATTGTGTTTCAACTCGAATATTCAAGTTTTGACAGTAAATTTCAGCAACCCGTTTGGTGGTACCCATAATGTTGGTTGGATTAACCGCTTTATCTGTAGAGATCAAAATAAACTTCTCTACACCCACCGCGACACTGGCTTTAGCAACAACCTGAGTGCCCAGAACATTATTAAAAACTGCCACCCTGATTTGGTTTTGTAACATAGGCACATGTTTGTATGCAGCAGCATGAAATACAATTTCAGGTTGAAAACGCTGAAAAATATGATTTATTGCCACTTCATCTGTAACACTAACTAATCCTAAATCAATGGGTATCTCGGGAAAATTCAGTTTAAGTTCCTGTTCAATCTGATAGAGATTAAATTCGGAATTTTCAACTACAGCAAGACTTTCTGGTTTTAAAGCCATGACCTGACGGCACAACTCGGAGCCTATAGAACCTCCACCGCCAGTAATTAATACACGTTTTCCAGAAATAGTCGTAGCTATTCTGTCCCACTCCAGAGTGACCTGATCCCTTCCTAATAAATCTTCAATATTTACTGGTCTTAGTGCATTTACTTCGACACGCCCTGCAGCCAAAGCTGAAATACTGGGTAATGTTCTGAATGGCACATTACTGGTTTCACAAAGAGTCACTATGCGGCGCATGGTAGCGGATCGGGCTGACGGTATCGCAATAAAAATAAGATCAACTACATTTTGTCTGACTAAATCAGCGATTTGGCGGGTGGTTCCCAAAACCCTAACCCCATGAACCTCCAGACCACGCTTGCTTATATTATCATCAACAAAACCTATAGGTTGATAGTAACTGCTACGTTTTAAGTCTCGAACCAAGCCTTCACCTGCCTGCCCAGCTCCAACGATTAAAACTCTTTTGACATCTAAAATTTTATCGTTTCGTCCTCTTCTGTCCCATCGTAACCGAACTAACAATCGGCCACCGCACAATATGGATGCCAGAATGATGCAATATAATGGAAAGACTGACCGGGATAAATGGTGCAATATTGAAGTAGCGTAAAATACCGGGATCACCAAAAACATGGCAGCTACCGAGGCCTTTAAAATACGAATCACATCATTTAATGAAGAAAAACGCCATAAGCCCCGATATATTTTAAAGTAGTAAAAACAACTAATTTGTACAACAAATAACAAAGCCAGTGCGACAAAAGAAGGAGTTGACGTTAACATGCTAGGAGATGGATGCATGTTATATCGCAGCCAGTATGCGGTATACCATGCCACTGGAATTGCCGTTATATCAAAAAGGATAACTGGAAATTTTGACAGTAATTTTTTTATTAGTAATTTAATTCGATGCTTCATAAAATATACAGTGTTAAATCCATTATAATAAAAAAGGATGTTACACCATGTTACTCTTCATCGCATTAAAAATTCGTAAACATTTCATACCGATATTCTGAATCTGGATTTTCTGCCACGAATGAATTGGTTAATTTGTAAACACTTTGATTATCAAGCAATACCTTTAAACATGCATCACTTGGTGTGTAAAGTACTTGCCCATTTTTTATCAATGAGGTCAAAATAATAATTTCCGGTCTTTGAATTAAAATTTGGTGACAAAACTGTTCATATCGTTGCTGTTCCGGGTATTGCGACATCGATAAATTATTCAAACAATAAGAGTCAATAAAATGCAATTTACTCCAGTATGGAATCATACCTGAATCACTTAAAACTACCCTGTCATCAATCCTGGCATTAGCATTCAACCACTGAATAACAGACATTCTTAATTGCTCGCCTCGGACAGGATTCTCGCTAAAGTATCGATATTGAGCAAGAGTCATCCAGGGCATAAACGAAGCAAGCACAACAAATAGTACAAGGTAGAAGGCGGATAATGTAAGGGGTTCCTTTTTTTTACATAAAAACAAATTAAGTTGGTCAAGACCTTTCAATGCAAGGGGTATTAACAGTGCAAATGCGGGTAAAAAAAGGCGATTATCAAAAGCAACGATGGGATCTGCATCTCGTAACATGATGAGATAAGCGAAACTCGGCAAGCATAAAAAGAAGTAACGCTTATCCCAATCCTTTATAAAGGCAAGAAGAGCTAAAATAACAAATGGCCAAATGAGTTTCAGGTAGTTGAGATCCAGCTCATATAAAAATGCCGCAGTAAACCCTTTGCAATAAACTGAGTTAGGAAACAAATATCCATAATAATGCCATCGCCAGAGAAAATAAGGCAGATAAAACAACACTAGAGGAACAAAATAATACAGTAACTCCTTCCTGTAGCGGTTTAGGCTGGATTTCGGCTTATCCCAGCATATTAAAATAAAAAACAGTATCATGAAAGCAGGTGCTTCAGGTCGCGTCATTCCAGCCAGGGCAAGTAACATACCCGCAATAAAAAAATTGAAGTATCGGAACTCACCCCGTCCTCCTGGATATAAATCATATCCTTGTCCCCGAAAAATAAAATATACAGAACCACAGATTAAAGCTTGATAGACAGTAGTCTCAAACCCACTAACTGCCCAGATGATTTGTCCTTTGTATAATAATAAAATAATGCAAGGAATCAGAGATTCACGTTTTGTAAACCAAAAACGGCTTATCAAAAAAAGAAAACAACAAGTAACCACCAAGCCAATAAAACCTGCCGTTTTTAAAGTAACAATCGGATTTCCATTAAATACTAAGGACAATGCTCCCAATGCAACGAAACTAAAATTGGAATATCCCTCGACTGGTGGTGAATCAAGATTCCATAACAAGCCATCTCCTGACGCCCAATTTCTCGCATAGCGTAAGGAAATGTACATATCATCAATTGTAAACGGCCAAATTGCCTGAACTTGCAAAACTAACAGATAAAAAAATACTAAAACAAAAATAGCGTCATACCAACGTAAACTCGATCTCATCAAGTCAATGCCATAAACGTAAGAATGACAAAACAATACAGATTTAATCGGGATAATCGATCACCAAGAAATACATTAACAGGATCATCATTTTCGACATTCTGATTGGATAGCCAGGCGAAGCGCCATAGAGCAATCGCAGCAAATGGCAAGGTTAATATGAAGAAAAATGACTCTCCTCGTGCGTATACAGTATAAAACAAATAAGTAACAAAACAGGCTAATCCAGTTCCCACTATGAGTTGCTGTAACAGATCCGGGTTATATTTTCTCAGTACTGTCCGGGTAGAATTTTTTAATCCCAAATGCATTTCCAATTGGCGCTTGTTTAATGCGATAAATAAACTAAGCAAGGTTGCGGCTACTATCAACCAACCAGAAATAGCAACCCCTATGCCAACAGTTCCAGCCAGAACACGCAGCATAAACCCCATAGCTATGCAGGTAACATCCAGTATCGGAATTAACTTTAACACATGGTTATAAGCCAAATTAATCAACAAGTATATGGTTAGAATAATAGCCAACTGTTTCGAGATCAGTACGCCAAGCACAAGGCCGGTTACTAACAACAAAAACAGCATAAAAATCGCATCGGATACTGTGATTTGATCGCTGGCTAAAGGTCTATGGCACTTATAAGGGTGCAGACTGTCTTCATCCCTATCCTGAATATCATTATAAATATATACTGCGCTGGAAATAAGACAGAACGCTAATGAGGCCAACAGCGCAGGAACCAGATATCCTGGAACCGGAGTATAGAAAAAACCCAACATCACAAATACAGATTTACTCCAATGCGAAACTCGCAAAAGTAAAAAGAAATTAATTAACCTACCCATGTAACGTACCTTGTCGGAGTTATTCACCAATTCGATCATAATAATCTTCCCAAAACTATTTAAAACAACTTAAATCAATTCTTTCAATCAACAAACAAATGAAATGATTTATATAGCAGGCCACAGGACATGGGCATCATTAGACCTCACCCTACAAAGAGGTTCCGAAGAGGTCTATTGTACTGTTCGACACTATTAAGATGAAACCTTCTGCTAAAAGTACCATAATCCTCAAAAAAATCATCATTTCAATAAGTTAAAATAGAAATAAAAATAATTGATTTAAATTTATGAATTTATTTAGTAAAAAATAATCAAATATGATTGCATTTAACCAATGAATAAGTAATATAAAAAACACATAAGGAAATTCTTCAAAGGATATGAGGTTTATTATGCGTTATATTTTACCACCCGGTGCATTTACAAGTATCAATTTTTTGCGCGATGATTATCAGAAGGAACGAAAAGTCGACCTGGATAAATCACCATCAATGTTTGGCACCCCCATCCTATTGGGAGGAACAGATGTAGTAGCGCGTGATGCTCAGACAAAATTTATAAAAAAAATGCTTGTTGTTTTTTCATCCAATTTGCTTAATGATGACCAAGTTCAAGCCATGATGCAAAATGTAGAACAATGGGCTGGTCAGTTAGAAGCACATTTTATTGCTTCCAGAATCATGCTTGCCACCTGTCTGTACGTTCAAACGCAAATATCATCGCCCAAGAAAAATTCCGCTTTGTTTAATTTAATCAATCGAGATTTAGGCATCAACGCGGAAAACTATTTTGAAGAGGATGACAAATTAATCTGTTTTATGGCAGCCAATACCTTTATTAATTCATCATTAATGGCACTTAGCCATGCGAATATAGCCCTTAAAAAAGCAGGAATGGAGCCATTTTCAGACGAAGAGTGGAACAAATTTTCCACGTTCCTTAGCAAAACATGCAAAAAATCCGGCGCTGATAATCCCTATAAAAATTACCCGGTAACCTCAATCACTCAACCCATGTTTGGTGCAGCCTTCGCCTATACTGGCGCAACATTGGGATGTATGGGCGGCCAAATGGTCAGCGACTCAGTACAGGTCATCCCTTTAAAATTTCAACTCACTGCTCTTATCGGCAGCTCATTACTGATGATTGGTTCAGCTGGGCCTATGGGGGTTGCATTATTTTCTCAAGTTATCGCATGTAAATTAATCACTACGTTTTGTAGCATCAGTATGGCTCATATACTGAGTACAGCAATGGGGATAGTGGGTCAAGGAGTTGGAATGGGAGTAGGTTTACCCTTAGACGCCGCTTATAACTTGCTTTGGAAGGCCTGTGCGGTAATTGGAGGGTACTATTCTGACATTCCCAATACCACAACCGGTATTCGTATTAAAGACGGAGCGAACATGATAAGCGGAATGGAAATAAAATTCCTTCCAGAATCAGATGCTGCTTTAGAACATCACCCTGAGATGCAATCCGTTGTAATGAAGGATGGTAGCCTGTATATCAATGGTCAACAATTTGCAATTCCCGATAAAGGAATTCAACTTCCGTTGGAAGTTCTTGAACAATTAAAATTAAAATTAAGTCCTGAGATGATGGAACTATCAAGCAGTTCCGAAAGCCCTGAACCATCTGCACTGACTATGAGCAGTTAGAATCACAGCCCTTGTAGTTCTCTTATTTATACCCATTGGCTCCCTACAATAACGGGAGCTTTACTAGTTTTCACAAGCTATCTTCAATCCATCTTAGATTAAAAATGATAGAGGCCAAGCACAGAAGAGGATCAGATCTTGCCTTTTGTTTTATGATAGAGAAAAGCAAAAAGCAAGATCTGCCCCTCTATCTCTCTATGAGATGTTTGAGAGAGAGCCCTATAAAACATCTCGCTTTCTAAGATAACTTTGTAATTTCTCTAACCTAGGTCTTTCAGAAACCGATCGTTTATAGAACAATTATGTCTTATAGCAGAATATTACAACCGTTTAATATTAGGTCATCTAACCATGGCATCTTTATAAGTTTGTGGTTACAACGTAAATCAATTTTTTCTAAATTTGTTAGTTGCACAAGGTCGGGCGCTTCGCCCGACCTTGCATCTAATCTCTCTTCTTTAGTTCATATCAGATAGTTTATCTTATAAAAGTATGGGCAACAGTTTTGATTTTAATGCGCCCAAAGAAATGGAAATGTCGGGCGAAGCGCCCGACCTTGCTTGCCACATATGGGCTATAGCCTTTTTTCATAGAAATGGATAATTTGCACACGTATCCTGACCTTCCCCCGGAAAATCCTTCATTCAAATTCTTCTTTAAAAAATTCGTGATGTTTTCTACACAGAATTTCATCTCGAGTAAATTCAATAATATTTTGGTTCGCAATACAACGCCAATTTTGCATACCTGTTATATATTGATTATCCTTCATCTTAAATACATCAGGGGTAAATGCAGCCACATTTTTTCCAAACGCCTTATCTCTTGCTGAAGTAAAAATAAAAGCCTCTATATTTGCATCCCTCATCTCTGCACCCAGCTTCTGACTCTCCGCATAACTTGTTTTATTAGATATTTTATCTTGATATTTTTTAAAATGAGGTGCTGTTAGATCAATACCATGTTCTGTTTGTATATATGCTTTAAAAGCTGTCATTGGAATTTCAACATACTCGAGATCTGCTGAAGTATCAGCAAAAAATTTTAGACGGTAAAAGGCAACTTCTGCTAATGCCGTAAGGAGATTTATAGATCCATACCAAAGAGATTGTTCATAAGTATTACCAAATCTAGAACCATACTTAAGTGGTGGATATCTGAAAGGAGTATAGATTAAATAGTGCTTATTATTTGCTATTCCCGGCTTTGAATTCTCTAGCAACTCTTCCAAGAGATCGTGCTCTTCTCTACTTTCGACCAAGTCTCGAGAACTTGAAATATATTGAGACTCAATCATCCTCCATGGTTCCAAATTAAGACTTTTAACTAATTTTATTCCTTCAGATTCAGTCCATATACTCATAGTTTTCCGCGCATTGCATCTAGATAATTAAGTACATTAATTAAACCTGGAATAGTTTTCATTTCCTCAATTGGTGTATTTCTAAAGTATTTATTCTGACTATTCAGCCATAATTTAGCCTTTTCATGATTATTTCCAACCATTGCATTTAGACTTCGGTATACTCTCAACAGCAATAAAGCTATTTCACCCTCCTTAGTATAAGGTGAAATTAATTTAGTCCCTTGACTAATACGGGAGGCACTAGATTCGCTTATACCAATTATTTTACTTAAATCCTTTCCAGTTAAAGAATAAAATTTTGCCAAGTTGCTTACAGCTTTAGTCAAAACAGTTTCTTCTTGATGAAGCATATTATTTGAAGTTTTCATTTCACACCTCCTTTCAAATGAAATTATAGTTGTGTTTACTTTCATTTGCAAGTTCCTGTCATTAAAATCACTTATACAAATAAATAAATTGATTTTTGAATCGTTAATAAAACAGGGATTTTGTTTACTCTTATCGCTTTCTTACACTCATTAAGACTGAATATTTTTACCAAAGTATTTATCAGTGAATTGCTGGAGTTTTCTAATCAACACCCTAAAGGGTTTTGGCGAAGTCTAGGGCTGTTCAATAACAAGGGTATTGTCTATCATCTTCCTAAAGACTGGGATAAAATCTATGTTCTCTTTCAGTCGATTAAAATTTAAATGACGTAGAACGTTCATTTAAATTTTAATCCGCTATACCTCAAAACCTGCGAGAAACATAAATGAAAAAAAGCTACCCTTTCCTGACCTACGCAGGAACAATCCCCTTTATTGTGAGCGCTTTTTGGCTTCTATTGTATGGGGATAATCTATCCTGGCCTGGGGCAGTCAAAAATATTATGTGTTCTTATGCTTTAGTTATTGCTGTTTTTTTGGCGGGAGCACATTGGGGGCAGCATCTTCACCTTAAGGGAAAATGATGTTCTGTTTTGTCCATATTGAGTAACGTGATTGTCCTGGTTCTATGGTTTGCCTTTCTATTGCTTCCTTTTAAATGGCTAATGACTGTTTTTATTATTGCTTTTTTAGTTTTATTGTTTATTGATTATCATTTATTTAAACATGATGAAATAACTCCTGATTATTTTCAAACACGTTGCTACGCTACTTTGATTGTTATTTTCACGTTTATTCTTGCGCTAGTTGTCGCTTGATTTTAAAGAAATAGAGGGAGGCTTATGCCTAAGGGAATAAAAAAACACCATTTGCCAGAAAAAATATGTGTGGTGTGTGCCAGACCTTTCAAATGGCGTAAAAAGTGGGAGAAGGTATGGGATGAGGTAAAATACTGTTCTGATAAATGTCGAAATACACAATTGAAATGAGCGTAACGTCAATCACAAAGCTCCCTCGAATGCAAAAAGGGGGCAGCAAGCAAGCGTAGGTCGGGCGCTTCGCCCGACGTTGCATCTAATCTCTCTTCTTTAGTTCATATTAGATAGTTTATCTTATAAAAGTATGGACAAAAGTTTTGATTTCAATGCGCCCAAAGAAATGGAAATGTCGGGCGAAGCGCCCGACCTACGCTTGCTAAGTGATATAATCGAATTATATTTCATAACAGGACTTTATGATGAGTAAAGCTTTTACAAAAGAAGATGAATATACAGAGCCTGAGCGTCCAGACTTGGAGATACCAACCATTAAAAATTATATGACCCCAGTTGGTTTTTCAATGCTGCAAACTGAATTAAGGAATTTAGTGAGTAATGAACGGCCTGAAATTGTGAAAGTAGTCAGTTGGGCGGCAAGTAATGGTGATCGCTCGGAAAATGGGGATTATATCTATGGAAAAAAGCGCTTACGAGAAATCGACAGACGCATTCGTTATTTGACGAAACGATTAGAAAGCGCGGTAATAGTCGACCCTAAACTTCAAGTGGGTCTTACCCAGGTCTTTTTTGGGGCAACTGTTCAATACAGCAATGAAAAAGGGGAAATTCATTCTGTCAAAATTGTAGGTCTTGATGAAGCGGATATAAATGTCGGAAAAATAAGTTGGGTCTCACCGTTAGCGAAGACATTATTGAAAGCCAAAGTAGGGGATAATTTGACCTTGCGCGTTAGTGATGGGGAACATAAATTAACTGTATTAAAAATTTCTTATGAATGAATCACTGTAGTGTTCTTGTTGGGCACATGAAATACTGAGCTACCTTTTTCCTAAATGAAAACTATTTTTGAAATATTATGGATAAGAGATCTAACGCTACTCCCCAAGCCCATAAACTCCCCCCCCGTGCACTGAACATGAATAGAATAATCATGTCTTTTTGCAAGTAGAGAATTGGGTAGACGGAGTGTCGCAACCAGTTATGGATGATAAATTTGGGGGGACTTTACACAAGTTGTTCCCAAAACCGCATCTTATCAAATCGTCAGTAACGCATTACTACATGCTCTTCACCCAAAACATTAACTAAAAGTCCGAGCAACTCATCACTGGGCGTTACATGCCATTGCTGAGCAAGACTTAAATTAGCCCTTGCATGATCATTCGTATATGAAAATTGCACCACACAACAGCCAGAGTGAGCTTTCAAAATGGCTTGGATGGCTGGCAGCACAGACTGATTTGATTGATTCAATCTTAATTCCAGGCAACGGGCAAATTTGGTTCGGGATGATGAAATGCTATGCAGTTGATTTGCCGTCATTTTTACCCCCCCATTATAATCATCATGGGCTACTTCACCCTCTACAACCAGCATGTTTCCTGTAGCCAATGGCTCATTAAAAAGGTCAAATATCTCGCCAAATACAACAACATCCATGCGAGCAGTAGAATCATCCATACCAATGATCACTAATTTCTTGCCCCGTTTAGTAATGATTTTGCGAATAGCTGTAACCTGGGCACAGATGTTCGCCTTTTTATGCATGGAAGGATTCAATTGACTAATAGGAACTATAAAATCTCCAAACTCACGTCGGTACTGATCCGCAGGATGGCCAGTAAGATAAAAGCCCAATACTTCTCGCTCACCTTCCAGTCGATGGGCTTCAGACCATGGCTTGGACTGGATATAATCCTGTTCATCTGCCTTATCATCCAAAAGGGAAAATAAATCAAATTGACCGCTCGACTGATTCTGATGCTCTTTTTCAGCCACTTTTAATGCTTTTTCCAAAGAAGCGGTTAATACTGCCCGCTCAATCTGCCAATCATCAAATGCACCACTTTTAATTAACGCTTCAAGAACTCTCCTGTTAACCTTGCGTAAATCCAGTCGTTGGCAAAAGCTAAATAAATCAGTGTATGATCCACTCAGCGAGCGTTCCTGAGTAATGCAATCAATCGCGGACTCCCCTACTCCTTTTATGGCTCCAAGCCCGTATATAATTGTTGAATCATCACTCACGGTAAAAGGATACATGGAATTATTAATGGATGGCGGTAATACTTTAAGTTTCATATGCGCACATTCATCAATAAAAGTGACTACTTTATCCGTATTATCCATATCAGAAGACATTACAGCTGCCATGAATGCGGCTGGGTAATGGGCTTTTAACCATGCGGTTTGATAGGCCACTAAAGCGTAAGCTGCTGAATGCGATTTATTGAAGCCGTATCCAGCGAATTTTTCCATCAAGTCAAAAATGTGAGTCGCCACCTCTTCGGCTACTCCCCTTTCGGTTGCTCCCTTGGTAAAAATTTCGCGTTGCTTGGCCATCTCCTCCGGTTTTTTCTTACCCATGGCTCGACGTAACATATCCGCGGCGCCCAGGGTATAATTTGCTAATACCTGAGCAATCTGCATGACCTGTTCCTGATATAAAATAACCCCATAAGTTGGTTTTAGAATGGGTTCCAAATCAGGATGAGGATAATCCACCGCAGCTCGACCGTGTTTTCGATCAATAAAATCATCCACCATCCCTGACTGTAAAGGACCGGGACGGAACAAAGCAACCAACGCGATGATTTCTTCAAAACAGTCTGGTTGCAATCGATTGATCAACTCCTTCATACCACGTGATTCAAGCTGAAACACAGCGGTTGTCTTGCACGCTTTCAGCAAATCAAAGGTAATTTTATCATCGGTTGGAATATGGCTGATATCAACTGGTGGCAAACCAGCCAGATCACGTTGCTTATTTACTGTCGCCAATGCCCAATCGATAATAGTAAGAGTTCGCAAGCCCAAAAAGTCAAATTTAACCAGTCCGGCAGCCTCTACGTCATCCTTATCAAATTGACTTACGATTTGGGTCGACCCCTCTTCACAGTAAATAGCTGTAAAATCAGTAAGTTGTGACGGAGCAATTACTACCCCTCCAGCATGTTTGCCCGCGTTTCGTGTGATTCCTTCAAGTTTTAAAGCAAGATCGATTAATTCTTTAACGTCTTCTTCCTCTTCGTAACGACGACGAAGTTCCGGTTCCTGCTCCATTGCTTTGCTTAAGGTAATGCCAATTTCAAACGGAATAAGTTTGGCTAATTTGTCAACAAAACCATAAGGATGACCAAAGACACGCCCCACATCACGTACCACAGCCTTAGCGGCCATTGTACCGAAGGTGATAATTTGCGACACACTTTGTCTGCCGTATTTTTCAGCAACATATTCGATAACTCTGTCGCGGCCTTCCATGCAAAAATCAATATCAAAGTCCGGCATTGAAACCCGTTCTGGATTCAGAAAGCGCTCAAAAAGCAACTCAAATTCCAAGGGATCAAGATCAGTAATCTTTAATGCATAAGCCACGAGCGATCCAGCTCCGGATCCACGGCCAGGACCAACAGGAACACCGTTTTGTTTTGCCCATTGAATAAAATCAGCAACAATTAAAAAATAACCCGCGAAACCCATGTTATTAATTACTTTTAACTCAATTTGCAGACGTTTATCGTATTCATCTCTTGAAGCATTTAATTCTTCTTCGGATTTATTTCTGAACAGATGTTTTAATCGTTCCTCCAGACCCAGTTCTGATAAGTGAGATAAATACTCCTCAACCGTGGATCCTTGAGGTATAGGGAAATTGGGCAGATAATTATTTCCAAGATTCAGTTTGACATTACACCGTTTACTGATTTCCACCGTGTTTGCTATAGCGCTCGGCAAATCAGCAAATAAAGCTTCCATTTCATCTGCAGAGCGTAAATATTGCTGTGAACTGTATTGTTGAACTCGGCGAGGATCTGCCAAAGTATATCCTTCATGAATACACACTCTGGCTTCATGAGCATCGAAATCTTCCCGATCAAGAAAACGTACATCATTAGTTGCCACTATGGGTAACTGCAATTTATCGGCTAAAGCAATGACTTTCTCATTATATAAGTCTTCATCTGCCCTACCCGTACGTTGAATCTCCAGATAAAAACGGTTGGGAAATAAGTTCATCCAGTGTAATGCCCGTTCAGTAGCCAGGGATTCATCATTAGCCAGAAGCGCCTGACCAATATCACCCGACTTGGCTCCTGACAGAGCGATTAATCCATCAGAGTAGTCATCAATCCATTGAAATTGTACTCTGGGTTGGCCATGATATTGGCCTTCCTGATAGGCTTTGGATACAAGACAGGTTAAATTTTTATAACCTTGAGCATCAAGGCATAATAAAACCAAAGAACTGGTTATATCCGGGATTTCGGGGTTATGACAAGGAAGATCACTTCCGATAATGGGTTTGATTCCGGCATCGACACCATTTTTAAAATGCTTTACTGCGGCAAATAAATTACAATAATCAGTCACCGCTACCGCACACATCCCCCTTGCCGGCAACGCTTTCATTAAAGGTTTAACCCGAACCAAACCATCTACCAAAGAAAATTCAGTATGTACACGTAAATGAACAAAACGTTGTTGCATAAGTGGATAAACTCATTAAGCCTAATTAAGGAACTTTAACCTAAATAGCGGGATCGAATCCACTAGCTGTATCAATTTTTCTCTGTACTGCCCAATTTTTTAAAAACGTGTTCCTATCTCCTGGTTTATAAATTGAGTGCTGAGGTATCCCCTCATAATTCTAGTGAGGATAATTATCTACTATTCAGTATAAGCTGTCGTCTTTACGAACGAAGTGAAGTAATCCAGAATAAATATCCAATAAGGCTCCGTTGTGGATTGCTTCGCGTTGCTCGCAAAGACGGGTGTTTAATTGGCCATTAAGACTTAAATAAGTACATTTCCGGCGTTATAAATTATGAGGGGGATACCTCAGAACTGAGTGTACTTCCACTACGCTAAAGATTGATGAGGATCAAATGCATCTCTCACTGCATCGGCAAACAAGTTAATTGCCAGAACCAGAATAAACATAAAAAGAAATGCAGCAAAAATTGGCCACCAGACCAAAGGATCACGAGCTAACTCCAGTCGAGCACCATTGATCATGTTTCCCCAGCTAATAGTCATTGGAGAGACACCAACGCCAACATAAGACAGCACGGCCTCTGCCATGACCAAAAAGCTGAAATCCAGCACCAACGTAATCACCACTATATGCATCACATTAGGCAGCAAGTGTTTACGAATGATCGTAAACCAGCTGCTCCCCAAAGCTCGGGCAGCAATCACATAATCTACTTCACGCAATTTCAAAGCCTCTGCCCGCAACAAACGACATAAACTGGTCCAACTGGTTACGCCAAGGATCAGGCATAATGCCAATAATCGGGCATCAGCGCTTTGCGCCAAAGTAGCGAATTGCTCCGGATGACTGGCAATATAGGTTTGTAACGATAAAACTGAAGCAGTGATTAATAAAACACCTGGAATAGAACTTAAAGTGGTATAAATATATTGAATGATGTCATCCACTACCCCACCAAAATATCCAGCGACTATGCCCAAAAATAAAGCCAAAGGAAGCATGAACAAAGTAGTTAACAATCCAATAATTAATCCTGTTCGAATACTTTTCACACTAAAATAAAAGATATCCTGTCCAATCTGACCGGTTCCAAAGACATGGAATGAACGTGATAACCAATAACTCAAAAGCACGACAAAAGTGAGCAGTCCTACGGTCAATAAAACACTGATGCCTCGAGCGCTTAATTGATACAATCGCTTCGACTGCGTCGCTAATCTAATTAGAAAAACCAGCACCCAACAGGCTAAGGTTATCCCTATACTATACAACAGTGCACGCTCCGCAACAGCTTTTATGACAATCACTTTATCTGCATCTGTGTTGATGGAAGCTGGAGGATACTTTAAGCGAGGATAGACCTGTTTTGTAATCCCATCCACCAGCTCGGTTTCAGTAACAAACATAGTTAAGGCCAAAGGAGCAGAGTAGGTTTTTTCATAAGCAGTATCAAGGGGAGCTAAAATTTTATCCAAAAGGGATTCAGCAATATCAGAGCCACTTTCACCCGATTTAAGATGGATTGAATCCAGCACGCCAATAGTTAAAAACAGCAATAATACAATCGCAGCGCTTAGCGCTATCGGTCGGTGTAATATGATGGAGAAGGATAATCTGATGTGTTGTTTTCGTAAGCTGAATAAAGTGATAATCACCCCTAATACCAACAGGGTAAGAAAACAGGTGTCTGTCCATAGAAATTCAAAGCTCATGATTCAACTCTCGAGTGATATTCAATGCTCATTAAAATAATGTTCCTCATGACAATCGTACACGTGGATCTACCAGCATATATGAGAAATCCGTCATAACCAGTCCAATCATGTAGAGAATCGACCCCAGAAATACCATGGCACGAACGATGGCAAAATCCTGCTGCTGGATTGCGTCTATGATATAACTACCCAAACCGGGCACTCCAAAGAATGACTCCAGTACCAGACTTCCCATAAATAATGAAGGGATAATAACCACGACTCCTGTCAGAATGGGCAGCATGGTATTTTTTAACACGTGTTTAAATAATACCTGTTGATCCGACAAACCTTTGGCTTTAGCCGTTTTAACATAGTCCTTATGTATTTCCTCCAAAAACAAAGTTCTATACCATCTGGCCCCAGCTCCTAATTGACCTAAAACGGCAACCAACACGGGAAGAATAATAAATTTAAGCGCCTCAAAACCCCCATCATAACCAGAGATAGGGAACAAACGCAGTATTTTTCCAAAAAGATACTGACCACCGATGATATAAAAAAGACTGGATATGGACATTAAAATGATACAGATAACCACTCCAGTCAGATCAAGATAAGAGGTCCTGAAAAACGCCATTCCCATTGCAAAAAATATGTTAATTAAAATTCCAAAAATTAAAATAGGAACAGCAATCGCCAAACTTGGCCACATTCTATAGGTAATGTCATGACTGATGTCCCGTCCTGCATCAGATACACCAAAGTTAAAGGTAAACAACAGCAATGATTTCTGATAAAACAAAGTCTGTTCAAAGCGACTCATTCCTTGTTTATTCTGATTGAAAAATAATGGCAAATCATATCCGTGAGCCATCTTCCAATCATCAACCGTACTTTGCTCAACATGCTTGTTCCCCAGATGCATACGCGCAATATCGTCAGGAGTGTTGACCATAAAAAAAAGAACAAAGGTTAACAAATTAATTCCAAACAAAATGGGAATCGCGTAAATTATTCTTCGAAATAAATAAATAAGCATTATAATTTAAACCTCGTTGCAGGTTGCTTCTCTTTTTTCCGATATGCCACTATCAATGGGAGAGTTAATGCCACCAACAAAAGTATAATGACAATCAAAGGCCAAAATACAGGTTGATTCCAGACATCGCGTAATGTATTGCGTTCCTTGGTATTTATAGAAACATATTTTAAAGTACCGAGCGCTATGGCATTAGGTTTTACATTAGAAACCCAACTTTGAGATAAAATAAAATCTTCTGGATGCATACCCCATACCCAGGGCGCATCATACCGGACTAACTCCACCATCTTATCTATATATTTCTGCCTGAGCTCATCATTACTTCGATTTTTCATTAAATCAAATAAACGATCAAACTCAGGGTTATAATAATTCGCTGCATTTTCGCCCCCAAATTTCACTTTTCCATTTTTACTGTAGAGTTGAAACAGGAAGTTTTCAGGATCCGGATAATCCGCATTCCAACCCCAGCTGAAGATTTGCGCATCTCCAGTTCGCATTTTCTCCTGAAATCGGTTATACAAAGTCGCTCTGATGTTCAGATCAATACCGATACTGGCGAATTGCTTTCGCATCCAGTCCAACATGGATTTATCTTCAGGACCACCTTTGGTGGTCACATCGTAATGCAAAATCAGAGCATTGCCAGTTTTGGGATCAATGCCATCAGGATATCCTGCCTGTCTCATCAATTGTTGTGCCTCAACCAATGAACGCCGTTGACGCGCATTATCTGTCCATTGATAAACATAGGGATTAATGCCCTCTTTTCCTTCCTTATAACCGAAAATCCCAGGGGGAATGGGGCCTTGAGCAGGAATACCACGACCATTAAAAAATATGGCTATGTTTTCATCGTAATTCACTGCAATGGATATGGCTTGCCTTAATTTACGTGCCCGTTCGCTTCGTCCGCCGACTACACTATCGAGCATATTAAAGCCCATATAAAAAATATAAGGCTCAAGGGTTTGCGTTAAATGTAATTTTTTATCTACCATTTCCTGGCTTAAAATCGCTTCTCCAAAACGGTTTATATGGATTGCCTGATCAAAACTGTCGGCACTGACCCCAGAAATGTCATAGTATCCTTGCATGAATTTGTTCCAACGAGGAATGGATTCTTTTTCAAGGGTATAAACTGCCTTGGCAATCAAGGGTAACCTTTTGCCTATATTCGTTGTAAATCCTTCTCGTCTATCCCTCTCAGTAGCATCTACTGGAAAATAGACTTCACGATAATTCGGGTTTTTTTCTAAAACCATCTGTCTGTTTGGATTATTTTGAGCCAACATAAACGGGCCCGTACCCACTGGATACCAACCGAAAGATAAGTTTTTATCATCCATACCTTGTTGTGAATAAAACAAATCGGCTTCCCAGGGAACCGGGGAAAAAAAAGGCATAGCCAACCAGAATAAAAATTGTGAGTACTGCCCTTTCAAAGTCAGTTCAAAAGTATAGTCATCAATTTTTTTTATTCCCTGCAAGGGGTATTTTCTCAAATCGATGTAGCGATAATTTGATAAGGGTACCTGGGGAACTGTTTCACCATACTCCTTAAAACCTTCTATATAATGACTCATTAATCCATAGATTGGTGAATTCACCACAGGATTAGCCATCCGTTTAATTTGATAAATATAATCATCAATGACCAGTTCTCTGGTATCTGTATACTTAAAATCAGATAATTGATTAATATCGTGATCATCAAGATAATCTTCTGACAAATGATGGTAGCGATAGGTGCCTTTTTTAGTTCTGGCAAAAGCGGGGTGAGGTTGATAAAAAATTCCTTTCTTAATTTGGATGGTATAAACACTGTACGAGGGGTTAATCTGTTCACCAGACGGAATTGGATTTCGTTTATCATCCAGATACCTAATCTGGGGTAATTGAGTGGCCGTTAACGGAATTAATTGATAAGGTCTTAGATAATAATCGTATTCAAGTAATGGTTCGTAAATCTGGGCAATAAAAACATACTCATTGGCGGAATAGGATTTTGCCGGATCCAGGGTTTTAGGTTGCTCATTAAAAGATGAATAATAAATATTTTCATTGGATTCATTTTCAGGATAAGGATTATTTAACACCCAGGAGCTGGCATTAGCCAAGCCCAGGCTGTAGTGCAATAAAACCAACAACATCACTTTAACAGAAAGTCGCCGCACTTAAATTCCCTGTGCCAAAAATAATAGAATATTCATGAAAGTATATCCTTATCTCGTAACTTCTCAATAACCCCGGAAATTTCGTAATCCTGAACGTAGTAAAGGATCTTCAAATGCAGGCACAGTACCACTATCAGGAGATCCCTCACTGCGTTCGCGGTGACGTTTCCCAGGATATTGAGAAATTACCTTATCTCACACCGATTAGCGAGGGTCATTTTTAAGACGCTGACAGCATCTCTTTAAATTCCTCTTCGTCCAAAACTCTAACGCCTAATTCATTAGCCTTTATCAATTTGGATCCTGCCTCGCTGCCCGCTATGACATAATCTGTTTTAGCAGAAACGCTGCCGCTCACCTTGGCACCCATTGTTAATAACTGAGCTTTTGCTTCTTCCCGCCCCATACTTTCCAAAGTTCCAGTTAATACGACCGTTTTTCCAAAAAATGGATTATCCTGATTAATCTGTTTTTTCTCAGTCTTCGGCCAATGAACCCCAAGCTCCAATAAGCGATTTATAACTTCCAGATTATGAGGTTGAGCAAAAAAATGAACAATGTATGAAGCTCCAACTGGTCCTATATCATGAAGAGACATTAGCTCGTCAACAGAGGCTGATTGAATCATACTAATATCCGAATAGTGTTCTGCTAATACCCGCGCGCTGGACTCCCCTATTTCTCTAATTCCTAAAGCATAAAGAAATCTGTTGAATGTTGTATTCTTACTCTGCTCCAAAGCCAACAGAAGATTTTGCGCAGACTTTTCACCCATTCGGGGTAAATTTGCCAAAGTAGGTAAATCAAGCTCATAAAGATCAGCAAGATGACGCACCAAACCTTCATCAACCAATTGTTCGATTAACACTGACCCTAAACCTTCAATATACATGGCTTTACGCGAAGCAAAATGCCACATCATCCTCTTTAATTGCGCTTTGCAAAACAAACCACCGATACATCGTGCTATAGCTTCTCCCTCTTCACGCACCACATCCGAGCCACACACGGGACAATGTGCAGGAAGCACGATGGCTTCGGTGAGTGCAGGACGTTTGGCTAATACGACAGAAACCACTTCAGGTATGACGTCACCAGCTCGACGCACAATGACCGTATCGCCGATGCGTATATCCTTACGTGCTATTTCATCCATATTATGTAAAGTAGCATTGCTGACTGTAACACCCCCTACACTAACAGGAACCAATCGAGCTACCGGAGTTAAGGCTCCGGTACGACCCACTTGAAAATCTACGGCCAGCAACTGGGTCATTTCTTCGGATGCAGGAAATTTATGCGCACAGGCAAAACGAGGGGCTCGTGATACAAAACCCAATTGCTGTTGCAATGGAATACTATCGATTTTATAAACAACACCATCAATTTCAAAAGGCAATTGTTGCCTCTTCTCTAACATACGATGATAATACTCAAGACAACCGTCCATCCCGATTTCTTTTTTTGACTCAGCAGACACTCTAAAACCAAATGCCTTAAGCAACTGCAACTGCTCCCAATGACTGTCAGGTAATTTATAGCCTTCACATGCACCAATACCATAACAATAAATTGCCAATGGGCGACTGGCAGTCACCGCCGGATTCAATTGCCTTAAACTACCTGCAGCAGCATTTCGAGGATTAACAAAAGTTTTTTCACCTGTTTCCCTGGCCTTCTTGTTATACGCCTCAAAACCCGCCTTGGGAATATACACTTCTCCTCGAATTTCTATCAAACGAGGGGGATTCGCTGTTCTCAGTTTTAAAGGAACGGAACTGATCGTTTTTATGTTCGCGGTAATATTTTCCCCGGTAGCTCCATCACCCCGAGTAGCCGCATGGGTTAATACTCCATGTTCATAAGTCATATTCACCGCTAAACCATCAAGCTTGGGTTCACAGGTAAAAATTAATTGTTGATCGGGTTCATCCAGCTTGTCTGTAGCCCTTTTTATAAAAGCTTGCAACTCTTCATCAGTAAAAACATTGGATAGGGATAACATGGGCTGTTTATGGGACACCGGCATGAACGCATCAGCAGGTGTTCCGCTGACTCGCTGGGTTGGTGAGTCCGGGGTTAAAAATTGAGGGTACTCAGCCTCCAATTGCTGCAATGTCCTGAAATTTCGATCGTATTCAACATCAGGAACCAAAGGTTCATCAAGAACATAATAATGATGATCGTAGGTTTGAATTAAATCTCTGAGAGTTTTAATTTGCTCTTTAATTTCATCATTACTCATTGAAAAGATTCCCGATTTTTAAAAATCCAGTTTATCACTTTTATTCCTACTTTCGAACATCAAAAAAGTACACTTTACACTTCATTTTATACCGCTTGTATCCATGAACCTAATTATGATATAGATACGTTTCTGATTTAATTGGGGTATTTTAGAAATGGACCTTCAACGCAAAATAATAGCTCTCTGTTTGTTTTTATTCTCAACTTTAATCCAGGCTCTTCCAGAAAACACACCCAATCCAGGCATCGCTTTAGTACATGGTACCCGTGATCATAGAGAAGACGCCTATGGTGGTTATTGGAAAACAGATTTTGTTGACAGTATTTCTAAAGCCCTGGCTAAACCGGAAAACCTGTTAGTAGTACATTGCGATTTTAGTCAGTATATGTGGCATGAAGACGCTGCAAACTGCGTCGCAGACCAACTCCTTGAGTTTATTAAAGGAAAAAACATCAGTTCCATGACCGTCTACACCCACTCTGATGGCGCCAATATTATTCGCTGGATACTCTCCAATCCTACTTATGACGGTCGCTATCTGGCACTGAAACACAAAATTAGTCAGGTCATCGCCATAGCACCCTCCAGTTCAGGAACACCATTGGCGGATGAAGTTCTTGGCGGTGGAGTATTTGAAACCAGCCTTGCCTGGTTGCTGGGTTATCTCTCTGATGCAGTCAAACAACAACGTGTAGGCGATATGCTCATTTATAATGAAGAATTACTATTAGGCGGTAAAGGACGCCCTTCTCTGTCAACTCCATTTAAAGTCATTGTGGGGACCGATGTTTATGCCTCTCCCTTTTCTACATCAAGTTATTGCAATGGTTATTTACAAAACAGTGGTTTGAAAATCACTAAACTGTATCTGGACACGTGCGCGGATGGTTTTTTAAATTGCACCTCACAACTGGCTGCTGGAGAACTGTGGTTTTACGACCGGGATAAAACCGAAGATAATGCGCCCTTAAGCCATAACCAAAGCCGTCACTCCTGTTTTGGCTTTGATCAAATTCTGATAAGTGCCTTATCTACAGAAGGAGCTGTACAATGAAAACGACTCAACTCGTACTAATCTCTGCATTGTGTTTTACCCAGGCACATGCACTGACCTTACCAAGACAACCTGTCAAATCCTATGAGTGTGATGTGTGCAGTCAATTATCTCATGAAAATTTGCAGGATAAATGGAGCATATCCAATGAGCCATTGAATCGTACAATCAATAACAGCCAAAAAAGTTATGGCTATAAAGAACGCATCAGCCTGGAACAGCTTCGTGCTGGAGTCCTGATCACCACAACAGCCCCGGGAGCAGTTGTGCGCATTACTCCCATGCAAAATAAACTGATTCCACAGTTAAAAATCAAAACGCCTAAAAATCAATTATTGAGTTTACAGGAAGCCTCAGCCTTATTCAGTCAGGATGAACCTTTTGGTGATAAAACCTTATCGACAAAACATCAAACCATGCTGCAAATAAAGCCTGAGCTAGGTTTTGGAACATTCATTCTTAAAAGCGAAGAGCACTCATCAAATGATGCAGACGCCTATCTGATTAACGTGTATGACAAATTTTCCCCAACCTATCTGGATGTCCAGACGGACTCAATCCATTATCAATATGGCGATAAGTTAACTGCAAAAATAACGTTGGTCGATGATTATATCGATCATGATATTTATGATATTAATGCATCGCTCATTGGACCCGGCGGACAATATGTACCTCTGAAATTAAGCAAGGTTAAAAAAAACCAGTTTGAAGCCACTACAGTATTAAACTCGGAAAGCAATGACCATGGCGAGAATTGGTATCTTGAAACGAACATCCAGTCTGAATATGGACAACAACTGATTCGACGTAGCGGACACACCGCGTTTTCTTATTCTGTTCCCTCTGCCAGTATGATAAGTGTCAAGAAATTATCATCAAAACCCTTAACCTTTGTCGCAACCCTTGATGTAGCTACTGCAAGCCGCTACGCACTACAGAGTGTCTTATATCGAAAAAATGGTAAAGGTGAAGTAACCCCTATTGAGACCTCCCAACGGGCGCAATGGCTTGAACCTGGAAAACAGGTTATTCAATTTACCTTTGACAATTCCAATCAATTAGCAGACGATAGTCTTTATTTAGGTTATTTACGTTTGATAGATTACGGTCAGCTAAAAACTGTTTACCAATATAATCAACCTATCAAGCTTACCCAATTAGTGGAATAATGCATGATATCCTTTTCTTCCTTCACCCTTATTGAGGGCATAGCATGCGCTATTGCCCTGCAAGTGATCCTGACACTCTGGTTTATCAAAAAGCAACATCAACAAAAAGCGCTGAGCGAAAGTATTAACGAAAAAATCCAGCACGCTCTGACCACTCAATTGCACCAGTTGCATATGGATCTGGCTCAATCATATCAAAGCAGCCAAAACAGTATTAATGAGAAAATAGCTCATGGACAACTGATTACTCAACAAATCATCAGTGATACGATTCAAAAACAAATGACTGATGTTCGTGAACAAATGAGTCATAGTTTTCAGCAGCATGCAGGCTCACTCACCTCTCATTTACACCTTCTTACGGAAGAAATACGCAATCATCTGCACAGCCTGACTCAGCAGGTTAACCATAAATTAACCGAAGGTTTTGAAAAGACATCATCAACATTTATTGATGTAGTCAAACGACTGACCATTATTGATGAAGCGCAAAAGAAAATTACCGAACTGTCCAATCATGTGGTCAGTTTACAGGATGTACTGGTGGACAAAAAAGCCCGAGGCGCCTTTGGCGAAGTGCAACTTTCGACATTAATCAGCAATATGATCCCAAGCGCTCATTATCAAATGCAATACACTCTGAGCAATCAAAAACGGGCAGATTGTATTTTATTTTTACCAGAACCTACAGGCAATGTAGTAATCGATGCCAAATTTCCCCTGGAAACCTATCAACGCTTAATCAACACGGATGCCATGTCCGTTGAAAGAAAATCCATCCAACAGCAATTTCGTCAGGACATCCAGAAACACATTAAGGACATTGCAGAAAAATACATCATCCCCAATGAAACCACAGATGGTGCCATGATGTTTATACCTGCTGAATCCATTTTTGCGGAAATTCATGCTAATTACCCAGATCTGATTTCATTATCACAACGATTAAAAGTTTGGCTGGTCTCACCCAGTACCTTAATGGCTGTATTGACTACTGCTAAAGCAGTACTTAAAGATGATGCCACACGAAAACAGGTACACATTATCCAAAAACATTTACACGCTCTTGCAGATGATTTCCAACGTTTTGAAAAACGTATGGATAAGCTGTCCAAACACATTGATTTAGCACATCAGGACGTCAATGAAGTGAATACTTCCGCCAAAAAAATTACTTCGCGCTTCCAAAAAATTGAATCAGTAGAAATTGAGTTGGATGAGCTGGAGCTGGCTAAAGTAGAATTAATCGAAACTGAGTAACCAAGAGGAATTATCCTTGTTAAAACGTGATATCTCAACTATTAATATATTGGTCGCCTCTGCTGGCGGAATGATTGGTTCAGGTTGGCTTTTTAGTCCTTATATCAGCGCCCAGATGGCGGGAAGCAACGCATTGATAAGCTGGATCATTGCCGCTCTGTTCATGCTATTCATCGCTCTTCCCTTATGTGAACTGGGTACTATGTTTCCCGTTTCCGGAGGGATGTCAAATTATCCAACTTATACTCATGGACAGGAAGTAGGTTTTTTATTTGCCTGGACTTCATGGCTTTCATACGTCGTAATGACTCCCATTGAAATACAGGCAATCCTTCAGTATTCCAGTCATTTTTTCCCCACACTGATTGTTGACGATCCGGCAACGCTTAAACTGTCAGGAACAGGCTATATTGTAGCCATCGGCATTATGCTGTTTGTCGTCATTCTCAACTCATACGGCATCAAGTTACTGGCAGAATGTAACAAATATGCCAGCCTCATCAAATTTGCCCTGCCCAGCGTGGCAATCATCGCTCTTCTGCACAGCGCCCCTGACATGGGAAATATTAGTCTGAGTCTGGGCGATAAAAGCAGCTGGGTGAATATTTTTTCCGCACTATCAGCAGGTGGTGTTATTTTTGCGTTTACCGGATTTCAAAATGGCCTGATTCTGGCAGGAGAAGTTAAAAACCCACAACGCAACATTCCAATTGCCATACTGGGTGCTGTTCTGATTGGTTTTCTTCTTTATTTCATGTTGCAACTCAGTTTTATTGCAGCCATGCCGCAAAAATACTTGACCCACGGATGGAGTGCATTAAGTTATCCTGGTGATAGCGGTCCCTTGGTTGGACTGACTTTATTGCTGGGTCTTGGAGTCGTCGCTACTCTGTTGATGATTGATGCCGCCTTCTCTCCTTTTGGAACTACCCTTGTATATACCGCCGCAACGTCAAGAATTGTTTACGGCATGGCTTTGAATAATCATTTACCCAAATTATTTTTAAAAGTAAATCGTCACAAGATCCCTTATGTAACCCTTTATGCCAATTTTTTGGTTGGTATTTTTTCCTTTTTACCCTTTCCCGGTTGGCAGAAACTGGTGGCGTTCCTATCGTCGGCAAGTATACTCTCTTATAGCATTGGGCCTATTTGTCTTTTGGCAATGCGCAAATTGCAACCCAATACACACAGACCCTTTAAACTGTCAGGCAGTCTGGTGTGTTCTCATCTCGCATTTTATTTTTGTAATTTAATGCTGTATTGGTGTGGATTCTCTATTTTATGGAAACTTGATGTCGCTTTATTGATCGGTCTATTAATCAGTTTTGCCTACCATCGTAAGAGTTTTATCCTTCATAACTACTCCTTATATTGGTTTATATTCTATATGTTTTCACTGCTTTTGGTTTCGTACCTTGGATCTTTTGGCGGAATTGGTGTCCTTAAATTTCCAGTAGATCTCATGTGCCTGCTGCCTTTAAGCATCATTATTCTCTATATGTCTCAAATCGTATTAAATCCTGAGGAGCATAAAGAAATAACCTTTGAACTGGAGTCCATGCCGACTTAGGGACTAATCCTCTTTGCGATGTTATTCCCCTCTGCAAATCCTTAGTAGCCTGTATTAGCGAAGCGTAATACAGGATCGATTTGGCAACAAACTCCATTGTTTCCCCGTATTACGCTTCGCTAATACGGGCTACGAGCGGAATTGGTGTCCTTAAATTTCCAGTAGATCTCATGTGCCTGCTGCCTTTAAGCATCACCATTCTTTATATGTCTCAAATCGTATTAAATCCTGAAGAGCATAAAGAAATAACCTTTGAACTGGAGTCCATGCCGACTTAGGGACTAAGCCGCTTTGCGACGCTTTTACCCCTCGGCAAAGCCTAAGTAGCCTGTATTAGCGAAGCGTAATACAGGATCGATAGAGCAACAAACTCCATAGTTTCCCCGTATTACGCTTCGCTAATACGGGCTACGAAATGAGCCAATCTACAATAAATAATCCTTAACTTAATGGCAACAACCTAGTTCGAAAATTAGACACGTTTACCCTGATGTGTGTCTTTTAGGATGCAGAATAGAAAATATACAGGTATAATAACCCTCTTTTCGGTTTTGACTGCTTTATAATCCCATGGTTACAGAAACACTGCTTTACCATCCAACAAAAAATAAACAAATTTGGGGGCAACTATACGGTAGCAGTCTGGCTCTTGCCTTGGCTGAATATTGCCAGGAAACACCTGGAATTAAATTACTGATTGCGCAAGACAATCTTAGTGCAAGCCAGTTACAGGACGAACTGCTGTTTTTCCTGAACCCACAAAAAAAACAACAAGAACTGTTATTTTTTCCTGATTGGGAAACATTACCCTATGATCAGTTCTCACCACATCAAGACATTATTTCAGAACGACTTTATACCTTAAGCCGTATGCAACAGGTAAAGGATGCTGTAGTAATTACTTCAGCCAGCACGTTAATGCACAGACTCTGCCCTCCCGAGTTTTTAAATCACTACGCATTGATGTTGAAAGAAGGTCAAAAACTTGATCTGAATACGTTTAGAAATCAATTACAGCAAGCAGGCTATCACTGTGTCAACAAGGTTCTGGAACATGGAGAATTTGCCTTACGTGGCTCCATAATAGATGTTTATCCAATGGGAAGCGGACTTCCTTTTCGAATTGAACTGTTTGATGATGAAATCGAAAGCTTAAGACAATTCGATACAGAAACACAACGAACCATAGAAAAAATTTCAGAAATCAATGTATTGCCGGCACGTGAGTTTCCTTTAAATGAACAGAGTCAAACCCTCTTCAGGAGATCCTTCAGAGAACTTTTCCCAGGAAATCCCAGTCAATGCCCTATCTACGAATCCATTTCTAATGGTCAGTTTCCTTCAGGTATAGAATATTATCTTCCCCTGTTCTTTGATAAAACCGTAACCTTTTTTGATTACCTCCCTGAAGACTCCAGAGTATGTCTTATTGAAGACATACAGGAAAACGCAGAACAATTCTGGCAAGAATTAAATGAACGATACGATCAAAGACGTTATGATGTAAGCCGCCCAATTCTAACTCCAGGTGCATGCTTCATCAATCCTACTGAATTACTAACCTATGCTAATACGTACGAACAATTGCGCGTATTCCATAAACCCTCAGAGAAAAAAGGTGCAGTGGTAAATTTTGATATTTCCAAAGCGCCTCAGTTACCTATAGACAGAAAAAATCAGGAACCTTTACTGCAATTGCGCCAGTACTGCTCGATAACTTCTTCCCGATACTTAATCGTTGTTGAAAGCGCCGGGCGACGTGAAGTACTACTGGATCTTCTTAAAGCGAGTGGGATATTCCCAACGGTACAAAATACCTGGGTTGATTTTATTAATGATAATTCTCCAGTCAGTATTACCACAGGACCACTGATTTACGGCTGTGAATTAAATAATAAAAATATTATCTTAATTGTAGAATCCCAGTTATTTGGTGAACAAAGTACGCCACAGCGCAGAGCGACGCAAAAAACGGTAGATCCTGATTTAATCATACGTGATATGGCTGAATTAAGACTGGGCGCTCCGGTAGTCCACCTGCAATTTGGCGTAGGAAGATATCAAGGGTTGCAATACATCACCACTAATGATACTTCCAGCGAATTCCTGGTACTGGCCTATGCTGGTGATGATAAAATATACGTCCCCGTCACCTCGCTTCATTTGATCAGCCGTTATACAGGTGTTGACAGTGACCATGCTCCACTGCATAAACTCGGTACGGATCAATGGCAAAAAGAAAGAAAAAAAGCAGCTGAAAAAATTCATGATGTGGCTATTGAGTTACTGGATCTGTACGCCAAAAGAGAAGCACAACCAGGACATCAGTATGAGTTTAATCACAGCGAATATATAAAATTTGCCAGTGCCTTTCCATTTACTGAAACGGTAGACCAACTACAGGCCATAGACCAGATCATTAAAGACATGCAATCCCCAAGGCCGATGGATAGATTAATCTGTGGTGATGTAGGTTTTGGTAAAACTGAAGTTGCCATGCGGGCAGCATTTGTGGCCGTACAAAATGGAAAGCAAGTGTGTGTTCTGGTACCTACTACCCTTCTGGCTGGTCAACATTTCGAGTCATTCAGAGATCGCTTCGCGGATTTCCCTATCAATATTGAACTCTTATCCCGCTTTCGCAGCGCTAAAGAATCAGAGTCGGTGCTCCAGTCATTAACATCAGGCAAAGTTGATATCGTTATTGGAACTCATAAATTATTCCAAAGTAACATTAATTTTAAGAATCTGGGCCTATTGATCATTGATGAAGAACATCGATTTGGCGTAAAACAAAAAGAACACATGAAATCGTTACGAACTCATGTAGATATTTTATCCATGACCGCAACTCCAATTCCCAGAACGCTCAACATGGCCATGGCCGGAATCAGGGACATTTCGTTGATAGCAACGCCACCGGCAAAACGGCTGGCGATAAAAACCTTCTGGCAGGAAAAGAAAGACATCGTAGTGCGAGAAGCCTTGCTTCGGGAAATTCTTAGAGGTGGACAAGTATTTTTCCTGCATAATAATGTACAGACCATCGATAGAGTATGCCAGGATTTACAAACGTTGGTACCCGAAGCAAAAATTCGTAGTGCTCATGGACAAATGCGTGAACGAGAACTGGAACGGGTGATGTCTGACTTTTACCATCATCGTTTTAATGTATTAGTCTGTACAACAATTATAGAAACCGGGATAGACATACCTACCGCCAATACCATCATCATTGATAGAGCAGACAAATTCGGTCTGGCGCAATTACACCAGCTCCGTGGACGCGTAGGACGCTCCCATCATCAAGCATATGCTTATTTGTTAACACCTGAAGAAAAATCATTAACCCCTGATGCCGTAAAACGCCTGGAAGCCATAGTGTCTCTTGAAGACCTGGGGGCAGGCTTTACTCTGGCAACTCATGATCTTGAAATTAGAGGAGCAGGTGAGTTACTCGGAGAAGATCAAAGTGGAAATATGCAGGCCATAGGCTTTAATTTGTTTATGGAAATGCTGGATAGAGCAGTGCATGATTTAAAAGCTGGAAAAATTCCGGAATTATCTGCGCCCATGTACCAGGGGCCAGAAATTGATATGCGCATCAGCGCGATTATTCCTGAGGATTATATAGCAGATATTCATAATCGTTTAATCATGTATAAAAGGATATCCAATGCTAAAAGCAATCAACAGATTCACGATTTACAAATAGAACTAATCGACAGGTTCGGTTTATTACCTCAACCTGTTAAACATTTACTACTGATTACTGAACTGAAATTAAAGGCCGCAGAGTTAGGCATTCAAAAGATCAGTGCCAGTGGACAACAGGGAAAATTGGATTTTAACGAAAAACCATCAATAGACCCAGGCGCATTAATTAGTCTGATTCAAGTACATGCAAAACGTTATCAAATGGAAGGTCCACAGCGCCTGCGCTTCACTTTGGATAGCACAGCCCCCGATGAACGCATCTTTGAAATAAGCTCTTTGTTAAGTAAATTAGCTTATAAATAAGTTCGCGTTACTGAGTAATCACCCATTTTGGCACTATGTACTGATGGCAATTTTTAACTATTTTTTACAGGGTTCGAGTATGATGCTCCATCACAGTCGAATTCTATTGAATAAAACCAGAATCACTGCATCCCAAAACAGCGTCGCTGTATTGGGATGGTTAATCACTATTTTAAGTTCCCTGATTGTATTCGATATTACGCAGAATTACGCCATCAGCCTGACTTATTCCAAATTCTCAATCATTCTGGTCGCTGCACTGGTCATGTGGATCTTTAGGCTGGTACCTGAATACATCCCTTCCTTAATAATTATGATTACTGCTATGTTGCTTCACATCGCCCCTGGCACCTTAATATTATCCGGATTTAATTCTGATAGTTTTTATTTTGCAGTAAGTGTTTTTAGTATTGGCGCTCTATTAACCAAGTCAAGGCTCTTTTATCGATTGTCCTTGATCATGTTAATTAAACTGCCATTTAAACAAGCAGTATTGCAAAAATGCTTGTTTTTTCTTGGGGCATTTATGACACCGATGATGAGCGTCCAAAGTTCCAGAGTCGCACTCATAGCTCCATTATTGAATGATATTATGGAAAGCAGTCGCATAAAACCACGCAGTAGTTCGGCAAATGCATTAGCTAATTCTGCATTTAACGGCTGCATACTGCTCTCCACTATTTTTCTTACAGGAAAATCAAGTAATTTTATTATCTATGGATTACTTTCCGAACAACATCAATGGCAAGGCAATTGGTTCAGTTGGCTATGGTTAGCATCATTCCCGGGACTGATGCTTATTGCTGTATTTTTTATTCTGCAATCCCTGCTGTTCAAACCCAATAACACTCTGAATATCAATCGCTATAAGCTTAAAAAAGAACTGTGTTCTATGGGAAAAACCTCGTTAATCGAGCAAGTGGCGATAATAAGTTTCATTGTTTTTTTTGCGGGAACAATTCTATCTACCTGGTGCAATATATCGGGTCTCTGGACTTGCCTGATCATCTTTATCATTCTGTATGTTACCGGTGCTTTAACTTCAAAAGAAATACACCATAAAATAAACTGGGGCTTCCTGTTCTATTTTGGTGCCATTATTGGGGTAATGCGTACCATTCAAAGCCTCGGTGTTGATCTCTGGTTAATTAATCATTTCCAGTGGCTGACTCATCTCGCTCAAAGTAATGTAGCCTGTTTCATTGCCCTGATTTACGCCATCAGCTGGGTTGGCGGTTTGGTTTTAGGAACAATGATTGCTCCTGCTATATTATTTACCGCCATTATCCCCTTCGCTCTGCAAAGTCCCGTTTGCAACTGGATAGTCGCTTTTGTCATTTTATTGGCTACAGAAGCCTGGATATTTCCCTATCAATCCAGTTACTTTCTATGTTTTGAAGAACTACTTAAACGCAAAAATAATTTTCTGCTCAAACCACTGTTAAAGTTAAATGCCTGGTTCACTTTTTTAAAATTATTCGTCATTCTGGCGTCTATACCTTTTTGGTACAGCCTGGGAGTTTTGTACTAATCTCAATTACTCCCAGACCACAGTTTGATGTTTTGTTAAAACTTCCTGAATCAACTTATCGTAGTTTTTTTCAACTACTTTGCGTTTTACCTTGAGAGTAGGCGTTAACATATCGTTATTTGTAGACCAAGTATCCTTTACAACAATGATATGGCTGACTTTTTCGTATTTCATCAGCTTGGCATTTACCTTATGCAAACTCTCTTGCAATGATTGGTTTATCTCATCCTTGTTTTTGCTCAACCGAGCTCCTTCACTTAAGGTGACTAATAACACATTAGTTGGTAATCCCCGTCCAACCAGACATAATTGTTCAATCTTGCTATTCGAAGCAAATCGCTTTTCTATAGGGGAAGGAGCAACGAATTCACCGGTCTGATTTTTAAAGTTTTCTGAAAGTCGTCCCAATATTTTAACTCGATCCAGGGAATCCAACTCCACGACATCTCCCGTACGTAACCAACCCTCAGAAGTAAAGGCATTTTTTGTGGCTTGTTTGTCTTTATAATATCCGGACATGAGACAGGGTGAGTTGATCAATAACTCAGAGTCCTCACCCATTTTAACTGCTACATCCAACCGTGGAGTACCGACATACCCAGCTCTTCTTTCGTTTAACATAGATAAAGTCGCATATGCCAGATTTTCAGTTTGACCGTAACCTTCTTGTATGTTGATGCCAATTTTCTCAAAAAATTCAATAATGGGAATGGGTAAATGCGACGCTCCCGAAAAGGAATTGACACAATCGTTCAGACCAAGACCATGAATTATCTTCTTTTTTACTAGTGAAGAAATAAACGGTATTTTTAATAAAAAATTCAGTTTGGCTGGTGGTACTTTTTGCTCAATTTTTTGTTTAAATACCCCCCAGATTCGAGGTACTGCGGTAAAAAATGTAGGTTGAATTTCCCGTAAATTTTCGGCGAACTTATCCAGGCTTTCAACAAAAGAGACATCACAATGAATCGTCACGCTTGCTAACTGGATGGCAGAACGTTCATAAACATGGGCCAGAGGTAGATAGGAAATTAATTTATAATGGCTCAAATCCCTGACTCTAAGAATGTCTTTGGGAAATAAAGTAAGATAATTCGCTATCACTTTATTCGTATACATAGCCCCTTTAGGAGAGCCAGAAGTACCAGACGAATAAATAATGGTGTATAAATCATCAAGGCCTGGTTCGTTCAAATCGACTAAAGGATTACTTGCCATTACATCAGCCCATTTGTAATTGACCTTTAAATCGTGGTGATAGTTAAAATCGACAGTAATATAATTATCAGGGATGAATTGACGAACGAGCTGGTGATCATCCAACTTGCCTATAAATACCAGTTTCACATCCGCATGTTCCAATACAAAACGAGCACTTTCTGCATTCTGATTTGAAAATAACGGAACATTTACCATACCGGCTAGATGAATACCAAAATCTGTAATAAACCATTCAGCACAATTTTTAGAAATAATGGAAATATGACTTCCCTTTTTAATTTTTAATTGATGCAAAAATCCAGCTACTTTACGGGCTTGAAGCATGACTTCTGCCCAGGTGTATTCATGCCATACTCCATTTTTAGGCTGTCTTAAATAGACTCGATCAGCTGATTCTTTTTCATTTTTTAAAAGCAACTGAAACAATGAATTAGTGGTAGTTTCATTTTGCATGACTTATCCTTAAGCGATTGGTTCTATTAAATTACTATAATACTAGTCTAGACCAACTAATTGTAAAATATTAGTTTTCTCTCTAAATACACAGGCCTCCCCTTCTTTTATTGCTTCTTCGGCTCGATGAAAATCATGTAAAGCAATCTGAGACAACTGAGGAATAAGGGTTAAATCAGCAGGATCACCGACAGCCCTGGCACGAGTGATTCGATCTTGCATTATTTTAATACTTTTTGTTAATACATCGTAATAACCTGGTCCTTCACTATACCCAAAAATTCGTTTTAATAATTTATCAAAGCGAAGACTAAAAGAAGAAAATAATCCCGATTGTTCAATTGGACTAGGAGCTATGCGTAATAATTCGTGATTAAGATTTACTGCAATGACTACTTCTGCACCCATAGCTCGACATAAAGAAATAGGAACGGGATTAACCAATCCACCGTCTACCAGCCAACGATCTTCATGACCTAAAGGTGTAAATAAACCAGGTAATGATATTGAAGATCGAATCGCGGGGACCAATGACCCTTTGTTCAACCAAATTTCGCGACCCGTATTCAGATCAGTAGCCACTGCGCAAAATGGAATTTTAAGATCCTCAATGTTATTTTCCAGGCCAAATTCTTTAAAAAAATTCATTAATCTACTGCCCGAGATCAGACCTCCTCCCGTGAAATTCAAATCAATAAGTTTGCTCATTTTTCTTCTGTCAAGTTTTAACACCCACTGCTCAAATGCATCAAGTGTTCCACAGGCATAGATAGCCCCTACCAATGAACCAATGGAACAACCGGCAACACAATCAATACAAACACCCAGTTGCGTTAATGCCTTGATCACCCCGATGTGAGACCAACCACGAGCGGACCCACTACCCAAGGCCAAACCAATTTTAAGTCGTTTCGTCATCAAGGAGACACCTTTTTAGAAATCAGTGTTTAGTTAATATAATAGTAGAGAACGAGTTACAAGTTAAACTTCCTAATATTCTCTTCAACTAATCCGCTTTATTAATCTGCCCATATCCCTAACAGGAATTATAACTACAGTGTTGCAAGGGCATTAAGATTACTCATAGCAATCATGAATAAACACTCAGCAAAATTAATGTTCAATTAATCTCCAAATGCCAAAATGAAACTTAGAAAAGCTAAATCATCAGTTTATGTACATTAGGAGTGACATCATGAAACACGATACATCTTTAATGACTAAAGATAATAATAAGACGAATACGCGCGTTGCAGCCACCAGTCATCCAGCAGAACAATCCCCTATAAGACATTATCCATTAACGGAGGAATCATGGGAGATACTCAATACCGATCAATTCAAAACAAAATTATCCGCAATAAATCCTGACGAACCAAATCCTTATAGAGATGCGATGAAATCAGTAACAACAGGATACGATAAACCATTTTGCGACTATCCACATAGTTCATTAGCACTGATTCAAGACTATCTGAGACTGTATACCACTGAACACTCAACTGTTCCTGAAGGAAAATTGGGCACTGTAATTGAACCTAATGGACATGGCAGAGAGTTCTACGGTGTTCTGTTTAATCAAAATAAAAATCTGTTAGCAGTGTGTCCTGGCGGAAAAGGGAGTGCTGCAATCATCCTGTTTGAAAAGATGCCTAATGGAATAATAAATACTATCGATTTATCTGTTGGACGGTATTCAACAAATGCAAATAATATAATCCCCTTTGCATATGCTTCTTATTATTGCGCAACCATTGTCCCTAACTTCCAATTCACAAATTCAGAAGTGATTGAATTCAATAAACAATTAATCGAAATTAAAAAATTAATATCAGCAGCCGTTGATGGCACTCTTGCTCCTGAAAAAAGCCTGATTGAACAATTAACTGCTCATATACAAACACATAATCTAGGTTTCACTACAACCCAATTCGCCGAGCCGATAAGACCAAGCCTATTCAACTACCTGGAGAATGCTCATAAACTCACATTCCATATTTTAGATCGGCTGATTAGCAATGGTGCCGCTCTTGAAGAAAGAAATGCGAAAGGTTTTACTCCTCTTCAGGCAGCAATCTATCAACATTCCAACCCTGATTTAATTGATTTTCTGCTCCAAAAAGGTGCCAAACCAATTAGTACAAAAGAACTTGTGGATGCGATCAAAAACCAAAAATCTGTTTTTGATATCACCTTGTTATTACGAGGAGCTGGCCGGTCTCATGAAGCAGTTGAAGCGGCGTTAAGAACAGCTATCGAACACAAACAGATTCACATCGCATTATTTCTCATTGAAGAATACAGCTATAAACTTAAATCACCAGAAGACATAATCGCTTTGATAGTAACAAAAACAACAAACGATGATCATGTCAAAGTTTTGGACGCGTTATTATCCAAAGCAAGCAAAATTTCATGGAATCACGCGGCGATAATAACCGCAATCGAGCAGTTATCAAAAAATAATAATCCGAAATCATTTCAACAATTAAACCAGGCCAAATTAAAAGAATTGTGTGAAGAAGCAGTGAAAAATACTAATCGAGATGCTGTGCAGGAATATCTCAGACAAATAACGGATAGGAACTATCTGGAACAATTAGTTCGTCGTGCCCTATGTACTGACAATATCCTCAATGAAAAGGACTTCAAGGTAATACATCAAAAAGGAATTAAACCGAATTTAGACTCAATTTATATATATTTTAATCCACAATCCAGTAATCCGTTTCCATGGAGGCCTGCTAAAGTACAACCTAAAATGTCAATTACTGAACAAATTCTTAATAGGTACATCATAGCAGGGCTTGATATAAATCAATTTGATGAGCGAATTGGTACAGACAGAAACACCTTTTTAATGAAGGCAATTCTTGCCAATGATTACGATGCGGTTCAATTGCTTATTGCTAAAAATGCATCCGTTAATTTACAAATGTCAAATGGCAACTCTGCCCTAATGCTTGCGGTAATGAAAAGTGATACAGATGACACCACCAAGATCATCAAGGCATTGATTAACGCAGGAGCAGATCTTACTTTACAACGAAAAGATGGCAAACAAGCTCATGATCTTCTACCGACGTCAAATGATCCTGAAGTTCAAGCGCGATTGGATGAGATCGCTCACCTGCTTCACATCAATTACCCCAAATCCGTAAATCCTGATGAAGATAAAAGTGATGCGCTAAGCACAAGTAATGATTTATTAATAAAAACCATTAAAAACAAAAAAGATATAATTGAACGAAGTGCACATGAACGAATACAAGCAATAGAGCGTGCGGAAGCAATAGTTCAACCGAATCAAATTGAAGAGCTATCTCAGCCTCAATTAAAAAAACAAGGTGCCAATGAAATCGAGCTCCAGGATCTGAATAAAGAACATGAGATCGATAACTCGGTCACAAGTCGCTTTGAAAAACCTCTTGAAAAAGCATCAGAAGAAACATCACGTGAAAGTTCGATAAACCCAATATCAGAAGATGTTAAAACAAAATTAATCAATATCGTTTCAATCCTAATCAAAAATATTAGTGAAGGAGCTGGAGGACGATATACTTCAAGTACAGATCATAAAAAAGTAACTGATTTAAAATCCATACTGAAAACACTTAGAAACGATGATGAATCAGGTAAAATTCAAAATGAGTGTGTTGGCAAGATCATGGATGTGTGCAAAATAAAACGTAACTCGTTACATTTCTGGGCGCTACCCCATAGTGTTAATGAATATAAAGCGTTACTAAAAGACAATAACATCATGTTACCTGCTGATCATCGATCGTGCACGATAAGATAAAATTATCAGGTTATCTTGTAACTTACATTATGGGAAGGCCTGGCTTTTTGCTCTTAGTACATCACAGCAGCAAAAGCTAAGGCCTGCCCCAATGCCCCCCGCATTCAGCTTTTTTTCTAACAAACCAAAAGTTAATTAATTAGTACCGCCAACAGTCAAAGCATCAATTTTAAGAGTTGGCTGTCCCACACCAACAGGTACTGATTGTCCATCCTTGCCACAAACACCAATCCCTCGATCAAGCGCCAAATCATTACCTATCATGCTGATTTTTTTCATTACATCAGGACCATTACCAATTAAAGTCGCGCCTTTTACGGGTTGAGTCACTTTACCGTTTTCGATTAAATAAGCCTCACTTGCAGAAAAGACAAATTGACCCGAAGTAATATCGACCTGTCCACCCCCAAAGTTAACGGCATACAATCCATAGTGCACTGAACGAATTATTTCTTCAGGATCATGTTGTCCTGCCAACATATACGTATTCGTCATTCTGGGCATGGGAATGTGGGCATAAGACTCGCGACGACAGTTACCTGTTGATTGCATCCCCATCAATTTTGCATTTAATTTATCCTGCATGTAATTCACCAGGATTCCATTATCAATCAAGGTGGTACATTGAGAAGGAGTTCCTTCATCATCAATCGTTAACGAGCCACGTCTATCTGCCAAGGTTCCATCGTCCACTACCGTTACTCCTGCAGCAGCAACCTGTTGACCTAATCGACCTGAAAACGCAGAAAGCCCCTTACGATTAAAATCGCCTTCTAAACCATGCCCCACTGCTTCATGTAACAACACCCCAGGCCAACCCGGGCCTAATACAACAGGCATAGTACCTGCTGGAGCAGGTTTTGCTTCTAAATTAATCAAAGCCTCTCGGACTGCTTCTCTGGCATAACTTAATGCATTCTCTTTCTCTGTGAAATAGGAATAAGCGACCCTGCCACCTCCCCCGGTTCGTGCTGCCTCACGTCTCCCTTGTTTGTCTTCAACAATAACACTGACATTGACACTGACTAAAGGTCGAACATCGGCGATCATTTGACCATTCATTCCAGCGACCATAACGACCTCATAACAGCCGCTTAATGAAGCATTCACCTGAATCACTCTGGGATCAATGCTTCGTGCTTCTTTATCAATGGCTTCCAATAAAGCAATTTTTTCCTGTTTGCTCATTCCTTCTATAGGATTAAGTCCTTGATAACGGCTGACTGGAGAACTGCTGACATGAATGGGCTGAACTACTTTTGAACCGGTGAGCGCAATGGAACGTGCAGCATCTGCAGCGCGCAGCATGGAAGGTAATAAGATATCATCACAATAGGCAAAGCCTGTTTTATCACCGCTCACTGCTCGTATTCCAACACCTTTATCCAAAGAATAACTGCCGCTTTTTACCTCAGAATCTTCTAAATACCAGGATTCATAGCTGCAGCTTTGAAAATACAAATCAGCATCATCAATATGACGATTCATCATTGTTTTAAATAGCTTTTCGATACCTGACTCATCCAAAGAAGCAGGAGCCAGTAACATTTTTTTTGCTATCGCAAGAGCTTGTGTCATTTCGTTACCTATAAAATTAGTATTCAGGATTAAGCTAAAACATGATGATCTACACAGGGAAAATGCCTTCTTAGTTGCTCTAATCGCTGCAAATCAATATCGGCTGTAATCATGCCAGCACCAATCTGTTTTTGCGACAGAATTTTACCCCAAGGTTCTATCACCATGCTATGACCATAAGTGTGTCGTCCATTTTCATGCTGCCCGCCTTGATTAGGGGCTAATACATAACATAAATTTTCAATTGCTCTTGCCCTGAGCAGAACTTCCCAATGCGCAAGCCCTGTTACTGCGGTAAAAGCAGATGGCACAGTAAATAGTTCTGCGCCTTTAAGCAATAATTGTTGATACAATTCTGGAAATCGCAAATCATAACAAACAGTCAGTCCAATTTTACCTACAGGAGTTTCAACTACGACCACGTTATGTCCACGTTCTATCGTTGACGACTCTTGATGAGCCTCTTGTTCAGAAACACGCACATCAAATAAATGAATTTTATCATAACGCGCGACATGCTGACCTTGATCATCAAAAACAATGCAACTTGCTCTGACTTTTGTACCGTTTCCTTTTATTGGAATAGTACCAGCGACAACCCATAGTCCTGTTTTTTTTGCTAATTGACTGATTTTTTGCTGAATTGGTCCTTCACCATAGGATTCTGCAATGCTCAATTTATCCGTTTCTTTTAGCCCCATAAATGCAAAATTTTCAGGCAATACTACCAATTCGGCGCGCTCGTTCCGAGCCTGCAACATAAACTGTTCTATATGCTGCAAATTCTCATCCACACTGGATGAAGACACCATTTGTACCAGAGCAACCCGTTTCATAGTATTCCCCGAATTAAATTTTTATTGTTCTTCATCTTACTATATCTTGAGTATATAGCACTATAGAACCGATAGTGCACAAGGGACTAAAAAAACAAAATTGACAGGAAACTGTTTTCAACTTAATAATAACGTGTCAGCTTTTATCTAAATTGGATGGTTTACCCTGAAAATTTCAAGTAAAGCCCTTGAAAACAGGAAACTTGACCATAGATATGCTAGACTAAATATAAATAACTGGAGTTCTAAAGATGAACCGAAACGATGTTACAATCCTTACTCAACGTAGTGAGTCTGTACTTGCTACTAATAAAGTATTGCGTAATACCTACTTGTTACTGAGCTTAACATTTATATTCAGTGCCTTTACAGCCTACATGTCTTATGCCAGTGGTGCGGCTCCAATGAATCCGCTGCTTATGATAGTTGGCGTATACGGTTTAATGTTTTTAACTCAAGCTTTGAGAAACAGCGTTTGGGGTCTGGTCAGCGTTTTTGCTTTTACCGGCTTTCTGGGATACACCCTGGGCCCATTGCTTAATTACTATATGACCGGATTTTCTAATGGTCCACAACTTATTGCCACAGCTTTAGGTGGTACTGGTATGATATTCTTCGCTTTGTCAGGCTATGCATTAACAACCAGAAAAGATTTCAGCTTCCTTGGCGGATTTCTTTTTGTGGGCGTAATGGTTGCTTTACTGGCAATGGTAGCTGGAATATTTATTCAGATACCCGCTCTGCAGCTAGCAATTTCCGCAGCTTTTGTCCTAATTTCATCTGGATTGATTCTGTTACAAACCAGCGCAATTATTCATAGTGGCGAAACAAACTATATTTCAGCAACGGTAGGCCTCTTTGTGTCAATATACAATCTGTTCGTTAGCCTGCTTAACCTGCTTAGTGCATTTTCAGGTCGTGACTGATAACGTCTCCTCTACCTGAGTCCCGGCTTTAGCCGGGATTTTTTTATCTGCATCCCCATTGATGCACATCCCTTTTAAACAACTCCATCACTGAATAATCAAACCGCTGTGGCAATTTCAGAGGGTTTCATCAGTTCGGTACTGATTTTTTTCGAGATGAAATAGAGCAATATCGCTCCTGATAGTGACAAAATACCTAATTGTTTGAATACCAGGTGAAAATCATTGTTGGTTATCAGGGGATCAGTGATTTCTGATGTGACCATAGCATTTGAGAAATACTGGGAAAAAGACGCAGCAATTCCAGAGACCAACATCCAGGTGCCCATTAAAATACCCTGAAATTGGGGAGGGGCAATACGCCCTATCATGGCATAACCTACGGGCGCTAACATTAATTCAGCCATTCCTTGCAGGATAATATAACCTAAAACCCAAAATAGATGAGAATAGCCCTGTGGGTTTGCATAACTAATGCCCCAGGATAGAAAAAAGAAAGAGCCGGCTAGGAGCACAAATGCACAGACAAACTGCATGGACACCGAAACATAATAACCTTTAGAATTTAATTTATTCAGAACGATAGCGATAATGGGCGCACCAATGATGATAACTATTGGATTTATGTTTCTAATCCATTGAGTTGCCAACTCAACTCCCAAAAAGCTTTTATCTACATTATGTTTAATAAAAAGAGTCACCCCCATAGGGCCTGTCAGATAAATCATCCAAAAAAACAAAGTGCTCACCGCAAGGATGAGATAAACCATAATTCTGTGTTTATCGACAGGAGATTTTTGTTTTATTCCGATGATCAGAATGACACAGAGCATCATAATACTTAGCACAGCAATTACGGTATTACTTAAATTCGTCGAATGAAAACACAAAAACATCATAGGTATTAGAAACAATGTAATCGTGAAGCCGATACTCTTTTTCAATAACTGATAATGCGAGTCTCCTCCCTGCATCAAGGGAGTATTTATATCTCTAAGAACAGACCAAAATTTTATTATTAAACACAGGGTAATGGTATTGGTGATGATGCAGGCATAAAATAATCTCTGATATTGATTGGAAAAATCAAAAAATCCACTAGCACAATATCCGGCACAAAATCCCAGATTCATTGCCGCATAATTAAAAAAGAAAGCGGTTTCCCGACGATCATCACTTTGTTGAAATCGTTGCGTTAACATGCTATTAAAACTGGTCGTATTTAATCCACAACCAACAAGAAACAAACTCAATCCCAGATAGAGTAAAGAAGACTGAGCCAATGCCAGGACTAATAAACCGATACTCTGGATTATAATAGTGATAAAAAATAATACTCTATTACTTAATAATCGTCCGCCAATCAATCCACCGGTTAATTGCAAAATATAATTGAAGGCGATGAATAAACCCACAATGCTGTTAGAAAGAACATTGGATAAACCGAGTTGCTTAGTACTATATAGTGCTAATGACGAGTACAGGACGGCAAATGAGAACGTTGAAAATCCTTGGATGCAATACAAAGGAATTACACCACCAGGCATCTTGGGTATCAATTTAGACATGCTTCTCTCGAGATCCTCTAATATATGACTCTAACATTATAAAGCCCACAAATTAAATTGTTTTATTCAAGAAAACAGGCATCAACACGTGAAACACTGGTTCAAATATCCCGGATAGGACAGGATGATCCCACACAAACATTATGATATAATATTGAACAATTATGAATGAATACTCAAAATCCATTCCTTAACCCAACATGAGAACTCTTGCATAAGCTATAGATTTTATCTGTAAAGCAAGATACTGGTTATGCAAGAGGTCTATTGAGTTAATGACTTAAAGGAACATGACGAACATGCCTAATTTTTATGAGCATCTTGACCAGATAGAAGCATTATTAGAGAACAATCTCACCATTAATGAATTAGGTAATGGTCTATTAACTGTCAATGATCATCTTATCGATACGAACCAGCAATTTGAAATGTTATCTCCGGATTTTTTTTTCGGTTCTGCATCGGATAACCCCACGGTAAAAGCTTATCAATTATTTTTTCAGAAGATGGGGATACTACCACTAACGACACCCGAAATCCCCCTCATTCGTGATATACCCCTGCGAATGAAGACTCACTCCAATCTATCCTCACAACAGGCAATTTGCGCACGTTTTCTTGAAGATACAATTCTGGCTAATAATTTAAGCATGCTCTTTAGAGATGAATACCAGGAATTATATCAGGAAATTTCCCTATGTATGCGCAACAAACGTCATCCAATAGAGAGAAAAAAAATAACTACTGATGATGAAGGTAACTCATTAGATTCTGGAGGTTATTTTGTAGAATTACATCAGATTAATGGATTGAATTTATGGTTAAGAACCGCGAATAGCACCGAAAATACCGATATAGAATCTGCAATTAAAAACTCTCTTCAGGATTCAATTAATACTGATCGAATTGTAGCATCCTTAAAATTCAAATTATTGGAAAAAAACCGAGTGGCATTTAACGTTCGGGGCGTATCAAAACTACTCGAATCCACAAATGACTTGCGTAATCTTGGTGGTGGTCATCAACACTTCTTAATATTGGACAGAAACACCAAAACAATTTATGCCATTAATAATACTATTGGGGCTACAGATGAAGATCCGCTCTCTTTTAAACATCAAATAGAACTGTTCTTGAAATCGCTTGGCGATCATACTGAATACACATTTCGATTTATTCAAGGCAAATCAAGACAGCCTGATTCTCAATCCTATCTGAGTCAGGTATGTAATATCAGTCAATTTTGCCATTATGCCGCTATTTTATCAGGTATACAGATTAACCAACTGCGCGATACTGTGCCACCCAAAGTTACAACGCTCATGTATTTATTGCAGTATGCAGTCATCAATCAGGATAAGGAATTATCAACTATTCTGGATGGCGTTATCAAGACGATTAACCCTCACCCCATTGAGCAATTGACTGCACATCAGGATGAACCAAACATCGTTCAAACAAGAGAGCAAACGATTAATCCCCAATCAATGTCCCGTCAGTTGGATAGCCAATCGGTTCGTAATGATCAACTGCAACAGGATTCTGCCAGCAGCAATCCTGAGCAAGATAAGCTGATTAAAATAATTGACATTCTGATAAATAACATTCATCACCAGCGCAATGGCCGTCAAACTTCACGAAACAGTCATTGGAAAACATCCCTGTTTGAAAAAATAAAGCAAGAATTGCAAAAAGAAACAGCGTTATCCAATGATAAAGTGCCGCACTGGATCAATGAGATTCATAAAGTATGCTCCCAAAAACGAAATTCATTACATTTTTGGGCTACACCCCATAGCGTCAAAGAGTTTGAACGTTTGTTAGTTGAACAAAAAATCGATGCAGATTGTTGCGACGCAGGTATAAAAGTTAAATGAGCGCGTTAGAACCTGTTCCAAAAATCAACTTAAAACCGGAGGTTCACTGTGAATCTCCTCAAGCTCTACTATGTTGTTATCATTCTTTTTAGCAGGAAAAAATCGATGATACAGCGTAGTAACCTGGTTAGTGCATCGTTCTGCATTAACCAGAAAATAATAGCATCCAACAAAAGTGGTCAGCGCCAACCCAAAAGTCAGGAGTGTAGGATAGGAATCCTTATTATCATTGGCGTTTTCCAAAAAGCCTGCAACAGCTAATAAAATCATACCGACCATACTGATTATTTTAACTCCCAAAAAAGTTCGGTTCCTTTTATATGCCTCTTCCAGCTGCTCCTGCATCCATTGATCTTTGATTATGTGTTTTGAATTTACCGAGTCTAATTTGTGGGTTAATTCTTCAATTGACGGTGGATTTTCAGTAGTACTTATTAATTGATTTTTAAATAAATTGGTAATTAAATTTGCCTCAATTGGATTTCCATTAATATGGGCCTTACAGCGCGTTCGTATCTCTTTTACTAACTGTTTAGTATCAAGGTCATTAGCCAAAGCATATTTATATGCCTTTAGTTTTTCCTCCAGCCAGGTTGGAAAATAGGATTCTCGGTAAATTTTTTGAAAATCTATGGAGGCGCACACCACATCAGCCACCATGCCAATTGCAAATGCAGTACCGGCCAGTGCAATACCTCCTTTTAATTTCAATGCCGCATTTAAGGGTGGATTATAAGAGAAAACAAATAATTCAACTCCTTCAAATACATTGAGTATCCCTTTTACTACATTGTATCTATAACGATAATCCGTTGTATCAGCAAACAAACTGGTAGCAAACATAAAATTAAAGAGTGCATCGATGTAATTCCACCCTACAATTATTTTGGTAATCGTTGCAGGGGATAGCTGCGTACTGCTTGCGCTGTTTTTTAAATTGGTTAAATCAGTAATAGTTGTTCCGACAATGTAATCAAGCTCAGGCCCATGTTCACCAAAATAAAGAAAAATCTTATTCTTGAAAATCTTTAAAAGCATTGTTATCCCTCACAATAAGTACATACAGATCATCTATATGATTTATGAATAGTGTAAATTGATGAAAAATCCATTGGTGCATGGTGAGATAAATAAGGATTAAGTCCTCAAAAAACCTTAACTTTGTTGCCAGCTTGCCTTAGCCCTGTATAAGGCCGGCAAATCATTGATTGATTTTTTAATCTCTTGAGGCAAAGAGAACAATTCTCTGGTTTTTTGATAGTACACCCCTAAAGGAACAGGATAAGCTGGAAAGGTTAATTGAGCCAGGCGCATCGCATCAATCAAATGAGCTGAATCATGAGTGTATAGACCATTCGCATCTGATCCTGCACGCTCAAATTGCCCATCGTTCAAATTTAAAGCATATTCCTTCTCAGCTCCAAACACTAATGGCTTGCCCTCTTCCAATAATATGGTGTTATTTGCCCGGTTGCTTTTAACAGCAAATTCATCAAAGGCCCCATGGTTGAAAATATTACAATCCTGATAAATTTCAACAAATGAACAGCCTTGATGTTCGTATGCTTTTTTCAAAATGGAGCCCAGGTGCGCCGGATCTTTATCCACCGCGCGAGCAACAAAACTGGCTCCGGCAGCCAAAGCAATCATCAGTGGATTAATAGGCTCATTAGTTACTCCCTGAGGAGAGGTTTTCGTAACTTGCCCCTTTTGAGAGGTAGGTGAAAACTGCCCTTTGGTCAGACCGTATACTTGATTGTTAAATAATAAAATATTCACATTCACATTACGTCTTAAAATATGGATCAAATGATTGCCACCAATACTCAGAGCATCACCATCTCCGGTAATTACCCATACGGTTAAATCATCCCGCATGGTTTTTAAACCAGTTGCGACAGCTGTTGCCCTGCCATGAATAGTATGGAATCCATAGGTATTCATGTAATAAGGTAATCGGCCTGCGCAGCCTATTCCTGAAACGAATACGTGTTGTTCAGGTGCCAGTCCCAGTTCCGGCAACACTTTTTGCAGCGCTGCCAAAATCGCGTAATCACCGCAGCCCGGACACCAACGAACTTCTGTAGCATTAGTAAAGTCTTCACGCTTATAATTGTTGTTCATAATTGGCTTCCGCTTTAATGGCGTTGACTAAATGGGTTACGCTAAATGGCTGACCATTACACTGATTAATTGATTGAGCATCAACCAGATAAGCTCCTCTAATAATCTGACATAATTGACCCGAATTCAATTCAGCGACAAATACTTTATCAAAAGACTTCAATAGTGCTGCAAAATCATCAGGCAAAGGATTAAGATGACGCAAATGAATATAGGCGACCGCTATACCCTGCTCACAACATTGAGCTACCGCTGATTTTAAACTGCCATAAGTACTCCCCCAACCGACTACTAATATCGAAGCAGAAACGTCCCCTTCAATAACTGTTTTAGAGTAGGTTCGCGCAATACCTTTAATTTTATTAATACGCAAATTCACCATTTTTTGATGATTTTCCGCATCATAACTTACTCGTCCTTCATCCCCTTGTTTTTCCAAACCGCCTAGTTGATGAATAAATCCGGGAGTACCAGGAATATTCCAACTTCTGCTTAAGGATTCATCACGCTGAAATGATTTAGCAAAACGATTGTATTCAACAGTGGGCAGAGTTAATGATTCAACTGCCGGAATTTCCCAGGGTTCAGCCGCGTTAGCCAGATAAGCATCCAGCAATACAATGACCGGGGTCATGTACTTGATGGCAATATGAAAGGCTTCAAGTACTGTATAAAAACAATCTGATGGTGATTGAGCAGCAAGTACAGGCAAAGGAGCTTCGCCATGACGACCATATAAAGCCTGCCGTAAATCACTTTGACTTGTTTTAGTTGGCAATCCTGTTGAAGCGCCTGCTCTTTGTACGTCGATTAAAACTAAAGGTAATTCAGTAACAACTGCCAGTCCCAAACTTTCACTTTTCAGATCAAGACCAGGACCTGAAGTACAGCTTAATGCCAGTCGTCCGCCAAATGCGGCACCGATACAACAACATAGGGCAGCAATTTCATCTTCAGCCTGAATTAACTGAATGCCATAATCAGAAAGTCGGGCACACTCATGTAAAATAGCCGATGCAGGAGTTATGGGATATCCAGATACCAGCATAGGCGTTTTAGTGTGAGTCGCAAGAGTAGCGAGAGCTAAACCAACAGCCTCAACTCCGGTTATCTGCCGATACTCCCCAGCGTGTCGGTTGACTTCGCCCAGCATGTATTCACGACGGGACAACTCAAGAGTCATGGCATAATTGTACCCTGCTAATAACGCCAGTTCATTGGCTTTGGCTACTTCGGGCTTAGCTTTAAATTTCTTACTGATAAAAGACTGGCAGGTTGTAGTGGGTAAATCGAACAACCATAAAACCAATCCTAAAATATAAAAATTCTTGGTTTTTGATGCTTGTGGTTTTGTCAAGGCTATAGAATCTACTGCTTGCAATGTCTGAGTAATTAAAGGAAAAGAGACAACCTGATATTGTTCAGCGCAATGATCCAGGAAGCTCCTGTCCATACCTGCTTTTTGCCAGTCCTTATCGGTATAACTGTCTTCATTGATAATCAATAAACCGCCTTGATTAAGGTGTTGAAGAGAGTTTTTCAAGGCCGCTGGATTCAAAGCCACTAAAACATCAAGGGATTCGCCGGCTGTGAAAATGGCTCGTTCGGCCATAGCAAGCTGAAAACCCGAAACACCAGCAACAGTTCCTGCAGGTGCTCTGATTTCAGCTGGAAAATCTGGAAGTGTCCGTACATCACGCCCTGTAAGTGCGGCGCTAATGGTCAGCTGCTCCCCCACCAACTGTACTCCGTCACCAGAGTCTCCAGTAATTCGGATAACAATCACGTCAGTCATTGACATAAAGTCTCGCTTCTTGCATTAGTTGGCGCATGTGCCGCACTGCCTCCTTTAACCCACAAAACAAGGCTCGGGAAACAATGGCATGACCAATGTTAAGTTCAAGTAATTCTTTTATTGCGGCAATGGGTTTCACATTATGGTAATGAAGCCCATGACCTGCATTTACAATAAGATTCAAACTGGATGCATATTCTGCTGCCCGCTTGATTCGCTCCAGTTCATAACTTTGCTGTTCAACATTAGTTGCATCAGCATAACATCCGGTATGCAACTCGATAACAGGCGCGCCAATTTCAGCGGCCGCTTTTATTTGTTTCTTGTCCGGATCGATAAACAAGGACACTTCACTTCCAATTCGCTCCAAACGTCGAACCGCATGTTCTACAGCCTTCTGATGAGTCACTACATCGAGACCACCCTCTGTAGTTAATTCTTCACGTTTTTCCGGAACTAAACAAGTATGTTCTGGTGAAATTTCTTCCGCAAAATCCAGCATAGCATCTGTAACTGCTAATTCAAGATTCATTCGGGTTTGTAATACCTGTTTAATTAAACGAACATCCCGAGCCTGAATATGTCGTAAATCTTCCCTCATATGCAAAGTAATGCCATCAGCCCCTGCTTCCTCAGCATCCATAGCTGCCTGAACTGGATCGGGGTAACGTGTTCCACGGGCCTGACGTAACGTTGCAATATGATCGATATTAACACCTAACAATAGCTCTTTATTCATTCTGCACCACAAAAACTTAAAATGGAAAGTATAATAGACTTCGTTCCAAACTGCTATTGATGTGCTTCATGTCAAAATTGTCCGGGGTCAGCATCAAATGGTACTTACTTAAGGGATTTGCCCAAGATTCGAATTACCGCGGCTTGCCCCTGAGAGTTCCTCACTTTTTAAAATTGCACATTAATTAATCTTAATTTGCAATTTTTATAAGATCGTCATCCTCGCGTAGGCGGGGATCCATTCTAAAATTTAGCACAATGCCACATTGTTGCGTGGATCCCCGCCTTCGCGAGGATGACGTATAAAAAAGTGAGGATCGTTCAGGGCTTGACCTCGATATCTAGAAATCTCGCTCTGTGCCTAGATCTCTGGGTACCGTGGTCAAGCCGCGGTAATTCGAAATGAATAAAATTTAGCTAAAAATCTCTTAAGTAAGTGCCATTTGGGTCAGCATCTGAATGCAATAGCGTTAAATTAAGAATTATTTCATATAGATAAACTCTTTTCGTAGCCCGTATTAGCAAAGCGTAATACGGGGAAACAATCGAGCTTGTTGCCTCTTCAATCCTGTATTACGCTTTGCTAATACAGGCTACTCAGGCTTAACTTAACGCCTTTGCATATGAATATTGATTAACTGCTGCTGTATAAAGCCCTTGCCTTAATTTCACGCCCGCCTAAAAGATGATCTATTGCCTGACGCATAATAAGCTTCGCTGATTTTAGATAGGATGCTTCATCCAGTTTATCTTCCGCCAAAGCAAGAATATGCTCACCTGGAATACCTTTATCAGAAGCAACAAATCCTTCACCGGCAATAAATTGATAACACTGATCGGCGCGAACCAGATCCCCGGTTCGCGCCTCATCAATCCATGAAAAGGAATGACCGCAAGAGTTAAGCAAAGCCCATTCAAAACGGCGTAAAATGGATTCGATCAGCAATCGATTATCTGTCGATGCCAATCCATTTAATGTCATTAAATAAGCATCAAATAGCTCTGCATCTGGATATATTGGACGCAAAGCGTGATACAACAGTTCATTAATGTATAAACCGGAAAAAAGAGAATTACCTTCAAGATGTAACATGGGAGAAATGCTTTCCATAGAACGGGCATAATACCGATCATGGCGTTCATCAACACTAATCCATAAGGGAGTGAATGGCTGTAACAAAGATTGTTTTTTAGGGGTTCTACCCCCCTTGCAGAGACAATTAACCAGTCCTGACTCACGAGAAAAAAAATTCACTCTGGCACTGGTATCTCCAGACCATTGTTTATGAATAACCCATGCCTGCAGAGATTTAGTTGTCATAGCCCAATTGTTTTAGCATACGCTCGTCATCAGCCCAACCGGACTTTACTTTACACCAGCATTGTAAAAATACTTTTTTATCAAGCATTTTTTCCATATCCAAACGGGCGCTCGTCGCCATTTCTTTTAATTTTTGACCCTTATCTCCAATCACCATGCGTTTGTGATTGTCTTTTTCAACCCAAATCAAGGCATGGATACGAACCAGATTGCCTTCATCTTTATAAGATTCAATTTCCACAGAAACCGAATACGGTATCTCCTGACCGCAGAAGCGAAATATTTTTTCCCGCAACAACTCTGCGCATAAAAATTTAATTGATCTATCCGTAAATTGATCATCGGGAAATAAATGAGGGCCTTCAGGTAAAAAGGGAATTAAACGGGTCTCTAATTCCTCAACCTGCACCCCTGTTTTAGCCGATAGAGGAATGATTGCGGCAAAATCATGGCGCTGACTCATGTGTTCAATCCAGGGCAGCAGCTGATCTTTTTCACTAATTTTATCTACTTTATTAATTACAAGAATACAAGGAACCTGTGCCTGCTTTATCAAGCCAAGAACATACTCATCTTCTTCTTCCCAATGAGTTCCATCCACCAGGAAAGCAACTACATCAACATCTCGTAACACACTAATGGCTGTTTTATTCATCAGGCGATTCATCGCTTTTTTGTTACCCTGATGAATTCCTGGCGTGTCGACATAAACGAATTGATACTCGCCCTCGGAGCGAATTCCCAAAATACTATGACGCGTTGTTTGTGGTTTTTTAGAAGTAATACTTAATTTTTGTTGCAAAATACGATTAAGCAAGGTTGATTTGCCTACATTAGGTCTTCCGACCAAAGCGATATATCCACAATAACTAGCCATTCAAATTGGTTCCTGTTTATTTTTAAATCATTTTAGCAGTCGAGCTGTAAAACATCCAGCTTTTAACACCGTAGATCCAAGTATATAAGGTGGAAATAAAAATTGTAGCTTTTCTACTTGCTATTTTCCCTCAAAACCCATTAATCTGTATACGATATGTGCAAAATACGGATTTTATGCCTGAGTTCCTGACTACGGATGGTCATACACAAGTAATTGTTCCATTACGTATAAAACCCTACAACCATAAAGAAATGCCTACGATAACTGGCAATGCGTTCAGTCATGAGGCAGGTACTGTACTTTATGGAAATTACACTATGGAGTATCTCCTTCAGGATGGAGACAGACTTCGACTCATAGCCAATCATAATAAAAAAACAGTGCAATTGATGCTGTTTACTCATAGTACGGACCTGTTAAAATTGCTTCCAGGTGACCGCCCCTCTTCTCTGGTTGCTAATATTATAAGTAAAATTCATCGCTACCGAATTCGTTCAGAAAGTTATAAACAATCGCTTAGTCCTGAACAACAGACCAAATTGCGATTAGTCAATGAATGCATCAGCTCATTAAGCACTCTGCTCAGAGAGGAACGTCACATAAAAGCCCGTGATTCCACTGGACAGGAGCAATTAAGAAGAACAATTCTGGCTATCATAAAAACATGCGAAGATGGCAACCGAAGAGTTTCTAACAATCCAGTAATCTCTGAAGGATCTTTAGGTTATTTACTTTATGACGCACACATTGCAGCGCAACGCCATCAATTCAATCGTGTTTTTTCGGTCTCACGTCAAGATCAAATGGATTTTTCTAAAATCCACAAAACCCTCGACTCCAGACAAAAACCTCTTTGTTTTATCTGGGACAGCGAACTGCATATTGGACATGATAATCGTGATCTTGATGATGCCTTGAGGGTCATTTGCACCCATTATAATTTGATACCAGCATCTCATCTTAACGACGTACCAGCAAACCGATTCTCAAAATTTGAAATGTTTCTACGCTCCCTATGGAATGATGGCCAGGATTGGTTAAATTATTTATCAATAGAAGAAAAACCAACCCATAGGACGAAAATAAAACAAAGACCCGATGGAGTTACAATAACTAAAATAAAGCCTTACTATACCCTTAAAGGGCTACCCCAACAGGGATATTCCAGTTTAAACGAATTAGTATTCCATTTAACAAACAGTTCATTTGAACCAATTCAGGCAAAATCGCTCAGAAAAGCAAAAAAGTACCTTGGCGAACTCCCCAATGGCAATTGGGTGATTGTAGCTCAAAAAAATCAAATCATCCTGCGCCTGGAAAACAAACTGTTGGCTCTGAATTATTTCATAAAAGACGCACAGTTCTACCCTCTTCCGGAAGGACAGGATCTCTATACTCTAAGTCAGGTGAGCAAACGTCATCTCTATTTACCTGAACGTCTCAGTTTAAGAATACAAGGATTTATTTCACGTATTCCAACCTTCTTCCAAAATTTCTATGAACGGCTGAGCCATTTTATAATTCATGATTTACATGAAGATTTTATGGGTCATGTCCATGCGACTCATACGCAAAAACAGGAAACCGTACCTCAGGAAACCAAACCTCGATCAGCAGTTCTAAAACGAAGCTCTCTCCACGATGCGCTTGAAAATAAAGGCTTACTAGCCAATGGCCAAACCCTGGAAGAATTTATTAAAGAACAAATCAGCAGTTCTCCTTATGTTATCGCTCGCGCAAATCATCCGCCCAGCCCACCCCCCTATGATAATCCTCTGCACCGAATTTTAGGAGTATTGAGGCATCTGGGCAGTTTTTTCATTGATACCAGTGAACGAAATCCCATGGTGGGCACTCTGGCCATGGCTGCTTATTTATATGGTGCAGGTGCGGTACTCGCTCCCAAAGCCTTGGAATCCGTTTTAACCAAACTCTATTTAAGTGGCCTGATATCAGGAATTGAACCCACTCAGAAACTGGCACGATTAATGAACCATGGCACCATATCCGAAGCTATTTCAGCCTCGGTTACTTTATGGCAAGGGATGATTACCGTTGGTAATCTGGATAAATTCTTTGTCGAAGCCGTTTCAATTCTCAAGGAAGATCCGGGTGAAATCGCCATTATAGCTGCTTTAGCGCTTAGTCTTGGCTATGGCTTAACCAAAGCAATCCCTTCATTACAAAATGAAATGGGCGATTTTCCTTATACCAATTATGCAGCACTGGGTGGTAAAGGCGGAGCTGCACTGTATGATACGATTATGCATCCCGGAGATGATTGGTTATTAGGTACCTGTAAATGGATTTGTAAAAACATTATTACTCTTGCAAAAATAGGTTTAGCACCTTTTGTCGAATGGTATTTTTACGGCTATAACAACGGATTTATCAATGGCCTGAAAAAGAGCGGCGCCCAAATTCTTCGATCAGGAAAACACTTTACTGCTGCCATTACTGATTTCTTCCTTGCGATTCTGACGGTTCCCTTAATTGAAGGAAGTGCATTGTTAATTCATGTACCATTCAGAGGGATAACCAATATAATACGTAAATTATGCGCAACTCTCGGAAATATTGGGGCTATAGGACGGTTACTAATTGAAATTGCAGAAAGACCTTCCCTAAATAATTTTATTGCCGAATTTCAATTTTCACGACTTTATGGCTTCAGCTTTCCAATAAAGCATTGTTCCGATACCCTGATCATTAATATAGGTATCAATGCTTTACGAGTACTTTTTATACCACCACTTCAGCTCATCAAGAATATACTCATTCTGCCTTTTCTTGATGCATTTTCATTGGGGTTACGTATCTCTTTAACCATTATTAATCCAATCAGTCGAATACTGGCCTATTCAACAGGTACTGTTTTAAGTGAGATTGGAACTTATTGGGATAACTCAATTGGCATGGTATTTTCAATCAGCGCTACCATTCTTACGGAGCTATGCAATTGGTTGGATAACACAGCTGGAGAAGCTAAGCAGTATGCTCTATCCCAAATAGAAATCACCCGTAGTAACTTATTCAGTTGGGCATTTCATGAGGAAGATATTCTTTTACATACAATTCTGAATGACCAACAATACTATTCCAGTGAACCAAGACGTTCAGAATTAGTCCCTCATACAGAAAGTCATTGTTTAATACGTAATCTGCTCGACAGTGGACAACAGAACACTCCAGCAGAAATTCCCGATTCTCAGCCGGCTTACTCCAATTTATTTCGTCAATCAGAACACAAGAATCAAAACGAAAATCAGGAACAACCCATGATGAATATATAAGAAGCATAATGATTGTTATGTATGCTTCATCACATTTATTTGCAAAATCAATACGTTATACCTAAGATTAAGTATCAAAAATGAATGATAGAACAATTGCCTTTATCAAACCGCATTATACCAAGGCAAAAATGGCTGCCAGTACGTTGACACTAAGCAGATTCCGTAGAAAACTGATGCTTATTTGTTCATATTTGTGTATAATTAACATAACTGGGTGTAAAAAGGATCATATTTATGGCTATTGATAAACAATCAAACACATTTGAAGTTGAAAAAAAAATTGTTGAACAAACTAACATGGCTGGTTTAAGCACTAGTCCATCAAATGTACCCAGTCCGCTATCAGAAAATCTATTCGGTAAAGCACCTCAATCATTAGACGCATGGGTTGACTCTATTTTTGCAAAAGATGCAACATCCAATGAAGATTACAGACCAACAATAAATCTTGGTCGTTTTGGATTAAAAACTCCGGAAGATGTAAAGAAATTTCTACATTCCCCTGCTGGAGAGGCGGTTATTGGAGAGATAGGCGCTGAAATCGCTCTGGAAAAAGCAATTGAAGAAGAACGACAATTTGAACAACAACAACAACGACTCTTAATGAGCAGGATACAAGCACTATTGTTTCTATGGTTTCTGGATAAGAAAGCACACGCTTCAGATAAAATCAAAGAAATAGTAATGCAGCAAAATGAACAAGCTATAGAGCGAGCAAAAACCCCAGTCCCTGAAACTAAAAGCGCAGCCATTGATAAATCCATTAAAAGTGTTGATACTAGCTTGGCCAATTATTCTTCCGCATTAGAGAAAATTGAAGCCAAAGAAAAAGTCCTTGATCAAAAAATGGAACAATTAGAAGCTGAAAAATCTCTTATGGAAGAGAAATATAATATATTCGATTACAATATGAATATATTTGAACAGTCACTGGATGACAACCCTGATTTATCTCCAGAAGAAATCCAACAAAAATTAATAGATCTGGACGCTCAAGCAATTGCACTAGATGACGAAATTCAAAAATTAATTGAAATGGATAGAGATGAGGAAGCTTATGCTTTAAGGGAAGTTTGGAAGGGTCTATCCTCTCAGGTTGGTGCCTACAATGACATGCTTGATGTACATCGAAACGAGAAATATTATGTGAATGCAGATGGAGATACAGTCAGTTCACCTAAAGAAGCAGAGTTAACATTAAACGCCAATCAAAAACTGGTTAAAGATGAAAATGGTCAGCTGCATCTTATAAAATCAACAGATGATTGGGAAAAAATAAAAGAGGATCCCGAAGCAAAAGCTGCAGCTCGTAAAGGCTACGAAGCTATAAAACAAAATCCCGATGCGATGTCAGTCAAAAAATTAATCCAGCATAATAAAGGACTCGAAAATGACTTTCACAGTCAACGGGTTCAAGAAGTCGTAGCACTGAAACAAGAAACCCAGGCTCAAAAAACATTAATTAATAACGAGATTTCCCAACTTACGGCAGTCCGTGGCAATTTGCTGAATCAAGCAAATCAAGCGAATCAGACGAATCAATCCACTGTATCAATGGGGCAACTCCCTTCATCACCAGTACCTACTCCTGTACCTACACCTAAGTCAGGAGGAAGTGTTGCTACTCCAAAATCCAGTCAGGCATCACCTATAGATCTTTACAAAAACCGTATGGCAGAATTGCAACAAGCAAAAGAGATCTCACGTGAAGATTTGTTTAATCTGGCAAGTCTAGCTCCTGCAAACAACAAAACTGCAGCAAATGCCTATTTACAAATGATGTTTGTTAATATGCCGAGAACAGGAAATATTCCCTTCCAGACCATGCAGTCCATGCTTAAAAATATGGAACGATTTGGTGTTGATGCAACAAAAGAATCAGTAACCAACCTTAAAAACCCTTCAGAATTGATGCAATTAAATGATGATAAAAAGAACGAAATGAAACAAACAAGCTCAAAGGAAAGTACGCAAGAAGTGGCAAAAGAGGAAGAAGAACAATATTCATCACCAACACCTTTGAGCACCAGTCCTAAGTAATATCTATTGCAATAACCCGCTCCAAGCATCCAGGCTTGTAGCGGGTTATTCTGTTAGTACGATTTAATTGAACAGATCCCCAAATTAAACACTTTATAAGTTGTTCCAACCATTTTTATGGTCAATTTACTTGCCAACTTAAATCAAGTCTTCTAACATTGAAAAATAATGCAGCACTTGCGGAAATAAAACATGATCATCGATAAATTAATGGTAAACCAGCCTGTTATTGTATCACTGGATGTTGATAATTTATTATTTGAGCGAGTAGAACAGATAAAAGAAGCCGGTTTTACAACGATTGAAATTAACTCTACAGATCCGCAGTTATTAACTCAGATTATTAAACAATGCCCTACGATCAAAATAGGTGCTTGCGGCATAATTAACACGCAACAACTGGAACAATGTTATAACGCAGGCGTTCATTTTGCCTCAAGCCCTGGTTTTTTACCTGCAATTGCACAAACTGCGAACGTGTATTCAATGAACTATCTGCCAGGTGTGGCAACTATTTCCGAAGCCATGGCGGCATTACATCTGGGCTACCAACAAGTCTGTCCTTTTCCAGCAAGTTTAGCTTTTTGCACTCTGTTAAATAAATGTTTACCTAACCTTCATTTATTTCCAGCTGAAATAGAGTGGGAAGAAGCAGAACATTTCCTTAATCTGCCCGCAGTTGCTGCTGTAGGTATTCATAACCCTGATAAAAAACAACTGGGCGCTCTATCCTCAGGGATCCTGGTTTAATATGCTTCGAGAAGAGTACCAGATGAGTCTCATCAAAGTTTTGCGAGATCTCGCTAGAATCGCCTTCTCCCTTCGGGCTGAGGGAGAAGGTGCCGACAGGCGGATGAGGGGATCAAACATCATTCTTTGAAATGATACATTAAACATTTTGCCTAGAACAACTTAAGGTGAATTGAAAGCACGCTCTATTCTCTATGTATTAACAAATCCAAAACTAAAATTGCAGCTCCTATACATATAGCACTATCAGCAATATTAAAAGTGGCAAAATGGTGATATTTATAGTAAACATCTATGAAGTCAATGACAAAGCCATGTAATCCTCTGTCAATAAGATTACCTAGCGCGCCTCCTAATATAAGGCTGATTCCTGCAGATTGCATGCGTGCATTATCAGGAGTTCGCCATAACCATATCACTAAAATAATACTGACCAGAAGACTGAAACCAGCAAAAAACCATCTGTGCCAATCACCCGCACCACTTAAAAAACTGAAAGCAGCCCCGGTGTTATAAGCTAAAGTTATATTTAGCATTGGCATTACAGGCATTGGTTTATAAGGAGTTAATAAAACACCAATCCAGTATTTACTTGTTTGGTCGCAGATAATTACAAAAATACTGAGTAAAAACCAATACCATTTCTTCATATGAAAAGCCTCACCTCATCTTGACCACTGATATTGCCCACGCAACGCAAACAAAGCTCTGGATGCTCCTTATTTTGTCCTATATCAGGTCTTCTATGCCAACAACGCGCACACTTCTCATGAGAGCTTGCAGTAACTTCAATCGCTACTCCATATTCTGTTGCGTTCAACCCAGCGGGAGCATTACTCATCGGCAAAACATTCGCGCCTGAAGTCATTAACAAGAAACGCAGCTCTTCTCCCAAACGAGTCAGTTTTGGCACTACCTCGGGTTTTGCATACAGGTTAACTTCAGCAGCCAATGCGGAACCAATCGCACCTTTCTGCCTTGTTTCCTCTAAAGACTTATTTACTTCATCACGAATCTGATGCAATTGCTCCCAATCATCCATATTCACGGCATCAATTGCAGGCCAGGCATCATACCAGCGTTCAATGAAAATAGACTCGCCCTGGTACCCGGGAATGGATTGCCAAATCTCTTCTGCAGTGAATGATAATATAGGCGCAAGCCAAAGAGTAAAGGCCTTTACTATATGATACATAGCGGTTTGACAGGAACGTCTTGCTTTGCTGTCTTTTGCTGTAGTGTATTGCCGATCTTTAATCAGATCCAGGTAAAAACTGCCCATATCTACTGCGCAGAAATTATGAATTTTCTGATATATTACATGGAATTGATATGCCTCATAAGCTGCTACAATTTCATCCTGCAAGATTTGACAACGCTTTAATGCCCATTTATCTAATTCCAATAAGTCTTGCGGCTCTACGCAATCCTTAGTTGGATCGAAATCAAACAGATTAGCCAGTAAAAAACGACTGGTATTACGAATTCTTCGGTATGCATCTGCATTACGTTTAATTATTTCATCTGAAATACTGACTTCATTTCTATAATCAGTAGAAGCAACCCACAAACGTAATATGTCTGCTCCATGCTGATTCACTAATTTATCCAGTGCTACATAATTGCCTTTGGATTTTGATAATTTCTTACCTTCTGCATCAACTGTATAACCGTGGGTTAATACCGTCTTATAGGGCGCTACTCCGTTCATGGCCACTGAAGTAGTCAGTGACGAATTAAACCAGCCACGGTGTTGATCAGAACCTTCAAAATAAACATCTGCAGGAAAATCCAAATCTTTATTTTGTTTCAATACACTAAAATGAGATACACCAGAGTCAAGCCAGACATCCATAGTATCGGATATTTTATCGTAATTTTTGGCGTCATCACCAATTAATTCAGCCGCGTCTAACTCGAACCAGACATCAATTCCTGATTTTTCTATCATTAAGGCTACTTGTTCCAAGAGTTCCAAAGTATTTGGATGAAGCTCCCGTGTGGTGTTATGAACAAATAATGGCATAGGCGTACCCCAGGCTCTTTGCCTTGAAATACACCAGTCCGGTCTGTTTTCAACCATATTACTAATGCGCGCTTTCCCCCAGTCAGGAACCCAGTTGACTTTATCAATTTCTCTTATTATTGCTTGTCTTAAATTGGATTTATCCATAGAAATAAACCACTGAGGAGTAGCCAGAAAAATCATCGGTGACTTATGTCTCCAGCAATGAGGATAACTGTGTCTAATGGATTCTTTGGCTAATAGCGCCCCATTTTCGGATAATTTATCCAGAATAGCATCGTTTGCTTTTAATACAGAAATACCCGCAAAAAACTCAACATCGTCAGCAAAGCAACCATTAGACTTTACTGGATTGAATAAAGGCAGATTATAAGCTTTACCCACCATGTAATCATCTGGGCCGTGCGCAGGTGCGGTATGTACACAACCAGTTCCAGAATCGGTAGTAACATGTTCACCAAGAACTACTGGCACCTGACGATCATTAAATGGATGCTTTAATTTGAGATATTCAAATACAGCCCCTTTAACTGAACTGCAGATCGTGTATTCGCTCACTCCGTAACGCGCCATGACTGACTCAACCAAGTCGGTAGCTACTATATAATAAGCAGTTCCTGCATCAATTAACGAATAATCAATCTCGGGATGCAAACAAACCGCTTCATTGGCTGGCAGAGTCCATGGTGTGGTTGTCCAGATAGGAAGAATCAAAGGTTTATTTTCTGATGTAATGTTGAATTTATTAATAAAATCCGCCGAATCAACAGCAACAAATGCCACATCAATTGAAGGAGAGGTTTTTTCCTCATACTCGACTTCTGCTTCAGCAAGAGCTGAGCTACAATCAATACACCAGTGCACGGGCTTGAAGCCTTGTTGCAAATGTCCATTTTTAATCATCAATCCCAACGCCCTGACTATGTTGGCTTCATAGCGAAAATCCATAGTCACATAAGGATTATACCAATCGCCAAATACTCCCAAACGTTGAAATTCATCACGCTGAATATCAATTTGACTGGCTGCATATTCACGGCATTTAACACGAAACTCTCTGGGTGAAATTTTTACCCCGGCTTTTCCTACTTTCTTTTCTACATTCAGCTCTATAGGTAATCCATGACAATCCCATCCAGGTACAAAAGGAGCATCATAGCCACTAAACGATTTGGATTTTATAATAATATCTTTAAGAATTTTATTCAGCGCATGACCGCAATGAAGATGTCCATTTGCATAAGGAGGACCATCATGCAGAATAAATTTTTTACTTCCACTTCGGTTTTTACGAATTTTTTCATACACCCCTTTGGCGTTCCAATCGGCCAGCATTTGCGGTTCTCTTGTTGCAAGACTTGCCTTCATTGGAAAAGAAGTATTAGGAAGGTTTAATGTATCTTTATATTCTGCCATTGCTGCCTACTCTGCGAAATCGTTAAGTTTTGACGGTATTATGTACAGCTCAATCTACTACTGCACTTCAAGTTAAAAAATGCTTTTGCCGCCGCAATATCATTTTGAATCTGCGTAATCAAGGCATCCACTGTTGTGAATTTAACCTCATCACGTAATTTGTGCAAGAAAAACACTTGCAATAACTCACCATAAATTGAATCATTAAAATTCAATAAATGTATTTCCAATATGTTTTTAGTTCCATCTACTGTTGGGCGTTTTCCAATATTGGCAACACCTTCAACATATTTAGAACCCATACGAACTTGAACTACGTAAACACCCGTTAATGGGAGCGCTAATCGATGTAAACTTAGGTTAGCTGTAGGAATCCCCCACTGTCGTCCGCGACCATCTCCTCGGATCACTCTACCACATAAGCTATAAGTTCTTCCTAAATATCGAGCAGCCAGACCTAGATCACCCTGCTGCAATGCATTTCTTATTTTTGTTGAACTGACCTTTTCATTTTCAATTAAAAAATCAGAACAGGTTTCTACCTGACATGAGTATTGTGCACCTAAAGCTTTCAGCATGAACACATCTCCGGACCTGTTCATGCCAAATCGAAAATCTTCACCTACAAGCAGGTATTTTACTTTTAATGCGTGAAAAAGATATTGAGTCGCAAAATCCACAGCAGTAGTTTCAGCCATGGATCGATCAAATTTAATACAATAAATATAATCCACTTGACATGACTTCAGCATTTCCAATTTTTCCCTTAAACTGGAAAGTCTGGCAGGTGCAGCTTCTTGTTGAAAATACTCTCTGGGTTGGGGTTCAAATAGAACCAGCACCAAAGGCAGTTTCATGCTATTCGCTTTATCTTTTAAGGATTTAATCAGATTCTGATGGCCTAAATGAATGCCATCAAAATTACCAATCGTAGCGACTACGCCCTTTTCAATTTCAGCAAGATGTTGAACACCACGCAACAGTTTCATTAATCAACTAAATCGTACGAATTAAAGTACTATAGTATACTGGTTTTATTGCCTATTGAGAAATAGAGTATTCATTATATTTTCGATTTCAACAGATACCTGATAATTCAGGGATATCAAAATACAACGTAGGCTTAGTAAAACATTTTAATAGGGGAGCATCGATACGCTCAATGACCAAATAACACCACAGCAAGTTTTTAAATTGAGCAATCAACCCGTTACTTTTGACGAAAATATCGCCATAATGATACAATTCAACCCAACAAATCCAGTATTAGGGAATTTCCCATGCCAGGCAACCTCACGCAGGCAATCATTAAAAGCGCTCAGGACGCACAGAGCACGCACAACACAGTGACCTCGAATGCAGCGGCCATACTCGCCATCCGACTGGCTTCACGGTATCTGTTGCAAAAAGTTGATATCGAAGCGCCAGCTCAACCCGCTTCATCTCCTGCTGCAACCTCTTCATCAGTTGTTGTACCCACCTCAACGATGACTATTGAAATTACCGGTAATTACAAAGCACAAGAGCGGATGAGTCATGTCAAAAAGAGGTATGAAGAACGAGTCAAATCTTCTCAGCTGGAACCGCTTACTAAAGCCTGGCTGGCAGAAACGCTGAGTTCACGTACTTTGAGCAGAGAACTTGACCGGGTCACCCTGGTTGAGGAGCACAACGGGCATCGGATTTCTACTGAATGGTACCTGCCACTTCCCGAGGTCTATGCAGTCGTTCTCTCGGCACTGATTGATAAGGATGAAAGGCGATGGCCAGTACCGCCTCGCAGTACCGCCCAAAAAGAGCGGCTGCTGCGCCTTCAGGAATTTGACCGTATCAACAATGCGCTGGCGAAAGCCACACCGCGCGTCTGCGCTACAGGCATTCGCCATGCCTGGCTCATGGCACTTGATGGCTATGATGGCAAGCGCCTGCCTTTAAATGCAGAGGATGTCCTCATGCAGGGGTTGTTCGATTTCATGGTGCGTGAAGTGCTTGGAAAGCAAAAGAAAATCCATCTTCCCGACGGGCGTGACCCGGTGGGCGATGAACGCGCCACATTTCATGCTCATTTTCAGTCCCTGTTTTTGCCTTGGGCATACGGCACCATGCCGGGTACTGTCCGGGATGCCATCAAGAATGCCGGAGGCTCAGACGCGGCGCGGGAATACGTGCTTGAGCGTTTTCGCACAATAGGGATAGTGCCAGATGAGCTGATGATGCAGAAAATCAACGGGTATTGCAGCAAGATAGGGTTACAATCCATCCCCTGTAATTTCATCCCCATCCTTGCTGCCCTTGAAAGTCATGCCAAACGCCAGACTCTGGCCACAAGTTCTGGCAGCATCACAGCAACCGGTCTGCGATCGCTTGCTGACGACACACTCGTCTGGCTTCAGGGAGCAGACTTCAGTCCGGAGTCGCTTGTGAACTCTGCAAACGAAAAAGACCCGTTCAGTATCCTGTACCTAGTCTTAAGGTTTCACGATACGCTTTATCAGTACAAAGACTATAAAAATCTGCTAGACGTCTGCGACATGCCGGATGACAACAAAGACGCCTGGGTGAATGTGCTTCATTTTCATAGTCAATGCCTTCATAACCCTGACCTTTCTCTTGCTCCATTGCTTGAAGATACCGCTACGATGGAAGAACGCCTGCGCACCTTTGAGCGCGGTTTTGGAGTATGGCGAACCAGCGCCTATCATGACTTCATCAGTATTTATACGGCAACCTGGTTTGCGGCAAGTGGTGATGACAGAGCCTTTACTTACGCCAGCCTCTTTACCAAACTATGTGACCTGTTCTTTAAGGAAAATACCGAGGGGAACAACTGCAATCCTGTCATCCGAGTACAGGATGCGATGCTTGCCGAATGGATAGCCAGGACAGAAGAAGACGGCGTACTGGAAGTAACGCCCTATCAGATAAACCGCATCCTGCTTCATGCCCTATGTTATCCTGCTGACAACTGGTCTCTCCTGTTTCAACAGTGCCTTCCCATCCTGCTCAAATTCATCCGCAACCGATGCAATCAGACGGAGAATTCTGCAGGTGATGCGCTTGCACGAGACTCCTGGCCCGAAGCACTGCTTGCTCAGATTGAACGCCTGAATGCCCCTGCCCCGGAAGGAGAAACTCCCTTTCCGGTGATGATCACACCCGGCTATATCACGCCCGAATTTAGCCCGGAAATCGCAGGACTTATTGCACTGTCTACCGATTTGCCCGAAGCCATAGTTCGTCAAATTGTTGCTCATCCGGGTTTTGATCCCAATGCTACCGACAACAAAAGTTTAACTCCGTTTTATATTGCTGCATCCTTCGGACATACAGAATTAGCTGCCGCCCTGATTGACAAAGGAGCAAACTATAGGGTGAAATACAAAGGCCGCTTCCCTCCCCTTCAAGAAGCCATCGAGAACCAACACCTTTCTTTTATTCAATGGTTTCTGCAGACATTACCAGAGCATCAAAGGGTTGATGTGGTGATAGATAAAAACTACTGTGGCATTAGTATGCTGCACCTTGCCGTAGATTATCCCAATACTTTGAAACTGCTTCTGAACTACCTGCCGAAAGAAGAAAGAGCAAGTGCCCTGATAACAAAGAATTATATTGGCTATACCGTGATGCACCTGGCCAGAAATGACTCGAAAATCTTGAAACTACTTATGAAAACGCTGCCCGAGAAGGATAGGGCTGAAGTCTTGATGACGAAAAACAACAAAGGGGATACAGTACTTCATACCCTGGAAGATAGCCCAAAAACCATAAGACTGCTTCTGGACTATTTACCTAAAACGGCAAGGGCGGAAGTTTTGATGGCAACCGATGCTGATGGCAATACCGCATTGCATCGGATTGCAAAAAATGCCCCCAAATACCTGAAACAGCTTCTGGACTGCCTACCCAAAGCCGCAAGAGCAGCCGCTTTGATGGTAACTAACGAAGATGGCAATACAGTGCTGCACGAGGTAGAAACAACCCGTCCTGCGATTTTGAAACCGCTTGTGAATAGACTGTCTGAGGAGACAAGAGCTGGGGCATTGATGATATGTAACAAGTATGGAAACTCAGTGCTGCATCTAACCGCAGCAAAACACCCTAAAATCCTGAAAAAGCTTCTGGATTGCCTGCCCAAAGCAGCAAGGGCGGAAGCCGTGATGGTAAAGAGCCTTTATGGCAATACCTTGCTGCACGTTGCCGCAGCAAGACAAATCCAATCTCTGAATTGGCTTCTGGATTATCTGCCTGAGACAGCAAGAGCAGATGCCATAATGGTAAAGAACTGCGATGGCATTACCATTTTGGATCTGGTTAAACGCGCAAGGTGTTCTAAATCCTTGCATCTTCTTAAATCGCTACAAGAGCAAGCAAAGAAACAGACAACCACTCCAACTACCGTGGATTCCACCATACCCAACCACGATTCAGGCTCTGCTCTATTACTCACCGCGTCTTCATCAGAGACCGATACTTCTACCCTTCTTAGCTCTCATTCAATGTTCAGTCAGGGGTCAGTAGCTCCACCAGATCCAGTCAGTCCTGGCAAACTAAGAGCATTAAAGAGATGAGTCTTGTGAACAGGATAGTAATGTCGGGCACTTTGCCAATTAGCCGACAGGCTAAGGAAGTCAAATCCGCTCTCCCCCACGTTGCGCGTGGTGGAGAGCGGATATCGAGCCAGATAGGGTAGGTTTAAAAAATGCTGAGATTCACTCGGCATATCTCAAAGCGTAGGTATTAATTAATGGCTTATCAACACACCCTGAATTTAATTGCAATCGCAAGCAGTTCTCATTCAATTAATGATCGATTTTAGGCCGGACAATCAATACGTCACATTCAGCGCCATGCAGTATTGCATTAGCAGTAGACCCTAATAATAAAGACAAGCCATGTTTACCATGACTACCTGTTACGATTAAATCAATTTTATGTTCTTTAGCTACTCTTAATATCTCATTTTTAGTAGAACCAAATTCAATAAATCGGTGCTTCGCATCAACGCCCAATTTATTCGCTAGCTCATCCAGTTCTTTCTCAGCTTGTTCACGAATGGATAACTCGACTTCAGCAAAACCTGCAAATCCAGGATATGCATAGGCCGGTATAGGTTCAACAACATGAACCAGAATCAAATCAGCACCATTTTCATCTGAAATTTTCTTTGCTTTCTCGGCAGCCCTGACCCCTACTTCATCAAAGTCCGTAGCAAATAATACCCTCTTATACATCATTTTCTCCTTAAAAATCCGATGTCTGAGTTAAGATTAGCAGATCCCGGCTAAATTTCCCATAATTGGATTTAATTGATTCCTTTAAACTTGAGCATTTTGTCTCATTCTGATTGTTAATATTATGCAAATTATGGTATAGATCTCTCACTTATAATTGCACTAAACATAATCGTTTGGGAATATGTTTCGGCATTTATCACGGTACCCTCTATGCTATTTGATTTATTAGGTGCTTTAGCCTCCCTGCTATCAACCTATTTTTTTATTCGTCTGAATAATAAAGCCTGGCCTCTGGGGATATTAGCAACTATCCTGAATGGATGGCTTTATTGGCATAAAGGAATTTATGCCGACATGATGTTGGAAATTTTTTACTTCCTCAGCATGTGTTATGGCTGGTCAATATGGTATAGACAATCATTAATTGAAGAAACGGCTATAGAAAATCCTTTAAAAACTCTTGGCCTGACCCAATGGCTATTACTGTCACTCACGCTTGGAGCAGTTTTTCTCTTCATTTATTATATATTACATACACTAACCCACTCTACTGTCGCGATTCTTGATGCAGCAACCACTTCGCTGAGTCTTGTAGCACAATGGTTAATGTGCCACAAAATAATCGCAACCTGGGTTTTATGGTTTATAACAGATGCTTTATATGCTGTGATGTATCTAAATAAAAGTCTACCCTTCCACTGCGGATTAATGATGATTTATACCGGTTTGGCAATTGCTGGATATTTAGTATGGGCAAGAAAGTCCAAAGTATTTTCTAATAATGACAGCAATTATAAAGAACACTTTTTCTCAGTTTAAACTCATAACATCAAAATGATTCTTTTAAGACGTGTAAATTCAGGATGGCGTGTGCATTCAGAATGACGAATATGAAACCGTCATCCCGAGTGAAACGAGGGATCTCCTGGTGGTGGCTGAAAATCGAGTGCGGTGCCACTTGAAGGGAGATCCTTCACTGCGTTCAGGATGACGTGTAAATTTAGGATGACGTGTGCATTCAGAATGACGAATAAGAAACCGTCATCCCGAGTGAAACGAGGGATCTCCTGAATGTGGCTGGAAGTTGAGTGCGGTGCCACTTGAAGGGAGATCCTTCACTGCGTTCAGGATGACGTGTACATTTAGGATGACGTGTACATTTAGGATGGCGTATGCATTCAGGATGACGAATAAGAAACCGTCATCCCGAGTGAAACGAGGGATCTCCTGGATGTGGCTGGAAGTCGAGTGCAGTGCCACTTGAAGGGAGATCCTTCACTGCGTTCAGGATGACGTGTAAATTTAGGATGACGTGTACATTTAGGATGGCGTATGCATTCAGGATGACGAATAAGAAACCGTCATCCCGAGTGAAGCGAGGGATCTCCTGGATGTGGCTGGAAGTCGAGTGAGGTGCT